>NZ_BLYC01000109.1 GCF_019721995.1 Bathymodiolus japonicus methanotrophic gill symbiont | reverse complement strand
TCTGTTTACTTTTTTAACATGGGTTTTATTAACTATAGCATGAGATAAGTTTTTTAACAGCCTTTTTTAACATTATTAACTATAAATAAGGTCTTGTTAATGGTGATTAGCTGTGTTTATGGCGATGTAAAAAATACACTTGTTTTTTTGACGTCAATTATTGGAGCAAACCTATGGCCTCGCTAAAAGCGTAAGCGACCTTATCTAGGGAGGTTATCAATGGGAGGCGTGGCTAAGGAATAAATAAACTAGGCGCGGTGGCAAATGGCACGCATCATCAGTGAAGAATATTATTGATCGATAGAAAGAAATAGTTATAACTCACATTGAGCGGGTGCTACCCATAAGAAAGTTGATATATTTCAGCCACAGTCGGGCCAAAGAGTAATAAAATTTTATCTCGCAAAGGCGTAAGTCCTTCAATCACCTGATTTGACTGCTTTTCTCTCGATATTTTAAGACAATGAATACCCAATAATAACTGGAATACCCAGCGTAAAGTCGGCGCTTCTGTTGCCTGCTGAATTTGATTGGGCAACGTTTCCTTTTGTGAGGCCAGGCAAGCCCGCATACGTCTTTCGGCAATGCCATATACCAGCAAGGATAAGAGCATGACCATTAATAATGCCATGATACGCTGGGGTGTTTAAACAAATAATGACGAGACAAAAAACAGGGGGTCTTTGAGAAAAAGAAATCCCCTTTTGACCTGGTATTGCTCCTTGTAAACGTTCACAACTTCCTGGTCGCTAAGTTCTTCTGGGTCGGTGGGGTGTGATTAAAACTGCGGGGATTTGTTAGAATATCACTATTTCAATTGACACAGATTGTGAGCCAGAGTAACAACAAATCTTTTATAGCCCGCCTCAACCAACATCCCAAATTACGTGAACGGGTGGAATCATTGCTGAACGTGGTTGAAAATACTACAGGAAACTGTATTAAAGCGGATGATGCTGAACAAACATGTAATTGAAGAAATACGTCAAATGGGTAATGATGCCCTGCATTGCTGGGGAAGTACAGCAGCGGATAGGGAGGCTAAGCAACTGCGAGAACAACGCCCTGGACTCCATGGCAACGGTAAAAAAAATCTGTTGGCATACAACTTTCGGGGAGATAGAAGTAATAGAGCCTTTATTTCGTTGCCCTGGCCAACAAATAAGACCTTTCAGTCATTCTGTTGGCATTAGCGCTCGGTGTTGCTCACTGCCCTTACAGCGGGTAATAACTGATTTTGGGGCTGACCATGCATTCGGGAAGGTTCCTAAAAAAGGTGATTTTAGACCTTTACGCATAATAGAAAATCCTTAACGGGGTTTATGTTCCGAATTCTGCGTCGACCCCAGTGGGAAATGAAAAACACACATCACTCTTGATAACGAGAATCATTTGCATTAGTATAACCAAAAGTAATTGTACTTTGCCATAGAGATTATATGTACTTGGAAAACTGTCCGTCATCAGGCGTTCCCATTAGTTTAATAATGCGCGCTACACAAACCTCTAACGATCAACCTTCCATGCGTCTGGAAATAAGTATAGATAAAATAAATGAGCTACTTATGCACCAGAAAATCTGCGCAGCAGATATCCGCTGTTTAGACGTTAGATCAAAACAATTCCTGAAGAATCTTTGTTTACAAAACTGTCTCTCCAGCAATGCTGCTCAATCATGTAAATAAATGAATTTCAGGAATACCCCGACCTTTTATACTATCAGGAACTAAATATGAGCCCAAACCCATACCCTCTTTTTGTTATTTCAAGTAATGATCAACCTGAGCAAATTAAAATAAGAGCTGGAATGCTAATTCGACTCTACCTTCAAGACAAAAAAACGTTTATTGCTCTAGCGGTTGTCAATCATCTCAAAGCCCTGTTATCCTTCCCTGGATTTATTGTGGATATGCAGCAACGTTGCGCATTAAGGCGCTTGACAGCACATTGGCGCTATCTCTCCATGTTAGAGAATAAGTATTAGCTAAATCCACAAACCGAATTGAAAAAATAAGCCCTGCAAGCAACATCAAGCATGCAAACAATAAGGAGTTATTATGTCAGATATTAATCATCAATACCTTCGCCCGCTGTCAGCCCCGGACGGGCTGATAGTCTCCAGAAGGCGCAGGGAAATTTGCCAATCCGAAGTGCGCGATAGCGCGCGAGGGAGGCTAAAATTTTATCCCGAATAGCCGTAGAGCCATTTGTGGTAGCCATGACTGAGCTGCTTTGTGCTCAGTCTGTGGCGGACGCAGGGCGGCTGGAGCATCTCCTATTCGCTGCGTAGGTGAACGAATTACGGCGACAGGAGTCCCGGAATTTCGTGAGGTAGCATGGCGCGCCTGAAACGTTTAAATAACGTTTTTAAAAATTTTAACCCATTGGTTTAATTAGAGTTAAAATATTAAATTTCAGAAAAATAAGATCTAAAAACCTAAT
>NZ_BLYC01000108.1 GCF_019721995.1 Bathymodiolus japonicus methanotrophic gill symbiont | reverse complement strand
TTGGAGCCTCTTCGTGTTTACGGGAAAGGGGACAGATAAATGGTTTGTGTTGTATAGACAGCTTATCTGTTCCCTTGATTACCTGAAATACCTATTAACTGAACTACCCACGCTGGGTAGTCATTATGAACCAGAAGCACTGGATCAGTTTTTGCCCTGGAACTTGATTGAAAAAATTAAGCCTCTAAAGTAATTGGGGTAGCTTGTCTAGGTGGAGAGAATTGACGCTTACATATATAAGTTAAAAAATAAATAATGGGGCTGCACAGTTTTATATATAAAAACCCTAACGGGTTTACTGCGCCCTATCGGGCGCTATATCAACTGAAAAAAGAAAATGGCCTTCGGTGGGGTGGGCTTTTTGTTTGAATGTTAACCTAAAATAGCGGCTTTAGTATTGATCAAACAACAGGAATCAGGAGGTTTCAAAAACCTTTAGTAAAAATACTATAAATAACAATAAAATTATGTAACCGCCATCTGTAGATCAACTGTGTTTCCACTTATAATTTCATCATGAACATTCTTCAGGTAGTCATCTAAAACTCCTTTTTCTAAAAACCTAAATGAAGAGGCAGCCACATAATCCATATCACTATCAATAGAGATCCATTTTCTTTTTTCCTTTTCTGCTACATAGCCTGTTGTATTAGATCCGGAAAATATATCAACCACAATATCCCCTGGTTCCGTAAGAAACCTAATAAAAAACTCAGGAAATCTTGCAGGAAATCTTGCTGGATGTCTCTTTACTCCAATAGCTTTGCACCCAGCCATATAAACCCCATTTGATTCTGAGTTTGGTATTTGTAATAAATTTGAAGGAATTGCTCCTCCATTATCTTTACCAAATCCTTTTCCTATATTATGTCCCGACGGTCGTTTCGCTGGATCATAAAACTTATCGGGGTCATCTAGTAGTTTTTTCATTCTATCGCTATATTCAACTAAAACATTTTTAACATCTGCTTTTGGATGCTCTGTTTTACTAAACCACCAAACAGTATTTACTGAGTCTTTTACTCTAATCTTACGTTTATTAACCCACTCAATTGGACTTGGCAGTTTTGAAGGGTTAAACCAATAAAAATCTTCTGCTAAAAAAAAACCTAAATTATCACAAAAATGGATAGGAACCCTAAAGTTATAAAGGCTTCTAGCTGGAACTCCTTTTCTATATGCTCCACCAAGGTCCAGGACAAAGCTTCCATCGGGCTTTAATTTTTTTAATACAATCTCTGCAAATTCTGACAACCATTCAAGATATTCATGCTGTTCCTTATTTCCATATTCCTTTTTTCTCTGTAACGCAAAAGGAGGACTTGTCATAACTAGATTAATGCTATTGTCAGGAAACTTTGAAAGAACCTTTAAAGAATCGCCACAATAGGCTCTTCCATTACTTGTTGTATAAGCTGGTTTTATGTCTAATTCTGGTAAAAAAATATTATCTGTCATTTATCATTTTCATTTTTGCTACTTATAGTCTGTAGACGTAAAGTCATCATAGTTTACATTATACGCCCATGCGTGCAAATAACACCACATCAAAATCCAGGAAACTATTTTCAGAAAAACTCAAAATTTTTCGAAAAAAAAGAAATGTTTCTCAAGAAGAGCTTGCTCATTTATCTGGATTGCATAGGACTTACATTGGGTCTGTTGAGCGTGGAGAGCGAAATATATCTATAGATAATATGGAACGTTTAGCAAATGCACTAAACATCAAAATAACGGATTTGCTAAGTAATGATGACTCCACATCCTGATATTAATATTTTCAATGAAATATACCCTGATGTTCTAAAGCTACAGGAATTGGCTTTAAAGCATGGTATTAATGATATTTTCCAAGATAACGGAGGCAAATTACTTCAGGTTCTTTTATTAACTGGATTAGAGGATTTGCCTGGAAGAGAGGGTAATGATGCTAAAGATATGTATGGGAATGAATATGAATTAAAATCCGTTAATACATTGCTAACTAAAAGCTTTTCTACTCATCACCACATGAACCCTACCATCATCGAAAAATATCGCCAAGTTGACTGGATTTTTGCAGTTTATGAAGGGATTAATCTTATCTCAATACATCAGCTCACCCCAGAAAATTTAGAGTTTTATTATTCAAGATGGGTGCAAAAATGGCATGCTGATGGAGGGAAGGATATTAACAATCCTAAGATCCCATTAAAGTATGTAATTCAACATGGAAAGCTTATTTACAACACTTACGCTGAAAATCCTGGAAACGGAGCATAGCGAAGTGAATATTTTTAGACCGCGATAGGCAACGCTGTGGATGAATACTCGTAGTATGAGCGGTAGCTAGGTTGTACGAAATCGTGATGGACGCAGGGCGAATCGGGGCATCGAAAATTATAACTAGTCCCGTTAAGCTTTTTCCGCGAACTTGAGCTGGGATGCCAAAAATGAGCTTTCGCAAAAGTAGGGACTCTTACACCCGTTATCAGCCCCGGACGGGCTGACAGCGATGGTTTTCAGGACGCGACTCTCAGGGGTGTCCATAATTTCACTATATAGTTGCTTGATAATTGACGTTA
>NZ_BLYC01000107.1 GCF_019721995.1 Bathymodiolus japonicus methanotrophic gill symbiont | reverse complement strand
AAAAGTACGGGCAGCGTCTGGGGGCAGCCACAGACATGGCAAAAACAGTACAACAAAAGGCCCGATCGTATACCGTGAATCTCTATGGAAAACAGCGTGAAGTCAGGGCTTATAGTCGCGTTGTCATGCTGAAAACATTGAAACGACCCGTTCAGGTTGTCTGGGTGTTTCGTCGCACACAGTGGATTGCTTTGTTTACGACCGATCTAAGTTTATCCGTCACACAGATTATTGAGTATTATGGTGCGCGATGGAAAATCGAATCCGGGCTCAAAGAGCTCAAGCAAGACATAGGGAGTCAGAAAAGTCAGTGTCGAAATGCGCAGGCAGTGACCAACCATTTGAACTTCTGTATGATGGCAACAACGCTGACGTGGATTTACGCGGATCGTTTAAAAACCGATCCGGAACGTCGGCACAAAGTGAAGGGGCGAGCCAGTTTCGCATTTTCAGATATCCGCCGCATCATTGCCGAAGCGGCTTTGGATCCGGATTTTGAAAGGGTTTGCCCCAAATACAGCAGCTCCCCTGTAAATTCGGTGGTAGCCGTTTTATTGCGAATGGTTGCTTGATGAATTTCTAAGAAACTTCAGGTTACTTTAATCTTATCCTGTTTGTTGTCTTGACAGTTGTATCTGCCTTGATCTGGAAACAACTCTATCAAGCTAATCCACCCGCTATTTTTAACTATTCAGAAACTGAAGTAAAAAGAGTTATCTTTGGCCTGGCAAGTAGTATCTCGCTGATTCATTACTGGATTGATGGCAGAATATGGAAGATACGTCATGATGATTCACGTGAATTTATGCGCCGTAAATTTCAGTTTTTATTTGTAAAATAGACCTATGACTCTCACCGCAGAACGAGGTTCACTCCCTTTGCTGTCACTAGTTATTCCCTGCTACAACGAAGAGCAAGTCATTGCAGAAACTGTCAGCAGGCTAAATAATTTCTGTGCTGAACTCACCGATCTTGAAGTTGAACTTATCTTTATTGATGATGGTAGCCAGGACAACACCCTAGCAATATTACGTGACCATGCAGCACAAGACCCACGCATTAAGGTAATCTGCTTTGCAAGAAACTTTGGCCACCAGATAGCTGTCACGGCGGGAATGGATGCGGCAAAAGGCGATGCGGTGGTACTCATAGATGCCGACTTACAAGACCCCCCTGAAGTTATCCACCAGATGATTGCCAAATGGCGAGAGGGTTACGATGTCGTCTACGGCACTAGAACTGCACGCAAAGGTGAGTCTATCTTTAAACGCAGTAGTGCCAGAGGGTTTTACCGCTTACTAAACAAGCTCTCTGATGTCCCTATTCCCCTGGATACAGGTGACTTTCGCCTGATGACCCAGCCGATAGTCGATTCTCTTAAGGCGATGCCGGAACGAGATCGTTTTGTACGCGGCATGGTTAGCTGGGTAGGCTTTAAGCAGATTGCCATTCCTTATCAACGCGCAGAGCGCTTTGCTGGTAAAAGCAAATATCCACTGCGTAAAATGCTGCGCTTTGCCACCGATGGCATTCTGTCCTTTTCCACTAAACCTTTGCAGATGTCCATAGCACTAGGTATGTTAGCCGCCTTTATTGCAATGGGCGGAATAGTCTATGCCATTGCTATGCGTATTTTTACCGATATCTGGGTCGAAGGCTGGACGGCATTGATGATTGCCATCCTGTTCCTGGGCGGCGTACAACTCATCTGTGTCGGTATACTGGGTGAATATATAGGTCGCATATACAATGAAGTCAAGCAGCGGCCTTTATATATAGTTGAAGAATATTTGGGATTCGCTGATCAGCAAGCCACTCATTCGCGTAGCCCAACAATGAAGCACAAATGAGAATAGCTAAAATTGCCCGAATCACCCTGGGCCTGGTATTAGCTATATTTTTTATCTGGCTAATTGCAAGTCAAATTAACCCTGCCGAATTAGCGCATGCATTGCGCAACACAAACCCGGCATGGGTACTCACTGCGTTGCTGGCATTTTGTATCGGCTATGCCTGTCGTATTGCCCGCTGGCGAAAAATGCTACTTCAAGACTCTCCCGGCTTAAGCTTTAAAAACTGTGCAGGGCCACTGCTGGCAAGTTTTGCTATCAATAACGTCTTACCCTTTCGCTCCGGGGATGTCATGCGGGCATTTGCCTTTAATCGTCAACTCGGCACCAGTCCCGGCATCGTATTGGCTTCGCTGTTTGTCGAGCGCCTGCTGGATTTGCTAATGATACTGCTAATATTGGGGCTTATCCTGGCATGGTTTCACCTAGACTTTGAGCGCTTTGCCGGTGTCGGTAGCATCATGCTAATATCGGTATCCCTACTTATTATCCTAATCCTGCTTTTCCCCCGCCTATTTACGCCGCTAGTACGGCTAATCAACCGAATTATCATCAAGCTCTTCCCCGCTTACGGCAGTAAATTAGCGGCTGAAATCAATAAGGGGCTGAATACATTGATACACCTTGCAAAAAAAGGCACTATGCTAATATTAATACTCTGGTCTGGTGTTGCATGGCTGGCAGAAGGTACAGTTTTCTGGTGTATCGCCATGGCATTGCTGCCCGCCATCGAAATCCCCCAGGCAGGATGGCTGGCATTACCTGTAGGTACACTTGCCACGATAATCCCCAGCACCCCGGGTTACATCGGTACGTTTGACTATTTCACCATTAAAGCCATGACCACTCTAGGCAATACCATAGCAGCATCCACCGCGTATGCATTATTAGTGCATATCCTGTTGTGGCTACCACCGACAATAACCGGCGGCTTATATCTAATAATGCTAAATATCCGCAAATCGCAGGCAAAGAATATATGA
>NZ_BLYC01000106.1 GCF_019721995.1 Bathymodiolus japonicus methanotrophic gill symbiont | reverse complement strand
GGGGCAATAGGGTTCTGTATAAAGGGGGTGGGTGGTTTAAATTCCACTCCTGTTTATAGGTTCTGACGAAAGTCTTATTGAAAGTAGAAACCCTTCAATAAGACATAGCACTAAACAAGCCTACATCAAGGCCGATCGGTTCTGTCGCATAAATCCCCCTTCCCGACGTTATCTGCTATCCTAATTCTCAATTTCAATAAAAGGTGGATCATATGCTCAGCTTCAAAGGCACTCACTTCCCAAAAGATGTCATTCTTTATGCTGTTTTCTTTTATGTCAGGTATGGCGTTTCGTATCGCGACCTTGAAGAAATTATGGAAGAAAGAGGTGTTGAAGTGGATCATGCTACGCTCAATCGTTGGGTTATCCGTTATTCTCCTGCCATTGCTGTAAAAGCTAAATCTCAGAAACGAGAAACCAATAAGTCGTGGCGCATGGATGAAACGTATATCAAAGTGAAGGGGCAGTGGACCTATTTATACCGAGCTGTTGATAGTCGCGGGGATACGCTTGATTTCATGCTTTCTGAGCGCCGTGATGA
Source organism: Bathymodiolus japonicus methanotrophic gill symbiont (assembly GCF_019721995.1). Taxonomy (GTDB): domain Bacteria; phylum Pseudomonadota; class Gammaproteobacteria; order Methylococcales; family Methylomonadaceae; genus Methyloprofundus. Next base: position 2,969 of record NZ_BLYC01000106.1, on the reverse strand, counting down.
AGAGGCTGCAACCGCATTTTTCAAACAAACGATTAACAATAATGGCTTTCCTGATAAGGTCGTTATGGATAAAAGTGGCGCTAACTATGCAGGATTAGCCAATATTAACCTCTTGTTAATCCTTGCTGGGTTTGCCACTATGATCGACATATTACAGGTTAAATATTTGAATAACATCATCGAACAGGATCATCGATTTATCAAAAAAATAACAAAACCAATGATGGGCTTTAAAGCGTTTCACTCCGCTCAAGCAACCATTGATGGAATTGAAACAGCACATATGATGGTTCTGTCGCAAAAACCAAAAATAGCCTATTACCTACGATCATAAGATTTAAGTTCACCCAAAGTAGGTTTGCATGCTCAACTAAAAATGGCGCCATTTTTTAAGTAATTATTTTCCTGAACACCAAATCATACCTGGCTTATCCATTCAATTATCCCGATGAGTTGATAATATTGTCTCCTCCATGATACTTTGTCATGAGAGGCATAAAAACAGGTTTATAGCCGAGTTTACACAAATACTTATCTTTTGCGACAGAACCTGAGACTGTTCTTATCCTGCATAGTGTTTTTATCCATTTGCCGCATAAAAACAAGTTACAGTTTATTTTTACACGAATATTTATTTTTTGCGACAGAACCATAATTGTTGCGGCGTATAAAACTCACCCGCTTTTTTTCCAGAACCCTTTTTATGGGTTTGGCTGATGAAGCCTGTCACCTAGATAATACAATCCCCAGAAACTGGTTATAATCATTTGCCAAAATAGTAAAAGAAACATCAGGGTAAATAAACCAGATGACAAAATATGCCATGATTCATGGATAATTTCTTTGAATGGCACATAGAAAGATGTGGCAAAAATTGCAAGTACAATAATAATTAAACTTTCTGCTGTGAGAAAAGCAAACATTGAACACAAAAACCTTCTTCTAGTTAGCTCAATAGCTACACTTTTCCCCTGAACCAAAATATCTATCTTTGGAGCTGGTGCAGGCATTGTTTTATCTATGTCCGTCTTATTAAAGGTTGCAATTGCTGCTAGAGCGGCAATGTAGAACCCTGGAAGAACTTGAACGAAGCCAAGTATTTTAGTAATTATTCCACTATTTGAATACAAAGATACCTGACCAAATTGCTTCAGCCAAAATATTAGAATAGTTGATACTATGGCGAGTAACAATGGATAAATCCAATCCACTTTCCATTTGAGTTGATGCTCAATAGAAAGATAGGATAATGGACGAAGAAGATGCCTAATCATTGTGTTCCAGGAGTAGCAATTCTTTCATTTTATCGAGGATAGATTTGTCGGGTTTATCGTAAGATGATTTTAAATTATAATTAAAATTATCCAGCTTCTCTTTTTTTACATAATGTTGTACTAATCCATCGGCGGTGTTCATGTTTACGGTTCTATCAAGGCCTGATTGTGTTTTGAGTTTTATCCTTGCGTGACTGTAATTGTTTTTTTCTTTTTTAAATAACTTTACAATGCGACCATATTTATTTGCGATATTGTTTTCATTATCTTTGAGTGTTAGGACAAGTGTTTTGCATTTTTCTTTAACATAGCCTTCTTCATCAAACCTGAATTCAAGTCATAAGTACATAACCCAATAAATTTTTCATATCTATCCCAGTCAGCTCTTCAAATACCTCATAAGGTGTTTTGTAATTGAGACACTTTTTAGGGCGACTATTTAGCTTATCAACGGCTATAAAAACCTCTTTTATCGTAACATCAATCAACTCCATTACTTTAGGGAAATACTGTCTTAATAAGCCATTAGCGTTCTCATTTTGCCCTCTTTCCCAAGAGCTGTAGGGAGTCGCAAAATACGTATCACAGCCTAGTGCTTCTGCTATTTTTTCATGCAGGGTAAACTCTTTCCCGTTATCAAAAGTAATTGTTTTAACAAAGCTTTTTATAGGATCAAGCATTAAAATAGTTGCGTCTAATACATATTGAGCCTTTTTCCCCGCTAAAGGGAAGGCCAACCGTAATTTAGAGACTCGCTCATCCAACGTTACAATCGCCCCTTTGTGATTTTTCCCAATGATTGTATCTGCCTCCCAATCACCTATACGCTTACGGTTGTTGACCTCTTCAGGACGCTCATCTATATCGACTCTATTAGGGATTCCTGTCCTATTATGGGCTGACCCATACCGCTTGCGATAGGTTTTGTTCTGATGCCGAAGATGCTTGTATAGTTCACCCCCTGCCTTTTTGTCCGCCAGAATATGCTGGTAGATTGTTTCATGATGAAGACTAATTATACCTTCTTGTTTTAACCGCCCTGCAATCTGCTCAGGACTCCAGTCATCCTCAATGCGAACATTAACAATGCCTTTTATTTCATCCGTTAATTTAACCTCTTTAGGCTTGTTTTTGTGTCGTTCTTGGGCAAAATCTTCTGCTTGTTTATGCCTGTAGCCTCTTTGACCTGTATTGCGTTTAATCTCGCGTGAAATATTGCTTTGGCTTCGTTCTAAGGCTTCTGCTATTTTATTCTGTGAAGTTCCCTTTTTTAATTCAATTTCTATATAATATCTTTCTTCAGGACATAGGTGTGTATAGCTCATTTGTAGCCTCTGTAAATTGTTTGGTAGCTGTTTACTTTACACCTATGTCTTGTCTTAATTCAACAGGTGTTAGTCTAGCCAATACTTGCAGAGGGTTATGCACTTATTATACGAATTCAGGTCTCTCAAATGGTGCGCATTACAGAGTGAATGGGTGCAATCATATTTACTGAAGTTTCCCAATTATTGAGTAGCTGAAATACACAATGCTGGTGTATCGAGGTTTATTTTAGGTGGTTTTGCCATGTTTATAGCAAACCCCTACTTAATTCCCCTTAGGCAATAGCATTTGAAACGAATGAAAAGACTATTTTTTTCATATAGTTGTAGCATAGTTTCAATTTTACCATAAATAATTATTGGGAAACTT
>NZ_BLYC01000105.1 GCF_019721995.1 Bathymodiolus japonicus methanotrophic gill symbiont | reverse complement strand
CACTTCGCTAAAGCTCCGTTTCCAGGATTTTCAGCGTAAGTTTGGTTAAGTGGTTCATTCATGACTCTAGTTTTTTCAAGGCTCTAAACATAGTTGAACGATCAACCCCGAACAAAGCCGCCATTGATGCGACAGACTCCCGCCCCGCTTCAATGTCTGCCTGTGCTTTTTTTATCTGCTTATGGCGCAGGGTAGGGGGGCGACCCAAGCGGACACCGCGCTTTTTTGCAGCTTCCAGTCCTTGATTTCGCTTAAAATCAGGGAAACGGAGCCTAAGCGGAGTGATGATTTTTAGTCCCTGGTAGGCGACAGGGCAATTCGCTGATCCGAAGTGCGCTAGTAGCGCGCGAGGGAGGCAAGAATTGCATTCCGAATAGCCGTCCAGCCATTTGAGGTAGTCTTAACGGAGCAGGGTTTTGTGTGTAGTTGAGACGGACGCAGGGCGACCAGGGCATCTCCCATTCGCTGCGTAGGCGAATGAATGTTGGTGACAGGAGTCCCAGAATGTTGTGAGGTAGCATGGCGCGCCTGCTATTTTATGCAACAGAGCAGTTAGGACTCATCCACTAAACGTTTCACACCTGAGATAAGTGCGTTAAAACTTTTTGAACGATTGTTTGTAATATCTAAGTGTTTCGAAATATCTCTAGAACCGGATATTTTTTGATAATTTGGCGCGATTCTTTTTAGTTCTTGTGATGCATTACTTAATTTATCTGGGTCGCGGAATTTGGCTATATTTTGTTTCTCGGCCAGATTGTTCGGCCCAATGGACTTGGCTACCGCCGCCAAGTCACCTAAATAAAACGACTCCAGCTCATGGCAGGCAATACGCACCAAGGTATCTGGTTTCCCAGAATTTCGGCACTTATCTACTAAATTACTTTTAATGCTAAAACAACAACCACTATCTTTATCACGCATAACGACAAACTTTGCTCCAGGGCTTTTCCAAGCCTTTAACTTAATTGGAAGGCGTTTTTCTAAGTCTTGCTTTCCTTCAAATACCAGGTATCTGGGTATGATTGTGTCAGGTAGAATTTTAGGCAATACACTCTTAAGCATTTCTTTAGCTGAAGGCTCCTCTAAGAAAAATACAAGCTCACTCATCGAGGGTTAAAGGAGCCTTCTTTCCATAAATAGCCCATCTGATCACCTTCAGCAATGAACGCAGCTATTTGTTGATCATCTTGCAATCTCTTTATGCTAGTGCAACCATTTTCTTTAACAAGAAAATAAACTTCACTTAATGCGACTGCATTTAAGAAATCGGGCGAGTGGCTAGAAACAAATACTTGCCCCCCTCGTTCAGAATAAGAACGGAACTCTTCAGCTAATTCCCACAGTAGATGGGGGTAAAGCTGGTTTTCAGGTTCTTCGACACATAAAAGTGGATGTGGTTCAGGATCATAAAGTAACACCAGATAGGCAAACATTTTAATGGTGCCATCTGATACATAACGAGCTAAAAATGGGTCTTCAAATGCACCGTCTTGAAAACGTAAAAGGACTCGACCTTCTTCGGTTGTTTTAGCATCAACGGAAGTAATCCCCGGTACCCGTGCTGCCAGTTTTTTTAGCAAAGTATTAAAAACTTTAGGGTGACGAGTGTGTAAATACTCTGTAACTAAAGAGAGGTTTTCACCTTCGCGAGATAAGTGCTCTGCGTAACCCGCATCCTGCTCTGGTCTGGCGCGGTTAATATGGAAATCAGAGATGTGCCACTTTTCAATTAAATTGCCTAGCGCCACAACCGCGGGAAAACGTTCAAATTGCGCCAAACCTTTTACCGCCAGAATATCAGGTGACTTTAGTTTCTGGCTTTCACGAACAAGATCTTTTACATCCGTCACATTGTCAATTTCATTGGTGACTGCTTCACCCTTACCATTACAAAAATCTAAAAAATGCCAAGGCTTACCCCCCCTACCTCGACGGTATTTCAAAATTTCACGAGTCACGACTGGGCGTTTATCCTTTTCTCCAACAGATAAAAAATAAGTAACCAAGGGGGACTTATCTGTTTCTCGAAACTTAATTTCGATTTCAATATTTCCCGATACAGCACGACTACGTACTTCACTAAAACCTCGATTACCACCAAGCTTTACCAGCGCAGTATGTACATTACTATCCAATGCTTCACGAAGAAATTCAAAAACGCTAAATAGCGAGGATTTTCCCGCACCATTTGCACCAACAATGACACAAAACTTTGGTATGTCGAGCATTTTCGTATCACGGAAACTTTTAAAGTTTTTCAGCTTTATGGATTCAATATGCAAAGTAAACCTCCACCGAATTCATGGGCTATGTCCCCGTTAAGGGTTCTGTCGCAAAAAAAATAAATATTTGTGTAAAAATCAACTGTAACCTGTTTTTATGCAACCAATGGATAAGACACCATCCAGGAGAAAAACTTTCTCATCCCATCCGATAAACTAGTTGGAAAGTCAGGTACCATACCATATGACATTCGCGAGAATAATAACTTAAAAAGTAGCACCATTTTTAGTTGAACATGCGAACCTTATTTAGCTGAAATTTAATCTTATGATCGTAGGTAATAGCCTGTTTTTGTCTTTTTTGCGACAGAACCATAATAGGGTTCTGTCGCAAGAACTTATTATGACGGTAAAGATTGGTCATAACCGACCTTTATGCAGTTAATGAATAAAACTGTCCTGCAGGAGACAAACCATCCCCCCCCCGAAACTAACTATTTCTCTGGAAAAGTGGCTCAATCACTTTAATTAATGAGCGTTCGAATTCTGCAAGTGAACCAAAAATATTAAAAGTTAATTTCCCGGTACTGGTTGTTGTGTCAATCACCTCAGTTAATGAGGCAAAGCCGATTCCTTTTTTTTCAAGATCATTTATAACTCCGAGTAAGTGTTGTAATGATCTTCCTAGCCTATCTAGTTTCCAGGCAACCAGCGTATCAGCTTTCCTTAAGAATTTAAACATTCCTGAATTCGTATAATAAGTGCATAACCCTCTGCAAGTATTGGCTAGACTAACACCTGTTGAATTAAGACAAGACATAGGTGAAAGTAAACAGCTACCAAACAATTTACAGAGGCTACAAATGAGCTATACACACCTATGTCCTGAAGAAAGATATTATATAGAAATTGAATTAAAAAAGGGAACTTCACAGAATAAAATAGCAGAAGCTTTAGAACGAAGCCAAAGCAATATTTCACGCGAGATTAAACGCAATACAGGTCAAAGAGGCTACAGGCATAAACAAGCAGAAGATTTTGCCCAAGAACGACACAAAAACAAGCCTAAAGAGGTTATAAATTAACGGATGAAATAAAAGGCATTGTTAATGTTCGCATTGAGGATGACTGGAGTCCTGAGCAGATTGCAGGGCGGTTAAAACAAGAAGGTATAATTAGTCTTCATCATGAAACAATCTACCAGCATATTCTGGCGGACAAAAAGGCAGGGGGTGAACTATACAAGCATCTTCGGCATCAGAACAAAACCTATCGCAAGCGGTATGGGTCAGCCCATAATAGGACAGGAATCCCTAATAGAGTCGATATAGATGAGCGTCCTGAAGAGGTCAACAACCGTAAGCGTATAGGTGATTGGGAGGCAGATACAATGTAAGCGTCCGCTGTCAGCCCCGGACGGGCTGATAGTCTCCAGA
>NZ_BLYC01000104.1 GCF_019721995.1 Bathymodiolus japonicus methanotrophic gill symbiont | reverse complement strand
AACAGCCAGAATTGATTCATCCATCGGATAAAAAATATAGCGAGGCTCTGGAGATTAGGCAGCAACAGGCTCAAAAACGAGATCGTTTTGTGAATCCATTATTTTTCCAGGCAAGAATATCTCGTATCAGCTCGTATACCATTCGGGCAGTTCAAAACGCAATAATAACAGGAATGTCTTTACAGTGCTTTATGAGCTCTCTTGTGGCGAGGTTAGTTTCACGGCCTCAATTGATAGGGGAACACTGATGATAATTGAACGTCCGCTGAAAATCAGGGAAACGGAGCCTAAGCGAAGTGATGATTTTTAGTCCGCGATAGCCGTAGGGCCGTTATTTTGTCGGAGTCTGAGCGTTAGCGAAGGTGGAGACAAAATAAAAGGCCATCCGACACGGCGTCAAGTCATTTGGAGCCTATGTTCCGACCCCTTGTTGGGTCGGGACGAGGTGACGAGGACGAATCGGGGCCGCCGGAGGCATAAGTGGTCGCGTTAAGTTTTTGCTGCTTGCTTGGGCTGGGATGCCCAAAACAAGCTTTCGCAAAAATAGCGACTCCCCGACCGGGTACAACTAATGTTTTACCTATGTTTGAAAGTCAGGAATATCAAGGAGATCTATCATTATTTGATTTTTCCATTGATGGAGTTGCGTCTGGAAACTATCCTATATATCAGGTAGTGACACAACCCGGTACTGACCCACTGGATTTTAGAAACTGGATAGGTGGATTAGCTGGCTTAAGTGTTATTAATTTTAGTATAGGCTTGCCAGTAGAAGTTACGAAAGATTATAACCATGATGGTTTTTCTGATGATGACTTCAATAAAGATGGTTTTCATTGATGAGCAAGGTGACATAAATGATCAGAACGGAGGAAATGACAGTAATGTAGGGAATGATAATAAGGGAGGGAATGAAGGGAATGAAGGGAATGAAGGAGCGGGATGACAGCAAGCGACTGAGTAGAATTATTCAGTTAGACGATGTTTACTGGGGTGGCGAAAGGCGGGGCGGCAAACGAGGAAGAGGCTCAGCAAATAAAGTTCCTTTTGTTGCCGCTGTATCGGTTTCTAAGGAAGGCCGCCCGATGGCCATGAATATGAATGTGGTGAAAGGGTTTCAAGCTAAAGAGATTGAAAGATGGGCAACAGGCCGCTTAACAGCAGGAAGTACAGTTGTTTCCAATGGTCTAGCCTGTTTTTCTTCAGTGAAAAAACCGGTTGTGCTCATGTCAGCATTGTCACTGGTGGTGGACCTGAATGCGTATCACTTGAAAAATTCACATGGGTTAACACCATGATTGCTAATGTGAAAAATACAATGACAGGAACTTATCATTCGGTCAGTAAAAATCACCTACCACGATACTTGGCAGAATTTTGTTATCGCTTTAATCGGCGTTTTCAGCTGGAGGATATGACACCCCGGCTGGGGTATATTGCAGCAAGAACTGCTCCAATGCCTGTGAAGCTATTGAAAGTAGCTGAGGGTTATGGGTAATCAGGAAAGGCTTTAAAAAAACACTATTGATTTAAATAAGCTATTAATGACAAATCAATGACTTATTGAATTAAAAGCTGCGAAGGTGGATTAGGATGCTATAGGCATAAAAACCCGAAAACCTCTATTGAATCAGGTGTTTCGTGTTTAGTTTGAGTTTCGTAAAATATTGTTTTGGTGGGACGGGAGGAGCTTAATTAAGCATCTAATATATTGATTATAAAGGATATAAATGATTGTTATTTTAGTTGGTACTACAAGTGATACTACTAAAAAAAATCACTGGGTTTTAACTCTCATTGCTGCAACCAACGCTGAAAATCAGGGAAACGTAGCCTAAGCGAAGTGATGATTTTTAGTCCGCGATAGCCGTAGGGCCTTTTATTTTGTCTCCACCTTCGCTAACGCTCAGACTCCGACAAAACAACGGCCCTACGGCTATCGCGGACTAAAAATCATCACTTCGCTTAGGCTACGTTTCCCTGATTTTCAGCGCAGGTCTTTTTTTACTGGTTTTTAAGTCGTTGACACAAACACATAAAATAACATCGGCAATATTTACTTCCATACGTCATCTTCTTTATCATCTAACCATTCATCTATGGTATTTTCACTATGATTTGAGAAGGCGATTGTTTCCGCTTTCTCTTGGTCTGTTTGCTTTGCGTAACGCTGCTTGATAAACAGAAAAAAGTCATATACTTCCTGCTGCGCTGATTCGGGTAATGCTTTCCAGTCATGTTCTTTTATAAGTGGCATTATTGGATTCCATGAATTTATTTTGATAAAAAATCGTATCTAAAAATAACCCACCTATATTTTCATGAGTACAACCCTTTATTCGGTTAAGCGATATTTGTGTGTTGGGCTTTGGGGAATTCAGGTTGTGCCATGGTTATCCAGTTTTGTTGTCAAGTAGGCTTGATATAATTTTTACGAAATGTCGGTTTATGTTTAAATGCCAGACCTTACATAATGTCAACGGTTTTTACAGCGCAGTTGAGGCGATAAGCTAACCGCCTCTAGACCAACTGGGTTGTTGCTTTTATTTTAGCGGCTAACTGCTGATGATCAGCTGTGAGGGTAAAAGGCGGTTGATTATTCATTTAAAAAACATAGTAAATTCAACTGATTTTATAAGACTGGTCATTAATATAGGTTTCAATCTCAGAAACATAGCAATCAAGAAAATGAATGACTTTAAGAGCAGTGCTTTTAACGTCTGGTACTGTTTTTCCTTGCCCAACCTCAGTAAAAGACTTTTCACCATGCGCTAAAAAGTTTCTTTCTTTTTTTATTTCTTCAAGCTTATATTCAGAGGACCTGAATTCAATTCATAAGTGCATAACCCAATAAATTTTTCATATCTATCCCAGTCAGCCCTTCAAATACCTCATAAGGTGTTTTGTAATTGAGACACTTTTTAGGGCGACTATTTAGCTTATCAACGGCTATAAAAACCTCTTTTATCGTAACATCAATCAACTCCATTACTTTAGGGAAATACTGTCTTAATAAGCCATTAGCATTCTCATTTTGCCCTCTTTCCCAAGAGCTGTAGGGAGTCGAAAAATACGTATCACAACCTAGTGCTTCTGCTATTTTTTCATGCAGGGTAAACTCTTTCCCGTTATCAAAAGTAATTGTTTTAACAAAGCTTTTTATAGGATCAAGCATTAAAATAGTTGCGTCTAATACATATTGAGCCTTTTTCCCCGCTAAAGGGAAGGCCAACCGTAATTTAGAGACTCGCTCATCCAACGTTACAATCGCCCCTTTGTGATTTTTCCCAATGATTGTATCTGCCTCCCAATCACCTATACGCTTACGGTTGTTGACCTCTTCAGGACGCTCATCTATATCGACTCTATTAGGGATTCCTGTCCTATTATGGGCTGACCCATACCGCTTGCGATAGGTTTTGTTCTGATGCCGAAGATGCTTGTATAGTTCACCCCCTGCCTTTTTGTCCGCCAGAATATGCTGGTAGATTGTTTCATGATGAAGACTAATTATACCTTCTTGTTTTAACCGCCCTGCAATCTGCTCAGGACTCCAGTCATCCTCAATGCGAACATTAACAATGCCTTTTATTTCATCCGTTAATTTAACCTCTTTAGGCTTGTTTTTGTGTCGTTCTTGGGCAAAATCTTCTGCTTGTTTATGCCTGTAGCCTCTTTGACCTGTATTGCGTTTAATCTCGCGTGAAATATTGCTTTGGCTTCGTTCTAAGGCTTCTGCTATTTTATTCTGTGAAGTTCCCTTTTTTAATTCAATTTCTATATAATATCTTTCTTCAGGACATAGGTGTGTATAGCTCATTTGTAGCCTCTGTAAATTGTTTGGTAGCTGTTTACTTTACACCTATGTCTTGTCTTAATTCAACAGGTGTTAGTCTAGCCAATACTTGCAGAGGGTTATGCACTTATTATACGAATTCAGGG
>NZ_BLYC01000103.1 GCF_019721995.1 Bathymodiolus japonicus methanotrophic gill symbiont | reverse complement strand
GACTATCAACAGCTCGGTATAAATAGGTCCACTGACCCTTCACTTTGATATACGTTTCATCCATGCGCCACGATTTATTGGTTTCTCGTTTCTGAGATTTAGCTTTTACAGCAATGGCAGGAGAATAACGGATAACCCAACGATTGAGCGTAGCATGATCCACCTCAACACCTCTTTCTTCCATAATTTCTTCAAGGTCGCGATACGAAACGCCATACCTGACATAAAAGAAAACAGCATAAAGAATGACATCTTTTGGGAAGTGAGTGCCTTTGAAGCTGAGTATATGATCGTAAGCGTCAATTAAAGTACACATTCTAAACCAATATAAAAAATGGCAGACTAATACCTCCAATTAACTCAGGAGGAATTTATGAGTCCATCTCAAAATAAAGCGGCTATGCAAAATCATATACCGCAATGGCAAGCCAGTCGTTTAACTCAGGTCGGGTATTGCAAAGCCCATGATATCAAGCCGCATATCTTCAGTTATTACAAAAAGCAATTCAGTTCGCTCGCTCCACCAGTGTTACAAGCCAAGCAATTGGTTCCGGTAACACTGGTTGCAGAGGACATGTTGAACGGATCAGGCGTACCTGCTGATTCATCAGTTATCAAAGTGACTCATTCTAATGGCTTCAGTCTGGAAATTTGTGCCAGTACAGAACTTGCATCATTAAAGCCGCTTCTGAAACTGGTTAGGTCTATCTCATGATAAACGGGCTTGTTGTTAATCATGTTTTTTTGGCGACGCTGTCAGCCCCGGACGGGCTGATAGTCTCCAGAAGGCGCAGGGAAATTTGCCAATCCGAAGTGCGCGAGGGAGGCTAATATTTTATCCCGAATAGCCGTAGAGCCATTTGTGGCGGACGCAGGGTGGCTGGAGCATCTCCTATTCGCTGCGTAGGGAACGAATTACGGAGACAGGAGCCCCAGGAATTTCGTGAGGTAGCATGGCCGCGCTTTAGCGCCATAAATGTCGGTTATGAGCAAGCTTTAACGTTATAATAAATTCTTGCGATAGAACCAATTTAAGAAAAAGGCATTGCCAATTAAGGCTACAAAAAAAAGAAATACAGAACTTTTAGAAACCTTAACGGAGCCAAAGCGAAGTGATGATTTTTAGTCCGTGGTAAGCAACAGGGCAATTCGCCAATCCGAAGTGTGCTAGCAGCGCGCGAGGGAGGCAAAGAATTGCATTCCGAATAGCCGTCAATCCATGTGTGGGAGCCTTAACGGAGCAGGGTTTTCTTGCGTAGTTGAGGCGGACGCGTAGTTACCGTACTGTATAAGTGAAAAGTGTTTGGGTACCTGGGGTCTTATTGGGGACGAAGTTGTTGTCACTAAATCAGGAAAGCAAACATATGGCTTAGGGCGATTTTTTTTCGTCCATTCAAAACCAAGCGGTGCCAGGTCTGTGTTTTATCAATATCTCTTTGCTTCATGTTGAGTCGCGTAAGTCTTATCCGTTACTTGCAGAGCAGCTTCTAAAAAAAAGCCCAGGAAACTGCGCCTAAAAGAGTAACAGAAAAGGGAAAGCCTGGCAGACCAAAAGGTAGCAAAAATAAAAACCGGACAGAGGTGAGTTTTTCCGCTTTTCAATTACAATTGCAGGGTTGTATTCGACAGGCACTTAGTTTGATAGGCTGTACACTCACAATGGATTATTTTGTTTATGATGGTGCGCTAGGTAATAATGCGGGGTTACAAATGGTCAAGCAGCTCGGATTACATTTGGTGTCTAAATTACGTCACGATTCTACTCTCTATTTCCCGTTTGCAGGTGAATACGCGGGAAAAGGAAAGCCTCGCAAATATGGCGAACAACTCACCATAGACACATTGCCTGAAGATAGCTTGCGTGGAAGAACGGTAAAAAAAGATGTCGAAACGAGCATGCATCAGGTTCAGGTTTGGCATAAAAACTTTCCCGATTTATTGAATGTCGTGGTCATTGTGAAAAGAAATCTTAAAACAGGAAGAGTCGCAAAGGCCTTATTGTTTAGCGATGATCTTGAATTGCCTTACGATAAACTGATTGAGGTTTCAAATTGAGTTTAACTTTCGTGATGCCAAACAGTACTGGGGGCTGGAAGACTTTATGAATATCAAAGAAACTCAAGTGACTAATGCGGCAAACTTCTCTTTATTTATGGTGACCTTTTCACTGCTACTACTGCCTCAAATAGAAAGCCTAGGTCAGAAAAGTATATTGGATTTAAACGCCACCTTCAGGGCGCGAAAATACACGCGTAGGATTATTAATTCCCTCAGCTTAAATGCAGAGGAGTTTTTAATAAATAATCCGGTTTTTCAGGCCGCAGAACTTGGTAAGATTCATGAGAATGTTGTATGATTTCTGGCGAAGGTATTGAAAAATAGGTGGAAATTATTTATCTGAAAGTCTATAGGAGAAAAACTTTCTCATCCCATCCGACAAACTAGTGAGAAAGTCAGGTACCATATGACATTCATGAGAATAATAACTTGAAAAGTCGCACTATTTTTAGTTGAATATGCGAACCTTCTTTGGCTGAAATTAAATCTTATGATCGTAGGTAATAGGGTTATTTTTTTGCGACAGAACCAGTAATAGTTAGGGGCAGTAGGAAATATGAAAAATAGTGTGTTTTTGTTATTATTGATGATAATGCCATTAAATGCAGAGGCATATATTTATGGTGGAAGCAACTTAGGATATTCTGGATACCCATCACATGACTGTAATGAACCAATGAAACCATTAAAGCCATACTCATTTACTAGCCAATGGAAAATTGATTCGTATAATACTGAAGTTGAAAATTATAATTCACAACTTCAGGATTATATTGCTTGTATTGAGGAATATACGGACAAGGCTAATAACGATATAAAAAGAATACAAGAAAAAGCACGAGAGGCTATTGATGATAGAAATTATTGGTAGTGGATCAACCCCGTGATCGGCTTACTGATCAACAAGGTAAAATTTGCTCCAGCCGTCCGCCACAGACTGAGCACAAAGCAGCTCAGTCATGGCTACCACAAATGGCTCTACGGCTCTATTCGGGATAAAATTTTAGCCTCCCTCGCGCGCTATCGCGCACTTCGGATTGGCAAATTTCCCTGCGCCTTCTGGAGACTATCAGCCCGTCCGGGGCTGACAGCGATTGAAATTGAGAATTATGATAGCAGATAACGTCGGGAAGGGGGATTTATGCGACAGAACCATTATTCACTCCTATCAGGTATTTTTATTATCAGCAGCTCGATTATTTTTTCATAGTCTTTGTTCTTATTTAAAATTTCCAAATTTTTATATTCTTCGATATTAAACTTTAACTGACTATTAATTAACCAGTCATTTAGAGGCGCATCATTAATGGATTCATTATCTACACTTAATAACTTTGAAAATACACAGCTTTGACCTGACTCAAAATCAACCGATAAAATAATATTAAACTTTCCTTTTGTTATTGCATCCTGTCTACTTATACGTGTTATGCAACCATTTCCCAACGGATTAAAATGTATCTTATTTCCTTCTTCGTAATTACCTGAGTTAATATTATTAATTGATATATTATTTTCCTCAATAGGTACGTCATTAAATTCTGCTCTACCTTCAGATATTTCTAAAAGCCTTTCTGAGATTTTATCTATATAGTTTATATCTTGTACAGTTTTCCAACGTTCAGGAATAATTTTTTGTCCGTTCAATGCACCTACCAGACCTCCAGAAAATGCAGCAATACTATCTGTATCAGTTCCAGTTGAATTGACAGCATTTTCAATGCTTTTTAATGGCTCATTTGAATATTTGCAGGCAAAAAATATTCCAGCAATAACTGTAGATATACCTGATCCCTTTGTTTCATATTTGTAGCAACCTAACTTTGATAAAGCTTCATAATCTGAAATACCTTCTTTTATATACTTATAAGTATCTCTCAAATATTGCTGAACTTCTAATACAACATCATCGTATAGCTCTTTAAATACCATGCCAGTATCATTTTTATTCCATTCTAATTCCCATGACTTTAACTCAGGAATATCAATAAAAGGAATAGATAATTTTGTATGAATATCCTTTCCTAACATTGTA
>NZ_BLYC01000102.1 GCF_019721995.1 Bathymodiolus japonicus methanotrophic gill symbiont | reverse complement strand
TATTAGATGAAGCGCTTTCTCTCTACGGAACACCTGAAATTTTTAATACGGATCAAGGCAGTCAATACACCAGTGAAATTCATACCCAACGACTAAAAAACAAAGGCATTACTATTTCTATGGATGGAAAAGGACGAGCAACGGATAATATTTGTATTGAACGGTTTTGGCGAAGTGCAAAATGTGAGCGTATTTATTTAAATGAATATGGTTCAATTAGAGCGTTAATAGAAGATGTTGATGACTATATTGAGTTTTATAATCATCAACGGTTTCATGAAACCCTGGACTATAAAAAACCAATGAATGTATATAGAGAAAGTATTTTAGCTAATGAACAGCAGAATGAAGCGGCTTAGGAATATGGAATAAGGATTGTTGAAAAATCTGTCTTGACTCTTTGGGGTGCTATAATTTGCCAATCCGAAGTGCGCGATAGCGCGCGAGGGAGGCTAAAATTTTATCCCGAATAGCCGTAGAGCCATTTGTGGTAGCCATGACTGAGCTGCTTTGTGCTCAGTCTGTGGCGGACGCAGGGCGGCTGGAGCATCTCCTATTCGCTGCGTAGGTGAACGAATTACGGCGACAGGAGTCCCGGAATTTCGTGAGGTAGCATGGCGCGCCTGCTTTGGGGTATTGCCGACCAATTACGTGGCGCAATGAATGCGGATGACTTTCGGGATTATATGTTGTCGTTTTTGTTTTTACGGTATTTGTCAGATAACTACGAGTTAGCAGCCAACAAAGAATTAGGCGTTGATTATCCTAAGCTTGAAGAAATCGATAAGCGTTCCCCCTTGGCTGTGTGGTATGAGAAAAATACAGAGGATATTGCCGAGTTTGAAAAGCAAATGCGCCGTAAAGTGCATTATGTGATTAAGTCAGAATACCTGTGGAGCAGCAGCGCAGAGTTAGCTAGAACACAAGATGCTGACTTGCTTGTTACCCTACAGAATGGTTTTAAATACATTGAAAACGAATCCTTTGGAGATAATTTCCAAGGCTTGTTTTCAGAGATTAATTTAAATTCTGAAAAGCTGGGTAAAAATCACGAAGACCGGAATGCTAAACTCTGCAATATCATTTCAAAAATTGCAGAAGGCATTGCTGATTTTTCAACCGATAGTGATGTATTGGGTGATGCCTATGAATACCTGATTGGTGAGTTTGCGGCAGGCTCTGGAAAAAAAGCGGGTGAGTTTTATACGCCGCAACAATTATCCAATATCTTGTCTGAAATCGTCACCCTTGATAGCCAAGAGCCAACCACAGGCAAAAAGAAAAAATTAAATAAGGTGCTCGATTTTGCCTGTGGTTCAGGTTCGTTATTGTTAAACGTACGCCATAAGTTAGGCGCTAACGGTATTGGTAAAATATACGGGCAAGAGTCTAACATTACGACGTTAACTCTTAGCCTAAAAGAAAGAGACCTGATGTTTCGTATCCGCATATCACGTTAGCAGTAGATATATATATCTTAAAAACAAAAGAAAAAAACCAAAAAAATCAAAGCCTTAAACCCTTAAAACCTTATTAAAAACAATATCTTAAGTGGAATATTCTCAGCTATAAATGCATTATATACAAATATAAAAAAACAAAAATAAAAACAACGTAAATGACAAAGGTTTTATATCTCATTGTATATATATTGATTTCTTAAAAGAAAAAAAGCAAAAATCATAGTTGATGGGCTTTAAAGCGTTTCACTCCGCCCAAGCAACAATTGATGGAATTGAAACGGCACATATCATCCGAAAGGGGCAATTCTCTGAGGAAAATATTCCTGCTTATAAGCAGTTTATGGCTTTAGCAGGATAGTTATCCCTGAAGACCAGGAGGCCTGATTTTTTAATCATAATTGCGACATAACCGCCTTATTCTATATGCTAAAACAGACATTTGATAATACTGCCATTGCCAAAGTACTAACCCGAGAAGATGTTTTGCGTTGGAATTTATGGAGTAAGCCTGAAAAAAAAGAGTGTGCCATCGAGGCGTTGGAAAACTTGATTCAAGCCAAAAACTTTAATATTTCCGCACTAAAATCGGAGAAAAGGCGTGGAAAGACTACTTATCAAGCAAATAATATTGAAGATGCTATCACGATAAGACTATTAGACCGCTATATCAGGCGTATTTATAAAGTAAGGCAATCTGATAGAAATAGAGTCATTAGGCAAGTTAAAACTGTATTAAGAGATTCTGGTCACTATACCGTTATGCGGCTTGATATTAAGCAGTGTTATGAATCTATCGACTTTGAAGCATCAATAAAGAAGTTGGAAAATGATATGCTCCTAGCTCCTTCTTGTATACGATTATTGAATTCAATATCGTCCTTTTGTAAAAATAAAAAACTAAAAGGTTTACCTAGAGGGTTAGCGATATCTACCACTTTAGCAGAACTGTATTTAGAAGCGATAGATAAACATATAAAAGTTGAAGAGGGTTTTTTTTATGCGACAAGGTATGTGGATGATTTCTTCATTTTGATTGATAAAACCAAAGAGAAAGAATTAAAAGAAAACCTAAAACAAAAGTTTAATGAGATTGGGCTTAGTCTTAATGATGAATCACATAAAAAATATATTGGACCATCACAAGATGCTGAGTTTGATTATCTTGGTTATAACATTTTAGTTAAATCTGTAAATAATAGCGAAAATGAAGTTACTTTAACTATTTCAAAGAAAAAATTAGATAAGATTAAACAAAAAGTGGCTATAAGCTTGAATGAGAATAAGAAAATTCCAGATTTTAATCTTCTAAAACAACGCTTAACCTATCTTACTGTTCTTAAAATAATAAAAAAGAATGATAATGGAGTATTACTAGGTGGGTTGGCTTATAACTATCGCTATGTATCTGATGAATTTAAATGTTTAAGAACTATAGATGGTTTTTTAATGAATATGAAAAATCAATCGAGATTTTCTTTTAATAATGAAGAAAAAGAAATGCTATCAAAAATATCATTTTATAGTTCTGTTAGTAAGAAGAAACAAGGTAAATATACTCGAAGAAAAGCGGAGAAGATAAGTAGAGTATGGAAAAATGTCTGAAGTAATTAATATAAACGATCAAGACAAGCATCGTACTCTATTAACGGATGTACTGCCTTACGAACTGCCTCTTTGGTATACCAATTACAGCATGTATAAAGCTTTTAAGGATAAGGATCGCGAGGGTATTTATCTGAATACTCTTGATCCAAATTTTTCAAAGTCTGCTGATAGCCTTATTCCTCTAAATTATACTGTTTCTCGTGGTGGCAATAAATTTCGTGATTTATATATTATTCATCCTATTGCACAATTAAAAGTTTGTGACTTTTACCATAAATTTTATGATCTAATTGAATACTACTGTGGTAAATCAAACCAATCTTTAAGGTATCCTGTAAAGAAGACTACTAAATTTTACGGAAAAACATCAGCAGCTAAAAATGATAGTGACGGAGTCGAGACTTTAAATGATGATCGAGTGACATCAAGCTCATATTTTAAATATAAAAGGTATTCATTTCTTTATCGATTTTTTGAATCTTATGATTACCATAAGTTAGAAAAAAGATTTAGCCATATGATGCAAAATGACATTGCTAAATGTTTTCCTAGTATTTATACACACTCCATTGGCTGGGCAACTAAAACTAAACGATTATCAAAAAAAAGAACAAAAGGAAGTTTTGACCGTGCTTTTGATTCATTAATGCAAGATATTAATTACCGTGAAACGCACGGTATTATCATTGGACCTGAAGTATGTAGAATTTTTGCTGAGGTGATACTTCAGCAAATTGATTTAGATTTAATTGCCAAGCTAAAAAAATGTGCCAAATTCGGTAATGATGGGTTAGTTATTGGTAAAGATTATGATTTCAGACGTTATGTCGATGATTATTTTATCTTTTATCGAGATGATGGCGTTTGTAAGACAGTATTATCTGCTTTAGAAAAGTGTTTGCTAGACTATAAGTTGTATTTAAATGATACAAAAACAACCTATACTAAGCGCCCTTTTTCCACAGAAATATCTTTGTCTAAAAACGCCATACGCTCTAATGTAGATAGTCTTTACCGAAGTAGATACAAAGAAGATAGCACTATAGTGTTACTACAGCAGCCTGACTGGAAAGCTAATAAATCCATCTCTTCTATTAAAATGGCATTAGCAGCATACGACGTTCAATATTATTCGATTTCAAACTATTTGTTTAGTGCTATCGAAAAGGGAATGAAAGCTTACCTTAAAAAAGTTTCTGATCTGGATAAGGTGACAATTGAACATGTAAATTGGCTTCTAGTTGACTTAGATGTACTGTTTTTTATTCATGCAATGGATATCCGAATTCGTACTACAGATCGACTCGCAAGAATGATTGATAAACTGCTGGATTCAACAAACAAATGGAGCGAATCTTTTAGAGATTTAATTCATAAAAAGGTCTTTGATATGGTTTACCAGTCCATCAGTATTATAACTAACTCTTTACAGGGCATTGTGGGGTTAGAAACGCTTAATTTATTAGTCATTCTTACAATGTTACCTAGTGATTTTCGACTAGGAGTTGATAAGTTAAAAGGGTATTACAAAAGTATCAGGGAATCATCTGATACTCAGGATTTTTATTTTAGCTGGGTAACTTTTATGCTCTACACGAAAAATGAAGAGCCTTATAAAATTTTTTGTAACGAGTTAATCAACGATGCTAGAATATTTATTTTAGGGCACTTGGATGGTTTTAGATCAACTGAGTATTTTTTGTTATTTTTTGATTTTATGGCTTGCAAATATATTTCTGAGAATATTAGACGTGAGTTAGGAATAGAGGTTAAAGAATTAACTACTGACAGGTTTAATTGTAATAAGTTAAATGCTAATTTAAGTAAAATAATGGATAATGATTTTGTTGTAAGCTGGAGAGATGATAAATATCTACAAAACAGCTTAGAAAAAAGAGAGTTTATTTTCTCTTATGACTGAGTTATGCCACCTGCCTCTATATCATTATTTCATCTGAGTAGCTTCACTTCGCTCTAGATTGGGCTCTCTAGTTGGGGGCACACACACGAACTGAGGTAGGTGGCTCCCTATTACCTACGATCATAAGATTTAATTTCAGCCAAAGAAGGTTCGCATGTTTGACTAAAAATAGTGCGACTTTTCAAGTTATTATTCTCATGGATGTCATATAGTACCTGACTTTCTCACTAGTTT
>NZ_BLYC01000101.1 GCF_019721995.1 Bathymodiolus japonicus methanotrophic gill symbiont | reverse complement strand
TAAGAGCATGGAAAAAATAGCTATTAATCCGATTCGACTAGAGTGGTGCTTAAATGCCGTGCAGATAGATATCAATCATCTATCTGCAGATCTTAAGATTTCTCAAAAAACATTGGAACAAGCTATGGAAAGCAAAGAGGTTTTTAGTGTTACTCAGCTAGAAAAAATAGCAAATTATTTTAAACGTAACATGTTGTTTTTCCTTGAATCTGAAGCACCAAAAGAGGAAGAAATATACTCTCTTCAATTTCGTACAATTAATAATAAAAAGCCAATTCACTCCCCAAAGTTGCGTGGCTTTATAGAACAAGTTGAAAAACAAAGACAAGTTTACTTAGGGTTATTAGATGATTTAGGAGAGGCAATAAATAAAGTTTGGTATCCTGATGATTTGAACTTAAATGAGGACATAAAAAGTATAAGTGAAAATATCAGAAGTTGGTTAGGGTTAGCAGTATCTGATGGTTTTAGTGATATGCGTGATGCTGTTGAACAAAAAGGCATCATGGTTATTGTGTCCAATGGATATAATGGTAAATGGCAAATAGATAAGAAGAATCCAGTCCGTGGTTTTTCTTTATATTATGACGTATTACCAATAATCGTTATCAAAAAACAAGCAAGTTTAGGAGCGCAAACCTTTACCTTAATGCATGAATTTGCTCACTTGTTATTGCATAGAGAAAGCGCAATTGATAATGATGAGGATTTTTATAATTATCAAGGTAAAGAAAAAGAAGCGAATGATTTTGCTGGTAACTTATTAATCCCTGATAGCTTTTTAAATCAAATAGATACCGAAACGTTATTAGGGCTACAAACTCAAGAGTATGATTCATTCTTAGAAGATTATAGGGAACTATGGAGTGTGAGTCATAGGGCGATATTGGTACGCTTATTAATTAATGAAGAAATATCTCAGTATCATTATCAAAATTATGTGGACTATAAAGAAGAACAATTAAGAAGAGAGGCAACTCAAGTTAGTTCCAAATCCATACCGAGGAAATACCGAGATAGAGAGCCCATGCATGTTTTTGGTAAGCCTTTCGTTTACGCAGTATTTGACTCTTTACATAATAAAAAAATCACTTTAGCTAAAGCAAGCACTTATTTAGATAATTTGAAAATTAGCGATGTAAGGAAATTAGAGCAACATGTATATATTTGATGCTTCATCTATGATTCATGCTTGGGATAATTACCCACCAGAGAATAAACATTTTTATTCTCTTTGGGAGTGGTTTTCTAACAAGATGCAAAGTAAAGAATTTGTTATCTCAAAAAAGGCTTTTGAAGAAGTTAGTCATAAAATACCTGAATGTGGAACATGGCTACAAGATAATAATATTAAAATCTATTATTTAACCTCTGAAAGTTTATTAATAGCTAGTGATATAAAGGAATTACTTGGTATTATCGAGGAAAAATATACGAAAGGCGTTGGTGAAAATGATTTATTCATTATTGCTATAGCGCAAGAATTGGGAACTACACTTGTTACTGAGGAAGGCAGGCAGAGTGTATTGCCTGAACTCAAATCAAACTATAAAATCCCAGCAGTTTGTAATATGGCATCAGTCGGAGTAGCGAATTGTAACTTCTTAAATTTACTAAAATAAAAAGGCTAACAACCAAACACCCTGGCCAAAATTGGCGAAGGTGAAGTTCACACCACCATCACCGAATATGGATCTAGAAAATTTTACATTCCCTTCCTTTGGAAACAGATACCCTGAGAAGTTAAATTCCCCTTTTCCTTTCCTATGCTTTGAAAAATCCACCTCCGTATCATCACATGTTTTCCAACATAAACGGGTTCTGTCGCATAAATCCCCCTTCCCGACGTTATCTGCTATCATAATTATCAATTTCAATAAAAGGTGGATCACATGCTCAGCTTCAAAGGCACTCACTTGGTTCTGTCGCATAAAGTTCACTTTCCCAGGTTATCGGTTCTGTCGCAATAATTACCAAAAGCTCAGACCTCTTAGTCTTGAGGCATAACTATCCTGCTAAGGCCATAAACTGCTTATAAGCAGGAATATTTTCCTCAGACAATTGCCCCTTTCGGATCATATGTGCCGTTTCAATTCCATCAATTGTTGCTTGGGAGGAGTGAAACGCTTTAAAGCCCATCATCGGTTTTGTTATTTTTTTGATAAAGCGGTGATCCTGTTCGATGATGTTATTCAAATATTTAACCTGTAATATGTCGATCATATTGGCAAACCCAGCGAGGATTAACAAGAGGTTAATATTGGCTAATCCTGCATAGTTATGCCTGAAGACTAGGAGATCTGTGCTTTTGATAATTATTGCGACAGAACCGTTTTCAGGGCATCTCCTATTCGCTGCGTAGGTGAACGAAATTACGGCGACAGGAGTCCCGGAATTTCGTGAGGCAGCATGGCGCGCCTGTACATTTACAATTTAGGGTTTTATAGTTGTCCATCTTCGTCCACCCTTTATAGCACCCCAAAGAGTCAGACGATTTTTCAACAGTATCCATTCATGGGAAAGCCACACTCCTCAATGATACTGCTGATTTCATTAGACTGAAAAATCACTTTCTACTATGACATTCATGGTTTTTTATAGTCCAGGGTTTCATGAAACCGTTGATGATTATAAAACTCAATATAGTCATCAACATCTTCTATTAACGCTCTAATTGAACCATATTCATTTAAATAAATACGCTCACATTTTGCACTTCGCCAAAACGTTCAATACAAATATTATCCGTTGCTCGTCCTTTTCCATCCATAGAAATAGTAATGCCTTTGTTTTTTAGTCGTTGGGTATGAATTTCACTGGTGTATTGACTGCCTTGATCCGTATTAAAAATTTCAGGTGTTCCGTAGTATAATCCCCCAGCAAATCCAGACAAGAAATCAAAGCAATCTTATTCCAAATTAGTTACTATTTGTAAAAAATTGGAGTATTAAAATGAGCAGAAAAAGAACGGTCTACAGTGCTGAATTTAAAAGCAAGTTGGTATTAGAAGTTTTAAAGAATGAAAAAACACTGCAAGAAATTGCCAGTGCAAATAACATCACACCTAAGAACCTACAAAACTGGAAAAAAATATTCTTAGACAATGCAGAAATAGCAATGGAGCCCTCCAAAGCCGTTAAAGATTACAAAGAGGATCTATTAGCAGCTCAAGAACAAAATGAGATGCTCACAAAAATCGTAGGAAAAATGACGGTTGAAAAGGAGTGGCTCGAAAAAAAGCTAAAAAGCTTGGACTCATCTGATAGAAAACAGTTGATTGAGCCCAAGCTTAACACTCTACCTCTAACACAGCAGTGTGCATTATTAGGATTAAATAGAAGCAATCTCTATTACAAAAAAAGAGAGAATAAAAAGAAAGAAGAGATCAAAACTCAGATTAATCACATTTTTAAAGACATCCCTATTTATGGTGCGGCTAAAGTACACCAGCAGTTGCTTGAAGGTGGTTTTAAAGTCAGTTTAAACACGGTGGCGAGTTATCGGCAGCAGATGGGCTTGAAAGCCGTATTAGCGGTAAAACAAGTCAATACAACGATCCCCATAAAAGAACATAAAAAATATACTTATAAGCTTAGAGATCTTGATATATCACACGCTAACCAAGTTTGGAGTACAGATATAACCTATATTAAAACCAAAGAAGGGATGGTTTATTTAGCGGCGATTATTGATTGGCACTCAAAAGCAGTGCTCGCCCATAAAATATCAAACACAATGGATTCTTTTTTAGTTATGGATGTATTAGATGAAGCGCTTTCTCTCTACGGAACACCTGAAATTTTTAATACGGATCAAGGCAGTCAATACACCAGTGAAATTCATACCCAACGACTAAAAAACAAAGGCATTACTATTTCTATGGATGGAAAAGGACGAGCAACGGATAATATTTGTATTGAACGGTTTTGGCGAAGTGCAAAATGTGAGCGTATTTATTTAAATGAATATGGTTCAATTAGAGCGTTAATAGAAGATGTTGATGACTATATTGAGTTTTATAATCATCAACGGTTTCATGAAACCCTGGACTATAAAAAACCAATGAATGTATATAGAGAAAGTATTTTAGCTAATGAACAGCAGAATGAAGCGGCTTAGGAATATGGAATAAGGATTGTTGAAAAATCTGTCTTGACTCTTTGGGGTGCTATAAAGAAGCCTTTAGGTGGTACAGGAAGTCAGCAGAACAAGGAAATGCTGGTGCACAATACTACTTAGGAAAGATGTATAGAAACGGGCAAGGTGGCGTTTGGGACGACAAAGAAGCCGTTAAGTGGTTCAGAAAGGCAGCAGAGCAAGGACATGCTGGTGCACAAACAACTTAGGAGAGATGTATGCCAAGGGAGAAGTGTCGTTGAGGACTACAAAGAAGCTTTAAGTGGTACATGATGGCAGCAGAGCAAGGACATGCTGGTGCACAAGACAACTTAGGAGAGATGTATGCCAGTGGGAGAAGGTGTCGTTCAGGACTACAAAGAAGCGTTAAGTGGTACAAGATGGCAGCAGAACAAGGATTTGCTAGGCACAAGTACTATTAGGAGGGATGTATGCGAGTGGGAAAGGTGTCGTTCAGGACTACAAAGAAGCAGGTAAGTGGTTCAGGAAGGCAGCAGAACAAGGACATGCTAGTGCACAATACAACGTAGGACTGATGTATGCCAAGGGAGAAGGTGTCGTTGAGGACTACAAAGAAGCCGTTAAGTGGCTCAGGAGGGGAGCAGAACAAGGACATGGTGAGGCACAATTCTTATTAGGGGGGATGTATTCCAGTGGGAAAGCTGTCGTTCAGGACGACAAAGAAGCAGCTAAGTGGTTCAGGAAGGCAGCAGAACAAGGACATGCTAGTGCACAATACTACTTAGGAGTTAACTATTTCCGTGGTGATGGTGTCGTTCAGGACTACAAAGAAGCCTTTAGGTGGTACAGGAAGTCAGCAGAACAAGGATTTTCTATGGCACAATACGGCTTAGGATTGATGTATGCGAGTGGGAAAGGTGTCGTTCAGGACTATGTTACGGCACATAAATATTTTAATATTGCGGCGTCTAGTGGGGTAAAAAAAGCGCATAAATATAGAGATCTTGTTACAAAGTTAATGACTGCCTCACAAATAGAAAAGGCACAGAATCTAGCAAGTGAATGGATGAAAACACACGCTGAAAATCAGTGAAATGGAGCCAAAGCGAAGTGATGATTTTTAGAGTTCTGTCGCAATAATTATCAAAAGCTCAGGCCTCCTAGTCTTCAGGCATAACTACCCCGATAAAGCCATAAACTGCTTATAAGCAGGAATATTTTCCTCAGACAATTGCCCCTTTCGGATCATATGTGCCGTTTCAATTCCATTG
>NZ_BLYC01000100.1 GCF_019721995.1 Bathymodiolus japonicus methanotrophic gill symbiont | reverse complement strand
CCTCACGAAATTCCGGGACTCCTGTCGCCGTAATTCGTTCACCTACGCAGCGAATAGGAGATGCTCCAGCCGCCCTGCGTCCGCCACAGACTGAGCACAAAGCAGCTCAGTCATGGCTACCACAAATGGCTCTACGGCTATTCGGGATAAAATTTTAGCCTCCCTCGCGCGCTATCGCGCACTTCGGATTGGCAAATTTCCCTGCGCCTTCTGGAGACTATCAGCCCGTCCGGGGCTGACAGCGGAAGAGGGATCAAGCCGTGGCCTGATTCTGAGTCTTTTGTTTGACCATTGCCTTCTCCTTCACCCAGAGCAAATAGCCCGCATTGAAAGCAAACTACCTGCGTATACCGTAGGAAGCTTACAGCGCAAGTCTCAAATGGATGTACTGCTTGAGTTCATCACGTCATTGCTAGAGTTTCCAGATCCTGGTGATAAGCTGAAAGAGTTAGGTGAATTAATAAAGGATGTGTTTCAACTGATGCCATCAGGAAAACATATGATTGGCAGAGATTTAGGGCGCTTAGAGCCAACACGATCATTAAAGTATTGTTCTGCTGGGTAAAGGTAAGAGTTTGATGGCAATGGGATGGAAAAACTTGAACATCGAGTAATAAGAATAAATATTGGTTAAAAGGATATATAACAGGTTAAAGAAAAGGTTAGGAGTGTAAAAATACTCTTTAAAGCCTTACTACATAAGGATTTTCTGTTTTTGAGCGTACCCTGAATTCCTGTATTGTCGTACCTTCAGTCCCTGCATTAGCGTACCCTGAGTCCCTGTATTTTAGAGGGAGTTTTTAACATTCTTAATTTTTGCGTACCTCCAGCTCCTGTATTTTTGTTGCTCGATGCTTCCAAGTGTACCCTGAGTCCCTGTGTTTTTGCTTTCTGAGAGCCTGGGTTTTGGCAGTGTACCTTCAGTCCCTGTATTTGCGTACCCTGAGTCCCTGTATCAACATGGAGTTTTACACAGGGTTTTTAACAATATCTGGGGATAAGTTTCACAGATTCCACTATCTCTTGAATATCATCCTGAAGACTGTAGAACATCGGGAAGAAGGCAATCAATCCGGTTCTGTCGCATAAACTTCACTTTCCGACGTTATCTGCTATCATAATTCTCAATTTCAATAAAAGGTGGATCCCATGCTCAGCTTCAAAGGCACTCACTTTCCAATGCCATCAGAATATAGGCACCATCCAGACTAAAAACAACTGTAGTAATCGGCTCATCAATTTCAGGGGGCGCATAGTCCCAGTTTTCTTCTTGAGCGCAAGCAATGCTACCAACCCAGTCAGTTACGTTTTGTACTGTCGACTTGGCAACCGAACGGTTGTGATTTTCTTTTAAATCAGAACAGACTGAATTTGCATTACCCTGTGAGTATTTACGCGACAATTGCTGCGCAAACTTTGGTGTGGCAGCAAAAATTGTACGCGCTGAATCTAAGGGACAAAAAATCTTTCCGCCTTTTGATGATTGATAAACATGACGTTCAATTTCTACGATGCCAAAAGGCGTTTGATATTTCTTGCTGTCTTTATTCCTCGAAGTTAACTTTGTATCTTCTTTAATAATGGGGGATCCATCCGTGTCAAAGCATTTTAGTGCCTCACCCAAGCCAATGATGGGCTTTAAAGCGTTTCACTCCGCTCAAGCAACAATTGATGGAATTGAAACAGCACATATGATCCGAAAGAGACAATTGTCTGAGGAAAATATTCCTGCTTATAAGCAGTTTATGGCTTTAGTAGGACAGTTATGCCTGAAGGACAGGAGGTCTGCGCTTTTAATAATTATTGCGACAGAACCATTTATATTAAGTCGCCTCTAAACGCTCTATTTTTTCATACAACCGAGATAGGTGTTCTCCAGACATATCTAATAATGGCTCAAACATAAAGGAATTAATGTGGATATTCTCTGGTGCCATTAAGTTTACTTGTTCAATAATCTTAATGTCTTCAGCCAAGTAACATTTTACCTTTTTTAATTTCATATTCACGCTTAGCTTTATGAAATTCGGCACTGCTACTGTAGTCAACTTGCATAGGCTCTATAAGGGGGCTTCCCTCTTGATCTAAAATGGCTTCTTTTGTTCTTTTAGTCATTTTATTATTTTCAATCATCATGCTTGAAAATTCACTTGTTGCGTAAATATGTAAGATTGCATCTACAAGTTTTCTACCTTCAAACTTTTTATCTACTTCTACTCTCTTCACTTCGTGCATTTTTTCAAGGATAGCTACTATTTTCTGTAAAGTGATTCTTTTGTATTTGTTCTCTACAAAATCAATATCTTGGATTATTTTTGTAAGTGATGGACTATATGGCTTTCCATTTTCGGACGCATATCTAAAGCGCATATTAAGCATAATTCTAAGGCTAAGCTCATATTTCCCTTTTGAAGCAAGTATACTATTTGAGTCGGTTGCTCTCCAATCTCCAGAGCTAATATAACTGGTTATCATATTTCCAAGTTCAATAACAACTTTTTTGTTATCCATGTAAATATCTTTAATTCTATTGAATATATACTCACTATCTCCAGCATGGTTTTTAACTGTAATATCAGTTCTTTTAAGAACCTCTAAAGCTTCTCTTATACTGGTTGTATTATATGGACACTCATTCGGCTTTAAATCTTTACTTTCCCGTTTATTAATAGCTTCTACTATTTCTTTTTGTATTTGGTAGTATGTAGTTCTAATTGTGAAAATTCTTTTATCTTCAGAATCTGTATCAATATCAATAATCTGTTTTGAAGCCCAAGAGATAATAGCGTATTCAATACGTGCCTCTCTTAAATCAGGGAAATGGCTTTGAAATTGTTTTGTTCTTTTGTTTTTAAAATTGGCAGGAGAAATTTATGAAACATAAGATTTCCCTTCAATAGAAAAACATTTTTCTACTGGCTCAGCAATAAATTTGCTAACCCACTTTATAAGCGGGTCGTTGCTAGATACGTCTTTTGGTATAACTTCATAGGTCTCAGAGAGGTTAAGCCTCTTAGTGGACTGAAATAGCTCTAACTGGATACCTAAAGCTTCTTGAAGTTGTTTACTATCACTCATTGGGTCCTTGCTTAGTAAATAAATCAGTTTTTGTTCTTATGTAATGTTTAACAAAAGTTCCTAGAGGGACTAATTCCCCAGCTTTTCCCTTTATGATTGCAAGTTCAGTAGGTGTTATTTTGATACTGATAACTTCACTATCACGCTCTTTTACTGTTTTAGGCTTGCTTGCTTTTTTTCTTAAATCTTTTTCTTCTTCTTTTGTGGGAAGTATTTTCTCAGATTTAATAACAAGACTATCTAGATTTTTTTTACCCATGTTTATATACCAATTAAATTGTAAAGAGCATCAAATTGTTTAGCTACTTCACGGTAGCTATAAGAGGCTAGAGCATTGCTTTCCATTAGTTGTTTAATGGATTTTTGCTCTTCAAAAATATTATCAAAGGCTTTTGAAAATTTGAGAGGTAGAACAGGTATCCCCTCCCCTACTTTCGTATGGACGGCATTTTGAACATTTTTAAAATCTTCGCTTTGTGTCCAATCGTCTTTGAATATCTCACCTTTTTGCTTTTGTAGTTTGGTAGCCACAACAATTATATTTTGATTGAACTCTTTGATTTGATTTATGGTGTTTAAGCCAGCTACAAGGCTTTTATACTCATTATAGATAGGAACAATAACATAGTCGGCCATTTTAAGAGCTGAACTCATGCTTATAGCGAATTTTGATATTGAACCAGCAAGATCAAATACAATATCTATATCATGCTCTACAAGTTCTTGAGGAAAAGCCTCTTCTGTCTGAAGAGCTATAAGCTTGTTATCATCTATGAGGTTGTCGTAGATATGGAAAGCTTCATTCGTACCAATACAAAAGCCCTTATCCAGTGCGATATTGGTAGATATAGGGGTTTTCCCCGCGGAACCCTTGGAGCTGTAGACTGCTATTTTCATAATGGTATACTGGTAGACCTGTAAATAAGTAAACATTATATTTAGGTAGACCGGGCTGTCAACAAAAAGTATATCTGTAATAAATGTAGATTGGTAGATATGTATACACGTCTACAGGTAGTCCTGTGCCTTGAGTGTACCCTGAGTCCCTGTATCTGCTGGGAGTTTAACTGCCACTTAGAGGAAGAGAACTTTATGCGACAGAACCCTTGATAGTGATTGTGGGAAATGTGTTGGCTAGTGTTGGTAAGGGGTGGATAACATCTTTTCGTTATCCATGCTTTATCAATACGTCCCGTAGGGAGTCAATATATTTCCCACATGAACGGGTCAAAACTTGCAAAATGCGCCTTGTAGGCATTACAGGGGCTAAATTTTACTTGTATGCGAACGTGAAAAACAAAATAGGACGATTAGCTATGGCGATCAACGATGAGAATATACCTAACAAGGATAAAGAAGCCTTAAAACATTTCTTAAAAGGTAAAGAAATATAGCACCCCAAAGAGTCAAGACAGATTTTTCAACAATCCTTATTCCATATTCCTAAGCCGCTTCATTCTGCTGTTCATTAGCTAAAATACTTTCTCTATATACATTCATTGGTTTTTTATAGTCCAGGGTTTCATGAAACCGTTGATGATTATAAAACTCAATATAGTCATCAACATCTTCTATTAACGCTCTAATTGAACCATATTCATTTAAATAAATACGCTCACATTTTGCACTTCGCCAAAACCGTTCAATACAAATATTATCCGTTGCTCATCCTTTTCCATCCATAGAAATAGTAATGCCTTTGTTTTTTAGTCGTTGGGTATGAATTTCACTGGTGTATTGACTGCCTTGATCCGTATTAAAAATTTCAGGTGTTCCGTAGAGAGAAAGCGCTTCATCTAATACATCCATAACTAAAAAAGAATCCATTGTGTTTGATATTTTATGGGCGAGCACTGCTTTTGAGTGCCAATCAATAATCGCCGCTAAATAAACCATCCCTTCTTTGGTTTTAATATAGGTTATATCTGTACTCCAAACTTGGTTAGCGTGTGATATATCAAGATCTCTAAGCTTATAAGTATATTTTTTATGTTCTTTTATGGGGATCGTTGTATTGACTTGTTTTACCGCTAATACGGCTTTCAAGCCCATCTGCTGCCGATAACTCGCCACCGTGTTTAAACTGACTTTAAAACCACCTTCAAGCAACTGCTGGTGTACTTTAGCCGCACCATAAATAGGGATGTCTTTAAAAATGTGATTAATCTGAGTTTTGATCTCTTCTTTCTTTTTATTCTCTCTTTTTTTGTAATAGAGATTGCTTCTATTTAATCCTAATAATGCACACTGCTGTGTTAGAGGTAGAGTGTTAAGCTTGGGCTCAATCAACTGTTTTCTATCAGATGAGTCCAAGCTTTTTAGCTTTTTTTCGAGCCACTCCTTTTCAACCGTCATTTTTCCTACGATTTTTGTGAGCATCTCATTTTGTTCTTGAGCTGCTAATAGATCCTCTTTGTAATCTTTAACGGCTTTGGAGGGCTCCATTGCTATTTCTGCATTGTCTAAGAATATTTTTTTCCAGTTTTGTAGGTTCTTAGGTGTGATGTTATTTGCACTGGCAATTTCTTGCAGTGTTTTTTCATTCTTTAAAACTTCTAATACCAACTTGCTTTTAAATTCAGCACTGTAGACCGTTCTTTTTCTGCTCATTTTAATACTCCAATTTTTTACAAATAGTAACTAATTTGGAATAAGATTGCTTTGATTTCTTGTCTGGATTTGCTGGGGGATTATA
>NZ_BLYC01000099.1 GCF_019721995.1 Bathymodiolus japonicus methanotrophic gill symbiont | reverse complement strand
ACGCTGAAAATCAGGGAAACGGAGCCTAAGCGAAGTGATGATTTTTAGTCCGCGATAGCCGTAGGGCCGTTATTTTGTCGGAGTCTGAGCGTTAGCGAAGGTGGAGACAAAATAAAAGGCCATCCGACACGGCGTCAAGTCATTTGGAGCCTATGTTCCGACCCCTTGTTGGGTCGGGACGAGGTGACGAGGACGAATCGGGGCCGCCGGAGGCATAAGTGGTCGCGTTAAGTTTTTGCTGCTTGCTTGGGCTGGGATGCCCAAAACAAGCTTTCGCAAAAATAGCGACTCCCCGACTTGCTTTTAAATTCAGCACTGTAGACCGTTCTTTTTCTGCTCATTTTAATACTCCAATTTTTTACAAATAGTAACTAATTTGGAATAAGATTGCTTTGATTTCTTGTCTGGATTTGCTGGGGGATTATACTTTAGCGAAGTGAAGATTTTTAGTCCGCGATAGCCGTAGGGCCGTTGTTTTGTCGGAGTCTGAGCGTTAGCGAAGGTGGAGACAAAATAAAAGGCCATCCGACACGGCGTCAAGTCTTTGGAGCCTATGTTCCGACCCCTTGTTGGGTCGGGACGAGGTGACGAGGACGAATCGGGGCCGCCGGAGGCATAAGTGGTCGCGTTAAGTTTTTGCTGCTTGCTTGGGCTGGGATGCCCAAAACAAGCTTTCGCAAAAATAGCGACTCCCCGATTATTGGTTTCTCGTTTCTGAGATTTAGCGTTTACAGCAATGTCAGGAGAATAACGGATAACCCAACGGTTGAGCGTAGCATGATCCACTTCAACACCTCTTTCTTCCATAATTTCTTCAAGGTCGCGATACGAAACGCCATACCTGACATAAAAGAAAACAGCATAAAGAATGACATCTTTTGGAAAGTGAGTGCCTTTGAAGCTGAGCATGGGATCCACCTTTTATTGAAATTGAGAATTATGATAGCAGATAACGTCGGGAAGGGGGATTTATGCGACAGAACCACCTATTTTCATCTGTTTACTTTTTTAACATGGGTTTTATTAACTATAGCATGAGATATGTTTTTTAACAGCCTTTTTTAACATTATTAACTATAAATAAGGTCTTGTTAATGGTGATTAGCTGTGTTTATGGCGATGTTAAAAAATACACTTGTTTTTTTAACATAAACTATTGGAGCAATCAGTCATTAATAATCTGTTGATTTGCTGGCTATTTTCTTTTTTGCAAATCAATATTTTTGTTTTTGGATTTCCTGAAAATCCATATCGTTTTTTTGATTCGACCCCCGCCCCCTATAGGTAACCCTGAATGTAAAAAGAACAAAAAAAGATTCAGGATTTTCCGTGCTAGTCATTTTTTCTATCATTTTTTTTGTGACAGAACCCAATAGAACTGCTCAATGTAAGATCACGGCTAGGACGCAACACAAAATACTTGCCGCCACTTCTTGATGAAATAGTATCCATCGGAGCAACTGTCCACTTCCATAGAGTTAACAGGTTTTAAAGTGGGAGAGTGAATTTCAGAGTCGAAATCTATTACGAAATCCTAAGCCTATAAAAAACAAAAGTACAAACGATAGCACGCCCTGAAGTAGGCTAAAGAAATAGACTCCGTCCGGTATTATTGTTTCGCATGGAAATAACTTATCAAGAATACCAATTGTGATGCTACGTCCGGCAGGGACGAATGAAAATACCTGAGATAAAGAATACAAGAGCCCGTAACAGAAAGGAAAATAATCTAAGCTAGACTCATAAGCATAAATACACGCACAGACAATAGTTAGTACACTAAGCGAGAGCAAGGGGCGTATAATACTCTGGCCATAGAGACATGCTATATCAAAAAGTATGTCCAGCAACATATGAGGTGTTTTACCCTTAATAAGCTTAGTGTTATAGCGTTTGGCTCGCATTTCTATAACATGAAAACCCAGTGCCTGTTGGTGGTTTTTATTAGCCTTTGCAAGTTCTTTTAGGCGACATAAACGTTCTCCATCACTTTTATCGAAATCACCCTTCGGAGGATAATTATCCGATATTTCCATCCTGTCTAGAGACACTTGATTGGTTAACTTTGTATTGGTTAAATCCGGGATGCAGTTAAATGTATTGTCTGAAATATCCAAAGATTTATCAAAACTGCTATGACGTAAAGAGATTTTTAACAATGTCTTGGGGTCAGTCATTGACTGGAACGAGACATACCCTTTAAATTCACAGTGCTCAAAATTTAGTGTCCCATTACCGAACTTAGCCCCCTTGAATTCAAGATCGCCATTGCCGAACTTAGCGTAACTGAATTCCACATCGTCATCTCCGAACTGCGCGCCATTGAATTTCACATAGCCATCTCCGAACTGGGCGCGATTAAATTTCACAGCGCCTTTGCCAAACTTAGCCTTATAAAAGCCTATATCGCCATCGCCAAACTGGACACAATAGAATTCTACAGAACACTCTCCAAACTCGGCCTCATTAAATGACACCATCCCTTTGCCCAAGAATTTGGCATAATTGAAATTCACATAGCCATCGCCAAAATTAACATTAT
The DNA here is from genome assembly GCF_019721995.1 of Bathymodiolus japonicus methanotrophic gill symbiont. GTDB lineage: Bacteria > Pseudomonadota > Gammaproteobacteria > Methylococcales > Methylomonadaceae > Methyloprofundus. Next base: position 3,393 of record NZ_BLYC01000099.1, on the reverse strand, counting down.
AAAAATACACATCACCCTTTCCGAAATTGGCCATCCTAAAATCCACATTTCCTTCGCCGAACTGGGCGTTGCTAAAATTCACGTCTCCTTCTCCGAAATTGGCACACATGAAAGAAACACCCTGGCCAAAATTGGCGTAGGTGAAGTTAACGTTACCATTCCCAAAGTTCACGACACCTTTCGTCGGAAACCGATACCCTGAAAAGTTCAATTCGTCAACATTTTTCCGGCGCTTTGGAAAATCGATACCTGAAAAGTCCACTTCCGTATCATCGCCATGTTTTTCAACATAAGCATTCCATCTTTCTTTACCTGCTAAGAATTCATTGAAGGCTTCTTGGTCATCCCCAGATATAGTCTTTTTATCTTTATAGTTAGTGTTCATAGCTAATCTTCCTATTTTTTGTTTTTCACGTGCGCGTACAAGTAAAATTAGCTCCTGTAATGCTCGCAGCCCGCATTCCACAAATTCTGAGGTGTACCGTTCATGTGGAGAATATATTGGCTCCCTACGGGACGTATTGATAAAGCATGGATAACGGAAAAGATGTTACCCACACCTTACCAACACTAGCCAACACATTCTCCACAATCACTATCAATCACAGCAATATGGTTTCTCTTAAACCGCGCTCCGCGCATCAATAATAATCAATTGTATTTTTGTAAGAATAAAGAGATAGATAGTACAGCCATTGACCCCCTAAGGCAGGCGGACAAAATCCCTTTCACAGCTCCCCCCTCCGAAAAACTGCTTAAAAAAACAGAGAATATCAGCTTGAGTTTCTGTATATATTGAGATCGTGTTACTCGAGTTTTTAAGCCCCTTTCACAACCGTTACGCTCTGCGCGTTACCAGATATATAAAATATCCGCCCCTGCTCCAAACGCGCCACCTTTTGCACTATAAAATTCAAATCTCGCAATCAAAACGGCTATAAGCTTGCGACTTCTACTTTATACAAAAAATGCCTTATGGGTTACCTTAGCAAAGTCCTTGATCGGCAACGCTGTCCTGACCTATCCCAAAACATCTTGAGTCCAAAATAGGGGCTGAGCTTGTAAAGAAGAGAGAGAAAACTTGAAATGCTTAACAAATGAGAGACTAATTAAGATATAATTAGTATTCGTTTGATTGCAAGAGTGTGTCTCTTACTTTCAAGCTGTGGTGAGTGACTGTAATCACTCATACACAACCTTTAATAAAGGCAAAAAAACCTAAGCACTTAAAAATGCTTGGGTTTTTTTTTGCCTTTTAGCCCTAAACTTTAAAAGTTCGGGGGCTTGTTTTTAAACCTGAAAGAGGAAATATCAGATTTTATTACCAATAACTTTAGCTCATACAAGCAAGACATAGCAAGTTTAGCTGTAGTTAAGACTTCTAAGCTAAGTCCTTTAGAGATTTGTTCTTGGCTCGTCATCCCCCTAAGTTCATGAAACATGGGGGCGTTCTGTCATCGCTGTTCATTTACTAAATAAAGGGCTGTGATGACCAAGTTTTAGTTCTATCGCAAAAAAAAGAATGAGACATTATTACCTCCCCCTCTTGGGTATGCCGCTCACTCGCGCCATAAAATAGGTTCTGTCGCAATAATCATTAAAAGCGCAGACTTCCTGGTCTTCAGGCATAACTATCCTGCTAAAGCCATAAACTGCTTATAAGCAGGAATATTTTCCTCAGACAATTGTCCCTTTCGGATCATATGTGTTGTTTCAATTCCATCAATTCAGGCGCGCCATGCTACCTCACGAAATTCCGGGACTCCTGTCGCCATAATTCGTTCACCTACGCAGCGGATGGGAGATGCCCTGAACGCCCTGCGTCCGCAACGACTACGCACAAAAGACGCTTCGTCATTACTACCTCACTGGCTGGACGGCTATTCGGAATGCAATTCTTGCTCCTCTCGCGTGCTGCTAGCACACGTCGAATCAGCGAATTGCCCTGTCGCCTATCAGGGACTAAAAATCACCACTTCGCTAAGCTACGTTTCCATGATTTTCAGCGGTTGCTTGGACGGAGTGAAACGCTTTAAAGCCCATCATCGGTCGCTGTCAGCCCCGGACGGGCTGATAGTCTCCAGAAGGCGCAGGGAAATTTGCCAATCCGAAGTGCGCGATAGCGCGCGAGGGAGGCTAAAATTTTATCCCGAATAGCCGTAGAGCCATTTGTGGTAGCCATGACTGAGCTGCTTTGTGCTCAGTCTGTGGCGGACGCAGGGCGGCTGGAGCATCTCCTATTCGCTGCGTAGGTGAACGAATTACGGCGACAGGAGTCCCAAAATTTCATGAGGTAGCATGGCGCGCCTGTGCTCTTTGATCTAATCAAAAAAGCCTTTTCGTAAGTGCTTTCCTTCTGAAATATTTCTTAATCCATCAGCTTTTGATTGAATTACATCTGCCTCAGATCTTTTCTTTTTTAATTCTATATCAATAAAATCATTAGCTCTTTTTGCTTTTGCCTTTGCAACTGATAGCTCTATACTCCGCTTCTCATCTTCGTAATCATGATTTCTATATTTATCATCTAACGATTCTTGAAACATTTTATTAGAATCATCTGCCTCAGATCTTTTCTTTTTTAATTCTATATCAATAAAATCATTAGCTCTTTTTGCTTTTGCCTTTGCAACTGATAGCTCTATACTCCGCTTCTCATCTTCGTAATCATGATTTCTATATTTATCATCTAACGATTCTTGAAACATTTTATTAGAATTATTTATTTTTGCAGTACGTTCTAAAATATTAAGATCTCTTATTTTATTCTCGTAATCTTGGTTACGTTTTTTGTCTGCAACTTTACGATCATCAAGAACCTTTTCCCTTGCTATTTTTCTATCTCTAGAAAATTTCTTACGTTTAGCTACTCGTTTAGCTACTCTTTCAGCTTTAATTCTCTTTCTCTCTGCTTCTTTAGCAATTTTCTGAAGTCTTTTTTCTTCCGCTAACTTTTTTTCTACTTTTATTTTATTTTCAACATTTTCAAAAGCACTAAGTTGATCTGACATTGAATCAGCCAAAATATTGAAACTAAATAAATAGAATACTAAAAATATTTTAAATTTCATTTTTAGTGTCCTTAATAATTATGATCTTGTCGGGCAAGTTGCGTTAGGCTGTATGCGAGTATTGTTATCACTGGTTTTTACCATAATAGCTATGCCTGTTTTATACTCACATGCAAAACCAACTTGTGTAGAACTCTGTAGTGCACCATCAATTTGGTACGCCAGAGTAACTCCATCTACCATTACTTTATTATTAACAAGTGAACCTGTTGCAACTCCAGTAGCACCGCCAGCAAGACCGCCTAGTGCTGCGCCAGTATTATTACCTAAATAATTACCGGCGACTCCTCCTGCAACAGCTCCTAATAGCCCTCCTGCAACC
>NZ_BLYC01000098.1 GCF_019721995.1 Bathymodiolus japonicus methanotrophic gill symbiont | reverse complement strand
AATTGACAAAATTTTAAAAATCATCCTATAAGATATATGAAACACAGCCAAGGAAGGGCGCAAAATGTCACATGCAAGAGATAATGAAAAAACACCTTTAGAGGATGCAATCACAGAAATTTTTCAAGCAGGGGCAAGGGTTCAAAAAGAAATCAATAGCCTTAAAGGTGCGGAGACAGAGGAAGACAAAGCCCGATTAAGTGATCTTGTTCACCGCATACAGCCCAACGTGCAAGAAACATTAGAGAGGCATCAAGGGGATTTAGAGGATGGGCGTGTTTTAGGCTGGGATAATCCGTGGTAATTCTGCCCTGCCCTACTCAGCCGCCTTTTTAGCTTCTGCCAATATTCAAAATTCGGACATCGCCGATAAAGCTTTCCAAGGTTTGAAGATGTGGCTGGATAGATTTTGGATAGGCAGATACTACAGGCTCAGGAACGACAAGCTGGACTCCTGCATTTATCATTTCCTTGAACTGATTTTCAGAAACACCTTCCTGCAAGGTCAACAAGTGCTTTTGCTCAATTCTTTCAGCTTCGTTTAAAATTTGTCGCCATCTATCCTTGCAGGTTGTTTTTACAGCCAGCATACGCAGATTTTTTTCAGGATAGTTTTTGTCCTTATAGGCAGCCTCACAAGGAAAGAGATAATCCGGTTTTTTCCCTGGTTCTGATTCAGGCTGGTGCTGAAAATCAATGTTTTCCTGCAATTGTTCTTCCAGCAATATTTCTTTAATATGAAGTTCAAGAGAGCGTCCCGAACGAGCTTTCCTGCGTTGTAATATTGATTGAGCGCGTGATATAAAAGCGTCTATCGTATCGAATCCTTCCAGTATTCGCGGCAATTCAACAGCCTGCTCCAGGCTTCTGAATATCTGGAACTCACAATCCCGCCTTTTCATCAATCTGGAATCAATTGCTATTCCGTGTGACGGCCTTAATTCCATTGTTTTCTGGATGATTTCCGCACCTGTTGGGAATTTTTGTATCCAGGTTGGCGGGATCTCTGAGGGTTCAAGCCAACAGCTAGTATGTTTTACTTTTAAAGAGAAAATATCGTGTTCGTCAACACTCCATATTTTGTATTGTCCAGGTTCCAGTGTGCCTATGCGTTCCTCGATAAGATCGGCTTCAACTTCATGATCGCAGACCCAGACATGACAGGCGAAAGTTTCGCCACCCTGGCCAAGGTGAAAGGCAAATGTGGCCAAAGAGCCTGTACTTTCAGGGTCAAGGAGGGCTGATTCACTACCGCCGAAATTTGTTACCCTAGCTTCGTTTCGTGTTCCTTTTCCCCTGATCTTGTTGTTATACCAGACCGCCCTTACCTGTCTTGCATCCCCGCCATGTGAGTCAATATACAGGTCGAACCATTTATCAGGGTTTTCAGCTTCGGGATTATTCATTGAAGGAAATATATCAAGAATAAAATCTCTTGGAATATACGCCCCTGCTTGATGCGCTCCACTTGCAAGGGTGTCATTAGCTGCCAGTCGTTTAACGTACCAGATTATATTTTGTCCGGTGTGTTCATTCATCCAGTCGGTTAAATCAATTAGAGCCATTCATTGTTCCCCTTGTATTTCCATGTTGATTTTCCCACTATCCAGCTATTCCGATACAGAGCTGATAGTCTGCTGGATTGGTTTTTTTGTTCGCCCCTTCAAGGCACATTCCCAGATAACAAGAATACGCCATCCCGATGATGCAAGAGCCTTTTCCGTTTCCTTGTCTACAATATCGACCATTATTACACAGCGATTGATTTTTCCACTGTATAAGGCGGAGTTTCTTCTTCATCCATAATAAAAGCCGCCATGTGCTGCGCTACTGCTTCCACTACAGGCACAACAACGGCATTACCAAATTGCTTATAGGCTTGTGTATCCGATACAGGAATTTTAAAACTGGATTGACCAGGCGTATCAAACCCCATTAACCTAGCACATTCACGCGGAGTCAGGCGGCGGGGATTTCGGCGATTTTGTTTAATCAGTATTTCTGAGCCATCCTTATAGTACCTGGCTGATAAGGTGCGGGCTATATCATCCGCACCACACAAACCAAAGCCAAAGCCGTTTCCTTTTTTACGGTGCTTTTCTGCGTAGTTCTGCAAGTATATCCAGAGGTTATCTGTCAGGGTGTATTTTTTAGAGACTTTGCCTTTCTTTCCTTCTATGAAATGTCCGTCCTTCCCTTCGCTACCATCTTCGGAATGGAAAATTGTCTTGAGTTTTGGCCCATTTAGCGGGTCCGGTAAAACAAGGTTATCAAAAGTAAAATCATTAGGCTCTCTAAATCCTGCAATGAAAATACGTTCACGGTTTTGCGGAACGAAGCTTTTTGCATTGATAACCTTCCAGTGGACTTGATAGCCAAGTTCGTTTTTCAGGGTGTCATGGATAACGCGGAAAGTTTCCCCTTTATTGTGATTTACAAGGTTTTTGACGTTTTCCAGCAGGAAAACCCTGGGTTGGTGGTGTTCTATAATTCTGGCGACATCAAAAAAAAGCGTTCCCTGGGCTTCGCACCTGAAACCATGAGCACGACCAAGTGAATTTTTCTTGCTTACCCCAGCAATGGAAAACGGTTGGCAAGGGAAACCAGCCAGAAGCATGTCATGGGCGGGAATATCTACAGCATCAATCTTTGTAATGTCCCCCGCCATAATATGTGTGTCTTTATCATGATAATTTGCCAGGTAGGTTTTTTGTGCGTATTGGTTCCATTCGCTTGTAAACAGACATTCCCCACCAATTCCATCAAAACCCCGTCTTAACCCACCAATTCCGGCAAAAAGATCAATAAACTGGAAAGCGGGTTTTTCAATGCTTGTAACAGTCTGGTTTTTTATGATGTTCCGTAGCGTTTCAAGGACAGGGGGTTTCGGGTTACTCTCCCCGCTTTCATAACGTGCAAGGGTGCGGCGGGAATATCCTAGTGTTTTTTCCAATTTCTCAAGAGGCAGTCCGGTTTGATTTACAAGGCGGGAAAATTCTGTTTGTGCAAGGGTTGTCATTATTTCATTTCATTCCATTCTGGGTGTTATTTTGCCATATTGTCATTATATAACCCAGATAAATAATAGGCAAAATAAACTTTGACTTTATCCCATCTTCCCATCTTCCGCCGCCTTTTTTGGCGGTGTTTTTACCCTTGGCTTTCTAGCTGGCTTGGTTGCAGCTTTGGCAATTTCTACAAGCTCGCTTTGAAGCTTGGCATAATCGGCTTTAAAGCTTAATAGCTGGCTATCTTTTTCGGTAAGCTGTGCAACAAAGGCCGCATTTTCGCTGGTGATCTTAACGGCCTTTTCTTGCGCTGTATCAAGGCTGTGCTTCATTTCCAAAGTTTTTAAATTAGCTTGTTCTAATTCTCTTTCTAGCCTTGAAACTTCCCCCATATATTCGGATAGTTCCGCCTTTGCTTTGGTTATGGCTTCCCCTGCTTCATGCTGGATACGTTCGACAGATTCCCCCGCCAGAGTGGACGCAGCCGCCCAAACATCAAAAGCCGCCTTGTGCATGGCCTGATTAACGCTTTCAGGCATTTGCAGCAATGGCGCAGAGTGCGCGGCCTGTTCTTCACGCCAAAGCTTGACCATATCGCCCACAGTAGAGAAAGAACCGCCAGTAATGCCTATAACGGCGTTTACAGTCACGTTTTTACTATCGGCCTGTAATTGTTCACATGCTGCATTGGCCGCGCTTTGCGTTACCTTGCTTTTGCGCTCCATAATTTCACCTGATTTTTGTAGTAGAGAGTAGTAGTAATATTACTACAAGCTACTATCTAAGTAAAGGAATATATACCTGTAAGTATAATAAGTATTGTTTTTAATACATAAAACATTTATAGTGTTTTTATGTGTATTAATACATGTATTGTTTTTAATATATTTACTGATAGTATTGTAATTTATTTAAGTATGGGTTATATTATTTTCAATGTTTTTATTATATGTAGGAGAAGCAATAAAAATGATTATTTCATTATTAAACCAAAAAGGCGGGGTGGGAAAATCAAGCCTTGCTCGTGCGTTGGCGGTTGAGTTTGCGCGTAATAAATGGGCGGTACATGTCGCAGACCTTGACGGAAAACAACAAACATCTTTCTTGTGGGGGGAGCGGCGCAAAGAGAGCGGGGTAGATCCTTCTATTGATGTTTCTTTGTATTCAGAGCCTAAAACCGCACTAAAAGCCGCGAATAATGCGGATATTCTTATAGTGGACGGCAAAGCCTTTGCTGATACTCACGCCTTGCCGATAGCCCAAAAAAGTGACCTGATTATAATACCCGTGGGAATTTCAGTGGATGATTTAGAGCCGTCTTTAAAACTGGCCGTTGAATTTGTTAATAAGGGTATAGATAGAGCCTCTATTGTGTTTGTCGTGTGTAGAGTTCCTGACAAGGGCGATAAAGAGGCCATGAATACCCGCGCCAGTATCGAGGCTTGGAATTTTTCCGTGGTGCGTGGCTGGATTCCCATGAAATCGGCATATTCTCAAGCTATGGATAAGGGCTTATCCTTTACGGAAACGCCTTTTAAGAGCTTGAGCGACAAAACAAATAAAATCATAGAACAATTATTTAACAAAGCAATAGAGCAACAAACAGCGAAGCAGGGGAGCGCATAACATGGCAAATCTAAAACCACCAGTAAGCAAAGAAACAGACACAAAAGGCAAAACATGGCTTGACCCTTACACGATTGAGTTAGAGGAGACCCTACTAGCAAAAGCCAAGCCAGCAGCAGCGACAGAACAAACGCCGCCTAGCTCGCTTGTTCTCATGCAAATAAGAGTACCAGAGAGCGCAAGAAATGAGTTTAAGGCGTATGCCTCAATGCGTAGCAAGTCAATGAATGTCTTGTTTTTGGAGATGTTCGAGGAATTTAAAACCCGAAATAGTGGCGCATGACCCGAAGTCATAAAGGTTCAAATTAATAGAAAATAAGAACCAACCAAAACGCATAATACATTTCTCGAGGAACTAGGATTGCCAGCTTTACCCTAGATAAATACATAGTCTACAAGGTGCTAGATGGCCTTTTCTGGTTCTGTCGCAAAAGATACGTATTTGTGTAAAACTGGTTATGAACCTGTTTTTTTTCTTCGCCCAGGGGGTAAGTAACTTTTTTATCGTATCTGTAATCTTCTATCTTGGGCGCGCCTGATGTTTTTACAATTGAATCCGAGTACTCTAAAAAGGATAACTCACAGTACACATGGCGCGCCAGCTCTTCGCTAAGGCGTTTTATATCGCTTTTAAGGCGCTTTAACAGCTACCCCCTATCATACATACCCCTTAAAGGTTTTTGTGGGTCTTTAAGGGGCTTACATGCCCCCCAATAAGCGATTGACTAATTTGGGTGTGTGGTATGTGGTTTGTTATAGCTGTTACAGAAAACAAAGATTAAACGGTAAACCATTCCAAAATAAAGGGTTGGCTTATTGCAACAAGCAACAGTATTCTGGGGACTCTTTACCCTAGGGAGGAAGTAACTTTTTAAACTTCATAATAAAACGCTATTTAGTGTACAATATAATATAGATTGTACTATATCTATAATCCTTTTATAATCAAAGACTAGGGTTACTGTCATGTACAACCTATGGATATTTATACGAAATCATTACATTTACAATTTAGGGTTTTATAGTTACTCCTCTTTGGGGATAACACGCGTATGACTTCATTTCAACTAATTATTAAACGTGAATGAAATCAATTTCTTGCTCAATTAGGATAAATTATCATGGTTGGGAAAACCATAGTTTCCCTTTTGGTTTAATTACTACAATCCCTTAAACCGTATAATATAACCAATCGCTTGTTCATCAGAGCAATTTGAGTAGACCTTTCATTTAGCAGACTCTCAGCCCTAGGGGAAAGTAACTTTTTTTAGCGTATACTCGATATATGAAGATTCCCTTATATAAGAAAATACAAGGGAATCTGACTC
>NZ_BLYC01000097.1 GCF_019721995.1 Bathymodiolus japonicus methanotrophic gill symbiont | reverse complement strand
TCCGACACGGCGTCAAGTCATTTGGAGCCTATGTTCCGACCCCTTGTTGGGTCGGGACGAGGTGACGAGGACGAATCGGGGCCGCCGGAGGCATAAGTGGTCGCGTTAAGTTTTTGCTGCTTGCTTGGGCTGGGATGCCCAAAACAAGCTTTCGCAAAAATAGCGACTCCCCGAGATTCTTTGAAAAGGATGTTAAGTTGTCAAAAACTGATTTGAAAGTTTATTTTAATATGTATAGATATTAAAATAAATATGATTACTTTAAATTCGATAAGTATTCTGATGTTGAGTGTTATATTGAAGTTGATAAACATCAATTTTCAAAAGTATTAAAAAATTACAGGCGCGCCATGCTACCTCACGAAATTCCGGGACTCCTGTCGCCGTAATTCGTTCACCTACGCAGCGAATAGGAGATGCTCCAGCCGCCCTGCGTCCGCCACAGACTGAGCACAAAGCAGCTCAGTCATGGCTACCACAAATGGCTCTACGGCTATTCGGGATAAAATTTTAGCCTCCCTCGCGCGCTATCGCGCACTTCGGATTGGCAAATTTCCCTGCGCCTTCTGGAGACTATCAGCCCGTCCGGGGCTGACAGCGGTTGCTGCTGAATGTGTTGTAAAAAATGACAATAGTTTTCATTCGCTGAAAATCATGGAAACGGAGCTTAGCGAAGTGGTGATTTTTAGTCCCTGATAGGCGACAGGGCAATTCGCTGATTCGACGTGTGCTAGCAGCACGCGAGAGGAGCAAGAATTGCATTCCGAATAGCCGTCCAGCCAGTGAGGTAGTAATGACGAAGCGGCTTTTGTGCGTAGTCGTTGCGGACGCAGGGCGTTCAGGGCATCTCCTATCCGCTGCGTAGGTGAACGAATTATGGCGACAGGAGTCCCGGAATTTCGTGAGGTAGCATGGCGCGCCTGTGGAAGGTCAAATACCATTTTAAAAAGGAGAGAAGAAGTATGGAAGAAAAGAAAATTATAGTTAAGCAGTATTCGTTTAAAGAATCTGCAAAAGTGTTATTTAAAAAAACATGTGATGAATTTGAGATGGATTCTTTTTATGATAATTATGATGAATTCGAAGTGTTATATAGCAATGGATTATCAAGAGTTTATTATGATGAATATAATTTTGATTATGATTGTTTTGAATTAAAAGGTTATGGTGTTTTTTATGCGATATTTAATGGTTTCCTTTGTAACTCTAATATAGAATGTGAGCACGAAAACATTGAAAGATATAGAGATAATTTCTTGAATGGAGATAGAGTTTTAAGGAATGATAATGATGTTTTTCTTAATGTGATTTATGAAGAGTTAGTATTAGATTTTGAAAAAGAGCTTTATTATGAAAGTGATGATATTAAAGAGTATTAATGCTGGTGTTTTGTGAGCCTAACATTTATTAGGCTCACAATTAAATTTACAATGCTCGAACTAATGCATCTATATCATTTAATTCATTATCAATAGAGTTACCTTTCTGTCTTAATTTATGACATCTAATAGACAATTTTGACAATTGTTTATGATTAGGATTGCCTTCATTATAAACAGGTATATTTATAGGAGGTCTAATTTTAAAGGATCTGCTATCACTTGATTTTTCCATATACTCTTTAACTATTGGAGCATTTATAATTGAACAAATGAAATGGGCTTCATTTTTTGTAATATAACTTCCATCTTCTCGTTGAGAAATACTTACAGCGTGGTTTTGAAATACAGGTCTCTTAGATTCACCCCAAGGGGTTTCTATGTTTGAAACAACTGCCGCTTGCCATTTCGTATTATCTCTAAAGCAAACAAAATACTCCCCATATGAATAAACACCAACACGAGCAAGAGCGTAAAATTCACTTAAATTATTTTTACCAATAATTTTATCGTTGTAATCTGTTTGTTGCTCTAATACACTTTTATTTTTAGTAAAATACTTTGCCAATAAAGGGGATTCTTTTGTTAATTCAGAAATAACTAATGGTTTTCTGCTGCCAAATTCATATGGGAATGGAGAGTAATATTCAACCTCATTTATATAAAATGGTTCTATATTTGTTCCTTTAATCAATGGATGCAAAAATTTAGTTTCAGAAATAATGGACTGCAAAGGAACTTTATATTTTGATTTATTACCTTGGTAGTTTTCAAACTCTGCTTTTTTGCCTACATTTTTAATAAACTTCCATAAAAACAATTCTTGAGGAAAAAACTCAACTCCCTCTCGTCCATCATAATATGATACGCCTGATATTTTTGAAAAACCTTTCAGCTTGCTAGTATTTTCTGCATAACTAAAGGCTGTATTATTTTTATTAACATTTCCAGCAACGCCTTTTACAATGTTAAAAACAGGCTCCACTACACTATAATAGGAAGTAGTCTTGTAGTGTTCAAGTGATGGTGTTTTGGGTTTTTTATTATAGTGGTAAAGTGGTATGCCTTTTTTATAATTAATAGCCTTTTTACTAAAGAAGTATGTGGAGAATTTCATCTGTACTGGTTTAAATGGATGACCAGATTTAGCCCAGTCAAAAAGTTGCTGTAAGTATAAGCGACCATTTGTTGTTTCAAAATTTCTAAACCCTTCATATGTTTGTTGAAAGACTATATTTTGTGGCATTAAAAAAGACAGAATACCATCATCTTTTAACCAGTTGTCTGCGGCCACATTAGATATTAAAGCACAAATATTTAAATTTATTCCTCCAACCATTTTGTCACCAGAGAATAAATGCCTATCAACGCAAAGTTTTTTGACTCGATCTCTGTAGCCTGCGGGTAAATTCTTCCAATCAATCCAAGGTGGATTCCCTACTATTAGATCAAATTTACCAAGATTAGCTGTTGTTAAAAAGTTGGTAACAATTCTGGCCCATATACCATTCCAGTCCTGCTTTTCTAGGTCAACAAATTGTTCTGATAATTCTTGAAGAGAAGTCTTTATTTCTTTAGAAAGATCATCACTTGAACATAATCCACATAGAGAATCATAGATTTCTTTAGAGTCTAAATTTTTGATGTGCTGTTCGATAGTCGTCATTGTTTTTGAAAATCGAATAGGATCTTTAACAGCACTTAGAGGGAGTAGTATTTTCAAACTGCCCTTTAACGTATTAATTTCATACTTGAGGCAGTCAATGTTATCTATAGTAATTCTTTCAGGCACATACGAAGAATCTCCAAGGTAAATAGGAATTTCAATTTCGTCACCTTCTTCGATTAAATGAGAAATATTTATAAAATAATTAATCCGAGCAGATAATACAGCTAATGGATTTAAATCTAAGCCCTGAACAGAACTTAAAACATCTTTTAGCTTTTCTTCTTTAGATGGATGTTGCCTTTCTAATACTTTATTAATTAATGTAGTGATGAAAGTTCCACTTCCGCAACAAGGATCCAATGATGTCCAATTTAGTGTATTAGATAATTTAGATGCTTCTGTTATCAGGTTATCAGCTAGCCAAGGAGGTGTATAAAATTCGCCTAGAGAGTGCCGAACTTTATCAGGGATTATACCCATATATAAATCTTTAAATAAATCATTAACTTGACAACCTTCATTAAAGAGATCACGGTCTTCATATTCAGTTAAAACATTTATTACTTTTTTTACCTGTTCAAATACCCCATCATTCCATTGCTCTGAAGCACAATACCAAGAAAAGAAATCCCCTTCTAATAAGTTTCCAATTCCATAATCTCGGAATATTGCTCCATCCTCTAAATCCGATAAGTGCAACCTTGATGCTTCCGAATCATAGTTGATTAGGGAAGAGAACTCTTTATTTTCCCCTCTATAAGCATTTGATATTACTTTAAAAGCTATTATCTTTATTATAATTGCATAAGAGGTCTGCAAAGCATAAAGCACTTTATATTCTTCATCATTAGTTTTTAATGGATGAGCACATACGCTCTCTAAGCTTTTTTTTCTTTCAATAATTGCTGTTTGTTTTGATTTATCATCATGAGCTAATTTAAATAACCCCTTCCATTCGTTAAATAGCATTTGAGTTTTACCAGTAATGCTATTTTCTATCGTATTTAGTAGGCTACTTATCAAAGAGTTAGAGATAGAATCTTCAGGGTTACAAAAATCATAAGCTAAGTTTTCTGGGGATAGAGCTTTTTTCTCCATAAGAAAAAACAAGCTACATATTTTTTGAAGGATATCCCCATTAAACTTCTCTAATGAAGAAATGGTAACTTCACCTTGGTTATTCATAAGGATTTTTCTATTCAATCCATCAGTAACAATACCAACATACTGTCCAGGTTCATCTCTATTTAAGGCGTGTAAATACCCTAATGTTTGGTCTGTAGCAGAATCTATATCTACTTTATTTTTAAATTTGCTTTTATGTTTAAATTCGATTATTACTGATCCGATTCTACTATCTATCCGACCTTTTTTATTCTTTCGCCCTTCCGATTGATATTTTACAGTGTCGATGCTTTCTTCTTTGTTAGGGGTAAAATCAATATCCAACAGATCCTTAACAAAAGGAACAAAGTTAACATCAAATGCAGAAACTACTTCCGCTTCATTTTTTGCTTTATCGGAAGTCTTATTTATTTTCTTCGCTAACTCATTCAACGAATGAAGGAACTCTTTATCATTAATAATAAATTCTTGTTTTTTCTTTTTTAGATTATCTAATGCTGGCATAATAACGTAGTGCTCTTTTTAAAGAAGGGATTTTCTATCCAAATGTATACATATTCATCACGTTAAGTCGTAAGTCTGTTTGTAATGTTATCTATACTTCGTAAATATAGAGTTTAAAATAAGCCATAACACAGATTAAACCCAATACTTTCAGCGCCTTAGCTTTAATGTAATGTTGGCAGTATTTGAACTCTTGAAGAGCAATTTCCCTTGATAATTTTTAGATATTCTACATTCGCTGAAAATCAGGGAAACGTAGCCTAAGCGAAGTGAAGATTTTTAGTCCGCGATAGCCGTAGGGCCGTTGTTTTGTCGGAGTCTGAGCGTTAGCGAAGGTGGAGACAAAATAAAAGGCCATCCGACACGGCGTCAAGTCATTTGGAGCCTATGTTCCGACCCCTTGTTGGGTCGGGACGAGGTGACGAGGACGAATCGGGGCCGCCGGAGGCATAAGTGGTCGCGTTAAGTTTTTGCTGCTTGCTTGGGCTGGGATGCCCAAAACAAGCTTTCGCAAAAATAGCGACTCCCCGCAAATACTCTTTATAAAAAACAAAATTAAACTCTTCTCTCCTTTGGCTATATTAAGCATCTAAACAAAAGCCACCAGTAACCTTGCTCTAATTGTATCCTTTAAAATCAAAGGCTTAAATATTCGCCAGTTTCTAATTGAGATTCATGATATCCATACCGAATTAATTCCTGTTTTTCTTTCGTAGCATAGTGATGCGCTGCATGGGAAATTGAAAGTGCGAGTTGATAATTGCACCGCGAACCCGATCTTTACTTTCTTTAACCGCCGTCTCCGGGAGTCCAACCAGATTTAACGCAGGCAAGCCATTGGATATATGCACTTCCACCGTGACCAGTGGCGCATTAATCCCTGATCGACCTCGACTATAGGCAATGGCAAGTAACATCTTGAGTTCCTTGATTTTTCAAACAGGGCTAAAGAATAATAGTGATTATTGTACCTGTTACCGGGAATGTTTTTTTATCTACATCTTAATCTTCAGCAATACATTGCATATTTGTAATCTAATTATGTTCAGTTGCAACACTCTTAAATGCAGGAAAATCATGACCTGGTATAACCGGTATTTTGTGCTAGTATATACAGGCTTATATAAATAAGCAGTCATGTATATTGACAAATGCTCAATAATTTCATAGAATTCCAGATCTTTTTTATCCAATTTTTACCCTATAGCTAAGGAACTCTCAGAATGAAAAGAACTTATCAACCAAGCAAAATAAAACGCGCGCGTACTCATGGCTTTCGCGCAAGAATGGCAACGAGTGGTGGCCGGAATGTCATTAACGCACGTAGAAGAAAAGGCCGTCACACACTTGCTCTTTAAGCT
>NZ_BLYC01000096.1 GCF_019721995.1 Bathymodiolus japonicus methanotrophic gill symbiont | reverse complement strand
GTTATGCCTGAAGACCAGGAGGTCTGTGCTTTTGATAATTATTGCGACAGAACCCATTGGCTCAGATGACTGTATCCTGGTCGGCTGTATGGCGCATGCGCGTCGTAAATTCGATGAAGCGTTGAAAAGAAAGCCGCAAGAATAAAATGGGCATGGCCCAAACCGCATTACGCAAGTTTGCTCGCTTGTATGCACTAGAAAAACAATTCAAAGGCCTGACAATAGAGCAACGTTATTTGTTGCGTCTGAAAAAAAGCAAACCTCTGCTGGAAGATTTAAAACAGTGGTGTGATAACAACCTTACCAAAACGGCAAAAGATAGTGCGATCGGTAAAGCCATTCGTTACACCATTAACCAATGGGATAGCCTAACCCGCTATATTGATGATGGTAATATACCAAATTGATAATAATGCAGCGGAACGTCATATCAAGCCGTTTGTGATTGGCCGTAAAAACTGGTTATTTAATCAAACTCCACGCGGCGCTAATGCCAGCGCACTACTTTACAGTCTTGTGCAGACAGCGGTAGCCAATAACCTAGAGCCTTTTGATTACTTAAAGTATTTACTCACCGCACGACCCAAGCTTGGTAGGCACTATAAGCCAGAGGCATTGGATCAGTTTTTACCCTGGAACCTGACTGAAAAAATCAAGCCTTTTAAGTAAGTGGCGTAGCTTGTCTAGGTGGGAAGAATCGACGCTTACATGTATGGTGTTTGACAGAACCCATGAATAGTCAGTGGAATACTATTGAACAAGAACAATGCCTTCGCCAATTTTAATTTAAGCCAAAAATGACAATCTTACACCTATATAAATCAATCGCTTATAGGCTATAAAATTCATAAAAATGAGTGTACTTTCATTTTGGCGAAGGTATTGACAAGAATGCTGACATTTTATAATAGAACGGAATAGAACGTGGAATATGGCAAAATCAATTGAACCTAATATTGCAGACCTAGCAAATGGCTGGCTTAAATCTTACAACCTTGATTACAAGCTAGAGCAAGAATCTTTAAACACTGAAACAGACAAAGCACTGTCTGATTACTTCACCAAAAATGGCGGCTCAGGCGCCAATCGCCCAGATGCAAAGCTATTACTGAAAGATAAAAATCTGGATCACTTCCCTATACTCATTGAGTACAAAGGCTACAAAGATAAGCTTGTCAAACTCGACGCGAGTGGAAAGGTAGAAAACAGAACAGCTAAAAACGAATCTCATTTTAAAAACATCAATTCGTTTGCAATAAATGGCGCAGTGCATTATGCCAATGCATTACTACACCACACCAGCTATACCGACATTATCGCCATTGGGATGACAGGACACAAAGATGAGTCCAATAATATTCAGCACGAAATAGGTGTTTATTACGTTTCAAAATCAAATTTCGGCATCGGACAAAAAGTTGGCGAATTTACCGATTTTTCTTTTTTGTCAGAAAAACATTTTGATGCGTTTGTCGAGCAGGTAAGAACCTTAAGCTTGTCGCAAGCAGAACTCGACAAGATCAAAGAACAGCGTGAAAAAGAAATTGATACCAGTCTGGTCAGGCTGAATAATGATATTTACCAAAATGAAAAAGGCTTGGGCGAAAATGACCGCGTTTATCTGGTTGCCGCTTCAATCATTTCTACGTTGGGGATTCCAGGAAAAGTATCTCCGCTTGAAAAATCTGATTTAAAGTCTTCTACCGAAAAAGGCAGCACAGATGGTGAAATAATAGTAAGAAAAATAGAAGCATTTTTGGGTGAAAAGGAGCTGCCGGAACAGAAAAAAGAACTCATTTTAACAACATTAAAAAACACACTTTCAACTGATAATATCAATAAGGTTAAAAACGGTGAAAGCCAACTTAAAAGAGTTTTTACAAAAATTGTTGATGACCTGGGGATCTACTACAAAATTGGCTTAACCACCGATTTTACCGGTAAGCTCTTTAATGAAATGTATGGCTGGCTTGGTTTTTCGCAAGACAAACTTAATGATGTCGTGCTTACACCGTCTTATATTGCAACCCTTTTAGCAAAGCTAGCACGCGTTAATAAGGATTCGTATGTGTGGGATTTTGCCACGGGTTCAGCGGGGCTATTGGTTGCAGCAATGAATGAAATGCTGATCGATGCAAAAAACACCATCACCTCACCTGAAGAGCTCGCAAAAAAAGAAGCGGAAATAAAGGCTGAACAATTGCTCGGTTTAGAAATACTATCAAGTGTTTATATGTTGGCTATTCTCAATATGATTTTGATGGGGGATGGCAGCTCCAACATTCTAAACAAAGACTCTTTGCAGGATTTTGACGGAAAATATGGCTTTGGTGAAACGGATAAAAATTTTCCCGCTGATGCTTTTATCCTTAATCCGCCGTACTCTGCCCAAGGCAACGGTATGGAATTTGTCGAAAAAGCGTTGGGAATGATGAACAAAGGGTATGCCGCCATTATTATTCAAGGTTCGTCTGGTTCAGGAAAAGCGGAAGCAATCAATCAGAAAATTCTAAAAAAACACACGCTATTGGCAAGCATCAAAATGCCGATAGACCTCTTTATTGGTAAATCCAGCGTGCAAACACACATCTACGTGTTTAAGGTAAACGAACCACATCATCAAGATGAAATGGTTAAGTTTATCGACTTTTCAAACGATGGCTATACACGCACCAACCGGAAAAAATCCAGCAATAACCTCAAAGATACGGATCGCGCTAAAGAACGCTATGAAGAGCTAATCAGTTTAGTGCGCTTTGGTAAAAGTAAACTCACTATTTTTACCGAAAATGAATATTACGAAAACACCATTGATCCCAAAAACGGGGCTGACTGGAATCAGTCTATACCCGTTGACACTAAGCCTACATTGCAGGATTTTAAGAAAACGGTCGGTGATTATTTGGCTTGGGAAGTTTCAAACCTTCTTAAACAACAAATGGGTGAAGGTAACCATTCGGGAAAGTAGATGCCCCACTCAATAAGAGACTGAAAAATATTGAGTGGGGGGAATTTAGGGTGGGTGATTTGTTTGAGATTAACAATACTCTAAGTTTTAATAAGGATAGTTTAGTTGTTGGTTATGAGTATGATTATGTAACACGAACATCACAAAACCAAGGGATTCTACAAGAAACTGGCTTTGTAAATACGACTAATATTAACTCTGATGGAAATTGGAGTCTTGGTCTGATGCAAATGGATTTCTTCTATAGAGAAAGACCTTGGTATGCTGGGCAATTTGTTAGAAAAATAACACCTAAAATAGAATTAAATAAAAGTTTCATAATATTTCTTACAGTAGCACTAAACAAATTAAAACCAAAATTATTAACAATATTAGTTCGAAATATAGATAAAGAATTTTTAAATTCTAAAATCCAACTACCAACAAAAAATGACGAGATAAATTTTGAGTTTATGGAACGCTTTATAGCTGAGATGGAAGCAGAGCGCATAGCGGAGCTGGAAGCTTATCTATCTGCGGCTGGTTTAAAAGACACCACTTTGACTCTACAAGAACAACAGGCTTTAGAGGACTTTGAAAATGGGGGATGGAGTTGGGGGGAGTTCTCTTACCAAAGCATCTTTAATAACATTTCACAAGGCAGAAGGCTTAAAAAAGATGACCAGATTACTGGAGATATGCCATTTGTTATGGCGGGGACTACAAATACTGGAGTAGTCAATTACATTTCAAATCCCGTAGCAAGCTTCCCTAAAAATTCTATCACTATTGATATTTTTGGAAATACTTTTTACCGGAATTATAGTTTTGGTGCAGGAGACGATACGGGGGTTTATTGGAGTAATCAAAAGAATTACTCAAAAGAAACAATGCTATTTTTTACGACCTCAATAGAAAAATCATTATTTGGAAAATTCTCTTACGGAAAAAAACTGAGAAGTTCACAGAGTTTCGGTTTTAAAATGAACCTCCCCGAACAGGAAAAACAACCCTGTATGTATTCAATGGAAAAACTGATTTCTGCTGTTAAAAAACTGGTAATTAAAGATGTTGTTCACTATTCGGATAAAAAAATAGCGTCAACGAAACAAGTTGTTCAAAGCTAGGAACCCATATCATGTCTGACCTTCTGAACGTGCAAAGCTTAGCCGTTTTGAAGGCATCAGATCATGATCATCAGGTGCGCCATGTTTTCTCACGAAATTCCAAAAGTTGTAGTAGTATTACTACAAACTACTACTAAAATAATATGTCTTTTTAAACCACAGTCAAATATGACACATTAGAAAGTGTCAATTTATTGAAGCTAAGGTAAGAGATGGCACAGTTAATGACAGCCTTTTTTCATTGTTTCCAAAACGGTGGCAAAATGGAATCTAACTATTACCACAAGAATTTGCCAAGATAGAGTTCAGAATCTTCAAGGTTCTGTCGCAAAAAACCGAATGCCACTATTATAAGGCTTAATCTCATCCAAATAAGATTCACATGTTCAGTTTAAAATGGCGGTATTTCTTAAGGACTTATTAACCTGTATGCCAGGTGGCATATGACTTTACAACTTATCTGCCGAAATTTTAACGATAGGATGATCGGTGTTTTATTCTGTATGAAATATTATTCATTAGCCTCATAAAACTATGATATAGTCGGTTTTTACACTTTTTGCGACAGAACCTTTTTATGAATTTTACAGCCTATAAGCGATTGATTTATATCGGTGTAAGATTGTCATTTTTGGCTTAAATTAAAATTGGTGAAGGTATTGATTTTAACTCCGAAACTTTAGTTACACAGAATTAGGCAGTAATAACTTTTTTTAAAGTTCTCTAATAAGGTCAGCATAGGGTGATCTGAGACCTTGATATTGTTAATGTTTAGCTTGTAATATTTAATTAAAATATCTGTATTATTATCATTTGTGAATGCTTTCTTATATTCTCCATTGACATCAAATATAAGTATTCTTGATCCTGTAGCCGAGTGTTTTTCTTTTTTATAAATTTCTTGAATAATATAAGAAATGATATTTGATTTATCTCTCCCTGAATTTCCTAGAGCCGCTGAATTAATGTCAAAAAAACTATCTATACTCACATCTATCGCTGAAAATCCTGGAAACGGAGCTTTAGCGAAGTGATGATTTTTAGTCCGCGATAGCCGTAGGGCCGTTGTTTTGTCGGAGTCTGAGCGTTAGCGAAGGTGGAGACAAAATAAAAGGCCATCCGACACGGCGTCAAGTCATTTGGAGCCTATGTTCCGACCCCTTGTTGGGTCGGGACGAGGTGACGAGGACGAATCGGGGCCGCCGGAGGCATAAGTGGTCGCGTTAAGTTTTTGCTGCTTGCTTGGGCTGGGATGCCCAAAACAAGCTTTCGCAAAAATAGCGACTCCCCGATGGGGGTTCTGTCGCAAGTATTGTTGGAAATGCAGGAAGCCTAGTCTTCAGGCATAACTATCCTGCTAAAGCCATAAACTGCTTATAAGCAGGAATATTCTCCTCAGACAATTGTCCCTTTCGGATCATATGTGCTGTTTCAATTCCATCAATGGTTGCTTGAGCGGAGTGAAACGCTTTAAAGCCCATCATTGGTTTTGTTATTTTTTTGATAAATCGATGATCCTGTTCGATGATGTTATTCAAATATTTAACCTGTAATATGTCGATCATAGTGGCAAACCCAGCAAGGATTAACAAGAGGTTAATATTGGCTAATCCTGCATAGTTAGCGCCACCGCTGTCAGCCCCGGACGGGCTGATAGTCTCCAGAAGGCGCAGGGAAATTTGCCAATCCGAAGTGCGCGATAGCGCGCGAGGGAGGCTAAAATTTTATCCCGAATAGCCGTAGAGCCATTTGTGGTAGCCATGACTGAGCTGCTTTGTGCTCAGTCTGTGGCGGACGCAGGGCGGCTGGAGCATCTCCTATTCGCTGCGTAGGTGAACGAATTACGGCGACAGGAGTCCCGGAATTTCGTGAGGTAGCATGGCGCGCCTGTTTTATCCATAACGACCTTATCAGGAAAGCCATTATTGTTAATCGTTTGTTTGAAAAATGCGGTTGCAGCCTCTTCATCACGGCGCTCAGAAAGCATGAAATCAAGCGTATCCCCGCGACTATCAACAGCTCGGTATAAATAGGTCCACTGCCCCTTCACTTTGATATACGTTTCATCCATGCGCCACGACTTATTGGTTTCTCGTTTCTGAGATTTAGCTTTTACAGCAATGGCAGGAGAATAACGGATAACCCAACGATTGAGCGTAGCATGATCCACTTCAACACCTCTTTCTTCCATAATTTCTTCAAGGTCGCGATACGAAACGCCATACCTGACATAAAAGAAAACAGCATAAAGAATGACATCTTTTGGGAAGTGAGTGCCTTTGAAGCTGAGCAT
>NZ_BLYC01000095.1 GCF_019721995.1 Bathymodiolus japonicus methanotrophic gill symbiont | reverse complement strand
GCAACGGCATGGTACTGGTTTTTTAATCATTATCATAAAGCCGAATTTAATAGTGATGAAGCAGGTTTTGCATTAGCAGATTTTGTTAAAAATAAATTGGCTGGTAAACATTCAGAAAGAACCGTTAAACAAGAAGTCGTGTTGATTTTAAGAATGTATGCTCAATCGCGTTCACAATCGAAAACAGCTTTAGATGATTTATTAGATTCACCGTTAGCTAGCTTAAAATTAATTAATTATATTCCTGCGACTAAAAACTATCAGTCCCTCCCTGTCGAACGCCCTCAGTTAGCGGTTGATATTATCGGTTTTGCGGTGAATGAGATTTTAAATCAGCATCAAGTTAATCAATTACCGATTGAAGAATTAATGTATCGCCATCAACAAAGTGTCGCCTTAGGAGCTGTGTTTAGATTAACGGAAACGGCATTATTGGCAAAACTTGAGTTATTAGTGGCTAAATATCCTAATGATTACCGAATTGATGAGATAGCGGGTATTCATCAATTTAGTCGTTTAAATAAAAATATAGAGCCACTACAGCTTTTAAAAAATCACTATACAGACAAGGAACAAGTGACAGTCTAATGATAAATACTTTAATTCGAGTAGATACCCACTACACCCGCTCCATCAATTTAGAACGCGATGCTGATTCAACAGACGTTTTAAAAGCGTATATTCCCACCACGCGAGCGATTCAAGTTTTAGAACGGATTGCCAAAACCTTTCACACTCAATCAGAACTTAGAGCATGGTCTTTAACTGCGCCTTATGGTTCGGGAAAATCTTCTTTTGCGGTATTTCTGTCGCATTTGTTAGAAGCTAACGATTTAGCGACTCATCAGTTAGCGAGTGGAATTTTAATAGAAAATGGACAATTAGCATTAGCCAATAACATTTCAAAACATCTCATTGAGAAAGGTAATAAAGGCTATTGCAAGATTTTATTAACAGGTAGCCCAGAGCCATTAAATACGCGTTTTGTGTTAGCGATGTATAACGGCGCGGAAGCATTTTGGAAAAATACCCGCTCACCGTCAATCGTTAAAAAACTCTCCGATGCAAGACAAGAAATATTAAACGTCAGTGAAGTTTTAAATCTATTAAAAGAATTACAACAAGCGGTTGCAAAAGCAGGCGGTGCAGGCTGTTTGTGTGTGATTGATGAAATGGGTAAATTTTTAGAATATGAAGCCCGTCATCAAGGCGTAAACGATGTTTTTTTATTGCAGGAATTAGCTGAGTGGGCGCATAAAGGTCATCAAGCGAACTTGTTATTATTCGTGTTGATGCACCAAGATTTTGAGCAGTACGCGAAGGGGTTGGCTAAAACACAAAAAGATGAATGGCAAAAAGTACAAGGGCGTTTTGAATCTATCCCTTTTTTAGAATCTACCGAGCAGACTTTAAAACTGCTAGCCGCCGCGTTTAAAAATGATTTAAGCGAGACAGAAGAACAGCAACTTAATAGCAAAACCACCGAAATCACTACAATACTAGCGGCGCAAAACTCGCTCTCCGATACCTTAATCGGCAGTGATTTATTTGTGCAATGCTACCCCTTACATCCTTTATCGTTGCTGATTTTACCTGTGTTATGTCAAAAGGTTGCCCAAAATGAACGCACCTTATTTAGTTATTTAGGCAGTTCCGAGGCTTTTGGTTTTAAAGAGCGTTTACAAGGCATCAAAACCTTAGAGGATTGGATTTTACCGTGGGAAATCTTCGAGTATTTCATCCACAATCAACCTACCGCTACCACTGACCATTTAACCCATAGACGCTGGAAAGAAGTGGTGAGTGCCTTAGAGCGTTTAGGCGATGCACCCGCAGTAGAACATCAACTGCTTAAAAGCATTGGTTTATTTAATATCATTGGTAATCAAGGTAGTTTTAAAGCCAGCCCCGAATTGGTCAATTTATGTTTAAGTGATAGAGAAACGCTTAATATGGCATTGGAGTCATTACTGGAAAAATCGCTGATTAAATACCAAAAATTTAACGGTGAATATCGAGTTTGGCAAGGTAGTGATTTTGATTTAGAGCTGGAAATTAAAACCCTAAAGCAACAATTAGGACGTGATTCTTTAGCCGATATTTTAAGTCAACGTAATCCTTTATTACCGTTAGTGGCGCGTAAATACTCAATTCAACAAGGCACATTACGTTATTTCCTGCCGCTGTATGTAGATCGTTACAACTACAAACAAATTGATTTAAGCTCTCAAACTGCAAAAATCATTATTTTTTTAGCCGAACATGAGGATGATATTCAGTTATTTACTCAGTTACAAAAAAAGGATGGTAAGCCATTAAACCTTTATTTGTTAGCTAAAAACGCTCCGCAATTACGCGAGGTTATCACCGAAATACAAGCCTTAGAACGCATTGAAAATGAAAACCAAGCTTTAAATGCTGACCCTGTTGCCCAACGTGAATTGAAAGACTATTTATCCCATGTTCAGCAACAAGAAGAGCAATTATTGAGTCATTTTTTAGAGCATCCTGAGCTTAATGACTGGTTTCATTTAGGGGAATCGCTGAGCTTTAAAAGTCGTCGCCAGTTACAACAATATTTATCGGTGGTTTTAGAAGGCGTTTATGACCAAGCCCCGTTGATTAAAAACGAGTTAATTAACCGTGACAAACCCTCGTCACAAGCAAATTCAGCGCGTAAAAAATTAGTCACGTTAATGCTGTCTCATGCTCATATTGAAAACTTAGGCTTTGAACAGAATAAATTTCCGCCTGAAAAATCTATTTATCGCGCCTTATTTAAAGAAACAGGCGTTCACCGTAAGCAGAATGGGGTATGGTCTATTGTCGCACCTAAAGCGAATAATTATCAGATGCACAAGGTTTGGCAGGGAATAGATAAATTTATTGATGAGCAAGATAAGGCTGTCAATTTAAATGCATTATATCAACATTTACAACAGCCGCCTTATGGCATTAAAGCGGGAGTACTGCCGTTATTGTTTGTGGCTTATTATCTCGCCAATCAAAGACGCTTAGCACTTTATGAAAATGGAGTGTTTTGTCCACAAATGAGTTTGGAACATTTTGAAATTTTGTTGAAACGTCCTGATTTATTTAGTGTGGAAGTGTTTGCTATGGAAGGGGTGAAAGCGAATTTATTTAGTCATTATTTAAAAAAATTATTAGATAAAACCCCAGAAGACGGCTCTTTGCTCGATATTATTAAAGCCTTAGCAAGATTTATTCACAGTTTGCCAGACTATACCCAGCATATTAAAAATCTGGATAAGCAAACCTTAACCGTGCGCGATGCGTTTGCAAAAACTCAAAGCCCGATTCAGTTATTGTTTGAACATTTACCTAAAGCTTGTGGTTTTTCTGCCTTTACTGAAGATGAGTTAGTAGCAGAAAAATATCCTGAAGAGTTTATGAATGCGTTGGTGTCGCATTTAAAACAGCTTAAACAAGCTTATCCTGATTTATTAATGAATTTTCAGCAGCAATTAACTCATGCTTTAAAGTTAGAGCCGACGTTAAGCCGTGCGGAATTACGCCAATACATTCAACAGCATTATCAGGGTTTGGATAAATATAATCATGAGCGCGATGGTTTGCAGGCGTTTATTAAGCGGTTACAGAATAACAAGACCGATGATGAGGCGTGGTTGGAGTCTATCGCAGCATTATTAGGTAAAGCACCGCCGAATAAATGGCGAGCTGAGCATCAAGCGCAGGCAGAATATCAACTGGTTCAACAATGTGAGCGTTTATTGGAATTAGCGAAGTTACATACTCATCAGCTTAAGATTGATCCTCAGAGTGCTTGTGATGCGATGTTATTGCGTTTAGTGGGAGCTGAGGGTGATATTAATCAGGTGGTGTATGTTGATAATGATTCTAAGCCTAAGGTAGATTCTATGTTGTTGGATTTAAAAAGTAGTTGGAAGCATCAGGATAGGCGGCTTCAATTGGTTGCCTTGGCTAGAATGTTGAAAGATTTGCAGGAGGAATCTTAATGGCGCAACACGATGGCAGTTATAAAAATATTTTCAGTTATCCGCAGATGGTTCAGCAACTTTTAGAGGGATTTGTGGATCAACATTGGGTTGCCGATTTAGATTTTAGTAGTTTGGAAAAAACCAGTGGTCATTATGTGAGTGATGATTTACGCGAGCGCAGTGATGATTTGGTATGGAAGGCGCGTTGGAAGGATACTGAGGTTTATATTTATTTGTTGTTGGAGTTTCAATCTACGCCTGATTATTTTATGGCGGTGCGGGTGAGTAATTATATTAGTTTGTTGTATCAGGATTTGATTAAGAGCAAGTCGGTTAAAAAAGGCGATAAGTTGCCTTTTGTGTTGCCGATTGTGCTGCATAGAGGGGATGAGCTGTGGGATTGTGTGGTGGATATAAATGATTTGGTGGTTGAATCTGCACCTGAGCTGGTTCAATATAAACCGAGTCAGAAGTATTTGTTGATTGATGTGGCGGCGTATGAAAATGAGGCGTTGGAAGCGGTTCATAATATGGTTTCGACGCTTTTTCAGTTGGAAAATAGTTCGGATGATACGGCGGTTTATTTGATTAATCGGTTGTATGATTTGGTTAAAAATGGTGATTCGGGGAGTCGCTATTTTTGCGAAAGCTTGTTTTGGGCATCCCAGCCCAAGCAAGCAGCAAAAACTTAACGCGACCACTTATGCCTCCGGCGGCCCCGATTCGTCCTCGTCCCGACCCAACAAGGGGTCGGAACATAGGCTCCAAATGACTTGACGCCGTGTCGGATGGCCTTTTATTTTGTCTCCACCTTCGCTAACGCTCAGACTCCGACAAAACAACGGCCCTACGGCTATCGCGGACTAAAAATCTTCACTTCGCTTAGGCTACGTTTCCCTGATTTTCAGCGTTTGAGAAAGGGTTTAAGAAAGGCGTTATGAAAAGTCTTGTGTTGGTATCAATACCTTCGCCAATTTTAATTTAATCCAAAAATGACAATCTTACACCTATATAAATCAATCGCTTATAGGCTGTAAAATTCATAAAAATGAGTGTATTTTCATTTTGGCGAAGGTATTGTTGGTATTAAAAGTACATTTTAAATTTGTGCCAAGCTGGGTTATGGAAAAAGTTGAGAAAGCGTCTATTGAAGAGTTAACTAAACAACCACCCGCTAAAAGACGGGTGGGTTAGAGAGCTTGGCGACTGAAAGTCGTGATACAGGGCGAATAGCCATATGCGCCAACTTAAGAGTTCATAGTGTTGATTTTTATTAATTTTTTGGCAAAATAAACCCTTTTTCCAAGAAGAAACAATGCCACTAAGTCTATCAGACGAACAAACTATTGAAGGATTACTTGAGAATTTACCACTTGATTATCAGCAAACAGCAATAGAAAGCAAAGCTTTTCTTCGTGCTCGTAAAATTAAAAGCCCAATGGAATTGATGCATTTAGTGATGATGTATTGTGGTGTAGATCAGGTATTACGCGAGGTTGCAGGAAACGTTACCTTGTTAAATGAAAAAATAACGGATACAGCCATACAAAAACGGCTGAGAGCTTGCGGTCCCTGGCTAAAAATGATTTTAGAACAAATGTGGTTTTCAGGTGTGACCAAGTTACCGGGGGCACTACGTTTTGTATTGGTAGATGGGAGTTCGCTAAGTGTTGCTGGAGCTAATGGCACCTCTTATCGCTTACATATTGCCATTGATTTAGTCAGTTTAAGCATCGTTCACATTGAAGTCACCGATAAGTATGTCGGTGAAAGTCTGGCGCATTACCCGTTTATCGAAGGTGATATTGTTATAGTGGATCGTGGTTATAATCGGGTGTGATTAAAACTGCGGGGATTTGTTAAAATATCACTATTTCAATTGACACAGATCAGGCGCGCCATGCTACCTCACGAAATTCCGGGACTCCTGTCGCCGTAATTCGTTCACCTACGCAGCGAATAGGAGATGCTCCAGCCGCCCTGCGTCCGCCACAGACTGAGCACAAAGCAGCTCAGTGATGGCTACCACAAATGGCTCTACGGCTATTCGGGATAAAATTTTAGCCTCCCTCGCGCGCTATCGCGCACTTCGGATTGGCAAATTTCCCTGCGCCTTCTGGAGACTATCAGCCCGTCCGGGGCTGACAGCGTGTGAGCCAGAGTAACAACAAATCTTTTATAGCCCGCCTCAACCAACATCCCAAATTACGTGAACGGGTGGAATCATTGCTGAACGTGGTTGAAAACACTACAGGAGACTGTATTAAAGCGGATGATGCTGAACAACATGTAATTGAAGAAATACGTCAAATGGGTAATGATGCCCTGCATTGCTGGGGAAGTACTGCAGCGGATAGGGAGGCTAAGCAACTGCGAGAACAACGCCCCGGACTCCATGGCAACGGTAAAAAAAATCTGTTGGCATACAACTTTTGGGGAAATAGAAGTGATAGAGCCTTTATTTCGTTGTCCTGGACAACAGATAAGACCTTTCAGCCATTCTGTTGGCATTAGCGCTCGGTGTTGCTCACTGCCCTTACAGCGGGTAA
>NZ_BLYC01000094.1 GCF_019721995.1 Bathymodiolus japonicus methanotrophic gill symbiont | reverse complement strand
ACGCCAAATCTTGATTTTAGCTAAATAGAGTAATATTTAACTAAAACGACATTGTAGACTGTATGACTGCCATAATGATAATCCATCTTTAGATTGTAACATTTGAGATAAATATGCTCGCCTGAAACAATAACTTCGCCAATTTTAATTTAAGCCAAGAATGACAATCTTACACCCATATAAATCAATCGATTATAGGCTATAAAATTCATAAAAATGAGTTTATTTTAATTCTGGCGAAGGTATTGCTGAAAGGCGCAAGGTTTAAACCTTGCGAATGGAAAAAAAACCGCATAAAAGCCATTTTATATTTGCTATTGTTAATGGTGTTTTATCCATTTGCCGCATAAAAACAAGTTACAGTTGATTTTTATACAAACACTTATAGAACCCGTTTGAGCCACCATCACCACATAAACGACCATTTATGTGACACTCCTTGATAGTGTTATATGCGTGGCATTACTTAGGAACATAGTGAAACTGTGAATCAAATGTAGCTTAATAAATGTCCTGTACAAAAAATACACAATATAACCCTATCCCATATGTACCGTGGCTTTAATCCAGTTACTCAAAAGTAATACACACTTTTATCAACAGTTCTTGTGGGTAACTACGATATAAGAATTGTTGCTCACAATTTACACATAGTAATGTCACAGGGTTATTTATCTCTGCATGGTGTGATACATACGTCTTAATGTGAGTTATCAAGACAATAAAGCCTCACTAATAGTAATAGTTAAATGCGGATTGAACGGAAATCAAGTATTCATTAGGGTAGGTAAAATAGGGTGATAACTTTTACATGATGGGTAAAGGGTAGGCAAAAATAGCGACTCCCCGATTCCCTGATTTTCAGCGGGCGTGTTCACTCTAAATATGTGATGATTTTATGATGTGATAAATAGTTACACTTTCATAGAATAACAATTACGGGTGATAAAGTGGCATTAGTAACAATGACCGAGGCGGGTTCTGTCGCAAAAAATAAATATTTGTGTAAAAATCAACTGTAACTTGTTTTTTTGCGGCAAATGGATAAAACACCATGCAGGAGAAAAACAGTCTCATCCCATCATTAAAATTACGATAATATAGTGTTAAAGTCAATTACCATGGGGTATTCAGGAAAGTAATGGCTTGAAAAATAGAGCCATTTTCAGTTGAGCATGTGAACCTACTGTGGCTCAAATTAAATCTTATAATCGTAGGTAATAAGGTGATTTTATTTTTTGCGACAGAACCGTTGGGATTGCCTCCTATTTAGAAATCTTGAGACCCTATTGGGCGAAAACCTATGACGTAGAATTGGAATATTTAGCCCTTAGTAAGTAATAATTAATTAGGATAAGAAGAATGAATAATAAAATAAATAATAAAACAAACACTAAAATAGTAATAGGTACATTAGCCTTAGCATTATCTACCACAGCAACTGCATACCAAGCTGGTGATCCGCCAGAACAAGAAGGGCAAATCGAACAAATAACATTGAGCCAGTTGGCGGCTTATGATGAAGCTATAGTTGAGCGTAAAAAGACATGTGAAGAATTAAGAACTCGTGAGTCTTGGATGACAGATGCGGGCTATGCAAAGATACAAACGGGGTTACAAGATACTGAGTGCGCAATTTTGTTTAAAGTAGGAGATACTGGACTAGCTGGGGGTACTGTATTCCATACCTCTTCGGGTGGTAGACACGGGATGGAATCCTCACCAGAAATTATCTCAAACCTAGAATGGGGCTGCTATAACGTACCTGTATCTGCTAAAGGGCGGGATATTGGTACCGGAGCAGGGAATAATGCTCTAATGCTTGGGGAAAATTGTGAGAGTTATAATGGCGGAGAGACCGTATTCCCTGTAGTAGATAAATTTGTAGTTAATGGATACGATGATTGGATTGTTCCCTCAAGAGGTGAATTAGATAGGGTAGAGCATTATGTTAATCTTGAAGAATCTTTAGGCCAAGGGGGTGATGGTTGGGAACTTCCTAATTATATGTGGTCATCTACTATCATTTTGAATTATCCAAATACAAAAGCCTACGCTAAAAATCTATGGACTAGCAAGGGTGCAATGGCGGATAGAGCGTTTAGACTTAGTGTAATGCCAGTACGGAGCTTCTAATAAAAACGAGGTTTTAATTACACCCTAGAATGATGTTTTGGCTAGGTTTATTAGAGGTCTAGCCAATTCAGTTTACATTTTAATTTAGGATTTGTGTGTCTAAGATGGATATTATTTCGGAAAAGTTATTGGCAGATATCATGTCGGTATCGAGTACGACGATCACCAAGTGGAAGAGAGATAAAAAAATATCTCCTATCCCCTCAGATAGTAGTGGGGGAGGTAGTGAGTATTTATTAAAAGATCTTGCGCATCTTCCTCAAATAAAAGCGATGCTCGA
Source organism: Bathymodiolus japonicus methanotrophic gill symbiont (assembly GCF_019721995.1). Lineage (GTDB taxonomy): Bacteria > Pseudomonadota > Gammaproteobacteria > Methylococcales > Methylomonadaceae > Methyloprofundus. The sequence goes on along the minus strand of NZ_BLYC01000094.1, from coordinate 4,405 downwards.
ATCTCCTAAATCCTTTCAGGAGGACGAAACTCCATTAAGAGATTATACGTCTATTGAATTATTTGCGGGAGCTGGGGGACTCGCCATTAAGCAATACGGTTCTGTCGCAATAATTATCAAAAGCACAGACCTCCTGGTCTTCAGGCATAACTATCCTGCTAAAGCCATAAACTGCTTATAAGCAGGAATATTTTCCTCAGACAATTGCCCCTTTCGGATGATATGTGCCGTTTGAATTCCATCAATTGTTGCTTGGGCGGAGTGAAACGCTTTAAAGCCCATCATCGGTTTTGTTATTTTTTTGATAAAGCGATGATCCTGTTCGATGATGTTATTCAAATATTTAACTTGTAATATGTCAATCATAGTGGCAAACCCAGCGAGGATTAACAAGAGGTTAATATTGGCTAATCCTGCATAGTTAGCGCCACTTTTATCCATAACGACCTTATCAGGCAGGCGCGCCATGCTACCTCACTAAATTCCGGGACTCCTGTCGCCGTAATTCGTTCACCTACGCAGCGAATAGGAGATGCTCCAGCCGCCCTGCGTCCGCCACAGACTGAGCACAAAGCAGCTCAGTCATGGCTACCACAAATGGCTCTACGGCTATTCGGGATAAAATTTTAGCCTCCCTCGCGCGCTATCGCGCACTTCGGATTGGCAAATTTCCCTGCGCCTTCTGGAGACTATCAGCCCGTCCGGGGCTGACAGCGAAAGCCATTATTGTTAATCGTTTGTTTAAAAAATGCGGTTGCAGCCTCTTCATCACGGTGCTCAGAAAGCATGAAATCAAGCGTATCCCCGTGACTATCAACATGCTGGCAGAAACTTACTAAAGATTTCCTTGAACAAGTATAGCACCCCAAAGAGTCAAGACAGATTTTTCAACAATCCTTATTCCATATTCCTAAGCCGCTTCATTCTGCTGTTCATTAGCTAAAATACTTTCTCTATATACATTCATTGGTTTTTTATAGTCCAGGGTTTCATGAAACCGTTGATGATTATAAAACTCAATATAGTCATCAACATCTTCTATTAACGCTCTAATTGAACCATATTCATTTAAATAAATACGCTCACATTTTGCACTTCGCCAAAACCGTTCAATACAAATATTATCCGTTGCTCGTCCTTTTCCATCCATAGAAATAGTAATGCCTTTGTTTTTTAGTCGTTGGGTATGAATTTCACTGGTGTATTGACTGCCTTGATCCGTATTAAAAATTTCAGGTGTTCCGTAGAGAGAAAGCGCTTCATCTAATACATCCATAACTAAAAAAGAATCCATTGTGTTTGATATTTTATGGGCGAGCACTGCTTTTGAGTGCCAATCAATAATCGCCGCTAAATAAACCATCCCTTCTTTGGTTTTAATATAGGTTATATCTGTACTCCAAACTTGGTTAGCGTGTGATATATCAAGATCTCTAAGCTTATAAGTATATTTTTTATGTTCTTTTATGGGGATCGTTGTATTGACTTGTTTTACCGCTAATACGGCTTTCAAGCCCATCTGCTGCCGATAACTCGCCACCGTGTTTAAACTGACTTTAAAACCACCTTCAAGCAACTGCTGGTGTACTTTAGCCGCACCATAAATAGGGATGTCTTTAAAAATGTGATTAATCTGAGTTTTGATCTCTTCTTTCTTTTTATTCTCTCTTTTTTTGTAATAGAGATTGCTTCTATTTAATCCTAATAATGCACACTGCTGTGTTAGAGGTAGAGTGTTAAGCTTGGGCTCAATCAACTGTTTTCTATCAGATGAGTCCAAGCTTTTTAGCTTTTTTTCGAGCCACTCCTTTTCAACCGTCATTTTTCCTACGATTTTTGTGAGCATCTCATTTTGTTCTTGAGCTGCTAATAGATCCTCTTTGTAATCTTTAACGGCTTTGGAGGGCTCCATTGCTATTTCTGCATTGTCTAAGAATATTTTTTTCCAGTTTTGTAGGTTCTTAGGTGTGATGTTATTTGCACTGGCAATTTCTTGCAGTGTTTTTTCATTCTTTAAAACTTCTAATACCAACTTGCTTTTAAATTCAGCACTGTAGACCGTTCTTTTTCTGCTCATTTTAATACTCCAATTTTTTACAAATAGTAACTAATTTGGAATAAGATTGCTTTGATTTCTTGTCTGGATTTGCTGGGGGATTATAGACCTCCTGGTCTTCAGGCATAACTATCCTGCTAAAGCCATAAACTGCTTATAAGCAGGAATATTTTCCTCAGACAATTGCCCCTTTCGGATGATATGTGCCGTTTGAATTCCATCAATTGTTGCTTGGGCGGAGTGAAACGCTTTAAAGCCCATCATCGGTTTTGTTATTTTTTTGATAAAGCGATGATCCTGTTCGATGATGTTATTCAAATATTTAACTTGTAATATGTCAATCATAGTGGCAAACCCAGCGAGGATTAACAAGAGGTTAATATTGGCTAATCTGCATAGTTAGCGCCACTTTTATCCATAGCTGAGCATATGATCTACCTTTTATTGAAATTGAGAATTATGATAGCAGATAACGTCGGAAAGGGAGATTTATGCGACAGAACCCTATATAGCTATTGGAGACGCAGTTACAACATTGGAGCTTATAAATAATCCCTCTCTTGTCTCTCTTACAAAATGGATTGAAAATGATAAAAAAGAGCTTGTGGATGGTTGTCTCCGTTCATTACCTATGCACCATATAATTCTTAGTGATGATTACATTCAAAAAATAATTGCATATGTATCATTACAAAAAAATCAAAATTTGAATTTTTTGGCAATTGCTGCAACACCTGGCTGGCCAAGAAACTTAACTAAAGATTTCCTTGAACAAGCTATGACTAGCGATATTGAAGACACAAAAAAAGCTGCAACAGCAGCTTTAAATGGCAAATATCTAAAGTGGAGTCCATTATAGGCAATGTTTACTAGAGTGAGTGTCCACAATGCCCCTCCTCAAATCCCCATATTCCTTCTCGCTCCCCCTTTTCAAGTAATTCATAAACTAGATATATATCCGACTTTGGCGGCACATCAATAGCATACAAGGATATTTTATCCATATCTGCACTTTCATATGAACACCCCTGCTTTTCAAGGGGGTTCCAAAATTTTAAAAAATCTTTATCAGATATATTTTTTTCTAAAAGGATACGATAAGTTGAATGGCCTGCCGCTATTGATGTTGACTCAAATAATAAATCGTCATTTTGTATCTCCTGAATTCGTATAATAAGTGCATAACCCTCTGCAAGTATTGGCTAGACTAACACCTGTTGAATTAAGACAAGACATAGGTGTAAAGTAAACAGCTACCAAACAATTTACAGAGGCTACAAATGAGCTATACACACCTATGTCCTGAAGAAAGATATTATATAGAAATTGAATTAAAAAAGGGAACTTCACAGAATAAAATAGCAGAAGCCTTAGAACGAAGCCAAAGCAATATTTCACGCGAGATTAAACGCAATACAGGTCAAAGAGGCTACAGGCATAAACAAGCAGAAGATTTTGCCCAAGAACGACACAAAAACAAGCCTAAAGAGGTTAAATTAACGGATGAAATAAAAGGCATTGTTAATGTTCGCATTGAGGATGACTGGAGTCCTGAGCAGATTGCAGGGCGGTTAAAACAAGAAGGTATAATTAGTCTTCATCATGAAACAATCTACCAGCATATTCTGGCGGACAAAAAGGCAGGGGGTGAACTATACAAGCATCTTCGGCATCAGAACAAAACCTATCGCAAGCGGTATGGGTCAGCCCATAATAGGACAGGAATCCCTAATAGAGTCGATATAGATGAGCGTCCTGAAGAGGTCAACAACCGTAAGCGTATAGGTGATTGGGAGGCAGATACAATCATTGGGAAAAATCACAAAGGGGCGATTGTAACGTTGGATGAGCGAGTCTCTAAATTACGGTTGGCCTTCCCTTTAGCGGGGAAAAAGGCTCAATATGTATTAGACGCAACTATTTTAATGCTTGATCCTATAAAAAGCTAGGTTGTGATACGTATTTTGCGACTCCCTACAGCTCTTGGGAAAGAGGGCAAAATGAGAATGCTAATGGCTTATTAAGACAGTATTTCCCTAAAGTAATGGAGTTGATTGATGTTACGATAAAAGAGGTTTTTATAGCCGTTGATAAGCTAAATAGTCGCCCTAAAAAGTGTCTCAATTACAAAACACCTTATGAGGTATTTGAAGAGCTGACTGGGATAGATATGAAAAATTTATTGGGTTATGTACTTATGACTTGAATTCAGGTGCTATCATAATTCTCAATTTCAATAAAAGGTGGTTCATATGCTCAGCTTCAAAGGCACCCTCTTTCCATTTGAGTAGCCAGCTAGCCCAGTAACAAGATAGGTGTCCATGGAAAAAATATAAGGCTTTTTTGAGC
>NZ_BLYC01000093.1 GCF_019721995.1 Bathymodiolus japonicus methanotrophic gill symbiont | reverse complement strand
GACAGCTCTCAAGCTAAACTTAGCTTGAGAGCTGTCGCCATATTTTTTTTTAGTCGGTCTACAATTGACTTTGAAAAAGTGAGGGATACCCTTTTTGACTGTTTCCGTTAGTGTTGGGACGAAAATTATAAGCCAGTTTCCCCTCTGTCGTTTTTGTTTGTTCGTAAATTAATTTTCTGAAAGTCTATAGTTGCCTGAATTCAAGTCATAAGTACATAACCCAATAAATTTTTCATATCTATCCCAGTCAGCTCTTCAAATACCTCATAAGGTGTTTTGTAATTGAGACACTTTTTAGGGCGACTATTTAGCTTATCAACGGCTATAAAAACCTCTTTTATCGTAACATCAATCAACTCCATTACTTTAGGGAAATACTGTCTTAATAAGCCATTAGCGTTCTCATTTTGCCCTCTTTCCCAAGAGCTGTAGGGAGTCGCAAAATACGTATCACAGCCTAGTGCTTCTGCTATTTTTTCATGCAGGGTAAACTCTTTCCCGTTATCAAAAGTAATTGTTTTAACAAAGCTTTTTATAGGATCAAGCATTAAAATAGTTGCGTCTAATACATATTGAGCCTTTTTCCCCGCTAAAGGGAAGGCCAACCGTAATTTAGAGACTCGCTCATCCAACGTTACAATCGCCCCTTTGTGATTTTTCCCAATGATTGTATCTGCCTCCCAATCACCTATACGCTTACGGTTGTTGACCTCTTCAGGACGCTCATCTATATCGACTCTATTAGGGATTCCTGTCCTATTATGGGCTGACCCATACCGCTTGCGATAGGTTTTGTTCTGATGCCGAAGATGCTTGTATAGTTCACCCCCTGCCTTTTTGTCCGCCAGAATATGCTGGTAGATTGTTTCATGATGAAGACTAATTATACCTTCTTGTTTTAACCGCCCTGCAATCTGCTCAGGACTCCAGTCATCCTCAATGCGAACATTAACAATGCCTTTTATTTCATCCGTTAATTTAACCTCTTTAGGCTTGTTTTTGTGTCGTTCTTGGGCAAAATCTTCTGCTTGTTTATGCCTGTAGCCTCTTTGACCTGTATTGCGTTTAATCTCGCGTGAAATATTGCTTTGGCTTCGTTCTAAGGCTTCTGCTATTTTATTCTGTGAAGTTCCCTTTTTTAATTCAATTTCTATATAATATCTTTCTTCAGGACATAGGTGTGTATAGCTCATTTGTAGCCTCTGTAAATTGTTTGGTAGCTGTTTACTTTACACCTATGTCTTGTCTTAATTCAACAGGTGTTAGTCTAGCCAATACTTGCAGAGGGTTATGCACTTATTATACGAATTCAGGTTGTAGCATAGTTTCAATTTTACCATAAATAATTATTGGGAAACTTCAGTAAAGTGTATAATCTGCTTGTCTAGAGATGCTTTAGAAGAATCAATATCATTAACAGCAGGCGATCAGCCTGGTACAGCGCCCACTAAATATAACTAATAAATTTTACCGTTAGCTTATTGTATTTATATAGGTTTCATTTTAGCGGGATTTAAGGGATGCTGTATTGGCGCGTCCGATTTCAAGATAATGGATCATTCATGAACACAAATAATCAATCATTTGATATTTACGAGCTGGAAAAGAAGCAGGAAGAGTTAATACAGCGTTATAATTCAGTGCAAAATGAAAATACCACGTTGAAAGTCAAGCAGGACGAGTTAGTTAAAGAAAAAGCCAAATTGCTTGAGAAAACCAATATGGCGCGTACCCGTGTAGAGGCGATGATCAGTCGCTTAAAAACTATGGAACATGGCACATGAGCATCCAGCAACACCCTGTATCAGTCAATATTTTAGGTAAAGAATATAAAATTATCTGCGCTGAAAGCGAGCAGGAAGATCTTATCGCTTCAGCGCAGCAATTAGACCATAAAATGCGTAAAATTCGGCTATCGGGAAAAGCTGCAGGTGCGGAACGGGTCGCGGTTCTTGCGGCGTTAAATCTTAGCGTCGAACTGCAACAATCCAAGCAGGGTAGCGTACCTGAAGATTCAAGTTTGAGCCAGCATTTAAATAAAATGTATCTAAAGATCGAATCTGCTCTAAAAACGGTTTAAAATAACCTATGTATCTCCTGCGGCATTCGACAGTGGAGTGGGTGTTTCTTGGACCTATATTTACCCAGGGAGTCGATTCTTGTACTGGTGCGCATGTCCGTTCGCGGAAAGCCTGAAATGCAGGATAGACACCCACTTGAACCTTTTGGTTCAAGAACGATGCTTCACATCGGTGCAGGTGGGAGATACATACTTACCCTCTCCCCACCCTTTTTAGCCTTACTACCGGTGTTTTTCAAGATAGTTTTCGCCTAAATTATTTAAGCCGCTTCATCAGTCCTGTCAGGATTTAATGAAACTGGCCCTGTAGCATCCCAGTTTCTGGTTGAGCCAGACCATCTGGAAGGTTTTTCTTTTTTCTTCTGGAGATATAATTTATCTCGCATTTCAAGAATATTTTTGTCTTTTCCTTCATGTCGTTCCGCAGGTGTGACGAATTTTATTTTGCTGTGCCGGTGCTCGTTGTTATACCATTCGACAAAGTTACCTACCCATTCCCGGGCTTCATCAAGACTATCAAAGCCACTGCCAGGCCAGTCAGGACAATACTTTACCGTTCTAAACAAAGCTTCAGAATAAGGGTTGTCATTACTCACTCGTGGGCGGCTGTATGAGCTGGTTAAGTTTAAATCATACATTTTGCTGCGCAAGGTGAGTGATTTCATTGGTGCGCCATTATCAGAATGGAGCACCAATGGGTTATACATCATTTTTTCCTTTAATAGGCTACGCTCAAGTAGTGTAGCGGCATCTTCGCCACTTTCTTGTTCATACACTTCAGCCCCGACTATTTTTCGGCTATAAATGTCCTCTATCATATATAAATAGTAGAACTGACCCACGATGGGTGTTGGCATGTAGCTGATATCCCACGTCCATACCTGGTTCGCTTTTTCTGCGATATAACTCGTTGGTTTGGAGGTGTTTTTGCGCTCTTTAGCCCGCCCTCTATGTGTGACTTGTTCTGCTTTATGCAACACTCGATAAAATGATGATTCGGAGGCAATGTAGATGCCTTTGTCTGCCAGGATAGGGACGATTTGACTCGGTGGTAAATTGGCATACTCGTCCTCATTACAGGTCATTAAAATAGCAAGTTGCTCATATTCGCTTAATTTATTATTAGGAGATGGGCATATGGCATCCGACCTTCTATCGGCCTCTACTCCTCCGTTAACTTGCCAGTTTTGTAAGGTACGAATGCTGACGCTGTCAGCCCCGGACGGGCTGATAGTCTCCAGAAGGCGCAGGGAAATTTGCCAATCCGAAGTGCGCGATAGCGCGCGAGGGAGGCCAAAATTTTATCCCGAATAGCCGTAGAGCCATTTGTGGTAGCCATGACTGAGCTGCTTTGTGCTCAGTCTGTGGCGGACGCAGGGCGGCTGGAGCATCTCCTATTCGCTGCGTAGGTGAACGAATTACGGCGACAGGAGTCCCGGAATTTCGTGAGGTAGCATGGCGCGCCTGTACCAACAATATCACAGGCTTTTCCCTTTCTGGCACCTTGTCCAATGGCCTCATTGATCCATGTGACATAATTTACGCGCTCTGAGTGAGGAATTAAGCGTCCTCGTTTTCCTCCCAGAGCGCATCCAGCTTTTTTCTAAGCACCAATAAGGCCGCTGTTTCTGCAAGTGCTTTCTCTTTGCGATTAAGCTCTTTCTTTAATTTTTTGTTTTCACTACGTAATTGTTTTAATACGTTTCTATCTGTTTTTTCTTGCGTCACGTTTTGCTCTGATCCTTTAATAAAATGGGTCTTCCAGGACTCAAGTTCAGCTTTATAAAGCCCACGTGTACGACAATATTCATTACACTCTAATGCTCGCTCAGGGTACTTGTTTCTATAATGGCTGATAATTTTTTCTCGGTTGTCCACTGTATAGGAGAATGGCTTGTGTTTTTAGTGTTTTTGCACTCGCTGAAAATCAGGGAAACGGAGCCTAAGCGAAGTGATGATTTTTAGTCCGCGATAGCCGTAGGGCCGTTGTTTTGTCGGAGTCTGAGCGTTAGCGAAGGTGGAGACAAAATAAAAGGCCATCCGACACGGCGTCAAGTCATTTGGAGCCTATGTTCCGACCCCTTGTTGGGTCGGGACGAGGTGACGAGGACGAATCGGGGCCGCCGGAGGCATAAGTGGTCGCGTTAAGTTTTTGCCGCTTGCTTGGGCTGGGATGCCCAAAACAAGCTTTCGCAAAAATAGCGACTCCCCGATCTTATCAACATAAGTTTGCTTCCACGTATACAGCGTTCCGTAAGGAATATTTTCGGCCTTAGCTAATTCAGGTACGCTCATATTTAAGGGGGGAAGCATTTTGTTAATGATGGCATCTTTTCTTTCTTTTGGGTATTGAGTTGTCATGGTTTTATTTTTCCGCCCCTTGTTTGAGTTATTATTTTTCAAATAAGGCGAAAACTATCCTGACACGGGGGGGCTACTTTCGCATCAAGACAAATGACACTGCTTGGTGCCTGCACCAATGCCATTTAGTTAGGGGCTTATTAATTTAAAATCTGAAGTTTCCCAATTATTGAGTAGCTAAAATACACAATGCTGGTGTATCGAGGTTTATTTTAGGTGGTTTTGCCATGTTTATACTCGATGTTCAAGTTTTTGATATTGAGAAGGTAAAACCAGGTATTCTGAGGTTGTTGTAATTTTATCGGTGTAAGCCCATGTTAATGAATGCCCCTGCCACCTTTATCCAAAGCTATATTGACGATTTAAATGATGCGCTCAATCAGCTAAAACCCGGAGCCGCTTTGACACGGATTCAAGCCGCTTGGTTGGGCACTTGTTTAACGGGCATACTGCTAATGAACTCTATTTGCTGGGCTAAGTTTGAGCGAGCAAGCCTTGGAGATTGCAAAGTAGCCGCATTATCCTGGGTGTTTCGTAAAGCAAGTATACCCTGGGACTGGTTGCTACGGGTGAGTGTGGTCTTAATTTTAAAACGTTATGGCATTACTGAAGGTGTGTTGGCCTTTGATGAATCAGACCGAGCACGATCTAAGTCTACAACAGGCGCGCCATGCTACCTCACGAAATTCCGGGACTCCTGTCGCCGTAATTCGTTCACCTACGCAGCGAATCATCAGTGTTCCCATTGAAAGAAGAAGTACCTAAACAAAGCAGCCTATAACCTACCTGAAGGTAGCACCACTCGAATATTTCCATCTTTTTGATTTTAATCACTTATAACAGCAAATAGACACTCTGTAGGCACCGTAAAAAAACAACAAATAATTTCAAATAAAGCTTGCAATTGCCGAAAAAATTTTTCTAAAAATTTCCGTTTTAATCACCTCATAAACGGATATCACCCATGCTTAAAGACCTACCACTCTCTGAACATATTCACCAACACTGCAATGAAAGTATGGAACGTGCCCTGTTAGCAGAGCGTCATCCTTTGTGGGCTCGTTCATGCCCAGAGTTGAAGGATATCGACTTTATTCGCCTTGGGTTATTACGCTGTATCAGTGTAGTCGATAGTGGTCGCCATTTCCTCCAAACCAATGAACAGATTTATGGCCAGCTGCTTCCCCACTCAACGTATTTTAAATCACTGAAGTCGCATAGACGAACAAGTATGCTTGAGGCATTTGAACAGCAGAGCTATCATCTTCACGCTGAAACACTGCTGTCGCAAGGCATTGATTATCTTAAAGCATTCCCGGAACTTGACGAATACACCATAGAAGCAGCGGATGGACATTTTATTGATCATGCCTGCCATACTGAAAAAAACAGCAAGGGGAAAGTTTATGCGGCTGGGGGGATTTACGCGTTGAATCTCAGAAGTGGGTTGCTCAGATTTCTTTGTCTGGTGACAAACGGAACTCAGAGGCATCAAGAAATACCTGTGTTACGAGATCATATTGAAAAGCAAAACAAGGGAAATAACAGCTCTCAGAAACATCTCTATGTCTACGATAAAGCCGTCACCGACTTTGTCTGGTGGGATCGGCAGAAACGACATGCTAATTACATGATTTCAATGCTAAAAGAAAATTCAATTGCGACTCTGGTTGAGTCTATCCCTTTTGACTCCCGCCATGAGATCAATACAGGGGTTGAAGCATACAGTGTGTACGAAAACAAGGGCATCAAATTTAACGTGGTGGATTACCGTGATCCAGAAACCGGAAAACTTCACCGGTTTGTGACAACCTTGCCAATGACTATTAACCCTGGAACCATTGCCATGCTGTATTTCAAGCGATGGACGATTGAAAAGACATTCAATAACACTAAAAGTAATTTCAAGGAAACTAAAGCTTGGTCTTCCAATACCCGCTCACTTGAAAATCAAATGCGCCTGACTGCAATGAGCTATAATTTAATGCGCGTGTTTGAAGAGAGTTCAAAAACACAACAGCCAGAATTGATTCATCCATCGGATAAAAAATATAGCGAGGCTCTGGAGATAAGGCAGCAACAGGCTCAAAAACGAGATCGTTTTGTGAATCCATTATTTTTCCAGGCAAGAATATCTCGTATCAGCTCGTATACCATTCGGGCAGTTCAAAACGCAATAATAACAGGAATGTCTTTACAGTGCTTTATGAGCTCTCTTGTGGCGAGGTTAGTCTCACGGCATCAATTGATAGGGGAACACTGATGCAGCGAATAGGAGATGCTCCAGCCGCCCTGCGTCCGCCACAGACTGAGCACAAAGCAGCTCAGTCATGGCTACCACAAATGGCTCTACGGCTATTCGGGATAAAATTTTAGCCTCCCTCGCGCGCTATCGCGCACTTCGGATTGGCAAATTTCCCTGCGCCTTCTGGAGACTATCAGCCCGTCCG
>NZ_BLYC01000092.1 GCF_019721995.1 Bathymodiolus japonicus methanotrophic gill symbiont | reverse complement strand
TATAATCCCCCAGCAAATCCAGACAAGAAATCAAAGCAATCTTATTCCAAATTAGGGTAGTGGGTTAAACCTGTGTTTAGCATGAGAGCAATAGAATAAGAAAGTGATTTATTGCATAATTCCCTCATGAAATATTATCAAGAAATCACCTGCCCTAACTGTACTAATTCCAACCTGATGAAATCAGGTAGTAGCGATCGTGGTGTGCAGCGATATCGTTGCCAGACCACAGCTTGCTCAACCAACACCTTCATGTTGGAATATTGTTATAAAGCATGTGAATTTGGAACCAAAGAACACGTTGTCGAAATGGCTATCAATAGTAGTGGCACTCGAGACACGGCTAGGGTTCTTAAAATCAATAAAAATACGGTGACTCGTACTTTAAAAAACAAAGAAAACAGTCTTGTTCAAGTGAACCCTCTTTTTCAGACCTTTGATCAAGGGAAACCATTGGAAGTCAGACTAGAACAGGTCTGCTGTGATGAAGCCGAAATGGATGAACAGTGGTCTTTTGTAGGAAATAAAAGCAATCAACGCTGGCTATGGCATGCTGTTGATCATAAAACCAACACGGTACTCGCTTATGTTTTTGGCAAGCGTAAGGACATTGTTTTCAAAGAATTAAAAGCGTTACTTTTGCCTTTAAATATCAGTCGTTATTACACCGATGACTGGGGCGCTTATGAACGTCATCTCGATGCTGAGAAACATGAAATAGGTAAGAAAAACACCCAAAAAATTGAACGTAAAAACTTGAATTTTAGAGCATGGATAAAACGATTAACTCGTCGAACAATCTGCTTCTCTAAGTTAGAGAAAATGCATGATATTGTGATTGGTCTGTTAATAAATAAGGTGGAATTTGGCAGGGATATTCATGCAAAATCAAAGATTTAACCCACTACCCAAATTAGTTACTATTTGTAAAAAATTGGAGTATTAAAATGAGCAGAAAAAGAACGGTCTACAGTGCTGAATTTAAAAGCAAGTTGGTATTAGAAGTTTTAAAGAATGAAAAAACACTGCAAGAAATTGCCAGTGCAAATAACATCACACCTAAGAACCTACAAAACTGGAAAAAAATATTCTTAGACAATGCAGAAATAGCAATGGAGCCCTCCAAAGCCGTTAAAGATTACAAAGAGGATCTATTAGCAGCTCAAGAACAAAATGAGATGCTCACAAAAATCGTAGGAAAAATGACGGTTGAAAAGGAGTGGCTCGAAAAAAAGCTAAAAAGCTTGGACTCATCTGATAGAAAACAGTTGATTGAGCCCAAGCTTAACACTCTACCTCTAACACAGCAGTGTGCATTATTAGGATTAAATAGAAGCAATCTCTATTACAAAAAAAGAGAGAATAAAAAGAAAGAAGAGATCAAAACTCAGATTAATCACATTTTTAAAGACATCCCTATTTATGGTGCGGCTAAAGTACACCAGCAGTTGCTTGAAGGTGGTTTTAAAGTCAGTTTAAACACGGTGGCGAGTTATCGGCAGCAGATGGGCTTGAAAGCCGTATTAGCGGTAAAACAAGTCAATACAACGATCCCCATAAAAGAACATAAAAAATATACTTATAAGCTTAGAGATCTTGATATATCACACGCTAACCAAGTTTGGAGTACAGATATAACCTATATTAAAACCAAAGAAGGGATGGTTTATTTAGCGGCGATTATTGATTGGCACTCAAAAGCAGTGCTCGCCCATAAAATATCAAACACAATGGATTCTTTTTTAGTTATGGATGTATTAGATGAAGCGCTTTCTCTCTACGGAACACCTGAAATTTTTAATACGGATCAAGGCAGTCAATACACCAGTGAAATTCATACCCAACGACTAAAAAACAAAGGCATTACTATTTCTATGGATGGAAAAGGACGAGCAACGGATAATATTTGTATTGAACGGTTTTGGCGAAGTGCAAAATGTGAGCGTATTTATTTAAATGAATATGGTTCAATTAGAGCGTTAATAGAAGATGTTGATGACTATATTGAGTTTTATAATCATCAACGGTTTCATGAAACCCTGGACTATAAAAAACCAATGAATGTATATAGAGAAAGTATTTTAGCTAATGAACAGCAGAATGAAGCGGCTTAGGAATATGGAATAAGGATTGTTGAAAAATCTGTCTTGACTCTTTGGGGTGCTATATAGTCCTTGTGGCTTGCCCTTAACTGGGTGTTAACTTATTATTATCTTAATGACACCCTAAGACATCCAATCAAGGAGGAGTAATGGCATTCTCAGATAATGTGTGGTGGACACGTAAGGCTAGAATTCAGGCTGAAAAGCGTCTCTTATCCAACGCGTTCCATACACAGATTTTGTTACTTTGGTATTCCTTTTCTGGAGTTGCTTCTGCTATTTATCACTTAAGCATTGAGGGCAGTAATGCCGCCGGTCAAGATATTTCAGGGATAACTTGGGTCGTCTTTTCAGTGTTAGTTTTGTGTATTTCTGGCTTCATCAATGGGCTCTCATTTAAAGAGCGCGCTGGTTTAATAAAAGAATGCTACGAAACACTAAATAGCTTTCATCAAAAAGCAAAAGACTCTAGTCTTACGGATCCTACTAAGTTAAGCACAGAATACGACCAAATTCTCGGAGTCTGCGAAAATCACTCAGATAGAGATTATTATACGGCGCTATGCATTGAATATGTGACTAATAATAATAGGCTGGATAAAAATACTGGACTGAAAAAAGGCCTCGACAGATCTCCAACATGGTACCACTGGACTTCCCTTATCTATTGGACTTTATGTCACAAATTAATGCTAACAGTCTTATATTTACTACCAGTTATTTTATGTGTTGCACTGAGGTGCATTGAATGACAATTGAACACCTATTTAGAAAACATTTTTCACCTGAAAATCTGAAAGACATATTTACTGACTGGATTATCTATTCCAGAGCAACAGGAATTGATGGTCTTAGCCCGCGTACATTTAAGCCGCAACTCGATACTCAAATTGAAATAATTTCTAGAAAAGCTTTAGCGGGAAAATATAAATTCACAAAGTACAAGTTAAAACTCGTCAGCAAAGGGCGAAATAAGCCTCCAAGGGAAATCTCTATTCCAACTGTGCGTGATCGTATAGCGCTACGCTCATTATGTAACTTTTTAACAGAAGCCTACGAAGGCAGCATTGAGTTTCACCTTCCACAAGATATTGTAAAAAATATAAAGCTCGATTTTAACAGCCAAAATTATGATGGCTGCATAAAACTTGATGTTATCAATTTCTACCCATCTATTAAGCACGAGGAATTGATTAGCCGTCTTGGTAAAAAAATACGAGATACTGAAATAAAAGACATCATCTTGTCCGCTATTTCGTCTCCAACTGTAAGCGCCAGTGGTTCATCTGAAGACCAGGATAAGAAGGGTGTCCCACAAGGGATTTCTGTGTCTAATATACTTGCAGCGATCTACCTATCTAATATAGATAAGGAGTTAACAGCTGCCGACAATATCAAATATTACCGCTATGTTGATGATGTTTTAATTTTCTGCAGCTTAGCCGACACTGAAAAAATATCAGAAAAAGTTACCTATAAATTCAAGAAAATTGGCCTAGAGATACATGATCCTGCTCATTCCTCTGAAAAATCGAGCATGGGCCCATTAGACGATGGGTTTGAATATTTAGGCTACAAGTTTAGTGAAGAGAATATTACCGCCCGTTCAGGCTCTATAGAGCGACTGAAAGGTTCTTTGGTTTCTATTTTTACATCCTACAAACACTCCAAAAAAAAGAGTGAAGTCTTTCTGCTATGGCGTCTTAACCTTCGGATTACAGGCTGTATTTATAAGAATAAAAGTAAAGGTTGGCTGTTCTTTTTCTCGGAAATAAATGATGAGACCCTGCTGCACTCTTTAGATCACTACGTTAAAAAGTTAGTAAAAAGATTTGGTGTGAGTGTTAAGCCTAAGAAGTTTGTAAGAGCATTTAAAGAGCTTAGTCACCGAAAATATGAGACAAAGTACATTCCCAATTTTGACAGGTACAGCTTAGAGGAAATGAAAACCGTACTCGTAAATTATTTTGGTTTGGAATTGAAGGATCTTCAAGATGAAGATATTAAGTTTGAATTCAAAAAGCGCCTAAATAAACAAGTCAAAGACTTGCAAGTAGATGTAATGAATTTTTCTTAGGAGCTTTTGACCTTTCCCCTGTTCTGTCGCAAAAGTTTATTGTGCGCATAAAAACCTGCCATAACCGGTCTTTATGCGGCTAATGAATAAAACTGGGTTCTGTCGCAAAAAATAAATATTTGTGTAAAAATCAACTGTAACCTGTTTTTATGAAACCAATGGATAAGACATCATCCAGGAGAAAAACTCTCTCATCCTATCATTAAAATTACGATAATATAGTTGTAAAGCCAAGTAGCATGCGCCATTCAGGAAAATAATAAATTAAAAAATAGTACCATTTTTAGTTGAACACGCGGATCTTCTTTGGCTGAAATTAAATCTTATGATCGTATGTAATAGGGTGATTTTGTTTTTTGCGACAGAACCCTTATAACTATTTATTTCCTTCTATCGATCACTAATATTCTGCACTATTGATGCGTGCCATCGCTGAAAATCAGGGAAACGGAGCCTAAGCGAAGTGATGATTTTTAGTCCGCGATAGCCGTAGGGCCGTTATTTTGTCGGAGTCTGAGCGTTAGCGAAGGTGGAGACAAAATAAAAGGCCATCCGACACGGCGTCAAGTCATTTGGAGCCTATGTTCCGACCCCTTGTTGGGTCGGGACGAGGTGACGAGGACGAATCGGGGCCGCCGGAGGCATAAGTGGTCGCGTTAAGTTTTTGCTGCTTGCTTGGGCTGGGATGCCCAAAACAAGCTTTCGCAAAAATAGCGACTCCCCATTTGCCACCGCGCCTAGTTTGTTTATTCCTTAGCCATGCCTCCCATTTTATTCGACACCCCTAGATAAGGTCGCTTACGCTTTTAGCGAGGCCATAGGTTTGCTCCAATAATTGACGTCAAAAAAACAAGTATATTTTTAACTTCGCTATCAGCGTAGATAATCGCCTCTGATATGGCCTGATTCTTAGCAAATAGTGTTAAAAAAGGCTGTTAAAAAATATATCTCATGATATAGTTAAAAAAACCCATGCTTAAAAAGTTGGTTCTGTCGCATAAATCCCCCTTTCCCTTTTGGCTTAAATTAAAATTGGCGAAGGTATTGACTACTAGAACCCGTATTTTTCTTTCCTAAGCTTGAAGGCCCGCTCTCCGCCTTCCATAATAGATGTTATCTCATTTCTAATTTCCTTCCTGTCTATAGAGCCTTCGTATTTGATGTGGCCTTTGGTCTGCTGATTGATTTCTTTGTAGTCACAACAGATAATCAGCTCTGAGTCCCCATTTACTACAAGGTTTGCATTATGGCTACTTATGATGATCTGCCTCTTCTTTTTTGATCCCCATAGGTTTGTGATGATTTTTTCGATTGCTCTATTATCAATATCATCTTCGGGCTGGTCTATGATTAAAGGAAACCCGTCTTGGTTAAGAAGAACATTCAGCAATGCTGTAGCTTGTTGTCCTGCTGATGCCTCCTCAAATGGTATTTCATCGCCCATTGTGCTGTCTGTTTGATAGGAAAATTTTGGAAGAAAATCAAGTTTAATAGACGCAAGCCTTAAAAAGCATTCACTGGTTAATGCCTCTGACATTTTTTTTCTATTGGCGAGGCTAAAACCTGATTGATCCAAAAATGGGGAATGAGGTAGTTCATCTTGAGCATCAGGCGCTGAGTTAAATTCGCTCAATGCTTTCAGCTCATAAAGGGCTTCTTTCCATGTTTTTAATGGATCTGAGGAACTGGATACTAACTCAGATAATTTTTCCGCTCTGGATTTGTTAATATTAAGACTATAAGTAGAGAATACCGAATTAATCTCAGTGTACATTTTTTCAACATCAATTGTCTTTGTAAGATCAGCCTTAATTAGGCCATCAGACAGCTGTGTAAATGTCTCGGTGGGTTTTTTCAGTCTATCGATTTTCGATATCTGTAAATTAATATAGCTCTCATATAGATTATTAAATGTCTCATCTGTCATGTCTACTTTCGAGAACAAAGATTGCTTCTTCCTAATCTCCAACTCAAGATCTTCTATCTTTTTCTCTAACTCTTTAATTGTAGTCAAAGTTGATTGGCTAGATTCCGATTTTTCCTTTGTATTCTCATATTCCAGATCAAATGTTTTTTTAATCTTAAGCCAATTGGCATGCAGCTCCTTGTGCCTCACAACTGAATATGAATGCAACTCTTCAAGCTCTTGAACCTTATTTAAAGTTTTCTCCAGCAATTTACTTCGTGACTCGTTTAGACATTTAAGAATGTCTTCATTCTCAAATGTTTCTGAGCCATCACTAGCCTTACCTTGGTATTTTTCAAGCAATTCCTTTAAATTCAGTATGCCGTCTTGAATGGAAGAGCACTCAAGAGAAAACTCATCAAAACGATTTTTTTCATTCACATAATGTTTTACCTGATCCAATATTTTCTTACCACCTTCCGAAATACCCTTCAGGCCGCCACGAAGTTTTTTCTATCTGTGATTTGAAAGAGTCTAATTTAATTTTGTTTTTTATTAGATCGGTATGAAGCCACTTACTTTTTGATAGCTTTTGATAGGCTGACTGAACTGCAACTAAAGCTTCATCAATTTTTGAATTTATATCCTCGATTTCTTTTGAAATGGGCTGTTCAATAAACCGCTTTAGTTCGTCTGACTGAAACGAAATGCTGCTTAGTTGTTTCTGACTATAGGCTTGAATGGGTAATAAATCTTGAATCTGACTTGGCCTGACCGACTTAAAATCGTTATCTCCAATTTTCAGCAGCACATCCTCAGACTTCGGATTTCGTTTTATTATGTGTCGAATGCCATTAACAATGAAGGAAACTATAACTTCACCATCCGCTTCTTTGAGGGTTTTATCTATTAGAGTATTACGTCTCTTTAATATAT
>NZ_BLYC01000091.1 GCF_019721995.1 Bathymodiolus japonicus methanotrophic gill symbiont | reverse complement strand
CATCAGTGTTCCCATTGAAAGAAGAAGTACCTAAACAAAGCAGCCTATAACCTACCTGAAGGTAGCACCACTCGAATATTTCCATATTTTTGATTTTAATCACTTATAACAGCAAATAGACACTCTGTAGGCACCGTAAAAAAACAACAAATAATTTCAAATAAAGCTTGCAATTGCCGAAAAAATTTTTCTAAAAATTTCCGTTTTAATCACCTCATAAACGGATATCACCCATGCTTAAAGACCTACCACTCTCTGAACATATTCACCAACACTGCAATGAAAGTATGGAACGTGCCCTGTTAGCAGAGCGTCATCCTTTGTGGGCTCGTTCATGCCCAGAGTTGAAGGATATCGACTTTATTCGCCTTGGGTTATTACGCTGTATCAGTGTAGTCGATAGTGGTCGCCATTTCCTCCAAACCAATGAACAGATTTATGGCCAGCTGCTTCCCCACTCAACGTATTTTAAATCACTGAAGTCGCATAGACGAACAAGTATGCTTGAGGCATTTGAACAGCAGAGCTACCATCTTCACTCTGAAACACTGCTATCGCAAGGCATTGATTATCTTAAAGCATTCCCAGAACTTGACGAATACACCATAGAAGCAGCGGATGGACATTTTATTGATCATGCCTGCCATACTGAAAAAAACAGCAAGGGGAAAGTTTATGCGGCCGGGGGGATTTACGCGTTGAATCTCAGAAGTGGGTTGCTCAGATTTCTTTGTCTGGTGACAAACGGAACTCAGAGGCATCAAGAAATACCTGTGTTACGAGATCATATTGAAAAGCAAAACAAGGGAAATAACAGCTCTCAGAAACATCTCTATGTCTACGATAAAGCCGTCACCGACTTTGTCTGGTGGGATCGGCAGAAACGACATGCTAATTACATGATTTCAATGCTAAAAGAAAATTCAATTGCGACTCTGGTTGAGTCTATCCCTTTTGACTCCCGCCATGAGATCAATACAGGGGTTGAAGCATACAGTGTGTACGAAAACAAGGGCATCAAATTTAACGTGGTGGATTACCGTGATCCAGAAACCGGAAAACTTCACCGGTTTGTGACAACCTTGCCAATGACTATTAACCCTGGAACCATTGCCATGCTGTATTTCAAGCGATGGACGATTGAAAAGACATTCAATAACACTAAAAGTAATTTCAAGGAAACTAAAGCTTGGTCTTCCAATACCCGCTCACTTGAAAATCAAATGCGCCTGACTGCAATGAGCTATAATTTAATGCGCGTATTTGAAGAGATTTCAAAAACACAACAGCCAGAATTGATTCATCCATCGGATAAAAAATATAGCGAGGCTCTGGAGATAAGGCAGCAACAGGCCCAAAAACGAGATCGTTTTGTGAATCCATTATTTTTCCAGGCAAGAATATCTCGTATCAGCTCGTATACCATTCGGGCAGTTCAAAACGCAATAATAACAGGAATGTCTTTACAGTGCTTTATGAGCTCTCTTGTGGCGAGGTTAGTTTCACGGCCTCAATTGATAGGGGAACACTGATGTCTTTTGTAGGAAATAAAAGCAATCAACGCTGGCTATGGCATGCTGTTGATCATAAAACCAACACGGTACTCGCTTATGTTTTTGGCAAGCGTAAGGACATTGTTTTCAAAGAATTAAAAGCGTTACTTTTGCCTTTAAATATCAGTCGTTATTACACCGATGACTGGGGCGCTTATGAACGTCATCTCGATGCTGAGAAACATGAAATAGGTAAGAAAAACACCCAAAAAATTGAACGTAAAAACTTGAATTTTAGAGCATGGATAAAACGATTAACTCGTCGAACAATCTGCTTCTCTAAGTTAGAGAAAATGCATGATATTGTGATTGGTCTGTTAATAAATAAGGTGGAATTTGGCAGGGATATTCATGCAAAAACACAGATTTAACCCACTACCAATTTTCTTTTACTCGATGTTCAAGTTTTTGATATTGAGAAGGTAAAATCAGGTATTCTGAGGTTGTTGTAATTTTATCGGTGTAAGCCCATGTTAATGAATGCCCCAGCCACCTTTATCCAAAGCTATATTGACGATTTAAATGATGCGCTCAATCAGCTAAAACCCGGAGCCGCTTTGACACGGATTCAAGCCGCTTGGTTGGGCACTTGTTTAACGTGCATACTGCTAATGAACTTTGTTTGCTGGGCTAAGTTTGAGCGAGCAAGCCTTGGAGATTGCAAAGTAGCCGCATTATCCTAGCAAGTATACCCTGGGACTGGTTGCTACGGGTGAGTGTGGTCTTAATTTTAAAACGTTATGGCATTACTGAAGGTGTGTTGGCCTTTGATGAATCAGACCGAGCACGATCTAAGTCTACAAAACGTATTTATAAGGTTTACAAGCAGAAACACAAAGGCTCCGGCGGGTATGTTAATGGACAAACGATAGTATTATTGCGGGGAGTCGCTATTTTTGCGAAAGCTTGTTTTGGGCATCCCAGCCCAAGCAAGCGGCAAAAACTTAACGCGACCACTTATGCCTCCGGCGGCCCCGATTCGTCCTCGTCACCTCGTCCCGACCCAACAAGGGGTCGGAACATAGGCTCCAAATGACTTGACGCCGTGTCGGATGGCCTTTTATTTTGTCTCCACCTTCGCTAACGCTCAGACTCCGACAAAACAACGGCCCTACGGCTATCGCGGACTAAAAATCATCACTTCGCTTAGGCTCCGTTTCCCTGATTTTCAGCGGCTGCTAGTTACCTCATCCATTACAGTGCCTGTCGGTTTTTTCTTTTATATGCCGGATCCAGCCTTAAAGCAGTGGGATAAAGAAGATAAACGGTTGAAAAAGAGCGGTATAGCAAAAAAAGATCGGCCTATTAAGCCTGAACGTGACAGTGCCTACCCAACCAAAACAGAGATTGCATTAGGCTTATTAAAAGAGTTTAAAGTTGCGCATAGCCTGATTAAAATTAAAGGCGTACTGGCTGATGCGCTGTATGGTGAAAAAGCCTTTATGGACGAAGCCGCTAAAGAATCTGGAGGCTCGCAGGTGATTAGCCAATTACGTAAAAACCAAAATATTGAATATAGAGGTAGAATTCGGGGAGTCGCTATTTTTGCGAAAGCTTGTTTTGGGCATCCCAGCCCAAGCAAGCAGCAAAAACTTAACGCGACCACTTATGCCTCCGGCGGCCCCGATTCGTCCTCGTCACCTCGTCCCGACCCAACAAGGGGTCGGAACATAGGCTCCAAATGACTTGACGCCGTGTCGGATGGCCTTTTATTTTGTCTCCACCTTCGCTAACGCTCAGACTCCGACAAAACAACGGCCCTACGGCTATCGCGGACTAAAAATCTTCACTTCGCTTAGGCTACGTTTCCCTGATTTTCAGCGAAAGTGACTGTCAGCAGTGCACGATTAAAGGTGAGTTCTCACAGTAAAAAACGCTTTGTCATTGCCTTAAAATATGACGGTGAAAACGACTATCGCTATTTAGTGGCGACAGACCTGACTTGGCGCACACAAGATATTATTCAAGCCTATACGTTGAGATGGCTGATTGAGGTTTTCTTTGAGGACTGGAAGCTTTATGAAGGATGGGGGCGTGAGGCCAAACAATTAGATGAAGAGGGATCAAGCCGTGGCCTGATTCTGAGTCTTTTGTTTGACCATTGCCTTCTCCTTCACCCAGAGCAAATAGCCCGCATTGAAAGCAAACTACCTGCGTATACCGTAGGAAGCTTACAGCGCAAGTCTCAAATGGATGTACTGCTTGAGTTCATCACGTCATTGCTAGAGTTTCCAGATCCTGGTGATAAGCTGAAAGAGTTAGGTGAATTAATAAAGGATGTGTTTCAACTGATGCCATCAGGAAAACATATGATTAGCAGAGATTTAGGGCGCTTAGGGCCAACACCATCATTAAAGTATTGTTCTGCTGGGTGAAGGTAAGAGTTTGATGGCAATGGGATGGAAAAACTTGAACATCGAGTTTTAGCATTGAAATCATGTAATTAGCATGTCGTTTCTGCCGATCCCACCAGACAAAGTCGGTGACGGCTTTATCGTAGACATAGAGATGTTTCTGAGAGCTGTTATTTCCCTTGTTTTGCTTTTCAATATGATCTCGTAACACAGGTATTTCTTGATGTCTCTGAGTTCCGTTTGTCACCAGACAAAGAAATCTGAGCAACCCACTTCTGAGATTCAACGCGTAAATCCCCCCGGCCGCATAAACTTTCCCCTTGCTGTTTTTTTCAGTATGGCAGGCATGATCAATAAAATGTCCATCCGCTGCTTCTATGGTGTATTCGTCAAGTTCCGGGAATGCTTTAAGATAATCAATGCCTTGCGATAGCAGTGTTTCAGCGTGAAGATGATAGCTCTGCTGTTCAAATGCCTCAAGCATACTTGTTCGTCTATGCGACTTCAGTGATTTAAAATACGTTGAGTGGGGAAGCAGCTGGCCATAAATCTGTTCATTGGTTTGGAGGAAATGGCGACCACTATCGACTACACTGATACAGCGTAATAACCCAAGGCGAATAAAGTCGATATCCTTCAACTCTGGGCATGAACGAGCCCACAAAGGATGACGCTCTGCTAACAGGGCACGTTCCATACTTTCATTGCAGTGTTGGTGAATATGTTCAGAGAGTGGTAGGTCTTTAAGCATGGGTGATATCCGTTTATGAGGTGATTAAAACGGAAATTTTTAGAAAAATTTTTCGGCAAATGCAAGCTTTATTTGAAATTATTTGTTGTTTTTTTACGGTGCCTACAGAGTGTCTATTTGCTGTTATAAGTGATTAAAATCAAAAAGATAGAAATATTCGAGTGGTGCTACCTTCAGGTAGGTTATAGGCTGCTTTGTTTAGGTACTTCTTCTTTCAATGGGAACACTGATGATGTACCATTAAAATACTTACGGTATGTCTACCGTGTCTTTGTTCATTCATCAGAGCATTGTACAAAAAAGTGTGTATCAACTAAGGTCTTGCACTAAAGTGCATAGTTTTGACTAGCGTCCCGAGACAATAAACGTGAGGCCGCATGATTACAAGAATTGCACTTCAGAGTTGAATCCACCTACCTTAGTAACTTATTTATTTTAAGTTAGTCAAGGGTGCTGAGTAGTAACGACTGTGAAGTAAAATCCTGCGCTATACTTTCGGGGATTATTAAATACTCGCTCTTTAGTATCTGGCCAACAGGAAAGTGAAAAGAGCCTATATTTGTCCGTTGTCCTTAGCCTATTTTTCCAAATCAAATACTTTTTTAAAATACTCTTTCACCGCCTCACTCACCATATCTTGAGGATGTAGACCACCAAATGTCCACCAAGTACCAACTAAATTAAAAATTGCGTTATCGACAGTAACTTTTGTATCCGTGTCAATAAGTTCTAATTTAATTTTTGCCCTATCGCGTAAACCACTCCATTCAGTTGCCCTGTCTTCCCAGTGTAAAATAGTTGGGTAAATTAAAAAAACATACCCTTGTTGTTTGGCACTGAGAAGTGAGTCAATCTCGCTCAATGTTTTATCTGCCTTTTCAGTTTTAACACCTAGGGTAGATAGCTCATTGAATAATGCATCTCTCGTCATTTCACCTGAATTAACATAATTAATTTCATCATATTTACCATCTTTGGGGTTTGATATGTAATAGCTATCATTTATTGATAATTGCGTATTATCATACCTAATAACGTCATACTTGGCGGTACATCCGGATAAAATAAACATTATGAATAATAACCCTGATTTTTTCATTTATTGCCCAATTTAATTTAGTCAAAATTTAGGTTCTGTCGCAAAAACTAAATCACCTACGATCATACTCACATTGAGCGGGTATGGATTGATACTTTAATATAAAAACCAGAAAATAGACCCGCTCTCGGGGAGTCGCTATTTTTGCGAAAGCTTGTTTTGGGCATCCCAGCCCAAGCAAGCAGCAAAAACTTAACGCGACCACTTATGCCTCCGGCGGCCCCGATTCGTCCTCGTCACCTCGTCCCGACCCAACAAGGGGTCGGAACATAGGCTCCAAATGACTTGACGCCGTGTCGGATGGCCTTTTATTTTGTCTCCACCTTCGCTAACGCTCAGACTCCGACAAAATAACGGCCCTACGGCTATCGAGGACTAAAAATCATCACTTCGCTTAGGCTCCGTTTCCCTGATTTTCAGCGAATGTGAGTAATAACCCTAAAAGTCAACGTCATTAAATTGCCGTTAACATAATCGAGGGTTCTGTCTGAAGACCAAGTTTTCTGCGTTTTCAATAACCTATGCGACAGAACCAATAGCCGAAACAAATCTTAAATTCAAAACAAAAGCTCAACAGAACCTAGGCTCTCTGCGTTTTCAATATCTTTTGCGACAGAGCCATTTATTTCCTCCATCCTTCGCTAAAAATCAGCTAAAACTGAGCTTTAGCGAAGGATAAGGGCTATGGGTAATCGGGTAAAGTTAAGTATTCGTGTCAGAAGGTTCTTTTAGTGGTGGTAGGATTTTGATCGTCCCAAAATAATTTAAGGACTTTTTTATCAACCATAGAATTCTAGGACTCTTATAATCCCAAAAATATTTATCTTCAGTTTCATCGTAGTAAGTATCCCAGTAATACACTTTTATTAACAGTGAACATTCCTCTAGCGCTTCTTCTATACCTTTACTAGTTATGCTCGAAGGAAAATCAGCATGCATCACAGTTACTGATTTTATGTTACTAAAATCACATGAGGATTTATATGAGTACCATTTATCCCCTGGGGGGTCAATCCAACCAGTATAGAACTCATCTGTATTACTTGCATTGGCATGGATTGATAGCATCATTGTTGCAACTAAAATTAAAAATTTCATTTTATTTTCCTTTAAATTTCATTCAAATATAGTACCTTATTTGGCAACCAACTTAAGCTGAGACAGCTTATAAAGCTGAATAACTAAAATAAATTCTTGAGATGCCTGGATTCTCTTCTGTCGCCATAATTAATTCGCCTACACAGCGGGAATGGGAGACACCCTAGCTCACACCCCTGCACTCTGGTTTCAACTCCGCAAAAAAACTGTTCTGTAAAGACTACATCAATGGCTAGGCGGCTTCGGAATGTAATTCTTCTCTTTCCTAGCTCACTACAGGTCAGCGAATGTCCTTATCGCCTAACCAAGGACTAAAAATCATCACTTTGCTTAGGTTCCGTTTTCCTGATTTTTAGCGGTTAATTTTACAGGTGTCTCATCTTAAAGTAAGCACTCAAAAAATAGTGCTAGAAATCTCGAATAGCACGGACGTTAAGCTTACGGGACTTACCGTACCCGTGCTGGTCTCCATAGTTGAAGTTCTGAGACCA
>NZ_BLYC01000090.1 GCF_019721995.1 Bathymodiolus japonicus methanotrophic gill symbiont | reverse complement strand
AAAAAACAAGTATATTTTTAACTTCGCTATCAGCGTAGATAATCGCCTCTGATATGGCCTGATTCTTAGCAAATAGTGTTAAAAAAGGCTGTTAAAAAATATATCTCATGATATAGTTAAAAAAACCCATGCTTAAAAAGTTGGTTCTGTCGCATAAATCCCCCTTTCCCTTTTGGCTTAAATTAAAATTGGCGAAGGTATTGACTACTAGAACCCGTATTTTTCTTTCCTAAGCTTGAAGGCCCGCTCTCCGCCTTCCATAATAGATGTTATCTCATTTCTAATTTCCTTCCTGTCTATAGAGCCTTCGTATTTGATGTGGCCTTTGGTCTGCTGATTGATTTCTTTGTAGTCACAACAGATAATCAGCTCTGAGTCCCCATTTACTACAAGGTTTGCATTATGGCTACTTATGATGATCTGCCTCTTCTTTTTTGATCCCCATAGGTTTGTGATGATTTTTTCGATTGCTCTATTATCAATATCATCTTCGGGCTGGTCTATGATTAAAGGAAACCCGTCTTGGTTAAGAAGAACATTCAGCAATGCTGTAGCTTGTTGTCCTGCTGATGCCTCCTCAAATGGTATTTCATCGCCCATTGTGCTGTCTGTTTGATAGGAAAATTTCGGAAGAAAATCAAGTTTAATAGACGCAAGCCTTAAAAAGCATTCACTGGTTAATGCCTCTGACATTTTTTTTCTATTGGCGAGGCTAAAACCTGATTGATCCAAAAATGGGGAATGAGGTAGTTCATCTTGAGCATCAGGCGCTGAGTTAAATTCGCTCAATGCTTTCAGCTCATAAAGGGCTTCTTTCCATGTTTTTAATGGATCTGAGGAACTGGATACTAACTCAGATAATTTTTCCGCTCTGGATTTGTTAATATTAAGACTATAAGTAGAGAATACCGAATTAATCTCAGTGTACATTTTTTCAACATCAATTGTCTTTGTAAGATCAGCCTTAATTAGGCCATCAGACAGCTGTGTAAATGTCTCGGTGAGTTTTTTCAGTCTATCGATTTTCGATATCTGTAAATTAATATAGCTCTCATATAGATTATTAAATGTCTCATCTGTCATGTCTACTTTCGAGAACAAAGATTGCTTCTTCCTAATCTCCAACTCAAGATCTTCTATCTTTTTCTCTAACTCTTTAATTGTAGTCAAAGTTGATTGGCTAGATTCCGATTTTTCCTTTGTATTCTCATATTCCAGATCAAATGTTTTTTTAATCTTAAGCCAATTGGCATGCAGCTCCTTGTGCCTCACAACTGAATATGAATGCAACTCTTCAAGCTCTTGAACCTTATTTAAAGTTTTCTCCAGCAATTTACTTCGTGACTCGTTTAGACATTTAAGAATGTCTTCATTCTCAAATGTTTCTGAGCCATCACTAGCCTTACCTTGGTATTTTTCAAGCAATTCCTTTAAATTCAGTATGCCGTCTTGAATGGAAGAGCACTCAAGAGAAAACTCATCAAAACGATTTTTTTCATTCACATAATGTTTTACCTGATCCAATATTTTCTTACCACCTTCCGAAATACCCTTCAGGCCGCCACGAAGTTTTTCTATCTGTGATTTGAAAGAGTCTAATTTAATTTTGTTTTTTATTAGATCGGTATGAAGCCACTTACTTTTTGATAGCTTTTGATAGGCTGACTGAACTGCAACTAAAGCTTCATCAATTTTTGAATTTATATCCTCGATTTCTTTTGAAATGGGCTGTTCAATAAACCGCTTTAGTTCGTCTGACTGAAACGAAATGCTGCTTAGTTGTTTCTGACTATAGGCTTGAATGGGTAATAAATCTTGAATCTGACTTGGCCTGACCGACTTAAAATCGTTATCTCCAATTTTCAGCAGCACATCCTCAGACTTCGGATTTCGTTTTATTATGTGTCGAATGCCATTAACAATGAAGGAAACTATAACTTCACCATCCGCTTCTTTGAGGGTTTTATCTATTAGAGTATTACGTCTCTTTAATATATCGGATTGAAGACCCTCTTCACCAAACCCTTCAGTCTGGTCACATAACGCCCATCTCAAGTATTCTAATATCGTGGACTTTCCTGATCCTCTGCCTCCAATAATAGAATTTAGCTGTGGATTTAGATATAAACCAAACTTCGATAAGAAGGAAGAATTGGTGACATCAATCTTCTCGATAAAAATATTTGGTAGCTCTGGCTCAACAAGACTTATCCTTGACTCCTTTGCGAGACATGCCTGCCGTAAAGATTCAGCCGTTGGATCACGCCATTTTATCCATGTAGCGGTATCAAGATTAGCAAGTGCTTTGTCTGCTCTATAGTCGGTTGTCTGAATAACGGCAATTCTTTTAAATCCCCACTCTTTTACTTCTCCATTTAGTTTCTTTAGGTAGCCTGCATTGTCATCTTTGAATTTTCCATCGACATAGCCTCCTACGCTTGGCATTTTTGCATAAGCTTCGTGAAATCCATCCCTCATCAATGTTTTGTAGCCACCATGCTTTACGTGAGGCAGGAAGATGTACCGTCCTTTTACACCGTCCGTACCATCTAGCTTCTTGTAGATGTCTCCAATACTGCTTATGGTATCGCTGGGAATTGCGTTTGTTTCGATAGTTTTTGAATCTTCCTTTGCTGCTTGAGCTAATGAAAGCGAACCAAGCACAGTATGAAACAAAGTTTCTGGAAAGCTTGCGTCAAGTATCAGTAAACCCTGTATTGGTGGTTGATGAAAAGTTAGCTCTATACCTGGAAAAACAACCAACTGTTGATCATTGTGAACTGAAATTCCGTCTTCATCTAGCTCTTCCTTCGAAGCTGCTTTAATGTATCCGAAAAATACCATATCGTGATGGTCAGTTATCGCTACTGCATTTATGCCAGCCTCCCTACATTCTTTAACGAAAGCTTTTGAATATGCCTTACGTTCTTCTGGCGTAACGCAACTGTCACCCTTCCAATTTATATCTCTAGGTGAATGAACCTGTAGGTCGCACTTCTTGTAATGATTTCCTTGATCCATATTCTTGCTCTATGTGATTAGTAGTGAGTAATGCGATAACTGAAGTTTCCCAATTATTGAGTAGCTGAAATACACAATGCTGGTGTATCGAGGTTTATTTTAGGTGGTTTTGCCATGTTTATCATCAGTGTTTCCATTGAAAGAAGAGGTACCTAAACAAAGCAGCCTATAACCTACCTGAAGGTAGCACCACTCGAATATTTCCATCTTTTTGATTTTAATCACTTATAACAGCAAATAGACACTCTGTAGGCACCGTAAAAAAACAACAAATAATTTCAAATAAAGCTTGCCTTTGCTATGGCGCAGAGTGCGCGGCCTGTTCTTCACGCCAAAGCTTGACCATATCGCCCACAGTAGAGAAAGAACCGCCAGTAATGCCTATAACGGCGTTTACAGTCACGTTTTTACTATCGGCCTGTAATTGTTCACATGCTGCATTGGCCGCGCTTTGCGTTACCTTGCTTTTGCGCTCCATAATTTCACCTGATTTTTGTAGTAGAGAGTAGTAGTAATATTACTACAAGCTACTATCTAAGTAAAGGAATATATACCTGTAAGTATAATAAGTATTGTTTTTAATACATAAAACATTTATAGTGTTTTTATGTGTATTAATACATGTATTGTTTTTAATATATTTACTGATAGTATTGTAATTTATTTAAGTATGGGTTATATTATTTTCAATGTTTTTATTATATGTAGGAGAAGCAATAAAAATGATTATTTCATTATTAAACCAAAAAGGCGGGGTGGGAAAATCAAGCCTTGCTCGTGCGTTGGCGGTTGAGTTTGCGCGTAATAAATGGGCGGTACATGTCGCAGACCTTGACGGAAAACAACAAACATCTTTCTTGTGGGGGGAGCGGCGCAAAGAGAGCGGGGTAGATCCTTCTATTGATGTTTCTTTGTATTCAGAGCCTAAAACCGCACTAAAAGCCGCGAATAATGCGGATATTCTTATAGTGGACGGCAAAGCCTTTGCTGATACTCACGCCTTGCCGATAGCCCAAAAAAGTGACCTGATTATAATACCCGTGGGAATTTCAGTGGATGATTTAGAGCCGTCTTTAAAACTGGCCGTTGAATTTGTTAATAAGGGTATAGATAGAGCCTCTATTGTGTTTGTCGTGTGTAGAGTTCCTGACAAGGGCGATAAAGAGGCCATGAATACCCGCGCCAGTATCGAGGCTTGGAATTTTTCCGTGGTGCGTGGCTGGATTCCCATGAAATCGGCATATTCTCAAGCTATGGATAAGGGCTTATCCTTTACGGAAACGCCTTTTAAGAGCTTGAGCGACAAAACAAATAAAATCATAGAACAATTATTTAACAAAGCAATAGAGCAACAAACAGCGAAGCAGGGGAGCGCATAACATGGCAAATCTAAAACCACCAGTAAGCAAAAAAACAGACACAAAAGGCAAAACATGGCTTGACCCTTACACGATTGAGTTAGAGGAGACCCTACTAGCAAAAGCCAAGCCAGCAGCAGCGACAGAACAAACGCCGCCTAGCTCGCTTGTTCTCATGCAAATAAGAGTACCAGAGAGCGCAAGAAATGAGTTTAAGGCGTATGCCTCAATGCGTAGCAAGTCAATGAATGTCTTGTTTTTGGAGATGTTCGAGGAATTTAAATCCCGAAATAATGGCGCATGACCCGAAGTAATAAAGGTTCAAATTAATAGAAAATAAGGCTCTGTCGCATAAATCCCCTCATGTCTCATCTGGTAGGGTATAGAGGAATAGTGATGGATCTTTTGATACTGCGGAATTAATCCGTGTGTATGGTGATCTGAAACAAAATACAACGTCAAAGGTTACAAAAACATCCGTACCAGTGGTGCAGGTTGAGAGATCTCATATAGAATGGCTTGAGAAACAGGTCGATGGGCTTAGGGAGGATATAAAACAAGTTAGAGAAGATTCCCTAGCTCGTGAAATTCGATTAATGGCATTACTTGAATATAAAATTGATACGAGACAAAGCGAAACATCATCAGATAAACCAGTTATTAGAGGGTTGTTCTCAAAGTTATTTAAGTGATGTATTGTGTGTCACAATGAAGGGTATCAGCTAGCGTAGGACGTAGATACCCCTGTATCTGCAATACAGAAATTATTTAATCATGTGAGTGACGCTATTTTATAATCCCCCAGCAAATCCAGACAAGAAATCAAAGCAATCTTATTCCAAATTAGTTACTATTTGTAAAAAATTGGAGTATTAAAATGAGCAGAAAAAGAACGGTCTACAGTGCTGAATTTAAAAGCAAGTTGGTATTAGAAGTTTTAAAGAATGAAAAAACACTGCAAGAAATTGCCAGTGCAAATAACATCACACCTAAGAACCTACAAAACTGGAAAAAAATATTCTTAGACAATGCAGAAATAGCAATGGAGCCCTCCAAAGCCGTTAAAGATTACAAAGAGGATCTATTAGCAGCTCAAGAACAAAATGAGATGCTCACAAAAATCGTAGGAAAAATGACGGTTGAAAAGGAGTGGCTCGAAAAAAAGCTAAAAAGCTTGGACTCATCTGATAGAAAACAGTTGATTGAGCCCAAGCTTAACACTCTACCTCTAACACAGCAGTGTGCATTATTAGGATTAAATAGAAGCAATCTCTATTACAAAAAAAGAGAGAATAAAAAGAAAGAAGAGATCAAAACTCAGATTAATCACATTTTTAAAGACATCCCTATTTATGGTGCGGCTAAAGTACACCAGCAGTTGCTTGAAGGTGGTTTTAAAGTCAGTTTAAACACGGTGGCGAGTTATCGGCAGCAGATGGGCTTGAAAGCCGTATTAGCGGTAAAACAAGTCAATACAACGATCCCCATAAAAGAACATAAAAAATATACTTATAAGCTTAGAGATCTTGATATATCACACGCTAACCAAGTTTGGAGTACAGATATAACCTATATTAAAACCAAAGAAGGGATGGTTTATTTAGCGGCGATTATTGATTGGCACTCAAAAGCAGTGCTCGCCCATAAAATATCAAACACAATGGATTCTTTTTTAGTTATGGATGTATTAGATGAAGCGCTTTCTCTCTACGGAACACCTGAAATTTTTAATACGGATCAAGGCAGTCAATACACCAGTGAAATTCATACCCAACGACTAAAAAACAAAGGCATTACTATTTCTATGGATGGAAAAGGACGAGCAACGGATAATATTTGTATTGTATAATCCCCCAGCAAATCCAGACAAGAAATCAAAGCAATCTTATTCCAAATTAGTTACTATTTGTAAAAAATTGGAGTATTAAAATGAGCAGAAAAAGAACGGTCTACAGTGCTGAATTTAAAAGCAAGTTGGTATTAGAAGTTTTAAAGAATGAAAAAACACTGCAAGAAATTGCCAGTGCAAATAACATCACACCTAAGAACCTACAAAACTGGAAAAAAATATTCTTAGACAATGCAGAAATAGCAATGGAGCCCTCCAAAGCCGTTAAAGATTACAAAGAGGATCTATTAGCAGCTCAAGAACAAAATGAGATGCTCACAAAAATCGTAGGAAAAATGACGGTTGAAAAGGAGTGGCTCGAAAAAAAGCTAAAAAGCTTGGACTCATCTGATAGAAAACAGTTGATTGAGCCCAAGCTTAACACTCTACCTCTAACACAGCAGTGTGCATTATTAGGATTAAATAGAAGCAATCTCTATTACAAAAAAAGAGAGAATAAAAAGAAAGAAGAGATCAAAACTCAGATTAATCACATTTTTAAAGACATCCCTATTTATGGTGCGGCTAAAGTACACCAGCAGTTGCTTGAAGGTGGTTTTAAAGTCAGTTTAAACACGGTGGCGAGTTATCGGCAGCAGATGGGCTTGAAAGCCGTATTAGCGGTAAAACAAGTCAATACAACGATCCCCATAAAAGAACATAAAAAATATACTTATAAGCTTAGAGATCTTGATATATCACACGCTAACCAAGTTTGGAGTACAGATATAACCTATATTAAAACCAAAGAAGGGATGGTTTATTTAGCGGCGATTATTGATTGGCACTCAAAAGCAGTGCTCGCCCATAAAATATCAAACACAATGGATTCTTTTTTAGTTATGGATGTATTAGATGAAGCGCTTTCTCTCTACGGAACACCTGAAATTTTTAATACGGATCAAGGCAGTCAATACACCAGTGAAATTCATACCCAACGACTAAAAAACAAAGGCATTACTATTTCTATGGATGGAAAAGGACGAGCAACGGATAATATTTGTATTGAACGGTTTTGGCGAAGTGCAAAATGTGAGCGTATTTATTTAAATGAATATGGTTCAATTAGAGCGTTAATAGAAGATGTTGATGACTATATTGAGTTTTATAATCATCAACGGTTTCATGAAACCCTGGACTATAAAAAACCAATGAATGTATATAGAGAAAGTATTTTAGCTAATGAACAGCAGAATGAAGCGGCTTAGGAATATGGAATAAGGATTGTTGAAAAAT
>NZ_BLYC01000089.1 GCF_019721995.1 Bathymodiolus japonicus methanotrophic gill symbiont | reverse complement strand
AAACATTAATAAGCTTAATGACGGAATTAAGAAAGAAGTTCTTATTCAGCTAAATGATGTCGTGCAGAATCAAGACTTATTAGAAAGAGCGATAAAAGAAGAAGTAACAAAAACGTCTTTGTTGCGGGATATAAGCATATCTTCGATAAATGGACAGTTTAAAAGACTTTTGGAAGGTGGCTCCGTACTAACAAATTATGATTTTCAATATAATATGCCGCAAGGGGAAAAAACAGCAGGACTAGATCTTAAATTCTCTGTAGATCCTGAGTCGAATCCTCCTACGAATATTCATGTGTTGATTGGTCGTAATGGAGTAGGAAAAACGCATTTACTAAGCGAAATGGTAAAAGCACTTGTTCCAGATGAAAAAACTGGATCCATTAAATCGGATAGTAATTTTTCAGATTCACAAAATCCCTGGGGAGAACAGAATAATGAGGACTTATTCGCTGGTGTTGTTTCTGTCGCCTTTAGTGCATTTGATCCATTTGAGCCCTATCCTGAGCAAAAAGATAAAACAAAAGGCATACGCTACTCATATGTGGGATTAAAACGCTCATCAAGCAGAGGTGGCACGCCAATGAGTCATGAAATGCTTACTGATGAATTTGTTGACAGCTTAAAGGCGTGTGTTTCACAAGGTAAATTAGAACGCTGGAACATAGCAATAAAAAACTTAGAGTCTGATCCACTTTTTAGAGAACTTTCACTTAGTGATGTTGTCTCTTCGTGTGATGCTGACAAGTTAGAAGAAGCTAGGCCAATGTACAAGAAAATGAGTTCAGGACACGGCATCGTACTACTGACTATAACCAAACTAGTCGAAAAAGTTGAAGAGAAAACTCTAGTGTTAATCGATGAGCCGGAAGGGCACCTTCATCCTCCGTTGTTATCAGCATTTGTTAGAGCCTTATCAGATTTATTGTCTCATAGAAATGGGGTGGCAATTATCGCAACTCATTCACCAGTTATTGTTCAGGAGGTGCCGAAGGACTGTGTTTGGAAACTTCGTCGAACAGGGTTGGAAGCAAATGCAGAAAGACCAGAATTAGAAACATTTGGTGAGAATTTAGGCATCCTCACACGTGAAATATTTGGACTTGAAGTTACTGAGTCTGGGTACCACAGATTGTTAAACGAGGCGCTTGAAAACAAAGATAGCTTCCAAGATATTGTTAAGTATTTTGGTAATAATTTAGGATCAGAGGCAAGGGGTATATTGCGTGGTCTTATTGCAGAACGACATAAAGAAGAGCTATAGCCATGAGAGTTATAGTTAAACCAGAGGAAGATCCAAAAGATGTGTTTTTAACATGTATTAGTCATGTAGCAAACAAAAGCTTAAAAGACAAGCTGAGCTCAGTTGTAGATAATGTGAATAAGGCGGCAGAAGAGTTTAATCGTAATGGGATGGATAAGAGTTTCTACCGTTTAAATGAGCATGACAATATAGCAGAGAAAGTTACAGAAAATGAGATGGTGCTTGTATATACAAACCGCATGGCCAAGAAGGGGGCGCCTGGCCGGTCTGTTTACGATAAACTGAAAGCATCTGCACCTCAAGGAATATGCCCACTTTGTGGACAAAGAACAGTATCGACACTAGATCACTATTTACCAAAAGCTCGTTTCCCATTATTGGTTGTTGTTCCATTCAATCTCGTTCCAGCATGTTATGATTGTAATAAATTGAAGCGAAGTACAGTTCCGACAACTACTGAAGAGCAGACACTACATCCATATTATGACGATGTAACGTCTGTGCAGTGGTTGTTTGCTGAGGTCGTTAAGGGCCCACCAGTTTCTATTAGTTTCTTTGTTAAGGATGTAGATGATTGGAGTGACGCAATGAATGCCCGAATAAAACAGCATTTTAATATTTATGGTCTTGGCTCATTATATACCTCTCAGGCAGGTGCTGAACTCGCTAATATCCGATGCCAGCTAAAAAATATTTTAGTAAAATCAAACTCAGAAGATGTACGTGACCAGTTATTAGATGCCTTTAAAACGCGGAATAATAATCATAGGAATTCATGGGGAACTGCCATGTATAAAGCAATGGCGGATAATGAATGGTTCTGTAATGGTGGTTTTAAAGCAAAATAAGAATAACCAGAGTGTGCATAACAATGCGCTCGTTCGGAGGTTCTGTCGCAAAAGATACGTATACCCAAACGAAATCAAGATGCAGGTTATTTTATCTCGTCATCCCTGCATGCTTTTAGCAGGGTTCTATTGAATGTACATGGATTCCCGGTAAAACCCTCGGGAATGACGGTCGGGGTAATTCCTGCACCTTCAAGTAGTTTGGGTATAGACATCATGGTTGTCATTCAAGAAGAAACGACAGGCGATGGGTTCTGTCGCAAAAAATAAATATTTGTGTAAAAATCAACTGTAATAGAAGTTACGCATTGACAGTGTTATCTATACACCATCATCAGCAGCACCAATAATCACCTTCATTTTGCCCTGATTCTACGCAAACAGCGTTAATAAACGCTGTTAAAAAACTAAAGGGCTGAAATTGTTAATAAATCCCTTGTTAATAAACTGATTTGGGTCTTGTGATCTCTATCTTAGTAAATTCTAGGGGTAATAGTTAGATTCCATTTTGCCACCATTGGGGAAACAATGAAAAAGGGCTGTCTTCAACTATGGCATCCGCTGTCAGCCCCGGACGGGCTGATAGTCTGCAGAAGGCGCAGGGAAATTTGCCAATCCGAAGTGCGCGATAGCGCACGAGGGAGGCTAAAATTTTATCCCGAATAGCCGTAGAGCCATTTGTGGTAGCCATGACTGAGCTGCTTTGTGCTCAGTCTGTGGCGGACGCAGGACCGCCTGATTATTATATTTTTTTGATTTTTCAAAGGTCTTAATTTCCCATTCCAAAGGTTTTTGAGATAGAAAATCGGTTTCATATTTTGTTGCATCTTCTTCAAGACCTACTGCTAAGCAACAATTTGAAAGTGAAGCATATATCCATTTCTTATCTAATCTATTTTCAAAATCGCCTAACTCAACTAGATATTTCAAATCTTTTATTATTTGTTTTCTGGTTTTTTCTGCTTCAATTTCACAATAAATAATTTCATTTGCATCTTCAATATTTTTTGATTTCTCATCTAAACAAAAAGAATAGTTTTCACCATTGTAATAATTATTAGTTATTTTAAAACATTTACAATAGCATTCTATTGCCCGTTCAAGTATTGATAGATCTTTCGTTAACCACCAAATATTCTTATAAATAGCACCACGTATACCTAGAGTCTCAGGGTCATTCGTATTTTGGTCATCAGTAATGAGTTTTTCTATAATAGATAGTGAATCGGTTAAGTTTGCTACATCTTCGGTGTTACTTTTATACTTACACAAAGCCCACTGCTGAATAAAGTATGGCTCAGATGGAGCTTTATCACTAATCTTCTCCCATAATTTGCTTGCTTGCTCGAAATTTTCTTTTTCCATTTCTGCTTTTGCTTTTTCTACTAATGCAAAAGGACCCTTCTCTCTATCTGCTAGATCATCAATAAAATTTACAAATTCAGATTCAGGAATAATTGGAGGGATAATTCCATTAATAATGGAATACAATGGGCTATCTATCTTTTTTTGTTCTGTAACCTCATGAATCAAGTCTGTAAGTTTTGTTTTGCAATGTTCCGCTTCATCTACACCAATATCTTCTCCTAAATGAGTATACATAAACATTCTAGTATGATCTAAATCAAATGGTATCTTTCCCTTTTTTTCTTTCAAAATTATAGTTGAATGAGGCCTAACACCATGACGTATACCAAGCTCATAAATTGCGTTAGGATTAAGTGTAGTAATATCAGCAACTACTAATTCAGCTTGCATTAATAAGGCATACATACTCTTATCAATAAGACCTGAATCTTTTATTTCATCAGATCTTACACATTCAAACCCTGCTTTTTCAACAGCAGGTCGAATTATATTTTTATATGTTTTATCTAAATCGTAAGTAATACCAAGATCTAGATCAGTTTTTTTCCCAAACCCCATAATTACAAAGCAAATTTTTGATTTACTAAAAGTTGATTTCACTCATGATTCCTTATTGATATAAAGTAAATAGCCTGGGTTAAACCTGTGTTTAGCATGAGAGCAATAGAATAAGAAAGTGATTTATTGCATAATTCCCTCATGAAATATTATCAAGAAATCACCTGCCCTAACTGTACTAATTCCAACCTGATGAAATCAGGTAGTAGCGATCGTGGTGTGCAGCGATATCGTTGCCAGACCACAGCTTGCTCAACCAACACCTTCATGTTGGAATATTGTTATAAAGCATGTGAATTTGGAACCAAAGAACACGTTGTCGAAATGGCTATCAATAGTAGTGGCACTCGAGACACGGCTAGGGTTCTTAAAATCAATAAAAATACGGTGACTCGTACTTTAAAAAACAAAGAAAACAGTCTTGTTCAAGTGAACCCTCTTTTTCAGACCTTTGATCAAGGGAAACCATTGGAAGTCAGACTAGAACAGGTCTGCTGTGATGAAGCCGAAATGGATGAACAGTGGTCTTTTGTAGGAAATAAAAGCAATCAACGCTGGCTATGGCATGCTGTTGATCATAAAACCAACACGGTACTCGCTTATGTTTTTGGCAAGCGTAAGGACATTGTTTTCAAAGAATTAAAAGCGTTACTTTTGCCTTTAAATATCAGTCGTTATTACACCGATGACTGGGGCGCTTATGAACGTCATCTCGATGCTGAGAAACATGAAATAGGTAAGAAAAACACCCAAAAAATTGAACGTAAAAACTTGAATTTTAGAGCATGGATAAAACGATTAACTCGTCGAACAATCTGCTTCTCTAAGTTAGAGAAAATGCATAACACTAATCTATAAGTTAGGTGTTGGCTATTTTAATTATAGGATTTCACTTTTTAGGTGTGATCTCTGATTGCTTGTATAACACTTGCAGAATTCCACCCTACAGGGCCACAAACAGATGCATCTCGTACAATCTGAGGAATTCTCTGTTGCCCCCACGGTTTTATAGCAATAATGGTTTTATTTAAACGCTTCGCTTCATTGATTTCATATTCAATCCAATCACTATGAGCAGAATACATTCCACCAAGTATCAATACGACTTGAGAAGGGTTTATTTGTCGAGTCATCCCTTCTTTTAGACCTTTACACGTCTTATCAGGCAATGCATTAGTAGCAGTGATACTACAATTACTCCAAGATAAATTGGCTGCATCCTTTAACCAATTCACGACTTTATCGTAGTGTTCATTGTATTCCCAAGCATGGCTAATAAAAATCATTCTATTTTTTAAATTCGGCATTTTAACCCCTTTTTTTAGTGCAACTGAAGTTTCTTAATTAGTAACTACTCAGCTTCGCTGAGTAGTTCAATGAAATTATAAAGCAAATTCAGGTAACTTTCCTTCAAAGACCAGGGGCATTGCCTGAGTTGCACTTAGACCTTGTTTACGGCACGTTGATAAATACCCTCTGACACGACAAAATATCTCTGCACCCTTGGTACTACGAAAGCAGCCGGATATTTTCTGTTGAACCTTGGTCATCCGAATCGAATTTTCTGCGGCATTATTGGTAAATTGCACCCAGGTATTTGTCATGAAGCGCAAGACATCCTCTTCATAATTAATCAGCCTTTCCAGTAAGTTTCTAGCTTTACTGCGTTTTATTCGCTCCCGTTTTACTTCTTTAGGCTTATCGGGTGGTGGGCATTCGATCTCCGCTTTGCCAAGTAATTCTCTGTATTGTACCTTCCATTTTTCTGCTTCATTGACGGCATCCGCTGTCAGCCCCGGACGGGCTGATAGTCTCCAGAAGGCGCAGGGAAATTTGCCAATCCGAAGTGCGCGATAGCGCGCGAGGGGGTTCTGTCGCATAAAGTTCACTTCCCCAGGTTATCTGTTATCATTAAGTTTAAATCTCTATATCAGGAATTCTCAAATGCTTAGTTTCAAATGGCGCCACTTTGAAAAAGAGATCATTCTCCTAAATGTCAGATGGTACTTGGCTTACCCACTCAGTTATCGCAATCTTGAAGAAATAGCGGAAGAACGAGGCTATCATGTTGACCACAGCACACTTAACCGCTGGGTTATCACGTCTGCGCCTAAATTAGAGAAAGAATTTCACAAAAAGAAGCGTCCTGTGTGTGGGCGGTGGCGGATGGATGAAACCTATATTAAAGTCAAAGGAGAGTGGACATATTTTTATCGAGCAGTTGATAATATAGCACCCCAAAGAGTCAAGACAGATTTTTCAACAATCCTTATTCCATATTCCTAAGCCGCTTCATTCTGCTGTTCATTAGCTAAAATACTTTCTCTATATACATTCATTGGTTTTTTATAGTCCAGGGTTTCATGAAACCGTTGATGATTATAAAACTCAATATAGTCATCAACATCTTCTATTAACGCTCTAATTGAACCATATTCATTTAAATAAATACGCTCACATTTTGCACTTCGCCAAAACCGTTCAATACAAATATTATCCGTTGCTCGTCCTTTTCCATCCATAGAAATAGTAATGCCTTTGTTTTTTAGTCGTTGGGTATGAATTTCACTGGTGTATTGACTGCCTTGATCCGTATTAAAAATTTCAGGTGTTCCGTAGAGAGAAAGCGCTTCATCTAATACATCCATAACTAAAAAAGAATCCATTGTGTTTGATATTTTATGGGCGAGCACTGCTTTTGAGTGCCAATCAATAATCGCCGCTAAATAAACCATCCCTTCTTTGGTTTTAATATAGGTTATATCTGTACTCCAAACTTGGTTAGCGTGTGATATATCAAGATCTCTAAGCTTATAAGTATATTTTTTATGTTCTTTTATGGGGATCGTTGTATTGACTTGTTTTACCGCTAATACGGCTTTCAAGCCCATCTGCTGCCGATAACTCGCCACCGTGTTTAAACTGACTTTAAAACCACCTTCAAGCAACTGCTGGTGTACTTTAGCCGCACCATAAATAGGGATGTCTTTAAAAATGTGATTAATCTGAGTTTTGATCTCTTCTTTCTTTTTATTCTCTCTTTTTTTGTAATAGAGATTGCTTCTATTTAATCCTAATAATGCACACTGCTGTGTTAGAGGTAGAGTGTTAAGCTTGGGCTCAATCAACTGTTTTCTATCAGATGAGTCCAAGCTTTTTAGCTTTTTTTCGAGCCACTCCTTTTCAACCGTCATTTTTCCTACGATTTTTGTGAGCATCTCATTTTGTTCTTGAGCTGCTAATAGATCCTCTTTGTAATCTTTAACGGCTTTGGAGGGCTCCATTGCTATTTCTGCATTGTCTAAGAATATTTTTTTCCAGTTTTGTAGGTTCTTAGGTGTGATGTTATTTGCACTGGCAATTTCTTGCAGTGTTTTTTCATTCTTTAAAACTTCTAATACCAACTTGCTTTTAAATTCAGCACTGTAGACCGTTCTTTTTCTGCTCATTTTAATACTCCAATTTTTTACAAATAGTAACTAATTTGGAATAAGATTGCTTTGATTTCTTGTCTGGATTTGCTGGGGGATTATA
>NZ_BLYC01000088.1 GCF_019721995.1 Bathymodiolus japonicus methanotrophic gill symbiont | reverse complement strand
ATAGCACCCCAAAGAGTCAAGACAGATTTTTCAACAATCCTTATTCCATATTCCTAAGCCGCTTCATTCTGCTGTTCATTAGCTAAAATACTTTCTCTATATACATTCATTGGTTTTTTATAGTCCAGGGTTTCATGAAACCGTTGATGATTATAAAACTCAATATAGTCATCAACATCTTCTATTAACGCTCTAATTGAACCATATTCATTTAAATAAATACGCTCACATTTTGCACTTCGCCAAAACCGTTCAATACAAATATTATCCGTTGCTCGTCCTTTTCCATCCATAGAAATAGTAATGCCTTTGTTTTTTAGTCGTTGGGTATGAATTTCACTGGTGTATTGACTGCCTTGATCCGTATTAAAAATTTCAGGTGTTCCGTAGAGAGAAAGCGCTTCATCTAATACATCCATAACTAAAAAAGAATCCATTGTGTTTGATATTTTATGGGCGAGCACTGCTTTTGAGTGCCAATCAATAATCGCCGCTAAATAAACCATCCCTTCTTTGGTTTTAATATAGGTTATATCTGTACTCCAAACTTGGTTAGCGTGTGATATATCAAGATCTCTAAGCTTATAAGTATATTTTTTATGTTCTTTTATGGGGATCGTTGTATTGACTTGTTTTACCGCTAATACGGCTTTCAAGCCCATCTGCTGCCGATAACTCGCCACCGTGTTTAAACTGACTTTAAAACCACCTTCAAGCAACTGCTGGTGTACTTTAGCCGCACCATAAATAGGGATGTCTTTAAAAATGTGATTAATCTGAGTTTTGATCTCTTCTTTCTTTTTATTCTCTCTTTTTTTGTAATAGAGATTGCTTCTATTTAATCCTAATAATGCACACTGCTGTGTTAGAGGTAGAGTGTTAAGCTTGGGCTCAATCAACTGTTTTCTATCAGATGAGTCCAAGCTTTTTAGCT
This sequence comes from Bathymodiolus japonicus methanotrophic gill symbiont, assembly GCF_019721995.1. GTDB lineage: Bacteria > Pseudomonadota > Gammaproteobacteria > Methylococcales > Methylomonadaceae > Methyloprofundus. The sequence goes on along the minus strand of NZ_BLYC01000088.1, from coordinate 6,968 downwards.
TTTTTTCGAGCCACTCCTTCGCTGAAAATCAGGGAAACGGAGCCTAAGCGAAGTGATGATTTTTAGTCCGCGATAGCCGTAGGGCCGTTATTTTGTCGGAGTCTGAGCGTTAGCGAAGGTGGAGACAAAATAAAAGGCCATCCGACACGGCGTCAAGTCATTTGGAGCCTATGTTCCGACCCCTTGTTGGGTCGGGACGAGGTGACGAGGACGAATCGGGGCCGCCGGAGGCATAGTGGTCGCGTTAAGTTTTTGCTGCTTGCTTGGGCTGGGATGCCCAAAACAAGCTTTCGCAAAAATAGCGCGCCGTTTCAACCGTCATTTTTCCTACGATTTTTGTGAGCATCTCATTTTGTTCTTGAGCTGCTAATAGATCCTCTTTGTAATCTTTAACGGCTTTGGAGGGCTCCATTGCTATTTCTGCATTGTCTAAGAATATTTTTTTCCAGTTTTGTAGGTTCTTAGGTGTGATGTTATTTGCACTGGCAATTTCTTGCAGTGTTTTTTCATTCTTTAAAACTTCTAATACCAACTTGCTTTTAAATTCAGCACTGTAGACCGTTCTTTTTCTGCTCATTTTAATACTCCAATTTTTTACAAATAGTAACTAATTTGGAATAAGATTGCTTTGATTTCTTGTCTGGATTTGCTGGGGGATTATAGCTTTCCTTAAAGACTTTAAACATTGTTCAAGTTCGGGTCTGTCTTTTTTACTTCCTGACGCTTTTTCCTTATAAATTATTTCGCAACCAGCTGCATTAAGCGCGTCTATTTGTAGTGATGTATCTTGAGAAGATGTTGAAACTCGAGCGTAACCTATTTTCATCTGTTTACTTTTTTAACATGGGTTTTATTAACTATAGCATGAGATAAGTTTTTTAACAGCCTTTTTTAACATTATTAACTATAAATAAGGTCTTGTTAATGGTGATTAGCTGTGTTGATGGTGAAGTTAAAAAAACACTTGTTTTTTTAACTTCAATTATCAAGCAACTAAAGGAACATTGAAGTTGTGAATTGTGAGTTATTACTCTATATAGATCAGCTGAATGTTCAGACAATCTTTTTATAGCTTGTGCCTTACAACCCTTCAACTAGACATCTCCAGTTTTACTAGAGTCAAACTGGAACATTGAACCTTGTCATTTATAAATCAATAATGGCATTAAAGTACGCATTAATGTTCAGATCTATAATGTAATACCACACTATAAACAGCAGTAGCTAACCAATAACCTTATGAAGTTGTATTGAGTTTCTTCCATTTCATTATTATAAATTCAAATCGTTTTATTAAGTCATCGTATGTCAGAATATCTATAATGCTTTTATATTTTCTTTTTATGACTTCAAAATCTTGAATTTGCTCTTTAGATAGGCCTTTAGTTCGCCCCATAATTATTATCCCACATGGATTAGTAATTTTAATTTTAAAATTATCAGCTATATCCTCTTTGTAATGTGAAGTCAATTTTTCCTCACCTTTACTTCCATACTTATTCAAATAGAAAATATATTTCTCTACTTGCATCACAGCTCCAGAAAGCTCTCGTAGAGGAATGTAGTTATCTCGATATCTCCTTTCTGTAACTATACATTTACAAAATGGTTTCTTTATTTCAATAATATCTGTATTCCCATTAGAATCTACCAGTAAATAATCAATCCTTCTTTTTTTATTATATGTATCTATAATTGGAGCTTCTTTGAATACATATATGTATTTAGGATACAGAAACAATATTATTTGAATTAACTCTGCTTGCCACTGGTTTTCATTGTATGAATTATTATCATCAAGCATCAACTTTAGCTTTTGTAAAAGGCCTTGGTATTTCCATAATTCAATGTCAGAATATTCATATTGAACATTACGTCCTTTTTTACTGACTTTCTTATTTAAATATTTATGATATTTTTCTTCATAGTCCTCTTTAGTATCTAAATATGACGATAACACAGCACTTATTCGAGCTAATGTATACTTTTTCAGTTCGTATGAATTAGGAAACGCATCTAATAATTCTTTAAAAACTGACTCTGGTATAGAATTTTCTTCTTCGCCACCAATATAGATAGAGCCATTTATAATTTTGTTAATTTTTAGAAAAATAGATATATTAAGATGGGTAACAAACATTTTTTTCTCTAGTTTTATATCTTCATGTATATAAAGATCATAATCTAGACATAATAAATCTTTAGGGAAGCAATAATATCCTTGTTTTTTTTTTGCAACTTCAAACTCTACTGGATCATACTCATTATATTTGTCAAAAGACGAAACTAATTCATTTTTAGTAAAATAAAACGTTTTGCAAAGGTGAGCTCTTTCTTTTTCTTTAATCCGTTCATAAAGCCAAGCTGAACCTTCATACATACTGCTATAAAGAAGAACAACCTTATTCTTAATTAATTTAAATTCGATCATAGTTCAATAATACCTACTTATTTTATTACAGGCGCGCCATGCTACCTCACGAAATTCCGGGACTCCTGTCGCCATAATTCGTTCACCTACGCAGCGGATGGGAGATGCCCTGAACGCCCTGCGTCCGCAACGACTACGCACAAAAGCCGCTTCGTCATTACTACCTCACTGGCTGGACGGCTATTCGGAATGCAATTCTTGCTCCTCTCGCGTGCTGCTAGCACACGTCGAATCAGCAAATTGCCCTCGCTGAAAATCCTGGAAACGGAGCTTTAGCGAAGTGAAGATTTTTAGTCCGCGATAGCCGTAGGGCCGTTGTTTTGTCGGAGTCTGAGCGTTAGCGAAGGTGGAGACAAAATAAAAGGCCATCCGACACGGCGTCAAGTCATTTGGAGCCTATGTTCCGACCCCTTGTTGGGTCGGGACAAGGTGACGAGGACGAATCGGGGCCGCCGGAGGCATAAGTGGTCGCGTTAAGTTTTTGCTGCTTGCTTGGGCTGGGATGCCCAAAACAAGCTTTCGCAAAAATAGCGACTCCCCGAGTCGCCTATCAGGGACTAAAAATCACCACTTCGCTAAGCTCCGTTTCCATGATTTTCAGCGAAAGTGACTGTCAGCAGTGCACGATTGAAGGTGAGTTCTCACAGTAAAAAACGCTTTGTCATTGCCTTAAAATATGACGGTGAAAACGACTATCGCTATTTACAGGCGCGCCATGCTACCTCCCGAAATTCCGGGACTCCTGTCGCCGTAATTCGTTCACCTACGCAGCGAATAGGAGATGCTCCAGCCGCCCTGCGTCCGCCACAGACTGAGCACAAAGCAGCTCAGTCATGGCTACCACAAATGGCTCTACGGCTATTCGGGATAAAATTTTAGCCTCCCTCGCGCGCTATCGCGCACTTCGGATTGGCAAATTTCCCTGCGCCTTCTGGAGACTATCAGCCCGTCCGGGGCTGACAGCGAGAGAAGATTCCCTAGCTCGTGAAATTCGATTAATGGCATTACTTGAACATAAAATTGATACGATACAAAGCGAAACATCATCAGATAAACCAGTTATTAGAGGGGTGTTTTCAAAGTTATTTAAGTGATGTATTGTGTGTCACAATGAAGGGTATCATCTAGCATAGGACGTAGATACCCTGTATCTGCAATACAGAAATTGGTAGTGGGTTAAACCTGTGTTTAGCATGAGAGCAATAGAATAAGAAAGTGATTTATTGCATAATTCCCTCATGAAATATTATCAAGAAATCACCTGCCCTAACTGTACTAATTCCAACCTGATGAAATCAGGTAGTAGCGATCGTGGTGTGCAGCGATATCGTTGCCAGACCACAGCTTGCTCAACCAACACCTTCATGTTGGAATATTGTTATAAAGCATGTGAATTTGGAACCAAAGAACACGTTGTCGAAATGGCTATCAATAGTAGTGGCACTCGAGACACGGCTAGGGTTCTTAAAATCAATAAAAATACGGTGACTCGTACTTTAAAAAACTATAGCACCCCAAAGAGTCAAGACAGATTTTTCAACAATCCTTATTCCATATTCCTAAGCCGCTTCATTCTGCTGTTCATTAGCTAAAATACTTTCTCTATATACATTCATTGGTTTTTTATAGTCCAGGGTTTCATGAAACCGTTGATGATTATAAAACTCAATATAGTCATCAACATCTTCTATTAACGCTCTAATTGAACCATATTCATTTAAATAAATACGCTCACATTTTGCACTTCGCCAAAACCGTTCAATACAAATATTATCCGTTGCTCGTCCTTTTCCATCCATAGAAATAGTAATGCCTTTGTTTTTTAGTCGTTGGGTATGAATTTCACTGGTGTATTGACTGCCTTGATCCGTATTAAAAATTTCAGGTGTTCCGTAGAGAGAAAGCGCTTCATCTAATACATCCATAACTAAAAAAGAATCCATTGTGTTTGATATTTTATGGGCGAGCACTGCTTTTGAGTGCCAATCAATAATCGCCGCTAAATAAACCATCCCTTCTTTGGTTTTAATATAGGTTATATCTGTACTCCAAACTTGGTTAGCGTGTGATATATCAAGATCTCTAAGCTTATAAGTATATTTTTTATGTTCTTTTATGGGGATCGTTGTATTGACTTGTTTTACCGCTAATACGGCTTTCAAGCCCATCTGCTGCCGATAACTCGCCACCGTGTTTAAACTGACTTTAAAACCACCTTCAAGCAACTGCTGGTGTACTTTAGCCGCACCATAAATAGGGATGTCTTTAAAAATGTGATTAATCTGAGTTTTGATCTCTTCTTTCTTTTTATTCTCTCTTTTTTTGTAATAGAGATTGCTTCTATTTAATCCTAATAATGCACACTGCTGTGTTAGAGGTAGAGTGTTAAGCTTGGGCTCAATCAACTGTTTTCTATCAGATGAGTCCAAGCTTTTTAGCTTTTTTTCGAGCCACTCCTTTTCAACCGTCATTTTTCCTACGATTTTTGTGAGCATCTCATTTTGTTCTTGAGCTGCTAATAGATCCTCTTTGTAATCTTTAACGGCTTTGGAGGGCTCCATTGCTATTTCTGCATTGTCTAAGAATATTTTTTTCCAGTTTTGTAGGTTCTTAGGTGTGATGTTATTTGCACTGGCAATTTCTTGCAGTGTTTTTTCATTCTTTAAAACTTCTAATACCAACTTGCTTTTAAATTCAGCACTGTAGACCGTTCTTTTTCTGCTCATTTTAATACTCCAATTTTTTACAAATAGTAACTAATTTGGAATAAGATTGCTTTGATTTCTTGTCTGGATTTGCTGGGGGATTATACTACGGAACACCTGAAATTTTTAATACGGATCAAGGCAGTCAATACACCAGTGAAATTCATACCCAACGACTAAAAAACAAAGGCATTACTATTTCTATGGATGGAAAAGGACGAGCAACGGATAATATTTGTATTGAACGGTTTTGGCGAAGTGCAAAATGTGAGCGTATTTATTTAAATGAATATGGTTCAATTAGAGCGTTAATAGAAGATGTTGATGACTATATTGAGTTTTATAATCATCAACGGTTTCATGAAACCCTGGACTATAAAAAACCAATGAATGTATATAGAGAAAGTATTTTAGCTAATGAACAGCAGAATGAAGCGGCTTAGGAATATGGAATAAGGATTGTTGAAAAATCTGTCTTGACTCTTTGGGGTGCTATATTACTTGAACATAAAATTGATACGATACAAAGCGAAACATCATCAGATAAACCAGTTATTAGAGGGGTGTTTTCAAAGTTATTTAAGTGATGTATTGTGTGTCACAATGAAGGGTATCATCTAGCATAGGACGTAGATACCCTGTATCTGCAATACAGAAATTATTTAATAATGTGAGTGACGCTATTACTTTGCGTTACCACATTACAATACCTGTATTAAACCTTTCCACCCACGCCTTTAAATTTCTCAATAAAGTCGGCAATCTTTTGAAACACACTTTGTTTCTTAGTTAAGTATTGTGGATTAAGCGGACTCATTTTAGGCAGAATTGCATTTAGATCAGTGCCATTTTCACTGACATATTCTCGTTTTAACGATGCTGTTATATAGCGCTTAGCCGCTTCTTCATTCAGGCTTTCGGCACTAATTAATTCTCTTGCTTCACGTTGTTGTTCAGTTTGGGCAAAGGTAAAGAAAGCATCAATAATACTGGCTTTATCGGGGATATTATCTAAATTGGTTTGATTAATAAAATCCACAACCAAACTTTCTTTCGCTCGATTACCAAGGCTGGCGCGAATTAAACGCCTCGCTTCCTCAAGTAAAGTAGTCTTATCTTTCGTTTTCTTATTATGCTCAAAAATCAATTCTAGGATGTAATCCAAGTTAATCTCTTGCGATTTAAGCAGATCGACTTCAAAAATCACATCATCCCAATCAATATTGGAACTCTCTTGGTCGTTTGCTGATTTCTCGCGACGCAACCAATCGCGGATATCGTTATACGTTGAACGATAATCTTGAATAGTGCGTTCGGCAGGTACCTTAATCTCTTGCATAGAGATTAAGTCATCATCGCTTAAATGGTGCTTGTCTTTAAAGGTCTCTACGGCACTGAGGTCATCTGAGTCTAAATCTTGTAGGGATTTTAATCCTGAAAATTCATCATAGTTTTGCAGTATGTTTTCAACGCGTAAATATTCACCAAATAATGTAGCAAACGCTTTCTTATCTTTTTCTTTAACAATTGCATCAGGATCAGGGAAACGTTGTGCGAGTTCCTCCACCACCTCTAAATAACCGCGTCGTGCATCACCTGTTGCCACATCGGTAAAACCTTCCATATATTCTTTATAACTTTTTTCTAGCACCACATTTTTAGTGTTTTTATCACCAAAGATGGTAATAGCATCAACAGTGGCTTGTTCTAAATCGCGGAAGGTGACGATATTTCCAAAGGTCTTAGTGGCATCATAAATACGGTTAGTGCGCGAAAAGGCTTGTATTAAACCGTGATAGCGCAGATTTTTATCCACGAACAAGGTGTTTAAC
>NZ_BLYC01000087.1 GCF_019721995.1 Bathymodiolus japonicus methanotrophic gill symbiont | reverse complement strand
ACAATTTACAGCCGCTTATATTTTTGGTGCCGTCTGTCCAGAGAATAGCAAAACGGCGGGGTTAATTATGCCAAAAGCGAATACTGAAGGTATGCAGCACCACCTTAATATTATTTCAACGACGGTAACATCAAGTAAACATGCTCTACTTATTGTTGACCGCGCTGCTTGGCACCTCACTGAAAAACTTGATATGCCTACTAATATAACGATAATGCCGTTACCTCCTTATTCACCAGAGCTCAACCCAGTCGAGCAAATTTGGCAACAATTACGACGGTCAGACTTTTCAAATCGGTGTTTTGAAGATTATGATGAAATTGTATCGGTATGTTGCCAAGCATGGAATAAGTTTGCGAAATGTGCTGAGGCTGTTCATAGTTTATGCTCACGTAAATGGGCATTGTTGGAGTAGGAATTTATTGGGATTGGTATAACCTACCGTCTCTCTTTTATTCTTTTTATTAGCTTCTAACTGAGTTGACCTTGGTTAACGCTTACAAAATCACTATCACAACCATTATGGTATTTTTAACAAATTATTTATTTAAAAAACATTCTATTTTATTCCCTCTAAAATCTCTGCAACCCACGTTACAACGGACTCTTCCGTGTGTCGGTCTGCATCATAATTTACGCGATAAGTATGATTTTTACCAGGTATTTTAATGTCTTTTAACGCTTTAATCTCTGGAAATAAATGCTGATTAAAGTTAATCTCTTCCCCTGGTTTACTTGCATCACTCAATGCTTTGCAGCATTGAATATCCCACTCACTCATCGGTAAAATGTATTGCTTGTTATCGTTCTTGATTCGATTGGCCCAGCCATCCTGAGAACAGCTGTCATCTAATTCAGATAGCACCTTAGCCGCCCGTAAAAATCTGCCATCATGTTGTGTGTAACAATTAATCACATCTGTTTGCTGATTTTTTACATCCAGTTCTTGCCAGGTAACAACACGATCTATTTTTAAATCAATAGCAAGTGATCCTAAAATAAGTACTTGTTTATGATGCGGTGATCTAACATCTCTTATCCGTGCAATGGCTTGTGTTATTTCATGCTCTCGTGTCTGAGCTAAAATAGCATCTGTATATGGGTTATTAAAATATCGACCCTTTCCTCTCGATCTTTCTCTATCAACACCTTTTCCTGCTTGGTACGCCTTTAACTGTAAGACATTAAATTCATCCCCTTTTCTACTCCTTATTCGTACTTTGTTCGGGTCTTTACTTAAATCCTCAGATTGCAGTAAAGCATCCATCCCAGACATTTGATTACGCCCTAAAATAATACAATGATAGTTTGAATACTGATTTATCCCTCGCGTATCATTAAAGTGAGCAATCGCTAAATACCCTTTACCTTTCTCAGATATTTCAAGATGTTCTAATAGCTCAGTAAATTTCTTATTTTCCTCAAGACCCAAATACGTCACTAAGAGCGTCGGCTCCTTATAAACCGCATAATTTGAAGCCGCTGTGCGGTTAATTATTTTAGCCAGCGCTTGTAAGATTTTAATGTCTGAACCATTTAAAGAGTTTTTACCAAAAACTTTACTATGACACTGCGTGACACATAATCGCCGCTGCGCATTAATTTGTATAAAGTTAATGGGTGGATAAGAAGCATTAGGCCGTTTTAATAAATCCTGCGCAAGGATCTCTGACGCATCTCCATCAATGCACAAAATAGGTACTTTAAGTAAGAACTGAGTATAACGATCTGCCCCTAAGCGGCTCAACTTATCGCCTAAATTATTTTCACTGCCCTGACGCGTTAAAGATTTAGTATATAAACCCTGGTGTATAACAAACTGACCTTGAATGCAGCTAAAATGAGACGCATCACTGTTATCCTGACAAATACGTAGCAAGATAGAAGCAAAACGATAATCCTCTCGATTATCATTAATATAAGCCAACTTATATTTTAATTTTGCTGGACTATCGCCAGGCACAACCTCATTATTTTCTGACATACATTGCGCTTCATAATCTCGTACAAAAGCCGCTAATGACGCTTTCTCTGAATCAAGCGTATTCTGAGTTCCCGCCTCAATTAAACACTGCTCCCATTGCCAAACTAACTGCGCATTATTCGCAGGGCAATGACTAAATGCCTCATGTAATGCCCGAACTCCCGCGAAACTTAAAGCTGCCTTTAACTGCTTGGCTGCATATTTATTATGGCCTGTAATCACATCGTAATAACGTTCATCAATCACAACCAGATCAGGCCTCTTTTCAGACTTCGATAAAAACGTATTTAAATAATGCTGCGCTAAGATTAAAACATCAGCTGATGTATCAAACTGTTTTAAATACGCACAGTTTTCAAAAAACTGACATTGTTTACCCGCATTACTACAAAAGGCTTGTGTGACCGAGGGAACAATATTTTCATAAAGTTTCACTTGATCATAATTAGCACACATGCCCTCAACACGTCGCCCCTTGCGTACCTCAATATTTAAACCAGGAAAACGCTCCATCATGTCTTTTTTTAACTCACCTGCTAACTTATGCCGAGGGACATACAAATGTACAAACAAAGGCCTTCCCGCTGCCTTCATCTCAGCCGCTGCCTTAAAAATAGCGCGTGTTTTACCTAATCCTGCGGTCGCGGCAATCACCGTATTAGGCACCGCTAAGGAACCTATCCTTTTGTCCTGCAAAACTTGAGTTAAAGAACGCTCCCCATAGAATTCAGGTACTAATTTAGGGTTATCAACCGCTTTAAAGAAATTAAAAACAGCTTCATTCAATACAGCACATGCGTCATTAACCGGCAAAACAGCCTTCTTCTCAGGAAAAGCAGGTCTAACCAAACTATACAACTGCCCGCCATGCGCTTGAGAATAGATCTGAGGCCCTTGGTTATCACTATCTCGACCATTAGCATAGAATACTGCACAGGTCCGACCACTACGATAACCAGGCCCTTCAATCGGATCTGCTAACTGTTTTTTATCATACCTTTTTGGGCTTTTTAAAACGCTCTCTACGGTCGTATCGCCTTGCCCAAAGTACAAAGGCCGATCAAAATTTAAGGCTTGAATATCGTCTTCAGATTCAGACAATTGATTACCTTGCCCCACTTGATGCTGATCAAACACATACCCATTAGAAACCCCTTTCTCTATTACCTCTAAATCACCAAAGCAATCACAATCCAACGCCTGCCCAGAACATTGATGCCAAACAACCTTTACATCCTCTAATTCAACATCATCAGAAACCACAGGTGTGCCACAATAATCCAACTGCACAGCACTTGCCATCGCGGTATCAATCGATACCGGCTGTCTAATAGGATCGCCTACTTCCAGCGTTGTTTCTATGGATGCTTGATAATCGACTAATCGACGTGCCAAGGCTTTAATAAACCCAGGTATTAAAGTCGGCGTGCTACTTGGAAAATAAAAGCGATACCCGTTCTTATTAAATCCCTTTACCCGTGACGAGCTAGAACCCTGACTAAAACACAACACAGACTCAAACCCCGGAATAAGCTGACAAAGGATTTTATACATCTCAGCGGGTGGCGTTAACTCCCCTTCCCCTGAATCATCAATGTCTAAAATCACCAAACCATTTATTGGATTAAAACGGGGGGATAAAAACGCTTTAGAGCGGGTGATATAAAGTGGTTTATCTTCAGCAGCAGAATACTCATGCTCTCTGTCTTGTTCATCGTACAAAGTCTTAGAAAGACACAATACTTGTTTACCAAAAAAAGAATGCTCAAACACATCTGCTGTTAATGCATGATAAGAACTTGCCGTCTTTAAAAAATCAGGAAATTCTAAAAAATCTATTTCTATATACTGCGCGAAACTTTTAATCATTTTCGAGGATGGCCTTTTAGAACAAACCTCGCCTGCTTCATTACGAAAATAACATTTTGATAAAGGAGTTTTAGAGTGATAAAAAGTAAACGCAATCGATGTTTGCATAGATAAAATGATAAAAAGACAGTTAAGAAAGAAATCCGTTGTTCATATTAACGGTTTTGAGGATGGGTTACCAAGGTTACTTCTCTAATAATAATATATATTAGGGATTTAACCCTGGTAAAATACTGATAAAACACCCTTCAAAACCGTTTCAAAGGGAATACGGGGAAAACTCTAAACCCTAAACTGGCTGTAAAAAGCGTTTTTAATGATAATGTACTTTTAAAAAAAGCTTGAATCTTATTACAAGAATAAGACTTACAATAAACCCCCTGCTAATGCTTTTTAAAGGCCAATACATGCTATCTAAGCGACTTTTATATACATTACTACTAACACTTCCCGTTAGTTCCTATTCGCATACTGGAGGTCTAAATAAAGAAGGATGTCACACCAACAAAAAGACCGCTACTTATCACTGTCATACGCAAAAGAAATTAACGAAACGTTCTGAACCAAATAAACCAACACAATCCGCATTAAGCAAAGGTGAACTGCCCTCCCCTGCATTAATTGATCAAGCTGACGATCATAGCCAGGATTTCAGGCGCGCCATGCTACCTCACGAAATTCCGGGACTCCTGTCGCCGTAATTCGTTCACCTACGCAGCGAATAGGAGATGCTCCAGCCGCCCTGCGTCCGCCACAGACTGAGCACAAATGGCTCTACGGCTATTCGGGATAAAATTTTAGCCTCCCTCGCGCGCTATCGCGCACTTCGGATTGGCAAATTTCCCTGCGCCTTCTGGAGACTATCAGCCCGTCCGGGGCTGACAGCGGAGGTATCAATACCTTCGCCAAAATTAAAATACACTCATTTCTATGAATTTTACAGCCTATAAACGGTTGATTTATATAGGTTTAAGATTGTCATTTCTGGCTTAAATTAAAATTGGCGAAGGTACTGTTAAAACATAATTAAAACAGGTATATCACCATGACAAGTACACAACAACGTAGCGAACTACAAAGCCAAATTTGGAAAATTGCGAATGAGGTTCGTGGGTCAGTCGATGGTTGGGATTTTAAGCAGTACGTATTAGGTGCTTTGTTCGTAGTGGGTTAAACCTGTGTTTAGCATGAGAGCAATAGAATAAGAAAGTGATTTATTGCATAATTCCCTCATGAAATATTATCAAGAAATCACCTGCCCTAACTGTACTAATTCCAACCTGATGAAATCAGGTAGTAGCGATCGTGGTGTGCAGCGATATCGTTGCCAGACCACAGCTTGCTCAACCAACACCTTCATGTTGGAATATTGTTATAAAGCATGTGAATTTGGAACCAAAGAACACGTTGTCGAAATGGCTATCAATAGTAGTGGCACTCGAGACACGGCTAGGGTTCTTAAAATCAATAAAAATACGGTGACTCGTACTTTAAAAAACAAAGAAAACAGTCTTGTTCAAGTGAACCCTCTTTTTCAGACCTTTGATCAAGGGAAACCATTGGAAGTCAGACTAGAACAGGTCTGCTGTGATGAAGCCGAAATGGATGAACAGTGGTCTTTTGTAGGAAATAAAAGCAATCAACGCTGGCTATGGCATGCTGTTGATCATAAAACCAACACGGTACTCGCTTATGTTTTTGGCAAGCGTAAGGACATTGTTTTCAAAGAATTAAAAGCGTTACTTTTGCCTTTAAATATCAGTCGTTATTACACCGATGACTGGGGCGCTTATGAACGTCATCTCGATGCTGAGAAACATGAAATAGGTAAGAAAAACACCCAAAAAATTGAACGTAAAAACTTGAATTTTAGAGCATGGATTATAGCACCCCAAAGAGTCAAGACAGATTTTTCAACAATCCTTATTCCATATTCCTAAGCCGCTTCATTCTGCTGTTCATTAGCTAAAATACTTTCTCTATATACATTCATTGGTTTTTTATAGTCCAGGGTTTCATGAAACCGTTGATGATTATAAAACTCAATATAGTCATCAACATCTTCTATTAACGCTCTAATTGAACCATATTCATTTAAATAAATACGCTCACATTTTGCACTTCGCCAAAACCGTTCAATACAAATATTATCCGTTGCTCGTCCTTTTCCATCCATAGAAATAGTAATGCCTTTGTTTTTTAGTCGTTGGGTATGAATTTCACTGGTGTATTGACTGCCTTGATCCGTATTAAAAATTTCAGGTGTTCCGTAGAGAGAAAGCGCTTCATCTAATACATCCATAACTAAAAAAGAATCCATTGTGTTTGATATTTTATGGGCGAGCACTGCTTTTGAGTGCCAATCAATAATCGCCGCTAAATAAACCATCCCTTCTTTGGTTTTAATATAGGTTATATCTGTACTCCAAACTTGGTTAGCGTGTGATATATCAAGATCTCTAAGCTTATAAGTATATTTTTTATGTTCTTTTATGGGGATCGTTGTATTGACTTGTTTTACCGCTAATACGGCTTTCAAGCCCATCTGCTGCCGATAACTCGCCACCGTGTTTAAACTGACTTTAAAACCACCTTCAAGCAACTGCTGGTGTACTTTAGCCGCACCATAAATAGGGATGTCTTTAAAAATGTGATTAATCTGAGTTTTGATCTCTTCTTTCTTTTTATTCTCTCTTTTTTTGTAATAGAGATTGCTTCTATTTAATCCTAATAATGCACACTGCTGTGTTAGAGGTAGAGTGTTAAGCTTGGGCTCAATCAACTGTTTTCTATCAGATGAGTCCAAGCTTTTTAGCTTTTTTTCGAGCCACTCCTTTTCAACCGTCATTTTTCCTACGATTTTTGTGAGCATCTCATTTTGTTCTTGAGCTGCTAATAGATCCTCTTTGTAATCTTTAACGGCTTTGGAGGGCTCCATTGCTATTTCTGCATTGTCTAAGAATATTTTTTTCCAGTTTTGTAGGTTCTTAGGTGTGATGTTATTTGCACTGGCAATTTCTTGCAGTGTTTTTTTCATTCTTTAAAACTTCTAATACCAACTTGCTTTTAAATTCAGCACTGTAGACCGTTCTTTTTCTGCTCATTTTAATACTCCAATTTTTTACAAATAGTAACTAATTTGGAATAAGATTGCTTTGATTTCTTGTCTGGATTTGCTGGGGGATTATAAATCTCTTGCTATTCGCCTCAATTTCTTTTGCTAAATTCAAGTAATAGGCCATAACAACAGGATGGAAAGGAGTTAACCATTTATCACCTTCATTTTCCCAAATCCCAATTTTTAACAATATTTTTTGATCATTATTTAGTAGTTCATTCTCAAGAATTTCTGATAAAGCCTTGTGATATTTTTCAATAACTTTTGTGATTAAGCTAGTGAATAACACTCCCCATGATGCAAGAGATATCAGACTACGCAGCTGTTTTAAATGATCAAATAATGCTTTATATGCATCTGATAGTTCAGGATAAGTCGCTTGTAGATTTTCAATAGTAAAGACTTGTTTAGCTTCATCTCGGCAATACAAAAGGTCACCATGGAGAATGTCCTCTTCTCTTTGGAGTAACGTTAACCGTCGTCCCTTTGGAGACACTTCCTTATTATCAATAAGTACTTTGCTTTTAGCTCTATTAAAAACACCAAAATAATCATCTTTAAAGAATCGAATACAACGGTCTTTATCTAATAATAAGGGCAATGTCAGCGCTTCAGTTGCAACAGCCCCTTCAATATAAAAATCTAACGATACATCTTTATTTTTTAAAGTGAACTCAACTTCATCAGATTCATTGGACATCTTTTGAAAGTTTAGAGTGCCTACTTCATTTACATCAATACATTGAGTAAGTTCACTTAATTCAAAACTACTTTCGAGCTCTGGATTCAGAATCAGACAGCTTTCTGCCGTTTGAAGAATAAGCCTTTGTTTCTTGTCATCTACTAAAAAAATATGTCGAAAATCATCAATATTAAATAGGCTCTCTTGCAAGACAAGGCAGTGAAATTGGTATTTCTCCGATGTTTTGTCTCGA
>NZ_BLYC01000086.1 GCF_019721995.1 Bathymodiolus japonicus methanotrophic gill symbiont | reverse complement strand
AACTTGGAGACTTTGATAATTTTGAAGAAACAATTTTGGCTTATATGTCTCAGAATGGAAAAGAAGCGGTGTTTTTCAAGATAGTTTTCGCCTAAATTATTTAAGCCGCTTCATCAGTCCTGTCAGGATTTAATGAAACTGGCCCTGTAGCATCCCAGTTTCTGGTTGAGCCAGACCATCTGGAAGGTTTTTCTTTTTTCTTCTGGAGATATAATTTATCTCGCATTTCAAAAATATTTTTGTCTTTTCCTTCATGTCGTTCCGCAGGTGTGACGAATTCTATTTTGCTGTGCCGGTGCTCGTTGTTATACCATTCGACAAAGTTACCTACCCATTCCCGAGCTTCATCAAGACTATCAAAGCCACTGCCAGGCCAGTCAGGACAATACTTTACCGTTCTAAACAAAGCTTCAGAATAAGGGTTGTCATTACTCACTCGTGGGCGGCTGTATGAGCTGGTTAAGTTTAAATCATACATTTTGCTGCGCAAGGTGAGTGATTTCATTGGTGCGCCATTATCAGAATGGAGCACCAATGGGTTATACATCATTTTTTCCTTTAACAGGCTACGCTCAAGTAGTGTAGCGGCATCTTCGCCACTTTCTTGTTCATACACTTCAGCCCCGACTATTTTTCGGCTATAAATGTCCTCTATCATATATAAATAGTAGAACTGACCCACGATGGGTGTTGGCATGTAGCTGATATCCCACGTCCATACCTGGTTCGCTTTTTCTGCGATATAACTCGTTGGTTTGGAGGTGTTTTTGCGCTCTTTAGCCCGCCCTCTATGTGTGACTTGTTCTGCTTTATGCAACACTCGATAAAATGATGATTCGGAGGCAATGTAGATGCCTTTGTCTGCCAGGATAGGGACGATTTGACTCGGTGGTAAATTGGCATACTCGTCCTCATTACAGGTCATTAAAATAGCAAGTTGCTCATATTCGCTTAATTTATTATTACTCGATGTTCAAGTTTTTTCATCCCATTGCCATCAAACTCTTACCTTCACCCAGCAGAACAATACTTTAATGATGCTGTTGGCCCTAAGCGCCCTAAATCTCTGCCAATCATATGTTTTCCTGATGGCATCAGTTGAAACACATCCTTTATTAATTCACCTAACTCTTTCAGCTTATCACCAGGATCTGGAAACTCTAGCAATGACGTGATGAACTCAAGCAGTACATCCATTTGAGACTTGCGCTGTAAGCTTCCTACGGTATACGCAGGTAGTTTGCTTTCAATGCGGGCTATTTGCTCTGGGTGAAGGAGAAGGCAATGGTCAAACAAAAGACTCAGAATCAGGCCACGGCTTGATCCCTCTTCATCTAATTGTTTGGCCTCACGCCCCCATCCTTCATAAAGCTTCCAGTCCTCAAAGAAAACCTCAATCAGCCATCTCAACGTATAGGCTTGAATAATATCTTGTGTGCGCCAAGTCAGGTCTTCGCCACTAAATAGCGATAGTCGTTTTCACCGTCATATTTTAAGGCAATGACAAAGCGTTTTTTACTGTGAGAACTCACCTTCAATCGTGCACTGCTGACAGTCACTTTAATCTCTTTGCCGCCACGTACACGTATTATCTGATCAATGCCTTTGTTAATCGAATTAAAGTAGCTCTCGACTGACCTTATTTTACCTCTATATTCAATATTTTGGTTTTTACGTAATTGGCTAATCACCTGCGAGCCTCCAGATTCTTTAGCGGCTTCGTCCATAAAGGCTTTTTCACCATACAGCGCATCAAGCCAGTACGCCTTTAATTTTAATCAGGCTATGCGCAACTTTAAACTCTATTTAATAAGCCTAATGCAATCTCTGTTTTGGTCGGGTAGGCACTGTCACGTTCAGGCTTAATAGGCCGATCTTTTTTTGCTATACCGCTCTTTTTCAACCGTTTATCTTCTTTATCCCACTGCTTTAAGGCTGGATCCGGCATATAAAAGAAAAAACCGACAGGCACTGTAATGGATGAGGTAACTAGCAGCAATAATACTATCGTTTGTCCATTAACATACCCGCCGGAGCCTTTGTGTTTCTGCTTGTAAACCTTATAAATACGTTTTGTAGACTTAGATCGTGCTCGGTCTGATTCATCAAAGGCCAACACACCTTCAGTAATGCCATAACGTTTTAAAATTAAGACCACACTCACCCGTAGCAACCAGTCCCAGGGTATACTTGCTTTACGAAACACCCAGGATAATGCGGCTACTTTGCAATCTCCAAGGCTTGCTCGCTCAAACTTAGCCCAGCAAACAAAGTTCATTAGCAGTATGCACGTTAAACAAGTGCCCAACCAAGCGGCTTGAATCCGTGTCAAAGCGGCTCCGGGTTTTAGCTGATTGAGCGCATCATTTAAATCGTCAATATAGCTTTGGATAAAGGTGGCTGGGGCATTCATTAACATGGGCTTACACCGATAAAATTACAACAACCTCAGAATACCTGATTTTACCTTCTCAATATCAAAAACTTGAACATCGAGTTTTAGGAGATGGGCGTATGGCATCCGACCTTCTATCGGCCTCTACTCCTCCGTTAACTTGCCAGTTCTGTAAGGTACGAATGCTGATACCAACAATATCACAGGCTTTGCCCTTTCTGGCACCTTGCCCAATGGCCTCATTGATCCATGTGACATAATTTACGCGCTCTGAGTGAGGAATTAAGCGTCTTCATTTTCCTCCCAGAGCGCATCCAGCTTTTTTTCTAAGCACCAATAAGGCCGCTGTTTCTGCAAGTGCTTTCTCTTTGCGATTAAGCTCTTTCTTTAATTTTTTGTTTTCACTACGTAATTGTTTTAATACGTTTTTATCGGTTTTTTCTTGCGTCACGTTTTGCTCTGATCCTTTAAATAAAATGGGTCTTCCAGGACTCAAGTTCAGCTTTATAAAGCCCACGTGTACGACAATATTCATTACACTCTTGCTCGCTCAGGGTACTTGTTTCTATGTAACTACTCAGCGAAGCTGAGTAGTTCAATGAAATTATAAAGCAAATTCAGGTAACTTTCCCTCAAAGACCAAGGTCATTGCCTGAGTTGCACTTAGACCTTGTTTACGGCACGTTGATAAATACCCTCTAACACGACAAAATATCTCTGCACCCTTGGTACTACGAAAGCAGCCGGATATTTTCTGTTGAACCTTGGTCATCCGAATCGAATTTTCTGCGGCATTATTGGTAAATGGCACCCAGGTATTTGTCATGAAGCGCAAGACATCCTCTTCATAATTAATCAGCCTTTCCAGTAAGTTTCTAGCTTTACTGCGTTTTATTCGCTCCCGTTTTACTTCTTTAGGCTTATCGGGTGGTGGGCATTCGATCTCCGCTTTGCCAAGTAATTCTCTGTATTGTACCTTCCATTTTTCTGCTTCTTTATGTAGTAGCATGCCACCTGCTTCATTGACGGCATCATTCATTTTTTCAAGTAGTCGTTTCATTTCAAGCGCCCACTCCTGTTTATCCTGCTCCTAGGCGCGCGTTAATTCCCTCAAATGATGTGCATTACAAAGCGAATGAGTACAATCATATTTATAGTAGGGCTTCCAATGATCATGACATAAAATCCCATGAAAATGGGGTAAAATACCAATGTCATTCATTGCCTCTGTGCCACGTTTGGCATGGGGAAAGAAGTGTGTCCACTGAACATTGGAGGCCCCATGTAGCCAATGGCGCTTACCATTAATATTAATGCCTGTTTCATCCGCATGAATGCACGCTGATTCGACTAAGTGTTCTTTACTGATAGTTTCAAACCCAGCCAACTTCTCATAGGCCAGTTCATTGAAATTATAGATAGAGCCTTCACTAATCGGCATACCTAATTGATCAGCGAAATACTCCTGTATTCGGTTGTAGGGCAATAACTGATATTGCGAAAGATAAACCACATGGGCTTTTATCCCATTACCATATTGCGCAGCCTTAGTAACCTCATCTGGAAAAGGAGCGATAAAACACTGACCTTTTCCATTTATCAACCGTTGCGCCTGGTATTCTGTCACTACCCTTGAGATATCAATATCGAATACCTGGCGTGTTTCAAAGCCATCTGCCGTGTATCGCCCTTTTGGAAAGGTACGGCGATCAATGGTAATGATCTCGATTTCATCCGGGTCATCTATTTTTTGAAGTGTCGTGCCGACATGCGATTTTTGTCCGCCAGAAGGCTTATCTGATTTTTTTCGATTCCCTTTTTTACGTTTGGGATCACTTGCAGGTGGTTTACTGCTATTTTTGCTGTTCAGTGTCACTCCATTGAGTAATACCGTGACTAATAATAGAATCACTTCCAGTGCTGATTTTAGCGCAGGCGATATATCACGCTCAGTTTCAAGTAACTGTTTGGCATGACTGATTGCGGAATCAACATCGATGAAGTCTATTTTCAAAGGGTAACCTGTATTGCTTTAAGGACAGGCTTATTATCTCATGGGTTTTAAATCCCGAATTTTCCTTGTTTTAAGCGATTGTAAGGCGAATAAAAAAGTTCTTCGAGGTCGTAGATGTTTAAGGGGACATTTTGTGATGACTATAGCGATAGAAGCAATAAAGCGTGGATTAATCGACTGTTGGGCAGTTTACTAAAAATCACAAAAACCAGACTAAAACCCTGTCAAGAACTTTTTTAATTATTCAGGCGCGCCATGCTACCTCACAACATTCTGGGACTCCTGTCACCAACATTCATTCGCCTACGCAGCGAATGGGAGATGCCCTGGTCGCCCTGCGTCCGTCTCAACTACTCAACTACGCACAAAACCCTGCTCAGTTAAGTCTACCTCAAATGGCTGGACGGCTATTCGGAATGCAATTCTTGCCTCCCTCGCGCGCTACTAGCGCACTTCGGATCAGCGAATTGCCCTGTCGCCTACCAGAGACTAAAAATCATCACTCCGCTTAGGCTCCGTTTCCCTGATTTTAAGCGTACGCTGAGTAGTTACGTTTCTATAATGGCTGATAATTTTTTCTCGGTTGTCCACTGTATAGGAGAATGGCTTGTGTTTTTAGTGTTTTTGCACTTCTTATCAACATAAGTTTGCTTCCACGTATACAGCGTTCCGTAAGGAATATTTTCGGCCTTAGCTAATTCAGGTACGCTCATATTTAAGGGGGGAAGCATTTTGTTAATGATGGCATCTTTTCTTTCTTTTGGGTATTGAGTTGTCATGGTTTTATTTTTCCGCCCCTTGTTTGAGTTATTATTTTTCAAATAAGGCGAAAACTATCCTGACACGGGGGGGGCCCGCACAAAACATTTTACCAGTGAAGATGTTTATGGATTTTCTGCCAGACGCCTTTTTTGGTTTTCTTTGTCGCAGTCATTGATTGAACAACATCCCAATCATCAACGGAAATGATAGACGGGTAGTAGTTTTCATATACATCGCCAGTCTTTGCAATGCGTAGCTCACCAAGGACACAGCGATTTTTAAGAAGATGATTGATCTTGGCTGAACTCCAAGAGTTAGTGAAATTCTTATGTCGTCTTTTTGCTACTTGTTCAACAAGCTCTTCGTTAAAAATCCTTGCTATATCGCCCATAGAAGTTCCTTCAATATACATTTTAAAGACTCTTTGAACGATTTTAGCTTTCTCATTAACAACGAAATTTGTTTTTTGTTTTGTGCCTTTGTTGTCTATCCACCCTGGGGAAATCCCAACATATTGAATAGTTTCTCCGTTGTTCAATTTATCAATTTTTTGATCAAAGCTTTTTAGAATCCTTTCCCCTTTTTTTGCACTTTCTTCGTTAGCCTGAGCCATCAACATTGACGAATACATAATACTCATCAAATCATTAAGACTATCTTTTGTATAGATTTTCTTATCCATAAGCGTAATGACATTTACATTAGCTTTAAGGATTCTTCGGAAAACCTGGTAAGCATTGTCTATGCTTTGCCTTGAGAGTCTATCTATTTGCTCAATACACAGATACGCAGATCCATCAGCTTCTATGACTCCTGTATCTAAAGCATCTAAAAAGTCCCCTAATGAGCCTTTTTTCAATATGCTTTGCTTTGTATGCGGATAAGCCTAAATCCTTTAACTCAATGCTGTTATTGACAGTATAACCGTTCTCTTTTGCATACTTTAAGATGTCGCCCATCTGTCGTTTGTATGAACTACCACCAGCTTGTTGTTCACTGCTAAACCTGACATATGGGTAAATGATTTTTTCCATTCTTGAACTCCTTAAATTATGCAAATCTCAACATATCACTTTTCCTGTTAATCATACATAAAATTACCATCAACCTGGCGCCGGCCGATGTGCCCAAGGAGGGTGGGCGGTTTGATTTGCCCATTGCACTTGGAATTCTGGCAGCTTCGGGGCAAATATCCAGTATCGAGCTAGCTAAATACGAATGCCTTGGAGAACTTTCTTTAGGCGGCGAATTGCGCTGTGTTAATGGTGTATTGCCGGTGGCATTACAGGCGCGAGATGCTAAACGTGCCTTATTTTTACCTCTGGAAAATGCACAGGAAGCAGCACTGGTGAAAATGCGCGATTATTCCCAGCACAGCACTTACTGGAAATATGTGCGCACCTGAATGGACAGCAACGCTTACCTATACAAATAGAGCAGATTCCAGACCATGACATGCTGAGTTCAGAACTTAACTTCGCCGATGTACAGGGTCAGTTTCACGTAAAGCGTGCCCTGGAAATTGCTGCAACAGGCCTGCATAATATGTTGATGCTGGAACCTTCGGGCACTGGCAAATCTATGCTGGCATCACGCTTACCCAGCATCTTGCCATTATTAACCGAAGCGCAGGCATTGGAGAGCGCGGCGATAGTGTCTATCAGCGACACGCATTTTGATGCGCAGAACTGGCTCAAACCACCCTATAGAGCGCCACATCACACCGCGTCTGCACCCGCTTTAGTGGGTGGCGGCAGCAATCCACAACCATTGGGGAGTCGCTATTTTTGCGAAAGCTTGTTTTGGGCATCCCAGCCCAAGCAAGCAGCAAAAACTTAACGCGACCACTTATGCCTCCGGCGGCCCCGATTCGTCCTCGTCACCTCGTCCCGACCCAACAAGGGGTCGGAACATAGGCTCCAAATGACTTGACGCCGTGTCGGATGGCCTTTTATTTTGTCTCCACCTTCGCTAACGCTCAGACTCCGACAAAATAACGGCCCTACGGCTATCGCGGACTAAAAATCATCACTTCGCTTAGGCTCCGTTTCCCTGATTTTCAGCGGGGGAAATTTCCCTGGCGCACAATGGCTTGCTATTTGCGCGTCTGCTCTCTCTCTTTCTTCTATTCTCTTCTCTACTCTATCACTTCCTTCCTCGTTCTTCCTCTTCTTCTCTGACACCTCTCTCCCTCTCTGCTCTCTGGCTTTTCTCTTTTCTCTTCTCTTTTCTCTTTCTTTTCTTCTGGTCTGCCCTCTTCTTTCTTCGTCTCTTTCTCCCTCCTTCCGGGAAATGGGGTTCCGACCCACCCCCCGAACAACCCACCGTTTTCCCGTTTTATCTTCTCCTTCTGATTTTTGTCCTTCTCTTTCGCTCACATCCCTTCCGGTTGTCCCTTTTCGTTCTTCTTCCCCCCCATTTACCTGTTCTCTCTTGGGTTTCTTTTTTCCTCTGTTACTTCTTCTTCCCTTGTGTCTTTTTAAAAGGAAAGAAAGGAAAAAAAAAAAAAAAAAAAAAAAAAAAAGAGAAGAAAGAAGAAAAAAAAAGAAGAAAAGAAAAAAAAAAAAAAAAAAGAGAATGAAAGAAAGAAAAGAGAAAAGAAAAGAAAGAAAAGAGAAAAGAGAAAAGAAAAAAGAAAAAAAAGAAAAGAAAAGAGAAAAAAAAAGAAAAGAAAAGAAAAAGAGAAAAGAAAAGAAAAGAGAAAAGAAAAGAAAAGAAAAAAAAAGAAAAGAAGAAAAGAAAAGAAAAGAAAAGAAAAGAAAAGAGAAAAGAGAAAAGAAAAAAAAAGAAAAGAGAAAAGAAAAGAAAAGAAAAGAAAAGAAGAAAAGAAAAAAAAAGAAAAGAAAAGAAAAAGAAAAGAAAAGAAAAAAAAAGAAAAAAAGAAAAGAAAAGAAAAGAAAAAAAAAGAAAAGAAAAGAAAAAAAGAAAAGAAAGAAAAGAAAAGAAAAGAAAAGAAAAGAAAGAAAAAAGAGAAAGAAAAGAAAAGAAAAGAAAAGAAAAGAAAAGAGAGAGAAAAGAAGAAGAAAAAAAAGAGAAAAGAAAAGAAGAAAAAAAAAAAAAAAAAAGAGAGAGAAAAAAAAAGAAAAAAAAAGAAAAGAAAAGAAAAAAAAAGAAAAGAAAAAAAAAGAAAAGAAAAGAGAAAAAGAAAAGAAAAGAAAAGAAAAGAAAAGAAAAAGAAAAGAGAAGAAAAGAAAAGAAAAGAAAAGAGAAAAGAAAAGAAAAGAAAAGAAAAGAAAAGAAAAAAAGAAAAGAAAAGAAAAGAAAAGAAAAGAAAAGAAAAGAAAAGAAAAGAAAAGAAAAGAAAAAAAAAGAAAAGAAAAGAAAAGAAAAGAAAAAAAAGAAAAGAAAAAAAAAGAAAAAAAAAGAAAAGAAAAGAAAAGAAAAGAAAA
>NZ_BLYC01000085.1 GCF_019721995.1 Bathymodiolus japonicus methanotrophic gill symbiont | reverse complement strand
TATTAAAATATGGCTAAGAAAGATAAGTATTATAAAGGGCGTAGATGCGCTAGAAGGCCGAGTAAATAGCATCGCTACTGTGGTTGAGTCCTGTGCAAACTTTACCCATCTATAGGGCTTGTAGGCGCTTTAAGGCTTGAAAAATATGTATTGTATGTTTACTATCCATCGCAGATAGCCATGGATTTGTCGGAATCTGATCGACTAGCTTTTAATACTCTCTAGCCTTTTTATCGAAAAAGAAAAAATAACGGCAATGAGTGCAAAGAATTCGAGGATAATTATCGTTATTTTAGGAATAAAACGAGTGGAAATTCTTGCTTAATTTTTCCAGCCAAGCGTTTGAATGCCTTTAACTCGCAATCTTGTTTCGCATCATCGGGGGCGCCCTCAGTATGGCTCAGGAATTCAGAGAATAAAGGCAGTGTCAGTCCGTTATGAAAAACAAGATTGGCTTCTAAAACATATATATACTGTTGCTCCCATGATGTTTCATTCTCACCACCCGAACGGTCTAACCATTCCTCTGGGTACCACTGTCCATCACGAACCAGTTTTTGCGTGCCATCAATAGCAATCGGGTAACAATTTTGAATGAGATAATTGGGGAGTCGCTATTTTTGCGAAAGCTTGTTTTGGGCATCCCAGCCCAAGCAAGCAGCAAAAACTTAACGCGACCACTTATGCCTCCGGCGGCCCCGATTCGTCCTCGTCACCTCGTCCCGACCCAACAAGGGGTCGGAACATAGGCTCCAAATGACTTGACGCCGTGTCGGATGGCCTTTTATTTTGTCTCCACCTTCGCTAACGCTCAGACTCCGACAAAACAACGGCCCTACGGCTATCGCGGACTAAAAATCTTCACTTCGCTAAAGCTCCGTTTCCCTGATTTTCAGCGGTGGCGAATTTCTTGCTGCGTATAAGTTTCTTCACCAAGGCAACATGGGCTGTTGGCAAGGCGTCCAATTCCAGTGTTTCCAGTACGCGCCCCAAGGTATCAGCATGCGGCATAGATTCTAATTCAGGAAATAACTTTTGTAGCGTTTCACGAAAACAGGGTTGACTCATTTGGCTATTCATTTGTCGACGAGAACTCATTTGAAAAACAAAACTCAATAGCCCAAAAAGTAATACAACTGCCAATTTATTTTTTATCTTTTTGGCTTGACGCGGGTCTTTCAATGAGGAGACTTGTTTTAGCCATACGGGTAGAAGCCTCCGAAATACCTGAAGTTGCGCGTCCAGGGAATCCTCTCGAGCTTCTCGTTCATCTTCTATCGTTTTTAAATCACTGACCTTATTCGAAACACCAGACTGCTTTTGATAAGTACCGTCTTTTTTCTTTTTCTCTCGCAATTTTTTGTGTGTTGCTAACTCTTTTTTTTATGCGCTTTGCGCGCTTCTCGGTTAGGCCGTTTGCTAACTTTACTCATGATTTCTATTGGGGGTAGTATTTAGGATAGGAAAGCATTATATAGCAAATATAAAATGGCTTTTTATGCGGGTTTTATTTCATGCGTCAGGGCTGTCTTAAACCGCGCATCAATAATAATTAATTGTAGATTTTAAAAACTAAAGACCTTGATAGGGTAGCCGTATTAACCGCAAGGGCGTGCCTTTAAAATCCCGTTCACAGCTCCCCCTCCCACAACTGCTAAAAAAACAGATTATATGGACTAAAGTTTCAGTGAATCTTGGCATCGAGTTACTTGAGTTTTTAGGCCCCGTTCACTACCGTTACGCTCTGCACGTTGCCAGATATAATAAATATATCCACCCCTGCTCCAAACGTGCCACGCCTTGTATTATAAAATTCAAATTCCGCAGTCAAAACGGTTCTAAGGCTGCGATTTCTACTTTATACGAGGTGTGCCTTATGGGTTGTCTTAGCAGTTACCCTTGATCGACAACACTGTCCTGACCTACTCCAAATCATCTTGATTCCAAGGTAGGGACTGAGCTTGTAAAGTAGAGAAGCCAAATAATGCTTTCAAAAGATGCCAATTAAGATATAATTAACGTCTGCTTTGAAAGCAAGAGTATTATTCTTACTTTCAAGCTGCGATGAATGACGACAATCTATCATCCGCAACCTTAAAAAACCCTCGCAGACAATCAAATGTTCGCGGGGGTTTTTTTATGCCTGAAACTTAATTAAGTCCGGGCGATTTACCTGAAAAATACTTATCAGGCTGTATTGCTGATAACTTTAACTCATGCAACCAAGACATAGCAAGCTTTTACTGGTCTTGTTTGCTTTTCACCCGGTTTTAAATTTAATAAAATGAATGCTAACTACAACAAAGAGGTAATTAAGGCGGGCTCGGCTAACATGTACAAGCTAGCGGGCAGTGTAATAATGATGACTAACCTTGGCTTTATACCCACCCGAATAAAAAAGCCTTATATTTTTTCAATGAACACCTATCTTGTTACTGGACTAGCTGGCTACTCAAAAAGCCTTAAAAAACTGGCAGAAATTTACAGCCAAGGCTCAATCACTGATAAAGACAGTCTTAAGGCTGAGAAGCTAAAGGCTGCATCTAAGTTAATTCTTGAAGGGGCTGAACCAATGAAGGCTATAAAGGAAGTGGGTTTTAAAGCTTCGGATATTGACCCCGATGGGGAGGACGTAAGCTATAGCGATTTACAAGATAGCTACATCAAGACTTATAATTATTTATACCCACCTATTGAGCAAGAAGATCCCACACTGTAGATACATGCATTTTGCTCTTTTGTCGAAGCTCTTAAGTATGCAAAATTCTAAAATCCCTCTCAGTCCATTTTGAGTGGTCTCGTTATGCCAGTCCATTATACGTAGTCTAAAGCAATAAATGGACTGGGATTTTAGTAGGCTGCGGCC
Organism: Bathymodiolus japonicus methanotrophic gill symbiont; assembly: GCF_019721995.1. Lineage (GTDB taxonomy): Bacteria > Pseudomonadota > Gammaproteobacteria > Methylococcales > Methylomonadaceae > Methyloprofundus. Next base: position 5,849 of record NZ_BLYC01000085.1, on the reverse strand, counting down.
AGTCGCGTTAAGGTGTACCCATAATGGACTAGGTTTGTTTGAAATCTGGCTATTATCCGAAATATCTCAGCGCTAGCCAGAACAGTTCATTTAAAAGCATAATAATTCTAAATTTGAGGTGCGTATTGTAAGGATTACAGCGCATCAAGTGAGAAATATCGCGTTTATGCACACCCCCCCAACTTCTAAACAATGCTAGCCATTGTTTTTTATGCTTCAATTTTGGCTTAAATTAAAATTTCGGGGAGTCGCTATTTTTGCGAAAGCTTGTTTTGGGCATCCCAGCCCAAGCAAGCAGCAAAAACTTAACGCGACCACTTATGCCTCCGGCGGCCCCGATTCGTCCTCGTCACCTCGTCCCGACCCAACAAGGGGTCGGAACATAGGCTCCAAATGACTTGACGCCGTGTCGGATGGCCTTTTATTTTGTCTCCACCTTCGCTAACGCTCAGACTCCGACAAAACAACGGCCCTACGGCTATCGCGGACTAAAAATCATCACTTCGCTAAAGCTCCGTTTCCAGGATTTTCAGCGGGCGAAGGTATTGTAATAGCGAAATATTTTTGACAACAGCTAAAGAAAAATAATATATTAACTCTGCGGTTCGGTGATTAAATCTCGAGGCTATTAGAGCATTAGCTCTGTGGAGACACTGTCTCTGACCATTTTTCGTGCAACATTCAGGTCGATACCCTTGAATGTCATCCATCACCAGCATGAGATAGCCGCTTTCGGCGAGACCGAAAGCGGGTGATTCAGTAAGGGGGAAAAACACTGCTCATCCCGATTTTTTTTGACTTATGAAGTTACTTGCGAGAGGCGTGACATTTCACGTCGTAACCCATAAATGACTTAAAATGAACCAAAATAGGCCCGCAGAGCAGTGTCTGATTAACACTTTAAAAAAGATAAAGAAACCAAAATTTGGTTTAAAAGAATGTTTTAAAGCTATCTATATATTTAAATTAATTTTGAATATATATGATTTTGTTCAACCAAAAATTGTTAGTATTTGGAATTTCTTTATAGAATAAATCTACCCCACTGTTATTACTACTTATAAACGCTTAATCTTATGATTAATCAGGCCTTAAGGCTTATTCGTACTTATCACGATCTTTCTCAAACAGAGCTATGCTCAGAAATTGGTATTTCTAATTCATATCTCTCAGAAATAGAGTCGGAAAAAAAACAACCATCGCTTGAGATTTTACAAAAATATAGTGATGAGTTTGATATTCCTTTATCTTCCATACTGTTTTTCTCTGAAAACCTAGAAGAATCAAATCCTTCTGATAAAATAAAGAAAAAAATTGCGGGAAAGATAATTTCTATACTCCAGTGGAACGAGGAACGACTCAATGCTAAGGAAGCCTACAAAAAGAAAACTAAAATATCTTAAGCATTACCCTATAAATCAATGCGCTTTATATAAAATAGGGTCAATAAAAAAAATATGCGATATCATTGGCATAGAAAAAAATGAATTAAACTTAATTTTAAAAAGCCCCCCCAAATACCGTCAATTTGTTAATAAAGAATCATTCAACCATTTCTCCTTAAAAAAATCAAAGGAAAGGCAGGTACAAGAGCCTGTTGGTGATTTAAGGAAGATACATGAAAGAATTCTTGACTTACTTAAACCGGTAGAACCGCCTGACTATTCGCATGCCGCTGTAAAAAAACGATCTTATAGAACAAATGCTGCTGCACATGTTTTATCTAAAAGGATAGCTACTTTTGACCTAAAAAATTTTTATGGGTCTACTAAAAATCACTTGGTTTATAACTTTTTTTTAGACCAATTGAAATTACCTCATGATATAGCTACAAAATTAACAAAATTAACTACTTTTCATAATAGTATGCCGACAGGTAGCCCTTTGAGCCCCCTACTATCACTACATGCCGCAAAACCAATGTTTGATGAATTAGAGTCTTTAGCTCAAGGATACAATCTTATTTTTACATGCTATATTGATGATCTAACTTTCTCTGGGTCAACAATACCAAAGTCATTAAGCAAACAAATTGTTCACATAATTAAGCGGTATGGTTACAACTTATCTAATCATAAAACAAGAATTTTTAATGAAAGTGAAGTAAAGCATGTCACTGGAATAATTATCAATGAAGAAAGATTAAGGGCTCCTTATTCTCGTTTTATGACTGCTAGAAGGATTAAACTAGCTATAGATGGTAAAGCATCAACACATAATTATAGTAAAATTAAACTTCTTGAGAAACGGGCCGGCCTGTTAGGAGAAACGGCTTATCTTGACCCTACTTATAAAGGTTTAGCCCAAAAAGCCCAGTTAGACTTAAAAACTGCTAGGGGCTGACCTAACAAGGATAAAGAAGCCTTAAAACATTTCTTAAAAGGTAAAGAAATATGGAACGAATATGTTAAGAGTCACTCAGAGAAGGTGGATTTTCATGCGGTGAATTTTTCAAAATAAAATGTTATCACCCCATTGTGATAACTGAATGGATAAGCCAGGTATAATCTGGTATTCAGGAAAAAAACACTAAAAAGTGGAGCATTTTTAGTTGAACATGCGGATCTTCTTTGACTGAAATTAAATCTTATGATCGTAGGTAATAGCTATTTCTGGTTTCTGCGACAGAACAGAAAAGGTCGACCTAATGTTGTTCTTGACCCATTGAAATTACTGGGTGTCTCGCCGCTTAGACGGGGAGCGAATCTCATCTATAAAACGAGATACATATTGCCCCTTAACCCCTCCCCAAGGCATAGTTCTCTGCCTTGGGGAGGAGATATAAAGCTGTCGTTTAGCTCTTGTTATTGCCACAAAGGCACTGTTTCGTTCTTCATTAATATCAGCAGTAGTCTTAGCCCGATAATCAGGAAACACACCTTCACACATAGACATCAAAAAAACAATTTCTTTTTCCAATCCTTTCATTGTGTGCACTGTGCTTAAGGTTAATCCATCATTAATAACATCTTCAGTTATCTGACCTAATGCCATCGCATTTCTAAATGCCTGTAATGAATCACCCAAACCTTTTTGTTTAAACCGGATCCAGTATTTTTGAAACTCTTTTAATTCAAGAATACTTATTTCCAACTCAGATTCATAATTTTCCAATTGTGGAGCATCAGAAAATTTCTCTAATTTATCAATAAAGGATTTAGTTAGTTTTCTAATATTAGGTTCATTAATATCCAGCTGGTCTATTACTACTAACAATTCTGACTGTAATTCAGGAAACAAAATTTCTGAACTTAAAACATCTTCGGAGCATTTCTTTAAGATTTCATTATTTCCCCATTCAGAAGGAGAAGAAAGCTTTAATAAAGAACAAAGCTTCTTACCATCCACCCAATCTTTAGGATTCAGTTTTACACGCATAGCATAGTCTAATACCCTACAAAATAATGAAATAGGCTCTACTTGCCTTTCCCCTTTTTTTAAAGAAAATCGCATTTCAGAATTATTTAAAGCGTCTTCTAAAGCAGAAAAAACATATCGGTTTCTAGCAATAACAACCATCTTATCAAGCGTTATTTCGCCTTCAATTTCCTTATGTGTTTTCATCTCTAAAAGGTGCTTAATTTGATTAACTATCCAACGAGCTTCCTCAAACTCATCGGCTTGAGTTTCAACTGTTACGCCACCTTGTAAAGCAAAATCACTTTCTTTCTGTGACCCTGGTTTTAATTTGTTTGCAACATGAATAACAGCCCTGCTACTTCGGTAATTTTCCTTTAACTCATAAACTGATGGCTTAAAATCATCAATAAAAAAAGAACAAAGATATTCAGATGAAGACCCATTAAATCCATATATCATCTGATTCGGATCTCCAACCATTAATATACTGGTAATTGACTCACCACAGAGTGTCTTTATAAACTCGTATTGAATTTTATTTAAATCCTGTGCTTCATCCACACAAATATGCTTATATTTAGCACGATAAATATTAGCAACCCAGTCATGGAGAAAAAGTATTTTATAAGCATACTTTAAAATATCATCATAATCGATGCCCCCACTGGCAAGCAGTGCATCTTGATAGTCTTGATATATTTTCCATAATCGTGAATCATTTGGATATTTCTCAGCAACCTCACTTTCATTAAGAATTTCACGTTTTATCGCAGCAAAAGCATCCATATGTTTTTGCATAACACCTTCACGGTTACGTCTCTCTCTTGAACCTGAAACATTCAGATATTCATCAATATCCACATTATCATCACGTAAAGATTGTAAAAAAACCTCCATCCTATCTTTATCACGCTCATAGATATGCAATTCAGCAGGAAGCCCTATGGTATGTCCGTATTGCTCCAATATACGTTGAGCAACAGAATGAATAGTGGCAACCCAAGCCCTGTCTTCTATAGCATCAACATTATCAAGACGTTCAGCCATTTCTTCAGCCGCTTTATTAGTGAATGTTAAAGCAATAACACTGTCTTTTTTAGTGTTTTCAAGAATAAACCGGATTCGTTCAGTCAATACACGAGTTTTTCCTGAACCAGCAGAGGCTAAGACTTGTAGTGAATTTTCAATGGGAGCTTTAACAATAGATTCTTGATCGGGTGATAAAGCCATCATAATATCCGCCCCACTTTAATTTTTTCAAATAATTCAATTATTTTAGGTGGTAATTTATCAGAGTCCAATTTACATAATTGCTCTGTAACAGCTTGAGCATACCTTGGCTTTTTAGCATCTAAAATTTCCAACATTGCTTTTTTTCGCCCATCAGGACAAGAATAATCACGTAAAGACGAGTCAAATATTGGCTGCTTACAAGTTTCACAGGGTGGCTGGTCAGTTTTTCGTGATTTTTCTTGAGTACCTTGCTTTTTGTTTATCCATTTATCAATTGCGTCAGTACCATCAATTTCCACAATTGCATTTTCAATTGACTTCGCAAACCCTGAATCAAACAGATACCCTTCAAAATCAGTTCTATCCAATATTGTTATATTCGGGCTATTATCAATATCGGTTTCACCAAATATTTTGTCATAGTTCTTTTTTAATTCTTTAGTTGTATTTATTTCGCCGTCACTAAAAACAAAGACAGGGATATTAAAATCATGTGCAAAACTCAAAAATGGTCGATACTTTGCTCCTGAGCCACTCACACCAATGAAATTTATTCCCATTGAAAATTCATTGTTACCAAAATATTTAGTAAATAGCTGTGGTAAAGATTGTTCCTCAGTTTCACCCTCAGACAAAACAATTGCTTTAGAAAAAAGTAATTCACCTCTCGAATGAATGACCTCCCTCTGCAATTTACGTTTGTCTTCATCGGGTAAGTTAACACTAACGACAAGAAAGAAATAATTAATGCTGGCGCGGATAACATGTACAAACTAGCTGGCACTGTAATTATGATGGCTAACCTTGGTTTTATACCCACCAGAATTAAAAAGCCTTATATTTTTTCCATGGACACCTATCTTGTTACTGGGCTATCTGGCTACTCAAAAAGTCTAAAAAAGCTAATAGAAATTTACAATCAAGGTGTAATTACCGAAAAAGACAGTGTTAAGGCTGAGAAGCTAAAGACTGCATCTAAGTTAATTTTTGACGGGGCTGAACCAATGGAGGCTATAAACGATGTGGGCTTCAAAGCTTCGGATATTGACCCCGATAGAGAGGACATAAGCTATAGCGATTTACAAGATAGCTACATCAAGACTTATAACTATTTATTTCCTTCTATCGATCAATAATATTCTTCACTGATGATGCGTGCCATTTGCCACCGCGCCTAGTTTATTTATTCCTTAGCCACGCCTCCCATTGATAACCTCCCTAGATAAGGTCGCTTACGCTTTTAGCGAGGCCATAGG
>NZ_BLYC01000084.1 GCF_019721995.1 Bathymodiolus japonicus methanotrophic gill symbiont | reverse complement strand
AATCTTTGTTTTCTGTAACAGCTATAACAAACCACATACCACACACCCAAATTAGTCAATCGCTTATTGGGGGGCATGTAAGCCCCTTAAAGACCCACAAAAACCTTTAACGGGTATGTATGGATAGGGGGTAGCTGTTAAAGCGCCTTAAAAGCGATATAAAACGCCTTAGCGAAGAGCTGGCGCGCCATGTGTACTGTGAGTTATCCTTTTTAGAGTACTCGGATTCAATTGTAAAAACATCAGGCGCGCCCAAGATAGAAGATTACAGATACGATAAAAAAGTTACTTACCCCCTGGGCGAAGAAAAAAAACAGGTTCATAACCAGGTTTACACAAATACGTATCTTTTGCGACAGAACCCGCCTGTGTGCTTTAATCCGCTGGGATAGATCGTGCCAATTCTAGGAGTCTCTGTTTCACCCCTCTCATCCTTAGCCCCGTTTTTCTCAGCATACAGTACGTACTCTTTTGAATCCGTTGCCCAAAAGACTAAAGATACAGCTGCCCCTGAATTACTCACATTAACTCTGTATATCGCAGGTCTACCGTTAACATCCTCATTAATTAACTCCTGAGTCATTTGTATGCGACCTCTACTCGTAATATAATCAACTTCACTCAGTTTCACTACTCCCAAATCATCGAATTTATAAAAACGGGATATATTCGTCCATTTTCCGTCATGATTAGAGCCTCCAGTGTGTGCGCCAAGTAGTTCCCCATCATCAAATGGCGTACCCTCTAAGTTTGCGGGTTCTTTAACCAGTTGGTTAGCGGCTTCGTCATAAGATAACATCAGATGTTTAAGTCTAGGCTCAAGGTCTTTAGAAATCGTACGTACATCTGCTTCCTCAGCTGATGCGTATCCTCGCTCTGCAATCTCTTCAATAGCCTTCTTTGTCAGATCTTTAAATAGTTGAGGTATTGGTTGGTCTTTATATGAAACTATTGAAACCCCCTCCTCCATCGTATCAAAAGAGGGACTTGCTAATGGATCATTTAAGTCTAACTCTTCATGATCAATCTCCACATACACCTTTGGTTTGCTAGGCACCTCTGGAACATAATCAGTAAAGGTTTCTCTGACAACCTCAGCAGTCCGTGGTTGCATAGTCTCACTTACTGGTATCTCAGGTTTATTGCCCCAACCTGATAACGCATAAGCTGTACCAAATACCAACAGTAATGCAGGTATAAAAATAAAAGCGTGTTCTTTGTAATATGCCATCTTCTCATCCTCTATATTTTTAATGAAACTAGTGAATCCTAGTTTCACATGGTCATTTATCTATACTAATTAAAAATTACAACTGTTACTCGATGTTCAAGTTTTTCCATCCCATTGCCATCAAACTCTTACCTTCACCCAGCAGAACAATACTTTAATGATACTGTTGGCCCTAAGCGCCCGCTGAAAATCATGGAAACGGAGCTTAGCGAAGTGGTGATTTTTAGCCCCTGATAAGCGACAGGAGTCCCGGAATTTCGTGAGGTAGCATGGCGCGCCTGCACTACAAAAAAATAGGATTATTTTCTTATTCATACTTTCATATTATGTGTATTGATATGCCATAAACAACATGTATACTATAACTTTCATAAAGTATGAAAGTAGTATCGTACCTTCATACTTTCGTATATTGAAAGGTGAGGCAATGAAAAAACCAGACATAAAAAGTTTAGACGGGCTAACGCCTGATGATGCTTTTACACAGACAGCACAGGCCGAGAGTGACAAGGGGCAAAAGGCAGCGAAAAAAACCTTTTCTCTACAGCAAAGGGATATTGACTATATCAATGCTCAAGCCGTGATAATGGCGCAAGAGGTTGGGAAAGTTGTTAGCGCAAGCGAAGCCCTAAGATATATCATTCAAAGAGACAGGAGCGCGAAAGTATGAAAGGTATAGTAATAGTTGGAACTAAGGGCGGAGTAGGGAAAACTTCTATAGCCCATCTTTTAGCGTTAGGCGCAGCATGGAAGAATACCCCTGCTTATTTAATGCACACAGACGACAGAGAGCCTATAGAGGTTAATGGGCGGCCTTATATGTATTATGATGCAAGACAACCAGAAACCCTATCTACTCTAATGGGTGCAGCCATTAATAGTGATGGTTTTTGCATTGTTGATAGCGGTGGTAATCGCCCCAAGTTTGATAAATGGATAGCGGAAAGCGTTGATCTTGTTTTAATGCCTGTTATCCCAGACCCCGAAGGCGTGGACATGGCAATAAAACATATGCAACAACTAGAAGAGTACGGGGCTAAAAATGTAAGGTTCATTATGAATATGGTATCAAGTAATGAAAATGAACATTTACGCGACTTTAGGGAATATTTTTCTAAGCTTCCAGAGGGGAAGATTATCGGAAAAATTAAGAAAGTGGCAGCCGTTAAACGATTACGAGAAAGTGATATAGAGCCTTTTAAAACGCCGCCTAGTAATGTTAATAACCTATCAAGAGCATTATATTTTACCGTTAAAGCAGCCCTTGAGAAAATCGAAGGAAAAGAAATAGAAGCGGAATAGTATGAAGGTATGATCATACTTTCATACTATCTTACTTTAATTTGTTTCAGGTCGAACCAATGAACCGTAAACGAACCATTCAAAAGGAGGTCATAGCATGATTGAATTATCAAAGGCATGTGTTAACAACTGTAACCTGCAAACTCTTTGCCATTCGTTGCGATCTAGCCACGTAAAGAGCCATGTGGGGCGACACACACCTCAAGGGTTATAAGGGTGTATTTTTGTGATAAAACGCCTGTATACGCCACTAGGTCTGCTTTTCCTAGCCACACCATTTTTATGGTTCTGTCGCATAAATCCCCCTCCCGACGCTGAAGATCATGGAAACGTAGCTTAGCGAAGTGGTGATTTTTAGTCCGCGATAGCCGTAGGGCAGTTGCTTTTGTCGGAGTCTGAGCGTTAGCGAAGGTGGAGACAAGAATAAAAGGCCATCCGACACGGCGTCAAGTCAGTTTGGAGCCTATGTTCCGACCCGCTTGTTGGGTCGGGACGAGGTGACGAGGACGAATCGGGGCCGCCGGAGGCATAAGTGGTCGCGTTAAGTTTTTGCTGCTTGCTGGGCTGGGATGCCCAGAAACAAGCTTTCGCAAAGACATAGCGCGACTGCCTTTCGCTATCATAATTCTCAATTTCAATAAAAGGTGGATCATATGCTCAGCTTCAAAGGCACTCACTTTCCAAAAGATGTCATTCTTTATGCTGTTTTCTTTTATGTCCGGTATGGCGTTTCGTATCGCGACCTTGAAGAAATTATGGAAGAAATACGCTCAATCGTTGGGTTATCCGTTATTCTCCTGCCATTGCTGTGAAAGCTAAATCTCAGAAACGAGGAACCAATAAATCGTGGCGCATGGATGAAACGTATATCAAAGTGAAGGGGCAGTGGACCTATTTATACCGAGCTGTTGATAGTCACGGAGATACGCTTGATTGCATGCTTTCTGAGCACCGTGATGAAGAGGCTGCAACCGCTTTTCTCAAACAAACAATTAACAATAATGGCTTTCCTGATAAGGTCGTTATGGATAAAAGTGGCGCTAACTATGCAGGATTAGCCAATATTAACCTCTTGTTAATCCTCGCTGGGTTTGCCACTATGATTGACATATTACAAGTTAAATATTTGAATAACATCATCGAACAGGATCATCGCTTTATCAAAAAAATAACAAAACCGATGATGGGCTTTAAAGCGTTTCACTCCGCCCAAGCAACAATTGATGGAATTGAAACGGCACATATCATCCGAAAGGGGCAATTGTCTGAGGAAAATATTCCTGCTTATAAGCAGTTTATGGCTTTAGCAGGATAGTTATGCCTGAAGACCAGGAGGTCTGTGCTTTTGATAATTATTGCGACAGAACCCCTATTGCTTAACAGGCGCGCCATGCTACCTCACGAAATTCCTGGACTCCTGTCGCCATAATTCGTTCACCTACGCAGCGGATGGGAGATGCCCTGAACGCCCTGCGTCCGCAACGACTACGCACAAAAGCAGCTTCGTCATTACTACCTCACTGGCTGGACGGCTATTCGGAATGCAATTCTTGCTCCTCTCGCGTGCTGCTAGCACACGTCGAATCAGCGAATTGCCCTGTCGCCTATCAGGGACTAAAAATCACCACTTCGCTAAGCTCCGTTTCCATGATTTTCAGCGGCTGAGTAGTTACCAATAAATCAAGATTAAAATTAAAAGTATTTAAGGCTTGATTTAGAATTCGTATGTATGTACAGTTGTATATACAGCTAAGGGGCTAGCCATGTATGAATGGAACGAAGAAAAAAACAATAAGAACCTATCGGAAAGAGGGCTAGATTTTTCAGATGCAGAAAAAGTTTTTTTAGGGCAATGCGTTACTTTTGAAGATACAAGGCAAGATTATGGCGAACCGCGCTTTATAACTTTTGGATTGTTAGAAAATAGAACCGTAGTCATAGCCCATACTCCACGCGGGAATAAAACTAGAATTATCTCAATGAGGAAGGCGAATAACCGTGAACAAAAAACCTATAAAGAGCGACTTAAAACGACTTGATGCAATGGCAGATAAAGAAATAGATTATTCAGAAATAGCTGAATTTGACGCGGAATTTTTACGCACCGTGGAAATGAAAATAACGCCCGTAAAAAAAGCGGTATCTATTCGCCTAGATGCAGATGTATTGGATTGGCTAAAATCTCAAGGAAAGGGCTATCAAAGCCATATTAACGCGGTTTTGCGTTCTTATTACGAAGCTCACAAGAACCATTAAAACCAGTGTGAGGCTTGCGGGTTATTTCTTGGCGTTTTTGAAGTCTTGAAGCTGGCAGAATTTGCGAGCTATGCGAATGTATATACAAAATGGCTACGCATTTTTTTATACATTCGCGCTCGGCAAAATGCGAGATAAATTATATCTCCAGAAGAAAAAAGAAAAACCTTCCAGATGGTCTGGCTCAACCAGAAACTGGGATGCTACAGGGCCAGTTTCATTAAATCCTGACAGGACTGATGAAGCGGCTTAAATAATTTAGGCGAAAACTATCTTGAAAAACACCGCACGCTTTATTGCTGGTTCTGTCGCAATAATTATCAAAAGCACAGACCTCCTGGTCTTCAGGCATAACTATCCTGCTAAAGCTATAAACTGCTTATAAGCAGGAATACTTTCCTCAGATAATTGCCCCTCTCGGATCATATGTGCCGTTTCAATTCCATCAATTGTTGCTTGGGCGGAGTGAAACGCTTTAAAGCACATCATCGGTTTTGTTACTTTTTTGATAAAGCGATGATCCTGTTCGATGATGTTATTCAAATATTTAACTTGTAATATGTCAATCATAGTGGCAAACCCAGCGAGGATTAACAAGAGGTTAATATTGGCTAATCCTGCATAGTTAGCGCCACTTTTATCCATAACGACCTTATCAGGAAATCCATTATTGTTAATCGTTTGTTTAAAAAATGCGGTTGCAGCCTCTTCATCACGGCGCTCAGAAAGCATGAAATCAAGCGTATCCCCGCGACTATCAACAGCTCGGTATAAATAGGTCCACTGACCCTTCACTTTGATATACGTTTCATCCATGCGCCACGATTTATTGGTTTCTCGTTTCTGAGATTTAGCGTTTACAGCAATGGCAGGAGAATAACGGATAACCCAACGATTGAGCGTAGCATGATCCACTTCAACACCTCTTTCTTCCATAATTTCTTCAAGGTCGCGATACGAAACGCCATACCTGACATAAAAGAAAACAGCATAAAGAATGACATCTTTTGGAAAGTGAGTGCCTTTGAAGCTGAGCATATGAGCCACCTTTTATTGAAATTGAGAATTATGATAGCAGATAACGTCGGGAAGGGGGATTTATGCGACAGAACCTTCATGGGACTTTTAAAACACGCACTTAATAATCAGGCACGAAACCTTGTTCATACCCATTATCAAATCCGGTTAGATACCCATCGTGGAATCCTTTTTCATACCCCTTTTTGTGTCCCGCATCATATCCTAAATTCCACACCTCCCGGTATACAGAATAGTGAATGCTTTTGATAGTGTCTTTTTTCTTCAAAAAGCTCCCTGTCTCGGGATCCGTTATCTTCGTAACCACCACCGGGATATCATAAGCTGTTGCGTGCTTTTCAATATCAACCATCATACTCTGTAAGTCAAGGTTTGTGGAATCCCACCCCTCTGGATGATCCTCCTCAACAATCGCGATGAGCTCACAAGCTGTATTACCATTTCTGTGGTATGCTTTATCTAAAGCCCAGTCGATAAAGGTTGAATGCCTATTAACGACTAATATACTTGTGATATCTTCACTCTCGACACACGGGTAATACAAGGTATAGCCCTCTTCAAGGGCTTCCGAGGGCACTACTTCCGCCACCGCGTGAGTGGTTAAAAGTGCTATGGAAATAGCCATCCCTAGTTTCTTTATTTTGTTTAAATACATGTGTAATTTTATCCTTTTTCGATATTCTATTTAAAGCGAGGAAGTTAATCGGTTCTGTCGCAAACGGGTTCTTAATTGACTCGTTACCAAGTCATAAAGAAATTAATTCTTCATCCATTGCAAGAGCAAGTTATCAATACCTTCGCCAAAATAAGGGAGAGAAAAAACTAAGGATGGCCAGAGGTCGGTAAAATACTAGGTCACCACAGCACTTACCAAAATATGACCATGTTCGAACATCATAGCAATACTTGAAGCCTTAAGTCCAAGCTTATCTACCAAAAAACTGAAACACTTAAGTTTAATCATAGAATCGACGCTATCAATGACTGGACGTGTCACGATGCTAGGCATTTCCAGGTCGACTGAAAGAGGCGGTAGTTACCGTACTGTTCAGCGTTTCGAGGAAAAACAGCTCAATGGGCTGAATTACGCTGGTTATTGATTAAGAGCCATATAAGTGAAAAGTGTTTGGGCACCTGGGTTCTTATTGGGGACGAAGTCGTTGTCACTAAATCAGGAAAGCAAACATATGGCTTAGGGCTATTTTTTTCGTCCATTCAAAACCAAGCGGTGCCAGGTCTGTGTTTTATCAATCCTGAATTCGTATAATAAGTGCATAACCCTCTGCAAGTATTGGCTAGACTAACACCTGTTGAATTAAGACAAGACATAGGTGTAAAGTAAACAGCTACCAAACAATTTACAGAGGCTACAAATGAGCTATACACACCTATGTCCTGAAGAAAGATATTATATAGAAATTGAATTAAAAAAGGGAACTTCACAGAATAAAATAGCAGAAGCCTCCCCCCGTGTCAGGATAGTTTTCGCCTTATTTGAAAAATAATAACTCAAATTGCTGTTTTTTTCAGTCAGGCGCGCCATGCTACCTCACGAAATTCCTGGACTCCTGTCGCCGTAATTCGTTCACCTACGCAGCGAATAGGAGATGCTCCAGCCGCCCTGCGTCCGCCACAGACTGTGAGCACAAAGCAGCTCAGTCATGGCTACCACAAATGGCTCTACGGCTATTCGGGATAAAATTTTAGCCTCCCTCGCGCGCTATCGCGCACTTCGGATTGGCAAATTTCCCTGCGCCTTCTGGAGACTATCAGCCCGTCCGGGGCTGATAGCGATGGCAGGCATGATCAATAAAATGTCCATCCGCTGCTTCTATGGTGTATTCGTCAAGTTCCGGGAATGCTTTAAGATAATCAATGCCTTGCGATAGCAGTGTTTCAGAGTGAAGATGATAGCTCTGCTGTTCAAATGCCTCAAGCATACTTGTTCGTCTATGCGACTTCAGTGATTTAAAATACGTTGAGTCAGGCGCGCCATGCTACCTCACGAAATTCCGGGACTCCTGTCGCCATAATTCGTTCACCTACGCAGCGGATGGGAGATGCCCTGAACGCCCTGCGTCCGCAACGACTACGCACAAAAGCCGCTTCGTCATTACTACCTCACTGGCTGGACGGCTATTCGGAATGCAATTCTTGCTCCTCTCGCGTGCTGCTAGCACACGTCGAATCAGCGAATTGCCCTGTCGCCTATCAGGGACTAAAAATCACCACTTCGCTAAGCTACGTTTCCATGATTTTCAGCGGGGGAAGCAGCTGGCCATAAATCTGTTCATTGGTTTGGAGGAAATGGCGACCACTATCGACTACACTGATACAGCGTAATAACCCAAGCCGAATAAAGTCGATATCCTTCAACTCTGGGCATGAACGAGCCCACAAAGGATGACGCTCTGCTAACAGGGCACGTTCCATACTTTCATTGCAGTGTTGGTGAATATGTTCAGAGAGTGGTAGGTCTTTAAGCATGGGTGATATCCGTTTATAAGGTGATTAAAACGGAAATTTTTAGAAAATTTTTTTCGGCAATTGCAAGCTTTATTTGAAATTATTTGTTGTTTCTTTACGGTGGCTACAGAGTGTCTATTTGCTGTTATAAGTGATTAAAATCAAAAAGATGGAAATATTCGAGTGTTGCTACCTTCAGGTAGGTTATAGGCTGCTTTGTTTAGGTACTTCTTCTTTCAATGGGAACACTGATGGTTTTTAATGATCCTGATACGGCTAGTATTATTGAAGAGCTACAAGAAAAAACACACCCCTTAGACGCTAAAAAGCGAATTATTGAACGTGCGTTAGCTAAGCAGCAAGAAATAAGCTTAAAACTCATTCAGGAGCGCGATAAAGAGCATTTGAATGCCACGCATACAGTGAGAAGATTTGAAGCGTTAAAGTCGAGCTCTCACTTACTAAAGCATGATCATGAGGCATTGTTACACCGTGATCATGACTGTATGGCGATTAAGGGGGGGTGAGCGTTGTAGTAAGAAATGGATTACTGATGCTATCTATCATGATATTAATATTCATTTTTGGGTAGTGGGTTAAATCTGTGTTTTTGCATGAATATCCCTGCCAAATTCCACCTTATTTATTAACAGACCAATCACAATATCATGCATTTTCTCTAACTTAGAGAAGCAGATTGTTCGACGAGTTAATCGTTTTATCCATGCTCTAAAATTCAAGTTTTTACGTTCAAT
>NZ_BLYC01000083.1 GCF_019721995.1 Bathymodiolus japonicus methanotrophic gill symbiont | reverse complement strand
TTATTAAAAGAGTTTAAAGTTGCGCATAGCCTTATTAAAATTAAAGGCGTACTGTCTGATGCGCTGTATGGTGAAAAAGCCTTTATGGACGAAGCCGCTAAAGAATCTGGAGGCTCGCAGGTGATTAGCCAATTACGTAAAAACCAAAATATTGAATATAGAGGTAGAATAAGGTCAGTCGAGAGCTACTTTAATTCGATTAACAAAGGCATTGATCAGATAATACGTGTACGTGGCGGCAAAGAGATTAAAGTGACTGTCAGCAGTACACGATTAAAGGTGAGTTCACACAGTAAAAAACGCTTTGTCATTGCCTTAAAATATGACGGTGAAAACGACTATCGCTATTTAGTGGCGACAGACCTGACTTGGCGCACACAAGATATTATTCAAGCCTATACGTTGAGATGGCTGATTGAGGTTTTCTTTGAGGACTTGAAGCTTTATGAAGGATGGGGGCGTGAGGTCAAACAATTAGATGAAGAGGGATCAAGCCGTGGCCTGATTTTGAGTCTTTTGTTTGACCATTGCCTTCTCCTTCACCCAGAGCAAATAGCCCGCATTGAAAGCAAACTACCTGCGTATACCGTAGGAAGCTTACAGCGCAAGTCTCAAATGGATGTACTGCTTGAGTTCATCACGTCATTGCTAGAGTTTCCAGATCCTGGTGATAAGCTGAAAGAGTTAGGTGAATTAATAAAGGATGTGTTTCAACTGATGCCATCAGGAAAACATATGATTGGCAGAGATTTAGGGCGCTTAGGGCCAACAGCATCATTAAAGTATTGTTCTACTGGGTGAAGGTAAGAGTTTGATGGCAATGGGATGGAAAAACTTGAACATCGAGTTATAACGAAACCACCGGATCTCACCAGCTATGATTACACGTCTGTTGTTATTGCTTACTCTGCTATTAACCAGCGCTAAATAGCGCTGCTGACATCTCGCGTCCGGGGCTAGAATCTCAGTCGGCAACGACTATCTACACCGCAATATTTGTCACCGATGTTGATGAAGTAGATAGTGCAAGCCAGAGTTTCGTTGCTAATGTCTATGTTGAATTCCGCTGGCATGATCCACGCCTGGCAGCAGCCGACAGCGTCTCCCAGAATGTTGCATTCGACAAAATATGGCACCCCAGAATACAAATAGTCAACCAGCAGCACCTTTTCAAAACTTTCCCTGAATCATTTGAAGTTTCAGCAACAGGTGATGTGACTTACCGACAGCGCTACTGGGGAGATTTTTCTCAACCAATGAACCTTAAAGAATTTCCCATGGATAGCCCAAAGCTGGAGTTTCAGATTGTTGCAGTTGGCTATGATGAAAGCGAAGTATTATTTGTGCAAAATCCACTGGAGCCTCTGGCCTTGCAGACAAACTATCAGTGACAGAATGGCAGGTCAGTAGCTGTGGCGCAACAAGCATGAATTATTTGCCTACAAGAAACGTAGCACCAACAAGCGGCTTCCAGCTAATAATTCATGTAGACAGAAAGGTTTGGTATTACGCCATTAACCCATCTTCGTCACTTTTATCTTTCTAAGCTATTGATTCATCGGTTTAAGCGATTTTTTGTCGAAAAATTCTCTTTAAAATCAATGGTGTTTTTTTTGAAAGTTTTGTAGTGCCATTTATATTATTTTTGTCGATAAATTCATTCGCTGAAAATCATGGAAACGGAGCTTAGCGAAGTGGTGATTTTTAGTCCCTGATACTCGATGTTCAAGTTTTTCCATCCCATTGCCATCAAACTCTTACCTTCACCCAGCAGAACAATACTTTAATGATGGTGTTGGCCCTAAGCGCCCTAAATCTCTGCCAATCATATGTTTTCCTGATGGCATCAGTCGCTGAAAATCAGGGAAACGGAGCTTTAGCGAAGTGAAGATTTTTAGTCCGCGATAGCCGTAGGGCCGTTGTTTTGTCGGAGTCTGAGCGTTAGCGAAGGTGGAGACAAAATAAAAGGCCATCCGACACGGCGTCAAGTCATTTGGAGCCTATGTTCCGACCCCTTGTTGGGTCGGGACGAGGTGACGAGGACGAATCGGGGCCGCCGGAGGCATAAGTGGTCGCGTTAAGTTTTTGCTGCTTGCTTGGGCTGGGATGCCCAAAACAAGCTTTCGCAAAAATAGCGACTCCCCGATGAAACACATCCTTTATTAATTCACCTAACTCTTTCAGCTTATCACCAGGATCTGGAAACTCTAGCAATGACGTGATGAACTCAAGCAGTACATCCATTTGAGACTTGCGCTGTAAGCTTCCTACGGTATACGCAGGTAGTTTGCTTTCAATGCGGGCTATTTGCTCTGGGTGAAGGAGAAGGCAATGGTCAAACAAAAGACTCAGAATCAGGCCACGGCTTGATCCCTCTTCATCTAATTGTTTGGCCTCACGCCCCCATCCTTCATAAAGCTTCCAGTCCTCAAAGAAAACCTCAATCAGCCATCTCAACGTATAGGCTTGAATAATATCTTGTGTGCGCCAAGTCAGGTCTGTCGCCACCGCTGAAAATCAGGGAAACGGAGCCTAAGCGAAGTGATGATTTTTAGTCCGCGATAGCCGTAGGGCCGTTATTCTGTCGGAGTCTGAGCGTTAGCGAAGGTGGAGACAAAATAAAAGGCCATCCGACACGGCGTCAAGTCATTTGGAGCCTATGTTCCGACCCCTTGTTGGGTCGGGACGAGGTGACGAGGACGAATCGGGGCCGCCGGAGGCATAAGTGGTCGCGTTAAGTTTTTGCTGCTTGCTTGGGCTGGGATGCCCAAAACAAGCTTTCGCAAAAATAGCGACTCCCCGATAAATAGCGATAGTCGTTTTCACCGTCATATTTTAAGGCAATGACAAAGCGTTTTTTACTGTGAGAACTCGCCTTTAATCGTGCACTGCTGACAGTCACTTTAATCTCTTTGCCGCCACGTACACGTATTATCTGATCAATGCCTTTGTTAATCGAATTAAAGTAGCTCTCGACTGACCTTATTCTACCTCTATATTCAATATTTTGGTTTTTACGTAATTGGCTAATCACCTGCGAGCCTCCAGATTCTTTAGCGGCTTCGTCCATAAAGGCTTTTCACCATACAGCGCATCAGCCAGTACGCCTTTAATTTTAATCAGGCTATGCGCAACTTTAAACTCTTTTAATAAGCCTAATGCAATCTCTGTTTTGGTCGGGTAGGCACTGTCACGTTCAGGCTTAATAGGCCGGTCTTTTTTTGCTATACCGCTATTTTTCAACCGTTTATCTTCTTTATCCCACTGCTTTAAGGCTGGATCCGGCATATAAAAGAAAAAACCGACAGGCACTGTAATGGATGAGGTAACTAGCAGCAATAATACTATCGTTTGTCCATTAACATACCCGCCGGAGCCTTTGTGTTTCTGCTTGTAACCCTTATAAATACGTTTTGTAGACTTAGATCGTGCTCGGTCTGATTCATCAAAGGCCAACACACCTTCAGTAATGCCATAACGTTTTAAAATTAAGACCACACTCACCCGTAGCAACCAGTCCCAGGGTATACTTGCTTTACGAAACACCCAGGATAATGCGGCTACTTTGCAATCTCCAAGGCTTGCTCGCTCAAACTTAGCCCAGCAAACAGAGTTCATTAGCAGTATGCCCGTTAAACAAGTGCCCAACCAAGCGGCTTGAATCCGTGTCAAAGCGGCTCCGGGTTTTAGCTGATTGAGCGCATCATTTAAATCGTCAATATAGCTTTGGATAAAGGTGGCTGGGGCATTCATTAACATGGGCTTACACCGATAAAATTACAACAACCTCAGAATACCTGATTTTACCTTCTCAATATCAAAAACTTGAACATCGAGTGATAGGCGACAGGGCAATTCGCTGATTCGACGTGTGCTAGCAGCACGCGAGAGGAGCAAGAATTGCATTCCGAATAGCCGTCCAGCCAGTGAGGTAGTAATGACGAAGCGGCTTTTGTGCGTAGTCGTTGCGGACGCAGGGCGTTCAGGGCATCTCCCATCCGCTGCGTAGGTGAACGAATTATGGCGACAGGAGTCCCAGAATTTCGTGAGGTAGCATGGCGCGCCTGGACTTTTGTCAAAAAAATCATCATTATTTGAGTGTAATTTACATGCGACAAAAATACTCTAAAAAATCCAACGTTTTATACAAAAACACAAAATCTGTAGTGCCAACTGGCTACTTTTTAAAATTTCAACAAATTGATTTATAACAACTACATCATCAATAGTGACGAAGATGGGTTAAAATCATTATCCCCTTCATCAGTGTTCCCATTGAAAGAAGAAGTACCTAAACAAAGCAGCCTATAACCTACCTGAAGGTAGCACCACTCGAATATTTCCATCTTTCGCTAAAGCTCCGTTTCCAGGATTTTCAGCGTACGAATTCAGGCTTTAACATACAGCTCAGTAATTGCCTTATGTGGGTCGATACCTAAGTCACGCAGCGCCTGATCCTGTCCTGTAATATCTATCCAGCAAACATTTCCACCCGTTTTCCCTGCAAGCTTTTCATAGGTTTCCCTGCCTTTAATACATTTTGGACAGGCACCATCATAATAAACACATATCTTTCCATTATCCTGGTTCATTGCTACTCCGGTTAATCACTGTTATTGACATTATGACCTTACGGCTTTATAGTACAAGAACTTATGTTAAACTTTCTGCAACAGGGGACTTTGGGAATAACAATGACTGACTCGGCACTGGTAAGCTGTACATGGTTAGCAGAAAATCTTGCTAACCCGAAGCTAGTTATTCTTGATGCCACGTTCTACCTGCCTAGACAACAACGTAATGCTAAAGAAGAATACCAGCAACATATTCTCGGAGCACTGTTTTTTGATATCGATCAGGTTGCGGATCAATCTAGCCCCTTGCCGCATACTA
Organism: Bathymodiolus japonicus methanotrophic gill symbiont; assembly: GCF_019721995.1. GTDB lineage: Bacteria > Pseudomonadota > Gammaproteobacteria > Methylococcales > Methylomonadaceae > Methyloprofundus. The sequence goes on along the minus strand of NZ_BLYC01000083.1, from coordinate 4,505 downwards.
TACCCAGTGCAAACCAATTTTCTGATGCGGTTGGGAAAATGGGGATAGATCACAACAGTCATATTATTATCTATGACAATAATCATTTTTTTGCAGCGGCCCGGGTCTGGTGGATGTTTCGCATATTCGGACATACATCAGTACAAATTCTGGATGGTGGCCTCAAACACTGGAAGCACAAGAATTTTCCGCTAGACACAAAGCAGCCATCACCCATCAGCAAACTTTATAAGACCGACTATCGCCCTGAGCTAATTTGCGATTTAACACAAATGCTGAAAATTCAGCAATCAGGCGTACGGCAGATTCTTGATGCACGTTCAGCAGATAGCTTTCAAGGACAGCGCGCACTAGCCGCAGCAGATCTTCGACCCGGTCATATTCCACACAGTATCAATCTGCCGTATGCCCATTTAACTGACGCTGAACACGGTACATTATTATCCAGACAAAAATTACACCTACTGTTTGAAAGTACCCAAGTCAACTTGTCACAACCGATGGTTACTAGCTGTGGCTCAGGTGTTTCTGCAGCTGTGTTATTATTGGCTTTATATCAAATAGGTCTGACTAATGTACCGATGTATGATGGTTCCTGGGCGGAATGGGGCAGACAGGCTGGCACGCCTATCGAACAGTAATATAACGGGTCATGGTTTCTCAACAATATTTTTAACCACCATGCTATCGCTGTCAGCCCCGGACGGGCTGATAGTCTCCAGAAGGCGCAGGGAAATTTGCCAATCCGAAGTGCGCGATAGCGCGCGAGGGAGGCTAAAATTTTATCCCGAATAGCCGTAGAGCCATTTGTGGTAGCCATGACTGAGCTGCTTTGTGCTCAGTCTGTGGCGGACGCAGGGCGGCTGGAGCATCTCCTATTCGCTGCGTAGGTGAACGAATTACGGCGACAGGAGTCCCGGAATTTCGTGAGGTAGCATGGCGCGCCTGTCAGGGGGATTATTATGCAAAAGCGAATTCTTTTACTAATGAGGCCATCAGTGTTCCCCTATCAATTGAGGCCGTGAAACTAACCTCGCCACAAGAGAGCTCATAAAGCACTGTAAAGACATTCCTGTTATTATTGCGTTTTGAACTGCCCGAATGGTATACGAGCTGATACGAGATATTCTTGCCTGGAAAAATAATGGATTCACAAAACGATCTCGTTTTTGAGCCTGTTGCTGCCTAATCTCCAGAGCCTCGCTATATTTTTTATCCGACGGATGAATCAATTCTGGCTGTTGTGTTTTTGAAATCTCTTCAAACACGCGCGTTAAATTATAGCTCATTGCAGTCATGCGCATTTTATTTTCAAGTGAGCGGGTATTGGAAGACCAAGCTTTAGTTTCCTTGAAATTACTTTTAGTGTTATTGAATGTCTTTTCAATCGTCCATCGCTTGAAATACAGCATGGCAATGGTTCCAGGGTTAATAGTCATTGGCAAGGTTGTCACAAACCGGTGAAGTTTTCCGGTTTCTGGATCACGGTAATCCACCAGGTTAAATTTGATGCCCTTGTTTTCGTACACACTGTATGCTTCAACCCCTGTATTGATCTCATGGCGGGAGTCAAAAGGGATAGACTCAACCAGAGTCGCAATTGAATTTTCTTTTAGCATTGAAATCATGTAATTAGCATGTCGTTTCTGCCGATCCCACCAGACAAAGTCGGTGACGGCTTTATCGTAGACATAGAGATGTTTCTGAGAGCTGTTATTTCCCTCGCTGAAAATCAGGGAATAGGCGCGCCATGCTACCTCACGAAATTCCGGGACTCCTGTCGCCGTAATTCGTTCACCTACGCAGCGAATAGGAGATGCTCCAGCCGCCCTGCGTCCGCCACAGACTGAGCACAAAGCAGCTCAGTCATGGCTACCACAAATGGCTCTACGGCTATTCGGGATAAAATTTTAGCCTCCCTCGCGCGCTATCGCGCACTTCGGATTGGCAAATTTCCCTGCGCCTTCTGGAGACTATCAGCCCGTCCGGGGCTGACAGCGACGGAGCCTAAGCGAAGTGATGATTTTTAGTCCGCGATAGCCGTAGGGCCGTTGTTTTGTCGGAGTCTGAGCGTTAGCGAAGGTGGAGACAAAATAAAAGGCCATCCGACATGGCGTCAAGTCATTTGGAGCCTATGTTCCGACCCCTTGTTGGGTCGGGACGAGGTGACGAGGACGAATCGGGGCCGCCGGAGGCATAAGTGGTCGCGTTAAGTTTTTGCCGCTTGCTTGGGCTGGGATGCCCAAAACAAGCTTTCGCAAAAATAGCGACTCCCCGCTGTTTTGCTTTTCAATATGATCTCGTAACACAGGTATTTCTTGATGTCTCTGAGTTCCGTTTGTCACCAGACAAAGAAATCTGAGCAACCCACTTCTGATATTCAACGCGTAAATCCCCCCGGCCGCCTGAACTTTCCCCCGCTGAAAATCAGGGAAACGGAGCCTAAGCGAAGTGATGATTTTTAGTCCGCGATAGCCGTAGGGCCGTTATTTTGTCGGAGTCTGAGCGTTAGCGAAGGTGGAGACAAAATAAAAGGCCATCCGACACGGCGTCAAGTCATTTGGAGCCTATGTTCCGACCCCTTGTTGGGTCGGGACGAGGTGACGAGGACGAATCGGGGCCGCCGGAGGCATAAGTGGTCGCGTTAAGTTTTTGCTGCTTGCTTGGGCTGGGATGCCCAAAACAAGCTTTCGCAAAAATAGCGACTCCCCGATTGCTGTTTTTTTTCAGTATGGCAGGCATGATCAATAAAATGTCCATCCGCTGCTTCTATGGTGTATTCGTCAAGTTCCGGGAATGCTTTAAGATAATCAGTGCCTTGCGATAGCAGTGTTTCAGAGTGAAGATGATAGCTCTGCTGTTCAAATGCCTCAAGCATACTTGTTCGTCTATGCGACTTCAGTGATTTAAAATACGTTGAGTGGGGAAGCAGCTGGCCATAAATCTGTTCATTGGTTTGGAGGAAATGGCGACCACTATCGACTACACTGATACAGCGTAATAACCCAAGGCGAATAAAGTCGATATCCTTCAACTCTGGGCATGAACGAGCCCGCAAAGGATGACGCTCTGCTAACAGGGCGCGTTCCATACTTTCATTGCAGTGTTGGTGAATATGTTCAGAGAGTGGTAGGTCTTTAAGCATGGGTGATATCCGGTTATGAGGTGATTAAAACGGAAATTTTTAGAAAAATTTTTTCGGTAAATGCAAGCTTTATTTGAAATTATTTGTTGTTCTTTTACGGTGCCTACAGAGTGTCTATTTGCTGTTATAAGTGATTAAAATCAAAAAGATGGAAATATTCGAGTGGTGCTACATTCAGGTAGGTTATAGGCTGCTTTGTTTAGGTACTTCTTCTTTCAATGGGAACACTGATGAATGAGGCTGTTAATTCTGGGGGCATGTGATGATGTCCCGGGGCAGTATCGGCATGACAAAAATCATCATACGCAGCGAGACCAGATAAACTCCGCTTTCTTATAGTGCTGTATATCCGGACTTTAGGGGGAAGATAATGGAAGCATCGATACATACTCTGGCGGCTCTTTTTGATCAATTAGGGCTAGACAGCTCAGACCGGACAATTCATGCCTTCATCAATAAACATAAGCCCTTGCGCGGAAGTGTGGACTTATATCAGGCAGAATTCTGGAGTCCATCGCAAGAGGCTTTTTTACAACAGGCAAAAGATGCAGATGCAGACTGGGCTGAAATAGTTGATCAACTGAATGCGATGCTGCGTTAATCCATTCAATCAACAGCATTGCAGTAGGTGAATAGGCTTGATTTTTATGTGCTTTGGGGTAAAGATTCAGGATAGTTTCGCACAATAAGCTTTCATGGACTACCCGGCTGTCAAACAGGAGTTATAGACTTTCAGAAAATTAATTTCCGAACAAACAAAAACGACAGAGGGGAAACTGGCTTATAATTTTCGTTCCAACACTAACGGAAACAGTCAAAAATGGTATCCCTCACTTTTTCAAAGTCAATTGTAGACCGACTAAAAAAAATATGGCGACAGCTCTCAAGCTAAGTAATATTTGTTTATATCGATTAACTCAAGCTCTACTCTGGTTCAGTGAATGCATGGGAATCAAAGAAATAGCACGCCTAATGTGAGTCTGTGAAAAAACCATTATAAATTGGCTGAAAACATTCATGCATAAAGGTGTCGGTTGATTAATAGGGCAACACTATCAAGGACGTGGTCGGAAGTCAAAGTTAACTAAAGACCAGAAAAATAGATTGGTTGAGTTGATAAAGAAAGGCCCAGAAGACAATGGATTTCATTGTGGAATATGGAATACTGCGATGATTGCCGAGCTTATTTGGTTAAAATTTGAAGTTCGTTATAACTTGAACTATTTATCAAGCCTAATGAAAAAACTGGGCTTCAGTTATCAAAAAGCTCGTTTTGTGACTGATCGCCAAGAAGAAGAAAAGTACGAGCTTGAAAGAAAAACGTGGCTGGAAGAAACATTGCCTGCCATTATGGAAAAGG
>NZ_BLYC01000082.1 GCF_019721995.1 Bathymodiolus japonicus methanotrophic gill symbiont | reverse complement strand
TTTTTCTCTCCAAAAAACTTAAAGTATAATTATGTAACCCAGTAGAATAACATTTTTTAAGATTATTTTTTAGCGTTATGTCCAAACTTACAGTAAAAAATCATGATCGTAATATTGCAGGCTATCAATATATTTATCCAGTTAACTCCAGACGCTCGGGTGGCTTATCTATCGGTATTAATTTTAATACTAATAATGCCTGTAACTGGCGCTGTATCTATTGTCAGGTACCTGACTTAAGCGTAGGTGCAGCACCAGAACTGGATTTTGAATTATTAGCAATAGAATTAGCCGGTTTTTTGCAGGATGTATTGCATGGAACATTTTACCAGCGCTTTGAAATAGAGCCGGCAAGACAAATTATTAAAGACATCGCTATTTCCGGCAATGGCGAGCCAACCAGCGTGCATGAGTTCGCCAAAGCAATAGCCTTCATTACCCAAACTCTCGAGCAGGCCAATATTCCCGACCCGTTTCAATATGTATTGATTAGCAATGGCAGCCTGATGCATAAAGCCGATGTACAGCAGGGCTTGCAGTTATTTAACAAATATAACGGTCAACTCTGGTTTAAATTAGACAGCGCTACCGATCTAGGACGGGAAGCAGTGAACCATGCTGGCTTAAGTGCGCAAAAACAGCTGGATAATTTAATCAGTTCGGCAAATCTGTGTTCGACCTGGATTCAGACTTGTGTATTAGGTTTTACATCCAGCCAAGGGCAGGGTGGTCTACTAGACACACAAGAGCAGCAAGCCTATCTGGCTTTATTAGCAAAGATAATTCAGCAGGTCCCATTACAGGGCGTGATGCTATACAGCCTGGCCAGACCCTCATTACAGCCTGAGGTAAATATTATTACTAGCGCAAGCATGGATCAATTACAAAAATTTGCTGAGCAGATACGCAGCCTGAGTTTGCGAGTGAAGGTGTGTTTGTAATCGTTGCACATTTGTTGGGGAGTTGGCTAAAGCCAGCGCATCAAGCCCCAATGGATGCGCTTCGTACCTGATCATCCTATGCATGTTGCCTAAGGGACTTACATGGAATAACTTAAGCAATGGCTTGTCTTTTTATCCGTCTTCTGGGTTATAGAAGCACTTAGGTAGCTGGCTATGCAGCTGTTTCTTTGCTTTGAATACGAATAAAAATTCTGCGCCAGATGCTCAACTTATTCCGTGCGCGATCATTAATTTAATATCAGTGGGGCTTAGCCGGGTTACGTTTTTTAAGTATTTTCCAATTAACAAATGAGTCAGTGGACATTAATATTATTGAGTATGATAATGCTGGTGGTTGCAGGCGCGCCATGCTACCTCACGAAATTCCGGGACTCCTGTCGCCGTAATTCGTTCACCTACGCAGCGAATAGGAGATGCTCCAGCCGCCCTGCGTCCGCCACAGACTGAGCACAAAGCAGCTCAGTCATGGCTACCACAAATGGCTCTACGGCTATTCGGGATAAAATTTTAGCCTCCCTCGCGCGCTATCGCGCACTTCGGATTGGCAAATTTCCCTGCGCCTTCTGGAGACTATCAGCCCGTCCGGGGCTGACAGCGCAGGAAGTTATCGTTACAGAGTGAAATAAAGCAAAGGAGCTATAGAAAAAAAAGACTGTCTTTTCAAGTAGTATCAGACTAAGCCTGACCCTCCAAAGGGTCGGGCTTTTTTATGCCTATCTGTTTGAGCAATCCATCAAGTAGTAGTGCTAGCACATTGAGTTGAAATATGGCCGGAATAGGTGTTTAATAAAAGATTACTGAAAGTAAGGGATAGAAAGATTCTGATTAATCTTGGCAAGCTAGTTACCTTAAATTATTCAGTTTCTCATTACTATACTTATATTATTCGATCAGGACTCAATAATGAAAACTTATAATACAACTTTTACGGTTAAACGACTCTGGCTAATATTGTCAGTCAGTATGCTGGTATCGTTTTCCATCTTATTGTTTTATGGATCGCAAATTTATCAAAAGGCACCTCCAATTCCTGAGGTTATTAAAACGACGAGTGGCAATATTGTTTATACCCGCGCTGATATAGAGCGCGGCCAGAATATCTGGCAGTCTATAGGTGGTATGCAGCAAGGCTCAATCTGGGGGCATGGCAGCTATCTTGCACCGGACTGGAGTGCAGACTGGCTACACCGCGAAGCTTTGGAGCTGTTGTCACTTATTGCCAGTGATGAAATTGTCAGCGAGTTTTCATCTGGCGAACAACGACTTGAAATGTATAAGGTGACTCTACGCCACGAGATGCGTAAGAATACCTATGATCCGCACACTGGCAGCATAACAGTCACCCCAAATCGTGCAGCAGCGATTAAAATCCAGGCGCGCCATGCTACCTCACGAAATTCCGGGACTCCTGTCGCCATAATTCGTTCACCTACGCAGCGGATGGGAGATGCCCTGAACGGCCTGCGTCCGCAACGACTACGCACAAAAGCCGCTTCGTCATTCGCTGAAAATCCTGGAAACGGAGCTTTAGCGAAGTGAAGATTTTTAGTCCGCGATAGCCGTAGGGCCGTTGTTTTGTCGGAGTCTGAGCGTTAGCGAAGGTGGAGACAAAATAAAAGGCCATCCGACACGGCGTCAAGTCATTTGGAGCCTATGTTCCGACCCCTTGTTGGGTCGGGACGAGGTGACGAGGACGAATCGGGGCCGCCGGAGGCATAAGTGGTCGCGTTAAGTTTTTGCTGCTTGCTTGGGCTGGGATGCCCAAAACAAGCTTTCGCAAAAATAGCGACTCCCCGAACTACCTCACTGGCTGGACGGCTATTCGGAATGCAATTCTTGCTCCTCTCGCGTGCTGCTAGCACACGTCGAATCAGCGAATTGCCCTGTCGCCTATCAGGGACTAAAAATCACCACTTCGCTAAGCTCCGTTTCCATGATTTTCAGCGGTAGCCCGGCATTACATTAATTTATTCACTGCTAAAGGCATCAGTGTTCCCCTATCAATTGAGGCGGTAAAACTAACCTCGCCACAAGAGAGCTCATAAAGCACTGTAAAGACATTCCTGTTATTATTGCGTTTTGAACTGCCCGAATGGTATACGAGCTGATACGAGATATTCTTGCCTGGAAAAATAATGGATTCACAAAACGATCTCGTTTTTGAGCCTGTTGCTGCCTTATCTCCAGAGCCTCGCTATATTTTTTATCCGATGGATGAATCAATTCTGGCTGTTGTGTTTTTGAAATCTCTTCAAACACGAGCATTAAATTATAGCTCATTGCAGTCAGGCGCATTTGATCTTCAAGTGAGCGGGTATTGGAAGACCAAGCTTTAGTTTCCTTGAAATTACTTTTAGTGTTATTGAATGTCTTTTCAATCGTCCGCTGAAAATCAGGGAAACGGAGCCTAAGCGAAGTGAAGATTTTTAGTCCGCGATAGCCGTAGGGCCGTTGTTTTGTCGGAGTCTGAGCGTTAGCGAAGGTGGAGACAAAATAAAAGGCCATCCGACACGGCGTCAAGTCATTTGGAGCCTATGTTCCGACCCCTTGTTGGGTCGGGACGAGGTGACGAGGACGAATCGGGGCCGCCGGAGGCATAAGTGGTCGCGTTAAGTTTTTGCTGCTTGCTTGGGCTGGGATGCCCAAAACAAGCTTTCGCAAAAATAGCGACTCCCCGCCATCGCTTGAAATACAGCATGGCAATGGTTCCAGGGTTAATAGTCATTGGCAAGGTTGTCACAAACCGGTGAAGTTTTCCGGTTTCTGGATCACGGTAATCCACCACGTTAAATTTGATGCCCTTGTTTTCGTACACACTGTATGCTTCAACCCCTGTATTGATCTCATGGCGGGAGTCAAAAGGGATAGACTCAACCAGAGTCGCAATTGAATTTTCTTTTAGCATTGAAATCATGTAATTAGCATGTCGTTTCTGCCGATCCCACCAGACAAAGTCGGTGACGGCTTTATCGTAGACATAGAGATGTTTCTGAGAGCTGTTATTTCCCTTGTTTTGCTTTTCAATATGATTTCGTAACACAGGTATTTCTTGATGTCTCTGAGTTCCGTTTGTCACCAGACAAAGAAATCTGAGCAACCCACTTCTGAGATTCAACGCGTAAATCCCCCCGGCCGCATAAACTTTCCCCTTGCTGTTTTTTTCAGTATGGCAGGCATGATCAATAAAATGTCCATCCGCTGCTTCTATGGTGTATTCGTCAAGTTCCGGGAATGCTTTAAGATAATCAATGCCTTGCGATAGCAGTGTTTCAGAGTGAAGATGATAGCTCTGCTGTTCAAATGCCTCAAGCATACTTGTTCGTCTATGCGACTTCAGTGATTTAAAATACGTTGAGTGGGGAAGCAGCTGGCCATAAATCTGTTCATTGGTTTGGAGGAAATGGCGACCACTATCGACTACACTGATACAGCGTAATAACCCAAGGCGAATAAAGTCGATATCCTTCAACTCTGGGCATGAACGAGCCCACAAAGGATGACGCTCTGCTAACAGGGCACGTTCCATACTTTCATTGCAGTGTTGGTGAATATGTTCAGAGAGTGGTAGGTCTTTAACCTATCTTCGTCACTTTTATCTCTTCAAGTCATTGATTTATAATTCGCATTAAAAATTCATCGTAAAAATCCCTTTAGAATCAATGGTGTTTTTTTTGAGGGTCTCTGTAGTGCCATCTTAACTTGCTCTGGCCCTTGATTTTCCCTGGTTTTTCACCGATGCTAGTGGTATGTATATTCGAAGAACCAAAACAAAAAGCCTTGAAGACGGCTCAGCTTATTTCACTTACCGCATTGTAGAATCTGTGCGTATAGGAAAACAAGTCAAGCAACGTACATTGCTCAATATAGGTGCGGACTTTACGATTGATAAAAAGTACTGGCCCTTGCTGACGGCCAGAATCGAACAATTACAGCAAGGTTTGGAACCACATCAGGAAGAGCTATTCAATTTAGCCGATGATTTAAATCAACTTCTGGAAGCAACAGCCCAGCGCTATAGCTCACTGATGACTGCAAAACTGTCACAACCGCTAGATTCAGAAACAACAACGCGAGATTTTCATCATGTCGATATTAATCATGTCGAAGCCATTAATGCCCGTAGTATTGGTGTTGACTGAAGTTTCCCAATAATTATTTATGGTAAAATTGAAACTATGCTACAACTATATGAAAAAAACAGTCTTTTCATTCGTTTCAAATGCTATTGCCTAAGGGGAATTAAGTAGGGGTTTGCTATAAACATGGCAAAACCACCTAAAATAAACCTCGATACACCAGCATTGTGTATTTCAGCTACTCAATAATTGGGAAACTTCAGTTTTAAAGCTGTTAATCATAATGTGCTAAAGCCCAGCTTACGATATCCTGGGTACTCATGGCGCCCGAGTGTCTTGCTATTTCCTTGCCATTGCGTAGTAACATTAGGGTTGGAATGCTACGGATTGCATATTGATCAGCAATAGCTTGCTGTGTTTCAGTATTTAGCTTTGCCAGACGAAACTTGGGTTCCAGTTGGCTTGCTGCTTGTTTAAAGGCTGGAGCCATTGATTGACACGGACCACACCATGGAGCCCAGAAATCAATCAGCACAGGAATATCATTATGCTGAATATGTTGCTGAAAATTAGCGGCGGTCAAATCGATAGGCTGGGTAGTAAAAAGCAACTTATGGCATTTACCACATTTAGGATTATCGTTCAGCCGAATTTTAGGTATTCGGTTTATAGCTGAACAGTCAGCACAGACGATATACAATGGATCTCTCATAAAAAATCTCCAGATTTAAATTATTTGGTATTGTAAGTATGCGTTAAGCTAATTTTCAAGACAGATTTAAAATATGAATGTTTGTGTAGGGGGGGGCGTTAATGTTACATGCTATTATCCGCTAAAGCGCTGCGAGTTAATCTCAGGGGCTATTGGAGCTTTATGTAATAAATGTTGCACAAAGTGCTGACTATAATAGGGGATTTGTAAGCTGCCTTTCGCTCCAAAGCCGTTAAAGATAGCTAGATTTTGATATTTAGGGTGCAAACCTATAAAGGGCATTTTATCCAGAGTTGTTGGGCGTATATTGGCCTGATGTTTGTCGATGCTTGCAGTAGCGAGTGTTGGTATTGTTTGCGCTAATGCATGCAGTAGTGTGCTTTTCCCTAGATCTGTTGCCTGTGTGTTTAAGTTGATGGTGTCAAATGTTGCACCGGTACGAAATTGGTGCTTATTTATTGGGATAAGCCAGTGACCATAATTTAAAAGCTCGGGCGCGAGTGTTTGCTGAGTTGTCAGGGTTAATATTTCCCCTTTTGCTAACTGAAAAGCTAAGTGCTTAAACCAGGGGTTATGGATGGCTAAATAGCCTTCACAAAAGATAACTTTTTTTGCTGTGATGCCTTGCCAGTTGATGGCGTTATCAATATTCAGGTCTTGATAGACAAACTGTGTGCGTTGGTATGCCTGCTTTGCTTGCAAGAAGTTTTTTAAGCAGGCTAGTAGATTTTGCGTTAACAGGTAGCCAGTCTGTTGTTGCTGAATAATGCCAAGTGGTGCGTTAAGTATTGCAGGTGCTGACTTTAGTTCAGTATCCAGATATTTATGATATGCAGGTTCTTGAATGCGCTGCTGAAATTTAAGTAATTCTTTTTCATTACGCAAGATGCGTAACATAGGTTTTTCTATATAGAAGTCCTGACTGAAAAACTGGCTTAGTTCCTGGTATGTTTGTTTTGCGCAGGGGAGCAGGGTGTCTAGCTTATTATGTTTAACCAGGCGCATTCCGGTGATGGGGTTGATTAATCCTGCTGCAATTTGCGAAGCATTTTCTTGCTGGTTATCAACCAGGTGGACAGTGCATCCCTGTTTTATTAATTCCCAACTGAGTATACTTCCCGCAAGTCCCTGACCAATAATCAGATAGTCTACCTGTTTGCTCACGCTTATTTCAGACGTAAGGTATTTTTCCCTTTGAATTGAATGCCCGCCCAACCATAGCGCATAAAATTCCTAATATTTTGATGGCTAGTACCATTGGGGTCATTTAAGACATCCTGATAATAATCACCAAACAGGCTTAAGGTTTGTTGCTGATCAAGCTGCTGGAGTTGCGCAAAGGCAAAAATTTTACATGAGCCTTCGTTTGTTCCCGCTGCATTTGTTACTGCCTGTTCGCCTAAGCCATTGATGAAGCTTGTGGGTGTGTATTGATAGGATTCATTGATGGTAGATATTGTGTCCTTAAAACTGACTTTCTGGTTTGATTTTAGTCTGTTGATAAAGCTATTTGATGTCATGTTGTTAGGAGAGGAGTCGTAGAAGTAGTCCATTGCGAATTTTGCATCCATGTGCTGAATTCTTCTGCTGGTTGCGGTTTATTTAGATAATATCCTTGCGCCATATCGCAGTGATAAGTGCGTAATTTAGTCATTGTTTCTGCATTTTACACGCCCTCTGCGACCACTTGCAAACCTAGGTTATGTGCCAGGTTGATAGTTGCATTAACGATAATAGCATCATTTTCATTATGTAACTGAAGTTTCCCAATTATTGAGTAGCTGAAATACACAATGCTGGTGTATCGAGGTTTATTTTAGGTGGTTTTGCCATGTTTATAGCAAACCCCTACTTAATTCCCCTTAGGCAATAGCATTTGAAACGAATGAAAAGACTATTTTTTCATATAGTTGTAGCATAGTTTCAATTTTACCATAAATAATTATTGGGAAACTTCAGATTATGTAAGATATCCTGTACAAAGGAGCGGTCTATTTTTAGTATAGATAACATCAGTGTTCCCCTATCAATTGAGGCGGTAAAACTAACCTCGCCACAAGAGAGCTCATAAAGCACTGTAAAGACATTCCTGTTATTATTGCGTTTTGAACTGCCCGAATGGTATACGAGCTGATACGAGATATTCTTGCCTGGAAAAATAATGGATTCACAAAACGATCTCGTTTTTGAGCCTGTTGCTGCCTTCGCTGAAAATCCTGGAAACGGAGCTTTAGCGAAGTGAAGATTTTTAGTCCGCGATAGCCGTAGGGCCGTTGTTTTATCGGAGTCTGAGCGTTAGCGAAGGTGGAGACAAAATAAAAGGCCATCCGACACGGCGTCAAGTCATTTGGAGCCTATGTTCCGACCCCTTGTTGGGTCGGGACGAGGTGACGAGGACGAATCGGGGCCGCCGGAGGCATAAGTGGTCGCGTTAAGTTTTTGCTGCTTGCTTGGGCTGGGATGCCCAAAACAAGCTTTCGCAAAAATAGCGACTCCCCGAATCTCCAGAGCCTCGCTATATTTTTTATCCGATGGATGAATCAATCATTATCTTAAACTCGATGTTCAAGTTTTCAGCTATAACTGGGCTAAGAAAAGTAAATTTTTCCGGCTTTGTTTTATAAGTGATTGATTTACAATGATGTTGATGCTTTCTTTGTCAATAAAATTATCAATAAAATCAATCAGTTAAAAAACTTGAACATCGAGTTAAAGCATTCCCGGAACTTGACGAATACACCATAGAAGCAGCGGATGGACATTTTATTGATCATGCCTGCCATACTGAAAAAAACAGCAACAGGCGCGCCATGCTACCTCACGAAATTCCGGGACTCCTGTCGCCGTAATTCGTTCACCTACGCAGCGAATAGGAGATGCTCCAGCCGCCCTGCGTCCGCCACAGACTGAGCACAAAGCAGCTCAGTCATGGCTACCACAAATGGCTCTACGGCTATTCGGGATAAAATTTTAGCCTCCCTCGCGCGCTATCGCGCACTTCGGATTGGCAAATTTCCCTGCGCCTTCTGGAGACTATCACTCGATGTTCAAGTTTTTCCATCCCATTGCCATCAAACTCTTACCTTCACCCAGTAGAACAATACTTTAATGATGCTGTTGGCCCTAAGCGCCCTAAATCTCTGCCAATCATATGTTTTCCTGATGGCATCAGTTGAAACACATCCTTTATTAATTCACCTAACTCTTTCAGCTTATCACCAGGATCTGGAAACTCTAGCAATGACGTGATGAACTCAAGCAGTACATCCATTTGAGACTTGCGCTGTAAGCTTCCTACGGTATACGCAGGTAGTTTGCTTTCAATGCGGGCTATTTGCTCTGGGTGAAGGAGAAGGCAATGGTCAAACAAAAGACTCAGAATCAGGCCACGGCTTGATCCCTCTTCATCTAATTGTTTGGCCTCACGCCCCCATCCTTCATAAAGCTTCCAGTCCTCAAAGAAAACCTCAATCAGCCATCTCAACGTATAGGCCTGAATAATATCTTGTGTGCGCCAAGTCAGGTCTGTCGCCACTAAATAGCGATAGTCGTTTTCACCGTCATATTTTAAGGCAATGACAAAGCGTTTTTTACTGTGAGAACTCACCTTTAATCGTGCACTGCTGACAGTCACTTTAATCTCTTTGCCGCCACGTACACGTATTATCTGATCAATGCCTTTGTTAATCGAATTAAAGTAGCTCTCGACTGACCTTATTCTACCTCTATATTCAATATTTTGGTTTTTACGTAATTGGCTAATCACCTGCGAGCCTCCAGATTCTTTAGCGGCTTCGTCCATAAAGGCTTTTTCACCATACAGCGCATCAGCCAGTACGCCTTTAATTTTAATCAGGCTATGCGCAACTTTAAACTCTTTTAATAAGCCTAATGCAATCTCTGTTTTGGTTGGGTAGGCACTGTCACGTTCAGGCTTAATAGGCCGATC
>NZ_BLYC01000081.1 GCF_019721995.1 Bathymodiolus japonicus methanotrophic gill symbiont | reverse complement strand
ATTATCAAAAAGCGCAGTCCTCCTGGTCTTCAGGCATAACTATCCTGCTAAAGCCATAAACTGCTTATAAGCAGGAATATTTTCCTCAGACAATTGCCCCTTTCGGATGATATGTGCCGTTTGAATTCCATCAATTGTTGCTTGGGCGGAGTGAAACGCTTTAAAGCCCATCATCGGTTTTGTTATTTTTTTGATAAAGCGATCGCTGAAAATCAGGGAAACGTAGCCTAAGCGAAGTGATGATTTTTAGCGTAAAGAAAAGATGCCATCATTAACAAAACTGAAGTTTCCCAATAATTATTTATGGTAAAATTGAAACTATGCTACAACTATATGAAAAAAATAGTCTTTTCATTCGTTAGCATTGTGTATTTCAGCTACTCAATAATTGGGAAACTTCAGTCTATCAATACCTTCGCCAAAATGAAAATACACTCATTTTCATGGATTTTACAGACTATAGGCGCGCCACCGCGCGCCTCTGATAGATTTTGAGCAAGGCTGTGCAAATATAACATTATATAAGGGCTATCAGGTGAAACTAAGAGAAGGACTATCTGCACTATCTAAATCTTCTCCGTATGCGGTTACAACAAATCTAAGAGCTGATTTTCCCGAGTTTGATGCTTTAAAAAAGTATCTTTTCGTAGAAACAGATATTGAGCGCGAATTCAGAAAAAGAATTCAAAGCTTAGAACCGAATCAGATATTATTTTTGTGTGGAAGTAGTGGTGATGGAAAGTCAGAAATTATGACTAGGTATAATCGTCAATATAGTGAATGCATTGATTTTCACTTAGATGCCACGCATAGCTTTCATCCAAAAATGACAGCTATTGATACGCTGGATAAAGTATTCTCCAAGCATAAAGAAAATGGGCGGCCTTTAGCTGTAGGCATTAATATTGGTATGTTGGGAAACTATGCTGAAGAAGGTTCAGGGCAACATGATGATATTCGCCAAACAATCAAGAAATTTCTAAATACAAAAAAAGCCGATCAGAATAATTGCTTTTATCTTGATTTCGAATTATTCCCTAAATTTGATTTATCAGCAGATGATAATACTTCTGACTTCTTGAAACAACTCTTGACTAAAGTTACTGCAAGTACGGATGATAATCCTATTTTTAGGATGTACAAGAAAGAGCAGGGTATAGGAGATACAATTCTTTGTACTAATTACCAGCTACTTTCTATTACTCAAGTTCAAGATGTCATTTTTGATCTTTTATTAAAAGCCAGGCTAGAAAAAGATCAGTTTATAAGCACAAGATCATTACTTGATTTTATTCATATATTGTTAGCAGGACCAGGTTATATATTTGATAACCTATTTAGTGACAGTGACAATGAACTGGGAATGAAAATCACAGACTTTGATCCTTGTGCAATTCGAAGTAAAAACTTAGATATGTTTATACTTCAACGTCAACTGGAATTACCATCTGAAGAATTTGAACAGTTTTCAAGGGATTTACTTGACTATAAAATTAACTATGCCCGTAAAAAAGTAAAGGAGTATTCATTGGTCAGGCTATTTTATCTGCTTAAAGATTTAGATTTTTCAAATAATTTCCATCATAAATTCAAAAAGGAATTCAATGACTCTTTGATTGAAAATTACGCTAATTACGCTAATTTTTGGAATTTGAATAGTAATTATGACGGTGAATTAAAAGAAAAAGCTGAATTAAAAGCATTTTACAAGAATGTAGTACTGGCATCGATTAATCTCTATGCAAATAGAAATTCAAAAAATTTAGATGGGGATGAGTTTTTTATTTCAGCTCACGGCAACTGGCAATTAACTGCCAAGTTAGAGTTAAGTGTTGATTATGGTGCCATCAAGAAATCAGAAGAGCTAAAACTAGGGTATTTTAATGCTTATGTTAAGGTGGCTGATAAACAGCTAGAACCTATTCCAATTAGCATTAATTTACTGGATTTAATGTATCGGATAGTCAGAGGTTACCGGCCAAATAAGCATGATAAAAACACGGTTGTTCTGTTGGATGAAATTGTTGATCAAATAGTTGAGATTGCAAATGCTTCAAATATTTTGTACTTACATGATAATAATTTGAGAATAAAGTTAAAACAAGTTGATGAAGATGACATTGAGGTGGAGTATAGACATGTCAAATATTAGGGAAGACCTGCCTCAGTCAGTTGATAATGTAAATGCGAAGAATACATTAAATAGCTATTTCCCAGTAAGAACAAAGGACAGGTCTGGGGCATTTGATTGGGAGGCTGTTATTGGATTTGTGATTAAATTAATTTATAGAAAAGAATTATTGATTGATGATATTGAAGAATTCAAAATTATTTGTGTAAAGAATTTTAATGAAAAACTAGATAATACAGGGTTTGTTAAATACTTAGACAAAATGTATTTTTCAGGAAATAGTCTTTTCAATATTGCTCCTGAATTACTTCTGTTTAAGGCAAAAAAAGTGAAAGGAAATACGCCAAATGCTCGTTTAGGCGAAATGTTTGCAAGTATTTTACAGGATAAGTTTATAACCAAAGAGACGGTTGTTCAGCATAATTTTTTAGAGCAAATTATTGTTGATGAACTTCAAAATAACATTAAAAATAGTGACTATTCTGAACCATCAAAGAAGATAATTAATGAGGAGCCATACTTACCATTTATCTATGAGGTCTTTGGTAGTGACCTCGTGTTTTTGAGTGAACATCCCAAATATTTCCTAGGCACGTTATCTCAGTTTTTAAAGTTATATGCCTATTTATACACTGCCCAGTTAGCACTCAACATAAGTAGTTGGAGAGAAGGTGAGCCTTCGCCCAAGCCTTTATATTTTATATTAGATACTGAAAAAGCAAGCGCTGAACGTATGCATATTAGAGATGATGGTCATGAAAAAGTGCATACCGCACTATTTAAAATATTCCCATTTTTATCAATGTCTGAAAGTTTACAACCAGCAAAAAAACAAAAGATTCCAATTTGGAAATTATCTAGATCCTTGTCAAGTTCAGATACCATTATTTTAAGCAATTTCGCTCAGGCATTTAAGGAAGAAAGAGGATTGACTTCGATCATCTCTGACGTTAGTACACCTAATGAAGCATTAAATGTTTTACTGAATCTTGGTATGGAACAATTTGAAAGAGGACAGTCTCGTTACGAGATTAATGTTAATTATGTTAAAGCGATAGAGACAGAACTTTGCAGTCACTTTATCCAATCGAGGGGGCGAGCAGGACGAGTACTCGTTATCAATCAGGATTACCTTTTATTGTTAACTAATATATCAATAGGAGATCGTAAAAAACTAAGGTTTCTTGAATTACTTGAAGCTTTTAAAAAGCGTGGTGTATTTTTTGATAAGAGGTCACAACAGGCTCTTATACAGTTTTATGAACGTATTGGAAATGTTGAGCGTATGAGTGATAGTGGAGAGGCCGTTTATGTCTGTAAAACGATTTGAAGAATTTTTAGCCGAACAGTTTTTTGTATGGGCTAAAAAAGGGCTGAGGACTGGTTTTCGCTATCAATTTAAATCACCGAATACGGATTATTGTGAACGTTTATTCAATGTCATAGAAAAAAATTGTACTGGCTCACTGACCGTTAATGATACAAGTATTTCATTTATAGAGTATGGAGATAAAAAACTTTTAACGGTTCTTCATAGTGAAGATTCATTAGATGCTAACGGTTTTACTGAAAATTTTATCTCGATGTTGCGGGATGAAGTTTCTTCTCAAGTTGGTGAAATGTTTGGTTGTGCGATGTTAGTTATTCATAACAGCCTTCTTGATACTCTTATAAATAGCGCACAAGACTTGGCTCAGCCTGGAGGTGTATGGCATCCCAAAACAATCAAACTGGCTTTGAAGGCACTAATTGATGAAAAAGATAGTGGCAGAGATGTGTCTGAAGGTCTTTTAGATTATCAGTTTAATGTCATCGAAGAAGATGGTGCAACAATGTTTGGTTTTGAAGCATTGTACGCTGCTGTCTGTGATGGGGATATTTTATTTAGCGAATTGGATTTATTTAATGATCCCATGATTTTTGAGATGGATAGCAAACCTGAACAGATTCGAAAACGTCTAGAAGAAAATAGAAAACTGTTTGATCAAGTCTCAAGTGTGGTTGAAAATTATCCTGAGGCCTTAGTCGACAATCTTCCTGACATGGGAAAAAAGTTTATAAATGAGTACTTTCAGGGGGAAGATAAACAGGGGTGGCAGCAAGTTACTTATGTTGACTACCGGAATGAGCAGGAAAAAAATAGAGCTAAATTACTTGAGTTAGAATCAGAGTATTCTGTAGGGGTTCAGGTAATAGTAATAGCAAAATCAAAAGCAGACACAAAGGCAGGTAAACGAAATCGTCATATTTTATTGGTCGTACCAGAAGGCACTACAGAATTTGATTTAGAGGCATCTTTTGTTGGTGGCTCTATAGACAATAGTGAAATAAAGATTATTGCTAACACAACTATTCGGCCATTAATTAACCATAAATTAACTCGTGGCCCTAATCGTAGCAAAATAGTTATTAGGGGGGGATTTATTCAATCTCCCGTTTTTTTTCGCTTTGATGTCAATCGAGACAAAACATCGGAGAAATACCAATTTCACTGCCTTGTCTTGCAAGAGAGCCTATTTAATATTGATGATTTTCGACATATTTTTTTAGTAGATGACAAGAAACAAAGGCTTATTCTTCAAACGGCAGAAAGCTGTCTGATTCTGAATCCAGAGCTCGAAAGTAGTTTTGAATTAAGTGAACTTACTCAATGTATTGATGTAAATGAAGTAGGCACTCTAAACTTTCAAAAGATGTCCAATGAATCTGATGAAGTTGAGTTCACTTTAAAAAATAAAGATGTATCGTTAGATTTTTATATTGAAGGGGCTGTTGCAACTGAAGCGCTGACATTGCCCTTATTATTAGATAAAGACCGTTGTATTCGATTCTTTAAAGATGATTATTTTGGTGTTTTTAATAGAGCTAAAAGCAAAGTACTTATTGATAATAAGGAAGTGTCTCCAAAGGGACGACGGTTAACGTTACTCCAAAGAGAAGAGGACATTCTCCATGGTGACCTTTTGTATTGCCGAGATGAAGCTAAACAAGTCTTTACTATTGAAAATCTACAAGCGACTTATCCTGAACTATCAGATGCATATAAAGCATTATTTGATCATTTAAAACAGCTGCGTAGTCTGATATCTCTTGCATCATGGGGAGTGTTATTCACTAGCTTAATCACAAAAGTTATTGAAAAATATCACAAGGCTTTATCAGAAATTCTTGAGAATGAACTACTAAATAATGATCAAAAAATATTGTTAAAAATTGGGATTTGGGAAAATGAAGGTGATAAATGGTTAACTCCTTTCCATCCTGTTGTTATGGCCTATTACTTGAATTTAGCAAAAGAAATTGAGGCGAATAGCAAGAGATTTTCAACGCTCCCCTCAGTAACTATTAATAGACTCAACCCTCAAGGTTTAATACCTTTTTTATATGATACTAAATCTAATTTCACTTACTCACGGATTGAGCGAGACAATGCAATGTGGACACAACTTGTTTCGCAGAAGGAAACTAGCTATGCCTTTGTAAGAAGGTTAGTCAAAGATAAAGTGACAGAATTTAAAGCTGCATTTTCAGCATTATTTTCTGGTAGTAAAAAATCCCCATTAATAATTAATTCAATAAATAATGGTAATAATCGGGATCTATTTCTTGGGCTGGTTGACTATATGAGAGCTCAGGTAGGTGGAAGCCAAATTATTCATGTCAATTTATACGATAAAGAATTAGCCCCTTGTGAATTTGATTATTTTTCAGAGACATCCAGTTATGATGATATTAAACTTAGGTATGGATTTGACAAAGATAAAGCCAGAGAGAATGCAGATGTTGTAATTGACTTACTTCGTACACGACTAACTTATAGTAAATTTACAATAGATGAGTCCATACAGGAATATGCACATCTAAGCTTTTTTAGAAACAATGAAGAGGTAGAAGTAATACAAGTAGATATTGACGAAGAAGAGTGTGGTGTTATTTGTCGAGGGCTAATAAGTGGTGACGCATCCTATTCGAAGCAGCAAAGCTATATTACAGGGTTTGGTTTAAGGGGACTGGATTATAGTAATCAACTACACTTAAAAATCACAAAACTGTTCAGTACATTATTAAAGCCAGCTGAAAAAGACAATTGCACTTACAGGTCATCAAGTGCAATTTCTTTGGCAGTCAGTGATAACTTCAAAACACTTCTGGAGCGGTCCTATGATAGTTCAATCTGGACTACTATTATCGATCCAAGGGTTACATTAGATTTTTTTGAAAGCAGCAAAGATGTAGTTCTGATTCACTACTCTGATCAATACACAAATTCAGCTAGCTATGATGCAATAACAGTTAGCCGACAAACTGATCTTTACAATAAAATACTAGAAAAGGATGATGGTGGAATTATTGGGGAGTTTAATGCCTTTAATGGTGAATGGCTCCTCAAAATGATAACTGCTGATAAAAGAATAAGAAAAGAGCGTAAAGGAATTTTAGGCGCTTATAAATTCCTAAACTGCCTGATAAAAGATTCAGATATCACTTGGGTGCCACTATCCATTGGCGAAGTCATTCGTGTGTCAGGAAATATAGGTCTAAAAATATCTGATAGTGACTTTTCTCGAAATGTAAATGGTTATAAGTCAGGTGCAATCTCTGATGATGTGCTTTTTGTTGGATTTAAAGATCAAAAAATGTATCTTCTTCCTTTGGAAGTAAAAACTGGCAGTCGGCCAGATTATAAAAAAGCTGTTTTACAAGCGAAGGAACTGAAGCGTTACCTTACTGAGGATATTTTGGGGCAAGATAGTTTTTCTGGTGGTTTGTTTCGAGGGTTATTTATCAGACAAGTGTTGATGCAAATAGATAAATACCAGCTTTATAAAATATATAGTAATGATTACTTTAAAGATTTTTTAGACACTAAGGAATGGTGGCTTCAAGGGGAATATGAATTAGCAGAGGTCGATAATTATCCGCATGGAATAGTTATCGCTCACGTAGAAAATAGTAGTTGTTTTGAACCGAAATTTGAAGAAGTCGATAAAATATTAAAAATAGAATTACCAATGAGTTTGCTAGCTAATTTAGTTAGTACCCCATTACAAAAATTGATGTCAGATGAGCTTCCTTCTGCTTTAAGTTACTGCCCAGAGAAGTACCTTTTGAAGCCATTTGATAGTTCCCCTGAAATAGACATAGAAGCTTTCAAACCTATTAAGGATAATAGCGAGGTAATGGAAAAGAAAAATAATGAAAGCCTAAAAAGTAACCTAAAGAAAGAACAAGTTCCTACAATTAAAATGCCAGAAGAGTCATTAAATATTTTGGTGGGACATGAGGTACTTAATAATAACCCTATTTACTGGGAGCCAACAAATACTGCTAAATATATGAATCCTAATGCAGGGATCATTGGCACAATGGGTACTGGAAAAACGCAGTGTACCAAGTCAGTTATTACACAACTCTATCGTAATCAAGATAACAATGTTGATGGCAAGCCGGTAGGTGTGTTGATATTTGATTATAAGTCAGATTATGTGGATGATAAATTTTGTGAAGCGACTCAAGCTAAGAAATTTAAATTATTCAAGCTTCCATATAACCCTTTGAGCTTATATGGAGATACACCTATGCTGCCAATTCATACGGCAGTAGGTTTTTCAGAAACCATGACTCGATCATTTGGTTTAGGCAAAAAACAGCAATTAAAATTAGAAAATTTAATTCTCAAAGCATACAGTCTAGCTGGAATCATGCAAGAGAACCCTAATACATGGAATAAACCAGCACCAACTATTGAAAATATATGGGACTTATTTCTGGATCAGGAAAAAGTAGAGGAAGATTCTTTGTATGCCGCTTTATCGAAGCTAGCACGCTTTAAAATATTCGAAACTAATCCTGAAAAGATGATGAGTCTATTTGAACTAATTGATAGTGTTGTAGTAATTGAGTTGGCTGGTTATCCGAGTGAAGTACAAAACCTCATTGTGGCGCTAACACTTGATCTTTTTTACTCGCAAATGCAGAAAAAAGGTAAGCCTGAGGTTAGAGGTGACTTTAGACAATTAAATAAACTTATTTTAGTTGATGAAGCTGATAATTTTATGTCTCAAAACTTTCCTTCTTTAAGAAAGGTTTTAAAAGAAGGTAGGGAATATGGGGTAGGTATAGTGTTATCAACTCAGGATATTACTCATTTTAAAACGGGAGAAAATGATTATTCAAGATACATCCTCAGCTGGGTTATACATCGAGTTTCTCAAATTAAAAATCAGGATATTAAGGCTTTGTTTAATATTGATAACAAAAGTGAGCAAGAAGAATTAATGAGCTCTATACGAGGATTAGAAAAGCACTATTCACTATATGTGGATGGTGATAAAAATATTAAAAAAATAAAAGATAAGGCTTTTTGGGAGCTTTGATGATGGTTCTGTCGCAATAATTATCAAAAGCGCAGACCTCCTGGTCTTCAGGCATAACTATCCTGCTAAAGCCATAAACTGCTTATAAGCAGGAATATTTTCCTCAGACAACTGTCCCTTTCGGATCATATGTGCCGTTTCAATTCCATCGCTGAAAATCATGGAAACGGAGCTTAGCGAAGTGGTGATTTTTAGTCCCTGATAGGCGACAGGGCAATTCGCTGATTCGACGTGTGCTAGCAGCACGCGAGAGGAGCAAGAATTGCATTCCGAATAGCCGTCCAGCCAGAGAGGTAGTAATGACGAAGCGGCTTTTGTGCGTAGTCGTTGCGGATGCAGGGCGTTCAGGGCATCTCCCATCCGCTGCGTAGGTGAACGAATTATGGCGACAGAACCGTTTTTCCTGAGCACCTTTACGAAGATTTTGCTTCAGGTACTAAGGATGAACGACAAGGGCTTATGGCTTGTCTAAAAGCCTTACGTGAAGGTGATACGCTGATTGTGTGGAAGTTAGACCCGCTTAGGTCGTAATTTTAGGCGCGCCATGCTACCTCACGAAATTCCGGGACTCCTGTCGCCGTAATTCGTTCACCTACGCAGCGAATAGGAGATGCTCCAGCCGCCCTGCGTCCGCCACAGACTGAGCACAAAGCAGCTCAGTCATGGCTACCACAAATGGCTCTACGGCTATTCGGGATAAAATTTTAGCCACCCTCGCGCGCTATCGCGCACTTCGGATTGGCAAATTTCCCTGCGCCTTCTGGAGACTATCATCCCGTCCGGGGCTGACAGCGAAGGCATTTAATCAATACAGTGTATGACTTATCCGTAAGCGTCAATTCTCTCCACCTAGACAAGCTACCCCAATTACTTTAGAGGCTTAATTTTTTCAATCAAGTTCCAGGGCAAAAACTGATCCAGTGCTTCTGGTTCATAATGCCTACCCAGCTTGGGTAGTTCAGTTAATAGGTATTTCAGGTAATCAAAAGGTTGCAGGTTATTAGCAATGGCTGTTTGCACAAGACTGTAAAGTAGTGCGCTGGCATTTGCACCGCGTGGTGTCTGGTTAAACAGCCAGTTTTTACGTCCAATCACAAACGGTTTGATATGCCGTTCAGCTGCATTATTATCAATTTGTATATTACCGTCATCAATATAGCGGATCAAGCTACCCCACTGGTTATAGCACCCCAAAGAGTCAAGACAGATTTTTCAACAATCCTTATTCCATATTCC
>NZ_BLYC01000080.1 GCF_019721995.1 Bathymodiolus japonicus methanotrophic gill symbiont | reverse complement strand
ATGACAGAGCAACAATGAGCTATAAACACTTAAGTCTTGAAGAAAGATATTATATAGAACTTGAACATAAAAAAGGAACTTCTCAGATAGAAATAGCCCGTATTTTAGGACGAAACCAGAGTAATATTTCACGAGAACTATATAGCACCCCAAAGAGTCAAGACAGATTTTTCAACAATCCTTATTCCATATTCCTAAGCCGCTTCATTCTGCTGTTCATTAGCTAAAATACTTTCTCTATATACATTCATTGGTTTTTTATAGTCCAGGGTTTCATGAAACCGTTGATGATTATAAAACTCAATATAGTCATCAACATCTTCTATTAACGCTCTAATTGAACCATATTCATTTAAATAAATACGCTCACATTTTGCACTTCGCCAAAACCGTTCAATACAAATATTATCCGTTGCTCGTCCTTTTCCATCCATAGAAATAGTAATGCCTTTGTTTTTTAGTCGTTGGGTATGAATTTCACTGGTGTATTGACTGCCTTGATCCGTATTAAAAATTTCAGGTGTTCCGTAGAGAGAAAGCGCTTCATCTAATACATCCATAACTAAAAAAGAATCCATTGTGTTTGATATTTTATGGGCGAGCACTGCTTTTGAGTGCCAATCAATAATCGCCGCTAAATAAACCATCCCTTCTTTGGTTTTAATATAGGTTATATCTGTACTCCAAACTTGGTTAGCGTGTGATATATCAAGATCTCTAAGCTTATAAGTATATTTTTTATGTTCTTTTATGGGGATCGTTGTATTGACTTGTTTTACCGCTAATACGGCTTTCAAGCCCATCTGCTGCCGATAACTCGCCACCGTGTTTAAACTGACTTTAAAACCACCTTCAAGCAACTGCTGGTGTACTTTAGCCGCACCATAAATAGGGATGTCTTTAAAAATGTGATTAATCTGAGTTTTGATCTCTTCTTTCTTTTTATTCTCTCTTTTTTTGTAATAGAGATTGCTTCTATTTAATCCTAATAATGCACACTGCTGTGTTAGAGGTAGAGTGTTAAGCTTGGGCTCAATCAACTGTTTTCTATCAGATGAGTCCAAGCTTTTTAGCTTTTTTTCGAGCCACTCCTTTTCAACCGTCATTTTTCCTACGATTTTTGTGAGCATCTCATTTTGTTCTTGAGCTGCTAATAGATCCTCTTTGTAATCTTTAACGGCTTTGGAGGGCTCCATTGCTATTTCTGCATTGTCTAAGAATATTTTTTTCCAGTTTTGTAGGTTCTTAGGTGTGATGTTATTTGCACTGGCAATTTCTTGCAGTGTTTTTTCATTCTTTAAAACTTCTAATACCAACTTGCTTTTAAATTCAGCACTGTAGACCGTTCTTTTTCTGCTCATTTTAATACTCCAATTTTTTACAAATAGTAACTAATTTGGAATAAGATTGCTTTGATTTCTTGTCTGGATTTGCTGGGGGATTATACAAGCCGCATTGGACACATCGCTATATAACAAGGTTTGCCTGCTTGTATACCTCTTACTGCAGGGAACGAATGGGTAAATTCAAAGTTATTCATAGCAATAAATCTGGGCAGGAAGTCATTTAATGACAAGTGACCGCATAAAAGGAAGTTAATTATAATGTCCTTTGTTTTTATGGGCAAGTTCTGTATCGATCAAATTTGATATGCGTTCACTCGATTTGCTTGAAAAGGTGAATGTGAGTGTACGCCGAAAGAAGGCTTTGTTAATCATACACGGAGTAATAACGGTTCTGTCGCATAAATCCACCTTCCCGACGTTATCTGCTATCATAATTCTCAATTTCAATAAAAGGTAGATCATATGCTCAGCTTCAAAGGCACTCACTTCCCAAAAGATGTCATTCTTTATGCTGTTTTCTTTTATGTCAGGTATGGCATTTCGTATTGCGACCTTGAAGAAATTATGGAAGAAAGAAGAAGTACAGTAATGGTGGTGACCACGATGTCGAACGTTTATGTCGCCTGAAAGAACTTGCAGAAGCCAATAGAAGCTACCAACAGGCACTGGAATTCCATCGCTGAAAATCATGGAAACGGAGCTTAGCGAAGTGGTGATTTTCAGCGATGGCCAGAAAAAGCGCCTTTTTTTACAAAGTCTTGATAAGCATGCTCTGCAAGACGATCATATGTATTGTCTGCTCCAATAAATGAAAAAGGGAAAGCAGTAAAAAATAGTAACCACTGTATTGATCTCATATCTTCTGCTACATGCGTCCGCTGAAAATCAGGGAAACGTAGCTTAGCGAAGTGGTGATTTTTAGTCCCTGATAGGCGACAGGGCAATTCGCTGATTCGACGTGTGCTAGCAGCACGCGAGAGGAGCAAGAATTGCATTCCGAATAGCCGTCCAGCCAGTGAGGTAGTAATGACGAAGCGGCTTTTGTGCGTAGTCGTTGCGGACGCAGGGCGTTCAGGGCATCTCCCATCCGCTGCGTAGGTGACGAATTATGGCGCGCCTGTGTCTTTTTGCGGCAGAGCCAAAATTTTTTATTTTGGTATAATATGCAAATAATTTATCAAAATACGAAGAAAGGTAAGGCTATGGATTTTATCGAACGTTTACAGGGACTATCAAAGAAGATTGTTCAAGTTGGCTCTACACTAGAAACAGAAGAAGCAACTAAAAATGCATTGATTATGCCATTTCTGCATTCAGTGCTTGGTTATGATGTTTTTGATCCAACGGAAGTTGTTCCTGAGTTCAATGCTGATATAAGTACTAAGAAAGGTGAAAAAGTAGATTACGCTTTACTTAAAGATGGTGAAGTACAAATCATTATCGAGTGTAAAAAGTTTGGTGAGAAACTATCTACCAAACACGCAAGTCAATTATTTCGCTATTTCTCTGTAACTAATGCACGTATAGCCATTCTAACTAATGGTGACGTTTACGAGTTCTATACAGATTTAGACGCTCCAAATAAAATGGACGAAAAACCATTCTTAACGTTGAATATGTCTGATCTTGATGAGCATATTGTTCCAGAAGTTAAGAAACTAACTAAATCATATTTTGATGTTGATTCCGTTGTTGATGCAGCTGGAGAGCTTAAATATCTGAATCAGATTAAGAAAACCCTACAAGAACAGTTTAAGAATCCAGAAGAAAATTTTGTAAAATTCTTTACATCAAAAGTTTATGAAGGCGTTCAAACTGCAAAAGTTAAAGCTCAATTTCTTGAACTCACATCAAAAGCACTGAAACAGTTCCTTAACGATAGTATCAATGATCGTTTAAAGTCTGCGATTGGCACAAATGAAGATGTCGCAATCAAGGCGCAAGAATCACCATTTAAATCTGTAGCAGTAGAAGCAGAAACCACACTAGAACAAGGTGAAGAGGATAATCAAAAAATCGTTACGACAGAAGAAGAGACGGACGGTTTCAACATTGTTAAAGCCATTCTACGTGTAAAATTAGATGTTTCACGTATTGCCGCAAGAGATACGCAAAGCTACTTTGGTATTCTGTGTGATGATAATAACCGTAAGCCTTTATGTCGTTTATATTTTAATACTAAACAAAAATATATTGGAATTACAGCCGGAGATAAAAAAGAAATTCGCCACCCGATCGAAAACTTGGATGATATTTACGGATTATCTGACAAGTTGCTAGAAAATGCAGCTAGATTTGAATGAATAGAGCGCTATGTCGCAAAAAAACAAAAAACAGGATATTACCTACGCTCATATGATTTTTACACAAATATTTATTTTTTTTGCGACAGAACCGGCTTGAGTATTGGTTTAAGAGGCGTTTTGGAAATCGGGGAGTCGCTATTTTTGCGAAAGCTTGTTTTGGGCATCCCAGCCCAAGCAAGCAGCAAAAACTTAACGCGACCACTTATGCCTCCGGCGGCCCCGATTCGTCCTCGTCACCTCGTCCCGACCCAACAAGGGGTCGGAACATAGGCTCCAAATGACTTGACGCCGTGTCGGATGGCCTTTTATTTTGTCTCCACCTTCGCTAACGCTCAGACTCCGACAAAACAACGGCCATACGGCTATCGCGGACTAAAAATCATCACTTCGCTTAGGCTACGTTTCCCTGATTTTCAGCGGATGTATGCCAAGGGAGAAGGTGTCGTTCAGGACTACAAAGAAGCCGTTAAGTGGCTCAGGAAGGCAGCAGAACAAGGAGATGGTGAGGCACAATTCTTATTAGGGTGGATGTATTCCAATGGGAAAGCTGTCGTTCAGGACTATGTTACGGCACATAAATATTTTAATATTGCGGCATCTAGTGGGGTAAAAAAAGCGCATAAATATCATCAGTGTTCCCATTGAAAGAAGAAGTACCTAAACAAAGCAGCCTATAACCTACCTGAAGGTAGCACCACTCGAATATTTCCATCTTTTTGATTTTAATCACTTATAACAGCAAATAGACACTCTGTAGGCACCGTAAAAAAACAACAAATAATTTCAAATAAAGCTTGCAATTGCCGAAAAAATTTTTCTAAAAATTTCCGTTTTAATCACCTCATAAACGGATATCACCCATGCTTAAAGACCTACCACTCTCTGAACATATTCACCAACACTGCAATGAAAGTATGGAACGTGCCCTGTTAGCAGAGCGTCATCCTTTGTGGGCTCGTTCATGCCCAGAGTTGAAGGATATCGACTTTATTCGCCTTGGGTTATTACGCTGTATCAGTGTAGTCGATAGTGGTCGCCATTTCCTCCAAACCAATGAACAGATTTATGGCCAGCTGCTTCCCCACTCAACGTATTTTAAATCACTGAAGTCGCATAGACGAACAAGTATGCTTGAGGCATTTGAACAGCAGAGCTACCATCTTCACTCTGAAACACTGCTATCGCAAGGCATTGATTATCTTAAAGCATTCCCAGAACTTGACGAATACACCATAGAAGCAGCGGATGGACATTTTATTGATCATGCCTGCCATACTGAAAAAAACAGCAAGGGGAAAGTTTATGCGGCCGGGGGGATTTACGCGTTGAATCTCAGAAGTGGGTTGCTCAGATTTCTTTGTCTGGTGACAAACGGAACTCAGAGGCATCAAGAAATACCTGTGTTACGAGATCATATTGAAAAGCAAAACAAGGGAAATAACAGCTCTCAGAAACATCTCTATGTCTACGATAAAGCCGTCACCGACTTTGTCTGGTGGGATCGGCAGAAACGACATGCTAATTACATGATTTCAATGCTAAAAGAAAATTCAATTGCGACTCTGGTTGAGTCTATCCCTTTTGACTCCCGCCATGAGATCAATACAGGGGTTGAAGCATACAGTGTGTACGAAAACAAGGGCATCAAATTTAACGTGGTGGATTACCGTGATCCAGAAACCGGAAAACTTCACCGGTTTGTGACAACCTTGCCAATGACTATTAACCCTGGAACCATTGCCATGCTGTATTTCAAGCGATGGACGATTGAAAAGACATTCAATAACACTAAAAGTAATTTCAAGGAAACTAAAGCTTGGTCTTCCAATACCCGCTCACTTGAAAATCAAATGCGCCTGACTGCAATGAGCTATAATTTAATGCGCGTATTTGAAGAGATTTCAAAAACACAACAGCCAGAATTGATTCATCCATCGGATAAAAAATATAGCGAGGCTCTGGAGATAAGGCAGCAACAGGCTCAAAAACGAGATCGTTTTGTGAATCCATTATTTTTCCAGGCAAGAATATCTCGTATCAGCTCGTATACCATTCGGGCAGTTCAAAACGCAATAATAACAGGAATGTCTTTACAGTGCTTTATGAGCTCTCTTGTGGCGAGGTTAGTTTCACGGCCTCAATTGATAGGGGAACACTGATGGTTTATTTATCAAACTTGGGGCGATTACACCGCTATAACTCGGGGAGTCGCTATT
Source organism: Bathymodiolus japonicus methanotrophic gill symbiont (assembly GCF_019721995.1). GTDB lineage: Bacteria > Pseudomonadota > Gammaproteobacteria > Methylococcales > Methylomonadaceae > Methyloprofundus. The sequence continues at coordinate 4,007 of NZ_BLYC01000080.1, read as the reverse complement.
TTTGCGAAAGCTTGTTTTGGGCATCCCAGCCCAAGCAAGCGGCAAAAACTTAACGCGACCACTAATGCCTCCGGCGGCCCCGATTCGTCCTCGTCACCTCGTCCCGACCCAACAAGGGGTCGGAACATAGGCTCCAAATGACTTGACGCCGTGTCGGATGGCCTTTTATTTTGTCTCCACCTTCGCTAACGCTCAGACTCCGACAAAACAACGGCCCTACGGCTATCGCGGACTAAAAATCTTCACTTCGCTTAGGCTCCGTTTCCCTGATTTTCAGCGAATGCCTCCTAAATGGTATAATATTGGTTCTGTCGCAATAATTATCAAAAGCGCAGACCTCCTGGTCTTCAGGCATAACTATCCTGCTAAAGCCATAAACTGCTTATAAGCAGGAATATTTTCCTCAGACAATTGTCCCTTTCGGATCATATGTGCTGTTTCAATTCCATCAATGGTTGCTTGAGCGGAGTGAAACGCTTTAAAGGGTTCTGTCGCATAAATCCCCCTTCCCGACGTTATCTGCTATCATAATTATCAATTCCAATAAAAGGTGGATCCCATGCTCAGCTTCAAAGGCACTCACTTTCCAAAAGATGTCATTCTTTATGCTGTTTTCTTTTATGTCAGGTATGGTGTTTCGTATCGCGACCTTGAAGAAATCATGGAAGAAAGAGGTGTTGAAGTGGATCATGCTACGCTCAATCGTTGGGTTATCCATTATTCGCCTGCCATTGCTGTAACAGCTAAATCTCAGAAACGAGAAACCAATAACAGGCGCGCCATGCTACCTCACGAAATTCCGGGACTCCTGTCGCCGTAATTCGTTCACCTACGCAGCGAATAGGAGATGCTCCAGCCGCCCTGCGTCCGCCACAGACTGAGCACAAAGCAGCTCAGTCATGGCTACCACAAATGGCTCTACGGCTATTCGGGATAAAATTTTAGCCTCCCTCGCGCGCTATCGCGCACTTCGGATTGGCAAATTTCCCTGCGCCTTCTGGAGACTATCAGCCCGTCCGGGGCTGACAGCGATCGTGTGGCAAACCCAGCGAGGATTAACAAGAGGTTAATATTGGCTAATCCTGCATAGTTAGCGCCACTTTTATCCATAACGACCTTATCAGGAAAGCCATTATTGTTAATTGTTTGTTTGAAAAAGGCTGTTGCAGCCTCTTCATCACGGCGCTCAGAAAGCATGAAATCAAGCGTATCACCGTGACTATCAACAGCTCGGTATAAATAGGTCCACTGCCCCTTCACTTTGATATACGTTTCATTCATGCGCCACGATTTATTGGTTTCTCGTTTCTGAGATTTAGCGTTTACAGCAATGTCAGGAGAATAACGGATAACCCAAGGTTCTGTCGCATAAAGTTCACTTCTCCGCGTTACCTGCTATCATAATTCTCAATTTCAATAAAAGCTAGATCATTTATGCTCAGCTTCAAAGGCACTCACTTTCAAAAAGATGTCATTCTTTATGCTGTTTTCTTTTATGTCAGGTATGGCGTTTCGTATCGCGACCTTGAAGAAATGTAAGCGTCAATTATCTCCACCTAGACAAGCTACCCTAATTACTTTAGAGGCTTAATTTTTTCAATCAAGTTCCAGGGCAAAAACTGATCCAGTGCTTCTGGTTCATAATGCCTACCCAGCTTGGGTAGTTCAGTTAATAGGTATTTCAGGTAATCAAAAGGTTCCAGGTTATTAGCAACGGCTGTTTGCACAAGACTGTAAAGTAGTGCGCTGGCATTTGCACCGCGTGGTGTCTGGTTAAACAGCCAGTTTTTACGTCCAATCACAAACGGTTTGATATGCCGTTCAGCTGCATTATTATCAATTTGTATATTACCGTCATCAATATAGCGGATCAAGCTACCCCACTGGTTAATAGTGTAACGAATGGCTTTACCTATTGCGCTGTCCTTTGCTGTCTTGGTAAGGTTGTTATCGCACCACTGCTTTAACTCTTCCAGTAAAGGTTTGCTTTTTTCCTGACGCTGTAAATAACGTTGCTCTATCGTCAGGTCTTTGATCTGTTTTTCAAGTGCATACAGTCGGGCAAACTTACGTAATGCGGTTTGAGCCAGCCCCATTTTATTCTTGCGACTCTCTTTAGGGAGGGCTTTTAGCGCTTCATCGAATTTACGCCGCGCATGTGCCATACACCCCACGAGGATACAATCATCTGATGCCAGTGCATGATAGCCTGCATAGCCATCTACCTGCAAGTGACCTGAAAAGGCCCGCAAGAAGCTTTCAGCATGCGCTCCTGCCCGCGTTGGCTGATAATCATACAAAACGATCGGGTGCTCGGATTCATGCCCACCACTCTGATAGAGCCACATATAGGATTTCGATTTCGTCTCTCGACCATCCCGAATCACATTTAAGGTTGTTTCATCGGCCTGGAGGATCTTCTGTAGAATCAGCAGAGCATGCAGTCGATCATAAAAGGGCAGGAGCAATTCAGCGGACTTTAATACCCAGTTAGATAGCGTGGCACGAGAAAGGTCAACACTTAAGCGCTTGAAAATGGTTTCCTGCCGGTAAAGTGGCAGGCTATCCATGAACTTGGCGACAATAATGTAAGCTAATAAACTTGCCGAGGCAAAACTACGAGGAATGGGCTGTGCGGGTTTTGGTGCACTGATAATGCCATTTTCACAGGTGCGGCAGCCATACTTGATCTGTATATGTTCAATGACTTTGATCTGGGCAGGAATGATTTCTAGCTGCTCTGACTTGTCTTCGCCAGCCTCATGCAATGCATGACCGCAGGCACAAAAACGCTCTGCTTCAGGTAATTCATAACGGATAACTTCGCGCGGGATATCTCTGGATAATGGCTTGCGGCCTGGCTTTTTACGCTGATAGCTTAGGGTTTCTTCAGGGTCGGAATCATCCTGCTTTAAGCTATCAAGAATGGACTCCGCTTCATTAAACAACTCCATTTGACCCGGACATTTCTCACTGGAGGTGCCAAAACGCTTATGTTGCAACAGACGAAACTGCTCCTCATACCATGTCAGTTTTTCCTGTAATTGATCCACTGTCGACTGATAGTCCAGCACCATTTTGTGCAGTACATTCGTCTCGTCTGGCAGTGTTTCAGGAAGTGATTTCATGGTGTTTATTATACCACCAAACAGGGTTAAATAAGCATTTAACTGGCTGTTTTATTAGATATTTTCCACGTAAAATAACGGCAACAAATCAATTATTTATTAAGCCAGAAATAGCGGTATGAGCTTGCGCTTGCCGATAGGATAAACCCTCCAGTAATCAGTGTAATTCACGTAAGGTTAATGATAACGGATGTTCGTTTAACTCGGTTGGCCACTGAAACTTCCCCTTATCCAGGCGCCGATAATAAAGCCAGAACCCATTACACTCCCAATAGAGTATTTTCAGTTTATCGCGAGAGCGGTTACAAAAGACAAAAATACTTCCGGCAAAGGGATCATGGCCAAACTGTTCCGAAACAATCAGTGACAGACCATTGATAGATTTACGCATATCAGTAACGCCGGTCGCCAAAAACACTTGATTAACAACAAGCCCGTTTATCATGAGATAGACCTAACCAGTTTCAGTAGCGGCTTTAATGATGCAAGTTCTGTACTGGCACAAATTTCCAGACTGAAGCCATTAGAATGAGTCACTTTGATAACTGATGAATCAGCAGGTACGCCTGATCCGTTCAACATGTCCTCTGCAACCAGTGTTACCGGAACCAATTGCTTGGCTTGTAACACTGGTGGAGCGAGCGAACTGAATTGCTTTTTGTAATAACTGAAGATATGCGGCTTGATATCATGGGCTTTGCAATACCCGACCTGAGTTAAACGACTGGCTTGCCATTGCGGTATATGATTTTGCATAGCCGCTTTATTTTGAGATGGACTCATAAATTACTCCTGAGTTAATTGGAGGTATTAGTCTGCCATTTTTTATATTGGTTTAGAATGTGTACTTTAATTGACGCTTACAGATATACTGGGTAT
>NZ_BLYC01000079.1 GCF_019721995.1 Bathymodiolus japonicus methanotrophic gill symbiont | reverse complement strand
TCATCAGTGTTCCCCTATCAATTGAGGCCGTGAAACTAACCTCGCCACAAGAGAGCTCATAAAGCACTGTAAAGACATTAATTGGGAAACTTCAGTTATCGCATTACCCACTACTAATCACATAGAGCAAGAATATGGATCAAGGAAATCATTACAAGAAGTGCGACCTACAGGTTCATTCACCTAGAGATATAAATTGGAAGGGTGACAGTTGCGTTACGCCAGAAGAACGTAAGGCATATTCAAAAACTTTCGTTAAAGAATGTAGGGAGGCTGGCATAAATGCAGTAGCGGTAACTGACCATCACGATATGGTCTTTTTCGAATACATTAAAGCAGCTTCGAAGGCAGAGCTAGATGAAGGCGGAGATTTAGTTCCCAATGATCAACAGTTGGTTGTTTTTCCAGGTATAGAGCTGACTTTTAACCAACCACCAATGCAGGGTTTACTGATACTTGATGCAAGCTTTCCAGAAGCTTTGTTTCCCACTGTGCTTGGTTCGCTTTCATTAGCTCAAGCAGCAAAGGAAGATTCGAAGACTATCCAAACAGTCGGAATTTCCAGCAATACCATAAACAGTATTGGCGACATCTACAGGAAGCTAGATGGTACGGACGGTGTAAAAGGACGGTACATCTTCCTGCCTCACGTAAAGGATGGTGGCCACAAAACATTGATGAGGGATGGCTTTCACGAAGCTTATGCGAAAATGCCAAGCGTCGGAGGTTATGTCGATGGAAAATTCGAAGGTGGCGGCGTGGGTTACCTCAAGATACTTAATGGAGAGGTTGATGCGTGGGGGTTTAAAACAATTGCCGTTATTCAGACAACCGACTATAGAGCAGATGAAACACTTGCTAATCTTGATACTGCTACATGGATAAAATGGCGTGAGCCAACGGCTGAAGCTTTACGGCAGGCATGTCTCGCAAAGGAGTCAAGGATAAGTCTTGTTGAGCCAGAGCTACCAAATATTTTTATCGAGAAGATTGATGTCACCAATTCCTCCTTTTTATCGAAGTTTGATTTAGATCTAAATCCACAACTAAATTCTATTATTGGAGGCAGAGGATCAGGCAAGTCCACGATATTAGAATACTTGAGATGGGCGTTATGTGACCAGACTGAAGGGTTTGGAAAAGAGGGTGTTCAATCCGATATATTAAAGAGACGTAATACTCTAATAGATAAAACCCTCAAAGAGGTGGATGGTGAAGTTAGAGTTTTCTTTATTGTTAATGGCACTCGACACATAGTAAAACGAAATCCGAAGTCTGAGGATGTGCTGCTGAAAATTGGAGATAGGGATTTTGAGTCGGTCAGGCCAAGTCAGATTCAAGATTTATTACCCATTCAAGCCTATAGTCAGAAACAACTAAGCAGCATTTCGGTTCGGTCAGACGAACTAAGGCGATTTATTGAACAGCCCATTTCAAAAGAAATCGAGGATATAGATTCAAAAGTTGGCGAAGCTTTAGTTGAAGTCAAGTCCGCCTATCAGAAGCTATCAAAAAGTAAGGAGCTTTATACCGATCTAAGAAAAAATGAAATTGAAATAGGCTCTTTCAAATCACAGATAGAAAAACTTCGTGGTGGTCTGAAGGGTATTTCGGAGGGTGATAAGAAAATATTGGATCGGGCAAAATATTATGTGAATGAAAAAAATCGCTTTGATGAGGTTTCTCTTGAGTGTTTTTCCATTCAAGACAGCATACGGCCTTTAAAGGAATTGCTTGAAAAATACAAAGGTAAGGCTAGTGATAGCTCAGAAACATTTGAGAATGAAGACATTCTTAAAGGTCTAAACGAGTCACGAAGTAAATTGTTGGAGGAAGCTTTAAATAAGGTTCAAGAGCTTGAAAAGTTGCGTTCAGATTCAGTTGTGAGGTACGAGGAACTGCGTGCCAATTGGCTTGAGATTAGAAATGCATTTGAACTGGAATATAAGAATGCAAAGGAAAAATCGACATCTAGCCAATCAACTTTGACTGCGATTAAAGAGTTAGAGCAAAAGATAGAAAAGCTTGAGTTGGTGATTAGGCAGAAGCAGTCTTTGTTGTCGGAAGTAGATATGACAGATGAGGTATTTAATAATCTATATGAGAGCTATATTAATTTACAGATATCGAAAATCGATAGGCTGAAAAATTCCACCGAGATATTTACACGGCTGTCTGATGGCCTAATTAAGGCTGATTTTACAAAGACAATTGATGTTGAAAAAATGCACGCTGAGATTAATTCGGTGTTCTCTACGTATAGTCTTAATATTAACAAATCCAGAACGGAGAAATTAGCTGAGTTAGTATCCAATTCCTCAGTGCCATTAATAAAATGGAAAGAAGCCGTGTATGAACTGAAAGCATTGAGCGAATTTAACTCAGCGCCTGATGTTCAAGATGAACTGCCTCATACCCCAGTTCTGGATAGCACAGGTTTTAGCTCCGCCAATAGGAAAAAAATGTCAGAGGCATTAACCAGTGAAGGCCTTTTAAGGCTTGCGTCTATTAAGCTTGATTTTCTTCCGAAATTTTCCTATCAAACAGACAGCACAATGGACGATGAAATACCATTTGAGGAGGCATCAGCAGGACAACAAGCTACAGCATTGCTGAATGTTCTTCTTAACCAAGACGGGTTTCCTTTAATCATAGACCAGCCCGAAGATGATATTGATAATAGAGCAATCGAAAAAATCATCACAAACCTATGGGGATCAAAAAAGAAGAGGCAGATCATCATAAGTAGCCATAATGCAAACCTTGTAGTAAATGGAGACTCAGAGTTGGTTATCTGTTGTGACTACAACGAAACCAGTGAGCAGACTAAAGGCCACATCAAATACGAAGGTTCTATAGACAGGAAAGAAATTAAAAATGAGATAATATCTATTATGGAAGGCGGAGAGCGGGCCTTCAAGCTTAGGAAAGAAAAATACGGGGTCTAGTAGTGAAATTTAATTTGATAGAAAATGCGAAAGATTCTTTGGATCACGCGATTGAAAATATTATTGATAAATCTCGACCTAGGGATGGGTGCTTAAAGAGAGTCATCCAGAATTTGTCTCATGCTGTGGAATTGGTGCTTAAGGAACGACTTGTTCGGGAACACCCTGCTTTTGTTTATACAAAAATAGATCAATATCCGACTAGCGACGCACTGACAGTTACTACAGACTTGGCAGTCCAAAGGCTAGAAAGACTGGTAGGTTTAACGGTTCTGTCGCAAGTATTGTTGGAAATGCAGGAAGCCTAGTCTTCAGGCATAACTATCCTGCTAAAGCCATAAACTGCTTATAAGCAGGAATATTCTCCTCAGACAATTGTCCCTTTCGGATCATATGTGCTGTTTCAATTCCATCAATTGTTGCTTGAGCGGAGTGAAACGCTTTAAAGCCCATCATTGGTTTTGTTATTTTTTTGATAAATCGATGATCCTGTTCGATGATGTTATTCAAATATTTAACCTGTAATATGTCGATCATAGTGGCAAACCCAGCAAGGATTAACAAGAGGTTAATATTGGATAATCCTGCATAGTTAGCGCCACTTTTATCCATAACGACCTTATCAGGAAAGCCATTATTGTTAATCGTTTGTTTGAAAAATGCGGTTGCAGCCTCTTCATCACGGCGCTCAGAAAGCATAAAATCAAGCGTATCACCGTGACTATCAACAGCTCGGTATAAATAGGTCCACTGACCCTTCACTTTGATATACGTTTCATCCATGCGCCACGATTTATTTGTTTCTCGTTTCTGAGATTTAGCTTTTACAGCAATGTCGGGCGAATAACGGATCACCCAACGATTGAGCGTAGCATGATCCACTTCAACACCTCTTTCTTCCATAATTTCTTCAAGGTCGCGATACGAAACGCCATACCTGACATAAAAGAAAACAGCATAAAGAATGACATCTTTTGGAAAGTGAGTGCCTTTGAAGCTGAGCATGTGATCCACCTTTTATTGAAATTTAGAATTATGATAGCAGATAGCGTTGGGAAGGGGGATTTATGCGACAGAACCTATTTTAATCACACAGGCTGATAATGATATTCCACTTGATCTTAAACATATTCGTTATCTTAAATATTTAAATAACAGTGAGGGGCTCACTCTTTTGACAAAATCCTTGGAGGAAAGAATGAAGGAAATCTTAAAATGAGAAATACAACAGTTAAATTAATGGATGTAAAAAATAGCGACTCCCCGATGCATAGTTAGCGCCACTTTTATCCATAACGACCTTATCAGGAAAGCCATTATTGTTAATTGTTTGTTTGAAAAATGCGGTTGCAGCCTTTTTATTTTCTCTTTTTTTGTAATAGAGATTGCTTCTATTTAATCCTAATAATGCACACTGCTGTGTTAGAGGTAGAGTGTTAAGCTTGGGCTCAATCAACTGTTTTCTATCAGATGAGTCCAAGCTTTTTAGCTTTTTTTCGAGCCACTCCTTTTCAACCGTCATTTTTCCTACGATTTTTGTGAGCATCTCATTTTGTTCTTGAGCTGCTAACTACAGCGTTATGATGCGGAGCGAATAAAAGCCGCTATTGACTTTTTGCAAGCCAATTATCAAGAGGTACACGCAGCAGGGCTAGGCAATTTCAAGGCTGTTAATCGAAAGTTAGACACACGTACATTAGGACAATTTTTAAAGAGATTCGGGTTGAAACATAAGCGCGTAGGAAAAAACCTCGCCGGGAATTACCAGATAACTGAGGACTCATTAATTCAAATGCAGGATATTAATAAACGCCGTAAAGCAAAGAAAATCAGTGTCTATAATCAGTCGCAGGCATGGTCTAAAAGCATAGATGGAATAAAGATGGCTGCCTAAAAAAGTCATCGAAAGTTTCAGAACTAATATGAGGGGACAATAAAGATAGTCCCTAAAGACCGGACTTATGCCACTAGCCAAATGATAATATTTTATTCAGCTATGAGTTTATTACAGGGTAAAGGTCTACAGCCCCACGTATTCATTAAAAAAGGGGACAGATAAACTGTTTATATAACACAACCTATTCATCTGTCCCCTTTCAGCAAACACGGGAATATCACTACCCAGAGGAGCCAACAGCACAACCCGAGGTTGGCTTGACTGAAAAGCGACATAACTTAGATTAATAAATAAATTAACACTGCAAAGGATATAGAGAAATGGACAAAAAAACACCCCTGTTGCACCCCGGGGAACGTGGAGAACTTGAAGGACTGATGAAACGCTTTGGCGTGGATGCCAGTTATTAGGTGGAGATCAAGGACTCCATAAAACTTCATTTATTAAATACCTACTCCCTGAGGAACTTCATAAATACATAAAAGACTCTGTTCGCCTAGATACAAAAGACCGGGATTCTATGCTTAATATTCTTAGGTGCTGGATACCTGAACTTGCAGGCCTAGACCCTGCGTTGAAGAAGAAAGGGCTGCCCGAGTTAAAAGGATTTTTGGCAAAAGAGGTGGATGAAATAAGATTAACGTACGCTAGAAAACCTACAGTCATACGTAGGCATGTATCGTGTATGACTTCTGTTGAGGGAGAATATCCACCCAAAGGTGCTAGGTGGGATAGAATGCTTCTACCCGTTATTGCTAAAGGTCGGTTAGATTATCCACGTATTTCTAATTTTGATTATACAGACTTGTGGGCGTTTATATGGCATGCCTATACACATGGGGAGCAATGGTGGCTTACGCCCGAAGAAGAGGCTCTACGTGCGGAAATCTTAGGCTATCCTGACAATAGGTCATTGAAAGATATAGTTTTGGAGGTGTTTGAGTTTACTGCTGACAAAACTGGTGAGGTACTTAGTAACTGAAGTTTCCCAATTATTGAGTAGCTGAAATACACAATGCTGGTGTATCGAGGTTTATTTTAGGTGGTTTTGCCATGCTTTATAGCAAACCCCTACTTAATTCCCCTTAGGCAATAGCATTTGAAACGAATGAAAAGACTATTTTTTTCATATAGTTGTAGCATAGTTTCAATTTTACCATAAATAATTATTGGGAAACTTCAGTTGCAGAATAGACTTGGTTAAATAGATTAAAAACCATACGAGGTATCAATACCTTCGCCAAAATTAAAATACACTCATTTCTATGAATTTTACAGCCTATAAACGGTTGATTTATATAGGTTTAAGATTGTCATTTCTGGCTTAAATTAAAATTGGCGAAGGTACTGTTAAAACATAATTAAAACAGGTATATCACCATGACAAGTACACAACAACGTAGCGAACTACAAAGCCAAATTTGGAAAATTGCGAATGAGGTTCGTGGGTCAGTCGATGGTTGGGATTTTAAGCAGTACGTATTAGGTGCTTTGTTCTATCGGTTTATAAGTGAAAACTTTGCCAGTTACATTGAAGCTGGTGATGGTAGTGTTCATTACGATGCTTTTTCCGATGATGATACACTCATTGCAGGAATCAAAGACGATGCAATTAAAACCAAAGGGTATTTCATCTACCCCAGCCAACTGTTTACCAACATAGCCGATAATGCCAATACTAACGATAACCTAAACACCGATTTAGCCACGATATTTTCCGCTATTGAAAGTTCAGCCAATAGCTACCCTTCTGAACCTGACATCAAAAGGATTGTTCGCTGATTTTGACACGACCAGTAATCGTTTAGGTAATACTGTTGCCGATAAGAACAGTCGCTTAGCTGCCGTACTGAATGGTGTTAAGGGGCTAGGGTTTGGCAAGTTCCAAGACAACCAAATAGATTTATTTGGCGATGCATATGAATTTTTAATTTCCAACTATGCCGCTAATGCAGGTAAATCAGGGGGTGAATTTTTCACGCCACAATGCGTAGCCAAGTTGATTTGCTCAACTGGCGATGCACAAGCAAACAACGGTCAATAAAATTTATGACCCTGCCGCAGGTTCTGGATCCTTATTATTACAAGCAAAAAAACACTTTGATGCGCATATTATTGAAGACGGTTTTTTTGGTCAAGAAATAAACCACACCACCTATAACCTAGCGCGTATGAATATGTTCTTGCACAACATTAACTACGACAAGTTTAATATGATGTTGGGTAATACTCTAACTGAGCCGAAATTTAGTGATGACAAACCTTTTGATGCTATTGTCTCTAACCCTCCCTATTCAGTAAAATGGATTGGTAGCGGAGACCCTACGCTGATTAACGATGAACGCTTTGCGCCTGCGGGTGTATTAGCTCCGAAATCCAAAGCTGATTTTGCTTTTGTATTGCATTCCTTAAATTATTTATCCAGCAAAGGCCGTGCGGCGATTGTTTGCTTTCCGGGGCTTTTTTATCGTGGTGGAGCCGAGCAAAAGATCCGTAAATATCTAGTCGATAACAACTATGTAGAAACCGTTATTTCTTTAGCACCCAACCTGTTTTTTGGCACCACAATTGCGGTTAACATCTTAGTGCTTTCCAAACATAAAACTGAGAACACAACCCAGTTTATTGATGCCAGTGGATTGTTTAAAAAAGAAACCAATACTAATACGCTCACCGAAGAACATATCAAGCAAATTGTAGATTCGTTTGATGATAAAAATAATACCGACTATTTCGCTCAATCGGTAGAACACAATGTTATAGCCGACAATGACTATAATCTATCGGTTAGTGCCTATGTCGAGCCAGAAGACACTCGCGAAAAAATTGATATTACCCAACTGAATGCAGAACTAAAAACAACAGTTTCCAAGATTGACCAGTTACGCACTGATATTGATGTCATTGTGGCTGAGATTGAGGGGGAATAAAGAATGAAGGATGTGAGTTTTATAGAAAAACTCCTAGACGGAGTTGAGGTTGAATGGAAACCGTTGGGGGAAGTTATTAATTTAGAGAAAGGCCGTCAACTTAATAAGGAATTATTAACTGAAAACGGACTTTATCCCGCATACAATGGAGGTATTTCGTATTCAGGATTTACTGACAGTTACAACCATGCTGAAAATACAATCATAGTTAGCCAAGGCGGAGCATCTGCTGGTTTTGTCAATTTTATTACGTCAAAGTTTTACGCTAACGCCCATTGCTATATTGTGCTGCCAATAATTGAAATAGTGCAAAATAGATATATTTATCATTTTTTAGAACTTAATCAAAAAAAGCTAACAAACAAACAACACGGAGCAGGCATACCCGCATTACGAGCAAGAGAGCTTAAAGCTATACAAACCCCCATCCCTCCCCTAAGCATCCAAACTGAAATCGTTCGCATCTTGGACACATTCACTACGCATACAGCTGAACTTACAGCTGAACTTACAGCTGAACTTACAGCACGGGAAAAACAATACAACTACTATCGCGACAAACTCTTAACCTTTGAAGATGGGGAAGTGGAATGGAAGGCGTTGGGGGAAATAGGTGAGTTTATACGAGGAAATGGAATGCAGAAAAAAGACTTCGTTGAAACAGGTTTCCCAGCAATACATTATGGACAAATATTTACCCGATATGCTCTATCTGCCGATAAAACTTTTACCTATATATCTGATGAGTTATCAAAAAAAGCAAGGATAGCAGATAAAAATAATTTATTGATTGCGACAACTTCTGAGAATGATACAGATCTTTTGAAGCCCCTTGCGTGGTTTGGTGAGAAAGCCGCTATTTCTGGTGACATGCTACTATTTAGGCATAACCAAAATGTTAAGTATTTAGCATATTATTTTCAAACAGAAGCATTTCAAAAACAGAAAATAAAACATATCACTGGTGCAAAAGTGCGGAGAGTTTCTGGGAGTAATCTTAAAAAAATGACTATCCCCATCCCACCCCTAGCCGAACAATCCCGGATCGTCATCATTTTAGATAAATTTGATGCCTTAACGCACTCACTCTCTGAAGGCTTGCCACGTGAAATTAAATTGCGCCAACAGCAATATGAATATTATCGCGATTTACTATTACGATTTCCAAAAGTAGAAGGTGAAGCATAGTATGGGGGAGTCGCTAACAGATATTGCAAGGAAACTCAAAGAGTCCTATAAAAAAGTAGAATTGGTTTATGCTTTTAATGGCACGGGTAAGACTCGATTATCGCGTGTGTTCAAGGAGTTAATTGTACCAACCAGCATAGATGATGTTAATGGAGATGACGAGAATGTTGATTTTAGACCATCGGAATTATCCAAAAAAGTTCTTTATTACAGTGCTTTTACTGAAGATTTGTTTTATTGGGATAATGACTTAGATAATGATGAGGAAAGAAAGTTAAATATTCATCCGAACTCATTTACTAATTGGGTTATAAAGGAACAAGGACAGGAACACAACATTGCCAGACATTTTCAGTCGCTTACTAGTGATAAATTAACACCAACCTTTAGTGAAGACCTTTCCTCTGTCTCGTTTTCAATCGAGCGTGGTGATAACGAAAACATAAGCAACATAAAGATATCTAAAGGTGAAGAAAGTAACTTCATTTGGAGTGTTTTTTATAGCGTACTAGATCATGTTATTAATGTATTAAATACTTCCAATCTAAGTGAGCGAGACACTAATGATTTTGATCAACTAGAATATGTATTCATTGATGACCCAGTAAGTTCACTGGATGAGAATCATTTGATTCAGTTAGCGGTAAACTTAGGGTCGCTAATGAAATCGAATGTCTCTAAAGTTAAATTTATCTTATTAACCCATAACACACTTTTTTACAATGTACTTTACAACGAGGTTGGTGCTAAAAACGGGTATATTTTAAGGTGTTTTGGTGATGGAACATTTGATCTTCATAAGAAGCAAGGTGATTCAAATAAAAGCTTTTCGTATCACCTGCATATAAAGCAGTTAATTGAAGAAGCAATCGAGAACAATAGTATTCAACGTTACCATTTTGCATTATTACGTAATTTATACGAGAAAACAGCTAACTTCCTTGGTTACAAGAAATGGTCAGAACTATTGCCGGATGATAAAAAGGTTTACTCATCTCGTGTTATGAACTTTTATCCTCATAACACACTTACTTATGAGGAAGTTGCTGAGCCAACAGAGCCTGAGAAAGAGATGATTAGCTTTCTACTTAGAAATCTTGTAGAAAATTATGGCTACTTAACAATACCTTCGCCAAAATGAAAATACACTCATTTTTATGAATTTTACAACCTATAAGAGATTTATTTATATAGGTGTAAGATTGTCATCTTTTGCTTAAATTAAAAGTGGCGAAGGTATTGACTTAAAGCAAGGAGAATAAAATGACTGACTATACTAATCCTATTGCAGAGTTGAATAAC
>NZ_BLYC01000078.1 GCF_019721995.1 Bathymodiolus japonicus methanotrophic gill symbiont | reverse complement strand
CATACATCACTCCTAAGTTGTATTGTCCACTAGCACTTCCTTGTTCTGCTGATTTCTTGTACCACTTAACTCCTAAGTTGTATTGTGCTTGAGAATCTCCTTGTTCTGCTGCCTTCCTGAGCAATGGCCAGGGTTCTTTTGTGTCATAAACAACGCCTGCCCCTCCTTGTTCTCCTAAACTGATGTCTACAGCCCTCATACATCCATTAAGTGTTGTTAATGAAATTATTATTCCCAAAATTGCATACAGAAGTTTCATCTTAATTATTGAGTAGCTAAAGTGCACGTTGAATAAAAACATATCTATTTGATATTAAAGTTTAAAAATACGTAACTACTCAGCTTCGCTGAGTAGTTACCAAACGATTAACAATAATGGCTTTCCTGATAAGGTCGTTATGGATAAAAGTGGCGCTAACTATGCAGGATTAGCCAATATTAACCGGTTCTGTCGCCGTAATTCGTTCACCTACGCAGCGAATAGGAGATGCTCCAGCCGCCCTGCGTCCGCCACAGACTGAGCACAAAGCAGCTCAGTCATGGCTACCACAAATGGCTCTACGGCTATTCGGGATAAAATTTTAGCCTCCCTCGCGCGCTATCGCGCACTTCGGATTGGCAAATTTCCCTGCGCCTTCTGGAGACTATCAGCCCGTCCGGGGCTGACAGCGGGAGAAGCTGCGCGTCCGAAACAGATCATTTGCTCTTACAATATTGCTGGCATACCCCTCATTATCATTTTTCTTAATAAAGCCAACCAAAATAGCGTGTTCTAAACCACCTAACGATTTAAATAGAATACGAATTGCCCCCCCAGGGTATGCCGAAAACCTAATTTCCCTCAACCCTTCAGCATCAGCCAGATTTTTAAATAAAGGCTTACCACCATTAAAACCTTTTTCACAAGCCAACATTAATTTATCTCTAACCCGTACCTTATTATCATCAGTTTGCTCTTCATACCAACTTAAAAAGTCTTCCGAAAAAAAACACTCTTCACAACTATCTTGAATATCTACTTTATTAAATTCATCTGATAATAGTTTCCCATGCCTCTTCTGAGCAATATTTTTTATAAGTAACTTTTCATCTATATATTTCCCATCAAAAATACGCGCTATTTGAATTTTATGATTACGCCATTGCGCGCCAGTATCAATACTTAATAAAATTGCAGGCATGAGCCAAGCAACTCCAAATACTTCGGGGTTATTAGCAATACCATAATTAGGCATATAAAAACTATAACTTGTTAGGTCATCAATAATGTCATCAGGTAAATAATCCATAGCTGGACTTTTGTCTTCTATTTCTTCAAGAAACAAAAAAAAATCCTGCTCACCATTCTTAAGAAGTCGTTCCTTAAAGTCTAAATAAGTAAACGTTTCGGACAGCTCAAATTTTTCTAATGGCTCAGAAGAGGCAGAATCATGGTATATAGCATATCGGTCTGTACCAGTATTTAAAGCTAATACCCCTTGCAACGAATCACTAAATAAATCATAAGCCTTATCTGAATCAAATGCAGGAAAGCTATTAGAATTTAAACAAACAATATGATGCATAACTCAACCTTTTCGTGCAAGTATGGCTCTATTTTTCAAGGTTTGATCAAAAAAACACTCGGGCCAAAAATCTAACTTTCCATTCTCATGAAGCTTAGGACTTTCAACTTCACTGGGCTCATTCGACTTTTTCGTAAAATACTGAAAAGCCACCTTATCAGCTGCAATTATTTGTTCTTTTACTGCAATCCGAATACCATCCATTAAATGATCGCTATGTGTTTCCACAACTATCTGAATATCACAAGAAGCAGCTAAAGCAATCAATTTACCCATCGCAGTTTGTCCTTGTGGGTGTAGGTGAGCTTCAGGGTTTTCAAGAATAACTAATACTCCTTGGTCTTTTTTCTTCTCTTCCCACTCCTCACCCCAGCTTCCTTCCCACCCACCTGAAGGGGCTTGTGCGCTCATCCCTAAAATAGCAACCAAAATAGGTAAGGTATAACTTAAGCCAAAGCCGACATTTGCTGGTCTAAAACCATCTATTTCAGCATAAGCAGAATCCGTTTTTGCATTAGTCTGGTATTGAAATTTAACACCTGGTGATATTTCATTTAGCCAGCCTTTTAGAACATAATATAATGTTTCACCTTCTGCCTTTTCATGCACTAATACATCAGGAATAATGGCATTTTCAAATTGCTGTAAAAAATCCAAAACATACTCACCCTTATTACCAATCTGAGGGAATACACCTAAAGAACGTAATAAAGGTAGTGAAGTTTGTGGCCCCAGCCTATCCGCACTTATATAACGATACAAAGGTGCTTTGTCTGGTTTAACGAGCGTTGAATTATCGAGTTTAAGAGTGTCACTTTTGTTATCAGAAAAATGACAAGTAACCAGAACCGATTCACTTGTGGATGAAAATCTTGAACGTATATCATCTGCCGTACCATGCCCATCTAAAAGTGCAGTATCACAATACATTCTTAATGCCTGAATTACAGAACTTTTACCACTATTATTCAACCCAGCCAATAAAGTTAGAGGTTTAAATCCTATACTATTTTCTGGAAAAGATTTAAATGCATTTAATTCAATTTTAGTTATCATCAGGATTCTCTACCAATATGTCAGTTACAATTTTATTTAAGACTTTATATCGCATCATCACGCCACTGCTCTTTTTTGCTGCATTCCTACTAATAGAATCCCTAAAACCACCAGATTTTAACTGCTCTTTATAGGCAATGAACAATTCCTTTTTTTTACTACGTAGCATCTCAAAATCTTTTTCACTTAATTTACATAAAATTGTTGACCAGCTTTCAAATAATGATTTATTTATAGGTGACTTACGCGGACTACCAGGCAATGACGTTCTAAAGGCATGATCACCAAAAATCTCATGGCCTCTGAGCATCCCCTGAACAAACTTTGTTTCTATGTTAGCTATATTTTTATAATTAATTTTCGGAATAGCCTCTTCTTCGCCATAAATATTAAGTAATTTCTTATGTTCCAGCTCTGGCATACAATTAATAATACGCATGGCATTACTTAAAAACCTATCCATATCCGATTGGTACTCATTCATAGGTATAATAAGAAAAGCCAAAAATCTAAGTACCAATTCTCTAACCCCCATACGGGAATCATTAAGTTTACTGTTAATTGCCTTTTTAAACTCAGCTAACTCCACCAACTTAATTAACAGATCTGAAGAATTCCCCTGATAAAGTGCATGACGAATTTCTTGCCTTGTTAAAGGTAGTCCTCCCGTATTAATGCGCTTAAAAACATTCCTTTTGACTTCCTCAGGTGTACCAGGGTTAATCACGGTAAATCGCATTTCAGTTTCCCTGATGGTATTAATCAACCGAACTTGTGAAGGATCATTTTCAATATCATCAAAGGTTTTACCATTAAATTTATTACCCAAAAACTCAAGGTTACTTAATTTTAATTTCTTTCCTTCTTTATCACCCAGCATAAAATTTCTAATTGTTGATAAGCGTTGTAAACCATCTACGACCTCCCAAGCTCCTTCTTTTGTTGCTGCAACATAAAACATGGGTAAAGGTATTTTTAGCATCAATGACTCTATCAATTTGCTTCTACGTGTCGGGTCCCAAATTTCATTACGTTGAAAATTAGGGTCTAACTGAATTGTTTTCTGGTCTAAACGACGTATAACAGTATCCATGGCAATAACCTTAGACTCAATAGAGATTGAGTCAGGGTCAAAAGGCTCTAGAATATTCTCTTCTTGATTTTCAGATTCAATACCAGTCTTTGAACCATCTTCTGACAGCTCTTCTTTAATTTCTTCAGTTTCTTCAGTTTCTAACATTTTTATCTCATTGTAAGCGCTCAATGAAGCACGGGTTCTGTCGCAAAAAATAAAATCACCTTATTGCCTACGATCATAAGATTTTATTTCAGCCAAATAAGGTTCACATACTCAACTAAAAATGGCTCTATTTTTACAGCCATACTTTTCTGAATGCCACATGGTACTTGGCTTTTACACTAGGTTAACCTGAGTTCTGGATAAGGAATTATAGCAAAGGCAATAAATCTTCTCTTCTTAGGTTGACTGAAGTTTCCCAATAATTATTTATGGTAAAATTGAAACTATGCTACAACTATATGAAAAAAAATAGTCTTTTCATTCGTTTCAAATGCTATTGCCTAAGGGGAATTAAGTAGGGGTTTGCTATAAACATGGCAAAACCACCTAAAATAAACCTCGATACACCAGCATTGTGTATTTCAGCTACTCAATAATTGGGAAACTTCAGTTAGGTTGAGAGCAGGCTTTTTTTCTTGGTATGAATAAGCAACCAAGCAGTCGACTGCATTGACCATATAATTCGTCAGTGATCTGTGCCTAGAGTGTTCTAGCTGAAAAATATTTTTCAATTGGTCATTAATTGTTTCAATAATACTGCGCTTTCTCAGTAAGATAGCCGCGGGGAGTCGCTATTTTTGCGAAAGCTTGTTTTGGGCATCCCAGCCCAAGCAAGCAGCAAAAACTTAACGCGACCACTTATGCCTCCGGCGGCCCCGATTCGTCCTCGTCACCTCGTCCCGACCCAACAAGGGGTCGGAACATAGGCTCCAAATGACTTGACGCCGTGTCGGATGGCCTTTTATTTTGTCTCCACCTTCGCTAACGCTCAGACTCCGACAAAACAACGGCCCTACGGCTATCGCGGACTAAAAATCATCACTTCGCTTAGGCTACGTTTCCATGATTTTCAGCGGTAGAGCCATTTGTGGTAGCCATGACTGAACTGCTTTGTGCTCAGTCTTTGGCGGACGCAGGGCGGCTGAAGCATCTCCTCTTCGCTGCGTAGGAGAACGAAAGCACAGAGCCCGATTTACAGAGAGATGGCCGCCCTGAATTAGTCAATATTGATAAGTATAATCCCCCAGCAAATCCAGACAAGAAATCAAAGCAATCTTATTCCAAATTAGTTACTATTTGTAAAAAATTGGAGTATTAAAATGAGCAGAAAAAGAACGGTCTACAGTGCTGAATTTAAAAGCAAGTTGGTATTAGAAGTTTTAAAGAATGAAAAAACACTGCAAGAAATTGCCAGTGCAAATAACATCACACCTAAGAACCTACAAAACTGGAAAAAAATATTCTTAGACAATGCAGAAATAGCAATGGAGCCCTCCAAAGCCGTTAAAGATTACAAAGAGGATCTATTAGCAGCTCAAGAACAAAATGAGATGCTCACAAAAATCGTAGGAAAAATGACGGTTGAAAAGGAGTGGCTCGAAAAAAAGCTAAAAAGCTTGGACTCATCTGATAGAAAACAGTTGATTGAGCCCAAGCTTAACACTCTACCTCTAACACAGCAGTGTGCATTATTAGGATTAAATAGAAGCAATCTCTATTACAAAAAAAGAGAGAATAAAAAGAAAGAAGAGATCAAAACTCAGATTAATCACATTTTTAAAGACATCCCTATTTATGGTGCGGCTAAAGTACACCAGCAGTTGCTTGAAGGTGGTTTTAAAGTCAGTTTAAACACGGTGGCGAGTTATCGGCAGCAGATGGGCTTGAAAGCCGTATTAGCGGTAAAACAAGTCAATACAACGATCCCCATAAAAGAACATAAAAAATATACTTATAAGCTTAGAGATCTTGATATATCACACGCTAACCAAGTTTGGAGTACAGATATAACCTATATTAAAACCAAAGAAGGGATGGTTTATTTAGCGGCGATTATTGATTGGCACTCAAAAGCAGTGCTCGCCCATAAAATATCAAACACAATGGATTCTTTTTTAGTTATGGATGTATTAGATGAAGCGCTTTCTCTCTACGGAACACCTGAAATTTTTAATACGGATCAAGGCAGTCAATACACCAGTGAAATTCATACCCAACGACTAAAAAACAAAGGCATTACTATTTCTATGGATGGAAAAGGACGAGCAACGGATAATATTTGTATTGAACGGTTTTGGCGAAGTGCAAAATGTGAGCGTATTTATTTAAATGAATATGGTTCAATTAGAGCGTTAATAGAAGATGTTGATGACTATATTGAGTTTTATAATCATCAACGGTTTCATGAAACCCTGGACTATAAAAAACCAATGAATGTATATAGAGAAAGTATTTTAGCTAATGAACAGCAGAATGAAGCGGCTTAGGAATATGGAATAAGGATTGTTGAAAAATCTGTCTTGACTCTTTGGGGTGATATAGGCTAAAATGTTTATCTCGACAGGCGCGCCTGAAGTATGGTGTAAATAGTTTGTCTCGTAACACCAAAATGTTTTGCTATATCAGATTTCAATGCACCGCCGTTGAACATCGTTATTGCCATTTCCTTTTGTTGTTCATCAAGAGCTGAGGGCCTTCCTCCAATTCTTCCTTTTTTTCTAGCCGCCTCTAAGCCGGCTTTTACTCTATCTTTAATTAATGAGCGTTCGAATTCTGCAAGTGAGCCAAATATATTAAAAACAAGTTTGCCTGTGCTTGTAGTCGTGTCTATTGATTCAGTTAATGAAGTGAAACCGATTCCTTTATTTTCAAGATCATTTATAACTTCAAGTAAGTGTTGTAATGATCTTCCTAACCTGTCTAGTTTCCAGACAACCAGCGTATCAGCTTTCCTTAAAGACTTTAAACATTGTTCAAGTTCGGGTCTGTCTTTTTTACTTCCTGACGCTTTTTCCTTATAAATTATTTCGCAACCAGCTGCATTAAGCGCGTCTATTTGTAGTGATGTATCTTGAGAAGATGTTGAAACTCGAGCGTAACCTATTTTCATCTGTTTACTTTTTTAACATGGGTTTTATTAACTATAGCATGAGATAAGTTTTTTAACAGCCTTTTTTAACATTATTAACTATAAATAAGGTCTTGTTAATGGTGATTAGCTGTGTTTATGGTGATGTTAAAAAAACACTTGTTTTTTTAACTCCATCTATCAGTGCATCTACCCCCCCCCTCTAGTGAGTGTCGAATTGTTAGGATTGCCAAGGGGATGCGTGGTTAAAGAATGAATAAACTAGGTGCGGTGGCAAATGGTACGTATCAACAGCGAAGAGTATTGTTGAATGATAAAAGGAAATAAATAGTCTTAACGTAGCTATCTCGATAACCTCTGCCACTCTATCGAGAGCAGTCCCCGAATCTTTGAAGCATACTTTATGTATTCCCCCTGTAACTACTCAGCGTAAATAATTAAAAAAGTTCTTGACATGGGTTTTAGCCTGGTTTTTGTGATTTTTAGTGAACTGCCCAACAGTCGATTAATCCACGCTTTATTGCTTCTATCGCTATAGTCATCACAAAATGTCCCCTTAAACATCTACGACCTCGAAGAACTTTTTTATTCGCCTTACAATCGCTTAAAACAAGGAAAACTCGGTATTTAAAACCCAATTGCTTAATATAACATGGCTTTTTATGCGGCTTTATTTCATGCGTCAGGGCTAACAAAGCGGTGGTTATCTTTTCGTTTTGATTCTGGAAACTGGTGATTGTAATAGTCAATAAGCCAGATATGTTTACTCCTAATTGAAGGGTTGTCACTTAATTCATCGGGAATTACTTTACATATTGCTTTCCAACTATCATCAGCATTACCATTTTTCATATAGTTTATGAAATACAACCCATCACTCTCGAGTATCAAGTGCTCGTTTTTTGACAGCTCACTAGCAGGGTAAACTAAATCTATTAACTCTTTGCTAATTATAACTCTTGGAGTTAATGCAATGGTAGATTCAATCTTATAAGCATCAATCATTCCATTGCTAAACAAGAAATCTTCAGTTGAAAAATGTTTTCCGTATGAGGCACCACCACGGCATAATATTCCATCATTAAGCAAATCATATTGGTAGTTTGAAATAACGTCTACGACCTTTTTGTAGTTCTCTTGGCTATATGGTATAGCCAGCACGACGGAATCAGAGAACTGTGTTATTTCTAGGCCAATTATTGTCTTTTTCAGCTCTTTAGTTTTAAGGTGAATTGTATATAAAACTTTAATGTAACGATGTTCTTTTTTTGGTCTTTCGCAATCATGTTGTACCATTGCCGAAAACCCTAATAAATCTATAAAAGCGACTATATATTCCTTGAGTTCAATAGCCATTACTTAATTAAGTCCAAATTCGTTGCTATTTCTGATATAGATTGGCGGTATGTTGCCATCCTTTCTTGGGCTCCTTCCCAAGGAGCACCACTCCAAGCTTTACCATTAGAGGCTGAAATAATTTTTGTGTCATTTTGTGATATATCAAACATGGCTTTACCACACTCTTGCATTATTGGAATTAACCCTTCAAAGTCACGAATTTTTGATACAACAATTTTATCTTTAGCCAATCCGCTTGTAATATCTTTTTCATCAGTATTAAATTCACTAATTGAAGGAAGTAATGAGGATGATACTTTTTCTGGGATACGCTCCATCCACATTTGATAAGTTGCTTTTGGCTTACCACCTCTAATTTTAAAATTTTGAAGAATTACACCTAGAAATTGTGGCAGCCCATGCCGAATAGGTAGTTTTAACTCATAAAAATCATTATATATTTGAGAATGATCTTGCATCCATTTTTAATTATTGTCGATAATTATAGCACCCCAAAGAGTCAAGACAGATTTTTCAACAATCCTTATTCCATATTCCTAAGCCGCTTCATTCTGCTGTTCATTAGCTAAAATACTTTCTCTATATACATTCATTGGTTTTTTATAGTCCAGGGTTTCATGAAACCGTTGATGATTATAAAACTCAATATAGTCATCAACATCTTCTATTAACGCTCTAATTGAACCATATTCATTTAAATAAATACGCTCACATTTTGCACTTCGCCAAAACCGTTCAATACAAATATTATCCGTTGCTCGTCCTTTTCCATCCATAGAAATAGTAATGCCTTTGTTTTTTAGTCGTTGGGTATGAATTTCACTGGTGTATTGACTGCCTTGATCCGTATTAAAAATTTCAGGTGTTCCGTAGAGAGAAAGCGCTTCATCTAATACATCCATAACTAAAAAAGAATCCATTGTGTTTGATATTTTATGGGCGAGCACTGCTTTTGAGTGCCAATCAATAATCGCCGCTAAATAAACCATCCCTTCTTTGGTTTTAATATAGGTTATATCTGTACTCCAAACTTGGTTAGCGTGTGATATATCAAGATCTCTAAGCTTATAAGTATATTTTTTATGTTCTTTTATGGGGATCGTTGTATTGACTTGTTTTACCGCTAATACGGCTTTCAAGCCCATCTGCTGCCGATAACTCGCCACCGTGTTTAAACTGACTTTAAAACCACCTTCAAGCAACTGCTGGTGTACTTTAGCCGCACCATAAATAGGGATGTCTTTAAAAATGTGATTAATCTGAGTTTTGATCTCTTCTTTCTTTTTATTCTCTCTTTTTTTGTAATAGAGATTGCTTCTATTTAATCCTAATAATGCACACTGCTGTGTTAGAGGTAGAGTGTTAAGCTTGGGCTCAATCAACTGTTTTCTATCAGATGAGTCCAAGCTTTTTAGCTTTTTTTCGAGCCACTCCTTTTCAACCGTCATTTTTCCTACGATTTTTGTGAGCATCTCATTTTGTTCTTGAGCTGCTAATAGATCCTCTTTGTAATCTTTAACGGCTTTGGAGGGCTCCATTGCTATTTCTGCATTGTCTAAGAATATTTTTTTCCAGTTTTGTAGGTTCTTAGGTGTGATGTTATTTGCACTGGCAATCGCTGTCAGCCCCGGACGGGCTGATAGTCTCCAGAAGGCGCAGGGAAATTTGCCAATCCGAAGTGCGCGATAGCGCGCGAGGGAGGCTAAAATTTTATCCCGAATAGCCGTAGAGCCATTTGTGGTAGCCATGACTGAGCTGCTTTGTGCTCAGTCTGTGGCGGACGCAGGCGGCTGGAGCATCTCCTATTCGCTGCGTAGGTGAACGAATTACGGCGACAGGAGTCCCGGAATTTCGTGAGGTAGCATGGCGCGTGCCTGTGTTAATTGTCTTTACACTTTCGATAGATATTTCAGATATATCACCATCTATCTGGTTTTAGTAATCGAATAGACTGCGTCCTTCAATTTCTGTTTCACTTCTGTCTTTTCATTTTCATCAAGATCAGCAATTATGGGAGACATCATTAACTCTGTTAAGTTTGATTGGGGATCAGCATCTACCGCTAAAACTTTTTTTCCATTTTGTGCCAAAAAATGAGCAGATTGAAGGTCGTTGTTGTTTTTGACAACCACCTTTGTGGTTATATAGAGTTACAATTTTTGTCATACCGAAGTCATCCTTTATTGTTAGCTTTTTAGTTTGAATTCACCATCGCTGAAAATCAGGGAAACGGAGCTAAAGCGAAGTGATGATTTTTAGTCCGTGGTAGGCGACAGGGCAATTCGCCAATCCGAAGGGTTCTGTCGCAAAAATCATCAAAAAGCGTAGTCCTCCTGCTCTTCAGACATAACTATCCTGCTAAAGCCATAAACTACTTATAAGCAGGAATATTTTCCTCAGATAATTGCCCTTTCGGATGATATGTGCCGTTTCAATCCATCAATTGTTGCTTGGGCGGAGTGAAACGCTTTAAAGCCCAT
>NZ_BLYC01000077.1 GCF_019721995.1 Bathymodiolus japonicus methanotrophic gill symbiont | reverse complement strand
GATTGCTTCTATTTAATCCTAATAATGCACACTGCTGTGTTAGAGGTAGAGTGTTAAGCTTGGGCTCAATCAACTGTTTTCTATCAGATGAGTCCAAGCTTTTTAGCTTTTTTTCGAGCCACTCCTTTTCAACCGTCATTTTTCCTACGATTTTTGTGAGCATCTCATTTTGTTCTTGAGCTGCTAATAGATCCTCTTTGTAATCTTTAACGGCTTTGGAGGGCTCCATTGCTATTTCTGCATTGTCTAAGAATATTTTTTTCCAGTTTTGTAGGTTCTTAGGTGTGATGTTATTTGCACTGGCAATTTCTTGCAGTGTTTTTTCATTCTTTAAAACTTCTAATACCAACTTGCTTTTAAATTCAGCACTGTAGACCGTTCTTTTTCTGCTCATTTTAATACTCCAATTTTTTACAAATAGTAACTAATTTGGAATAAGATTGCTTTGATTTCTTGTCTGGATTTGCTGGGGGATTATAAAGTGCTGAAGCTTTAGTATTATTGACTTGTATACAAGGCAGCCCGCCTTTCCCTTGTACAAATTCGATGTGATTTGCAATACCAAAATCGGCATTTAATTGTTGAATATTAATTGGGTTTCTCTTATTTTCTAAGTTAAAGCTATACTTTGCTATTAGCGGGCTAAAGCACCGCCCTACCTTTCTCTCTAACCGTTTACATCACGGGATATTTTATGAACCTATTAAACTGCACATGGATATCTCGATTATTCATCGCCTGTCTATTATGTCTAACCAGTCTTAACGCCGGTGCAGAAACCAGGATTGCCATACTGGACTTTGAACTTAAAGATTTAACCATGATCCCGCGAACTACTGCAGAGATCGAAAGAACAGCATCCATAAGGCCCTTATTGGAAACAGAACTGAAAACAGCGGATTATGTGATTATTAACATTCCTCTAATCGATCAGAATAATGCTAATGGCGGCGTGGGTTATTTATTTGATCATGATGATATAGCGGCCAACCTAGCTAAACAATTTGGAGCGGAATATGTACTGGTGGGCAGGCTGCATAAGCCCAGCTTTTTATTTGCCTATTTAATGGGGCATTTAATCCGCGTTAGCGATGCAAAACTAATCGGCAATTATGTTGCCGAAGCGAAAGGCCCAAATAAAAAGCTAACCATTAAAACAGTAGAAAACCTTACGGTTAAAATTGATAGAACTCTGGATAACCGATATGCACCACCCTCCAGCCACTGATCAGACCAAGAATGTATTTTTCTTACAAACTAATTCCCATTATTTTCACTTACAGGCTCATACACTATGCAAGCAAGCATTCTGCCCTATAGACCTGAAAGTGAGTTTTTTATTGATGAAGGCTGTCATATTATTGAACTCTCCAATTCCAGTGAAGATCCTGATGTCTCGATTGCTCAAGCCAGGGTTGAACCGGGCGTAACCACGCGCTGGCACCGACTTACTGACGCTATCGAGCGCTATGTTATTATTTCCGGTACGGGGCTGGTAGAAGTGGGCGAGCTTGCTGCCACTCAAGTAAACCCTGGTGATATCGTACTAATTCCTGCTCTTTGTCGTCAACGTATCAGCAATACTGGTACACAGGATTTAGTATTTCTGGCGATTTGCAGTCCACATTTTACGAGTTCCTGTTATCAAGATTTAGAAGCCACAGACGGGATAATCGATTAACCGTATTAACCAAAATTCAATCTGAATCTGAATATTGTTAATCACAATCGAAGCGTACACTAATAGGCCGGTCATCGGCCTATTGCGACAGTCGATGAATTATTTTTTACAGGAATATCGCTTACATAACGTGTCGTAAATACAAAGTGTAGCAAAATGAATTCCGAAACATGAGTAATAATATCTGTTTTTAAATTGGTAAAAACACTACCATTCCCTTGAGAGATAAATTCAGTTCGTAATTTCAAAAATAAAGGTATTCATTAGTGATTTTTTCACTTCTGGAAAGTAAAACCAGCCATCATGAATGCAAGCATCAATATTTAAGAGGGCATAAATAGTTTTGTGTAACTCTCATAGTTAAATGTAATCAGTTAAGCGTTCTTCAAACTAAGTCATAAACCTATTCAGTGCCGCTTTCCAACGTCTAATGGTCATAGTCCATTTCTTGGAAGCTTGCTGGATTGCCAAATTCAATGGATGGAAAAGGACGAGCAACGGATAATATTTGTATTGAACGGTTTTGGCGAAGTGCAAAATGTGAGCGTATTTATTTAAATGAATATGGTTCAATTAGAGCGTTAATAGAAGATGTTGATGACTATATTGAGTTTTATAATCATCAACGGTTTCATGAAACCCTGGACTATAAAAAACCAATGAATGTATATAGAGAAAGTATTTTAGCTAATGAACAGCAGAATGAAGCGGCTTAGGAATATGGAATAAGGATTGTTGAAAAACCTGTCTTGACTCTTTGGGGTGCTATAGTGTATGACTTCTGTACTGAGTCGTTTTGTGTTCATTCTGTGGCAGATTCAAAGAAGCTTGAGCATCTGTATAAAAATTAAGAAAAATTAAAACTATAAATCCTTAAAACACTATTAAAAACAATAGTTTAAGTAGATTATTCACAACTATAAATGCATTATATAAAAACATAAAAAGACAAAAGAATATATATATTTATTTTTATAAAAGACAAAAGACAAAAACTTAAAAACTTAGTAAAGCTGTTAACCCCCCGCCCCTCAAGGGGGCGGGGGGTTAACAGTAAAATTTATGTTCTTTTGTTTTTTTGTCTTTTAAGAAACCAATAAATATATATATACAATGAGATATAAACAAATTATCAATTACGTTGTTTTGATTTTTCTTGGTTTTATGTTTTTATGTTTTTATGTTTGTATATAATGCATTTATAATTGTAAATAATCCACTTAAATTATTGTTTTTAATAAGGTTT
Source organism: Bathymodiolus japonicus methanotrophic gill symbiont (assembly GCF_019721995.1). GTDB lineage: Bacteria > Pseudomonadota > Gammaproteobacteria > Methylococcales > Methylomonadaceae > Methyloprofundus. The sequence goes on along the minus strand of NZ_BLYC01000077.1, from coordinate 8,412 downwards.
TATAAGATTAGGTTTTTGATTTTTCATTATTTTTAGTCTAAGAATTAACTTTAAGTTTTTAGTTGCTCAAGTACTGGCTTCATCTTTAAGCTTTCCTGGCAGACATTGGCAACTATCCATAATGCAGTTCTTTACCCCCTAGGCGCGCCTCTAGAGCCTTTAGATTGGCAAATCGTACTGTAGCCTAACAAAGACTAGAATTGATCAATTCACTCCTCTCCTTTCCAAGAACCCCTTAAAGAACTTAAGTGATAATTGATTTCTTAAGAGAAAAAAATCAAAAATAATAAAAACCATGAATCCTTAAAACCCTATTAAAAACAATATTTTAAATGAATTATGGGCAACTATAAATGCATTATATACAAACATAAAAACATAAAACCAAGAAAAATCAAAACAACGTAATTGATAATTTGTTTATACATCATTTTATATATTTATTGGATTCTTAAAAGATAAAAACATTAAAGAATATATATATCTATTTTTTATAAAAAACAAAAAGATAAAAACAAAAAAGAACATAATCCTATTGTTAAAGGCTCCCCCCTCAAGGGGGAGCCTTTAACAACTTTACTAGGCTTTTAAGCTTTTATCTTTTGTTTTTAATAAAAATAAATATATATATATTATTTTGTCTTTTTGTTTTTAGGTTTTTATGTTTTTATGTTTGTATATAATGCATTTATAGTTGTGAATAATCCATTTAAAGTATTGTTTTTAATAAGGTTTTAACGATTTATGGGTTTAAATTTTCTTGATTTTTTTCTTTATTATGCATTAATTGCTTTCAAGGATTTGACATGTATTTCTGGTTTATGAACAGAATAAGTCATAATTGTTTTGTAAATTTAACCAAAACTCAGGGGTGGTTTTAAAAGTTTTTGAAAATAACCATGCCGTGTTAGGAGAGAGACCTCTCACCTCTCTAACAATCTCATTGATTTGTTGCGCAGGAATGCCTATATGCATCGCTAAAGCCTTTTGTGTGATCCCCATAGGCTCAATGAACTGTTTCAGCAAAATCATACCGGGGTGGGTTGCTTTTCTATGTGATGGAATCATATTTTAATACATCTTTTATCACAGGGAGCAGTTACTTAAGGGAGTGATCCATAATGAATGATTATCATATAAATATTTTTTATAGTAAGGATGCTAAAGGGTGTATTTCTGATATTACTGATTTAATAAGTTGTTCAGCATTTGGCGAGACTCCTATAAAACATTCTGGACTTCTTTAGCTAATCTTTCTATTACCGGGATAGATACAGAATTGCCAAGTTGTTTATATAAATGGGAGTCTGAAATTTTAGGAAACTTAGCTGATAAAGATCGATATTCAGAAGTGAAAACGGTTACGAAACCCTAAATCGGTGAAAAACAATATCGGGTAGTCCCTCTTGGATATTCCGCCAATATCTCACAAGGTTCTAGTTCGTGTCTTTGAAGCTCAAAACTTTTCTCTGCGTCATATATTTTGTAAAATTTCACCCTGTCTTTCAATACATTCACGATTATCCCAATCATAGAATAGTCACAGCGAAGCCCGAAGGTCACGTCAATTAATTTTAAAGATGACTCCTGAGAGCCTTTATTATCTAAAAGTCTCCATTCTTTCTCATATTCCCATCCTTTTGATTTTTGAAGTAAAACCTTAGAATCTAAATCATTTTTCGCGTTGATGTTATCATGGATTACTGCTTTATAAATCAGGCTTGTCAGTAATTCCCGCTTTTCTCTATAATCAACCTTATGTAGATCTGGACCTTTGTTACCGTTTAATTCCTCGGGATTGAAGAATTCATATCCAATACAAAAACCACTATGGCTATCACCATAGTGACTCCAAAGAAGATTATTATCCATGGTTGACGAGAAACAGCACACCCCTTTTGTATAATTTTTATTAATTTCATCATCAATTTTACGGATTAACCCAGCGTATTCGGCAGTGTTTATATCAGAAAAGCCATTGTCTGGATTAGTAGCCATATATGCAACGTCTTTTAGGCTAAAACGTGCCCTCTCATCTCCTCGTTTTTTTGAAAAATTAATAGCTTTAATGTCATTAAGACCAACTTTACTTAATAAAGAAAGCACCTCTCTTTCTGTTCTTTCTTCAATTAGTTTTCTCAATATCAACCGCAAGTCATCAATCTCAGAATCTCCTGTTATTACAGGGCTACGTTCGAAAGCATCATTAAACTTAGAGGGGTCAGAAAAGTACAACTTATCATGAAATAATGAGTTCATTGCCACTAAGTCTATTTTTTGATAACGATATATTTTTTCAGGTCTATCAATTGGGTACATGTTTTTGTTTTCACCTATACACTTTATAAAATGTAAGCGTCAATTAAACCACACATTCTAACCCCCTTTAAAAAAGGCAAGATAATACCTCCAATGGTTCTGTCGCATAGATCCCCCTTCCCGACGTTATCTGCTATCATAATTCTCAATTTCAATAAAAGGTGGTTCATATGCTCAGCTTCAAAGGCACCCTCTTTCCATTTGAGTAGCCAGCTAGCCCAGTAACAAGATAGGTGTCCATGGAAAAAATATAAGTGTATTTTTTACATCGCCATAAACACAGCTAATCACCATTAACAAGGCCTTATTTATAGTTAATAAAACCCATGTTAAAAAAGTAAACAGATGAAAATAGGTTACGCTCGAGTTTCAACATCTTCTCAAGATACATCACTACAAATAGACGCGCTTAATGCAGCTGGTTGCGAAATAATTTATAAGGAAAAAGCGTCAGGAAGTAAAAAAGACAGACCCGAACTTGAACAATGTTTAAAGTCTTTAAGGAAAGCTGATACGCTGGTTGTCTGGAGGTCTGTGCTTTTGATAAGTATTGCGACAGAACCCATTAAATTGTCCCGCTTTAGACGGGAAGCCTAATTCCGCATCCGTGACCGCGCGAAGTATAAGTCAGTAGCACCGGAACAAATATTATGAAATTAGAAAAAATTACTCTTGAGAACTTTCGGTGTTATCAGAAGCTTGAGATTAATCTTCATCCTCACATTACAGTATTAGCGGCAAATAACGGTGAAGGCAAGACTTCTATTTTAGATGCTGTGCGTATTGCTATGTGGCCATTTGTGAGTCAATTCGATTTGGCAAAAAATTCTTATGCTGATCCAGCGAATACTATTACTATTGATGATGTAAGAATTTTAAAATCGGTCGAACAGAAATCACAAATATTTGGCGCACTGGATTTAATGGCACGGCAATTCCCATCGTCTATTCTTACTGTTGGTGATTATCAAGAAAGCAAAAGTACTTGGCAGCGTTATCGCGATAGTGAAGCTAAAAAATCACAAACAAAAGATGATCCTGGAACAAAGATATTAAAAAAATCAGCTAAAGCTTTACAGAATGCAACTAGAGATTTAAATGTTGAACCTGAAAATTTACCTGTATTTGGTTATTATGGCACAGGTCGTCTGTGGCGAGAAAAGCGTTTAATGGGTGTTAAAGCAGGAGTAACTAAAAAAAATAACGAACAAATAAGAAGCTTTGCTTATCAGGACTGCCTAGACCCGGCATCTAGCTTTAAACAATTTCAAGATTGGTTTACTTCTGCCTATTTGAAAGTTATGGAGTATCAAATTAAGAAATTAGAGGATGGTGAAACTTTTATCGAAGTACCTAATGAACTCCGTAACCCAGTTAAAGTAGTGCAAGATGCGGTGAATGAAGTTCTAAAACCTGTAGGTTGGCAGAATTTACAGTACAGTGAGAAATACGATAAATCTTTAGTATTGAAACATCCGAAACATGGGGTAATGAAAATTACTCAATTAAGTGCTGGAATAAAAAATATGCTGGCTATGATAGCTGATATTGCTTATCGCTGCGTGCTTATAAATGGGCACTTGGGGGATAAAGCAGCAGAGTCATCACCTGGTGTGGTAATGATTGATGAAATAGATATGCATTTACATCCACAATGGCAACAAACAGTTATTACTTCATTGCGTCAAGCATTCCCAAATATCCAGTTTATTGTGACTACTCACAGCCCACAAGTATTATCTACAGTTCCTTCAGAAAGTATTCGTGTTATAAAACATGAAGTTGATAGTGAAACAGGTGAACTTATTTCAACTGCTAATAGACCATTAACAGAGAACTTAGGGCTACCATGTTCAGATGTAATGGCGCAATTGCAGGATGTTGACCCTATCCCAGATGTAGAACCTGCTCAATGGTTAAAAAAGTACAAAACATTTATCGTACAAAACGAATTAGATACCAGTGAAGCACGCGATATCAGGAAAAATATACTTGATCATTTTGGTGAAAAACATCAAGCCTGGCATGAATGTGAAAGATTAATTCGTCTTCAAACGATGAAAGAAAAGTTTCTTAGTAGGAAATCAATAGAGGATAGCAATGCATAAGTTAGACCGTCCCACACAGCCCCCAGCATGTTTAAATAAGTATCAGTACGGTCAAGATAATTGGGTTAGTGTCACGTCAGATGATAAAGGTGAAATCTGGGTAAAGCTTGACGTAATGCAGCAGAATCGCTGTGCTTATTGTGAGGCAGCAATAAAAACAGAAATCCGTAATTCGCATATAGAGCATTTCCGGCAACGCAGAGCCCATAGTTACCCTCAAGGCACTTTTTTGTGGAGTAATATGTTTGGCTCTTGCAACCGGACAGACTGTTGTGGCAAGCATAAGGATGGCCTGCCACATTATGCTCATGAAGACCTAATCAAAATGGACGATGAAGACCCTGAGGAATTTCTTGAGTTTTTGCCCGATGGTAATATCGTGCCAATTAAAGGGCTAAGCTTTACTGATAACCATCGTGCCAAAGAAACCATTCGTATCTTTAATCTTAATGGGGCATTACGACAAATTCGACAAACAGAGATAGTAGGCTACCTTCAAACAGCAGAAGAGCTGGCAAAATACGCCGAAGAATTTGATGAGACAGAGTGGTTACCACTACTACAAGATGAACTTAGAAAAATAAAATTCCTGCCGTTTTCCACAGCTATCAAGCACTTAATTTTACCTAAGGTTCTGTCGCAATAATTATCAAAAGCACAGACCTCCTGGTCTTCAGGCATAACTATCCTGCTAAAGCCATAAACTGCTTATAAGCAGGAATATTTTCCTCAGACAATTGCCCCTTTCGGATGATATGTGCCGTTTCAATTCCATCAATTGTTGCTTGGGCGGAGTGAAACGCTTTAAAGCCCATCATCGGTTTTGATATTTTTTTGATAAAGCGATGATCCTGTTCGATGATGTTATTCAAATATTTAACTTGTAATATGTCAATCATAGTGGCAAACCCAGCGAGGATTAACAAGAGGTTAATATTGGCTAATCCTGCATAGTTAGCGCCACTTTTATCCATAAGGACCTTATCAGGAAAGCCATTATTGTTAATCGTTTGTTTGAAAAATGCGGTTGCAGCCTCTTCATCACGGTGCTCAGAAAGCATGAAATCAAGCGTATCCCCGTGACTATCAACAGCTCGGTATAAATAGGTCCACTGCCCCTTCAATTTGATATACGTTTCATCCATGCGCGACGATTTATTGGTTCCTCGTTTCTGAGATTTAGCTTTCACAGCAATGGCAGGAGAATAACGGATAACCCAACGATTGCGCGTAGCATGATCCACTTCAACACCTCTTTCTTCAATAATTTCTTCAAGGTCGCGATACGAAACGCCATACCTGACATAAAAGAAAACAGCATAAAGAATGACATCTTTTTGAAAGTGAGTGCCTTTGAAGCTGAGCATCTGATCTACCTTTTATTGAAATTGAGAATTATGATAGCAGATAAGGTCGGGAGGGGGATTTATGCGACAGAACCATAAAAATGGTGTGGCTAGGAAAAGCAGACCTAGTGGCGTATACAGGCGTTTTATCACAAAAACACACCCTTATAACCCTTGAGGTGTGTGTCGCCCCACATGGCTCTTTATGTGGCTAGATCGCAACGAATGGCAAAGAGTTTGCAGGTCACAGTTTATAATCCCCCAGCAAATCCAGACAAGAAATCAAAGCAATCTTATTCCAAATTAGTTACTATTTGTAAAAAATTGGAGTATTAAAATGAGCAGAAAAAGAACGGTCTACAGTGCTGAATTTAAAAGCAAGTTGGTATTAGAAGTTTTAAAGAATGAAAAAACACTGCAAGAAATTGCCAGTGCAAATAACATCACACCTAAGAACCTACAAAACTGGAAAAAAATATTCTTAGACAATGCAGAAATAGCAATGGAGCCCTCCAAAGCCGTTAAAGATTACAAAGAGGATCTATTAGCAGCTCAAGAACAAAATGAGATGCTCACAAAAATCGTAGGAAAAATGACGGTTGAAAAGGAGTGGCTCGAAAAAAAGCTAAAAAGCTTGGACTCATCTGATAGAAAACAGTTGATTGAGCCCAAGCTTAACACTCTACCTCTAACACAGCAGTGTGCATTATTAGGATTAAATAGAAGCAATCTCTATTACAAAAAAAGAGAGAATAAAAAGAAAGAAGAGATCAAAACTCAGATTAATCACATTTTTAAAGACATCCCTATTTATGGTGCGGCTAAAGTACACCAGCAGTTGCTTGAAGGTGGTTTTAAAGTCAGTTTAAACACGGTGGCGAGTTATCGGCAGCAGATGGGCTTGAAAGCCGTATTAGCGGTAAAACAAGTCAATACAACGATCCCCATAAAAGAACATAAAAAATATACTTATAAGCTTAGAGATCTTGATATATCACACGCTAACCAAGTTTGGAGTACAGATATAACCTATATTAAAACCAAAGAAGGGATGGTTTATTTAGCGGCGATTATTGATTGGCACTCAAAAGCAGTGCTCGCCCATAAAATATCAAACACAATGGATTCTTTTTTAGTTATGGATGTATTAGATGAAGCGCTTTCTCTCTACGGAACACCTGAAATTTTTAATACGGATCAAGGCAGTCAATACACCAGTGAAATTCATACCCAACGACTAAAAAACAAAGGCATTACTATTTCTATGGATGGAAAAGGACGAGCAACGGATAATATTTGTATTGAACGGTTTTGGCGAAGTGCAAAATGTGAGCGTATTTATTTAAATGAATATGGTTCAATTAGAGCGTTAATAGAAGATGTTGATGACTATATTGAGTTTTATAATCATCAACGGTTTCATGAAACCCTGGACTATAAAAAACCAATGAATGTATATAGAGAAAGTATTTTAGCTAATGAACAGCAGAATGAAGCGGCTTAGGAATATGGAATAAGGATTGTTGAAAAATCTGTCTTGACTCTTTGGGGTGCTATAATAACTGATATTGCGAAAGATAAACCACATGGGCTTTTATCCCATTACCATATTGCGCAGCCTTAGTAACCTCATCTGGAAAAGGAGCGATAAAACACTGCCCTTTTTCATTTATCAACCGTTGCGCCTGGTATTCTGTCACTACCCTTGAGATATCAATATCGAATACCTGGCGTGTTTCAAAGCCATCTGCCGTGTATCGCCCTTTTGGCAAGGTACGGCGATCAATGGTAATGATCTCGATTTCATCCGGGTCATCTATTTTTTGAAGTGTCGTGCCGACATGCGATTTTTGTCCGCCAGAAGGCTTATCTGATTTTTTTCGATTCCCTTTTTTACGGTTGGGATCACTTGCAGGTGGTTTACTGCTATTTTTGCTGTTCAGTGTCACTCGATTGAGTAATACCGTGACTAATAATAGAATCACTTCCAGTGCTGATTTTAGCGCAGGCGATATATCACGCTCAGTTTCAAGTAACTGTTTGGCATGACTGATTGCGGAATCAACATCGATGAAGTCTATTTTCAAAGGGTAACCTGTATTGCTTTAAGGACAGGCTTATTATCTCATGGGTTTTAAATCCCGAATTTTCCTTGTTTTAAGCGATTGTAAGGCGAATAAAAAAGTTCTTCGAGGTCGTAGATGTTTAAGGGGACATTTTGTGATGACTATAGCGATAGAAGCAATAAAGCGTGGATTAATCGACTGTTGGGCAGTTTACTAAAAATCACAAAAACCAGACTAAAACCCTGTCAAGAACTTTTTTAATTATTCAGGCGCGCCATGCTACCTCACAACATTCTGGGACTCCTGTCACCAACATTCATTCGCCTACGCAGCGAATGGGAGATGCCCTGGTCGCCCTGCGTCCGTCTCAACTACTCAACTACGCACAAAACCCTGCTCAGTTAAGTCTACCTCAAATGGCTGGACGGCTATTCGAAATGCAATTCTTGCCTCCCTCGCGCGCTACTAGCGCACTTCGGATCAGCGAATTGCCCTGTCGCCTACCAGAGACTAAAAATCATCACTCCGCTTAGGCTCCGTTTCCCTGATTTTAAGCGTACGCTGAGTAGTTAC
>NZ_BLYC01000076.1 GCF_019721995.1 Bathymodiolus japonicus methanotrophic gill symbiont | reverse complement strand
TCAGTGTTCCCCTATCAATTGAGGCCGTGAAACTAACCTCGCCACAAGAGAGCTCATAAAGCACTGTAAAGACATTCCTGTTATTATTGCGTTTTGAACTGCCCGAATGGTATACGAGCTGATACGAGATATTCTTGCCTGGAAAAATAATGGATTCACAAAACGATCTCGTTTTTGGGCCTGTTGCTGCCTAATCTCCAGAGCCTCGCTATATTTTTTATCCGATGGATGAATCAATTCTGGCTGTTGTGTTTTTGAAATCTCTTCAAACACGCGCATTAAATTATAGCTCATTGCAGTCAGGCGCATTTGATTTTCAAGTGAGCGGGTATTGGAAGATCAAGCTTTAGTTTCCTTCGCTGCCAGCCATGGAGAGCGAAAGCGAGGGCTGGTAGTCCCCAGAAGGCGTAGGGCCGTTGTTTTGTCGGAATCGTAGCGCTCAGGCGCGCCATGCTACCTCACGAAATTCCGGGACTCCTGTCGCCGTAATTCGTTCACCTACGCAGCGAATAGGAGATGCTCCAGCCGCCCTGCGTCCGCCACAGACTGAGCACAAAGCAGCTCAGTCATGGCTACCACAAATGGCTCTACGGCTATTCGGGATAAAATTTTAGCCTCCCTCGCGCGCTATCGCGCACTTCGGATTGGCAAATTTCCCTGCGCCTTCTGGAGACTATCAGCCCGTCCGGGGCTGACAGCGAGCGTAGGTGTAGACAAAATAAAAGGCATTCCGAAACGCCGTCCAGTCATTTGAGGGAGTGTTACGAAGCCAGCACCGAGTTTACGATGGTAATGGCGAAGTGGCACGTACGCAGGACGTCTGGGGCGCCGAAGGCATTAGTGGTCGCGTTAAGTTTTTGCCGCTTGCTTGGGCTGGGATGCCCAAAACAAGCTTTCGCAAAAATAGCGACTCCCCACGAAATTACTTTTAGTGTTATTGAATGTCTTTTCAATCGTCCATCGCTTGAAATACAGCATGGCAATGGTTCCAGGGTTAATAGTCATTGGCAAGGTTGTCACAAACCGGTGAAGTTTTCCGGTTTCTGGATCACGGTAATCCACCACGTTAAATTTGATGCCCTTGTTTTCGTACACACTGTATGCTTCAACCCCTGTATTGATCTCATGGCGGGAGTCAAAAGGGATAGACTCAACCAGAGTCGCAATTGAATTTTCTTTTAGCATTGAAATCATGTAATTAGCATGTCGTTTCTGCCGATCCCACCAGACAAAGTCGGTGACGGCTTTATCGTAGACATAGAGATGTTTCTGAGAGCTGTTATTTCCCTTGTTTTGCTTTTCAATATGATCTCGTAACACAGGTATTTCTTGATGCCTCTGAGTTCCGTTTGTCACCAGACAAAGAAATCTGAGCAACCCACTTCTGAGATTCAACGCGTAAATCCCCCCGGCCGCATAAACTTTCCCCTTGCTGTTTTTTTCAGTATGGCAGGCATGATCAATAAAATGTCCATCCGCTGCTTCTATGGTGTATTCGTCAAGTTCCGGGAATGCTTTAAGATAATCAATGCCTTGCGATAGCAGTGTTTCAGCGTGAAGATGATAGCTCTGCTGTTCAAATGCCTCAAGCATACTTGTTCGTCTATGCGACTTCAGTGATTTAAAATACGTTGAGTGGGGAAGCAGCTGGCCATCGCTGTCAGCCCCGGACGGGCTGATAGTCTCCAGAAGGCGCAGGGAAATTTGCCAATCCGAAGTGCGCGATAGCGCGCGAGGGAGGCTAAAATTTTATCCCGAATAGCCGTAGAGCCATTTGTGGTAGCCATGACTGAGCTGCTTTGTGCTCAGTCTGTGGCGGACGCAGGGCGGCTGGAGCATCTCCTATTCGCTGCGTAGGTGAACGAATTACGGCGACAGGAGTCCCGGAATTTCGTGAGGTAGCATGGCGCGCCTGAAATCTGTTCATTGGTTTGGAGGAAATGGCGACCACTATCGACTACACTGATACAGCGTAATAACCCAAGGCGAATAAAGTCGATATCCTTCAACTCTGGGCATGAACGAGCCCACAAAGGATGACGCTCTGCTAACAGGGCACGTTCCATACTTTCATTGCAGTGTTGGTGAATATGTTCAGAGAGTGGTAGGTCTTTAAGCATGGGTGATATCCGTTTATGAGGTGATTAAAACGGAAATTCTTAGAAAAATTCTTCGGCAAATGCAAGCTTTATTTGAAATTATTTGTTGTTTTTTTACGGTGCCTACAGAGTGTCTATTTGCTGTGATAAGTGATTAAAATCAAAAAGATGGAAATATTCGAGTGGTGCTACATTCAGGTAGGTTATAGGCTGCTTTGTTTAGGTACTTCTTCTTTCAATGGGAACACTGATGATAAACATGGTAAAACCACCTAAAATAAACCTCGATACACCAGCATTGTGTATTTCAGCTACTCAATAATTGGGAAACTTCAGTACAATAAGTTCATCCAATACACTGGTTGCCTGCTATCACTTAAACCCGGACGTAGCTGAAAAAGACTTTATTATGCAAACTGCCAACGGGCAAAATTATAACTTGACGTTTATTGAGCAGAAGGTACCTTACGCTTAAAATCGGGGAAACGGAGCCTAAGCGGAGTGATGATTTTTAGTCCCTGGTAGGCGGGCAGGGCAATTCGCTGATCCCAGGCGCGCCATGCTACCTCACGAAATTCCGGGACTCCTGTCGCCGTAATTCGTTCACCTACGCAGCGAATAGGAGATGCTCCAGCCGCCCTGCGTCCGCCACAGACTGAGCACAAAGCAGCTCAGTCATGGCTACCACAAATGGCTCTACGGCTATTCGGGATAAAATTTTAGCCTCCCTCGCGCGCTATCGCGCACTTCGGATTGGCAAATTTCCCTGCGCCTTCTGGAGACTATCAGCCCGTCCGGGGCTGACAGCGGAAGTGCGCTAGTAGCGCGCGATGGAGGCAAGAATTGCATTCCGAATAGCCGTCCAGCCATTTGAGGTAGTCTTAACGGAGCAGGGTTTTGTGCGTAGTTGAGACGGACGCAGGGCGACCAGGGCATCTCCCATTCGCTGCGTAGGCGAGTGAATGTTGGTGACAGGAGCCCCAGAATGTTGTGAGGTAGCATGGCGCGCCTGTACTTAATTCCCCTTAGGCAATAGCATTTGAAACGAATGAAAAGACTATTTTTTTCATATAGTTGTAGCATAGTTTCAATTTTACCATACTAACATCTCCCAGCTTGCCTCAGCGAAATGCAGTAGGGTGTATTTTAAAAAGAACACAAAAAGAATCACAATGATGACTTCGATCAACATCATTTTTAGCTGGCTAATATTGTGAATATTTAACCAGTCCAATTGATGCTCAGGCGATCCAATTGGGCGTCTTAAGATAAAAATCTGCAAGATACCATAGCTAAAAATCAACAGCACCAACGCGAACAGAAAAGCATCCAGAGACTCGGTCATATTAATCATTGCCATAGCTGAACTGCTCAGGTGAGGATCCAGAGCGATTTTGGTCTGAGCAGAAAAGTAGCTATCAAACGCATATAGAGTCTTTGACGCGCCAATATAAAACATAAAAGCAGAGCCTAAAAAGGACAGGCGCGCCATGCTACCTCACGAAATTCCGGGACTCCTGTCGCCATAATTCGTTCACCTACGCAGCGGATGGGAGATGCCCTGAACGCCCTGCGTCCGCAACGACTACGCACAAAAGCCGCTTCGTCATTACTACCTCACTGGCTGGACGGCTATTCGGAATGCAATTCTTGCTCCTCTCGCGTGCTGCTAGCACACGTCGAATCAGCGAATTGCCCTGTCGCCTATCAGGGACTAAAAATCACCACTTCGCTAAGCTCCGTTTCCATGATTTTCAGCGACTGAAGTTTCCCAATTATTGAGTAGCTGAAATACACAATGCTGGTGTATCGAGGTTTATTTTAGGTGGTTTTGCCATGTTTATAGCAAACCCCTACTTAATTCCCCTTAGGCAATAGCATTTGAAACGAATGAAAAGACTATTTTTTTCATATAGTTGTAGCATAGTTTCAATTTTACCATAAATAATTATTGGGAAACTTCAGTTGAGGAACAGGACCGGGTTTTGTCGCTGTACAACTACTGAGCAACAAACTAAAGACAAGCAAGTATATCGTTTTCATAAAATAACCTTTATTGATTGGAGGAAATCTAAGTGTGCAATACCTAGGCAACATGCACGAAATAAATCCTGAGAAAATTGTCGAAGTTATTCCGTGCACGTTCCTAAACCTTTCTTTTGCACTTAATAATCATGGCCTTTGGTAAAACTGGTGGTTATATAACTTTTCCTATACTGATATTAATCAGCGCTATAGTCACTTGCATAAAGCTTAAATCTCAGCGCTTAGCCGATCAGTATTTACCCATCGCCTTATATTTATGGTATCTTAATGCGCTAGAATACAAGGTGAATACGCAAAAATATTATATACAACAGTAGGGCGTGGCTTTAGGGAGCTGGAAATAAATAATTGTCCAATATTGGACAGGATTTTTGTTCGTATTCAAGGCGTAATAACAGGCGCATAGTAGGCTATGTAAAGTTACTACAACGCAGAATACGGACAAAAAGACCAGCAGTTTTGGATGATGTGTGTTTCCATCTCCTTTAGCCCGCCATGAATATACGCGGGCTAAAGCCACGCCCTTGCTTATATGACCCGAAACCTTTTCATGCGCCCTGCAGTATATGTGCGCACATATACAATTGATCAATAATACTCAATGTCAACAACTGAAAATAGTCCAGCTACAAATTTTATTCGTCAAATAGTCACTAAAGACCTGGCAGAAAAAAAACATAGTCAAGTTATAACCCGTTTTCCACCTGAACCCAATGGTTTTTTACATATAGGTCATGCTAAATCGATTTGTCTGAACTTTGGGATTGCGGCAGAAAATAATGGCAAATGTAATTTACGCTTTGATGATACTAATCCAGAAAAAGAAAGTATTGAATATGTGCGAGCTATTGAAAAAGATGTGCACTGGTTGGGTTTTGAATGGGCAGAATTAAGGCATTCGTCGGATTATTTCGAGTTACTTTATGACTTTGCAGTTGAATTAATAGAAAAAGGCCTGGCTTATGTAGACAGTCATAGCGCAGAGCAAATTAGAGAATTTCGTGGCACCTTAACCAAACCCGGTAAAGCAAGCCCTGATCGCAGTCGTAGCAAAGCTGAAAATCTGGATTTATTTGCCAAAATGCGCGCGGGTGAATTTGCTGATGGTCAGTATCTTTTGCGTGCCAAAATAGATATGGCCGCTGCGAATATTAATATGCGCGATCCGGCTTTATACCGCATACGCCGTGTGCATCATCAACGTACTGGCGATGACTGGTGTATTTACCCCATGTATGACTACACGGATTGCATATCTGATGCCATAGAAAACATTACCCACTCGCTTTGTACGCTGGAGTTTGCAGATCACCGGCCTCTGTATGACTGGGTGCTGGATAATATTACGATCGATAGTCACCCACAACAAATTGAGTTTGCACGTCTGGAACTGGAATATACCATCGTTAGTAAGCGTAAATTAAATCAACTGGTGGTCGATGGGCATGTCAGTGGCTGGGATGATCCACGTATGCCGACTATTGCAGGCTTACGTCGGGCTGGATTTACCCCGGGGGCTATTCGTGATTTCTGCGAGCGCATTGGGGTGACTAAAAAAGACTCGTCGATAGAAATGGCGGTGCTGGAAAATTGCATACGTGAAGATTTGAATAATACAGCTGCTAGAGCCATGGCTGTATTAGACCCTTTGAAAGTTGTTATAGAGAATTATCCGCATGACCAGGTTGAGCAATTAGAAGCTAGTAACCATCCACAAAATGAAGCAATGGGTAAACGCAAGGTTCCATTTGCAAAAGAAGTGTATATAGATCAGGATGACTTTGCCGATGTGCCACCACCTAAATATAAGCGTTTAGTTGAAGGCGGGGAAGTGCGCTTGCGCGGTGCCTATGTGATTAAATGTCATCAGGTGATCAAGGATGTAGATGGTAAAGTGATTGAGCTACGCTGCACTTATGATGAAAACACCCTGGGAAAAAAACCTGAAGGGCGCAAAGTAAAAGGGGTCATACACTGGGTGTCGGTTACACATGCTCTGGATGCTGAAGTACGTTTGTATGACCGGTTATTTAAGGTGCCAAATCCTGCAGCAGAAGATGATTTCTGTGCTGTCTTAAATCCTGGTTCTTTGCAAGTCATTAGCGGAGCTAAAGTTGAATCTAGTCTATCAACAGCTGGACTGGGCAGTCGCTTTCAATTTGAGCGCGTAGGCTATTTCTGTCTGGATACTGAAGATAGTTCGGCTGATAAGTTAGTGTTTAACCGTACTGTCACCTTGCGTGATACCTGGGTTTAATTCGCCGTAGTTTAATATATGAGGTTATCCTTATGATGTATGCAGTTTTGTTTGTGGTAATTTTATTGTCGTTTTTGCTCTTACTTGAAAATATTAAAAATCAGGCGAGGTATGCTCAGCAATATGTAGAAGAGGAACCATACCCGCTGACCGCGGAGCAGATAAAGTGTATTCGTAATTCCTGGCGGCGGATTATGCCTATAAAAGAAAAATTTGCGGAATTATTTTATGCACGCTTGTTTGAGCTTGACCCTAAAATTAAACGACTGTTTCGCGGCAGACTGGACTTTCAGGGGGAGAAGATCATGACCACATTAAATGTTGTGGTCAATTCTATAGAGGATATAAAGTCGGTGGAAGCCATGTTGCAGGCAATGGGCAATCGACATATCATCTATGGTGTACAGGCCGCACATTATGAAACGGTGGGTGCCGCATTGTTATTTGTACTGGAACAGAGTCTGGGCGATTACTTTACTGATGAGGTAGAAGATGCCTGGGTGACAGCTTATAGTTTAATTGCCTCGACAATGAAAGAAACAGCTTATCCCATCAGTGTTCCCATTGAAAGAAGAAGTACCTAAACAAAGCAGCCTATAACCTACCTGAAGGTAGCACCACTCGAATATTTCCATCTTTTTGATTTTAATCACTTATAACAGCAAATAGACACTCTGTAGGCACCGTAAAAAAACAACAAATAATTTCAAATAAAGCTTGCACAGGCGCGCCATGCTACCTCACGAAATTCCGGGACTCCTGTCGCCTATCAGGGACTAAAAATCACCACTTCGCTAAGCTCCGTTTCCATGATTTTCAGCGGAGGCAGCAGAAGAGATTGTCCAGGAAGATGGGTATTCTGCGTTAAAAGTGCGTAAAATTGCCGATGATATTGGTTATACCGTAGGAAGTATTTATATGGTTTTTACCAATATGAATGATTTAAATATGCATATTAAGGCGCGAACATGGCAGAAATTGCATCAGCATCTGCATGCGCAGCTAAAAAAAATGCACCTGTACAAAGTATTGCGCGTGCCTATCTTGATTTTGCCATTGCCAATCAAGGCTTGTGGCGCATGTTGTTCGAGCATCAATTAGCACTCGGCGAACTTGTGCTATCATGGTATATGCAGGAAACCCAGCAGGTCTTTGCGGTGCTTTTTAAAGTGCTAAGAGAACTGGATAAGCAGCATTCCGATGCTGAAGTACAGCTGGCTGCACAGGCGCTAATGAAAAGTGTGCAGGGAATAGCGAATGCAAAACCAAACCCAGCAAGCCATTAACTCAACTAAGGTAGAGGTTGAACTGCTAGCCACTTGTTTTATGCGTGGCTGGCTCGATGAGGCAAAGTAATGAATGGAGTTTCTATGCAGCAAGTAACGCCGATGGCAGAGCGTAGGGAATTAATATCCTGGGCATTGTATGATTTTGCTAACTCAGGTTATACCACGGTGGTGATGAGCACGATTTATAGCACTTATTTTGTCGGCGTTATTGCCGTCAGCAGTGTGGATATGGTGGCAGGCATGCCGACTCTTTTGTGGTCGATAGCTATAGGCCTGGCGAATTTTGTAGTGATGATTATCGGGCCTGTGGTAGGGGCGCTAGCTGATCACCAGGCGAGAAAAAAAATATTTTTATTGATCTCCAGCATCGGCTGTGTACTGGCAACCGCATTATTGGCATTTGTAGAGCCGGGGGAAGTGTTGTTATCAATGCTGCTGGTTACAATCTCAGCGATTATGTTTGCGCAAGGTGAAAACTTGATAGCCGCATTTTTACCAGAACTGGTGCCGAAAGAAAAAATGGGCCGCATGTCGGGCTATGGCTGGAGTGTTGGTTACTTCGGTGGTTTGCTAACCCTGGGATTATGCTTATGGCTTATTACCTGGGGACAGCAGCAGGGCATGGCGGATACCGATATTATTCCACTGACCTTGTTACTCACCGCTGGCATCTTTGCAGTTTCTGTCATGCCGACTTTTCTCTGGTTGCGTGAGCGCGCCGTGGCGCAGCCCGAAGAGGATATTTCCTATTTTCGTTTAAGCTTCAACAGGTTGCAGCACACTTTTAAGAAAGAGATACATTTTAAGGATTTTTTCCGGTTTTTATTATGCCTGGCAGTCTATCAGTCTGGGGTCAGTACGGTTATTGTACTGGCAGCAATCTATGCCCAGGAGGTGATGGACTTTGACCGGGAGGAGCTGATTATCTTAATTATGGTAGTTAATGTCACTGCAGCAGTGGGCGCGCTAATTTGTGGACACTTGCAGGATAAGATTGGCTCGGTACCGACCCTGGCAATTACGCTAGTATTGTGGATTATTGCAATTTTAACTGCTTTCTTTGCTACCGAGTCGGTGCATATGTGGATTGCCGGAAATCTTATTGGTGCTGCAATGGGCTCTAGCCAGTCTGTCAGCCGGGCGCTAGTTAGTAAATTTACCCCGGCTGAGCGCTCGGGCGAATTTCTTGGTCTGTGGGGCGTAGTGATTCGACTCTCTGCAATTGTAGGGCCACTCAGCTATGGGGTAGTAAACTTTCTTAGCCGAGGCGATCATAGACTGGCTTTGTTATCAACTTTAATGTTTTTTATTCTGGGCTTGTTGTTGCTGGTGTGGGTCGATGAAAGGCGTGGGAAAATAGCTGCAAAAGTACATTCCTAGTGCAACGCTAGCTATTATGAATTATAGTGAAACTGATTTGGCTACGTTGGGTTAACGGATTTTTGCTACAATTTTCATCAGTGTTCCCATTGAAAGAAGAAGTACCTAAACAAAGCAGCCTATAACCTACCTGAATGTAGCACCACTCGAATATTTCCATCTTTTTGATTTTAATCACTTATCACAGCAAATAGACACTCTGTAGGCACCGTAAAAAAACAACAAATAATTTCAAATAAAGCTTGCAATTGCCGAAAAAATTTTTCTAAAAATTTCCGTTTTAATCACCTCATAAACGGATATCACCCATGCTTAAAGACCTACCACTCTCTGAACATATTCACCAACACTGCAATGAAAGTATGGAACGTGCCCTGTTAGCAGAGCGTCATCCTTTGTGGGCTCGTTCATGCCCAGAGTTGAAGGATATCGACTTTATTCGCCTTGGGTTATTACGCTGTATCAGTGTAGTCGATAGTGGTCGCCATTTCCTCCAAACCAATGAACAGATTTATGGCCAGCTGCTTCCCCACTCAACGTATTTTAAATCACTGAAGTCGCATAGACGAACAAGTATGCTTGAGGCATTTGAACAGCAGAGCTATCATCTTCACTCTGAAACACTGCTATCGCAAGGCATTGATTATCTTAAAGCATTCCCGGAACTTGACGAATACACCATAGAAGCAGCGGATGGACATTTTATTGATCATGCCTGCCATACTGAAAAAAACAGCAAGGGGAAAGTTTATGCGGCCGAGGGGATTTACGCGTTGAATCTCAGAAGTGGGTTGCTCAGATTTCTTTGTCTGGTGACAAACGGAACTCAGAGACATCAAGAAATACCTGTGTTACGAGATCATATTGAAAAGCAAAACAAGGGAAATAACAGCTCTCAGAAACATCTCTATGTCTACGATAAAGCCGTCACCGACTTTGTCTGGTGGGATCGGCAGAAACGACATGCTAATTACATGATTTCAATGCTAAAAGAAAATTCAATTGCGACTCTGGGCGAGTGGCTAATGATTTACTGAGTATTAAACAGAAAAAAACAACAGTAGCTTTTAGTGAATGATTGTTTTTAAGGTGGTGCGTTAAAATCGCTCTAAATGGCTAAAAATCGCAAATGCTCTCTAACACCTCAACAATCAAAAAAGATAAGAATATTTACTCCTTGACGGTATATTTGACGGTATAAATATTAATATAATTTATCAATTACTTTAATATCAATTGGTTGTTTGTCTGTTTTGAGTACTGCCATCGGGCACCAATAGAAAATCCGGCAAATTCCGGTTAAGTACAGGAAGCTCAAGAGCCATAAGACCTTGGGCTTTTTTATGTCTTAGGGTACACGCAGCTCGAAAAACTCTCAATATACCATTACCAGAGGTACGTATAAAAGCACTTAGGTTCTACTAATAAGTGTGTTGTCCAACTCTATTAATCGTTTCAGTTTGATTTTCAGGCGCGCCATGCTACCTCACGAAATTCCGGGACTCCTGTCGCCATAATTCGTTCACCTACGCAGCGGATGGGAGATGCCCTGAACGCCCTGCGTCCGCAACGACTACGCACAAAAGCCGCTTCGTCATTACTATCTCACTGGCTGGACGGCTATTCGGAATGCAATTCTTGCTCCTCTCGCGTGCTGCTAGCACACGTCGAATCAGCGAAGGGTTATTACGCTGTATCAGTGTAGTCGATAGTGGTCGCCATTTCCTCCAAACCAATGAACAGATTTATGGCCAGCTGCTTCCCCACTCAACGTATTTTAAATCACTGAAGTCGCATAGACGAACAAGTATGCTTGAGGCATTTGAACAGCAGAGCTATCATCTTCACGCTGAAACACTGCTGTCGCAAGGCATTGATTATCTTAAAGCATTCCCGGAACTTGACGAATACACCATAGAAGCAGCGGATGGACATTTTATTGATCATGCCTGCCATACTGAAAAAAACAGCAAGGGGAAAGTTTATGCGGCTGGGGGGATTTACGCGTTGAATCTCAGAAGTGGGTTGCTCAGATTTCTTTGTCTGGTGACAAACGGAACTCAGAGGCATCAAGAAATACCTGTGTTACGAGATCATATTGAAAAGCAAAACAAGGGAAATAACAGCTCTCAGAAACATCTCTATGTCTACGATAAAGCCGTCACCGACTTTGTCTGGTGGGATCGGCAGAAACGACATGCTAATTACATGATTTCAATGCTAAAAGAAAATTCAATTGCGACTCTGGTTGAGTCTATCCCTTTTGACTCCCGCCATGAGATCAATACAGGGGTTGAAGCATACAGTGTGTACGAAAACAAGGGCATCAAATTTAACGTGGTGGATTACCGTGATCCAGAAACCGGAAAACTTCACCGGTTTGTGACAACCTTGCCAATGACTATTAACCCTGGAACCATTGCCATGCTGTATTTCAAGCGATGGACGATTGAAAAGACATTCAATAACACTAAAAGTAATTTCAAGGAAACTAAAGCTTGGTCTTCCAATACCCGCTCACTTGAAAATCAAATGCGCCTGACTGCAATGAGCTATAATTTAATGCGCGTGTTTGAAGAGAGTTTCAAAAACACAACAGCCAGAATTGATTCATCCATCGGATAA
>NZ_BLYC01000075.1 GCF_019721995.1 Bathymodiolus japonicus methanotrophic gill symbiont | reverse complement strand
AAGAAAAGTTTTGTAGTCAAAGCTTTTTGGTGATAACTGAAGAGTTATATCAATAGCAATTCCATATAACATAGCACCTACAATTGCTCTTGGATGACCATGTGTGATTATGCTGTTTGAAAAAATTTCTTTTTTAATTTTACCTATATCACCAAAATTGGCTAGTGCTATAGGTAAGATTCTCATCGCTGCACCATTTGCGCCACTCTCTCTATAGTCTATCGTTGCTTTCCCAGCCTTAAATGTAAAAAAGTTATTATTCCATGTCGCTGATTTTCGTTCTATTTTTCTTGCAGCATTCTTTATAGTTCGTCCTGCACCCCGTGCATATAAAAGCCAACTTGGTAGCTCTATTTTTGAAAAGTAGACCTGATTGACAGTACCATCTTCTTTTATTGATCTAGCAACAGATAGTAGTAATTGCGTATCATCTGAATATGAGCCAGATTTTATATCATCTTCATAGCTGTAAAACCCTCCTCCTACTGTCTTTTTCCAGTCAAAATATTTAGTTATAAAACTAACTCCATATTTTTTTTCTAAATCTTCTGGGGTCTTTTCAAGTTCTGTCACCCACCCTAAAGCATCCCCAATAGCCGCAAGTTTCATGCTTCCTTTATATTTTGTTAGTGCATTCATATGCGTTTATTTGGTAAAAATATTTCTGGGTCAACAATAAAATTGCTTGTATCGAACTCTAACATTGCCGCTTTTGCCTCAGCCAAGTCACCACTTGCTTTAAAGCAAACAGAAACAATACTGGAAGAAGGGATAGTTTTTTTCACTAAAATTTCAGCTTGCATATCTGTGGGGTACTTATCTAAAATATTATTTCTTACAATATCCCTCTTACCATTAAAGCTGCTAAAGCTTAATTCTTCTGCAAAGAGCATTTTAAACTTATCAATGTCTCCTGATATTCTATATTGATTTTTTGCGGCAGTAGATGCAGCATTAGTAACTGAGAATAATGTCTCTGCATCATAAATGTGCTTTGGATTTATTTTCAAAACACACCAATTAATACTCATATCATTGGCTGTTCTATCCATAAATTTAGAGAATAAAAAAGTGTTTGGAGATGAAATAGATAAATTAATATATCTCTTATCATCGTATCTAACATTGTCTGTAAATTGCACGTAATCTAAAATATCATACTGCTCAATATCCAATTTCTCCAACATTGACCTGCTCATTATTTCTTTTTGTTCTAAAATACTATATAGGTTTAGCGTTGGAGTAAAATGAATTAAATATGCAATACTCTTTTTATCTATTTCTGATATGAAACTAGGGTAATTAGGTTTTAAATTCATATTATGCGTCAATACCTTCGCCAAAATGAAAATGCACTCATTTTTATGAATTTTACATCCTATAAGCTATTGATTTATATAGGTGTAAGATTGTCATTTTTGGCTTAAATTAAAATTGGCGAAGGTATTGATGCGTAAGTCCTAAAATGGTACATCATCAAATCTAGTATCTATATTAGGTAGTGGGTTAAATCTGTGTTTTTGCATGAATATCCCTGCCAAATTCCACCTTATTTATTAACAGACCAATCACAATATCATGCATTTTCTCTAACTTAGAGAAGCAGATTGTTCGACGAGTTAATCGTTTTATCCATGCTCTAAAATTCAAGTTTTTACGTTCAATTTTTTGGGTGTTTTTCTTACCTATTTCATGTTTCTCAGCATCGAGATGACGTTCATAAGCGCCCCAGTCATCGGTGTAATAACGACTGATATTTAAAGGCAAAAGTAACGCTTTTAATTCTTTGAAAACAATGTCCTTACGCTTGCCAAAAACATAAGCGAGTACCGTGTTGGTTTTATGATCAACAGCATGCCATAGCCAGCGTTGATTGCTTTTATTTCCTACAAAAGACCACTGTTCATCCATTTCGGCTTCATCACAGCAGACCTGTTCTAGTCTGACTTCCAATGGTTTCCCTTGATCAAAGGTCTGAAAAAGAGGGTTCACTTGAACAAGACTGTTTTCTTTGTTTTTTAAAGTACGAGTCACCGTATTTTTATTGATTTTAAGAACCCTAGCCGTGTCTCGAGTGCCACTACTATTGATAGCCATTTCGACAACGTGTTCTTTGGTTCCAAATTCACATGCTTTATAACAATATTCCAACATGAAGGTGTTGGTTGAGCAAGCTGTGGTCTGGCAACGATATCGCTGCACACCACGATCGCTACTACCTGATTTCATCAGGTTGGAATTAGTACAGTTAGGGCAGGTGATTTCTTGATAATATTTCATGAGGGAATTATGCAATAAATCACTTTCTTATTCTATTGCTCTCATGCTAAACACAGGTTTAACCCACTACCCTATATTGCTCATCGATTCTGAGCTACTTATATCATCTAGCAAGTTACTTCTAATTTCACTTAAATAACGAGAAGGATTTGCACTACCAAGAAGATACAAACTTTTTCTTGCTCTTGTCATACATGTATATAACAACCTTCTTTCTGTTGAAATATGTAGTTCATCCTCGTTACTTATAAATCCAGGAGGAAATGGAATAACATCATCATTTAGATCCATAATAAAAACATTATTAAATTCTAATCCTTTTACTGAACTCATAGTACATATCTTTATACTGTTACTTTCATAGTTCACAGAGCTTGTTGATTTAACAAGCTCTGTAGAATAACCAAGCTCTGATAAAGAAGCGTTTAAATCCTTAACACCAGTATTAGTTCTATGTAAGATAACAGTGCCGTCAATATCATTGTTACTACTAAGCATATGAAGCTCTTTATTTAACCAATTCAATTGCTCACTAGAACTATTAAAATAACCAACCTTTGGTTTACTTCCACCTTTCAGTGCTGTTTTAACTTCAGTGAATTCAGATTTATCATCTTCATGACTCAGTAAGGATAGGGCTGCGTTGGCAATATGCACTGTATTTCGATAATTTTTCTTAAACTCTATAGTTCTTCCGCCACGAACATTTATGCCAACTTCACTCCATACAAAACCACTTTTATAAATCCTTTGAGCTGCATCAGCTATTATTGATAGACTATTTGTCTCAGAGTCAACTATTTTTGAAATAGTAAGAATTTGAGCTTTATTTAAATCTTGTGCTTCATCAATTATGATATGGGTAAATGGTGGTGAGAAAATTAGAGTATTATTAATTTTATTGAGGCATAAAATAGCGTAATCATCAAAATCTACTTTCCCACTATTTTGTAGTTCCGCACTGTATCTATTGTATACCTCCCAAATAACAATCTTATCCTTCCCTGTAATTCGATCCGAAGTACCTCTTCCAATTCTTTTGGCATCAAGGTACTCTTTTTTACCATTAAATAACTTCCCTTTTATCCATGATATTTCTTCTTGAAAAAATTCAGGGCTTTTACCTAAAACATTTGAAGTATCTGAATCCATTTGATGGATTATGCGACTAATAATCTCAATTTGAGTCCTATTCATAATAGTTTTGTTGGGCTCTATCCCTGCAAACCTATAAGCCCAGCTATGAAAATTAACAACCTGAACATTTAGTCCGTCAGATATTTGGGGCGTTATTTCATCACTTGTATTATTATAGCCCCCATTTATATATGGGCTTACAGCCTTTATATAGGCTGCAAGAGTTTTATTAAAAGTAAAAATAATTACTTTTGCTTCTTTAAATAGAGTGCTTTGCGTTTCAAGTAAGTGCTTTGCTCGATAAAGAGCTACTGTAGTCTTTCCGCTACCAGCACCCCCCTTTATTTGTATTGGACTAGTCGCAGGCAAGAAAAGAGCTTTTTTCTGCTCACCTTTCAGCGTTATTTTTTTAAGCATTTCTATTCCTATAGGAGTTACGCATTGACGGCAGATTAAAATTCTGGGTTTAAATGGTTCATATTAGGGATCTGTCGCAATAATTATCAAAAGCACAGACCTCCTGGTCTTCAGGCATAACTATCCTGCTAAAGCTATAAACTGCTTATAAGCAGGAATATTTTCCTCAGACAACTGCCCCTTTCGGATCATATGTGCCGTTTCAATTCCATCAATTGTTGCTTGGGCGGAGTGAAACGCTTTAAAGCACATCATTGGCTTTGTTATTTTTTTGATAAATCGATGATCCTGTTCGATGATGTTATTCAAATATTTAACCTGTAATATGTCGATCATAGTGGCAAACCCAGCGAGAATTAACAAGAGGTTAATATTGGCTAATCCTGCATAGTTAGCGCCACTTTTATCCATAACGACCTTATCAGGAAAGCCATTATTGTTAATCGTTTGTTTGAAAAAGCGTGCAGATAACGTCGGAAAGGGGAATTTATGCGACAGAACCTCATTGTGACACACAATACATCACTTAAATAACTTTGAGAACACCCCTCTAATAACTGGTTTATCTGATGATGTTTCGCTTTGTATCGTATCAATTTTATGTTCAAGTAATGCCATTAATCGAATTTCACGAGCTAGGGAATCTTCTCTCGCTGAAAATCCTGGAAACGGAGCTTTAGCGAAGTGAATATTTTTAGTCCGCGATAGCCGTAGGGCCGTTGTTTTGTCGGAGTCTGAGCGTTAGCGAAGGTGGAGACAAAATAAAAGGCCATCCGACACGGCGTCAAGTCATTTGGAGCCTATGTTCCGACCCCTTGTTGGGTCGGGACGAGGTGACGAGGACGAATCGGGGCCGCCGGAGGCATAAGTGGTCGCGTTAAGTTTTTGCTGCTTGCTTGGGCTGGGATGCCCAAAACAAGCTTTCGCAAAAATAGCGACTCCCCAAGTTATGCGCTCCCCTGCTTCGCTGTTTGTTGCTCTGTTGCTTTGTTAAATAATTGTTCTATGATTTTATTTGTTTTGTCGCTTAAGCTCTTAAAGGGCGTTTCCGTAAAGGATAAGCCCTTATCCATAGCTTGAGAATATGCCGATTTCATGGGAATCCAGCCACGCACCACGGAAAAATTCCAAGCCTCGATACTGGCGCGGGTATTCATGGCCTCTTTATCGCCCTTGTCAGGAACTCTACACACGACAAACACAATAGAGGCTCTATCTATACCCTTATTAGCAAATTCAACGGCCAGTTTTAAAGACGGCTCTAAATCATCCACTGAAATTCCCACGGGTATTATAATCAGGTCACTTTTTTGGGCTATCGGCAAGGCGTGAGTATCAGCAAAGGCTTTGCCGTCCACTATAAGAACATCCGCATTATTCGCGGCTTTTAGTGCGGTTTTAGGCTCTGAATACAAAGAAACATCAATAGAAGGCTCTACCCCGCTCTCTTTGCGCCGCTCCCCCCACAAGAAAGATGTTTATTGTTTCCCCTACATATAATAAAAACATTGAACACAATATAACCAATACTTAAATAAATTACAATACCTTTAATAAATACATTAAAAACAATACATTTATTAATACACACAAAAACACTATAAATATATTTTATATTAAAACAAATACAACCAGTACTTATTGTACTAATAGGTATATATTCCTTTACTTAGCTAGTAGCATGTAGTGATAGATACTACTATCTACGGTTCTGTCGCATAAATACCCCTTCCCGACGTTATCTGCTATCATAATTCTCAATTTCAATAAAAGGTAGATCATATGCTCAGCTTCAAAGGCACTCACTTCCCAAAAGATGTCATTCTTTCGCTGAAAATCATGGAAAAAGTAAGCGTAAGCGATTGCGTTAAACGTCTGTGGGATGCGTATGAGCCCAGGAATACAAACCTGTAAATACTGGGGGAGTCGCTATTCTTGCGAAAGCTTGTCTTTCAGGTTAGCGAACAATATTTGTTGATCATCTTCGTCCGTGGTCAACAGCATTTTCTTTACATCACTTAGGAAGCCTACAAAATCAAGAACATCCCCTTGGCCAGAAGAACAACGGAAGTCTAACGCCCCTACTCCTATTAGGTTTCCAACAAGATCACAATACTCTTGAATATTCCCAATAAAATTATCGAGATCTTTCTTTGATGTTTCGCCAAGTACAAGACCTTTTTTATAGGTGTTTTTATCAGAATGAGCAATAATTCTATTACGTGCTGGACTTAATTTTTTTCCATAATCCGTTATATTTGTTGTCAAAGTAGTAATAGAGTCAATTTGTTTACGCCATTTATCACCATCAAACTGCTCCTCAATTTGAGCATTTATTAGATTAATTGAAATGTTGTTACGAGTTTCTCTGTTTACCCGAGTTGATTTACGATCCACCAAGTTACAAACGCATAGAATCCAGTTTCTAATTAAAATTGAGTTTATTTCCCCAAAAAAAGTTCCTGATATTTTTTCTAACAGATCAAAATTGGCAGGGTCAAACAAATTATGATAAGTATTAAAGTCACTTCTAATATCGATGCAATGCTCACGAAAATAAGTAAAATCTTCTTTTAAGTTTGCTAAGGCGTCTTCATTCATTTTGTATCTCCTTGCTAATTCTGTAGCTCATCAGTGAGGCTATAAGTTTCCCCCAGAATAATTTAACTCTCTTTCTGTTCACTAAGCAACGACGCGTTTTTAGTTGCATATACATATTATAAACCACCGTTTATAATATGTATAACTAAATAAAAAGGTGTGATTATGATTAAGAAAGCTATAGGTTACGTAAGAGTATCAACCTCTGAACAAGGAAGAAGTGGGTTAGGGCTAAAGGTTCAAGAATCGGATATAAAGGAATTCTGTAAAAATGAGGGTATTGAGTTAATCAAGATATTATCCGAAGTGGAAAGCGGAAAAGGGTTTGATGCTTTAGAGAAACGCCCTGTATTATCTCAAGCATTAAATTGCGCTAAAAAGGAATCAGCTTATATCATTGTGAATAAGTTAGACAGACTAGGTCGCGATGTTGCTTTTATATCATCGCTAATGGCAAATAAAACCCCATTCATTGCAGCACAACTTGGAAGAGACGCAGACACCTTTATGCTCCACCTATAATCCCCCAGCAAATCCAGACAAGAAATCAAAGCAATCTTATTCCAAATTAGTTACTATTTGTAAAAAATTGGAGTATTAAAATGAGCAGAAAAAGAACGGTCTACAGTGCTGAATTTAAAAGCAAGTTGGTATTAGAAGTTTTAAAGAATGAAAAAACACTGCAAGAAATTGCCAGTGCAAATAACATCACACCTAAGAACCTACAAAACTGGAAAAAAATATTCTTAGACAATGCAGAAATAGCAATGGAGCCCTCCAAAGCCGTTAAAGATTACAAAGAGGATCTATTAGCAGCTCAAGAACAAAATGAGATGCTCACAAAAATCGTAGGAAAAATGACGGTTGAAAAGGAGTGGCTCGAAAAAAAGCTAAAAAGCTTGGACTCATCTGATAGAAAACAGTTGATTGAGCCCAAGCTTAACACTCTACCTCTAACACAGCAGTGTGCATTATTAGGATTAAATAGAAGCAATCTCTATTACAAAAAAAGAGAGAATAAAAAGAAAGAAGAGATCAAAACTCAGATTAATCACATTTTTAAAGACATCCCTATTTATGGTGCGGCTAAAGTACACCAGCAGTTGCTTGAAGGTGGTTTTAAAGTCAGTTTAAACACGGTGGCGAGTTATCGGCAGCAGATGGGCTTGAAAGCCGTATTAGCGGTAAAACAAGTCAATACAACGATCCCCATAAAAGAACATAAAAAATATACTTATAAGCTTAGAGATCTTGATATATCACACGCTAACCAAGTTTGGAGTACAGATATAACCTATATTAAAACCAAAGAAGGGATGGTTTATTTAGCGGCGATTATTGATTGGCACTCAAAAGCAGTGCTCGCCCATAAAATATCAAACACAATGGATTCTTTTTTAGTTATGGATGTATTAGATGAAGCGCTTTCTCTCTACGGAACACCTGAAATTTTTAATACGGATCAAGGCAGTCAATACACCAGTGAAATTCATACCCAACGACTAAAAAACAAAGGCATTACTATTTCTATGGATGGAAAAGGACGAGCAACGGATAATATTTGTATTGAACGGTTTTGGCGAAGTGCAAAATGTGAGCGTATTTATTTAAATGAATATGGTTCAATTAGAGCGTTAATAGAAGATGTTGATGACTATATTGAGTTTTATAATCATCAACGGTTTCATGAAACCCTGGACTATAAAAAACCAATGAATGTATATAGAGAAAGTATTTTAGCTAATGAACAGCAGAATGAAGCGGCTTAGGAATATGGAATAAGGATTGTTGAAAAATCTGTCTTGACTCTTTGGGGTGCTATAAGAGTCCCCAGAATACTGTTGCTTGTTGCAATAAGCCAACCCTTTATTTTGGAATGGTTTACCGTTTAATCTTTGTTTTCTGTAACAGCTATAACAAACCACATACCACACACCCACAATTAGTCAATCGCTTGTTGGGGGTGGGGTCTAAGCCCCTTAAAGACCCACAAAAACCTTTAATTGGTGTGTACGGTAGGGGTTAGCTGTTAAAATGCCTTAAAAGCGATATAAAACGCCTTAGCGAAGAGCTGGCTCGCCATGTGTACTGTGAGTTATCCTTTTTAGAGTAATCGGATTCAATTGTAAAACACATCAGGCGCGTCCAAGATAGAAAATTCCAGATACGATAAAAAAAAGTTACTTACCCCCCCCTGGGCGAAGAATAAAAACAGGATCATAACCAGGTTTACACAAATACGTATCTTTTGCGACAGAACCAGAAAAGGCCATCTAGCACCTTGTAGACTATGTATTTATCTAGGGTAAAGCTGGCAATCCTAGTTCCTCGAGAAATGTATTATGCGTTTTGGTTGCTGTCAAAACCTTCTCTTCTAAGGATGTTAAATCATTGTGAACTTCTTTTAGGTCGATGATAGGCTCTGGCTTTGCCGTACTAACATAACGTGAAATATTCAGGTTAAAATCATTTTTTTCAATTTCACGCATGTTTACACGGCGAGAATATCTCACTTCTTCAGTTCTGTACTGATAGCATTCGACTATTTTTTTAATATCATTTGGCTCGCCATCTTTACCATCACGTAACCGGTTCTGGCGTTTGCCTTTTTCAAAATGCTCGCTGGCATTAATAAACAATACATCGTCGTATTTTTTGCATTTTTTTAGCACCAAAATACACACAGGAATCCCTGTTGAGAAAAATAGGTTGGCAGGCAAACCAATAACAGTATCAATATGGCCGTCTTTGAGTAGCTTAGTACGAATGCGGCTTTCTGCTCCACCACGAAATAGTACACCGTGAGGCAAAATAATGGCCATTGTGCCTTCGTCACTTAAAAAGCTAAAGCCGTGTAATAAAAAAGCAAAATCAGCAGCCGATTTAGGGGCTAACCCATGGCTCTTAAAGCGAAAATCTTCGCTTAACGACTCATTAGGTTCCCAACGGTAACTAAAAGGAGGATTTGCGGTTCTGTCGCAAAAAATAAAATCACCTTATTACCTACGATTATAAGATTTAATTTGAGCCACAGTAGGTTCACATGCTCAACTGAAAATGGCTCTATTTTTCAAGCCATTACTTTCCTGAATACCCCATGGTAATTGACTTTAACACTATATTATCGTAATTTTAATGATGGGATGAGACTGTTTTTCTCCTGCATGGTGTTTTATCCATTTGCCGCAAAAAAACAAGTTACAGTTGATTTTTACACAAATATTTATTTTTTGCGACAGAACCCTAATAATTCTGAAAATCGTATAAATTAAAGATGCTTACCTAACAATTTACCTTCCCTCACGTTTCAGCTCACTTGGGAGAAAAGCATCAATTTCTTTATCAGAGAAGGTCATATCCTCTAGTTCCTTAAGTGCTGTCTGTGCCATGCTGTAAGCTTTAAAGTTAGTGCTAGGGGCTCCTGTGTATACAGAGTGCAATTCTTCAGCTAAACGGTCTCTTTTACTCAATATTTCTTCGACTGGTAATGCCTGAATATGCAGATCGGTTAGAAGTGATAGGTATGATTCACGGATAATCCATAATTCTGCACCTGCATGGCGATGCTTTTGAGCAATCTCTCCAAGATCGTAATCTTTGGTGTATGAATTTAGTGTAAGCAAAATTGTTGAAATGATTAAGGTTACGAAAACGCCAATTTGCTTATATTCAGCTAAATATTGAAAATCGAATAGAGCTGTAAGTAAGCCGCCTGTCACAACTGCTGATAAAACAATCTGAGCTAATTTAATGTATTTATGACGCGCAAGAAGTAAGTCCGCACATTTTTCGTGCGTTTTATGCGAGTAAACTACTCGGCCATAGCATTCTCTAAGCTGGCCTTCTAACGCTGTCAGCCCCGGACGGGCTGATAGTCTCCAGAAGGCGCAGGGAAATTTGCCAATCCGAAGTGCGCGATAGCGCGCGAGGGAGGCTAAAATTTTATCCCGAATAGCCGTAGAGCCATTTGTGGTAGCCATGACTGAGCTGCTTTGTGCTCAGTCTGTGGCGGACGCAGGGCGGCTGGAGCATCTCCTATTCGCTGCGTAGGTGAACGAATTACGGCGACAGGAGTCCCGGAATTTCGTGAGGTAGCATGGCGCGCCTGATTTTTTTCACTATCAGTCATTTTCATTTCCCTCTGAACCAATTGGAACTTTAATTCTATCCTTGGCAACTACGACTCCATCTTTTACACAGTAACATTCAACTATGTGATCACCTCGGAAACTCGTGGATTCCGTT
This sequence comes from Bathymodiolus japonicus methanotrophic gill symbiont, assembly GCF_019721995.1. Taxonomy (GTDB): domain Bacteria; phylum Pseudomonadota; class Gammaproteobacteria; order Methylococcales; family Methylomonadaceae; genus Methyloprofundus. The sequence continues at coordinate 1,079 of NZ_BLYC01000075.1, read as the reverse complement.
AGCTCTTCATGTCCAAGATCGGGAACAATTTGCCCTCGAATCATATTTCTCTTACGGGCAACGTCCCCACGATTTAATACCTTCCAATAAATTTGGTATGGCTCGGTAACGGATAATTTAGTCACAGTAAATCTTAAACTTTTATTGACACCTAACTTAAACCTGCTGGATGATTTTTCACTCAGAAAATATTGTCTGAAGCCATTTTTCTTAACTTCACAGTCGATTCTTAAAAACTCTCTTATATCAATATTAAACTTATCTTCAATAAATTCTTCCGTATTGCGCCAAGTATCGGTAAAAGAACGGGACTTTGTTGTTTCCTCTGTTGCGGCAGGAAATGGTCGTCCATAAACCTTTTTCCATTTATCGTTTACGTTTTTATTATTCTCAGCCTCAATAGCTTCTCGGCAGAGCTTGTAGGCTTTTTTCGCTTTTCGTTGAAATGGCTTCTTAACCTTTACATCTTGTCGGCTTCCTGGCGCAGAATATTTAGTTTTTTTTGGTAGTTCAGATAAATATTTAAAAAAATCTCTACTCAACCAGTGATAAAAAGCATAACTCCTCGAATCATAATCGGATGTTGAGTTAAGGAAGTTGTAGGCCAATGTATCAATTAACAATCCTCCCATTGCTACGCCATGCTTATTTTTCCAAGATCTTGCCATTTTACATAAACGACGTAAGTTCAAATCGGCAATAGCAGACATTTCTTCTTTTGGTTTGGTGATTTTCCAGCTACCACCATTGGATGTGTCAGGATATTTAAAACTGTCATCGTCCTGCTCAAATACTGGCTGAACTTCAACATGGAAATTGGTGTAAGTAACCGTTACAACTAATCGATCAACTCGAACTTTGGTGGAAGGGTAACGTTTCAAAATGGCAGTTTTTGTATCTTGAAGTAATTTTAATTGCCCGTCATATTTATTGTAGGTATCCCATTTTGTTTTGGGCATGATATACAGCATATCTAGGTCAGAAATGCCATTAATACCAGTTTTCCTTCCAAAAGAGCCAACCTGTAATGTATTGTCTGTTTTAGATTCGGTATCTCTAAACTTTTTATTTAATGCCGA
>NZ_BLYC01000074.1 GCF_019721995.1 Bathymodiolus japonicus methanotrophic gill symbiont | reverse complement strand
AACAGATACATCACAATCACTAGATATATGTTGTTTTCTTAAAAGATACTTCGGTACATAGTAATCATCTATAAATGCAAAATCAGGTTTTTTAATATCAATACCAATTTCATCATCTATAATATCCTGGTAATCAATTGTTCGACCATTATCCTTATACTTAAGACTTAGCTCACCACTAACCGTTTTTATTAATGACTGATCCTCCATATCAGTAGAATTAACATCTAATATATGCAGTTTCCTTTCACACTTCTGTTTATTATATGAAGTAAAATATTTGATCTCAAGAAATTCACCAATATTTGGTCTCAGTTCTGTTTGTGAAAAACGAATAATTCCATCAAGAGTAGAATCTATTACATAATGAAATAACTTTTTTTGCTCATTGACATGATCAATGATGGCTAATGCACTCGATGCTTTATCTGTGAGATCGGCAAAAGTACAAGTAGATTTTTGGGCCTGTAATGCAATATATCTATTATTAGTTTTATCATAATGAGTTTTAAACTGTATAACAGCATTAACAATTGAGTTTCCTAATATATCAAATTTATTTGTCTTAACAATAAATTCAATGCTATTTAGATCAGTAAATGAAGATATTTCCTGCTGTTTCTTATTTTTCCACTTATCATACAACAAGAAGTCTTGCCAAGGTATATCACTATAAATATATTCCACTGTTAGATCAATGTTGTTCTCATAAAATCCTGAGTTATCACCTGTTACATTAATTTCATGTAGATGGGATTCTAGGGATTCATACACCTCAGCAGTCTTCCATCCTTTTTCTATTCTATGCTCTCTATAGGTGTTTAATTCATTTTTGGCTTCTTTTAATTTATTTACATCAATCAATAATTTCGCAAGCAATAGGTGAATATCTCCAAGAAAATCTTCATTTTTCTGAATGCTAATTGACTTACAAAGCATTGATATTGCAATCTCAGAATTAGAATCAGCCAATAATTCTGCAAATTCATGCCATACATAAGCTTGATCATTCAGATCAAGCAATATGCTTTTGTATATACATATTGCTTCTTGTGTTTCTCCAGAAATATTTAATATAGTTGCATATTCTCTCAATAGCCATATATCATTATCAAATGATGTCAGAGCTTTTTTGTACAAAGGTATTATCCAACTAAATCCTTTATTTTTATTGCCAGGTAGCTTTGAAAATTCAAATACTTTTTTGAGTGCTTTTTTGACTAAAGGCTTACTTTTATATCCATCAATTGTTTCTTCATGCCAATCATTGTCTTGAAAATTTTCAATATTCCACTTATGGAAGAAATCATAAAACCTCCAAGCATCCCTGTCGGTCATGAATCTATCTGCAATTTTTAATATTTCAGAGTGCCAATGCGAAGCTCCATAGTTTGAATATTTTGATATATAGTGATCAAACATCAGCCACAGGTTTGCAAGATTATTTTCTTTGTGTAAATTAAATATTTTCCAAAAATATGCTTCTCTGATTGAATCAATTACTAAACTTTTATCGCCAATAGCTCTCTGTAAATATTCGATATCAATTTGATTGCTATCATTGATAAGTTGTCTCAATAAGCGTTCAACTAATGAGGGATATATTTTTCCTTCATTTGACTCTTGTTCTTTATCTTCATCTCTTAAATATTCAGGATTCCATAACTTAAAAAATTTAAACAAATTGAATTGCTGATGTTTTTGTGCATAACTTATTGAAAATTTCAAAAGCACAGAATGAAGAATACTTGGTTTAGGTGTATGTAATTCTAGATATTCAATTAATAGTTTTTTTATTATATTTATTTGTAAATTGTCTTTGTTAGAATTTATGTATCTATAGATAGCCCAGCCAAAGGATTCATGATGCGTCTGTGACAACTTTCCTTCATTTTGAAGCTTTCTAAAAAGGTCTATTGCCTGAGTATGATCACCATTTTTGCTCAGGTTTTCAGCTTGTTGCACGTCTTTATAATTATCTTCTAACTTTGGTCTTAGAAAATTAATTTGCTTGGTAATAATTTCATCAGTATTTATATCTATTGACAGCAGTTGGTTAAATAAATCACTAGCTTTGCCGGAATTACTTTTTATTTCATTTTTTATAATATCAATCAATACCCAAGCATAAGCTTTCTGTATCCACTCATCTTCGGGATTTTGATTGTAAAGCTTTATTGCCAAATTATGGGCTTCCAGCATTTGTCCAGATTTTCTTAATTGAAAAACCTTTTGGCTGCTGTTTTTATCAATAATATATTGCCTGCTTCTAATAGCCATAGCACATAAATCCTTATTGTAAAGCTTTCAAAGTGGATTGATAATAATCCCAAACTTTTATATCGCTATAGTAGGTTGAGATAATGCTTGAGAAAAAACCATCGCCATCATAGTACATATCTACAACCAAACTTGACTCATTTTGGATGATTTTAATTGTATCTTTATAAGGTGTTTGGATGATATGGGCTATTTTATAACCATCATCCTTAAAAGATGAATAAATATCAGCATAAACCCTCCTTCTCCAGTCATCACTAATGAAGCCAAAATCAATAATTCCAGAATCACTCATGAATGCTTCCATCACCTCAGTTCCAAATTGCTTTGTCTCTGCCTTCATTAAGGTTGGCACTTTTACATGACCTTTGTTATTGTAGTAAATTGACACTTTGGCGGTTTGTTTATTGTCACCTTCTAGTTCATATATTTCTTGATAATTAGGATGATCTATTGACTTTATACTTATACCTTGATGTTCAAGTTTGTTGCTTACAAATTGGTGGAGTTGCATCAATATTGATGTTGTTTTATCCTCAGTGAAATTAAATTTCTTTATTAGTGTAGTACTAAATATATCTGGCTTTACATCCTTATCTACAATGAAATAGATTTTTTTATCTACTTTACTACCTGTGCTGCTGTCTTTAAACTCAATTTTCAGTAATGGTGTAATTGGTCTGTAATTAATCAGTTCAACATTGTCTTTTGCCCTCGTTAATCCCGTATAAATCCATTTGAAATATCCTTCGTTCGTTTTCCCTCTATTTTCTCCCTGATATACGTTGAACAAGACCTCATCCCATTTATAAGACATAGATTTATGGACGGTTAAGGCCCATCCATATCTTAAGTGCGCACAATTTTTATATTTTTTATATTTAGAAGAGGTATCCATAAATAACTCTTTTTCAATGTTTTTTCGGTGCTGTCGTTTGGTAGAATTAATAAGTTTCCTTACTTGCCCTTCCTTTTCTTCTAGCTTGGTCTTTACTTTCTCTCCATTTTCCAGCCTATCTTTTAATGCTTCTACTTCCTTTGATAAATCATTATATTTTTTTGAATGAATGAGCTGTTTTTGAAGCTCTGACTTCTCGAATGGATTTTTGTTTATTTTTTCATTAACTTCTCTATTCAATATGATTTTGAGTGCAATAATTTCATCTTCTGAAAGTTCTCCTTTTTCACTTAATCTGTAGTTTTCAAGACTTAAAATAGTCGCGTTATGACTAGTATCGTTGAGGGTTATACCCACATATCTGAAATTAATAGTAACTGGTTTCTTGCCTTTTGGAGTAATTACTTCTGATATAACATTGCCAACGCTGCTTACTGTTCCAAATTGACCGTTATAGATTTTCTTTTGTTCTGAAAATGGATTATTTTTTTCTTCTATTTTGAAATTATTATTAATAATGACCAAATCATTCTCTGCTAAATATTCGCCATTTTTAAGAATGGATTGCTTTATCCATAAATTTATTTTTTGTGCATCAAAATTTGAGTAGCTCAATAGATGAAAATTAGAGTTATTTTTTATTTTTTCCTCTACAATTGATAAGATTTTATTCTTTTCTAAAACCTTTAGGTTATCTGAAATTTCAAATGATAGTTGATTATAATTGTGATTCCTAATCCCATTCACTGGAATCAATGCTTGCTTGACCATTGATGAAATATCATCCTTATCAACCAATTGGAAAGCTTTTGTGGCTAATTTGTATCTTTCATCAAAATAACTAGGATTAAGAGCACTTTCTTCCTTTTTTCCCATTGATAGCTGAAATCTATCACCTATGAATATAATTTTTCTATTTGAATTGCTTAGGTCAGAAAACTTAATAAAGTCTTCCAGTAACTTGCCTGAGCCAAACCTTAAATCAATTGATTGGTGGTAATTGTCTGAAATTAATTGTGCTTCATCGACAACAAAAAGAGCCTTATTCTCATCTTCATTTTTTTTCAAAGGAACTACTTCAAGCTTTATCTTGTCAAAACTGTCATTTTCATTAACTGGTTCATTATCGTCTTGTTCCTCTTGTAATCCACCCCCATAAATATATGAGTAAAGACTATTAAATTGTGTATTACTTTCTGATAGTAAATTTGATGCGACTCTGCTTGATGATGCAAAAAATTCTATTTGTGTAATATTATTATTAAACCCTGCATCCTCTATAAAGGGTAACAGGTAAGACTTTCCACTTAATGAAGTACCTTGAAGAATAAATATTTTATCGGTATCAGATTTAATAAACTCTGTTATTTCTTGAAGGGCTGATTTTTGATCGGGATACAACCCATCAAAATTTAAGATAGTTGAAGTGCTTTCTAAAATTTCTGGTTTATTATATTGTTCAGCTGGAGAAAAAGTTTCTGCTCTGAAAATTTCTTTAAATATATCAAAAGATTTCTTTGATAATTTGACCTCTTTATCATCAATATCAAGAATATCTTTTATAGTTTCAAGGTAACTTTCAGAGTCTGTAATAAAAAAATCAATTTCATCCCTACCTGGGACTTCTCCCTTTAATTTTATAGGCTTTTGAAAGCAAATGATTTTCTTTACATGGGATGGGTTTAATTCTTCGTTACTTGAAATAATGCTAGATTTAATCGCAGAATTGTGAAAAACCCATGTGAATGCTTTTTTTTGCTGAAACAGTTGCTTGTAAGGATTAATATGACTACCACCTTTAATTCTTACGCCCCCTTGAGTTACCCACTGCCCCTCAGAAAAATCAGTGTCTGCTTGAGGTAGAATTATATCGCCGCCAAAGTTTTTTAAATCAATCAAGCAAATTGCATTCTTAGTAATTAGTAGAGAATCAATTTGTAAATTTGGAGAAATTTCACACTCTGAGTTGGCAATCAACAAGCCATCAATCGAGTATTTATCAAACAATATTTGTAGGTTTTTAACGAATTCTCTAAAAAATGTGTTTTCGTAGCTTCTTGCCGCAGAACCTCTTCTTATTTCAAGCATCTGTTTCCTTTTTTATTTCTGATGAAGGAAAATAAGGTGATGGTTCCCTTTATTTGCTGGTAAAGTCACCTTAAATTTATTATCTTTTATTAGGGGCTGTTGCCGTTTCACATAGGCAACCATAAAAAAGCACAAGCTAAAGCCTTCAAAATTCCGCCGCTGAAAATCATGGAAACGGAGCTTAGCGAAGTGGTGATTTTTAGTCCCTGATAGGCGACAGGGCAATTCGCTGATTCGACGTGTGCTAGCAGCACGCGAGAGGAGCAAGAATTGCATTCCGATAGCCGTCCAGCCAGTGAGGTAGTAATGACGAAGCGGCTTTTGTGCGTAGTCGTTGCGGACGCAGGGCGTTCAGGGCATCTCCCATCCGCTGCGTAGGTGAACGAATTATGGCGACAGGAGTCCCGGAATTTCGTGAGGTAGCATGGCGCGCCTGTTCAGTTTGTCATATCGTGTAGCAATGGCTCTGAAGTGCTTGATCCTTGCAAAAACGTTTTCAAAAAGATGTCGATATTTATAAAGGCACCAGTCAATATGGTTCTGTCGCAATAATCATCAAAAGCACAGACCTCCTGGTCTTCAGGCATAACTATCCTGCTAAAGCCATAAACTGCTTATAAGCAGGAATATTTTCCTCAGACAATTTCCCCTTTCGGATGATATGTGCCGTTTCAATTCCATCAATTGTTGCTTGGGCGGAGTGAAACGCTTTAAAGCCCATCATCGGTTTTGTTATTTTTTTGATAAAGCGATGATCCTGTTCGATGATGTTATTCAAATATTTAACTTGTAATATGTCAATCATAGTGGCAAACCCAGCGAGGATTAACAAGAGGTTAAGATTGGCTAATCCTGCATAGTTAGCGCCACTTTTATCCATAACGACCTTATCAGGAAAGCCATTATTGTTAATCGTTTGTTTGAAAAATGCGGTTGCAGCTTCTTCATCACGGTGCTCAGAAAGCATGAAATCAAGCGTATCCCCGTGACTATCAACAGCTCGGTATAAATAGGTCCACTGACCCTTCACTTTGATATACGTTTCATCCATGCGCCACGATTTATTGGTTTCTCGTTTCTGAGATTTAGCTTTTACAGCAATGGCAGGAGAATAACGGATAACCCAACGATTGAGCGTAGCATGATCCACTTCAACACCTCTTTCTTCCATAATTTCTTCAAGGTCGCGATACGAAACGCCATACCTGACATAAAAGAAAACAGCATAAAGAATGATATCTTTTGGAAAGTGAGTGCCTTTGAAGCTGAGCATGTGATCCACCTTTTATTGAAATTGATAATTATGATAGCAGATAACGTCGGGAAGGGGGATTTATGCGACAGAGCCTAACGGCGTCCTCCTGCATTTCATTTGCTTTTTTTATCTGCTCAATAGTTTTTAAATTAGCTTGCTCTAATTCACGCTCTAGCCGTGAGACTTCCCCCGCATATTCTAACAGTTCGGCCTTTGCCTTGGTTATCGCGCCCCCTGCTTCTTTCTGGATGCGTTCGACAGATTCCCCAGCCAGACCAGAGGCCGCCGCCCAAATATCAAAGGCCGCTTTATTCATGGCTTGATTAACGCTTTCAGGCATTTGCAGTAATGGCGCAGAATGCGCGGCCTGTTCATCACGCCAGAGTTTGACCATATCACCCACGGTAGAGAAAGACCCGCCTATAACACCTATAACGGCGTTTACAGTCACGTTTTTATTGTCATCCTGTAAATGGTTACAGTTAGCATTAACCGCGCTTTGCGTTACCTTGCTTTTGCGTTCCATAATTTCACTGTTTTTGTAGTATGAAGTAGTAATAATATTACTACAAAAAGATAGGATTATTTTCCTTATTTAATTATTTAATTATTTAATTTTCTGAATCTTTAATGTTATAATTATTTATGCTTTTAATTATGTAATTATATAAAGGTGAGGTTATGAGTAAAGTTATTGCAATTTTGAACCAAAAGGGCGGCGTAGGAAAAACGACCATAGCCGCTAATGTAGGGGTTTCTATCCTTAAACGAGGGCATATAGCGTCCTTATGGTGGATAGTGACCCGCAAGGCTCTTTACGGGATTGGAGCGCAACAAATGAGGGTGAGCTTGTATCTGTTATTGGTCTAGATCGTGAAACACTGGCAAAGGATATTGAAGGCGTAAAAGCTCCTTATGATTTTGTCATTATTGACGGGAGAGCCAAGGCCGAAAAAATGGCAGGGGCAGCAATTAGAGCCGCCGATATTGTCTTAATACCCGTTGCACCGTCCGCGCTTGATATATGGGGGGCTTCCGATATAACCGAGGCCATAGCCGCAAGGCATGAAGTTACAGAGGGCAAGCCCCAAACCCATTTTATTATTAATGCAGCAACCAAAAATACAAAGTTAATTGAAGAAATCAGGCCAGCCACAGAAGAAAGCGGCTTTAACCCCTTGGACACTGTTTTATATAGTAGGGAAATCTACAAGCAGACAATGGGGGAGGGGTTGACTGTACACAGCGGAAAAAACGCTGATGCACTGGAAGAAATCGAAAACTTGACCACTGAAATTATGGATATTTTGAACAATGAAAGCTAAACCAACACGTAAATATTTAACGCCCAAAGAGCAAGTTATCAAAGAAGCAATGAAAATTGCTAGTGGTGAAACGGTTACTATGACTTTTAAAGTACCCAAAGAATTACAACAAGGCTATAAAATGGAAGCTTTGAAGAGCGGGGAGAGCATGACGGATGCCTTTATTAAACACATGAAGGCGTACATAAAAAATTAAACAATTATTTAAGTCTTTACTTACTTATTCTTTTACTTATTTTATTATATAATAATTTATGTATTTAATGGTTTAATTAATAATTTCATTGTCTCATTTGAACCATTGAACCGAAAATGAACCAGTTAAAAGGAGGTTATAGCATGATTGAATTATCAAAGGCATGTGTTAAGCAGCTTGAAACAAAGGACGCTGTACTAATGCCTTATTATGATACAAGCGACCCGCGATATTTTGACAAGGGGAAAAAGAAAATGGCCGATACCAAGAAGAAACCAGCTAAAAAGAAAGCTGTTAAAAAGGTAATAAAAAAACCGCCAAGCTTACCAATAAAAAGTATTCAACATGATTTGTTTTCTGACTTTTTAACTAATGATGTAAGTGAAGTTTCAAACACGGTTGAATATTGGGAACGTATCCCTAAATATTTTTTATCACCACAGGAACAAAAAAGCCTTAGAACTGCCGAGGGTTTAGCCAAGCCTTATACACAAGAATATATATTAAGGGGGCAAAATGGCGGGCCTTTACCTTATAAAGTAAGGGTACAGCCTGCATTGATTGAACAATATAACGGCGAGTTTATGGCTTTTTTTCCTACTAAATCAGAGGAAATAATAGAGGAAGTATTAAAGAAGATTTTTACAGAACAAAATTTAGGCATACATGACGCGAGGAACTCCGAAAGCTGGGTAAGATTTAGCTATAGCATGATAAATAAGGAGCTTAGAAAGAATAAATGCAGTAGAACGCACCAACAAATTAAGCATTCTTTAGAAGTTATGAGTAAGTGTGTTTTGACAGTTTTTGAAGAGGGTGAGGAAATATATTCCAACCCGATAATTAATAATTATATAAAAGTAGATCGTAAAAAATATCTTGAAGACACAAAAGCCTTACATGTCGCGCAATTATCCGTATTTATCTCTCATGCTGTTAATACACTGCAATATAGACAATTTAATTTAAAGCGGCTTACATCATGTAAGGAGCAATTAAGCGGCTGGATACTTAGGAGGCTTATAGAGCGGTTTACTTATGCGAGTTTAATCACAACACATGATTTATATTATTCCTCAATGAAGGCCGCTAGTTTGCTTTTAAGATCGAAGCACGAGAGAAATAATAGAATAAAAGTTATAAAGGCATTAGAGGAATTACAAGAAAACGGGACAATTTATAGTTATGAAATTGAAGAAAAACGAGAAGGGCGCAAGATTGTAGATGTTAAATATAGGATTACGCCAAGTTCTGAATTTTCCAGCGAGCAAAAAGCAGCCAATAAAAGAGCTAACATCATAGAACAAAAAGCCGTTAAAAATGATCTTCAAATTGTGGATAAGTCAAAATCAAAGTAGGCAGTACACGGCACAGTAAGTAGGCAGTACACGGCACAGTAAGTAGGCAGTACACGGAACACTTGTAAAAAAACACCGACTTATGACAAAAAAATAGGTAAATTTTTCTTTGTAAGTAGGCAGTACACGGAACACTTGAGCAAAAAAGTAGGCAGTACACGGAACAGAAGTAGGCAGTACACGGAACACTTAGGGCTAAAGTAGGCAGTACACGGAACACTTAGGGCTAAAGTAGGCAGTACACGGAACACTTAAAAAATTATTTTAACTCTATATTATTGATATATAACATTTTTTTTGCTTGAAAAAATCCCCTATCCTTTCCTTTATTTAACCTTTTATATTTAACCTTGTAAAAGTGCCTTGTGGATAAGTTAAGTCAAAATTAAAAATCTGTATTTATCATCGTTTCCAAAAAATCCAAAAAAAGAAAGCCGAGCGCATGGAGCAAATGGATTTAATCGACTGGCTGAACAGTAAGCGAGTAATCAAGCAACAACCGCCAACCCAATCGACACAGCATCGCCTTTTCATCATCAAGCAGTTAAAGAGAACTTGAAGCCTTGGAGCTGTCAGCCTTCACAATTTCCGAAGCAATGACACATTATCAAAATATCTACCAAGAAAAAGCACAGCAAGCGATTTTAAAAGGTTTTGAATAGGGATGATGGGCTTTAAAGCGTTTCACTCCGCCCAAGCAACAATTGATGGAATTGAAACGGCACATATCATCCGAAAGGGGCAATTGTCTGAGGAAAATATTCCTGCTTATAAGCAGTTTATGGCTTTAGCAGGATAGTTATGCCTGAAGACTAGGAGGCCTGAGCTTTTGATAATTATTGCGACAGAACCACCATTTTTAATATAAAAAAATCAGAAAATAGACCCGATCAATGTAAGTATATACAGGGAAATTTAAATAATGAGCAAAAAGAAGGCAAAAGAAAAAGCCTATAATAAATACCTGCGTAAATTAAAAGAAGAGAAAGATAGGCAGGAACGTATCATTGTTGAAAAACAATTTATTGCAGAAAAAACAAAGCAATATCAAGAAAGAAATAACAGGCGCGCCATGCTACCTCACGAAATTCCGGGACTCCTGTCGCCATAATTCGTTCACCTACGCAGCGGATGGGAGATGCCCTGAACGCCCTGCGTCCGCAACGACTACGCACAAAAGCCGCTTCGTCATTACTACCTCACTGGCTGGACGGCTATTCGGAATGCAATTCTTGCTCCTCTCGCGTGCTGCTAGCACACGTCGAATCAGCGAATTGCCCTGTCGCCTATCAGGGACTAAAAATCACCACTTCGCTAAGCTCCGTTTCCATGATTTTCAGCGAAAGCATAACCAACAAAAAGAAAGAGAAGAGAAAAAAACCTCAAAAGAGTCTATCAAAAAAGAACGCATTAACCAGATCAGTACCCCATATGTTAATCGAATTGTAAGTCGCTTAGGGGATAATAAACAATTAGCAAAAGACTTTATTTTAGAAGAACTAGATCCAGCGTTTGTAGGGAATAGCGATTCAAAATCTTTTGTTATTAACTCTGGATTTGAAAAATCTGAGTATTTAGGTTCAATTAGTAGGGAAATTAAAGCCGTAGAGGATGGGCCTCAATTGGTAATGAACCAAATAAGGATTGAGCTTGCTACAAAGCATGGAATATCATATTGCAGTAAAGTGTTACTTTCAATAGTTGATAGGACTATGCAAATATATGCATTGGGGAAATATAAAAATATTGAAAACAACACCAGCTTAATTGGTGAAAATTTATCCCTAGATAAGAATGTGGAAGACCTTAAGGAACTCTTACAAAGCTATAGTGATATGTTACATAAGCCAAAATTATTTGGAACTGATAGTTTAAGTACTCAATTTTTAAGTGTAGCCCGAACAATTGATAAGCCATCGAAAGAGCTCTCAGATCATATTAAATTTATGACTCTGATATCAATAGCTGGCAAACGAGTAAAAACAGCATTTATTCCAGAAAAAATACTGTCAGTAATTAATACTGACCTTAAAATCGTTTCTACTGTTGATATAAAATACTGGAAAGAAGCACTTCAGGTACTATCAAAAGTAGAAAAAAACCAGAAAATATTCTACAGAGTTATAGAACTTGGACGCCAGGTTGGTGATATTAATAGTGTTTGTGCTATCAATGTAGCACCAGCTATTTACAATGCCTTTTACTTGCTATTTTTAGAATACCCTAATAAGTCAGATATTGAACTTGTAGCTAAGGACCTTAATATTCCTTTTTATGACTGCTCTTTCGTAACTGGTTCAGTATATGGGTCTATATTTGGCTATCAATATAAAGATTGGGTTTTTAAACATACGGGTATTTAATAAATTAATAATTTTATGGAGTCAATAAAATGAAAACATATAAAGTCGTAGCCAAAGATGGACGAACCACAATTATAAGTGCTTACACCTATTCTGATGCATTTCAACAAGCAACAGAATTTTGTGGTGGTGCTTTGCTATATTCCATGAATGAAATATAAAAAAGCTAACCAGACGTTCAGTTGATAGATAGAATCCACATTTATAATCCCCCAGC
>NZ_BLYC01000073.1 GCF_019721995.1 Bathymodiolus japonicus methanotrophic gill symbiont | reverse complement strand
AACAGTTTATCTGTCCCCTTTTTCAATTCACGCTTTTCACTCGATGTTCAAGTTTTTTAACTAATTGATTTTATTGACAATTTTACTGACAAAGAAAGCATCAACATCATTGTAAATCAATCACTTATAAAACAAAACCGGAAAAATTTACTTTTCTTAGCCCAGTTATAGCTGAAAACTTGAACATCGAGTGAAAAGTGAGTAAAAAGTCAATGGTGCTGCCTTCTTTATCAACTGCTCGATAAAAATATGTCCACTCTCCTTTGACTTTAATATAGGTTTCATCCATCCGCCACCGACCACCCACAGGACGCTTCTTTTTGTGAAAATCTTTCTCTAATTTAGGCGCATACGGTGATAACCCAGCGGTTAAGTGTGCTGTGGCCAACATGATAGCCTCGTTCTTCCGCTATTTCTTCAAGATTGCGATAACCGAGTGGGTAAGCCAAGTACTATCTGACATTTAGGAGAATGATCTCTTTTTCAAAGTGGCGCCATTTGAAACTAAGCATTTGAGAATTCCTGATATAGAGATTTAAACTTAATGATAGCAGATAACCTGAGGAAGTGAACTTTATGCGACAGAACCGCTGACAGCGTTAGTACGTAAGGAGAAGCCTATCGGATACAAGCTCATTCTCAAGAGTCTTACCCTCCATCTGGAAACGTCTGAGCATCGATCTTCCACAATTCACAAATATTTCTCGTTCAAAAAGTCCATCAGGAATAGGGAGTCCGCACTGCATATTTCCTGATTTTTTTGTTCCATCTATACTTAAAGCAACATAAACCCCTTTGGATTTGCACTCCGCAATAACCGCGAATAAATGTTCAAGCGAAAAATCTTGCCCGCCATATAAAATTCCCTGACTATGGACATACGGTGGATCACAATAAATCAAATCCCCTTCGTTAGCTTGAAGCATCATCTGCTCATATTCACTATGAACAAACTCAGTATTCTTTGTTCTTTCAGCCCAAATTTTTACCCTTTTCTCAAATGACTCAGGTTTAATCGGATTATGAACACCACAAGGAGTAGACATATAACCATCACTCTTCCTAAATCTCACCACACCACCATAGCAAGATCGACACAAAAACAATAAATCAGCGCCGTTAGGAGACTTATTATATGAAGCCTTTATCTCCTCATACCCTTCTTTCTTCCTTTCACCATTGGCTTTATTCCACCTCTCAGAATACCAAGAAACAAGTTTTTCAGGATCGTCATGTAAACACTTAAAGATATCAATAATTGCTCCATACTTATCAGAAGCAATTGCTTTTTTTGGGGCCAGCGTGGCAAGAACAGCCCCACTACCTAAAAATGGCTCATAATATGTATTGTAATTATCAGGAAAAAAACCGGCAATTTCATGTGCAAACTTTTGTTTGTTTCCAACCCACTTTAATAACTGTGTACTAAATTTCTTGACCACATGGTGACCATCTTTAATATCATTAAAACTTTCTAACTGCATTTACAGTACCTATTAAATAAATCAAAAACCATCATACCAAACAATCCGAATTTGGGATATTCATATTTCGGATATATAAAGATCCTATGCTTACAGAACGTTACTCAAAAGAACAGCTAATTCTTCAAGGCTTACTTAAAAAGCTTAGGGAGGATCGATCTTTAACTCAAGGAGCTTTAGCCGAAAAGCTAAGGACTCCTCAATCACTAATCAGCAAATATGAGTCAGGCGAAAGACACCTTACATTTGTAGAGCTGAATCTAATTTGTACTGTTCTTGAGGTAAGCATTTCTCAATTTTCACTTTTATTCGAAAAGAGCATAAAAAATAATGAAAGCTAATAGTGAGTATTTACAAATGCCCCGACATTTTTGGGCCTATGTACGAACGATTAGCCAAGGTTGTGGCTATACAGATAGAAAGACAAAAAAAGTTAAAATACCAACAATTGAATCGATAATAAAGGCCTTTGATGATCTTGGGTTAGATATTTCAGAAATACTTCACAATGGCCATTTAACGGATTTTGGTACGCAACTTCTAGGGTATTTTGAGTATCGTGCAAATGTTCTAAATGATTATGTAAAGCCACGACTAATGAATAAGGATCAGGCTCAACAAGTTTTTGAAGAACTCTATTCTGAATTAAGCCCTAACTGCCCACTCCCTATGAATAAACAAAAGGGCGAGAAAAAAGCAAATGCCTTCTTCACCTGCATTATAAATATTCTGATTGAACATGAAATAAATGGAAGAATTTGTGATTACGATCCGCGAAAGCTTACAACAGTAACCAATGGTGGCTGCCCTCTTAGAACTCTTGCAAGAAGAGTTGACGGCGCTTATCCATCAGTAGTTAACCCAACGGCTATTTGGGAGATAAAAGAATATTACTACACGACTACTTTTGGAAGCAGAGTTGCAGATGGTGTATACGAGACTCTTCTAGACGGAATGGAGTTATCCGAACTACACGAACACGAAGGCATAAAAGTTCATCATTACCTAATGATAGATGATTATTTTACTTGGTGGGAATGCGGTAGATCATACCTTTGCAGAATAATTGACATGCTTCATATGGGATATGCAGACGAAGTTCTATTTGGCTATGAAGTAGTTGAAAGAATACCTAAAATAGTAAACGAGTGGTTATAATATGAGCCAACAAAACCTTCTTAGACTATATAGGATAGGAAAGCATTATATAGCAAATATAAAATGGCTTTTTATGCGGGTTTTATTTCATGTGTCAGGGCTGATAACCTACTTACTAGATTTTCAATTGTTTCTTTACAAAGATCTCTCTGCTCTTTAGACACTTGTATTTTTTCGCCATAAACATGATAAACATTTTTATCCATTTTACTTAGTGGAATTCCTTTATTGGCGGCAACCACGCCTGCACTGTTAAAATCACGTAACTCCACGCTATACTGTTTTTCAAATGCATCTTTGTCGCTTACATTAGATCTCTGGGCATTTACAAACCTACTAGATTTATTTGAATATTCTTTATACATCGTTTGAATAGCTTTACTCGATAACGCTTTAAAAGCATGAGCAGCTCCTTTTTGTTGTGTAAATCTATTTCCAAGTAGTAATGCTATTTTCGGGCGATCCATCTCAAAATTGTCAACTTTTGTTGAAAACGTATACTTCCCATAAATGCTGTGTTTTGTTTTAGCTCCCCAAATTAAATTAAAGAGCCCCGTTATTGCATATACGGAAGAATCATCCGCATTTATAGGTACTAAGAGTTCATCAGCCGATAAAATTGCTATTTGTGTATACACAGAAAAGCTAGGATTCGTATCTATGAAAAAAGTACAAGGCTTATCACCAATTTTTTTCTTTGTCAGGTCCTTAATAATTGAATGAATATTGACCCATGGTTTGTCATTTACAGTTAATGGGGTTGCATCTGCCCGCTCTGAAAGTAAAGGTGCAATTAATTCTAGATTACCATCGCCAGATAGTAGATGTATGTTCTCAGGTAAGTTTTTATTGTGATCAGATAATTTAATTATGTATTTACTTAAATCATTAGTATCAGATTTAGTTATGCTATCCGTTATTAACCCAACAACAGTTTTTGGCGTACTTGATTTTATAAACTGTTGAAGTACTTCTTCTGCTTTTTCACCACCTCCCAATAACATCATTGAAACATTTGCTTGTGGGCACATGTCAATTACAACAACATCTCTTTCTGGGTTTTTTTCTGCGTATACGGCTGCAATATGGAAAGTTATGGTGCTCTTACCAACACCACCTTTGTTATTCCACATTACATAACTTTTATTTGTCATAATTATTTCTCTCTTATAATCTGTTTTTCAAAAAAATACCGAGTGGCTAACATTCTAGCATGCAAAACACGAATAACCTTCCCGTCTAAGCCGGGACACCTACGCTCAGAAAAGGTAGGCCTATGGCTCATACTACGCCACAACACACGCCATATAACACAGCCCTGACGCATGAACTAAACAACTACCCGCTAAAATGGGTGGATTAGAGAGACTGGCGACTGAAAGTCTGGATACAGGGCAAATAGCCCTGTTATTTTAGCTCTCCATACTCTGTTTTAAAATTGTTATTCGGGTTGGCTTCAGAATGGTGATCAAGATAATTCTTTATCATTTCCTCAGTCATTTGCCTTACCAACTCTCTTACACCCAAGCTGATATCACCTTTTAAAACTTGGTATCTGTATTTTGTTACCCAAACAAGATGATATGCAATATTGTAGACTGTATGAATGCCATAATGATAATCCATCTTTAGATTGTAATATTTGAGATAAATATGCTCGCCTGAAACAATAACTTCGCCAATTTTAATTAAAGCCAAAAATGACAATCTTACACCGATATAAATCAATCGCTTATAGGCTATAAAATTCATAAACCGGGGAGTCGCTATTTTTGCGAAAGCTTGTTTTGGGCATCCCAGCCCAAGCAAGCAGCAAAAACTTAACGCGACCACTTATGCCTCCGGCGGCCCCGATTCGTCCTCGTCACCTCGTCCCGACCCAACAAGGGGTCGGAACATAGGCTCCAAATGACTTGACGCCGTGTCGAATGGCCTTTTATTTTGTCTCCACCTTCGCTAACGCTCAGACTCCGACAAAACAACGGCCCTACGGCTATCGCGGACTAAAAATCATCACTTCGCTTAGACTACGTTTCCCTGATTTTCAGCGACAGAACCAGTTAAACGTCATCTTTTACAGGAACTACAACAACAGATAATACGTGTCTTATTGCTGAAGGTATGATTGTAGTAAATATGTGCCTAATCTCGATAACTCTAAATACGTACTCTGATTCCAGATTGTGGTTACCCAAGTCAAAAGGATTAATTTTGTCTCCAATTGCTACAGAAATTGGAGACAAAATTTTAAGCTGATGAAAAGCATCATTTATTATTGATTTCTCGTGAAACTCAATTCTATAGTAAACAGGTAAGAATTCTTCTTCTATTTTTTGCATTTGTAACTCCACACGATTATTTATGACAACTATATTTGTCACGAGCTAGGGAATCTGCTCTAACTTGTTTTATATCCTCCCTAAGCCCATCGACCTGTTTCTCAAGCCATTCTATATGAGACCTCTCAACCTGCACCACTGGCACGGATGTTTTTGTAACCTTTGACGTTGTATTTTGTTTCAGATCACCATACACACGGATTAATTCCGCAGTATCAAGAAAACCATCACTATTCCTCGATACCCTACCAGATGAGACATGTCGGTATAAAGTCTGCTTCGATTTTTCGATTAATCGTGAGGCCTCTGTCATTGTTACTAATGCCACTTTATCACCCGTAATTGTTATTCTATGAAAGTGTAACTATTTATCACATCATAAAATCATCACATATTTAGAGTGAACACGCCCGCTGAAAATCAGGGAATCGGGGAGTCGCTATTTTTGCCTACCCTTTACCCATCATGTAAAAGTTATCACCCTATTTTACCTACCCTAATGAATACTTGATTTCCGTTCAATCCGCATTTAACTATTACTATTAGTGAGGCTTTATTGTCTTGATAACTCACATTAAGACGTATGTATCACACCATGCAGAGATAAATAACCCTGTGACATTACTATGTGTAAATTGTGAGCAACAATTCTTATATCGTAGTTACCCACAAGAACTGTTGATAAAAGTGTGTATTACTTTTGAGTAACTGGATTAAAGCCACGGTACATATGGGATAGGGTTATATTGTGTATTTTTTGTACAGGACATTTATTAAGCTACATTTGATTCACAGTTTCACTATGTTCCTAAGTAATGCCACGCATATAACACTATCAAGGAGTGTCACATAAATGGTCGTTTATGTGGTGATGGTGGCTCAAACGGGTTCTATAAGTGTTTGTATAAAAATCAACTGTAACTTGTTTTTATGCGGCAAATGGATAAAACACCATTAACAATAGCAAATATAAAATGGCTTTTATGCGGTTTTTTTTCCATTCGCAAGGTTTAAACCTTGCGCCTTTCAGCAATACCTTCGCCAGAATTAAAATAAACTCATTTTTATGAATTTTATAGCCTATAATCGATTGATTTATATGGGTGTAAGATTGTCATTCTTGGCTTAAATTAAAATTGGCGAAGTTATTGTTTCAGGCGAGCATATTTATCTCAAATGTTACAATCTAAAGATGGATTATCATTATGGCAGTCATACAGTCTACAATGTCGTTTTAGTTAAATATTACTCTATTTAGCTAAAATCAAGATTTGGCGTTAAAAAAACAAGTGTATTTTTTACATCGCCATAAACACAGATAATCACCATTAACAAGACCTTATTTATAGTTAATAATGTTAAAAAAGGCTGTTAAAAAACTTATCTCATGCTATAGTTAACAAAACCCATGTTAAAAAAGTAAACAGATGAAAATAGGTTACGCTCGAGTTTCAACATCTTCTCAAGATACATCACTACAAATAGACGCGCTTAATGCAGCTGGTTGCGAAATAATTTATAAGGAAAAAGCGTGAGGAAGTAAAAAAGACAGACCCGAACTTGAACAATGTTTAAAGTCTTTAAGGAAAGCTGATACGCTGGTTGTCTGGAAACTAGACGGGTTAGGAAGATCATTACAACACTTACTTGAAGTTATAAATGATCTTGAAAATAAAGGAATCGGTTTCACTTCATTAACTGAATCAATAGACACGACTACAAGCACAGGCAAACTTGTTTTTAATATATTTGGCTCACTTGCAGAATTCGAACGCTCATTAATTAAAGATAGAGTAAAAGCCGGCTTAGAGGCGGCTAGAAAAAAAGGAAGAATTGGAGGAAGGCCCTCAGCTCTTGATGAACAACAAAAGGAAATGGCAATAACGATGTTCAACGGCGGTGCATTGAAATCTGATATAGCAAAACATTTTGGTGTTACGAGACAAACTATTTACACCATACTTCAGGCGCGCCATGCTACCTCACGAAATTCCGGGACTCCTGTGTCGCCGTAATTCGTTCTCCTACGCAGCGAACAGGAGATGCTTCAGCCGCCCTGCGTCCGCCAAAGACTGAGCACAAAGCAGTTCAGTCATGGCTACCACAAATGGCTCTACGGCTATCTTACTGAGAAAGCGCAGTATTATTGAAACAATTAATGACCAATTAAAAAATATTTTTCAGCTAGAACACTCTAGGCACAGATCACTGACGAATTATATGGTCAATGCAGTCGACTGCTTGGTTGCTTATTCATACCAAGAAAAAAAGCCTGCTCTCAACCTAACTGAAGTTTCCCAATTATTGAGTAGCTGAAATACACAATGCTGGTGTATCGAGGTTTATTTTAGGTGGTTTTGCCATGTTTATAGCAAACCCCTACTTAATTCCCCTTAGGCAATAGCATTTGAAACGAATGAAAAGACTGTTTTTTTCATATAGTTGTAGCATAGTTTCAATTTTACCATAAATAATTATTGGGAAACTTCAGTTATTGTATAATGGAGTATTTTTATTGACGCGCGGAGCGCTGTTTAAGAGAAACCATATTGCTGTGATTATGGGCAATATATTGTCCACATGAACGGGATATTGCAAAATTTGCAAAATGCGCTCTGTGGCAATATATTCGTTTGAATGACATCATTTTTATCCATGAAATAAACTTAAATGATAGATAAAGAAAAAACCCCTAAAGGGTATCCAACACATAAACATCAAGCAGACTTTTGGGAGCATTTAGGTCGAACAGTAGCCACTTTTGGCTATCTTGAAGATGCTCTTGTAAAAGGAATTTATGTATTTGAAGTGATGACGAAATGTGACAAAAAAGTGAAAGACTTAGAGAGTTTTGAGAAGTGGTATTATGATACTCTTAATAGCAATCTACTTAAGAATATGTCACTACCATTTGGAAAGCTTGTTACAAAATATCATAATTTAGCAAATAATAATTCTTTAATTAATAAAGATGATGTCATCAAAAAACAATTAAAATTTTTAGATGATGAGGTCGTGAAATTTAGGAATATGTTCTGTCATGCAGGTTGGAGCGATCCTGACAAAGAAGGAAAGTCACTTCCTATTTATCTCAACAATAATGGAGAATACTTAAAAACACCAGTTGGTACTGAATTCTTACAGCAAACTCAAAAACATATTGCAGAACTTATATGCTTAGTAACGGAGATTAGTACAATACTGGATCCTGAGGGTCGATGCCTACCATCAAAACCTGGTATTGTTGAATAAAATAACGTTTATAATACATTTGTTTTTTTACTTCAATTATCAAGCAACTAAAGGAACATTCAGGCGCGCCATGCTACCTCACTGGCTGGACGGCTTTCGGAATGCAATTCTTGCTCCTCTCGCGTGCTGCTAGCACACGTCGAATCAGCGCATTGCCCTGTCGCCTATCAGGGACTAAAAATCACCACTTCGCTAAGCCCCGTTTCCATGATTTTCAGCGAGAGCTGGCGCGCCATATTTACTGTGAGTTATCCTTTTTAGAGTACTCGGATTCAATTGTAAAAAACATCAGGCGCGTCCAAGATAGAAAATTCCAGATACGATAAAAAAAGTTACTTACCTCCCTGGGCGAAGAATAAAAACAGGTTCATAACCAGGTTTACACAAATACGTATCTTTTGCGACAGAACCAGAAAAGGCCATCTAGCACCTTGTAGACTATGTATTTATCTAGGGTAAAGATGGCAATCCTAGTTCCTCGAGAAATGTATTATGCGTTTTGGTTGCTGTCAAAACCTTCTCTTCTAAGGATGTTAAATCATTGTGAACTTCTTTTAGGTCGATGATAGGCTCTGGCTTTGCCGTACTAACATAACGTGAAATATTCAGGTTAAAATCGTTTTTTTCAATTTCACGCATGTTTACACGGCGAGAATATCTCACTTCTTCAGTTCTGTACTGATAGCATTCGACTATTTTTTTAATATCATTTGGCTCGCCATCTTTACCATCACGTAACCGGTTCTGGCGTTTGCCTTTTTCAAAATACTCGCTGGCATTAATAAACAATACATCGTCGTATTTTTTGCATTTTTTTAGCACCAAAATACACACAGGAATCCCTGTTGAGAAAAATAGGTTGGCAGGCAAACCAATAACAGTATCAATATGGCCGTCTTTGAGTAGCTTAGTACGAATGCGGCTTTCTGCTCCACCACGAAATAGTACACCGTGAGGCAAAATAATGGCCATTGTGCCTTCGTCACTTAAAAAGCCAAAACCGTGTAATAAAAAAGCAAAATCAGCAGCTGATTTAGGAGCTAACCCATGGCTCTTAAAGCGAAAATCTTCGCTTAACGACTCATTAGGTTCCCAACGGTAACTAAAAGGAGGATTTGCGGTTCTGTCGCAAAAAATAAAATCACCTTATTACCTACGATTATAAGATTTAATTTGAGCCACAGTAGGTTCACATGCTCAACTGAAAATGGCTCTATTTTTCAAGCCATTACTTTCCTGAATACCCCATGGTAATTGACTTTAACACTATATTATCGTAATTTTAATGATGGGATGAGACTGTTTTTCTCCTGCATGGTGTTTTATCCATTTGCCGCAAAAAAACAAGTTACAGTTGATTTTTACACAAATATTTATTTTTTGCGACAGAACCCTAATAATTCTGAAAATCGTATAAATTAAAGATGCTTACCTAACAATTTACCTTCCCTCACGTTTCAGCTCACTTGGGAGAAAAGCATCAATTTCTTTATCAGAGAAGGTCATATCCTCTAGTTCCTTAAGTGCTGTCTGTGCCATGCTGTAAGCTTTAAAGTTAGTGCTAGGGGCTCCTGTGTATACAGAGTGCAATTCTTCAGCTAAACGGTCTCTTTTACTCAATATTTCTTCGACTGGTAATGCCTGAATATGCAGATCGGTTAGAAGTGATAGGTATGATTCACGGATAATCCATAATTCTGCACCTGCATGGCGATGCTTTTGAGCAATCTCTCCAAGATCGTAATCTTTGGTGTATGAATTTAGTGTAAGCAAAATTGTTGAAATGATTAAGGTTACGAAAACGCCAATTTGCTTATATTCAGCTAAATATTGAAAATCGAATAGAGCTGTAAGTAAGCCGCCTGTCACAACTGCTGATAAAACAATCTGAGCTAATTTAATGTATTTATGACGCGCAAGAAGTAAGTCCGCACATTTTTCGTGCGTTTTATGCGAGTAAACTACTCGGCCATAGCATTCTCTAAGCTGGCCTTCTAACGCTGTCAGCCCCGGACGGGCTGATAGTCTCCAGAAGGCGCAGGGAAATTTGCCAATCCGAAGTGCGCGATAGCGCGCGAGGGAGGCTAAAATTTTATCCCGAATAGCCGTAGAGCCATTTGTGGTAGCCATGACTGAGCTGCTTTGTGCTCAGTCTGTGGCGGACGCAGGGCGGCTGGAGCATCTCCTATTCGCTGCGTAGGTGAACGAATTACGGCGACAGGAGTCCCGGAATTTCGTGAGGTAGCATGGCGCGCCTGATTTTTTTCACTATCAGTCATTTTCATTTCCCTCTGAACCAATTGGAACTTTAATTCTATCCTTGGCAACTACGACTCCATCTTTTACACAGTAACATTCAACTATGTGATCACCTCGGAAACTCGTGGATTCCGTTAGCTCTTCATGTCCAAGATCGGGAACAATTTGCCCTCGAATCATATTTCTCTTACGGGCAACGTCCCCACGATTTAATACCTTCCAATAAATTTGGTATGGCTCGGTAACGGATAATTTAGTCACAGTAAATCTTAAACTTTTATTGACACCTAACTTAAACCTGCTGGATGATTTTTCACTCAGAAAATATTGTCTGAAGCCATTTTTCTTAACTTCACAGTCGATTCTTAAAAACTCTCTTATATCAATATTAAACTTATCTTCAATAAATTCTTCCGTATTGCGCCAAGTATCGGTAAAAGAACGGGACTTTGTTGTTTCCTCTGTTGCGGCAGGAAATGGTCGTCCATAAACCTTTTTCCATTTATCGTTTACGTTTTTATTATTCTCAGCCTCAATAGCTTCTCGGCAGAGCTTGTAGGCTTTTTTCGCTTTTCGTTGAAATGGCTTCTTAACCTTTACATCTTGTCGGCTTCCTGGCGCAGAATATTTAGTTTTTTTGGTAGTTCAGATAAATATTTAAAAAAATCTCTACTCAACCAGTGATAAAAAGCATAACTCCTCGAATCATAATCGGATGTTGAGTTAAGGAAGTTGTAGGCCAATGTATCAATTAACAATCCTCCCATTGCTACGCCATGCTTATTTTTCCAAGATCTTGCCATTTTACATAAACGACGTAAGTTCAAATCGGCAATAGCAGACATTTCTTCTTTTGGTTTGGTGATTTTCCAGCTACCACCATTGGATGTGTCAGGATATTTAAAACTGTCATCGTCCTGCTCAAATACTGGCTGAACTTCAACATGGAAATTGGTGTAAGTAACCGTTACAACTAATCGATCAACTCGAACTTTGGTGGAAGGGTAACGTTTCAAAATGGCAGTTTTTGTATCTTGAAGTAATTTTAATTGCCCGTCATATTTATTGTAGGTATCCCATTTTGTTTTGGGCATGATATACAGCATATCTAGGTCAGAAATGCCATTAATACCAGTTTTCCTTCCAAAAGAGCCAACCTGTAATGTATTGTCTGTTTTAGATTCGGTATCTCTAAACTTTTTATTTAATGCCGAAGTTATTTCACCATACCTTGTGCTGATAGTTGTTGTATTAGAAATCGCCAAATTTCCAATAAATTCGGAAAACATTTCCGAAACACTCATGCTGCGGTTTCTATGATGTTGGATATATCTTTTTTATATATTTTTTGCATCAAAAGTAAGTTTTATCGGGTCAATCAGGTTTTTATTAAATTCTTTTAGATTAACAGAAAACCTATACTTTTTTACTGTTTCAAGGACATGATTAAATATACTTTCATCATCTATGAACCCAAGATTATATTGTGGCATTTACACTATTACCTTATGTGTTTTTAATATTCTTAATCTAAAAGAC
>NZ_BLYC01000072.1 GCF_019721995.1 Bathymodiolus japonicus methanotrophic gill symbiont | reverse complement strand
TGAGAGTGTGGGCGCAGAGGGGTTGCCTTATCAAGTAGGGGATGTTGGCCCGAGCGGGGGTGTGGTAATATCCGTGTACAAAAATCAAGGGGTAGAAATAGCGCCAGAGGATCTAGTAAAACTAGGAAGATCAGGGGAAGTTTCTAAGCTAACTTTAACTGAGGCTGTTGAAGGGTTAAAAAATTGGGGTTTGGGGGGACAGATGGACTGGAGAATCCCTACTATTACAGAGCTTAAGCAAGTTCACTCTATGCGCAATCTTGTACCAATGTCTAATGATTGGTATTGGAGTAGTACTTCTGATATTAAGCAAAACCATTTTGGGTCCCCGGATTATCTTGTTCATTCTTTTAAAAGACGAGGGGGTGGTAACGACTCTCTTATCAACAGGCTAGTAAAAGTAGCTAAGCCGGATGAAGCCCTTTACGGGATTAGGCCTGTCAGATCTTTTACGGACTGGAAAGTAAAAGGTGTTTGTGGCGTTATGGATCCCATGACTAATGAAGAAAAAAAGAAATATGCGCAATCCTTAACAATTGATGAAAGAGAGGTGTTACAGAATTCCAGGTGTTTTATTAAGTACGAAGTGGGTCAATCGGGTCCCGCTTCAGGTTGGGTTGTTGCTTCTTATGATAATGGACGCCATGGATATGAAGTAACTGCCGGAGATTACACCGGTGTTTGGGGCTGTTATGGCGTAAGTATGCAGGGTAAAGCTTATGGAAGAGCTTTAGGGGCTGGTAAGCAGAATACTCTAGATATGATCAATAATGGTTGCGGGGGTATCGCGAGTCTAGTAAATAGTTTAGACGTAAATGGGTATAAAGATTGGTGGATTCCTTCTCATAGTGCAATGGATACCCTATGGCACAACAGAGAGGTTATAGGTCTGACCCGTACGGGCTATATTTGGGACTCTCTGTATTGGTCATCCACAACTAATGAAGATTACGCTAACATACCAAATGTTACTAACTTTAAAAGTAGCTATATTAAGATAATGAAAACGAGTTATCATGACTTAATGAATAGAAATTATAATCTAAAAGTTAGACCTATTCATTCCTTTTAGGGGCAATAGGGTTCTGTATAAAGGGGGTGGGTGGTTTAAATTCCACTCCTGTTTATAGGTTCTGACGAAAGTCTTATTGAAAGTAGAAACCCTTCAATAAGACATAGCACTAAACAAGCCTACATCAAGGCCGATCGGCGTAGGAAGGCGAAGTGAAGATTTACCCATGACTGTTAAAACATGGGTAAAAAAAGGTATTACTTACCCATGTAAAAAAACGTATACCCAAAACCAGCGTTTCCGGTGCATATTATTTGAAGAGATACACAAAAAATGACTGATCGTGATATAGGTATGGAA
Organism: Bathymodiolus japonicus methanotrophic gill symbiont; assembly: GCF_019721995.1. Taxonomy (GTDB): domain Bacteria; phylum Pseudomonadota; class Gammaproteobacteria; order Methylococcales; family Methylomonadaceae; genus Methyloprofundus. The sequence goes on along the minus strand of NZ_BLYC01000072.1, from coordinate 10,914 downwards.
ATCCTAGAAAGGATAAAAGAAATAAAAAGACATAAAAGTGGCGATGTTCAGTTAAAATCCACAACGTTAGCTAACCCTTCACCGGCCCAAATAATTCGTAAAAAATTAGAGCTTTCTCAAGCATCTTTAGTGGTCGCTCTCCATGGCTGGCAGCTGAAGAGTACGCTGCTCATTTAACTGAGGCTCAGTATGGCAGGTGTGCGAAAGCATTCTCTGTAGGTGATATTGGGCTTGCTGGAGGTGTAGTGTACCATGTATCAGAAGATGGGTTACATGGGCTAGAGACAGCACCAGATATTATTAGACGTGTAGAGTATGGCTGTTTTGAAATTTTTATTCGTGGAGCAGATGGAGAGGAAATCGGATCCGGAAGAAAGAACACAGACTCTGTACTAAGAAATAACTGTAGTCCTATGCACGCTGGAGTCACTGGCTTTAGGATAGTGGAGGAGTTGAATGTAAATGGTTTTACAGATGCTATGCCCAGGCTTACCACATGACCTCAGGTAGAGAAGCATACGCGCATAAGTCACAAAGACTAAGCCTATTACCCATTAGAAGCTTTTAGATAAGTAAGTATCATATTTTTAAATATTACCAGAGGAATATCATGAATAATTCATTATTATTAAGTATTATTTTAACCCTTTGGACAGCCCCCTCTTTAGCCTATGAGGATAGTGATGCTATTCTCATAGGCTCTGGGGACGAGCTACCTGATCCGGATTACCCTGTTTACGAGGAGTCCTGTGATGAGCAAAGATTACGAGATCCCTCAATGTCGGATGAGGAATACGCCACCTTCTTATTTTATTTCCAAGAGACAGATTGTGCCTATACGTTTAAGTTAGGTGACACTGGTTTTGGAGGAGGTACAGTATTCTATGTTACTGATGAGGGTCGTCATGGAATGGAGTACGCTCCTTTTGAGTTGGAAAAAGCAGCTTGGGGGTGTGAGGGTAGGAAGATTCAAGGTACGGAGGAAAAAGGGATTGGATTTGGCTGGCAGAATACTCAGTATTTGAGAAAAGCGGGGTGTAGCCCTATGGTAAAGCAGCTAGACAAGATCAATTACAATGGCTATACAGATTGGTTTATTGGATCAATTGATGAAATGTCTCTTTTTATAAAGTCTATTGAAGTACCTAAGTTTGAAGGCGATTTATCTTTCTACTGGTCTTCTTCACAACATGATGATCCTTACTGGAATGACTATGGAATAAACGCTTATGTAGTACATTTCTTTAGACCCTCCTACTTATATCATTCAGTAAAGGGACGTCAAGTTAAGACAGTACCATTTAGGAATTTCTAGGGATTAAGCAGGCTATAACACTATTGCCGATATTGGCAAAGAACGTCTCTACCCCTCATCCAACCGTCATTGGATAGTGCCATTTATTCAACTAAATTAACACTGGAATTAAGATACAAGACCTCTCTAAATTAACTCACATTTGTCCTTTTTTGATCATTTTCATTACCTCAACCTTCATAATAAATTATTGCGACAGACCCCCCTACTTGCGTTAAAATCATCGTTTTAATATTTCTGGAAATGGAAATGGGTCAAGTAAAGAAATCCGAAAATGTTCCAAAGTCGATGCAAGAAAAATATAAGGCGATTGTGGAACTTACTGATTGTTTTTCTGAAGAGAATCTACAGGCGCGCCATGCTACCTCACGAAATTCCGGGACTCCTGTCGCCGTAATTCGTTCACCTACGCAGCGAATAGGAGATGCTCCAGCCGCCCTGCGTCCGCCACAGACTGAGCACAAAGCAGCTCAGTCATGGCTACCACAAATGGCTCTACGGCTATTCGGGATAAAATTTTAGCCTCCCTCGCGCGCTATCGCGCACTTCGGATTGGCAAATTTCCCTGCGCCTTCTGGAGACTATCATCCCGTCCGGGGCTGACAGCGGAGGTGTTGAAGTGGATCATGCTACGCTCAATCGTTGGGTTATCCGTTATTCTCCTGCCATTGCTGTAAAAGCTAAATCTCAGAAACGAGAAACCAATAAGTCGTGGCGCATGGATGAAACGTATATCAAAGTGAAGGGGCAGTGGACCTATTTATACCGAGCTGTTGATAGTCACGGGGATACGCTTGATTTCATGCTTTCTGAACGCCGTGATGAAGAGGCTGCAACAGCCTTTTTCAAACAAACGATTAACAATAATGGATTTCCTGATAAGGTCGTTATGGATAAAAGTGGTTCTGTCGCAAGTATTGTTGGAAATGCAGGAAGCCTAGTCTTCAGGCATAACTATCCTGCTAAAGCCATAAACTGCTTATAAGCAGGAATATTCTCCTCAGACAATTGTCCCTTTCGGATCATATGTGCTGTTTCAATTCCATCAATGGTTGCTTGAGCGGAGTGAAACGCTTTAAAGCCCATCATTGGTTTTGTTATTTTTTTGATAAATCGATGATCCTGTTCGATGATGTTATTCAAATATTTAACCTGTAATATGTCGATCATAGTGGCAAACCCAGCAAGGATTAACAAGAGGTTAATATTGGCTAATCCTGCATAGTTAGCGCCACTTTTATCCATAACGACCTTATCAGGAAATCCATTATTGTTAATCGTTTGTTTGAAAAAGGCTGTTGCAGCCTCTTCATCTTCAACACCTCTTTCTTCCATAATTTCTTCAAGGTCGCAATACGAAACGCCATACCTGACATAAAAGAAAACCGCATAAAGAATGACATCTTTTGGAAAGTGAGTGCCTTTGAAGCTGAGCATGTGATCCACCTTTTATTGAAATTGAGAATTATGATAGCAGATAACGTCGGGAAGGGGGATTTATGCGACAGAACCCAATTTGGGCAACTTACTTCTTGATAACATTTCATTCGAGGAATTATGATGTAAACCTTTTACTTCTCCTAATTATTTAAGTGAAATAACAGATTTAACCCACTACCCAGATAAGTTATGCGCGACCCTTTAAAGGCCTATTAAAAGGTCTTTAAGTCTGCTAGAATAACTTAAACCTAATCTTAAAGGTATTAATCATGAGCACACATCAAATCCTTGTAGACGTTAGCGCAGGAATATCCGAGTTAAAGAAAAACCCAATGGCTGTTGTTAAGCAAGGAGATGGCTTTCCTGTAGCTATTCTGAATCGTAATGAACCTGTTTTTTATGCTGTTCCAGCAGAAGCGTATGAGGTTTTAATGGATAAATTAGAAGATATTGAGTTTGCCGAGATTGTAAAGCAACGCGCTAATGAACCAATAATAGAAGTTTCGATTGATGACTTATAAATTAGGGTTTCATCAATCAGCTAAAAAAGAATGGGACGCACTTGATCAACAAATCCAAAAGCAGTTCAAAAAGAAGCTAAACGAACGACTTGAACAACCAAGAGTTGAAAGTTCGCGATTAAATGGAATGACAGATTGCTACAAAATTAAATTGCGTAGCGTTGGTTATCGACTTGTTTATCAGGTTATTGATGAGCAATTAATAGTATCCGTAGTGGCGGTTGGCAAGCGAGAGAAAAATAAAGCTTACAAGGCTGCTATAAAACGAATCTGACATTTAGGGGTTCTGTCGCATAAATCCCCCTTCCCGACGTTACCTGCTATCATAATTCTCAATTTCAATAAAAGGTGGATCCCATGCTCAGCTTCAAAGGTACTCACTTTCCAAAATATGTCATCTTTATGCTGGTGGCTGGGCTCATAACATGGGGCTTACACCGATAAAATTACAACAACTTCAGAATACATGATTTTTACCTTTCAAATACAAAAACTTGAACATCGAGTTATAAGCCACATCCGTGTTCCCCTATAATTGAGGCCGTGAAACTAACCTCGCCACAAGAGAGCTCATAAAGCACTGTAAAGACATTCCTGTTATTATTGCGTTTTGAACTGCCCGAATGGTATACGAGCTGATACGAGATATTCTTGCCTGGAAAAATACAGGCGCGCCATGCTACCTCACGAAATTCCGGGACTCCTGTCGCCGTAATTCGTTCACCTACGCAGCGAATAGGAGATGCTCCAGCCGCCCTGCGTCCGCCACAGACTGAGCACAAAGCAGCTCAGTCATGGCTACCACAAATGGCTCTACGGCTATTCGGGATAAAATTTTAGCCTCCCTCGCGCGCTATCGCGCACTTCGGATTGGCAAATTTCCCTGCGCCTTCTGGAGACTATCAGCCCGTCCGGGGCTGACAGCGATGGATTCACAAAACGATCTCGTTTTTGGGCCTGTTGCTGCCTAATCTCCAGAGCCTCGCTATATTTTTTATCCGATGGATGAATCAATTCTGGCTGTTGTGTTTTTGAAATCTCTTCAAACACGCGCATTAAATTATAGCTCATTGCAGTCAGGCGCATTTGATTTTCAAGTGAGCGGGTATTGGAAGACCAAGCTTTAGTTTCCTTGAAATTACTTTTAGTGTTATTGAATGTCTTTTCAATCGTCCATCGCTTGAAATACAGCATGGCAATGGTTCCAGGGTTAATAGTCATTGGCAAGGTTGTCACAAACCGGTGAAGTTTTCCGGTTTCTGGATCACGGTAATCCACCACGTTAAATTTGATGCCCTTGTTTTCGTACACACTGTATGCTTCAACCCCTGTATTGATCTCATGGCGGGAGTCAAAAGGGATAGACTCAACCAGAGTCGCAATTGAATTTTCTTTTAGCATTGAAATCATGTAATTAGCATGTCGTTTCTGCCGATCCCACCAGACAAAGTCGGTGACGGCTTTATCGTAGACATAGAGATGTTTCTGAGAGCTGTTATTTCCCTTGTTTTGCTTTTCAATATGATCTCGTAACACAGGTATTTCTTGATGCCTCTGAGTTCCGTTTGTCACCAGACAAAGAAATCTGAGCAACCCACTTCTGAGATTCAACGCGTAAATCCCCCCAGCCGCATAAACTTTCCCCTTGCTGTTTTTTTCAGTATGGCAGGCATGATCAATAAAATGTCCATCCGCTGCTTCTATGGTGTATTCGTCAAGTTCCGGGAATGCTTTAAGATAATCAATGCCTTGCGACAGCAGTGTTTCAGCGTGAAGATGATAGCTCTGCTGTTCAAATGCCTCAAGCATACTTGTTCGTCTATGCGACTTCAGTGATTTAAAATACGTTGAGTGGGGAAGCAGCTGGCCATAAATCTGTTCATTGGTTTGGAGGAAATGGCGACCACTATCGACTACACTGATACAGCGTAATAACCCAAGGCGAATAAAGTCGATATCCTTCAACTCTGGGCATGAACGAGCCCACAAAGGATGACGCTCTGCTAACAGGGCACGTTCCATACTTTCATTGCAGTGTTGGTGAATATGTTCAGAGAGTGGTAGGTCTTTAAGCATGGGTGATATCCGTTTATGAGGTGATTAAAACGGAAATTTTTAGAAAAATTTTTTCGGCAATTGCAAGCTTTATTTGAAATTATTTGTTGTTTTTTTACGGTGCCTACAGAGTGTCTATTTTCTGTTATAAGTGATTAAAATCAAAAAGATGGAAATATTCGAGTGGTGCTACCTTCAGGTAGGTTATAGGCTGCTTTGTTTAGGTACTTCTTCTTTCAATGGGAACACTGATGAGCCGATCATAAGATTTAATTTCTAATAAGTACCCCCCCCAGCTCTGCTGGGGGACTCATAAAGTTTGACAATTACGGGAATCATCGTGAGTCTCCCTATTTGTGAACCGCCGAAAGTTCAAAAGATAAGGAAACAAACTCGGGGAGTCGCTATTTTTGCGAAAGCTTGTTTTGGGCATCCCAGCCCAAGCAAGCAGCAAAAACTTAACGCGACCACTTATGCCTCCGGCGGCCCCGATTCGTCCTCGTCACCTCGTCCCGACCCAACAAGGGGTCGGAACATAGGCTCCAAATGACTTGACGCCGTGTCGGATGGCCTTTTATTTTGTCTCCACCTTCGCTAACGCTCAGACTCCGACAAAACAACGGCCCTACGGCTATCGCGGACTAAAAATCATCACTTCGCTTAGGCTACGGTTCCCTGATTTTCAGCGGATGGAATTGAAACAGCACATATGATCCGGAAGGGACAATTGTCTGAGGAAAATATTCCTGCTTATAAGCAGTTTATGGCTTTAGCAGGATAGTTATGCCTGAAGACCAGGAGCTCTGCGCTTTTGATAATTATTGCGACAGAACCGTCAGGTCTGTCGCCACTAAATAGCGATAGTCGTTTTCACCGTCATATTTTAAGGCAATGACAAAGCGCTTTTTACTGTGAGAACTCACCTTTAATCGTGCACTGCTGACAGTCACTTTAATCTCTTTGCCGCCACGTACACGTATTATCTGATCAATGCCTTTGTTAATCGAATTAAAGCAGCTCTCGACTGACCTTATTCTACCTCTATATTCAATATTTTGGTTTTTACGTAATTGGCTAATCACCTGCGAGCCTCCAGATTCTTTAGCGGCTTCGTCCATAAAGCGCATCAGCCAGTACGCCTTTAATTTTAATCAGGCTATGCGCAACTTTAAACTCTTTTAATAAGCCTAATGCAATCTCTGTTTTGGTCGGGTAGGCACTGTCACGTTCAGGCTTAATAGGCCGATCTTTTTTTGCTATACCGCTCTTTTTCAACCCTTTATCTTCTTTATCCCACTGCTTTAAGGCTGGATCCGGCATATAAAAGAAAAAACCGACAGGCACTGTAATGGATGAGGTAACTAGCAGCAATAATACTATCGTTTGTCCATTAACATACCCGCCGGAGCCTTTGTGTTTCTGCTTGTAAACCTTATAAATACGTTTTGTAGACTTAGATCGTGCTCGGTCTGATTCATCAAAGGCCAACACACCTTCAGTAATGCCATAACGTTTTAAAATTAAGACCACACTCACCCGTAGCAACCAGTCCCAGGGTATACTTGCTTTACGAAACACCCAGGATAATGCGGCTACTTTGCAATCTCCAAGGCTTGCTCGCTCAAACTTAGCCCAGCAAACAGAGTTCATTAGCAGTATGCCCGTTAAACAAGTGCCCAACCAAGCGGCTTGAATACGTGTCAAAGCCGCTCCGGGTTTTAGCTGATTGAGCGCATCATTTAAATCGTCAATATAGCTTTGGATAAAGGTGGCCGGGGCATTCATTAACATGGGCGTACACCGATAAAATTACAACAACCTCAGAATACCTGATTTTACCTTCTCAATATCAAAAACTTGAACATCGAGTTATAAGCAGTTTATGGCTTTAGCAGGATAGTTATGCCTGAAGACCAGGAGCTCTGCGCTTTTGATAATTATTGCGACAGAACCAAATGAATTGCACTTGTTAGTTGAATCTAAGGAGAAAGATGAATATAATAGGTAAAGATAGACGTTTCTATATAGCATTGAATAGGGCTTCAATAAAATGATTATGAGACTAGCAAATTCACAAGTACTAATTCTTTTACTGATTTTGTCCACTGTATCTAATTCAGCTTGTGCTGGATCAGGTGCCGGAGGTCAGATTAGGATAGTTAATAAGAGTCTTTCAGAAATCACCGCTGTTTGGTCAGGTGCAGGCTGTGCAGGTATTTATGGTGGCATAGGTTTTGGTTGTCATAGTGAAATAATTCAGCCTGGAGAGTCTTATCTTTATAGGTATAACTGGGGTGTAACAACAACTTGGATAGCAGCTTCAAAGTATAATTCTGAGGGTTGTGGTACTGTTACTTATGATAAGAATCTATGTATTTATAGAGGCTGGGTTATAAGTACGGATGCTTATGAGACAGATAGAGTCACTATTTACTCTAGGCATACAGAAACACCACCAGGGAATGTTCAAGGGATTAGTCAGCAAAAGGTATCTGAAAGTGAAATCTTTTGGTACACACACCCTTCTGTTAGAGAGTGAATAGATAATGATTAAAACATGATTGACGTGGTCTAATTGATTAGTACAACTCAGTTAAGGATAATTAACTTAACTGAGGAACTAAAAATGAGAGCAAGAAAGAAAGCGCTCGGTGTTGCTCACTGCCATTACAGCGGGTAATGATTGATTTTTGGGCTGATCATGCATTCGGGAAAGTGCCTAAAAACGGTTCTGTCGCAATAATTATCAAAAGCACAGACCTCCTGGTCTTCAGGCATAACTATCCTGCTAAAGCCATAAACTGCTTATAAGCAGGAATATTTTCCTCAGACAATTGCCCATTTCGGATGATATGTGCCGTTTCAATTCCATCAATTGTTGCTTGGGCGGAGTGAAACGCTTTAAAACCCATCATCGGTTTTGTTATTTTTTTGATAAAGCGATGATCCTGTTCGATGATGTTATTCAAATATTTAACTTGTAATATGTCAATCATAGTGGCAACCCCAGCGAGGATTAACAAGAGGTTAATATTGGCTAATCGTGCATAGTTAGCGCCACTTTTATCCATAACGACCTTATCAGGAAAGCCATTATTGTTAATCGTTTGTTTGAAAAATGCGGTTGCAGCCTCTTCATCACGGTGCTCAGAAAGCATGAAATCAAGCGTATCCCCGTGACTATCAACAGCTCGGTATAAATTATAGTCTTTTCATCCTTTTCAAATGCTATTGCCTAAGGGGAATTAAGTAGGGGTTTGTTATAAACATGGCAAAACCACCTAAAATAAACCTCGATACACCAGCATTGTGTATTTCAGCTACTCAATAATTGGGAAAACTCAGTTGAAATATAAAATGGCTTTTTATGCGGGTTTTATTTCATGCGTCAGAGCTGGGTTGCAGGCGATTCGATTACGCGTTTGTTGGTTCTATGTTATGAAGTGCGCTTGCTAATGAGTAAAGCCCCGAGCTTTTGAGATACTCTGGTAAGGCTTATTCTGTTTGTTGCAAGTGCGTTTTATTTTCCAGTACGCATCATGGCTGATACAATTACTCGGAAATACAACCACATCTGCCTTGCTTAGCGAATGCTGTTTTTTCCAGCCCACCGTCGTGGTGTATAAAATTACCAGAGCTTTCTTCGACTAATTCCCGGTAATGAGGGATCAAGTTAGTCTTTCCCCCAACATACAATATGCACTTTCCGCAAAGATTTTGTTTTTGTAATGGGCATTGTGGTTGAGATTTTTCTCTTAAAGTAGACTGTAAATATTCAACCTCATTTTGATAGGTGAGCAACTGGTCATTCTTGTCAAGAATTTGCTGTTTCTGGTTAGCAACTATTGTAGATAAATTTTGCTCCTGGTTTTGATAATTTACAATTTCAGATTTCTGGTAGTTATTCTTGTGCATTAGCTTTTCTACTAAAGCATCAAGTTCCTGCCTTTCTTTTACATTTTGTAAAATTTGTAACTGGTCAAGGCTATTTCTGAGAGCGTGCACCTGGTTCTCAAGATCAGACTGCTGTTCAATGTGAGTATTGATAGTATTACTTAAGCATCTATTTTTTGTTGCCAATTTATTATGTTTTACTTTCCATGAATGTAATTCGGTTTTATGGTTTGTGCGTTCCTGCTCTAGCAGACTTAGGCGTTGAATATCTGCTCGATTAGATGCGCCAGACAAATGTGAGAGCATATGAATATCACCATAAAAAACCCTTTTCATTTCTTTGTTGCTCGCGGGGTGCGATAGCACAGCCCAAAAAGCGCCAATCATATCGCCAGAGTACAATGCTGCTTTCCAATAGCCCTTTAGTTGATCCTGTTGAAAAATTTTGGTTTCTTGCACAGCCGATTTGAACTTTTTATCCAGGTAGCTTTGCACTTTTTTACTCGGATGGTTATTTTCTGAAATAAGCGTCACAATTGTTGTGTGCAATTCGTACGCTAGAAATCCATTGGTTCCAATATGCAGTTGTCTGAGTAGTTTTTTTACTTCATCCAGTGTCAGGCATGTGCCTATGATGGCGCAATGGTAAATATGGTCTAGTTGCCATAATTTTACCTTATGTTGTTTTTTTGACTGAAGAACAGTTTGAGCTGACGGGTCAGTGCGTTCAAAAGGAAGCCGGTCCAAAAATTCTTTTTTATGATTCAATACCTTCGCCAATTAGGTTTTTAGATCTTATTTTTCTGAAATTTAATATTTTAACTCTAATTAAACCAATGGGTTAAAATTTTTAAAAACGTTATTTAAACACCTAATCACACTATCATGCATGTTTCTCTAACTAGAGAAGCAGATTACGCTCGACGAGTTAATCGTTTATCCATGCTCTAAATATCATGAGTTTTATTTTCACGTGCAATTTTTTTGGTGTTTTCTTGACCTATTTTCAGTTTCTACACGCATCGAGATGACACGTGCTTTCATAAGCGCTCAGTCATCGGTGTAATAACGACTGATATTTAAAGGCAAATAGTAACGCTTTGAGTCTATTGAAAACAAGTGGCTCCTGTACGCGTTGCCACAAAAAACATAAGCGAGTACCGTGTGTTGGTTTTATGATCAACAGCCATGTGTCGCATAGCCAGACTGTGTGAGTGCATATTTATTGTCCATTACAACAAGACCACATAGTTCATGATATAAGAGGGGCGCCATTTCGCTTACGACTCACTAGTGCTCACGCGCACCTGTTTAACTAGTGTCATGACACTTACCAATGAGATTCTCCTTGATCAGAGGTGTCTGAAAAAGGAGGTTCACTTGAACAAGACTGTTTTCTTTAGTTTGTTTAATGTAGTGTGACGAGTCACCGTATTTTTGTATTGATTTTAAGAACCCTCTAGCCGTGTGTACTCGACGCTGCTCCACTACTATTTGATAGTGCCATCGACAACGTGTTCTTTGGTTCCTCAAAGTTCACGTATGCTTTATACACAATATCCACATGAAGTGTTGTTGAGCAAGCTGTGGTCTGGCAACGATATCGCTGCACACGCACGGTCGCTATACCTGATTTCCTCAGGTTGGAATTAGTACAGTTAGGGCAGGTGATTCTTGATAATATTTCAT
>NZ_BLYC01000071.1 GCF_019721995.1 Bathymodiolus japonicus methanotrophic gill symbiont | reverse complement strand
TCGGGGAGTCGCTATTTTTGCGAAAGCTTGTTTTGGGCATCCCAGCCCAAGCAAGCAGCAAAAACTTAACGCGACCACTTATGCCTCCGGCGGCCCCGATTCGTCCTCGTCACCTCGTCCCGACCCAACAAGGGGTCGGAACATAGGCTCCAAATGACTTGACGCCGTGTCGGATGGCCTTTTATTTTGTCTCCACCTTCGCTACCGCTCAGACTCCGACAAAACAACGGCCCTACGGCTATCGCGGACTAAAAATCTTCACTTCGCTTAGGCTACGTTTCCCTGATTTTCAGCGTTTGAGAAAGGGTTTAAGAAAGGCGTTATGAAAAGTCTTGTGTTGGTATCAATACCTTCGCCAATTTTAATTTAATCCAAAAATGACAATCTTACACCTATATAAATCAATCGCTTATAGGCTGTAAAATTCATAAAAATGAGTGTATTTTCATTTTGGCGAAGGTATTGTTGGTATTAAAAGTACATTTTAAATTTGTGCCAAGCTGGGTTATGGAAAAAGTTGAGAAAGCGTCTATTGAAGAGTTAACTAAACAACCACCCGCTAAAAGACGGGTGGGTTAGAGAGCTTGGCGACTGAAAGTCGTGATATCATGCATTCGGGAAAGTGCCTAAAAAACTCCAAGAACATTATGGAATCGAGATGCCAGTGAGCACGATTCGCACGGTGACGGAGAACCATGGTCAACAAATGAATTCCCAGCGAGAGAGCTCGACTTTACCCGTGGTTACTGGCTGCCAGCAACAAGTTGTAGAGATTGATGGCTGCATGTTACCTATTGTGACAACAAGAACAGATAAAGGTGATAAGCGTAAAAAGAAAATACTGCATTGGAAAGAGGCTCGTTTAGCATTAGCTCATGAGGAAGGAAATATCACACCTAAATTTGATGCTACTTTTGGAGGGAGTGTAGATGATGCAGGGCATTCATTATTAAATTGTGCGGTCACTGCAGGACTGGGTATCAATACACAAATACATGGTGTTGGCGATGGTGCAACATGGATTGCAGATCAAATGAAAAAAAGGTTTGGATCACAGGCAAGTTACCTAGTTGACTTTTATCACGTTTGCGAATACTTAGGGGGAGCATCGAAAATATGCGCAGCCAATGATGAAAAAAACTGGATGGATGTTCAGGAAAAACGCTTAAAGAACAATGAACACTCACTTGTTATTCATGATTTAAACCCGTTTTTAGAAGGTGATGAGATTGAAAATTCTAAAGCCCCTGTACGATCTTGTCACCGCTATTTAAGTAACCGTACTGAGCAACTCGACTATAAAGGAGCGATAGAAAAAAACTTGCCTATTGGTTCAGGCGAAATAGAAAGCGCACACCGTTATGTTATTCAGGAACGATTAAAACTATCAGGGGCGTGGTGGAAATCTGAAAACGTTGAACCCATGCTTGCTTTAAGAGTGGTCAGAGGAAATGATCAATGGGATGAATATTGGAGAAATTTGGCCAAAGCTTCTTAATATTTTGAAAAATTCACCGTACTTTTAATCGCACCCGATTACACTCTCGTTACCCATGAACTAAGTAATCCACAATCCAAAAAACGCATTTTAATACCGGATGCCGCTAATGCTATGCAGGTTGATAGTATTCAGATATACGATTTACTCAGCCAACACGCAAAAGACAACTTCACTTTTAGCTTATAAACAACCAATATCAGGGAAGATGATGTCAGATAAAAAAGTCACTGCCTACCAAGGACAGACAGAGAAAATAAGGTTCTGTCGCAATAACTATCCTGCTAAAGCGATAAACTGCTTATAAGCAGGCGTATTTTCCTTAGACAATCGCTGCCCCAGCCATGGAGAGCGAAAGCGAGGGCTGGTAGTCCCCAGAAGGCGTAGGGCCGTTGTTTTGTCGGAATCGTAGCGCTAGCGTAGGTGTAGACAAAATAAAAGGCATTCTGAAACGCCGTCCAGTCATTTGAGGGAGTGTTACGAAGCCAGCACCGAGTTTACGATGGTAGTGGCGAAGAGGCACGTACGCAGGACGTCTGGGGCGCCGAAGGCATTAGTGGTCGCGTTAAGTTTTTGCCGCTTGCTTGCTTGGGCTGGGATGCCCAAAACAAGCTTTCGCAAAAATAGCGACTCCCCGCTTGATAACTCTACAATTTGACACTCACTAGAGGGGAACATTTACGCTGATAGCGGGAGTTAAAAAAACAAGTGTATTTTTTACATCGCCATCAACACAGCTAATCACCATTAACAAGACCTTATTTATAGTTAATAATGTTAAAAAAGACTGTTAAAAAACTTATCTCATGCTATAGTTAATAAAACCCATGTTAAAAAAGTAAACAATGGAATTGAAACGGCACATATGATCCGAAAGGGACAATTGTCTGAGGAAAATATGCCTGCTTATAAGCAGTTTATGGCTTTAGCAGGATAGTTATGCCTGAAGACCAGGAGGTCTGCGCTTTTGATAATTATTGCGACAGAACCAACATTGGCACGTCCTGTCATCGCTGTTCATTAACCGCATAAAGGTCAGTGATGACCAAGTTTTACCGTCATGATAAATTATTGTGACAGAACCAGTTTATCTGCTTAGCAAAAACAGATAAATAACTTTTTGTTGAAAAAATCGGATAGAGTACATAATAGTTATGACGTTTAATCACTATATGCATTACAAATCAGCCTTGGCGGTTAATATAAGCTTCTTATCTAGCTCTTTAACCCATTCAATGCATGGCTCATCAATTGGCGCAACATCTCGTCTTTTTTGTGCAATGCATTCGGCGTAAGCTAAAAGCCAATTTTTTGCTAATTCAATTTCGGTCGTGTGCTTTTCTTCTAATACTCTATTGAAAATTAATTCTATCCATTCCTCAAAGGTTAATATTTTTATATCAATTCCATGTAGTTGTTTAGCTGAATCTAGTTTTTTTATTATCTCTTGATTAATTATAGGTGCTAGCGTTGTAACAAATCCAACCACGCCAACTGAGTTATGGGTTGTCAGCTTTTCTATAACTTCATCAATCTCTTCTCTTAAATATGCTTTTCCATATTTAGCATCCCACGACTCTATAATTTCCATATCTTCAAGTAACTCTATATCGCCAATATTCCCATGTTTTTTATTTGCTGATCTCATTTGTGATAATGGCTTAAGCGTTACAAGTCCTAACGTTCCAGTATCTATAGCAGCTTGCATTAAAGCATGAATGCTTATTTCCATTAATCTTGCGGAATAACCAGAATCATCAATGTGAGAGCGTATTAAACTCATGGCTTGGCTTGGTTTTGTGATTGAATCTACATAAGCATTTGTTTTTTTAAGCAAATCATCTGAAGCGAGTTGAAACTGCTCTGCTTTATTAAAAAGAAGAGAAACAAAATACTTTAATGAATTAAATGGGTCACTTAAGTTTCCCTCTAGTGATTCAACAACTGATAGCCATTCGATTCTTGCTCCTTTTAGTTGTGCTTTATATAATGAAGAATAAGGGTAATTTTCAGCTAAACTCCTTGTCATCATAAATCCATCTGCATTTAATTTAACAAGATCATATTTACGTAAAACAGGGGTAACGTAATTTCTATCTAATACCCGCATGGAAATTCCATCTTTCCATGAAAATGAATTGCTCCCAGTGCCTCCTTTATGAAGCCTAATGCTTTGAGTTGAATCTATTGATTTTATAGTTAATTGCATAACAGTTAATCCAATTAAAGCACGACCTACTTCACTTGTAACTGAGTCCACTAGTTTTTCTAGGCAATTCTTTGTATTTATATCTATTAAGTCCATTTGAATTTCTTCAGAATTATCCTTTACGCTATTTATGAGGTTCTCAAGAAACCCTTCTTCAAAACTATCCTTGATAAATTTTGTTCTATTTTTTGTTTCGGCTGACACAGGACCTTCCCAAAAAATCTCTTTATCTTTACCATCAATAATATATTCAGATCTATCTTTAAAGACCCTTAGGTGATTTTCCTTCTCATCTTTTCTCATAATTCTGTTAATCTCTGTAAACTACGCTCATTCAGCGTTGGGAATTGGTATGGTATTAGATAATCACCTTCTTTTATTTGCTTATTTGTATTACAACTACGAATTTCAAATCCAATTGTTTTAAGCATTTTCAATGCTTCAAGAAGATGTTCTGTATGGATATTATAGTAATCTGCAATATCGTTAATATTTAGCGTTTTTCCAACGCACTCTCCACGCGTTATATGCGAAATAACTTTCCAGAAAAACCAAGGTTCCATATCTTCTTTAGTTAGTTTAAAGTAGAATTTAAAAGATTGTTTATATTGATAATATCCAAAGATTTGAATTAGATCATCTTTGTAAGCTAAATCATTTAATTTTTTTTCAAAAAATTTCCATAATACAAGAACTGAAACTGGTCGTTTGTCATACGATATAAGATGTACTTCACCAATATTAATAATATCTTTTTGTTCAGGAGACATTTTAATTAAAATCGAAAATATCTTATGATCACTATTAGTTTTATTTTTACACCTAAAAACCCATTTATTATAATCAATAGTGAAATCTAAAGAAAAAGTAGTGGGATTACTCTGGTTATGTTCAACTAATTGGAATTTGTCTGTCAATTCCATATTGCAACTCCCAGACTCTTTTTTATAAACATCAACTTTATTGCCGGGAAATTTAAGATTAATGTATTCTGCTGCTTTATTTTTATAAATAGCAGTCAGAGATGATTTTCTTGCCCTAAAACCCAGTTTTTCATCGTGCCTCAAGTACTTTATATTGAAAGGAAGTTCCAATTCAAAAACTTGGTTCATAATAGCTAATGCCATAATTCTACCCATCTGCGGAGGTACAGAATTGCCTATTTGATGAATAGCAGTTTGGCGATTTCCTGATATTTCATAATCATCAGGAAATGTTTGAAGTCTTTTTAATTCATCAATCATAAAATGACGATTTTCCCAAGAAAGAGGGCCTGTGTATTGCCCGCCTTGTGCTTTTATAGTTCTTGTTGGAGTGTTTGGATCTGCTTTATATAGATAATCAGAAAATTTTGATCGCCATCCAAAAACTGGTCTAGGATGCCCCATTTTCTCAGTATAAAAACTATAATTTAAGCCTGGGGGTATGTCATTTAATAGATGGCCATGCCTACCGTTAATTCCAGTTTTACATTTGTTAGTATTAATTCCAATAACAGCATTTCCTGCCGTGTAATAAGCCTTTTTGTTGGTTGAGTCTGGTCCGTGAGTAGGTGATGGAAAAAGAAAATCGCATTCATCTCTAATCCCTACAATAATTAATCTTTCTCTATGCTGAGGCACACCATAATCAGCAGCATCCAATATCCTCCAATGCAATTTATAACCTGCACCTTTAAATGCCTCTTGTATTAATAACCAAGGCTCACCTTCTTGAGCGCCAATAATTCGATACACATTTTCAAATAGAAAGGCTTTTGGGCGCGCTTGATTAAGTATTCTTACATACTCTTGAAATAGCGTCCCCCTTCTATCATCCATTCCATTTACACCAGATGCGCGCGCACCAGCGGCAGAAAATGTTTGACATGGTGGGCCGCCAATAATGAAATCTATATCTTGTTCTGTAGGTGCGTAATCACGAATATCTTTACATACGACATTACAGCCATAAAGCCGTTTTCCTTTAGCTGAATTTAGAAGCAAAGAATCAGAAAATTTTTTTTCAATTTCAACGCACTCAAATATATCAAATCCCATATCATGAAAAGCTATATCAAGCCCACCACCACCACTAAATAAACTTAGTGTTTTTATTTGGGTGTTTTTTTGGTTCATATGCCAATTACGGAATGCAGTGCCGAAATAGTCAGGCCATCTTGGTTCCTCATCTAAATTAAAAAATTTTATAGCACCTTGAAACCAGTTATCAAGGTTCTGTGCGTCTTCTTCTGGATCAAATAATTGCATTTGTTGCATCATTACTCACATTGAGCGGGTATGGATTTATATTTTTAGATTAACTTTGATTTAAAAACAAATAGGTAGTGGGTCGAACCAGTTATTATCATTATTATGCATGAATATCACAGGTTTAACACACCACCCAATATTCTGCTTCTGTCGCAGAAATACAAATGTTTGTGTAGAAACCAACTGTGACCTATTTTCATACGATAAATGGTAAAACATCATGCAGGAGAAAAACCTTATCATCCCATCATTAAAATCACGACAATCTAGTGTCAAAGCCAGGTATAATATTACATTCAGGAAAGTAATGTCTTGTCTCTTGAGTGCGTGTTTTAAAAGTCCCATGAATCAGTTTTCAAGCCGCCCTAGCATCAAATTTATCATTGCAATGTGAATAAAAGTTTCGCACCATCCCGTTCTTGAACCGAAGCAGCTGTAACCATAATTAACCCAAGTGTGTCAACAAGGATATGGTGTTTTCGCGATTGAATTTTCTTCCCAGCATCAGGGACGTGTTATTTTTCTTATCAAGGCTTGGCCTTCCAATGGCTTTAGTATTTTTAACGCTTATAGTTTAACATTGCCTGTCAATGCGTAACTTCTATTAAATTAAAATTGGCGAAGGTATTGTAAAAAACAATGTAATGAATGAAACCAAAAACAAGAACAATAAAATATTTTTTTTACCAAGGCGGAGATGATATTTGCGGAGATGATTGCTTAAAAAGCATCAAACAGAAAATAGCAGAATTATCCAACCTAAAAAATATTAGTTTTTTGCTTGGAGCGGGGGCTAGTTCTGGTGCTGTTCCAAACATGAAAACCATGCATAATGAGATAGCGCAAGATATTACTAATGGTTTGGATAAGAAAATAAAAACGCTATACGAAAGTATAAAGGGTGATAATTTAGAGGAGATATTAACTATCCTCCATGCTAAAAAACATTACCTGCAAGGTATTTCCAGTGCTGATGCAACGGAAACATCAAATGTTGAGAAGCTGATAAAGCACATCGAAGACTCAATGTATTCGAAAATCAATATTGATCTTTCAAGTGAGGATGCTACAGAAAGTCTGGATTTATATAAACAGTTTTATCAAAAAACGGTGCTAAGAAATAAAGACCTTTCTCGGGTTAATATTTTCACAACAAACAATGATCTTTTTAATGAAAAGGCACTCGATACACTTAATATAAATTACAACAATGGTTTTGGCGGCGGACTTGAGCGAGTTTTCAACCCTGCCAGGTTCCATTACACATTTTCAAAAAAAATAGATGCGAATTTGGAAAAATTCGAGCCATTGGAAAATATGGTGTATTTGTACAAATTGCATGGCTCTATTAGTTGGATAGAACAAGAGGGTAATTCATTATTCAATATTCATGAAATCCCTGTTACAGGTGGTGAAGGTAACAACAAGGAAAATCATATGTTGATTTATCCAACGCCTTTGAAGCAAGCTCAAAGCCTTGGATCACCCTATGCTGATCTTATTAGAGAATTTCAAACGAAGTTGTCACTACCTAACTCTGTAATATTCATTATTGGTTACAGTTTTAGTGATGAACATCTTAACAATATTATCTATCAAGCCTTGGCATCAAACTCATCAATATCGGTTGTAATCTTTGGTGAATATAAAGATTGTCCACTGGCTAAAATTCAGGATAGTAGAATCTACCGTATCTTTGGCACAGATCAAGAAAATAATAAAATCCACTATTTTGAATATATTGTCACAGAATTGTTGCCCAATGTGGACAAAAACGTAAACACTACTTTATTCGATGATTTTGTATCTTCACTTAATAAAGCCCTCAAGCCTGATGATACCGCATGAAAATTGGAAAAATAATCAGCATCAATTACAGCCAGCTTAAGGTAAAAATATCGTCAGAGATCAGAGGCAGCTCAGTCAATTTACATGGCAATATTTATTATTTTGGCAACATTGGGAGCTATCTTAAAATAACCAATGCAGTTGAAGAAATTATTATATGTGAGGTTGTATCTATTTTTGACTCTGACCTGCATCAGGAAAAATTATCCTTTGACGTAGAAAGTAATCGGGAACTCTTACTTAAACCTATTGGTACAATCAATAAAGAAGATGAATTTGCACTGGGTGTAGGGGTTTTTCCTAGTTTATATAGTGATGTAAGCATTGTGACCTTCAAGGATATGCGGCTTATTTTGCGAACTAATACCAATGAGTCAGTGCAAACAGAAGGGAATCAAATTCATCAATCATTTTCTTTGGGTGTCAGTAAAAATCTTATTAACTACCCAATAGATGTGAGTATAGATAGTTTTTTCAACATTCACTCAGCAGTCCTGGGTAATTCAGGGAGCGGTAAATCCAATACCATTGCCCATATTATTCAAGAAATTCATAAAAAAGAAAATCACTCGGCTACAGGTTCGCGAGTACTTATATTTGATGTTAATGGCGAATATAATCAAGCATTTTTAAATGATAAAAATACGAACATTTTAATCAAGTATTACAAGCCCAATATCAAAGAAGAGGTAGACGGTTATAGCCCCTTTTATTTACCACATTTCTTGCTATCACTAGATGAATGGAGTGCTTTTCTTTTAGCAACAGATGCAACGCAACGGCCATTTTGGGATAAGGTTTTGCAAGAGAGTTATCGATTTTACAAAATCGGCACCACAAGCAATGAAGAAAAGAACAAGTTTGTTAATTACCTCAGATATCGAATATGCAATCTGATTTTTAGTACATTGCGACAAGCCGATAGTGATACCGCAAGAATCACAACTGCGGCAAGTATTCTTGGAAGCATAATCAGCATTATTAAAAGTAATTCAACCATTGAAAGTGCCTCTTCTGATTTATTGGAGGATATTGGAAACTTACAAACGGCATGTACTATTACTTATGGTGAAAACAAGGATAAGTTGAAACAAGCAACTGAAGCTGTTTTTGAAAAGACAGATAACGCTCAAGCTCAAGAAGTGATTAATTCAAAAATCAAAAATGGTGAATTCTTTGATCACCGGTTTCTGAAGATTGCAGCCGAGTTAATCCTTTTGGAGGAAGATGCACGCGGTAATAGACAAATACGAGGTTACACCGCAACCATGTTGACACGATTGGATTATTTTTTGGATAACCCTGATTGTGAGTTCATGCGAGAATCAAATGGTATTGATTCTGTTAAAAAATACATCGCAGAACTCTGGGTTAATGAGCAGGAAAACTCCCAGTTAGTTATTATTGATACCAGTGAATTAAGTCCTGACATTCTCGAAACATTGACTAGTGTCACTTCACGATTACTTTTCGATGAAAGAAAAAAACTGATTGGCAATGAGCGAAGAGAGAACCCTGTTCACTTGGTTTTAGACGAAGCGCATCGCTATATTAAAAAGCATTATGACTATTTACTAAAAGAAAATATATTTGAAAAAATAGCCAGAGAAGGGAGAAAATATTCCTTCTATTTGCTCGTTTCCTCTCAAAGACCTTCTGAACTATCCGAAACGGTTCTTTCTCAGTGTGCTAACTTTATTATTCATAGAATTCAGAATGAGAAGGATATGCACTATATCCAAGCTATATTGCCTTATTTTTCAGATGATTTTACCAATAAAATAAAACAGTCTATTCCAGGTGAGGCACTCGCATTTGGCAACTGTGTCTCAATGCCACTTCATTTAAAAATCCATGAGGCTAAACCAAGCCCCAATAGTAAGAACTGTAACATTCCAAAAGAGTGGTTTAACTTACATTGAGCGGGTCTATTTTCTGACTTTTACTCTTTTGTCGATGCCCTTAAATATGCATAAGTTCTAAAATTGCTCATTGGTGAAAATAGTCCACTTTACATAGTCTCTTCATAAGAGTCCATTATACCTAGTATTAAGCAATTAATGGACTGCCATAACACCGGGCTTCATACGGTCTCTTTGAGGTGTACCTATAATGGACTGTAAATACTGGCAGTATCAGCCCCCCCGCTCCCCCGGAATACGTGAAAACTAAGGATTAAGAAATTTTAGTGTTATATAGACACCTTCACTTTCTTAATCCTGGTTTTTCACAGAACATGGGGGCTGTAGCCATTTCACTATATTTTGCAGTTGGGGTGTAGGCAGATTCACACACTGTATAATCAATACCGTCGCCAGTTTTAATTTAAGCCAAAAATGACGACGGTATTGATAAAATGGATATATTTTATTCTGACCTGATTTTAGTCATATTTACCTTAAAAATGGGTGAAAATTAAACTAAGAACTTACATTGAGCGGGTCTATTTTCTGATTTTTATATTAAAAATACTTTAATAATTTATACGCGCCATCGCGCGTCTTCATGATAGATTTTGGGACTCCATGTCACAAAAATCGATTCGCCGCACGGCGAATCATTTATGCCCTGGCACGCCCTGCGTCCACCTCACCCATGCACAAAACCCGCATGGCTAAGGCTCCCTCAAATGGCTCTACGGCTCATCGGGATAAAATTTTAGCCTCCCGAGCGCGCTGCTAGCGCACTTCGGATTGGCAAATTTCCCTTCGCCTACCACGGACTATTAATCCATCCAGGATTAACAGCGTATGTTGTCGCCACAACAACTAAACCATTGAAACTCACTAAACTTATTGTAACTATTTGTTTTAAATTCAAAAGTTAATCTAAAAATATAGTAACTACTCAGCGTATTTTTTTAACTTTATAAATCAACAAACTATGGACTAAAGATCCATAGTTTGACTTACGACTGAAAGTCGTTGTTTCGGCTAAAGCCGACTATTGGGGAGTCGCTATTTTTGCGAAAGCTTGTTTTGGGCATCCCAGCCCAAGCAAGCAGCAAAAACTTAACGCGACCACTTATGCCTCCGGCGGCCCCGATTCGTCCTCGTCACCTCGTCCCGACCCAACAAGGGGTCGGAACATAGGCTCCAAATGACTTGACGCCGTGTCGGATGGCCTTTTATTTTGTCTCCACCTTCGCTAACGCTCAGACTCCGACAAAACAACGGCCCTACGGCTATCGCGGACTAAAAATCTTCACTTCGCTAAAGCTCCGTTTCCAGGATTTTCAGCGAATGTAGCTATCTCGATAACCTCTGCCACTCTATCGAGAGCAGTCCCCGAATCTTTGAAGCATACTTTATTTATCCCTCCCTTAGGTATGCCGCTCACTCGAGTCATAAAGCAAGACCTACTCTCCCCCGCTATCCGAGCATATCTCACTCTAGCTTTACATCCCAACAGGTGTCCTTGGTGGCTTTGTCGTACAGACTTAATTATGCCGTAAGGTTCATCTGTGAGTTTATTACAGAGCAAGAGCCTATACCCCACGTATTCATAAAAACAGGGGACAGATAAACTGTTTATATAACACAACTTATTCATCTGTCCCCCTTTCCAGCAAACACGAGGGGACTCCAGGCTTCACTATATTTTTTGAGTGGGTAGAGCAGGTGAAGAGATCTAATCGGGGGATTATTAATTCAATACATCAGAACCGCAAAGCCGGCATGGGTTAGACCGGTGTCTGTTTTTATATAAGTGGGGCAGGAGGCTTGGTTGGGGGATAAGTGTTAAAATATCTTGAAAAAGACTTGCAATCCAAAATAAAGTAGCTATTATATTATATAATAGCTGTGAGAAACAGATAGATATATGGAATAAGTCCTGCTCCCCATCAAAATAAATTAATGGGGAGCAGGACTTATTTTTACTACGCACTATAAAGATGAAACCTTTAGCCGGGAGATTCTTTATAGGGCTTTAATTGCTAGACAACTATGAGGACAACACAGAGCATCTAACAAGATTTTCCAATACTACAAGTGCATTATATCATGTATTTCAAGAAAGTCTAGTTGTTCTGCTAAAAAGTATGAATAAACTACATAAAAACACCCCCATTCAAGATAACACCGATTGTGCCACTGGGGTATCTACATCAAAAACAAAACGTCAAGCGAACCCTACACCTGATTGTGAAGGCATCGGCAACGTTTCATACATGCCCCGGGTAAACACTCCGACAAACCACTCTCGCTGAAAATCAGGGAAACGGAGCCTAAGCGAAGTGATGATTTTTAGTCCGCGATAGCCGTAGGGCCGTTATTTTGTCGGAGTCTGAGCGTTAGCGAAGGTGGAGACAAAATAAAAGGCCATCCGACACGGCGTCAAGTCATTTGGAGCCTATGTTCCGACCCCTTGTTGGGTCGGAACGAGGTGACGAGGACGAATCGGGGCCGCCGGAGGCATAAGTGGTCGCGTTAAGTTTTTGCTGCTTGCTTGGGCTGGGATGCCCAAAACAAGCTTTCGCAAAAATAGCGACTCCCCGAAATAAACCCCTTGATGATGTTATTGGTCGGATTAGATCCCCTAAATATGAGCCGGTTACTCAATCATTAAGGGATTTGCGAGAGAAAAGTGAGAAAGCTTATAAAAAACAAAAGGCGATTGTTTGTGAGGCTGTTAGCTTCAACGGTACATTCAAGTTAGGTCAGCCCGTAAAAAATGGGACTTTCGAGAAATCGAGCGGTTTATTGATTGTAGACCTAGACCATCTGGAAGATGTTCACTTAGCTAAGTCGGACTTGATAACAAAACCTAATATTGTTTTTTGCTTTATCAGTCCCTCGGGCGATGGTTTAAAGCTAGGGGTTCGGGTTGATGCTAGTCTAATTAATAACGATGCAGACTTTAAGCAGGCTTATTTTCAGATAGAGTCGATATGGTTCTGTCGCAATAATTATCAAAAGCGCAGACCTCCTGGTCTTCAGGCATAACTATCCTGCTAAAGCCATAAACTGCTTATAAGCAGGAATACTTTCCTCAGACAACTGTCCCTTTCGGATCATATGTGCCGTTTCAATTCCATCAATGGTTGCTTGAGCGGAGTGAAACGCTTTAAAGCCCATCATCGGTTTTGTTATTTTTTTGATAAAGCGGTGATCCTGTTCGATGATGTTATTCAAATATTTAACCTGTAATATGTCGATCATAGTGGCAAACCCAGCGAGGATTAACAAGAGGTTAATATTGGCTAATCCTGCATAGTTAGCGCCACTTTTATCCATAACGACCTTATCAGGAAATCCATTATTGTTAATCGTTTGTTTGAAAAATGCGGTTGCAGCCTCTTCATCACGGCGCTCAGAAAGCAT
>NZ_BLYC01000070.1 GCF_019721995.1 Bathymodiolus japonicus methanotrophic gill symbiont | reverse complement strand
TTCGTTATGTTCTTGAATTTAAGCCTATTGGTATTGTTCTCAAACAACATGAGGGCTTATCAAAGAGAATTTGGGAAATCTTAAGCTGAAGGCGTTTGAGCTAACTATCCGTCATCAACGAATGAATGTAAGAGTTCACTATTGCAGTCGATACGGATAAAGTTGTCAGTGTAATAAGTATGAAATGATGATTTTCTTCCTTTACACCTGCTGACTTGGAATGCCGATATTGAGCTATATGGACAAAATGAAATTTATGAAATTGCCCGAATCGTCCTCCGCACAGAGAAACTACTAGCTCGATTTCTGAGGAGAGACCAATGATAATGAATGAAAAATAAAGAACCCAAGCTACTGTACTGAAAACAGTTTAAACTTGAACATTGCATTAAAAAATATAGCTTCTACTGAGATGAATTAACTCTCGCTTACCAAGCAGAGGGCAGTAATCAGTTAATCTCTTGGACTTGAGGCTAGGCTGAAGTTATTCCTTTTTTAGAAACAGAAAAGCGATTGCTGTAAGCGTACTTCAGAGAGGAAATACGATCGTCTTGAACAGGCGCTTTTTTAGGACTATCAGGATGTTTGACCTGACACGTTTTTTAAGTGATAAAACCTGGAGAACCCTTCCTCATTCGGATGTTTGTCCCGAAAATATACAGAACGGAACTGATAAGTATGACTCAAGCTTGATACAGAGGATATTGTGATCGGCAGTGAAATAAAAAGCGTTTAACGTAGTCAAACAACTATCATTCTTCAATCAATGAGTAAAAGATATTGGTATCAAACGAACGAAGAGAGAATTGAGAAAACTTATAGAGTTGCCGTCTAGTGAGGTAAGGTGTAGAGAACTTGATTGGAATCTCAGCATTTATTGAAAGAGGTTGAGAGAATCAAGCGAGCAGGCCTTAGCGACTACGCAGAAGGCGGTTGTAGACGAGCTGGAGCTAAAACGCAAAAAGTTATTAACTGAGTTGTCTGAATACCACGGTTGCGCGATCTTCACACTTTGAGCGTTCACTACAGAAACTACTACATAAAAAGCTGAAAGGCAGTTAGAACTTACCGTTAAGCCTGAAGCTGTGACAGAACACCCATTGTAGATTTTTGCATGAAGTGTAATTTAGATTCGGTGGGTGAAAGCGCTAGATTGGATAAATATCAGTGATGACTTTTTCTACTGTAAACTTGCAGAATGTTGATTCGGTCAGGACACGAGGCGTTTAGTTGGGTGTGGCTAGGGAGATTACGGAACATCCGTTGCAAATCATTGTTAAATTGAGCCATCTCATATTTTGCAGTTAGAAGTGTGGGATTGCCTGATGTACCTTTACGTATTGAGCTCAAATGTTCGCCATGTGAGGGTGAGGAAAACTTTAGGATTTATGGATAAGTTATCACTGGTCACAGTGCTACTGCTAGTTTTACACTTTTATACTTCAGGAATGTATGAGCAGTTAATTATGTGATCACACCAGACGCACACAGATCTAGGATAATGCTCTTTTATTGCTGATAGAATTGTCTGCTGAGTTGCGTATGGCTAGAGATTAGCGTGCGTCATTTACTATTTGCAACAGCATAATGCCACTATCTTTACTGTTTTTGGAGATGCTGAGTGGATTGTGTTTTTGATTCGTTTGAAGACAGGCACGATATGCACCTATGAGTCACAAGGCTAATTGAATGTGCCTAAGTGTCGTCGTGATAACGGCGGCAGTATTTTGGAAGGTGGAAAAACGGCTTTTAATCACGTAAAGTTAAATATGGATATTGAGGTGTGTTTGTCTGCTACAAACTGAGATTGTTGGAACTTATTGCACGGTGGAAATCGGGGGTCGAATTTAGCGCGATGATATTCGACGCAGAACAATTAGCTAAAGAACAATTGTTGCCCTAGTTAATTTTCAGGTGTCGAGACTAATTCTTGGTGTGGAGGATGATGGTACTATCAGGTTTACGTAGACCTAATGGATGAAAGAGTGGGTGATAATGTTGTACGCGATAAATTATCCTCAAATATTGCCATTCTATGAGAAATTAAATAGATGATGGTGTTTTTTGTTGGCAATTATACTTTCCCTCACCTTTAGGTATTTCTAAACCTTATGTTTTGAGAGATCGCCAGGAAGAAAAAGTATTTATTTCGTATTGGTTCTGCCCTCACCAGTTCTTCAGACAAGTGGTGCAGGATCGAGAAACAACGGGTAATGACACACACAGATGCACGTGGTATGGGGGCTATTACTCTCTCAACCAATCTCACACAACGTGAGGAGGGGGAGGGGTGCCGAAGGACAAGAGATAGCAGTCTTATTTGGTTTCTTCTCACAGCTAAGTCGCAGGTAACTTTGAAGAGTAGAACCAATACGAAATAAATACTTTTTCTCTTCCTGGCGAATCTCTCAAGAAACATAAGGTTTATGAAATACCTAAAGGGAAAGTTAATAATTGCAGACAAAAACACCATCATCTATTTTAATTTTCTCATAGAATGGCAATATTTGAGGATGATTTTATCGCGTACAACATTCATCACCCACTCTTCAGCATTAGGTCTACGTAAACACCTGAAATAGTACCATCATCCTCCACACCAAGAATTATCTGACCACCCTGAAAATTAACTAGGGCAACAATTTCTTTAGCTAATTGTTCTGGTCGAATATCATCGCGCTTAAATTCGACCCCCGAATTTTCACCGTTTGCAATAATCTCCAACAATTCAGTTTTAAGCATACAACACCTCAATATCCATATTTAACTTTACGTTGATTAAAAGCCGTTTTTCCACCTTCCAAAATACTTGCCGCCTTATCACGAACCTTAGGCACATCAATTGCCCCTTGTGACTCATTAGGCATACTTCCCTGTCCTTCAAACGAATCAAAAACACCAATCCACTCAGCATCTCCAAAAACAGGTATATTGGCATTATGTGTTGCAAATATAAATTGACGGCTAATCTTAGCCATACGCAACTCAGCAACAATTCTATCAGCAATAAAAGCATTATCCAGATTGTCTTCTGGTTGATCCATAATTAACGGATCTACATTCTGAAGTAATAAAAGGTGTAAAATAGCAGTACACTGTTGACCAGTTGATAACTTATCCAAAATCCTAAAGTTTTCCTCACCCTCATGGGCAACATTTAGCTCAATACTAATGACATCAGGCAATCCCACCACTTCTAACTGCAAAATATGAGATTGGCTCAATTTAACCAATGCATTTGCAACGGTTTCCGTAATCTCCCAGCCACACCCAACTAAAGCCTCTGTTCCTGATCGAATCAACTCTGCAAGTTTTACAGTAGAAAAATCATCCTGATATTTTATCCAATCTAAGCGCTTTTCACCCACCGAATCTAAATTACACTTCATCAAAAAATCTACAATGGGTGTTCTGTCAGCTTCAGGCTTAACGGTAAGTTTTAACTTGCCTTTCAGCTTTTTATTTAGTTTCTTGAGTGAACGCTCAAAGTGTGAAGATCGCGCAACCTGGTATTCAGACAACTCAGTTAATAACTTTTTGCGTTTTAGCTCCAGCTCGTCTACAACCGCCTTCTGCGTAGTCGCTAAGGCCTGCTTCTGCTTGATTCTCTCAACCTCTTTCAATAAATGCTGAGATTCCAATCCAATTTCTCTACCACTCTTACCTTCACTAGACGGAAACTCTTTATAAGTTTTCTCCAATTTCTCTTCTTCTTCTTTGATACCAATATTTAACTCATTGATTGAAGAATTGATAGTTGTTTTTGACACGTTAAACGCTTTTTTCCACTGGATCACAATATCCTCTGTATCAACTTTCAACTTATCAAGTTCCGTTCTGATATTTTTCAAAACATCAGAATGAGGAAGGTTATCCAGTGTTTTATCACTTAAAAAAACGGTGTCAGGTAAAACATCCTGAATAGCTAAAAAAGCCTGTTCAAGACGATATATTTCCTCTTCTGAAGTACGCTTAAGCAATCGCTTTTCTGTTTCTAAAAAAGGAATAACTTTCAGCTTATCCTCAAGTCCAAGAGATTTAAACTGATTAACTTGCTCTTCTAGCTTTGGTAAGCGAGATAATTCATCCTCAGTAGAAGCTATATTTTTTAATGCACTTTCAAGTTTCAATCTGTTTTCAGACAGTAGCTTTAGGGTTTCTTTTATTTTTCCTTCATTATCAGTTGGTCTCGCCTCAAGAAATCGAGCTAGTAATTTTCTTTGCGAGACTGAATTCTGGGCAATTTCATAAATTTCATTTTGTCCATATAGCTCAATCTCTGGCATCAAGTCAGCAGGTGTAAAGGATGAAATATCATCATTTTCATCCTTTATTACACTGCAACTTTCTCCGTATCGCCGTGCAATAGTGAACTTCTTACCATTCATCGTTGATGATCGGATAGTTAGCTCAACGCTAGCTTTAGATTTCCCCAAATTCTCTTTGATAATGTCCTCATGTTGTTTCTGAGAAACAATACCAATAGGCTTCAATTCAAGAACATAACGAATACATTCCAGCAAGGTAGATTTACCCGTTCCACGACCACCGATTACCGCATTCAGGTGCTCAGAAAATTTAATATCAAGACCATCCAGATAACCACCCGTTACCTTCAAGGATTTAATCTGAGAATAATATTTTTCTTCCACGTCACTATTTAATCTCACTCGAGATTCAGTATCCTGAAAAGCTAACTTAAATGATTTAAAACTTGGCTCAGTCATCTTGATAAGACAAGAGGCTCTTAGATCTTTTAAAGTTTCTGGCGTTTCTATATCCTTGGCATTAATAATAGCTATTGGTAATTCTCGCTTATATGCGACCTCTTTATTACGAATAACTTTTCGATAGAATCCATCTTCAACATTTTTAAGGTCTTCAATAGAACCAGGTATTTGAGCGGCTTTTAAACCTGAAAGTACCCATATATTGTTTAATCTTTTTTTTAGCAAACCATTTTCTAAAGTGCAATGGGCAGCATAAATAAAACCACCTATTTCATTAACCTTTGCAATTAAATGTTCAGCACTTAACCTAGAAGGCTTAACACCCTCCTCAGGATCTACCAAGTGAAGATGACCAAGATAACGATCTAGTTCTTGAGAAGTGGCCTCTTCAGAAAATAAACAAACAAAATGAATTTTTTCACTAGAAGTAATTTCAAACCCAGGGAATACCAGAATGTCATTTTTATTCATCAAATCACGAATAGCATCTACACCATCAATATTACCGTGATTAGCAATACCAAGAACCTTGATATTCTCCTGTAAACAGACTTCAAGCATTTGTTGATTATAGTCTGTTTCTGATAGCTGCTGTTCCTGCCCACGATATGAAATATAACTCGCTGGATTAACCTGTAATGCACACTTCCAGAATTTAGCTTGCGTATGTCCCATTGTTACAATCCTCCCAATGCTGAATTATTCATCTTTTACCTCATTAATTATTGAACCTTCACTTTCACTGTATTTTAAGCCTAATTTGGGTCTAATCCCATAAAGGGACCAAATGTGGCTCTGTCGCAAAAAACGAATGTTTGTGTAAAAAATCAACTGTATCCTGTTTTTATGGGGCAAATGGATAAAACGCCATGCAGGATAAAAGACTTCTCAGCCCATCATTAAAATGGTTATGTCGCATAAATCCCCCTTTCCTACGTTATCTGCAAGATGTCATTCTTTATGCTGTTTTCTTTTATGTCAGGTATGGCGTTTCGTATCGCGACCTTGAAGAAATTATGGAAGAAAGAGGTGTTGAGGTGGATCATGCTACGCTCAATCGTTGGGTTATCCGTTATTCTCCTGCCATTGCTGTAAAAGCTAAATCTCAGAAACGAGAAACCAATAAATCGTGGCGCATGGATGAAACGTATATCAAAGTGAAGGGTCAGTGGACCTATTCATACCGAGCTGTTGATAGTCGCTGGGATACGCTTGATTTCATGCTTTCTGAACGCAGTGATGGAAGGATTGAATTTCACCCAAAGTAGGTTTACATGCTCAACTAAAAATTGTACCATTTTTTAAGTAATTATTTTCCTTAACACCAGATCATACCTGGCTTATCAATTCAATTATCCCGATGAGGTAATAGTATTTTCTTCTGCATGATGCTTTTTTCATGAGAGGAATGAAAACAGGTTTATAGCCTAGTTTACATAAATACGTATCTTTTGCGACAGAACCTTCTTTTTTAACACGGGTTTTATTAACTATATCATGGTATATGTTTTTTAACAGCTTTTTTTAACACTATTTACTAAAAATAAGGTCTTGTTGACGGTGATTAGCTGTGTTGATGGTGATGTCTAAAATACACTTGTTTTTTTAACACCAATTATCAAGCAACTATTTGGAAAGTGAGTACCTTTGAAGCTGGCATGTGATCCACCTTTTATTGAAATTGAGAATTATGATAGCAGATAACGTCGGGAAGGGAGACTTATGCGACAGAACCATTTTCAATACTTAACGGTGACATAGCCTTAAATTTTATCCATTAACCTTATACGATTGTTTAACCAATGACATTAAGTAATCAATATCCTCTAAATTATCTAATACAAATTCACAGTCACCGTTCCCCCAAGTTCCAATGTTAGTTACATCTCTAACCATTTTTTTGTAATCGTCAATTTGTGAGTACTTCAAATTTATAAATACCTTAATCTTTGATGTCATAATGACGACATCAATAATGTTTTTCTTATTACCAAAAAAAGCAATATATTGTTTATTTGGTTTGACAACGACTTCACCAAAATCCAAAGTTTCTAATTTTAGGTTCTCATAAATCTCAATTATGTTTGTTGGCTTATTATCTAAATGATCTGATTCAGTATAGGTCTTAACTTCTTTTGAAACTGTTAATATAGTTGGATCGAGAGCTGATATAGTGTTAATGCTTTCCGTTTGTTGATTAGCCTTAATTGGAAAATACATTACAGTGTCGTTTTCAAATTTCTTTATTTCCCACAACTCAATTGGTAAGTCTTTGAAGTTTATAGACTCCTTTTGGTAAACGGTGTAGGTAGGTGAAA
Source organism: Bathymodiolus japonicus methanotrophic gill symbiont (assembly GCF_019721995.1). GTDB lineage: Bacteria > Pseudomonadota > Gammaproteobacteria > Methylococcales > Methylomonadaceae > Methyloprofundus. Next base: position 6,325 of record NZ_BLYC01000070.1, on the reverse strand, counting down.
TAAATATCACCTTTGATTGAGACCAATCCACATCATCCTTTTTGATACTCTTATCCATCAACTCATTGTACAAAAGAACAAATTCTGCTTTATTATTGAGTAGTAGTGACAAATATGAGTATCCCTGGTCAATTACAGAAAAGTTTTTGGTATTTTTATATTCAACTATTACAAATGATTTAGTTCGTAAATCGAAACACAAACTATCGATTCTAAAGCTGTTCAATGAATATTCGCTTTTGACAAATTCTAATCCAAATACCTTATTCATATTGGACTCAGTAAGAAGTTGAATATCCTTCTCTAAGCCAAATTTTTGTTCATTGATTTGATTTAGAGAATTCTCCTTAAATGAAAAGTTTTTCACCTATAAATCTCTCTTTGTATCAGTGCCGTTTGTGTTAGCCATGTTCTCACTTAATCACCCCTCGCTGAAAATCAGGGAAACGTAGCCTAAGCGAAGTGATGATTTTTAGTCCGCGATAGCCGTAGGGCCGTTATTTTGTCGGAGTCTGAGCGTTAGCGAAGGTGGAGACAAAATAAAAGGCCATCCGACACGGCGTCAAGTCATTTGGAGCCTATGTTCCGACCCCTTGTTGGGTCGGGACGAGGTGACGAGGACGAATCGGGGCCGCCGGAGGCATAAGTGGTCGCGTTAAGTTTTTGCTGCTTGCTTGGGCTGGGATGCCCAAAACAAGCTTTCGCAAAAATAGCGACTCCCCGAAATTATCATACCTGTAATGCCCACAGGGCGCATTTTGCAAATTCTGAGGCAATACTGTTCATGTGGACAATATATTGGCTCCCTACGGGACGTATTGATAAAGCATGGATAACGAAAAGATGTTATCCACCCCTTACCAACACTAACCAACACATTCTCCACAATCACTGTCAATTACAGCAATATGTATCCTCTTAAACCGCGCTCCGCGCATCAATAATAATCAATTGTATCTTTTATAAGAATAAAGAGATAGATAGTACAGCCATTTACCCCCTAAGGAAGGCTCAACAACCCCCTTTCACAGCTCCCCCCTCCGAAAACTGCTTAAAAAAACAGAGAATATCAGCTTGAGTTTCTGTGTATCTTGGAATCGTGTTACTCGAGTTTTCAAGTCCCTTTCACAACCGTTACGCTCTGCGCGTTACCAGATATATAAAATATCCGCCCCTGCTCCAAACGCGCCACCTTTTGCACTATAAAATTCAAATCTCGCAATCAAAACGGATATAAGCTTGCGACTTCTACTTTATACAAAAAATGCCTTATGGGTTGCCTTAGCAAAGTCCTTGATTGGCAACACTGTCCTGACCTATTCCAAAACATCTTGAGTCCAAAATAGGGGCTGAGCTTGAAAGAAGAGAAGAAAAACCGAAATGCTTACAAATGAGATGCTAATTAAGATATAATTAACATTCGTTTGAAAGAAAGAGTCGGCTTCTTACTTTCAAGCTGTGGTGAGTGACTACAATCACTCATACACAACCTTTGATAAAGGCAAAAAACCTAAGCACTTAAAAATGCTTGGGTTTTTTTTTGCCTTTTATCCCTAAACTTTAAAAGTTCGGGGGCTTGTTTCTAAACCTGAAAGGGGAAGTGAACTTTATGCGACAGAACCAAAATCTTCACTTCGCTAAAGCTACGTTTCCAGGATTTTCAGAGGCGACAGAACAAGTTCACATACTACCAGCGCTTTATCCATAGAAGGCGCAAATAAATTCACCAACCAGAACGTCCGCGAGTGAGAGAGGGCTGGTTAAAAATACATAATTGCTAAAAAAATATAAGGTCAAAGTATATGTCTACACTTTTGGAATCATTATTAAAAGGAACTACCCCAGGGTTTATTACAGAGGTTTTTTTCTGGCTTATTATTGTCAGTTTATTGTTTGCTATCTGGTTTCGAAAAACAGGGAAATTTCCTTCTTATGTTAACTATTCGGCAACCTTATTGACCTCGTTAGGTATTTTAGGGACTTTTATAGGGGTTGTGATTGGTTTACTGGATTTTAATGCAGAAGATATTGATGGAAGTATCGGTTCATTATTAGCGGGGCTTAAGACAGCATTTATAACTAGTTTAGTAGGGATGGCTGCATCAATTATTTTTAAGTTGTTAGAGGCAATTCCTTTGTTTGTGAAAGATGAAGGAATTGATTTACAAGATGTTGGAGCAGAAGATTTGTATCGAGCAATTAATGATCAGGGACGATTGATGCTTGAGTCTTCACTGGTACAGCAAGGATTATTGACGGATTTAAAGCGTGCTATTGTTGGAGGAGAAGATGATACTTTAGTCAGCCAGGTGAAGTTGTTGCGTGGTGATATGAATGATAATCATAAAACTTCGAAGACGATGGACGAACGCTTAGCAATTATTCAGACAGTGAGTACTAAACAACAGCAAACTTTCCAACAATTTCCTGATAAGTTATGGATTAGATTGCAGGATGTTGCCGATACAATTGCTAAATCAGCTACAGAGGAAGTCATCAAGGCTTTAAACGATGTAATTACTTCATTTAATAATAATTTGATAGAGCAGTTTGGGGATAACTTTAAAGCACTGGATGAATCAGTGAAAAAATTAGTGGTTTGGCAGGAAAAATATGGCCAGCAAGTTGATGAGATGGTTAAGCAATATACTTTAGGGGTTTCTGCTATTAAACAAACAGAAACCTCTGTAGCTAATATTAGTGATAAATCGTCTCAGATAAATGAAACCATGAAAAACCTGCAAGAGGTTATGCAAGTTAACCAAGAGCAAGTAGAAACATTAGGTGGGCATTTAGGTGCTTTTAAAGAGATGCGAGATCATGCCATTGAAGCTGTACCTGTGATGCATAAACAAGTGAAAGTTATTGTGAGTGATATGGGAAAAGCAGTTGATACGGTTAAAGTTGGGTTTGTTGAAAGTACCGCGGACTTTACTAAATCGGTTAAGGAAACTAACGAAAGGTTAACGGGGACTTCTGACGAAATTGGTAAGCAAACAGGAGTTATTCGTGATCATTTTCATAGCACTGTAACGGAGCTAAATGCTAATGTACGTGATATGGCTGCAAAAATGGCGAATGAGTCTAAAGCGTTAAGTTCAACTTTGCAGGATGCTAATAAACAAACAATAGCTGATATTTCGCACGTTCAGAAGATTGTTGTTGATAGTGTTGAGCGTATGCAGAAACAATTTGAAAATGTTTTAGAAGAAATATTTCAGGCACAAACACGAGAGGTAGGGAAAACATTTAAAGCGTTAGAAGAAGAAATGAAAAATGCAGTGGGTAATACAGGTAATGCAGTTGATGAACAAATAAAAAACATTGAGGATGCAACTGCCGAACAAATTACTAACGTGATGAATGAGATGGGGCGAGCTTTATCATCAATTGCACAGAAATTCACTAAAGATTATAGCAAGTTAGTGAATGAAATGTCAGATATTCTTGATAAGAAGGGACGTTAAATGAGTCAGAATAAATCTTCTTTTTTAAAAAGAAAATCACACGGTAATGAAGAAGTACAATGGCTTTCTGTCTCTGATTTGATGTCAGGTTTGATGATGGTTTTTTTATTTATTTCTATTGCTTTAATGCGGAATGCTTTTTTAGAACGGGATAAGGTTCAGATTGAAAAAGATAAAATTAAATACATTGCGTTGGCTTACCAAAAGAATCAGGGAGCTATATATGATGGATTGATGGAAGAATTTGAACAAGATTTGGATAAATGGGGAGCTGAAATTAATAAAGATACTTTATCTTTTGTTTTTACGTCACCAGATGTTTTATTTGCTAGAGGTGATATTGCTATTCGACCTCAGTTTAAAGCTATCTTAAATGATTTTTTTCCACGCTATCTTAATGTGTTATTAAAGTTTTCTGATTCTATTGATGAGGCACGTATTGAAGGGCATACCAGTAGCATTTGGAATAGTGGAACAACAGTTGATGCCGCGTATTTTAAAAACATGTGGTTGTCTCAGGGACGAACACGCTCTGTTTTACAGTATGTGTATTTGTTAAAGAGTATTAGGAATAATAAGGATTGGATTAAAAAACATATTTCTGCAGTTGGTTTTTCTTCATCTAAAGTGGTCATGGAGAATGGGGTTGAAAACCACGAGCGATCCCGCCGAGTTACCTTTAGAGTAATTACTAATGCAGAAACTCAAATAAGGCAAATTATTGAAGGAGTCTAATTGTGAAAATCAAGGTTGATTTTTCTGATTTATTTGCTTGTGCTAAAGAGATGGGAGCGACAATTGTTAAGGAGAATATGATCTCTTCACCTAATGCAAGTCATGGTCTTTCCAGAGAAGAATGGGCACCAATTAAGAAGGAAATTGATTTAAACGAAATTGGTAGTACCCAAGGACTGTTGCGTTTTATTGATGAGCGAGGTGTTGATCAACAAGTATTGCTATATATTGAAGATCATGGTTGGAGTATTGAAGATGCTATTTATGATATCAAAAAACGGCGTAAATTTCATGTGGCAGACTGTTCTACTTTACAGAAAAAAAGAGGCGATGGGACATTTGAGCGATATGTAATGACGAATGATTTTAGTAATCAATTTTCTATTACAGGAATGGAAAAAAAGTCAGTAAAAGTAGAACTTCAAGTTTGTAAAAATTGTTTAAAATCATTGAATTATAAAAATTATAGTTGTAACCTGGATGTTTTTAACAAATTCAGTATTTCAGAATTTTTTGCTACTTACAGTTCTTTCTTTGCAAGCTTGCCTTCTCGCTTTTCCGGTGAAGATGATGGATCCTATACTGATGACTGGAAAATTATTTCAGCAAAATATCGAGCTAGTAAAAATTACTCTTGTGAGTACTGTGCAGTTGATTTATCAAAAAACAAACACTTACTACATACACATCATAAGAGTGGCGTAAAAACAGATAACAATTTATATAACTTGCAGGCACTTTGTATAGACTGTCACCGTAAACAGGCTCATCATGGGCATTTATTTGTTCACCATGAAGATATGGTGACGATTAATAATCTTAGAAGAAACCAGGGGCAGTTAAAACAGGACAATTGGAGAGAAGTCTTTAAATTTGCAGATGCTGCATTACATGGATTGTTAGCTAAATGTGAACATGATCGTTGCATAAAGCCTGTTGTTGCTTATGAGATGCTGGGAGGTTCTGACGAAATTATTGCTGAATTAGAGTTAGCTTGGCCGAAGTCTAAGAACTGTATCGTGATAAATGATAACCACGCTAGAGTTGCACGGTCCCAAGGATGGCATGTTTGGACGATGATTGAGGCAATGGATGATTTTCTCAATTTCAAAGTAAGCGTCAATTTAGGCGCGCCACCGCGCGCCCGCTGAAAATCATGGAAACGTAGCTTAGCGAAGTGGTGATTTTTAGTCCCTGATAGGCGACAGGGCAATTCGCTGATTCGACGTGTGCTAGCAGCACGCGAGAGGAGCAAGAATTGCATTCCGAATAGCCGTCCAGCCAGTGAGGTAGTAATGACGAAGCGGCTTTTGTGCGTAGTCGTTGCGGACGCAGGGCGTTCAGGGCATCTCCCATACGCTGCGTAGGTGAACGAATTATGGCGACAGGAGTCCCGGAATTTCGTGAGGTAGCATGGCGCGCCTGCTCCTTCACCCAGAGCAAATAGCCCGCATTGAAAGCAAACTACCTGCGTATACCGTAGGAAGCTTACAGCGCAAGTCTCAAATGGATGTACTGCTTGAGTTCATCACGTCATTGCTAGAGTTTCCAGATCCTGGTGATAAGCTGAAAGAGTTAGGTGAATTAATAAAGGATGTGTTTCAACTGATGCCATCAGGAAAACATATGATTGGCAGAGATTTAGGGCGCTTAGAGCCAACACCATCATTCGCTGAAAATCAGGGAAACGGAGCCTAAGCGAAGTGATGATTTTTAGTCCGCGATAGCCGTAGGGCCGTTATTTTGTCGGAGTCTGAGCGTTAGCGAAGGTGGAGACAAAATAAAAGGCCATCCGACACGGCGTCAAGTCATTTGGAGCCTATGTTCCGACCCCTTGTTGGGTCGGGACGAGGTGACGAGGACGAATCGGGGCCGCCGGAGGCATAAGTGGTCGCGTTAAGTTTTTGCTGCTTGCTTGGGCTGGGATGCCCAAAACAAGCTTTCGCAAAAATAGCGACTCCCCGAAGGGCCGTTGTTTTGTCGGAGTCTGAGCGTTAGCGAAGGTGGAGACAAAATAAAAGGCCCTACGGCTATCGCGGACTAAAAATCTTCACTTCGCTAAAGCTCCGTTTCCAGGATTTTCAGCGATAGCGCCCAAAAAACATTAGCAGGTATTGAGATAA
>NZ_BLYC01000069.1 GCF_019721995.1 Bathymodiolus japonicus methanotrophic gill symbiont | reverse complement strand
GTTATGCCTGAAGACCAGGAGGACTGCGCTTTTTGATAATTATTGCGACAGAACCGTTTTAGTGACCTTTGGCGAGACGTTCAAGGCATCAGCTAAACTCTCAAACGAGTACAATGGTCCGCCAATAAAAGCATGTACCACTTTGTATTTTGCGCCATCAATATTCCCCAGTTTGCTAATCCCTTCTTTTGTAATGTATTCATACTCAGCTTTGCGATCCGGAAAAGATGCAATTGATGCGGCATAAACATTTTCCCTCTTATTGAAAAGTTCCAGGATTTCTTCTTTTTTTGCTAGAACAGGTTCTCTAAGAATGCGAATAGATCCAGGAATTCTTAAAACTCGACTGGGGTCCAGAGAGCATGATGAGTCAATAGTGCAAATATCCGTTGTAAGCTTCGTAGCAAGTAAGTTAATGATAGCTTGCGTAAGCAGCTTCCATCGGATCACTTCGTTCTTATACGCATCGAGTTTAGCGTCATAAATCCAATAAAAATGAATTCCGCCAAATCCACTTAAAACATACCCTGTCGGCGCTCGGATAACTTTTTTAAAAAGCATAGACGCGTCTTGATCAGACAATTTTTTATGTCCAACTGTATCTATATCAATCCAATTAGCTGTCAATTTTGCTAATTGAGAAGAATTTCGCCAATAAAAAAACTCAGAGGGACTAAAAAAAACATCATTTGAGCTCGTATTACTTTTTACATCAATAAGAGTTGATTTGTATTTTTCACTCTTCTTTAAAGGTGTCTTAGATTTACTTGCATCACCAATGAAATGCCATTTGTTTGTCTCTAGAGATTTTGGCGTGTAGAGCCAGCGACAATGCTCTTCTTCTCCGATGCTTAATAAATCAAGAAATTGCTTTGGAGAATTGCATTTTTTATATGATGGATAATCAAAATAACAATTTTCTGCTGAAGTATCGTTATTAGCTTGTATTTTTAGGGCTTGCATACGTAAAAACCAACCAGGTATTTGCGCAGCATTTTTCTAAAGACGAAATTTCATTTAAACCAAAGTAGGTTAAATGATTCAAATTAAATATATTCTATGTGTATTATTAAGCTATAAGAACAACAGTTTAGCTGCGCAGACGATGACCGGTTACTCTGAAAAGTCAAAAAGCTGCTGGTTAAAGCGACTTTTTTTGTCTTCTTAATCAGTTTACCATAATAAAATAAAAACACAGTTATACATTAAAATTAATTATAAATATCAATTACTTGAACTTACATTATCTATGTGCCGTATGTCTGTATATTCGAGTTTTTGTCTAGCTACACAAGAAGCAAAAGAGTAATATTAAGACTATCCCCCTTTATTCATCTCCTCTCCCTATTGAGCCTCTTTAATTTCATTAATCAATTCTTTTAAAATACTAATCTTTTCTTTATTATCAAAACCTACAATCAATGAAGTTATTTTTTTCTTCACACCATTCCTAACACCTGCATCGGATTTTACTTTACCACTATAGCTGTTAGATTCCGATTTTTTGAACATATTTCGCACATCAGCTACACTAATTTTTTTTCCGACAACTTTACTGTAAATATCTATAGCCTTAGATGCATTTTTTGGCGCTGATATTTCATAAGCCACGGATAAACTAATTCCATCCATCGGGCGATCTGCATCAAAAAAAACAGCTAAATTAATTAGCCTTGTACGAGTATGCGATGCTATGTCCGACAATATTGTCGTAGATATATATTCTCCAAATTTTCTATCGTCATTTCCAAATCTAGTTCTTAACTCGGATAAAATACGACCTTGAAATAATGCGGCTTGCTGACTAATAGAAACAAATTGGTCAACTAATTGATCATTACTTAACTCAGTTAAATTATTTAAACTTGTACCTACATCAACGTTATTAATAAATTGTTGTTTTAATGCCTCAACATCCTTGCTTCTCTTAATGGCCACCAACTATCCCCTTGTAAAGTAAATTAATTTCTTCTTTAGCCTTCGCTGCTGAATCACTCAAATTCCCAGTTTCTACAACTGATAATCCTTCACTCATATTGTCCCTATATATTTTACGATCAGATATCACTACGTCTAAAAGAGGAATAGAAGGGAAGTCTAAAAAGAATTCCGTAGCTTCCTTTATCTCTTTAACTTGAGAGTTCGTTGATGCCATAGTTAATAACCCAAAAACTTTCACATTAGGATTGATTTTTTTTGATTGATTGATTATTCGACTAACCACAGGAATCGTATTTAAATCAGTTTGAGAAGGCCTTACTGGAATGATAATAATATCAGCTACTAGCATAGCACTCCTCATTTCTATTGAGTCTTTACCTGGCGTATCAACAACAATATACTCATAACGATCTTTAAGGTCATCTAAAGTATCATCAATATCATCATATCTCTGGACGCAGTTAACTCTTGGTCTTTTAGGGTGATTTTCTTTTCTTTCTATACACCACTCGGTCGCTGATGGCTGCCTATCAGCATCTAAAAGCAACACATCAGAATCAATAGCTAATTTTGCTGCAAGATTTGTCGCAATGGTAGTTTTTCCAGCACCACCTTTCTGTGATGCAATAAGGATGATCATAAAAACTCCACTAAGTTTTCTTTAATTTCACGGGATATAAAATAACTTCCATACTCATTATTCCGATTAATACACCAATCAGCTATTTCTGAAATCACACTATTTAACATGCTTTTAATCACTTTAATGCATCCTTAAGCCCTTTAATCCTAGCCGCAGTCTGCTTATAACTCTCGCCCGGCCTTGCCTGCTTCTCAATTTCTTTTTTAGCTACATGCTTGGGCAATTTATACGGCTCTGTAGTTTCTTTCGGTGGTGATTTACGAGTAAACATAACGACATCACCTTCCATTGATATGTTGTATTCGGGCAGGTGGTTCGTTTCGATAATTTTTTTAATATTGAAGCGCAACGTTCTTGTTGGAGATGTAATGCCTAATTTACCTTTGAGATTTTCCAGCTTAATTTTCCAAACAACCTGATTACCACAGTGTTTACGAGCAAGCTCATATAACCGTCGCTCTGTTGGTTTCCTAAGCTCAAAATAGCCTTTATCAATACTAAGAACAGCATTGCCCATAATGGAACTAAAAAACCAATCTGATAACTTAACTTCAACAGCAGCCATTTTCCCTTTGTTATCCTCTTTAATTACTCCCCACTCATCAATCAAAGAGAATTCTCTAGTTATTTCTGTGCCATTTGTTTTGATATTAGTTTCAATAACCGTACCTTTTAATCTTCTTAGCCCATCTTTTAATTGCTGATACTGAACCCCACTGGTTTTTTTATTTGTTGATATCATGTAATCATAAGCAACAAACCTAACAACCTGGTGTATCTTCTCACCATTGTTCTTAGCATTCATTAAACTGGAGGCTAAATAAAGTAAAATATCTTTATCATGGATTGTCGCTAACCCCGTATAACTAGGTTTTATTTTGATTGTAGAGTCATTGTTTTTATAAACAAGCATTCTAAAATCTGGTTTAGTGGACAAGCTAAATACCGGATGCTCCATACTTGCGCTGAAAATCAGGGAAACGTAGCCTAAGCGAAGTGATGATTTTTAGTCCGCGATAGCCGTAGGGCCGTTGTTTTGTCGGAGTCTGAGCGTTAGCGAAGGTGGAGACAAAATAAAAGGCCATTCGACACGGCGTCAAGTCATTTGGAGCCTATGTTCCGACCCCTTGTTGGGTCGGGACGAGGTGACGAGGACGAATCGGGGCCGCCGGAGGCATAAGTGGTCGCGTTAAGTTTTTGCTGCTTGCTTGGGCTGGGATGCCCAAAACAAGCTTTCGCAAAAATAGCGACTCCCCGCAGGCGCGCCATGCTACCTCACGAAATTCCGGGACTCCTGTCGCCGTAATTCGTTCACCTACGCAGCGAATAGGAGATGCTCCAGCCGCCCTGCGTCCGCCACAGACTGAGCACAAAGCAGCTCAGTCATGGCTACCACAAATGGCTCTACGGCTATTCGGGATAAAATTTTAGCCTCCCTCGCGCGCTATCGCGCACTTCGGATTGGCAAATTTCCCTGCGCCTTCTGGAGACTATCAGCCCTTCCGGGGCTGACAGCGTATGAAACGAATGAAAAGACTATTTTTTTCATATAGTTGTAGCATAGTTTCAATTTTACCATAAATAATTAGTAACTACTCAGCGTAATTTAAACTCATAACAGATTGATTTAAAACAATAATTAATGTATCTCTCTGAATTTTAGTCCAATTTTCACCCCTTTTTAAAGGTGAAAATGACTAAAGTCAGGTTAAATTAAAATATATCCATTTGATTTTAAAGTTAAAAAACACGCTGAGTAGTTACAATAATTATTGGGAAACTTCAGGTTTTTAATACTTTAAACCAGCTAAGGTAGATTCTATTCAAAATGGGTTAATGATTCGGGTTTGTTTGGAGCATAGGAAACTAGCTGAAAGCGCATAGTGTTTGTTCTTTTGTAACTACTCAGCTCCGCTGAGTAGTTACAAAGATAGTTAATATATGTTACACTCGATGTTTTATTTTGTCTCCACCTTCGCTAACGCTCAGACTCCGACAAAACAACGGCCCTACGGCTATCGCGGACTAAAAATCATCACTTCGCTTAGGCTCCGTTTCCCTGATTTTCAGCGAAAGTTGCTGACCTCGATACACAACAAGGGACTTTTGCTGAATGGCATAGGATACGATTAGATAATGCTCATGGCTCTGTAGGCTCAGTTGAAATATTTAGTCAAGTAAAAGATGCTTTAAAACAAGCTGACAATTATGATCTCCTTATTATTGATGGTGCAGCAAGAGCCAGCTCTGCCACACTTGATATTGCAAAAGTCGCTGATTTAGTCATTCTTCCAACCTGTGCAAGTAGGGATGATCTCACTCCAGCAATTAAACTGGCTTATGAACTTCAAAAAAAGGGGATAGACCCTAAAAATATTGCTTTTGCATTAACAAGAGTCACAACACCGGCTGAAATTAAAGATGCAAAAGAATATATCGAAGAATCTGGTTTTCAAGTATTAGAGGGGGCTTTACTTGAAAAACCAGCCTATAGACAAGCTCAAAATGATGGGCTAACGATTACAGAAACTCGATATAAAAGCCTCAATGAAAAAGCGGATGAAATGATCACATCAATTATTAATTTATTACTAAAGGATTAACATATGGCTGATTTTGGAAAGATTAAAAAAAGTGGTAGTAAAAATCGATTTGGTTCAGGCATTCTACCTAGTGATTCAAGTACAACACTTGAAGCTCCAGAACATGCCCCCAACAAGGAAGAAAAAAAGGAGAGTAGCGGAAAAAAAAGCTAGAAATAAAACAGGTAGAACTATTCCATTTAGTACCCGTGTTAGTGAAGAGTTTGATAAAGATTTTAGACAGGTTGCCTTTACAATGAAACTAAAAAAAAGTTGATTTATTAGAAGAATGTTTGAAAATTTATAAAAAAAATAAAGACTTATAAAAAGATAAAAAGCATTCTTTTTATCTTTTTATCTTTTTAAAAATAAATTCATAGTAATTTATTTTTAAAATAGGTTTTCTTAAATCTATTTTTCCACCTTGTAAATGCTCTCCAATAAAGGGAGTATTTTTATTCAATTCAATAAATTCTTGATTAAAAGACCTTAAAATATCTTTGTCTAAAGATTGGATGAACTCTTTAATTTCTTTTCGTTTCTCTTCTTTTTGTTGACTCACTTCTTTTGATTTTTGTGTATCTTTCTTTCTTTTTTCTGCTTCTCTTTGTCTTTTTTCTTTTTGTTTTAGTTGTTCTATTTTTTTAAATTCTTGAGTTGAATCTTTCCAGTCTTTTTCTATTGATTTAATCAAAAAACCTGATGGATTTTTAATATTTAATTGCTCTTTTGTGATCTTTATTTTCTCAGATATATATTTATATCCATACTCTTGTATTAAAGTAATTGCCTTAAGTTCTTCAATTTTATATTCTTTGAGTTTTTGATATTCTTTACTGTTTTTTATATCATCAACACCATCAGAGACAAAAAATGTTGCTTGTTTATTTTCAACAACATCAAATCCAATATGAGTAATTTTTCTGCCTTTTTTTTTAGTCTTTAATGTGATATGAATATTGCTAAGTTTATTAATTTCTTTAATTGCTGGAACTAATACTGATATTTTAAATATCTTAAAGGCATCGTATGCTTTAGTTGTAGCTCCTAATAGCTTTCTCCATTCCTCCACTGAAGAAAACCCTGTAGAACCTACGCCTACAAATTTTAAACAATTCTCCCAAAGATATAACCCATAAGCAGTATTAAATACTTTTTGTTGTGAAATGCTAATTCTTTGATAAATAACAGGATTATATAGTATTTTTTTTAATTGTGGACTATAGTCATAAATTATATCTCCTCCCTTTATTGTCACTCCTCCTAACATTTGTACTTTACTTTTACTAAGAGAATCAAAAGAAACACCTTTAGCTTTAGAGTACCCTCCAACATCCCATTCTACAAATGTAGATTGAAGCTTATCCATTGCAACCACAAGTGCATCTGTATCATTACTATTAAACCCAATAGATTCAGCTAATGTTTTTTTAGAGATAGTAAATACATCCTCTGTTAATAAGGTTTCATAAGCATTAATTAAGAGTACATTCCATGCTTTACGAGGTAATAAACCCACAGGATTTGAAACTCTAATTGCTCCAACTTGTTTTTTTAACTCTTTATCCATTAAATTAACAGTTCACATTTAATATAAATTAAATAAGTAATTTAACATAAAGTTTATCTAAAGGTTAATAAATGTCAAACTTTTTTTAACCTTTGGTGCGGTTAATCCATCGTTTTTCTCTCCCGTAAACATTAACCTTTCCCGTAAACATTAACCTTTACTCCCGTAAACATTAACCTTTACTCCCGTAAACATTAACCTTTACTCCCGTAAACATTAACCTTTACTCCCGTAAACATTAACCTTTCCAGCCCGTAGCCAGCATCAGTAGTAGCTTTAAAAGTCTTAAACAGTCTTTAAACAGTTATTAAACACTCTACAACATGTTTAAAGCCCACGTGTTTCGTGTTGTTGTTTTTCTTAAAAATTAAAACAGAACTGATTGAATGTAAAAAAATATGCCCATTAAGCACACATAAAAAGCTAGCTATTGAATTTTTTATGGAAAATGGTATGAATGTACCATTAAAATATTTTTGAGCAACAGAGGGTGTTTTTGGATGGTATTTGTAAAAATATTCAAAAATACTAAAAATCTACTTTTTTCAATCAAATTTTGAAGAAATAATCATGTAAATTTCCAGTGTTTTCTCAAAATAACGTTTTTACACAATTTCAATATCAACTAATAATTTTCCACTAGCAAGATATGTACCAATCCATTTAGGTTTTCGTCCTCTTCCTGACCATGTTAAGGTTCTGTCGCATAAATCCCCCTTCCCGACGTTATCTGCTATCATAATTCTCAATTTCAATAAAAGATGGATCACATGCTCAGCTTCAAAGGCACTCACTTTCCAAAAGATGTCATTCTTTATGCTGTTTTCTTTTATGTCAGGTATGGAGTTTCGTATCGCGACCTTGAAGAAATTATGGAAGAAAGAGGTGTTGAAGTGGATCATGCTACGCTCAATCGTTGGGTTATCCGTTATTCTCCTGCCATCGCTGAAAATCCTGGAAACGGAGCTTTAGCGAAGTGAAGATTTTTAGTCCGCGATAGCCGTAGGGCCGTTGTTTTGTCGGAGTCTGAGCGTTAGCGAAGGTGGAGACAAAATAAAAGGCCATCCGACACCAGGCGCGCCATGCTACCTCACGAAATTCCGGGACTCCTGTCGCCGTAATTCGTTCACCTACGCAGCGAATAGGAGATGCTCCAGCCGCCCTGCGTCCGCCACAGACTGAGCACAAAGCAGCTCAGTCATGGCTACCACAAATGGCTCTACGGCTATTCGGGATAAAATTTTAGCCTCCCTCGCGCGCTATCGCGCACTTCGGATTGGCAAATTTCCCTGCGCCTTCTGGAGACTATCAGCCCGTCCGGGGCTGACAGCGGTTGACAAAACCCCAAAAGGGTGGACGAAGACGGACAACTATAAAGCCCTCGCTGAAAATCAGGGAAAGCATTACTACGGGTAGTAAAGTTGATATTGCAGCAGGTATATGGTTCTGTCGCAATAATCATCAAAAGCGCAGATCTCCTGGTCTTCAGGCATAACTATCCTGCTAAAGCCATAAACTGCTTATAAGCAGGAATATTTTCCTCAGACAATTGTCCCTTTCGGATCATATGTGCCGTTTCAATTCCATCAATGGTTGCTTGAGCGGAGTGAAACGCTTTAAAGCCCATCATCGGTTTTGTTATTTTTTTGATAAAGCGGTGATCCTGTTCGATGATGTTATTCAAATATTTAACCTGTAATATGTCGAGCATAGTGGCAAGCATGAAATCAAGCGTATCCCCGCGACTATCAACAGCTCGGTATAAATAGGGGTTCTGTACCGATAAGTACAAGGAAGCACCTAATTTGTATCTATTTTTATCAGTAATACCTATAATTAAATCAATTTATTATAAATATATCTTTTTATAACTATATTTCTTATATAATCATCATTATATAAGCTTACCTTATGGAAATAAGTCTTTTGAAAATTCGCCCAGCAGGTTATGCCTACTTATTGAAAAAATGGGAAGTTTCAGCGATAGCGCATTGGCACTCATCCTTTGTTTCGGAAAAAGGTATGCATCGTTCAAATATCAAGAACGGCGCTATTGAGGATATTTACCCCCTGAAATATTGGCCCGGCGAAACAGTAGGGGGTCATCTTGAGTTTGCATTGAAATATGATGGCGTCAGCCTGAGCCTTTTACAGCGCATTTTCGAGCGTGTGCCGCAAGCTGAATTAATAGACTATATAAAATCAAAACCAACCGGAAAGTATGCCCGAAGAATCTGGTTTTTTTATGAATTTCTGACAGGTCAACAGCTACCCCTCGAAAATAGTACAACAGGTAATTATGTCGAGGCACTTGAGCCAAAGACCTATTACACAATCAGCAGGGGGCATAAATCTCAACGCCACCGTGTGGTAAATAATCTTCTGGGCACCAAATCATTCTGTCCGATCATCCGGAAAACAGATAAACTCATACAAATGGATTACGCTGATTTACGTACCCGCTGTGAGGATATCGTAACGGCCTACTCACCAGAATTACTAGGTCGCGCGCTCAGCTATCTGTACCACAAGGAAACCAAGTCTTCTTTTGCAATCGAACACATTAAGCCCAATGCTTCTCGTGCTGAAAAATTTATCACCTCTTTAGCTCTGGCTGAAAAAGAGGACTTTTGCACTAAGGATTTATTGATTGAATTGCAAAACCGGATTGTTGATACAAGATTTCAAGACAGCGATTACCGTCATCTTCAAAATTATGTAGGTCAAACCGTTGCTTACCAAAAAGAAGTCATTCATTTTATCAGCCCAAAACCAGAAGACTTATCGGATCTGATGGAAGGTTTAATCGTCGCCCATAATCGCATGAAAGACAACGTTATATCCCCCGTTATTCATGCAGCAGCGATAGCGTATGGGTTTGTTTTCCTGCATCCATTCGAAGATGGAAATGGCCGCATCCATCGATTTCTGATCCACAATATTCTTGCACTTCAGGGCATGGTGCCACCTGGACTCATGTTTCCTGTTTCAGCGGTTATGCAGAAGCATCCCGCAGACTACGACGCCTCTCTGGAAGCCTTTTCTCGTCCGCTACTATCGCAAGTGGAATACACACTGAATGAAATGGGAGAAATGATCGTAGAAAACGATACCGCCGGCTGGTATCAATACATGGATATGACTACTCAAGCGGAAGCTTTGTATGACTTTGTCAGCAAAACCATTGAGGAAGAATTAGTTGAAGAGCTAAGCTTCCTTGCACACTATGATAAAACCAAGAAAGGAATTCAAACTATCATTGATATGCCAGATCGCCTAATTGATCTATTTATTCAACTTTGCCTGCAAAATAACGGGCATTTGTCCGCTAGAAAAAAAACGGTTCACTTTGAATTCCTAACAGATGACGAGCTTTCGGCTATGGAGCAAGCTCTCAGTAGTGGGTATGACTTAGAATAGGAAAATATCACTTGTTCGATGCAATGTTAGTGACTGGAGTAGAGGGTATTGATTCAATAAGAAATAGTTACAAATGAGCGTACAATTTATTGAAATAAAGGACAGCCTGAATAGAAGGTAATTCCGGTAACAAAACACATAAAAACTGGTTCTACTTTTCACTGCAAGTAAGATACATCCTACGTCAGTATGACTGATTATTTTAATAAAGCGTTGCTCATTCTGCCCTTAGGATCCACCTTACACTGTCGTAATCCACTATAAAATTATATGCTTACAAAACAACTGGCTAATCTTTTACAAAACCTTCAATCTCCTGGTGATTTTTATTCCAAAGGAACGATTGAGATATTTCCACCTTGCTTAGAAGTGAATAAGGTTGGCAGAGTTTCTTTGCCTCTTTTACCTGCACAAGCGGAACAACTTATCAACGTTGCTGATCAAGCCCCGTATGGTAAAGGATATGAAACGCTTATTGATACTGAAGTGCGTAAAACCTGGCAAATTGATGCCTCTAAAGTAAGTTTAAGTGGTAAATATTGGCAAAAAAATATAACCGATATAGTCAGTCAGGTTACTTCAGAGGTAGGGGTTAGTGGCGAAGTGTCCGCAGAATTGTATAAGCTTTTAGTCTACGATAAAGGCAATTTTTTTTTGCCTCATCGCGATACCGAAAAAGCAGAAGGCATGTTCGCAACACTGATTATTGTGCTTCCGTCTGTTTATAGTGGTGGTGAGTTAGTGATCCGCCACCAGCAAAATGAAGTGAAACTCGACCTTTGTTGCCAAGAATCTACCGAAATTGTTTTCGCGGCTTTTTATGCTGATTGCGTTCATGAAGTATTGCCGATAACAGATGGCTGCAGGTTAACCTTAGTTTATAATTTGATCCGCACTATCAGAGACAACAACTTAAAGCAGCTGCACAGGCTTTATTTTTATCTTTGCCTGGAGACATTG
Organism: Bathymodiolus japonicus methanotrophic gill symbiont; assembly: GCF_019721995.1. Taxonomy (GTDB): domain Bacteria; phylum Pseudomonadota; class Gammaproteobacteria; order Methylococcales; family Methylomonadaceae; genus Methyloprofundus. The sequence continues at coordinate 3,183 of NZ_BLYC01000069.1, read as the reverse complement.
CCCGCTTCCCTGAACTAAAACCTTGGGAACATACTAGGAAAATTCTAACGGCGAGTATCATCGCAGATATGCTGGTTAGTTTTAGTTTAATTGATACAGATTTAGCCGAAAAAACACTCGACTATATGCTGGCTTGGCCAACGATGTATGACATAGATAGCATCCTGTTACCTGCATCTTTAAAAATACAAGCAATAATAACAGATAATGAATTATCCGCTATCGTTCGCTTACGACACATTATCATTGCTCATTTACAAAAGCGACTTGCTAAAAATCTAACCCCTCCGGCTGATTGGCGCAGAGACGGTTCAATCACGTGCTCCTGTAAAGATTGTTCTGAGTTAAGCCAATTTCTTAATGACCCAGAGCAAAAGCAATGGGCTTTTAAAGCAGCAGAAGCCAGACGCAAGCATATTCAGCAGTCTATTAAAGGTAATCAGTGTGATCTTGATTTTATGACCGAGAAAAAAAGCCGACCTTATAGTTTAGTTTGTACCAAAAACCAAGCGAGTTATGAACGCCGTGTAGACTTATATAAAAGTGATGAAAAAGTCCTTGCTTGCTTGATAAAGCATAACGAGTGGCAATTGTAATCAGGGCTTCCCGCCTAAGCCGGGACAAAAAATCTTACGTGAAATAGCCCAAGCCATTTTAGGAACAAAAAGCAGGCGCGCCATGCTACCTCACGAAATTCCGGGACTCCTGTCGCCGTAATTCGTTCACCTACGCAGCGAATAGGAGATGCTCCAGCCGCCCTGCGTCCGCCACAGACTGAGCACAAAGCAGCTCAGTCATGGCTACCACAAATGGCTCTACGGCTATTCGGGATAAAATTTTAGCCTCCCTCGCGCGCTATCGCGCACTTCGGATTGGCAAATTTCCCTGCGCCTTCTGGAGACTATCAGCACGTCCGGGGCTGACAGCGAAGGCGCAAGCGATACCCTGCATAATGTGATTATCGGATTTGCAACACTTTGTATTGTTCCTGTTCAACCGTCTGTTTTTGATCTTGAGGCAATACCAAGCACCGCTAATATGATTAAAAACCTTGATAAGCCTTTTACGTTTCTTGTAAAATCAGCTGCCCCACGGCAGCCTAAGCGAAGTGATGATAGTCCGCGATAGCCGTAGGGCCGTATTTTGTCGGAGTCTGAGCGTTAGCGAAGGTGGAGACAAAATAAAAGGCCATCCGACACGGCGTCAAGTCATTTGGAGCCTATGTTCCGAGCCCCTTGTTGGGTCGGGACGAGGTGACGAGGACGAATCGGGGCCGCCGGAGGCATAAGTGGTCGCGTTAAGTTTTTGCTGCTGCTGGGCTGGGATGCAAAACAAGCTTTACGCGACAGGAGTCCCGGAATTTCGTGAGGTAGCATGGCGCGCCTGAGTAGGTAATGAATTTGAAAAGTTGCGCTTAGGGCTTGCTGCTCATGGGCTTGTTTGTCCTTATTCGACCGTAGAACGCAAGGTATATCGCCACGCTGCTAGGCTTGGTCTTGGGGTTGGAGAATATGACGAAAAGGACAAAGCCGCCGAGGAAGTAAAAAATATTTATGATTGGCTGGTAAAAACAGAGGAAAAACAAAATAGTTTAAAGGTGGCATCATGAGCAGTAAAACATCAAAGAAAAATGCAAGTATGGACGCATTATTGAATGCAGCGGCAGAACCTGAAAAAGAAATCGCGCAGAATAAACCAGTGATAGAACCAGTTAAGAGAGGGAAGGGCAGACCCAAAAAAGCAGAAGGAAACCGTCAACAGTTGCCGACATATTTACCAGAGCCGCTATATTTCGAAATGCTGGACTATGTGAACCTGAAAAAGCGCAGCGATAGGCAATACTCATTAAATGATTTAGTCCTTGAAGGGCTGGATTTGTGGCTTGCATCTATTGGAAAACCGAGTATTGCAGAGCTTATAAAAGAAAATAAATATTGATTTTTCAATATCATAAAATCATTATTCTATAATACTTTTATATTGGTTCGATAAATTTCAATAAAAGGTGGATCACATGCTCAGCTTCAAAGGCACTCACTTTCAAACGCTGAAAATCAGGGAAACGGAGCCTAAGCGAAGTGATGATTTTTAGTCCGCGATAGCCGTAGGGCCGTTATTTTGTCGGAGTCTGAGCGTTAGCGAAGGTGGAGACAAAATAAAAGGCCATCCGACACGGCGTCAAGTCATTTGGAGCCTATGTTCCGACCCCTTGTTGGGTCGGGACGAGGTGACGAGGACGAATCGGGGCCGCCGGAGGCATAAATGGTCGCGTTAAGTTTTTGCTGCTTGCTTGGGCTGGGATGCCCAAAACAAGCTTTCGCAAAAATAGCGACTCCCCGAAAGATGTCATTCTTTATGCTGTTTTCTTTTATGTCCGGTATGGCGTTTCGTATCGCGACCTTGAATAAATTATGAAAGAAAGAGGTGTTGAAGTGGATCATGCTACGCTCAATCGTTGGATTATCCGTTATTCTCTTGCCATTGCTGTAAAAGCTAAATCTCAGAAACGAGAAACCAATAAATCGTGGCGCATGGATGAAACGTATAGGTTCTGTCGCAATAATTATCAAAAGCACAGACCTCCTGGTCTTCAGGCATAACTATCCTGCTAAAGCCATAAACTGCTTATAAGCAGGAATATTTTCCTCAGACAATTGTCCCTTTCGGATCATATGTGCTGTTTCAATTCCATCAATGGTTGCTTGAGCGGAGTGAAACGCTTTAAAGCCCATCATTGGCTTTGTTATTTTTTTGATAAATCGATGATCCTGTTCGATGATGTTATTCAAATATTTAACCTGTAATATGTCGATCATAGTGGCAAACCCAGCAAGGATTAACAAGAGGTTAATATTGGCTAATCCTGCATAGTTAGCGCCACTTTTATCCATAACGACCTTATCAGGAAAGCCATTATTGTTAATCGTTTGTTTGAAAAATAAAGAATGACATCTTTTGGAAAGTGAGTGCCTTTGAAGCTGAGCATGTGATCCACCTTTTATTGAAATTTAGAATTATGATAGCAGATAGCGTTGGGAAGGGGGATTTATGCGACAGAACCCGCGAGGGAGGCAAAGAATTGCATTCCGAATAGCCGTCAAGCCATGTGTGGGAGCCTTAACGGAGCAGGGTTTTGTTGCGTAGTTGAGGAGGACACGGGGCGGAACATGTCACAAAATCTAT
>NZ_BLYC01000068.1 GCF_019721995.1 Bathymodiolus japonicus methanotrophic gill symbiont | reverse complement strand
AGGACAATACTTTACCGTTCTAAAAAAAGCTTCAGAATAAGGGTTGTCATTACTCACTCGTGGGCGGCTGTATGAGCTGGTTAAGTTTAAATCATACATTTTGCTGCGCAAGGTGAGTGATTTCATTGGTGCGCCATTATCAGAATGGAGCACCAATGGGTTATACATCATTTTTTCCTTTAATAGGCTACGCTCAAGTAGTGTAGCGGCATCTTCGCCACTTTCTTGTTCATACACTTCAGCCCCGACTATTTTTCGGCTATAAATGTCCTCTATCATATATAAATCATCAGTGTTCCCATTGAAAGAAGAAGTACCTAAACAAAGCAGCCTATAACCTACCTGAAGGTAGCACCACTCGAATATTTTCATCTTTTTGATTTTAATCACTTATAACAGCAAATAGACACTCTGTAGGCACCGTAAAAAAACAACAAATAATTTCAAATAAAGCTTGCAATTGCCGAAAAAAATTTTCTAAAAATTTCCGTTTTAATCACCTCATAAACGGATATCACCCATGCTTAAAGACCTACCACTCTCTGAACATATTCACCAACACTGCAATGAAAGTATGGAACGTGCCCTGTTAGCAGAGCGTCATCCTTTGTGGGCTCGTTCATGCCCAGAGTTGAAGGATATCGACTTTATTCGTCTTGGGTTATTACGCTGTATCAGTGTAGTCGATAGTGGTCGCCATTTCCTCCAAACCAATGAACAGATTTATGGCCAGCTGCTTCCCCACTCAACGTATTTTAAATCACTGAAGTCGCATAGACGAACAAGTATGCTTGAGGCATTTGAACAGCAGAGCTATCATCTTCACGCTGAAACACTGCTATCGCAAGGCATTGATTATCTTAAAGCATTCCCAGAACTTGACGAATACACCATAGAAGCAGCGGATGGACATTTTATTGATCATGCCTGCCATACTGAAAAAAACAGCAAGGGGAAAGTTCAGGCGGCCGGGGGGATTTACGCGTTGAATCTCAATTGATGACGTAAAAGGAACGATAATGGACAGGATCGTGTAAACGAACAGAGAGGCTCGTTCGCGGCCTAAAGTGGTTTCGGAAAAATGATCTTGAAGCGGGAGTAAAATATCGCGTAAAATGAACATGCAGGCGCGCCATGCTACCTCACGAAATTCCGGGACTCCTGTCGCCATAATTCGTTCACCTACGCAGCGGATGGGAGATGCCCTGAACGCCCTGCGTCCGCAACGACTACGCACAAAAGCCGCTTCGTCATTACTACCTCACTGGCTGGACGGCTATTCGGAATGCAATTCTTGCTCCTCTCGCGTGCTGCTAGCACACGTCGAATCAGCGAATTGCCCTGTCGCCTATCAGGGACTAAAAATCACCACTTCGCTAAGCTCCGTTTCCATGATTTTCAGCGAATGAGGTCGTTTTATTTGTATAATCAATGTGTTATAAACTTTCATTACACAGTAAGACTAGGCCTCATTCACGATTAACCTGTTGTTTTTAAAAGGAATTTAAGGCTTTTAGTCAACGGAATGCCATCAATATTAGTAACTGAAGTTTCCCAATTATTGAGTAGCTGAAATACACAATGCTGGTGTATCGAGGTTTATTTTAGGTGGTTTTGCCATGTTTATAGCAAACCCCTACTTAATTCCCCTTAGGCAATAGCATTTGAAACGAATGAAAAGACTATTTTTTTCATATAGTTGTAGCATAGTTTCAATTTTACCATAAATAATTATTGGGAAACTTCAGGTTAGAGAACTTACCTGGTTTTAGAAATGTGTTGATTCTAAAGCTCAAAGTAGGGAAGATATACCAAAATTATATATTAATATTGTTCTTACAAATTTGGAAACTCTTTATCGTAATGGTGATAGCGAAAAGAGTAATATTATATTCACCCTTTAAAAAAGAAGATAACACATGAGTAAAGGTACAGTTAAGTGGTTTAGTGCGGATAAAGGTTTTGGCTTTATAACCCCAGAAGATGGAAGTAAAGATCTATTTGTTCATCACTCAGAAATTCAGGCTGGCGGGAGCTACGCAACTCTAAATGACGGTCAAGCCGTTGAATATGAAGTAGGTCAGGGTCAAAAAGGGCCATGTGCAAATAAAGTACAACCGCTATAAACACCCAATAACAGACAGATATCAAAGCAATCTAGAGGGAAGCAAGGCGTTGCTTTCCCCAAGATTGCAGTATTTTTCCTATCAAATAAAGAATCTTGACTGGCTGCAATGGGGCGTCAGCAGCTATTCAAGTGATAGTTAGACCTGATTGTGTTTAAACTTTAAAAATGGCAGATTGAATATGGCAGAATAATTGAATCACATTACTGATCAGGCCCTTTATCAAAAACATAATATTACCTTTTGCGTTTGACATTTTCCTTGGTACGTTCTAAGTTGTTTTATTCACAAGTCAGGCATTTACCCTAACTCTTGATAAAAGTGCCATGGAATCCAAAAGGTACTATCTGACCCACGTATACCCTCGCCAATTCTGATAAATCATTTGCATTTAATACCAATAAAAACGAATCACATTTTTCAGTATCCAATACGACTGTTAGAATAAATCATCTTCAGTGGAGCTATCAAGATTGGGTACAAATATACCCTCTTGTGGGTACATATTAGCTTGATACCATTCCCTTGTAGTCAAGTCATTCATATCAACTTTAATCAATGCATTTTCGCTATTACCATGGCAACTTAAGCCATATGCGAATTGATATCTATACGAATTGTAATATTTATAATTTATTGTCGGCATTTCAAAATAAATGCCCGTATCTGTAGTATGTCAATCACCATCCTATTCACAATTGACTGCTCTTTGGGGAATACCGGTCATTAGTGTGATCAAGCCTTACAGTGTCTTTTTGATAAAATTGCGACTAATACAACTTAATGTAGAGAATTTGAAGCTATTTTTGCTTATGCTCTTTTAAAAATTTAACAGCTAGATTTTTATCCTGCTGTGCAAAATATTGCATATCGATACTTTTAAATAGCTTATCTTCTAAATCAATAATCTTTTGCAACCATTGTTTATTCAGTTACCACGGCTATTCTATAGTTTCTCAGATAAATAATTTCCAAATTTGGAGCGCTTAAACTTAGGCGGTAACAACGAAATCTTCCCGCAATTTTTGCATAACACAAATCACTTTACTGGCATCATGCATATAAGTGTTAAAAGTTTGCACAACTGAATCATGAAGATCTTCAAAAGTTTTAAAATACTTCATATGAGTCGAATCGCGTTTCGTATTTTTCCATAATTTCTCAATCGGATTAAAATCCGGCGAGAACGCAGGGAGACGTTCTACTGTCAAACGATCTACATTAGCTAACTTAAATTCCTTAATAACACCGCTTCCATGATACGGGGCACCATCTTCAATTAGAATAATCTTGCCTTTATAATAAGCCAGCAATTGTGTTAAAAACTCAACATAGCTTTCACCATTAAAACGCCCAGATGTTTCAGCGTGTTGTAATATCATTGGCTTATAACTCTCGATCGCTGAAAATCAGGGAAACGGAGCCTAAGCGAAGTGATGATTTTTAGTCCGCGATAGCCGTAGGGCCGTTATTTTGTCGGAGTCTGAGCGTTAGCGAAGGTGGAGACAAAATAAAAGGCCATCCGACACGGCGTCAAGTCATTTGGAGCCTATGTTCCGACCCCTTGTTGGGTCGGAACGAGGTGACGAGGACGAATCGGGGCCGCCGGAGGCATAAGTGGTCGCGTTAAGTTTTTGCTGCTTGCTTGGGCTGGGATGCCCAAAACAAGCTTTCGCAAAAATAGCGACTCCCCGATAAGACGTTGTCGGCAAATATTATAGCACCCCAAAGAGTCAAGACAGATTTTTCAACAATCCTTATTCCATATTCCTAAGCCGCTTCATTCTGCTGTTCATTAGCTAAAATACTTTCTCTATATACATTCATTGGTTTTTTATAGTCCAGGGTTTCATGAAACCGTTGATGATTATAAAACTCAATATAGTCATCAACATCTTCTATTAACGCTCTAATTGAACCATATTCATTTAAATAAATACGCTCACATTTTGCACTTCGCCAAAACCGTTCAATACAAATATTATCCGTTGCTCGTCCTTTTCCATCCATAGAAATAGTAATGCCTTTGTTTTTTAGTCGTTGGGTATGAATTTCACTGGTGTATTGACTGCCTTGATCCGTATTAAAAATTTCAGGTGTTCCGTAGAGAGAAAGCGCTTCATCTAATACATCCATAACTAAAAAAGAATCCATTGTGTTTGATATTTTATGGGCGAGCACTGCTTTTGAGTGCCAATCAATAATCGCCGCTAAATAAACCATCCCTTCTTTGGTTTTAATATAGGTTATATCTGTACTCCAAACTTGGTTAGCGTGTGATATATCAAGATCTCTAAGCTTATAAGTATATTTTTTATGTTCTTTTATGGGGATCGTTGTATTGACTTGTTTTACCGCTAATACGGCTTTCAAGCCCATCTGCTGCCGATAACTCGCCACCGTGTTTAAACTGACTTTAAAACCACCTTCAAGCAACTGCTGGTGTACTTTAGCCGCACCATAAATAGGGATGTCTTTAAAAATGTGATTAATCTGAGTTTTGATCTCTTCTTTCTTTTTATTCTCTCTTTTTTTGTAATAGAGATTGCTTCTATTTAATCCTAATAATGCACACTGCTGTGTTAGAGGTAGAGTGTTAAGCTTGGGCTCAATCAACTGTTTTCTATCAGATGAGTCCAAGCTTTTTAGCTTTTTTTCGAGCCACTCCTTTTCAACCGTCATTTTTCCTACGATTTTTGTGAGCATCTCATTTTGTTCTTGAGCTGCTAATAGATCCTCTTTGTAATCTTTAACGGCTTTGGAGGGCTCCATTGCTATTTCTGCATTGTCTAAGAATATTTTTTTCCAGTTTTGTAGGTTCTTAGGTGTGATGTTATTTGCACTGGCAATTTCTTGCAGTGTTTTTTCATTCTTTAAAACTTCTAATACCAACTTGCTTTTAAATTCAGCACTGTAGACCGTTCTTTTTCTGCTCATTTTAATACTCCAATTTTTTACAAATAGTAACTAATTTGGAATAAGATTGCTTTGATTTCTTGTCTGGATTTGCTGGGGGATTATATATATCGCTTCCATAAAAAGCTTCTGTGTTGGATATTTCTCATTTTTTAAGCTTTTAAGAATAGCTAAAAATTCTTGAGGCAGCCCAGCTTCTTTTAAAAGTCTAAGTGACTTTGGTTTTATCTCATAAGCCAATGATTCTCGGTATTGAAAACTCCCTCCTTCGAGTTCGATCGTACCAAACATTTTCAACCCTTTTCGAATCCCTGATGTTTTCACTGTGGGTTGCTCTCCTATTGGAGCCCAGGTTCGTGCCAATGAACCCCACATAGCAAATGACACCTCATCACCGAATAAAACGACACTCTTTTCTTCTACCGCCTTTTCCATAATGGCAGGCAATGTTTCTTCCAGCCACGTTTTTCTTTCAAGCTCGTACTTTTCTTTTTCTTGGCGATCAGTCACAAAACGAGCTTTTTGATAACTGAAGCCCAGTTTTTTCATTAGGCTTGATAAATAGTTCAAGTTATAACGAACTTCAAATTTTAACCAAATAAGCTTGGGGAGTCGCTATTTTTGCGAAAGCTTGTTTTGGGCATCCCAGCCCAAGCAAGCAGCAAAAACTTAACGCGACCACTTATGCCTCCGGCGGCCCCGATTCGTCCTCGTCACCTCGTCCCGACCCAACAAGGGGTCGGAACATAGGCTCCAAATGACTTGACGCCGTGTCGGATGGCCTTTTATTTTGTCTCCACCTTCGCTAACGCTCAGACTCCGACAAAATAACGGCCCTACGGCTATCGCGGACTAAAAATCATCACTTCGCTTAGGCTCCGTTTCCCTGATTTTCAGCGTCGGCAATCATCGCAGTATTCCATATTCCACAATGAAATCCATTGTCTTCTGGGCCTTTCTTTATCAACTCAACCAATCTATTTTTCTGGTCTTTAGTTAACTTTGACTTCCGACCACGTCCTTGATAGTGTTGCCCTATTAACCAACCGACACCTTTATGCATGAATGTTTTCAGCCAATTTATAATGGTTTTTTCACAGACTCCCATTAGGCGTGCTATTTCTTTAATTCCCATGCATTCACTGAACCAGAGTAGAGCTTGAGTTAATCGATATAAACAAATATTACTTAGCTTGAGAGCTGTCGCCATATTTTTTTTTAGTCGGTCTACAATTGACTTTGAAAAAGTGAGGGATACCATTTTTGACTGTTTCCGTTAGTGTTGGGACGAAAATTATAAGCCAGTTTCCCCTCTGTCGTTTTTGTTTGTTCGGAAATTAATTTTCTGAAAGTCTATAGTTATATTTGAAACTCCATTTTCAAATAGGTATTTAAATTTTTCGGTCATAGCATCAAACTCCATACCGATAAAATCATCTATTTCCTGATAAATATATACCTCACCATATTGCTCAATTTTTTCCTTGATTATGCCAAAAGCTAATTTCATATCTTTTTCGGTAACCTTACCTGCTAATCGATATGCTATAGCACGCTCCACACCTATATCTAAAATTTCTAACATTACCCTTATCTACGCCCACCAAATAATGAACCCATAATACCTCGGACTATCTGCCGGCCTAACTGACTACCGACACTGCGGGCGACACTTTTGAACATCACTTCGGTTGCAGTTTGACGACTACGCACTCTTTTTGGTTTGACCTGCTGCGCTGACATTTTAGCCATTTGTGCTGCTCTTTGCTTAAGCAGTTCATACGCGGATTCCCTATATAATCGCGGTGATTTTGAGGTTAAATCGGTTGCATCGAGTATGCTGATGACACCATTACCCCCAAAGTCGGTGCGCTGAAAGTCATCAATTTTTAACGCCGGCTCGCCAAAAAATTCACTAGCTCCCTGCTCATCTAATACCAGCAAGCGGCGCTGAATCGCACCAACACTGGCTGATGAAATATTGCCATATTCAGATTTGAGAGTTCTAGAATTCTCTGCCATCCAGCGCTGTCAGCCCCGGACGGGCTGATAGTCTCCAGAAGGCGCAGGGAAATTTGCCAATCCGAAGTGCGCGATAGCGCGCGAGGGAGGCTAAAATTTTATCCCGAATAGCCGTAGAGCCATTTGTGGTAGCCATGACTGAGCTGCTTTGTGCTCAGTCTGTGGCGGACGCAGGGCGGCTGGAGCATCTCCTATTCGCTGCGTAGGTGAACGAATTACGGCGACAGGAGTCCCGGAATTTCGTGAGGTAGCATGGCACGTAAATCCTTGAGATCCAGCAGGAGCATACCCTGATCATCTGCAATTTTAAAGCAACTGTATAAAACTCCCGACTGGGTATCATTTAGCTCAAGTAAATGCGTGAGTAGCAAAGGCCCCATATCAGAAATAGTGGTGCGCACGGGATGGCCATTACGCGCAAATATATCACAGAACACAGTTGGGTTGGCACGAAACTGAAAATCATCAATTCTGATTTGCTGTACGCGCTCGGTGATTTTCTCGTGTGTCTACTCGGCTTTAGCAACACCCGATAAGTCACCCGCCATAAATACCGGCACACCCAGCCGCGAATAACCCTCGGCAAGAATCTGCAAGGTCACTGTTTTTCCCGTGCCGGTTGCCCCTGAGATCATGCCATGCCGATTACCCATGGCGGCGTCCATTATTATCTGCGTGTGTTCATTTGCACCAATCAATATTTCCTGCATAACCATCCCTTTTTTACCTAGCGTTAACTGTTGATCTGAAGTTTCCCAATAATTATTTATGGTAAAATTGAAACTATGCTACAACTATATGAAAAAAATAGTCTTTTCATTCGTTTCAAATGCTATTGCCTAAGGGGAATTAAGTAGGGGTTTGCTATAAACATGGCAAAACCACCTAAAATAAACCTCGATACACCAGCATTGTGTATTTCAGCCACTCAATAATTGGGAAACTTCAGCTGTTGATTACTAACTGTATCATCAGTGTTCCCCTATCAATTGAGGCCGTGAAACTAACCTCGTCACAAGAGAGCTCATAAAGCACTGTAAAGACATTCCTGTTATTATCATCAGTGTTCCCATTGAAAGAAGAAGTACCTAAACAAAGCAGCCTATAACTCGATGTTCAAGTTTTCAGCTATAACTGGGCTAAGAAAAGTAAATTTTTACGGCTTTGTTTTATAAGTGATTGATTTACAATGATGTTGATGCTTTCTTTGTCAGTAAAATTGTCAATAAAATCAATCAGTTAAAAAACTTGAACATCGAGTATAACCTACCTGAAGGTAGCACCACTCGAATATTTCCATCTTTTTTATTTTAATCACTTATAACAGCAACAGGCGCGCCATGCTACCTCACGAAATTCCGGGACTCCTGTCGCCATAATTCGTTCACCTACGCAGCGGATGGGAGATGCCCTGAACGGCCTGCGTCCGCAACGACTACGCACAAAAGCCGCTTCGTCATTACTACCTCACTGGCTGGACGGCTATTCGGAATGCAATTCTTGCTCCTCTCGCGTGCTGCTAGAACACGTCGAATCAGCGAATTGCCCTGTCGCCTATCAGGGACTAAAAATCACCACTTCGCTAAGCTCCGTTTCCATGATTTTCAGCGAGCGTATACCGCATAGCATTTCGAGTCTTTCCATACCAAACTCGGTTGCACTTGATCCTGGCCAGCATTTGATCAGCAGAATAAGGCAGCGCGGGGTTATAAGAATTGGCGTAAATGAAGATAAGCTACCCTTTTCTTTTTATAATAGTTCTGGGCACATAGTCGGCTTTGATATCGACCTAATGATGTCTCTTGCCGAAGATTTGCAGGTAACAATAGAATTTATCCCTTATGAGAGTGGGCTCCTGATTCAGCAGCTAGAAGAAGACCATTTCGATATTGCCGTTTCCGGGATTACGCCTAATCTTAGTTTACTGGCTTCCACCCGAATCCTGTACAGTCGCAGTTACCTGGATATCCACCTGGCTCTGATTGTGCCCGATTACCAGCGTAAGCAGTTCAGCGATATGCAGCAGATTAGTGCACTTAAAAATATCCATGTAGCGGTGCGTAAAGAGAGTATTGTTGCAGATCGAATTAGTGGCCTGCTTCCGGCCTCTAAGATCAGCGAGTTTGATTCCGTAGACGATTTTTTTAAGCAACCAGAATTTCGACAGCAGGTTTTATTTACCAGTGCTGAAGGCGGCTCAGCCTGGACATTGATTTACCCTGGGTACGCTGTTGTCACTCCCTTTTCCGGGCATCAGGGCGCGCCTTTAGTTATTGCGGTTGGAGGAGAGGATTTAATGCTGGAGCACTTTATCAGCACCTGGATTAAGTTAAAACAGACAGACGGTACTATTGATACTTTATTCAGACACTGGATTCAGGGAAAAACAGATACCCAAAAACGCCACGCTGGAGTATTTTTAACCATTTTTTTCCTGCTGAGGATTAACTCCTTTATCGCAACCAGAAAGCTCCATTGTAAACTGGTTCTAAATTTAGAAATGGAAAATAAATTCATATAGATAGGCAGTAATTGGTATCATAGTCGGTTACATTTTTTATAGTAATGATGTCAATCATTACTAACTGAAGTTTCCCAATTATTGAGTAGCTGAAATACACAATGCTGGTGTATCGAGGTTTATTTTAGGTGGTTTTGCCATGTTTATAGCAAAACCCCTACTTAATTCCCCTTAGGCAATAGCATTTGAAACGAATGAAAAGACTATTTTTTTCATATAGTTGTAGCATAGTTTCAATTTTACCATAAATAATTATTGGGAAACTTCAGATTACTAATTCTTATCATTCTTTAAGGTAGACATGCTCTTACTTTCAAAAAAACAAGACTGGCTAGGCAATATCAAAGGCGATGTACTTGCCGGGACAGTCGTTGCCCTTGCACTTATTCCTGAGGCAATCGCTTTTTCAATTATTGCCGGTGTGGATCCAAAAGTTGGCTTATATGCCTCTTTTTGTATTGCAGTTATTACTGCGTTTATCGGCGGCAGGCCCGGTATGATCAGTGCGGCCACCGGTGCGATGGCACTCCTAATGGTGACACTAGTTAAAGACTACGGCTTACAATATCTGTTAGCGGCAACCCTGTTAACCGGTGTGTTGCAGATTATATCCGGCTATATCAAGTTAGGCAGCCTGATGAGCTTTGTCTCCCGCTCGGTAGTGACCGGCTTTGTTAATGCTCTAGCGATACTGATTTTTATGGCACAGCTCCCCGAATTGACGAATGTCACCTGGCATGTCTATGCCATGACCGCAGCCGGCCTAGGTATTATCTATTTATTTCCGTATATTCCCTTTATCGGCAAGTCGATTCCATCGCCTTTAGTGTGTATTGTCGGACTAACTGGCGTTGCCATTTACCTTGGGTTGGATATCCGTACCGTTGGTGATATGGGTGACTTACCAGACACACTGCCAATTTTCTTATGGCCGGAAGTTCCTCTTAACTTTGAAACGCTGCAAATTATCTTTCCTTACTCCGCTGCTCTAGCTGTTGTTGGTATGTTAGAGTCATTAATGACGGCAACGATTGTTGATGATCTAACCGATACCAGCAGTGATAAAAACCGCGAATGTAAAGGTCAGGGAATTGCAAATATAGGCGCTGGCTTATTAGGCGGAATGGCGGGTTGTGCGATGATTGGGCAGTCTGTTATTAACATCAAATCAGGTGGTCGTGGGCGTTTATCAACCTTGGTTGCCGGTTTATTCTTACTCATTATGGTGGTATTTCTTAATGAATGGCTGTCTTATATTCCTATGGCAGCACTCGTCGCAGTGATGATTATGGTCTCTATCGGAACCTTTAGCTGGGATTCGATTATCCATTTGAAATCACATCCGCTGTCTGCAAATATCGTGATGATAATGACGGTGGTTGTCGTAGTCTGGACGCATAACCTGGCATACGGCGTCTTTGTCGGGGTCTTGTTAGCATCACTCTTCTTTGCCAACAAAATTGCCCACTTTATGTATGTAGAATCATCCATAAGTGCCGATGATGAAACCCGCACATATATTGTTCATGGTCAGGTATTCTTCAATTCAGCAGATAAATTTACAACTAATTTTGACTTTAAAGAAGCTGTTGATAAAGTGGTTATTGACTTGACTCATGCACATTTCTGGGATCTATCTGCAGTCGATGCCCTGGATAAAGTAGTTATCAAATTTCGCCGTGAAGGTGCCGACGTTGAACTGATCGGCCTAAACGATGCCAGTTCAACTATTGTGGATCGATTTGGCGTACATGATAATCCTGAAGAAATTGAAAAAGTAATGGGAGGACACTGATGAAACACATTCATACTGAAAACACACAACAAATGGTAGTTGCCTGTATTGATGGCGCTATGCTTACTGACGCAGTTTGTGACTATGCAGCCTGGATCTCCAAGCGGGTCGATGCGCCATTAAAATTATTGCATACGATTGACCATCATCATGAAACAGCAGTCACTGCTGATTTATCTGGAAATATCGGCTTAGGCAGTCAGGAAGACTTACTGGAAGAAATCAGTGGACTGGAGCAGCAACAAAGCAAGCTCAAATTGCAGAAAGGGAAATTATTATTACAGGCAGCAAAAGATCACGTCATCGCAGCAGGAATACCTGAGCCAATCTGTAGTAAGCGTCATGGTGGGCTCATTGAATCGTTAATTGAACTGGAAGAAAACATTCGCGTGTTAGTTCTCGGCGTTCGTGGTCAAGTACACGACGAGCAAAATAATACAATAGGCGCAAAACTGGAAGCCGTTATCCGCTCCTTACATCGCCCTATTCTAATCGTTAACGAAGAATTTACCACGCCACAAACCATTATGCTTGCCTACGATGGTAGCGAGGCGGCTGAAAAAGCAGTCGCAATGGTGGCAAGCAGCCCTCTGTATAAAGGCCTGACCTGTCATTTGGTCTGTGTGAATAAAAATGCCGCTAATGTTGCGAGCCTGTTACAGCAGGCACAAGCAAAACTAAAAAAAGCCACTGACCTGACCCTGATCACCGCATCCTTGTCCGGCAAGGCAGAACAGGAACTGTGTGCCTATCAACAAGAGCATCATGTCGACCTAACCATTATGGGCGCTTTTAGCCATACTCGCTTACGTGAGATGCTACTCGGCAGCTTTACCGTCAAAATGCTGGTTCACACCAAAAAGCCGCTGCTTTTATTAAGATAAAAAACTATATATTCTGTAGGGTGTGCTGAGGAACGAAGCGCACCATTGTACGTGATGCGCTTCGTTCCTCAGCAGCATCCTACAGGTTTCGGGTTTTATTTAATCCTTAATCCTTAGCCCGCCAATGTGCAGTACCGGCGAGCTAAGGCACCGCCCTACATACAGGCGCGCCATGCTACCTCACGAAATTCCGGGACTCCTGTCGCCGTAATTCGTTCACCTACGCAGCGAATAGGAGATGCTCCAGCCGCCCTGCGTCCGCCACAGACTGAGCACAAAGCAGCTCAGTCATGGCTACCACAAATGGCTCTACGGCTATTCGGGATAAAATTTTAGCCTCCCTCGCGCGCTATCGCGCACTTCGGATTGGCAAATTTCCCTGCGCCTTCTGGAGACTATCAGCCCGTCCGGGGCTGACAGCGTCTGTATTTATTGATTACTTTCCAGAGTTAGTGAATTCCGGATATGCTTCCATTCCACACTCAGAGAAATCCACACCCGCGTACTCTTCTTCCTGAGAAACACGCACTCCCATCACCGCCTTAATAATTGACCAGGTAATCAGGCTTGCTATAAATACAAAAGCAAAAATAGTTGCTATCCCGGTTAACTGAGCAACCAGACTGGCTTCATCATTCGAGAAGCAGACCGCTATCAAGCCCCAGATCCCGACAACCCCGTGCACTGAAATCGCACCCACTGGATCATCAATTTTCAATTTATCCAGACTGATAACTGCAAATACCACTAGAATACCCGCGATTGCTCCGATAACTGTGGCTAATAAAGGCGTTGGTGTCAAAGGCTCTGCAGTAATCGCAACCAGACCCGCTAAAGCACCGTTTAAAGTCATGGTTAAATCTGCTTTGCCAAATAATAGATGCGCAGTAAATAATGCAGAAATCACTCCACCTGCTGCTGCATTGGTATTAACAAAAACTAATGCAACCGCATTTGCTTCACCGATATCAGAAATTTTAAGTTCCGAACCGCCGTTAAAACCGAACCAGCCCATCCATAAAATAAACATACCCAGAGTCGCTAACGGCATATTACAACCAGGAATCGCAGGCGCGCCATGCTACCTCACGAAATTCCGGGACTCCTGTCGCCATAATTCGTTCACCTACGCAGCGGATGGGAGATGCCCTGAACGCCCTGCGTCCGCAACGACTACGCACAAAAGCCGCTTCGTCATTACTACCTCACTGGCTGGACGGCTATTCGGAATGCAATTCTTGCTCCTCTCGCGTGCTGCTAGCACACGTCGAATCAGCGAATTGCCCTGTCGCCTATCAGGGACTAAAAATCACCACTTCGCTAAGCTACGTTTCCATGATTTTCAGCGGATGAATCTCGCCATTCGCGCCATATTTACCTGCACGCGCACCTAACAAGATCACACCAGCTCAGGCGCGCCATGCTACCTCACGAAATTCCGGGACTCCTGTCGCCGTAATTCGTTCACCTACGCAGCGAATAGGAGATGCTCCAGCCGCCCTGCGTCCGCCACAGACTGAGCACAAAGCAGCTCAGTCATGGCTACCACAAATGGCTCTACGGCTATTCGGGATAAAATTTTAGCCTCCCTCGCGCGCTATCGCGCACTTCGGATTGGCAAATTTCCCTGCGCCTTCTGGAGACTATCAGCCCGTCCGGGGCTGACAGCGAATGCCGCAGTCGCACCACATAAATGTACCACACCCGATCCCGCGAAATCTAAAAATCCCATTTGATCAAGAAAACCACCACCCCATTTCCAGTAGCCCTGGATTGGATAGATAAAGCCAGTCATAACAACCGCAAACGCAAGAAATGCCCACAGCTTCATACGCTCAGCAACGGCATCCGAAACAATAGACATTGCGGTTGCAACAAACACTACCTGAAAAAAGAAGTCAGCCATTGTTGAGTAATAAGTCTCACCACCACTGGCTAAAACATCAGTCGCCGTATTATCTTCACCCAATAAAAAAATTATTCCAGGCCAGACGCTATTGACTGCATCACCCGGATACATTAGATTGTATCCACATAGCATGTACATAACGCAGGCTATAGCGAATAATGCGACATTTTTGGTTAGAATCTCTGTCGTATTTTTAGCTCTTACCAGTCCCGCTTCCAGCATGGCAAATCCTGCTGCCATCCACATCACAAACGCACCACTGATTAAGAAACTGAAGTTTCCTAGTTTTTAAAGCATAAGAATATCAGCTAATGCTTATTTT
>NZ_BLYC01000067.1 GCF_019721995.1 Bathymodiolus japonicus methanotrophic gill symbiont | reverse complement strand
ACTCGATGTTCAAGTTTTTGATATTGAGAAGGTAAAATCAGGTATTCTGAGGTTGTTGTAATTTTATCGGTGTAAGCCCATGTTAATGAATGCCCCAGCCACCTTTATCCAAAGCTATATTGACGATTTAAATGATGCGCTCAATCAGCTAAAACCCGGAGCCGCTTTGACACGGATTCAAGCCGCTTGGTTGGGCACTTGTTTAACGGGCATACTGCTAATGAACTCTGTTTGCTGGGCTAAGTTTGAGCGAGCAAGCCTTGGAGATTGCAAAGTAGCCGCATTATCCTGGGTGTTTCGTAAAGCAAGTATACCCTGGGACTGGTTGCTACGGGTGAGTGTGGTCTTAATTTTAAAACGTTATGGCATTACTGAAGGTGTGTTGGCCTTTGATGAATCAGACCGAGCACGATCTAAGTCTACAAAACGTATTTATAAGGTTTACAAGCAGAAACACAAAGGCTCCGGCGGATATGTTAATGGACAAACGATAGTATTATTGCTGCTAGTTACCTCATCCATTACAGTGCCTACCCGACCAAAACAGAGATTGCATTAGGCTTATTAAAAGACCTGAATTCGTATAATAAGTGCATAACCCTCTGCAAGTATTGGCTAGACTAACACCTGTTGAATTAAGACAAGACATAGGTGTAAAGTAAACAGCTACCAAACAATTTACAGAGGCTACAAATGAGCTATACACACCTATGTCCTGAAGAAAGATATTATATAGAAATTGAATTAAAAAAGGGAACTTCACAGAATAAAATAGCAGAAGCCTTAGAACGAAGCCAAAGCAATATTTCACGCGAGATTAAACGCAATACAGGTCAAAGAGGCTACAGGCATAAACAAGCAGAAGATTTTGCCCAAGAACGACACAAAAACAAGCCTAAACAGGCGCGCCATGCTACTCGCGAAAGCTTGTTTTGGGCATCCCAGCCCAAGCAAGCAGCAAAAACTAACGCGACCACTTATGCCTCCGGCGGCCCCGATTCGTCCTCGTCACCTCGTCCCGACCCAACAAGCGGGTCGGAACATAGGCTCCAAATGACTTGACGCCGTGTCGGATGGCCTTTTATTTTGTCTCCACCTTCGCTAACGCTCAGACTCCGACAAAATAACGGCCCTACGGCTATCGCGGACTAAAAATCATCACTTCGCTTAGGCTCCGTTTCCCTGATTTTCAGCGGAGGTTAAATTAACGGATGAAATAAAAGGCATTGTTAATGTTCGCATTGAGGATGACTGGAGTCCTGAGCAGATTGCAGGGCGGTTAAAACAAGAAGGTATAATTAGTCTTCATCATGAAACAATCTACCAGCATATTCTGGCGGACAAAAAGGCAGGGGGTGAACTATACAAGCATCTTCGGCATCAGAACAAAACCTATCGCAAGCGGTATGGGTCAGCCCATAATAGGACAGGAATCCCTAATAGAGTCGATATAGATGAGCGTCCTGAAGAGGTCAACAACCGTAAGCGTATAGGTGATTGGGAGGCAGATACAATCATTGGGAAAAATCACAAAGGGGCGATTGTAACGTTGGATGAGCGAGTCTCTAAATTACGGTTGGCCTTCCCTTTAGCGGGGAAAAAGGCTCAATATGTATTAGACGCAACTATTTTAATGCTTGATCCTATAAAAAGCTTTGTTAAAACAATTACTTTTGATAACGGGAAAGAGTTTACCCTGCATGAAAAAATAGCAGAAGCACTAGGTTGTGATACGTATTTTGCGACTCCCTACAGCTCTTGGGAAAGAGGGCAAAATGAGAATGCTAATGGCTTATTAAGACAGTATTTCCCTAAAGTAATGGAGTTGATTGATGTTACGATAAAAGAGGTTTTTATAGCCGTTGATAAGCTAAATAGTCGCCCTAAAAAGTGTCTCAATTACAAAACACCTTATGAGGTATTTGAAGAGCTGACTGGGATAGATATGAAAAATTTATTGGGTTATGTACTTATGACTTGAATTCAGGTACTTTAATTCGATTAACAAAGGCATTGATCAGATAATACGTGTACGTGGCGGCAAAGAGATTAAAGTGACTGTCAGCAGTGCACGATTAAAGGTGAGTTCTCACAGTAAAAAGCGCTTTGTCATTGCCTTAAAATATGACGGTGAAAACGACTATCGCTATTTAGTGGCGACAGACCTGACTTGGCGCACACAAGATATTATTCAAGCCTATACGTTGAGATGGCTGATTGAGGTTTTCTTTGAGGACTGGAAGCTTTATGAAGGATGGGGGCGTGAGGCCAAACAATTACAGGCGCGCCATGCTACCTCACGAAATTCTGGGACTCCTGTCGCCATAATTCGTTCACCTACGCAGCGGATGGGAGATGCCCTGAACGCCCTGCGTCCGCAACGACTACGCACAAAAGCCGCTTCGTCATTACTACCTCACTGGCTGGACGGCTATTCGGAATGCAATTCTTGCTCCTCTCGCGTGCTGCTAGCACACGTCGAATCAGCGAATTGCCCTGTCGCCTATCAGGGACTAAAAATCACCACTTCGCTAAGCTACGTTTCCATGATTTTCAGCGGATGAAGAGGGATCAAGCCGTGGCCTGATTCTGAGTCTTTTGTTTGACCATTGCCTTCTCCTTCACCCAGAGCAAATAGCCCGCATTGAAAGCAAACTACCTGCGTATACCGTAGGAAGCTTACAGCGCAAGTCTCAAATGGATGTACTGCTTGAGTTCATCACGTCATTGCTAGAGTTTCCAGATCCTGGTGATAAGCTGAAAGAGTTAGGTGAATTAATATCGGGGAGTCGCTATTTTTGCGAAAGCTTGTTTTGGGCATCCCAGCCCAAGCAAGCAGCAAAAACTTAACGCGACCACTTATGCCTCCGGCGGCCCCGATTCGTCCTCGTCACCTCGTCCCGACCCAACAAGGGGTCGGAACATAGGCTCCAAATGACTTGACGCCGTGTCGGATGGCCTTTTATTTTGTCTCCACCTTCGCTAACGCTCAGACTCCGACAAAACAACGGCCCTACGGCTATCGCGGACTAAAAATCTTCACTTCGCTAAAGCTCCGTTTCCAGGATTTCCAGCGAAGGATGTGTTTCAACTGATGCCATCAGGAAAACATATGATTGGCAGAGATTTAGGGCGCTTAGGGCCAACAGCATCATTAAAGTATTGTTCTGCTGGGTGAAGGTAAGAGTTTGATGGCAATGGGATGGAAAAACTTGAACATCGAGTATCAGCAAAGTCTACCCAACTGATATTCCAGTCACTACTATCGGCAGTTTTTAGAGTAAGCGTCTGTCGTGGTACTTC
Organism: Bathymodiolus japonicus methanotrophic gill symbiont; assembly: GCF_019721995.1. Taxonomy (GTDB): domain Bacteria; phylum Pseudomonadota; class Gammaproteobacteria; order Methylococcales; family Methylomonadaceae; genus Methyloprofundus. The sequence continues at coordinate 11,358 of NZ_BLYC01000067.1, read as the reverse complement.
TGGGTTTTTGAAGTCTATTTTCAAGTATTCGAATGACCAGCGTCGCTTGAATGCTGTATCAAGAGGCATTACAGCTTGATCACTGCTGTTCATAGTCGCCAACAGAGACAGGTTCTCAGGGATATAAAGCTTATCAATACTCTCGCTATTCAGATGCGTGTTGATGTAACCCAGCATATCTGGATCGGCCGCATCAATAGTATACTGACTTCTTCCACCTTCTTTACGGTCAAGTAGCTGAAACAACTCTCCGAACACTGCAGCAGCAGGAGCTCTATTGATTTCTTCAATAATAAGTTGGAAATGTTCTTCCGGTTTATTCAAAGCCAACAAGAGTGCTTTGGTAAATGGGCCTGGACGAAACTCATAGGTAATATCACTACCAGACATCCTTGGTTTCAGCGCACCGACAAAGTCATTGTATTGAGTATCAGGGTGAAATACGGTTACTACCTTTGTACGATCACTCGTTTGATTATTGATAGTGTGACTTTTACCCGTACCCGGAGCGCCATAGTAGATTTTATTAGTTCCATTTTTCGCGGTTCCGGACGAACCCAGAAGAAATGGTGCGAGATCGCTAGTAGAACGAGCACTAGAACAAAAGAGAAACTCAGCATCTTTTCGGATAAGCTGCATATTTAGCCACAATTTAGAGACTAAATCAGAAACCATATTTATTGAATCAGGTGTGGTTAACAAACCTTTCTTTATAAAATAATACTCCATTTTCACTTCCGAGTAGTGCACTGGATCATCCACATAATTAGCATTTCCAACAACTGGGGTAGTAGCACTTCTAAACGCGTCCTCAATTTCTCCCCAAGCTGTTCCCTGCTCAATAATGGAATCTAGTTTTCCCTGCCAACCTAGAGTAGATAGGATTTGAAACAGTAGATCATCACCAGAGTCACTCTGAAACAAATAAGGAATATTCATCGAGTACTTATTTGCTAAAACTTCGAATGCCGAAATCGACTGTGAAAAAGCATAAATAACTTTACCAAGCATTTCAGAGCTGGCATCTGGAACAGGTATTGCCTTAAGCAGAATTGAGCGAACAAAATCATCACTATTGCGTAACTTAGTATCATCTCCACTGCCATTGATGATGGATTTCGCAGCAAGCCGGGCAGATTTATCGCCTAGTACAGCAAAAAAGTTATCTCTGCTGTATTGATCTAGTTTATTAGTAATCAGATTTGTAATAGTCGGGGAGGCAATCAACTCCGCTAACTCGCATGATGAAAGATTTCCCTTTAGCTTCCCGAATACATCCATATATAGGTTAAGAAGCTGAGCCAAAGGCTGAAGCTTAAGTGCATAAAGGAAATAATTACTGGGTATATAGGCATGATTCTTTCCTGTCTTAACCAGCGCGGAGTGAGCCTGAAACTGAATCTCAAGATCTAACTCTGAAAAAGAAGCAATAGCCTCTTGATCAAAAGTTATCTCATCAAAAAACCAGCCCGACTCTGAGTCGCTCTGATACCAATTACCTACAGTGTTTAACTTTGAAAGCATAATAAAATTGTACCCAGATATTTAAAAAATCGTTGAATCACGACTGCATGTAATTAGTCATGCTTGATCCACAGACTTCGCGATACTGCTTGACGCAACTCCTCAACAAACTTTTTCTTTTCATCAGAGAACTGATTATTTTCAAGTTCACCTAGAAAGAACAGACACTCAGCCAACGGACCAGACTGTTCAGAGGAAATCTCGCGCACCAAAGGATGATCTTGGTTTATCATTATGTAGTGGTCATCTTCATACCCCGGCTCCCACAGAGATCCGTCAGTTGTTTTGCCGAGTCGAACATCAACATCCTCCACTAATGGAGAGATGACACGAACTTTTGGCAAATGACTACCTTTTCCGGAGCACAAGATTCTGAAATCTAAAAGAGCATTAAAAATAATGGCAAGTGCATCACTGAAACCAGAACGATAAATATTGTATTTATCGGCGATGATATTGCCGAACATATCAGTATTCTCTTGGCCTACGTCATCACAGCCTTTAATAAGCGAGTATTCTTTTCTCACTTCTGCGGGCATGAAAATACGCGCATATTTTTTCCCTTGGTGCGTAAGGGACTCTGCCACCTTATCAACAGAAAAATTAAAATCTTCTAGGCCAAATAAACCTGAAATTTCATAGGACATATGAGCTACAGCTGATCTATTTGACAATTTCTCAGTAAGCCATAAATTAAGCTCTTTTGACTGTTTTTTCAGGTCACTTTTTGGTAGATCAGATACCTCTATACCCAGCGCCTCTTGAAATGAGTCTCGATTACTGAACGTAACGGCGCTGGCAGCAACCTGGTAAACATAATCTGTCACTATCTGGTCAGATTCATTGAAAATGCGATTAAACAGATCTATCGGCAGAGGAATGCGGTTCTGCCAGAAAATAAGGCCATCAACTCTGTATTTTGAATTTTTATCGTTCAGATAACGCTTAAAATCAGCAAGATCGTATTGATACCCCATTATTCTTCCTCTACATCAGGAAGTTCAATACTTAGGTAACGCAAAGTCTGGCTTACTTTCTGCCTGTATCCCTTCAAAGTATGTTGGTTGGTCTCGGAGAATTCGCCATGCTCTGCATTTGCCAAGCTCCATAGCAACATATCGAGAGCCTTCATTGCTTCGATATTATCCTTACAGACGTTATACATTTTATGAAAGTACGGATGAGACTTACCAAGCGTGACGCAAGTATTACCTTCGCCATCGCATGAAGGCTCCCAGAGCTCATCCCCGAGAATTGAGTCTTCTTCATGAACCCTGACCGTCTTATCATCGTAAATACGAATACCCTCGATAACAGCAGGCTTTATTTGATTTTGATTTCGAATAGTTACTGAATCTCCATCAACCTTGATATCTGAATTTTTCGTAAACTCTTTATGTTTATCTATCGCTTTATCTGCAGGCCCATGCAAACGCGTAGTATTAGCAGACGTTAATCTAGCCAGCCCTTTAAGTAATTCTTGTCTCCAGGGTGCAACTAGCCGTTTAAGTTCTTCACGAATATCCTGCGGAATAATCACACGACTCTTTCGAAAATCAATACTGAAAACATCATCTAGTTCGTGATCAAAGTGCAGTTCCACTCTCAGACGAGTAACTTTACTTTACTTTCCTTCTTATACATCCGATGTGGCCAGCCATCATGCCAGATCAAACGGCCCTCACGATAAATGTAGAAACCTTGGTTATCGAGACTATAGCGGACAAACTTTCTCTCTTCAAAATTAAGTTCGTTCTGGGATGGAATAACACTCCCTTTGATGGAAAATGAAGCGGTTCTTTCACCAAGATCAACAGGTATAGTTTTTTCTTTCAGCAAACGAGAGCGGATACCATCTGTTGTAATTAGGTCAGTACACAGAGGGTCCCAGCCTTTCAACTCAACCATAGATGTATCACCGACTTTCATTGTTATGTAAACATTGCCAGACACCAAGAACTTAAAGAAAACTGCACTCAGTTCAGTCGAAAGCTCTTCACCAATGTTTTTGATCTGCTTACGGATCTGGCGCTCACTACCTTGCTTTATCAGACGATCGATATTTTCCCATATAACCATAGTTCCACCGCTTTCTGAAAAGTCACTCAACTCTTCATGATCATCGAAATAATCACCAGAACTAGGTGTCTCCAGCTGCCAGCGATCAGTACTGATAATTCGATCTAGATCCCAAGCTCGACCACTACAAACGCCATTTTTCTGAGTCAACACTACAAGGCGACGACAGAACGCAGTGGATGCAGTTTTCAGCCCCATACCAAATTTACCCAGTGACTTCGGATTTGGGCGCCTGTCTGAACCGTATCGCATCGCATTTTTCAGTTCCTCTTCCGACATACCATCACCATTATCAGTAATAGTGACTCTAAATTCCCCATATATATATTGAAGCTCAATGGCAATTTTAGTTGCATTCGCCGCAATAGCATTGTCTAAAATATCAGCAAATGCCGCCTCACGGCTGTAACCGGTATCTCGCAGACTTTCTACCAAACGGCCCGCAGAAGGACGAAAGTCATTTTCGGGTAGTTCTGTTTGTATACTCATGAATCTAACGTTTCCAAATATGCAAGCATGATTAGCTTGTCTGTTTCTTTATTATCGGCAACCGAAACAACTTGGTCACTAAGCTGTCTTTTAAGGCGAATACGCTCATCGATAGTTTCTTCAATAGTACGAGCGTAATACATGTAATAAACGCTGACCACTGACTTTTGACCGTTTCTCCAAGCTCTGGCGGTGGCCTGCTCCTCGAGCGCTGGATTCCACTGCCTACAGTAATGAATAACATGTGTCGCTGCGGTAATATTAAAGCCCATTCCTGCTGTTTTAGGGTGCAGGATAAGAACATCAAAACCGCCTGAAGATGAAAACTCATCTATCAGCAGCTGACGCTGTCAGCCCCGGACGGGCTGATAGTCTCCAGAAGGCGCAGGGAAATTTGCCAATCCGAAGTGCGCGATAGCGCGCGAGGGAGGCTAAAATTTTATCCCGAATAGCCGTAGAGCCATTTGTGGTAGCCATGACTGAGCTGCTTTGTGCTCAGTCTGTGGCGGACGCAGGGCGGCTGGAGCATCTCCTATTCGCTGCGTAGGTGAACGAATTACGGCGACAGGAGTCCCGGAATTTCGTGAGGTAGCATGGCGCGCCTGCGTTCTTTATTTGGCGTTCTACCATCAATAACTCCAGGTCGGATACCGTATTTTTCTTCCAGTGCGCCTTTAACAATATCAATCACTCTCTGAAAAGTCGCGAAAATAATGACCTTTTCTCCAGCCTGAGCAATCGCATCCAGCTTTATCATCATCAATTCAAATTTTGCACTGTACTTTGAAAGAGATCTAATATCGGTAGGAATTTTACTGTCAAGCAAAGCCGGATGCGCAGTAAACTGCTGTAGTTTATTAATCAGCGGTAATATACCAGCCCCTCCACCGGATGCATCACTCTGCATTTCTTTTATGATGCTATTATATTCGGACTTTTCACTCTCTCCCAGAGAAACTGGAATGTGGATATCTAGTTTATCTGGAAGCTGTTCAAGCGCTGAAAATCAGGGAAACGTAGCCTAAGCGAAGTGATGATTTTTAGTCCGCGATAGCCGTAGGGCCGTTGTTTTGTCGGAGTCTGAGCGTTAGCGAAGGTGGAGACAAAATAAAAGGCCATCCGACACGGCGTCAAGTCATTTGGAGCCTATGTTCCGACCCCTTGTTGGGTCGGGACGAGGTGACGAGGACGAATCGGGGCCGCCGGAGGCATAAGTGGTCGCGTTAAGTTTTTGCTGCTTGCTTGGGCTGGGATGCCCAAAACAAGCTTTCGCAAAAATAGCGACTCCCCGAAACATCTTTCTTCATGCGCCTCAACGTAACCTGACGAAGAGTAGACTCAAGTTGATCAAGGTCAGTATTTAGAGTTTGAGACAAATCATTGTGGACATACCGCGATTTAAAATCATCCTGTGTCCCTAGAAAATCAGGAAAGACCAAGTCACATAAAGCCCAAGCATCCATCAAACTGTTTTCAACCGGAGTTCCAGACATAGCAACTGAAACTGCGCTATTCAGACGTCTTGCAGCCATTGACCGGCCTGAATTGGGGTTCTTTAACATACTGGCTTCATCAAATACAGCGAGGTCAAAAGACAATTCCTCAAGCATCGCTATATCGGAAGACATCGTCGTGTAAGGAGTGATGATTACGCCATAATCCGATAAAGCTGAACTGATACCACGTCTGTTATCCCCATAATGCAGATACGGTTGGATGTCCGGTGCAAAAAAATCGAACTCACGTACCCAGTTATCCAGAAGAGGGTTGGGTACTACAACCAGTATCCTAGCATTTGGGGTCTTTTCTAAAACATCACAGCACAACGCAATTATCTGGGCGGTTTTACCCAACCCCATGTCATCAGCCAGAATAGTTCCGACTCCATTCTCTACACAGAAACTGAGCCAGTCAACGCCCTGCTGATGATAAGGATAAAGAGTTCTGACAAACTGCTTATTGTGATCGGATGCTCTTTTCCTTTTAGCTCTGATAGACTCCAACAGCCCTGATGGGAGCTGTTCACTCAGGCCTTCTTGATACAGAGTTCGAAGAAGCTTAATTAGCGAAGAAAGGGGCTGTTCACTAAATGCAGAGGCTATGTGCTCCATTGTGGAGGAACAAACAAAATGAACTCGTTTACCGCTGACAATAAAATAACCCTTATCGGCCAATGAATTCAGTTGTTCTTTGTTAAGATCAGATCCTTTGAAGCTAACTCTGAACATAGGATCAGACTCTGCATCAAAATGAAAACGCAGCTCAGCTGGACGCCTTGAAACAACTAATGTTGACTCTTTTCCATATAGCACTGCCCTAAATCTTCCCAACCTGAACAATGCTTCTGGTTCAACCGGAAAATTGTTATCCACAACAACACCTTTATTTACCATATAACCCATCACAACTCCATTTTACAGGGTAAAAAACAGGATAAACCTTGAAATAATATATGTTTATATGTACAGTATAAATTACTGTACAGGGTAAAAAACAGGATATTAATATAATTGTAATGGTGAATACATTGAATACCTCCCAATATATTAAAGAGCTAAGAGACAACCTCCTGCTAGGTCAACGTGAATTAGCAAATTTAGTAGGCTTAGGAAAGGATGGAGAAAGGACTGTTCGTGGGTGGGAAGCAGGCGATCACAAACCTTCCCCATTGAAATGGAGCCGAATTCTAGAGCTACAAGATGAAATGAAGCGTTATTATGAAAATGCGCCGTTAAAACAAAAACCTATCGAAGAATCACAATTCACTTTTATTGACCTATTCGCCGGAATCGGTGGAATTCGTTACCCCTTCCAAAAACTGGGTGGTCATTGTGTCTTTACTTCCGAATGGGATAAATTTGCACAGAAAACCTATCTTGAAAACTTTGGTGAAATGCCATCTGGTGATATAACAGAAATCAAAACATCAGATATTTCTGATCACGACATTCTTCTCGGAGGATTCCCATGCCAAGCATTTTCACAAGCCGGCCTCAAACAAGGATTTAATGATACTCGTGGAACTATGTTCTTTGAAATCCAACGAATATTAGCAAATAAAAAACCTAAAGCTTTTTTACTTGAAAATGTAAAACAATTAGTTGGTCATGATAAAGGGAGAACTTTTAAAACAATTACATCTATTTTAGAAGGTAAAAACGACCTAGAATTAGATAATGACATAAAACTATCTGATGAAACTTTAGAAGCATTAAGTAAAAAATTAAATTACTGGATTAGCTATAAAGTATTGAGGGCTGCAGATCATGGTTTGCCTCAGAATAGACAGAGAATTTATATTGTTGGATTTAATAAAAATTACTATAAAAATATAGACTTTGATTCAATATTTTCTTGGCCAGAAAACGATATATCACACGTTAAAGTTCGAGATATTTTAGTGCACGATGATCATGTGAATGAGAAATATACTATTTCTGAAAAACTCTGGGCAGGTCACCAGCGTAGAAAGCAAGAACATAAAAATAAAGGTAATGGTTTTGGATACTCACTTTTTAATTCTGACAGTGAATACACTAATACAATTAGCGCAAGATACTATAAAGATGGCAGTGAAATCTTAATTGATCAAAAGCACCTTAGTAAACGTCCAAGAAAATTAACACCTAGAGAGTGCGCTAACCTTCAAGGGTTCCCACAAGATTTCATTATTGATGCCGTTTCTGATTGTCAAATATACAAGCAATTTGGTAACTCTGTTGCAATCTCAGTTATAAGAAAAATAGCAAACCAACTTATACAAACTATGGATACTGCAAATACATTGCTTAAGTAATATTCTCATCCAAATTTTTCCCATATAATTGCTCCATCCGAATGAGAATAACGGTTCTGTCGCATAAATCCCCCTTCCCGACGTTATCTGCTATCATAATTCTCAATTTTCAATAAAAGGTGGCTCATATGCTCAGCTTCAAAGGCACTCACTTCCCAAAAGATGTCATTCTTTATGCTGTTTTCTTTTATGTCAGGTATGGCGTTTCGTATCGCGACCTTGAAGAAATTATGGAAGAAAGAGGTGTTGAAGTGGATCATGCTACGCTCAATCGTTGGGTTATCCGTTATTCTCCTGCCATTGCTGTAACAGCTAAATCGGGGAGTCGCTATTTTTGCGAAAGCTTGTTTTGGGCATCCCAGCCCAAGCAAGCAGCAAAAACTTAACGCGACCACTTATGCCTCCGGCGGCCCCGATTCGTCCTCGTCACCTCGTCCCGACCCAACAAGGGGTCGGAACATAGGCTCCACAGGCGCGCCATGCTACCTCACGAAATTCCGGGACTCCTGTCGCCGTAATTCGTTCACCTACGCAGCGAATAGGAGATCCCTGCGTCCGCCACAGACTGAGCACAAAGCAGCTCAGTCATGGCTACCACAAATGGCTCTACGGCTATTCGGGATAAAATTTTAGCCTCCCTCGCGCGCTATCGCGCACTTCGGATTGGCAAATTTCCCTGCGCCTTCTGGAGACTATCAGCCCGTCCGGGGCTGACAGCGAATGACTTGACGCCGTGTCGGATGGCCTTTTATTTTGTCTCCACCTTCGCTAACGCTCAGACTCCGACAAAATAACGGCCCTACGGCTATCGCGGACTAAAAATCATCACTTCGCTTAGGCTCCGTTTCCCTGATTTTCAGCGTCTGAGAAACGAGAAACCAACAAATCGTGGCGCATGGATGAAACGTATATCCAAAGTGAAGGGTCAGTGGACCTATTTATACCGAGCTGTTGATAGTCACGGGGATACGCTTGATTTCATGCTTTCTGAGCGCCGTGATGAAGAGGCTGCAACCGCATTTTTTAAACAAACGATTAACAATAATGGCTTTCCTGATAAGGTCGTTATGGATAAAAGTGGCGCTAACTATGCAGGATTAGCCAATATTAACCTCTTGTTAATCCTCGCTGGGTGTGCCACTATGCTCGACATATTACAGGTTAAATATTTGAATAACATCATCGAACAGGATCACCGCTTTATCAAAAAAATAACAAAACCGATGATGGGCTTTAAAGCGTTTCACTCCGCTCAAGCAACCATTGATGGAATTGAAACGGCACATATGATCCGAAAGGGACAGTTGTCGGAGGAAAAAATTCCTGCTTATAAGCAGTTTATGGCTTTAGCAGGATAGTTATGCCTGAAGACCAGGAGGTCTGCGCTTTTGATAATTATTGCGACAGAACCTTTTTTTAGTCGGTCTACAATTGACTTTGAAAAAGTGAGGGATACCATTTTTGACTGTTTCCGTTAGTGTTGGGACGAAAATTATAAGCCAGTTTCCCCTCTGTCGTTTTTGTTTGTTCGGAAATTAATTTTCTGAAAGTCTATAGGTTTCGTCCATCCGCCACCGCCCATTAACAGGCCGCTTCTTTTTATGAAATTCTTTCTCTAATTCAGGTGCATAATTTATCACCCACCGATTAAGGGTGCTGTGGTCAACATGATAGCCTCGTTCTTCAGCTATTTCCTCAAGATTGCGATAACTGAGTGGATAAGCCAAGTACCATCTGACATTTAGGAGAATGATTTATTTTTCAAAATGACGCCATTTAAAACTAAGCATATGAACCTTACTTTATTCGAATTGAGACTCATGATAGCAGGTAACGCGGAAAAGGGAACTTTATGCGACAGAACCCAAAATAATTCATCAGTGAGTGATACTATCAGCCCGTCCAGGGCTGATAGTAAGCGGAAGGCATGATCAAAAATTCCTAATGAATAATACGCTAAGTTTTACAGGATTATTTGCCATAGTCTCTATCCCGTCCGTTAAGTTCAACGTCCACATCCAATTTTTATCCTTTTGTGAGGATGACCAAAAGAACTGCGGATAAGATGGATGCGCGGTTCTTTTCTCCGTTACGGTATAGGGCCCTAACACCTCGTGGATTTCGTATAACTCTCCCATAGATGGAATATACCAGTCATTAAACCCCCCCGCATTGTAGTCCAGTAATACATCGAAGATTATAGTTCCACCATAATAACTAACACAATCATTTTCTAGTGCGACGTCTGTATTGAATTTACCTGCACCAAAGGATCTATCTCTTGCACCTTCAAGATCCACCTTCCAACACCCATACTCTACAGTTGTGTGATGGTCAGGGGCTATCTCCATCCCATGCCGACCTTCGTCGGTGACATGAAATACTTTCCCCCCGCCATAGCCAATATCGCCAGGTTTAAAGATGATGGCGCAATCGGTATCCTGTATCGCAAACATGGCATCCGTGTACTCTTCATCCGACATTGACGGGTCTCGCGCTCTTTGCGCCTCACAAGTCTCTTGGTACGTTACAAAGACCTCCTGATCTGAATCTCCCCCTATGACTACAAATTCGGAGTCCATCTCATACGCGAGGGTTGTGGTTGCCCAGCCCATTAAGGCTAAGCTTGCTATAATTCTAATGTTCATTTTATTCTCCTAAAAATTCTTAATTAGTAATGTATAAAGCGGGGGCTAAAAGATAAATTGGACTACTCATTCCGCAATAATCACCTTCCCGCTCTGAATAGTCCAATTTCCAATTTCATCCCTAATCCAAATGCTGATCCGATAAACAGATTTGTCCGGCGGTGCTAACTTAGAGAGGGAAACAACACCCGTGTTAGAGTCTATATTAAAATACGGTTCTGTCGCAATAATTATCAAAAGCGCAGACCTCCTGGCCTTCAGGCATAACTATCCTGCTAAAGCCATAAACTGCTTATAAGCAGGAATATTTTCCTCAGACAATTGTCCCTTTCGGATCATATGTGCTGTTTCAATTCCATCAATGGTTGCTTGAGCGGAGTGAAACGCTTTAAAGCCCATCATTGGCTTTGTTACTTTTTTGATAAATCGATGCTCCTGTTCGATGATGTTATTTAAATATTTAACCTGTAATATGTCGATCATAGTGGTAAACCCAGCGAGGATTAACAAGAGGTTAATATTGGCTAATCCTGCATAGTTAGCGCCACTTTTATCCATAAGGACCTTATCAGGAAAGCCATTATTGTTAATCGTTTGTTTGAAAAATGCGGTTGCAGCCTCTTCATCACGGCGCTCAGAAGGCATGAAAATCAAGCGTATCACCCGTGACTATCAACAGCTCGGTATAAATAGGTCCACTGACCCTTCACTTTGATATACGTTTCATCCATGCGCCACGATTTATTTGTTTCTCGTTTCTGAGATTTAGCTTTTACAGCAATGGCAGGAGAATAACGGATAACCCAGCGATTGAGCGTAGCA
>NZ_BLYC01000066.1 GCF_019721995.1 Bathymodiolus japonicus methanotrophic gill symbiont | reverse complement strand
GGCGATATAAAGCGCCTTAGCGAAGAGCTGGCGCGCCATGTGTACTGTGAGTTATCCTTTTTAGAGTACTCGGATTCAATTGTAAAAACATCAGGCGCGTCCAAGATAGAAAATTCCAGATACGATAAAAAAAGTTACTTACCCCCTGGGCGAAGAAAAAAAACAGGTTCATAACCAGGTTTACACAAATACGTATCTTTTGCGACAGAACCATCCAAACGATATTGAGAAAATAGTAAATTGTTATAGGAATAGGTCAGACGATATTAGATACTCCCGGAAGGTAGGGCTGACAGAGATTGAAAAAAACGATTTCAATCTAAATATTTCACGCTACGTTAATACCGCAAAACCCGAGCCCGTAGTTGATTTAGAGGAAACTAACCTTAAATTAAAAGCCTTAGAACAGGCATTTTTAACGGCAAAAGAAAAGCATAATAAACAGCTTAAGGAGTTGGGATTGCCTCCTATTTAGAAATCTTGAGACCCTATTGGGCGAAAACCTATGACGTAGAATTGGAATATTTAGCCCCTTAGTAAGTAATAATTAATTAGGATAAGAAGAATGAAGAATGAATAATAAATAAATAATAAAACAAACACTAAAATAGTAATAGGTACATTAGCCTTAGCATTATCTACCACAGCAACTGCATACCAAGCTGGTGATCCGCCAGAACAAGAAGGGCAAATCGAACAAATAACATTGAGCCAGTTGGCGGCTTATGATGAAGCTATAGTTGAGCGTAAAAAGACATGTGAAGAATTAAGAACTCGTGAGTCTTGGATGACAGATGCGGGCTATGCAAAGATACAAACGGGGTTACAAGATACTGAGTGCGCAATTTTGTTTAAAGTAGGAGATACTGGACTAGCTGGGGGTACTGTATTCCATACCTCTTCGGGTGGTAGACACGGGATGGAATCCTCACCAGAAATTATCTCAAACCTAGAATGGGGCTGCTATAACGTACCTGTATCTGCTAAAGGGCGGGATATTGGTACCGGAGCAGGGAATAATGCTCTAATGCTTGGGGAAAATTGTGAGAGTTATAATGGCGGAGAGACCGTATTCCCTGTAGTAGATAAATTTGTAGTTAATGGATACGATGATTGGATTGTTCCCTCAAGAGGTGAATTAGATAGGGTAGAGCATTATGTTAATCTTGAAGAATCTTTAGGCCAAGGGGGTGATGGTTGGGAACTTCCTAATTATATGTGGTCATCTACTATCATTTTGAATTATCCAAATACAAAAGCCTACGCTAAAAATCTATGGACTAGCAAGGGTGCAATGGCGGATAGAGCGTTTAGACTTAGTGTAATGCCAGTACGGAGCTTCTAATAAAAACGAGGTTTTAATTACACCCTAGAATGATGTTTTGGCTAGGTTTATTAGAGGTCTAGCCAATTCAGTTTACATTTTAATTTAGGATTTGTGTGTCTAAGATCACCTCCTTACACACAAGTCCTAAAATACGCCTTTTAGCTTTCTGGCCATTTGAATACCATATACGCAGTCCTGAATCCTCTGAAAACCGATCCAAATACTTTTCGCACCAGGGTCACCATCTGATTTACGCCCTAAAAAACCACCCAATGTCGCTAAATTTCTTAACACGGCATTCAGTGTAGGCACTTTTTTGGGTATCTTTTTGTCCAATAAACCATAAGATGATTTCCATTCTAAAGGATCAAAGATTAATTCAGCAGGCAAGTCAGGACAGATGCGACCTAAGCGCATAAGATACATCACCCGCCAAGCAATAACCATGGCCATGACTAAGGCTTTTTCAATGCGCTCTTTACTGGATAATTGAAGCTTTTCAACCTTGCAGCCCACTTTCAAAATATCAAAAAACATTTCTATTTCCCAGCGACAGCGATACCAGTCAATCAACTCACAGGCTTGATCTTCACTTTCTACCCTTCGATTGCTTAATAAGCGCCATATGAGCGGTGACTTCCCTTTAGGCGGGTTGATTTCTTTTGCCTGAACCAAAGTTACTTCAATACCTTCTTTCCCTTTTACGGGGAAAGTGCAGCGTAACACTTTAATTTCTTGCTGAACTTGTCGCGATTTTTCGCCTTTTTTTCGTGGCTTAATAAAACTAACGCGACTCATAACCTCTTGCTTATCGACGCTATCCCACAGTGTTTCATCCGCTGATAATTTACGGTTATGCCTGGCTCTTACTAGCCAGTCAGCAGGCGTATTTAACGCCTTACTTCTCTGCATAAGACTTAAAATATCACCTTCTCTATCGGCCACATAAACGAGCCGACTTTTAGGGCAACGTTCGGCCATTTCAGCGACACGTTCATAACCTTCTATCCAGCGATCACTTTCTTTTATCGTGGGATTATTTTGATCTTCTGCTTTGCTTTTTCCTCGCAAAATCAGCATCACGAGCTAAGCGAGCGCAGGGAAATTTGCCAGATGCCGAGCAAGTGCTGCGATCAGCGCGCGAGGGAGGCTAAAATTTTATCCCGAATAGCCGTAGAGCCATTTGTGGTAGCCATGACTGAGCTGCTTTGTGCTCAGTCTGTGGCGGACGCAGGGCGGCTGGAGCATCTCCTATTCGCTGCGTAGGTGAACGAATTACGGCGACAGGAGTCCCGGAATTTCGTGAGGTAGCATGGCGCGCCGAGCTTTGTTGCTCTGCCCACATCCACGCATCACTAACCCCTAAAGGGAGCCGGTCTGGTGTAATGCAGAGTGTCGGATGCAAGTACATGCCTCTTTGGGCATCGTAAGATAAGCGACCTAAATCCTCAGTTTCTTGTCCATTAAAATCTAATTCTGTCGTATCTTGTAAGCATAAAATAACGGGCTCTTCACTGACTATAATGCGCTGTTCAACTTGATCTGTATGGGCGACTAACAACTTTTCCCATGTCACATTTTCATTTGCATAAAATCGATAAGTCGCTTGTGTTTCAGCCCAGCCTTGGCAAGCCTGAGGAATGCTTAGTTTAGGCGCTTTTACAAAAGTTTCTATCAATTTAACTGCTCTTTTATTAAGCCGTGAATCACCTAAATCTAAATTACAAAATTCCATTTCTGCCCAAGTCTCAGTCATCGTTACTAAAATAATGAGATTTTACACTCTTATATCAGACTTGTGTGTAAGGAGATGGTCTAAGATGGATATTATTTCGGAAAAGTTATTGGCAGATATCATGTCGGTATCGAGTACGACGATCACCAAGTGGAAGAGAGATAAAAAATATCTCCTATCCCCTCAGATAGTAGTGGGGGAGGTAGTGAGTATTTATTAAAAGATCTTGCGCATCTTCCTCCAATAAAAGCGATGCTCGAATCTCCTAAATCCTTTCAGGATGACGAAACTCCATTAAGAGATTTATACGTCTATTGAATTATTTGCGGGAGCTGGAGGACTCGCCATTAAGCAATACTATAGGTTCTGTCGCAATAATTATCAAAAGCACAGACCTCCTGGTCTTCAGGCATAACTATCCTGCTAAAGCCATAAACTGCTTATAAGCAGGAATATTTTCCTCAGACAATTGCCCCTTTCGGATCATATGTGCCGTTTCAATTCCATCAATGGTTGCTTGGGCGGAGTGAAACGCTTTAAAGCCCATCATCGGTTTTGTTATTCTTTTGATAAAGCGATGATCCTGTTCGATGATGTTATTCAAATATTTAACTTGTAATATGTCAATCATAGTGGCAAACCCAGCGAGGATTAACAAGAGGTTAATATTGGCTAATCCTGCATAGTTAGCGCCACTTTTATCCATAACGACCTTATCAGGAAAGCCATTATTGTTAATCGTTTGTTTGAAAAATGCGGTTGCAGCCTCTTCATCAAGGTGCTCAGAAAGCATGAAAATCAAGCGTATCCCCGTGACTATCAACAGCTCGGTATAAATAGGTCCACTGACCCTTCACTTTGATATACGTTTCATCCATGCGCCACGATTTATTGGTTTCTCGTTTCTGAGATTTAGCTTTTACAGCAATGGCAGGAGAATAACGGATAACCCAACGATTGAGCGTAGCATGATCCACTTCAACACCTCTTTCTTCCATAATTTCTTCAAGGTCGCGATACGAAACGCCATACCTGACATAAAAGAAAACAGCATAAAGAATGAAATCTTTCGCTTAAAATCAGGGAAACGGAGCCTAAGCGGAGTGATGATTTTTAGTCCCTGGTAGGCGACAGGGCAATTCGCTGATCCGAAGTGCGCTAGTAGCGCGCGAGGGAGGCAAGAATTGCATTCCGAATAGCCGTCCAGCCATTTGAGGTAGTCTTAACGGAGCAGGGTTTTGTGCGTAGTTGAGACGGACGCAGGGCGACCAGGGCATCTCCCATTCGCTGCGTAGGCGAATGAATGTTGGTGACAGGAGTCCCAGAATTTCGTGAGGTAGCATGGCGCGCCTGTGGGAAGTGAGCGCCTTTGAAGCTGAGCATGTGATCCACCTTTTATTGAAATTTAGAATTATGATAGCAGATAACGTTGGGAAGGGGTATTTTTGCGACAGAACCAAATAATTAGATAAAAACCTAGGAGCAATACATGTATTATTAATATACTAACGCTGAAAATCCTGGAAACGGAGCTTTAGCGAAGTGAAGATTTTTAGTCCGCGATAGCCGTAGGGCCGTTGTTTTGTCGGAGTCTGAGCGTTAGCGAAGGTGGAGACAAAATAAAAGGCCATCCGACACGGCGTCAAGTCATTTGGAGCCTATGTTCCGACCCCTTGTTGGGTCGGGACGAGGTGACGAGGACGAATCGGGGCCGCCGGAGGCATAAGTGGTCGCGTTAAGTTTTTGCTGCTTGCTTGGGCTGGGATGCCCAAAACAAGCTTTCGCAAAAATAGCGACTCCCCAAAAACGGTCTTTTTATACATTAAATGAATGTCTAAAGAGAATCTAAATAATACTCTCAGATTATGAAAACTCTTTTTTGATTAACTGATTAACAGCTAAACGAATAACGCCAACTCTTGTTAATCCTAGTGTGTCTTGTAATTTATCTAACTGCTCTGATTCAAATTGATTCCAACGAATTGTCATAGATAACGCAGTTTTATTTGCCCTAGGATTTTTTTCATCGATGAGTTGCTGTGCTTTAGCTTCTCTTTCTTTTCTACGTTGTTCTTTTTTTAACAACTCTTCTTGTGATAAACCTCCTTTTGCCGTAAAGCTTTTAGCTGTTACCACTTTCGTTAATTCTTCTTGTGTTTCAAGCGGTTTTCCTGCCAGCGCACTTGCTTTTTTAACAGCCATTATTAAACTCCAATTTCTTTTAATAAATTAATAATTTCTTTCTGAGCTTTTTTATTAGATTCTGTTTTTGCTTTTAACTCTGTAACCCCTAATCCTTCTGACGCAGATAAATGATAAATACTGCGTTCACAGATAAAGGTTTCTAAAATTTTAATTTGAGGAAATTCGCTTAAAAAATCCTTAGCCTCATCAACCTCTTTAACTCGCGGGTTTGTTGGACTCATAGATATCACCGCGGAAACATTTAATTCAGGATTTACAATTAAAGCCTCTTCAATAATTGGTTGAAGCAAAAATAGATTGTTGAGATCAAACTGTGTCGGCTTAAAGGGCACAAGAAAAACATCTGCTGTAATTAGGCCATATCTTAGGTTTTTCTGATCAACACCCGCCGCATCTAAAAAAACATACTCATAGCGCCTACTTAAATCTCTAATCGCACCTGATAAATCACCTGACTGCTTTTGAACACTGTAAATTTCTTTTACGTCATTTGAAAGTTTTTGCGAGCGCTCATCATTCCACATTGTGGAAGTTTTTTGTAAATCAGCATCAATGATCATTACGTCTTTATTTTGACTGGCTAAAAGCGCAGCAAGGTTAACAGTTAATGTGGTCTTACCAGTCCCACCTTTATTTCCACCTATATAGATTTTTGGCATCCTACAATCCTTTTTAATGTCTTTTAAATGTTAAAAAGATATTTTTTGTATATCTTTTTAACTATTAATTAGAGTATAACGTATTTTTGGTTCTGTCGCCATCGCTGAAAATCAGGGAAACGGAGCCTAAGCGAAGTGATGATTTTTAGTCCGCGATAGCCGTAGGGTCGTTGTTTTGTCGGAGTCTGAGCGTTAGCGAAGGTGGAGACAAAATAAAAGGCCATCCGACACGGCGTCAAGTCATTTGGAGCCTATGTTCCGACCCCTTGTTGGGTCGGGACGAGGTGACGAGGACGAATCGGGGCCGCCGGAGGCATAAGTGGTCGCGTTAAGTTTTTGCTGCTTGCTTGGGCTGGGATGCCCAAAACAAGCTTTCGCAAAAATAGCGACTCCCCGACTGGTCTTCAGGCATAACTATCCTGCTAAAGCCATAAACTGCTTATAAGCAGGAATATTTTCCTCAGACAAAATTGGGCTTCCCGTCTAAGCCGGGACACACAGTATTATGGATTAAAACGCCAAGGTGGAACAACCGCTTCTAAACGTTTTTTTGAGCAGGATTTTTCTGGTTTGTTTTCATGGATTTTAGGCCAGATGGGGGAATTACCTCTGCCCAGAAATGGCCGACCTAAGGTTGTTCTTGACCCCTTGAAATTACAGGTGTCCCGGCTTAGACGGGAAGCCCAATTTTGTCCCTTTCGGATCATGTGTGCTGTTTCAATTCCATCAATTGTTGCTTGAGCGGAGTGAAACGCTTTAAAGCCCATCATCGGTTTTGTTATTTTTTTGATAAATCGATGATCCTGTTCGATGATGTTATTCAAATATTTGGCCTGTAATATGGCGATCATGGTGGCAAACCCAGCGAGGATTACAATACCTTCGCCAATATGCATAAGTTCTAAAATTGCTCATTGGTGGAATAGTCCACTTTACATAGTCCATATATGACAGTCCATTATACTTAGCATTAAGAAATTAATAGACTATGTAAATATTGGGCTTCATGCGGTCTCTTTGAGGTGTACCCATAATGGACTAGGTTTGTTTGAAATCTGGCTATTATCCGAAATATCTCAGCGCTAGCCAGAACAGTTCATTTAAAAGCATAATAAATCTAAATTTGAGGTGCGTATTGTAAGGATTACAGCGCATTAAGTAAAAATATCGGGTTCTGTCGCAAAAACCAAAAATGGCCTATTACCTACGATCATAAGATTTAATTTTACACAAAGTAGGTTTGCATGCTCAACTAAAAATGGTGCTATTTTTTAAGTCATTATTTTGCTGAACACCAGATCATACCTGGCTTATCCATTCAATTATCCCGATGAGGTAATAGTATATTCTCCTGCATGATGCTTTTTTTCATGAGAGGAATGAAAACAGGTTTATAGCCGGTTTTACACAAATACTTATCTTTTGCGACAGAACCCCATGATCGACATATTACAGATTAAATATTTGAATAACATCATCGAACAGGACCATCGATTTATCAAAAAAATAACAAAACCGATGATGGGCTTTATTGATGGAATTGAAACGGCGCATATGATCCGAAAGGGGCAAAGCCCCTAAAAATAACGGCTTTAATAAAGGGTGTGTTAAGTAAATGCTTAATAAGCGCAATCCTTGAAGTCATTAAAAGAGAATGACACTATAATAATTGCTTCTATCGAAACAAATTCAACCAAGAAAGAAAATAATGGCAAACGGAAATAATAACTTTGAAGCATCTTTATTCAACACAGCGGATCGTTTAAGAAAAAATATTGATGCGGCAGAGTATAAAAATGTCGTATTGGGTTTGATCTTTCTAAAATACATTTCTGACTCATTTCAGGAACTCTATGATCGATTAGACAATGATGAATATTCCGACCCAGAAGATAGGGATGAATATCTGGCAGAAAATATATTTTTTGTGCCAAAAGATGCTCGATGGAAAAACCTACAAGCTAAAGCAAAATTCCCAGAAATTGGGATAGCCATTGATGATGCTATGAGCATCATAGAAAAGGAGAACAGCGAATTAAAAAATGTTTTGCCTAAAGTATATGCAAAGCCCAATCTGGACAAAACTTCTTTAGGGCAATTAATTGATGTTATTTCTGATATTGAACTTCAAGCGCAAAAAGAAAGTTCCAAAGACCTGCTTGGGCGGGTGTATGAATATTTTTTAGGTGAGTTTGCCAGTGCCGAAGGTAAAAAAGGCGGACAGTTTTATACGCCTAAATCCATCGTTAAACTAATGGTAGATATGATCGAGCCATATAATGGTAGAGTCTATGACCCCGCTTGTGGTAGTGGTGGCATGTTTATCATGAGTGAGAAATTTGTTGAAGAGCATCAAGGAAATATTCAAGAAATCACCATTTACGGTCAAGAATCCAACCAGACCACTTGGAAGCTTTCTAAAATGAATCTTGCCATTCACAATATCAACTCGCAGTTTGTGGCATGGAATACAGAAGGAAGTTTTTTAAAAGATTCCCACCCAGACCTTAAAGCCGATTATATCCTAGCTAACCCTCCCTTTAATCAATCGGAATGGGGGCAAGAAATATTAGTAGAAGATGGTAGATGGAAATATGGCGTACCACCAAAAGGAAACGCTAATTTTGCTTGGATGCAGCACATGCTTTACCACCTTGCCCCTGATGGTGTCATGGCAACGGTACTTGCCAATGGTAGTTTAAGCTCCAATACATCGGGTGAAGGGGATATTCGTACAAATATGGTTAAAGCAGGTCTAGTTGATTGTATCGTGGCTCTACCCAAACAGCTTTTTTATAACACGGGGATTCCTGCCACTATCTGGGTATTACGCCGTGGAAAAACGGTACAACAAGGAAAAACTTTATTTATAGATGTTTCTGAAATGGGTTTTATGAAAGATCGGGTGCATCGTGAATTTGCCCCTGAAGATATACAGAAAATCGAACATGTCTATCATAACTGGCGCAAAACAGAAGGTTATGAAGATATTAAAGGTTTCTGTAAATCAGCCACCCTTGAAGAGATAGAAAAACATAATTTTGTTCTTACACCTAGTCGATATGTTGGCATCCCTGATGAAGAAGATGATGGCATTCCTTTTGAAGATAAGATGGCTGATTTAACCGCTACACTTGCACAGCAGATAGAGAAAGAAAAAGAGCTGGATGAGCAGTTAAAAGAACAGCTAGAAAAAGTTGGATTTGCATTATGAGTGAATTACCAAAGGGATGGATTGAAACAGAATTTGGGTTTTTACCAACGGCTTGGAAACCAGTAGAAGCACAACAGTTTTGTGCGAAAGTTGCTGATGGAACTCACGCTTCACCAAAGAAGCAAGAATCAGGAAAGTTATTAATTACATCTAAGAATATTAAGGATAGCCGATTAGATGTTGGGTCTGCGTACCATATTTCTTCTGAGGATTACATTAAGGTCAACAAGAGAAGTAAAGTTAACCAGTGGGATGTATTGCTTTCAATGATTGGTACTGTTGGCGAGGTATGCTTGATAGATGTAGAACCTAACTTTGCCATTAAGAATGTTGGGCTGTTTAAATGTGGAGATGAAACAAAAGGCAAATGGCTATATTACTTTTTGAAAAGTAAAAGTGGACAACATTATATTTATAGCAGGCTAAGCGGAACAACCCAAAAATATATTACACTAGGCGAACTTAGAAATTTCCCTATTCCTAATCCCCCCCTCCCAGAACAAAAAGCAGTTACAAATACCCTCTCAGTTTTTGACGAAAAAATAGAGCTGTTACGTGAACAAAACGAAACACTGGAAACCCTAGCCCAAACGATTTTTAAAGAATGGTTTATCAATTTCAACTTTCCTAATGCAACAGGTGAAATGGTGGATAGTGAACTTGGGGAGATTCCGAAAGGCTGGCGGGTGTATGAGTTGAACGAACTTGTTGATATTGTCAACGGCTATTCATATAAGGGTAAAGAGCTTGTTGAATCAAGTTGTGAGGCTTTAGTTACGCTTAAAAGCTTTAATAGAAATGGTGGTTTTCAAACAAGGGGGTTCAAGCCATTTTTAGGAAATCCAAAACCACAGCAGGAAGTTTCTATAGGAGACTTAATAGTAGCTCATACTGATTTAACACAAGACGCAGAAGTGTTAGGTAATCCAGCCTTTGTTTTTGAAGATGGGGGTTTTCATAAAATGTTTATTACCATGGATTTGGTTAAAGTTAATTCAAAGGTAGAGAATATTGAAAATGCATTTCTCTACTATGTTATGAAAGATAGGCGTTTCAAAGGACATTGTATTGGATATTCAAATGGTACTACCGTTTTACACTTATCTAAAAAATCTATTCCTGAATATAGATTGGCATTACCAAAGGACTTGATTTTGGAAAAATTTTTTTCAGGTATAGCGTATTCAATGACGAGGAAAATTAGCAATAATATATCCCAAATCCAAACTCTCACAAAAACAAGAGATACCTTATTACCCAAACTAATGAGTGGTAAACTCAGAGTAAAAGGATTTTATTCTTAACATGGAAAAAGTAATCTTTGATACGAATTTCATACGTAATACTGAACCCAAACAGTTTTTAGGCGGTAGAAATGAGCTTGAACGTTTTGCCAAAATAGCCGAACTTGTTTTTCCTGATATTGTGATCGAAGAAATCAAAAATCAGAAAAGAAAAAATCTGGAAAAACACAAAACATCATTTTTGAGCAACCCGTTCCACTGGCTTAGAAAGTTAGATGATAGTGAGACAAAAAGTTTTGATATTGAATCACACCTAACAGAGCTAGAGAACAACGAAACACTAGAATACTCCGTCATTAAACTGTCTGATTATTCCGTGTTGGAACAAATGAAAGAATTGGCATTGAGAAAACTTCCGCCATTCGAAGCTGGAGACAATACCGACAAGGGTTTTAAAGATGCCTGTATTTATTTTACAACTTTAGAATATTTACAATCTATCCCAGACAAAACAATATTTGTTTGTTGTAAAGATGGGCGACTGAAAGAAGCACTAGAAAAACACCCTAATATTATTGTTATCGAAGGTTTCGATGAATTTATTCAAAACAGAATTACTGTGGTTTACAATGATTATTTTATCGACCAACTAAAAACTGATATTAACGAAGAAATAACCAAAGAAAGCATTATTAATTACTGGATTAATATCAATGATAACCCTGTATATCTAATTGAAGTTAATGGTGAAAAAAATGTGGTCGAGGTAGATGCTGGCGAGATTGTTGCTTCTGAAAAGGTAGATATTTATTCAAAGGTAATAAAAAACTTTATTAACTCCATGTCATTTTCAAATACCTATTCAATTATTGAAGAGTTAAACCCTTATCTTCATCTTCTATCTGATGATGAGATTACAAAAATTTTAGAAGCTGCCAACGTCAATGAGCAGATATCTTGCATTATCGGAGATATAGACGTAAAACAGTTTATCAGTACGCTTTATGAAAAAAAGAAAGGAATACTCCCGCCTGAACTTAAAACGGGTATACAGCATAGGTTGGAGGCATCGCTATGACTGATTTAACCGAAGGTGCAATAGAACAAAATTTAATTGGCCTGCTTAAAACACAAGGATACGAATATTACAACGGCACTGAACTAGATCGAAATGATTTTGCTTCCGTGGTATTAGAAGATCAGTTAAAGGGAAGCTTAAAAAGACTCAATCCTGATTTGCCTGAATCTGCCCGCGTTGAAGCCTTTCAGCATGTCATGCATCTTGGTTCTAATGACATTATGACTAACAATGAAAAATTTCACCAGATGCTTACCGATGGGCTGACGGTGGAATATTTTAAACAGGGTGAAACAGTAGGACTACAAGTCAAACTAATTGATTTTGAGACACCAGAAAATAATAATTTTTGGGCGGTCAATCAGTTTGTCATTAAAGAAAATAATCAATCTAAACGCCTTGATGTGGTGTTGTTTGTTAATGGTTTACCTTTGGTGATAATTGAACTTAAAAGTGCTATTAGTGAAAAAGCAACATTAGAGCGAGCCTATACCCAAATCCAGAATTATAAAACTGCTGTTCCCTCTATTTTTTACTATAACGCTTTATGTGTAATTTCAGATGGCGTGGATGCGCGTACTTCGTCTGTTTCCGCTCCTTTTTCTCGCTTTCTAGCATGGAAATCACCCGATAAAAAAGAAAACGGCGTTTTACCAGAACTACAAATCTTAGCGCAGAGGATGCTACAAAAAACTGTCTTGTTAAGGTTGGTTCGCTTTAATACAGTCTTTGAATCTGAAGAAGTAAAAGATGAGAAAACAGGGCTTTTATCACAAATAAAAATTAAAAAAATAGCGGCTTATCATCAATATTATGTAGTTGAGAAAGCGATCCATGAAACATTAAGAGCAACTGAAACCGAAGGGGATAGGAAAGTAGGGGTTGTCTGGCATACGCAAGGAAGCGGAAAATCGCTTTCTATGGTGTTTTATTCAGGGCAGTTAGTCGTTGAAAAAGCCATGCAAAACCCGACCCTTGTTATATTGACTGACAGAAACGATTTAGACGATCAGCTCTTTACTACTTTTGGAAATTGCGCTTCTCTCTTGCGACAAAAGCCTGTTCAAGCAAATAGTCGAGAAAACTTAAAAGAATTGTTACAAGTCACTGGCGGTGGCATCGTCTTTACCACTATCCAAAAGTTTTATCCTGAAGAGGGAAACAACGTCTTTGGCACTTTATCTAAGCGTTCAAATATTGTTGTAGTGGCTGATGAAGCACACCGCAGCCAATATGGCTTTACAGGTAAGGTCGATAAAGACGGTAATATTAAATATGGCAATGCCAAGCATTTAAGAGATGCTTTACCTAACGCTTCTTTTATCGGTTTTACTGGAACACCGATTGAAAAAGAAGATAGAGACACACAAAAGGTTTTTGGTGGTTATATTGATATTTATGATATTGCTCAGGCGGTGGAAGATGGCGCAACCGTACCTTTAAGTTATGAAAGCAGACTGGTTAAAATAAAATTCAATAAGGATGCTAACGAAAAAATAGATGAATTAATTGAAGGGATAGAAGGGGCAACCGATGAGCAATTAGAAAAAGCCAAAAAGAAAAATGCTCGAGTCAATGCCATTATTGGACACCCCGAACGCTTAAAGGATATTTCAAAGGATATTGTTACGCATTTTGAATCGCGGCAAGCTGTGTTTGAAGGCAAGGGGATGATTGTCTGCATGACACGCCAAATTGCCGTAGATTTATATGAGCAGATTAAACAACTAAAACCCGAATGGCATCATGGTGATTTAGACAAAGGTGTAATTAAAGTGGTTATGACCAGTTCATCAGATGACCCTGAAAGCTTTCAGCCACACCATACCAACAAAAAAGATCGTCAATTCTTAGCAGCAAGACTCAAAGATAGCCATGATAAATTAAATCTGGTGATTGTTCAGTCCATGTGGCTAACAGGGTTTGACGCACCGCCACTACATACCCTTTATATCGACAAAAGGATGCAAGGGGCAGCATTAATGCAGGCAATCGCCCGTGTTAATCGCGTTTATAAAGATAAGCCAGGTGGATTAATTGTTGATTATATCGGTATAGGGCAAGATTTGCGCTCGGCAATGAAAGACTATACCGAAAGCGGGGGTCAAGGAAATGTTGCACCTGATATTGATGAAATTATCAGTGCCATGAACGCCAAATTTGAGGTAGTCAAACAAATGTTTCATAAGTTTGACTATGAGCCATATTTTGATGCACCAACAGGTGAAAAATTAAAAATATTATTGGCAGCTCAAAACTTTATATTGAAAGATGAAAAGTTAAAAGATCGGTTTTTATCAGAAGTAACCACTTTATCAAAACTTTATGTCATGGCTGTTCCCAGTTATGGATCAGAAGTAATCAAGGACAAAATCGCCTTTTTCAAAGTCATAAAATCAAGAATTAATAAATTCACGCCAAGTGGCGAAAAAACAGATATCCAAGTCAATACAGCAATACGTCAAATAGTTGATGATGCGCTTAGTAGTGATGGAGTTGTCGATATTTTTGAAGCAGCAGGAGTCAATAGTCCTTCTCTTAGTATTTTATCTGAAGAATTTTTGCTCGAAGTCAAAAACATGGAGCATGAAAACCTTGCCTTTGAACTACTCAAAAAACTTTTGAATGACGAAGTAAAAACAAGAAAAAGAAAAAATACCATACAAGGTAAAAAGTTTTCTGAAATGCTTGAATCAACGATTAAGCATTATCACAATAATCAAATTGATACGGCTCAAGTCATTAAAGAACTTGCTGGAATTGCCGAAAAAATGAATCTGGAAGATCACAAAGCAGATGACTTAGATTTAACCCCAGAGGAATATGCTTTTTATTCAATTCTTTCGCAAAACAGCTCTACGGAATATCTGGAAGACAATAAAATGAAAGAGCTTATCCATTTAATCGTTGATATTATCCGAAAAAATGCAACCGTTGACTGGAATAAACGAGCTGATGTAAAAGCAAAACTAAGGTTGTTGGTTAAAAAAGTACTAATAAAATATGGCTATCCACCTGATGTGGCCAGAATAGAAGCAGATGGAGTATTAGAACAAAGTGAATTATTGGCTAGTGAATTGACCAGCTAAAAATTACTTCCTCTTGCGCCATTCCCAAGGTGGCAATGGATCAGGTAAAGCCCATAAGCCACGTTTATTTTCTTTGGCGGCTTCTTCCGCTTCATAAAGAATAGGATCGCTTGTATATTTTTGATAAACCCAAGCTGCACCACTTTCAACGGTTCTGTCGCAAGAACTTATTACGACGGTAAGGATTGGTCATAACCGACCTTTATGCAGCTAATGAATAAAACTGTCCTGCAGGAGACAAACCATCCCCTCCGAACATTTGTCCTTTTTTGATCATTTTCATTATCTCAATACCTGCTAATGTTTTTTGGGCGCTATGGAAGTTTTAAAAACCCAACATAGGGCGAGTTATTCGTTTAATGT
>NZ_BLYC01000065.1 GCF_019721995.1 Bathymodiolus japonicus methanotrophic gill symbiont | reverse complement strand
GTAAGCGTCAATTAAAGTACACATTCTAAACCAATATAAAAAATGGCAGACTAATACCTCCAATTAACTCAGGAGTAATTTATGAGTCCATCTCAAAATAAAGCGGCTATGCAAAATCATATACCGCAATGGCAAGCCAGTCGTTTAACTCAGGTCGGGTATTGCAAAGCCCATGATATCAAGCCGCATATCTTCAGTTATTACAAAAAGCAATTCAGTTCGCTCGCTCCACCAGTGTTACAAGCCAAGCAATTGGTTCCGGTAACACTGGTTGCAGAGGACATGTTGAACGGATCAGGCGTACCTGCTGATTCATCAGTTATCAAAGTGACTCATTCTAATGGCTTCAGTCTGGAAATTTGTGCCAGTACAGAACTTGCATCATTAAAGCCGCTACTGAAACTGGTTAGGTCTATCTCATGATAAACGGGCTTGTTGTTAATCAAGTGTTTTTGGCGACCGGCGTTACTGATATGCGTAAATCTATCAATGGTCTGTCACTGATTGTTTCGGAACAGTTTGGCCATGATCCCTTTGCCGGAAGTATTTTTGTCTTTTGTAACCGCTCTCGCGATAAACTGAAAATACTCTATTGGGAGTGTAATGGGTTCTGGCTTTATTATCGGCGCCTGGATAAGGGGAAGTTTCAGTGGCCAACCGAGTTAAACGAACATCCGTTATCATTAACCTTACGTGAATTACACTGATTACTGGAGGGTTTATCCTATCGGCAAGCGCAAGCTCATACCGCTATTTCTGGCTTAATAAATAATTGATTTGTTGCCGTTATTTTACGTGGAAAATATCTAATAAAACAGCCAGTTAAATGCTTATTTAACCCTGTTTGGTGGTATAATAAACACCATGAAATCACTTCCTGAAACACTGCCAGACGAGACGAATGTACTGCACAAAATGGTGCTGGACTATCAGTCGACAGTGGATCAATTACAGGAAAAACTGACATGGTATGAGGAGCAGTTTCGTCTGTTGCAACATAAGCGTTTTGGCACCTCCAGTGAGAAATGTCCGGGTCAAATGGAGTTGTTTAATGAAGCGGAGTCCATTCTTGATAGCTTAAAGCAGGATGATTCCGACCCTGAAGAAACCCTAAGCTATCAGCGTAAAAAGCCAGGCCGCAAGCCATTATCCAGAGATATCCCGCGCGAAGTTATCCGTTATGAATTACCTGAAGCAGAGCGTTTTTGTGCCTGCGGTCATGCATTGCATGAGGCTGGCGAAGACAAGTCAGAGCAGCTAGAAATCATTCCTGCCCAGATCAAAGTCATTGAACATATACAGATCAAGTATGGCTGCCGCACCTGTGAAAATGGCATTATCAGTGCACCAAAACCCGCACAGCCCATTCCTCGTAGTTTTGCCTCGGCAAGTTTATTAGCTTACATTATTGTCGCCAAGTTCATGGATAGCCTGCCACTTTACCGGCAGGAAACCATTTTCAAGCGCTTAAGTGTTGACCTTTCTCGTGCCACGCTATCTAACTGGGTATTAAAGTCCGCTGAATTGCTCCTGCCCTTTTATGATCGACTGCATGCTCTGCTGATTCTACAGAAGATCCTCCAGGCCGATGAAACAACCTTAAATGTGATTCGGGATGGTCGAGAGACGAAATCGAAATCCTATATGTGGCTCTATCAGAGTGGTGGGCATGAATCCGAGCACCCGATCGTTTTGTATGATTATCAGCCAACGCGGGCAGGAGCGCATGCTGAAAGCTTCTTGCGGGCCTTTTCAGGTCACTTGCAGGTAGATGGCTATGCAGGCTATCATGCACTGGCATCAGATGATTGTATCCTCGTGGGGTGTATGGCACATGCGCGGCGTAAATTCGATGAAGCGCTAAAAGCCCTCCCTAAAGAGAGTCGCAAGAATAAAATGGGGCTGGCTCAAACCGCATTACGTAAGTTTGCCCGACTGTATGCACTTGAAAAACAGATCAAAGACCTGACGATAGAGCAACGTTATTTACAGCGTCAGGAAAAAAGCAAACCTTTACTGGAAGAGTTAAAGCAGTGGTGCGATAACAACCTTACCAAGACAGCAAAGGACAGCGCAATAGGTAAAGCCATTCGTTACACTATTAACCAGTGGGGTAGCTTGATCCGCTATATTGATGACGGTAATATACAAATTGATAATAATGCAGCTGAACGGCATATCAAACCGTTTGTGATTGGACGTAAAAACTGGCTGTTTAACCAGACACCACGCGGTGCAAATGCCAGCGCACTACTTTACAGTCTTGTGCAAACAGCCGTTGCTAATAACCTGGAACCTTTTGATTACCTGAAATACCTATTAACTGAACTACCCAAGCTGGGTAGGCATTATGAACCAGAAGCACTGGATCAGTTTTTGCCCTGGAACTTGATTGAAAAAATTAAGCCTCTAAAGTAATTAGGGTAGCTTGTCTAGGTGGAGATAATTGACGCTTACATTTCTTCAAGGTCGCGATACGAAACGCCATACCTGACATAAAAGAAAACAGCATAAAGAATGACATCTTTTTGAAAGTGAGTGCCTTTGAAGCTGAGCATACGCTGAAAATCATGGAAACGTAGCCTAAGCGAAGTGATGATTTTCAGCGAGTGAAACTGTGAATCAAATATAGCTTAATAAATGTCCTGTACAAAAAATACACAATATAACCCTATCCTATATGTACCGTGGCTTTAATCCAGTTACTCAAAAGTAATACACACTTTTATCAACAGTTCTTGTGGGTAACTACGATATAAGAATTGTTGCTCACAATTTACACATAGTAATGTCACAGGGTTATTTATCTCTGCATGGTGTGATACATACGTCTTAATGTGAGTTATCAAGACAATAAAGCCTCACTAATAGTAATAGTTAAATGCGGATTGAACGGAAATCAAGTATTCATTAGGGTAGGTAAAATAGGGGGATAACTTTTACATGATGGGTAAAGGGTAGGCAAAAAACTGGCGTGTTCACTCTAAACTGAAGTTTCCCAATTATTGAGTAGCTGAAATACACAATGCTGATGTATCGAGGTTTATTTTAGGTGGTTTTGCCATGTTTATAGTAACCCCCTACCTAATTCCCCTTAGGCAATAGCATTTGAAACGAATGAAAAGACTATTTTTTTCATATCTTTCTTTTACAATTTTATTTTTCCTTTAGCTGTAAAATAAAACCTATTAAAATTACATACATATAGTGTTTATCCCTTGAGTTTCTATGGTTAATCCTCATTGTGATAATAATGTTGGTTTTCTACAAAAATGGATTCATAAAGATGTCAAAAAAAAGCACTCATGTAGTATCAAATAGTAAAGATGGCGGATGGGATATAAAGCAAAGTGGCGCTCAACGATCATCTGGGCACTTTGATACCAAACAAGAAGCTGTTAATCGCGCTCGTGAAATTAGCCAAAACCAAAAAACTGAACTTGTTATTCATAACAAAGATGGAAAAATTGGCCCTAAAGATAGTCATGGTAATGATCCATTTCCACCTAAAGGCTAGATAGGAGAATTAATTTATGAGCACTAAACAAATACATGTATTTATAAGCCATTCTTGGGCTTATTCAGATCATTATGATCGTCTATCTGAATGGATATTTAAAGATTGGAGACTTGGACAAGCATCTCTAGTTTTTTGTGATTTCTCTGTACCTAAAAACGACCCAATACATAATGCTAATAATGACCTACAATTAAAAAAGGCTATATTATGATAAGATCTACCGGTCTCACGTGGTTATTATACCGACAGGTATGTACGCTCATCATAGTAAGTGGATAAAGAAAGAAATAGAAGGTGCGAATGAGTTTCGTAAGCCAATTTTGGCTGTTAACCCACATGGGCAGGAGAGGAGAGCTGGGGTTGTTTTAGATAACGCTGATGAATTTGTCGGATGGAATGAACAACCTCTAATTAATGCAATATGGAAGTTGTATAACCAATGAATGACATGCAAAATATAGTCGAAATTTATGGTGTCTATGTACAAACTATTACAGCCAATGAACAAAGGAGACAGGCTTTATCTGCCTTCTATTTATCCGTAGTGGCCGCCGGTATCGCGCTTTTAGCATCCGAAAAGGAAATCGAATATTTGGCAATTGCTGTTCCTATTTCTATAGTTTCGTTAGTATGGTTTTCAACAATTCAATACTTTAGAAATTTAGCAAAAGCGAAGTTTAAAGTAATTGCTGAATTAGAAGATTGTTTTGAAATAAAACCTTTTGCTCATGAGCTGGGCTACTACAAACTAGAGAAAGGCAAATGCACAATAGGGCTAACTCACCTCGAATTAATAATTCCTAGTGTACTTTTTGTCGCTTCATCAATATTTATAGTGTACAGAATTATTAGTCTGTTTCCATTTTGCCACTCATAAACTGCAAACGACCCTTTGCCGTTTATTAGCATGTCAAATATGAGAATATCAGGCAAATTTTGAAAGCATACATCCTTTCAAAATCTAGTATTTACCGCTATCTTGGTGATAGTGATATAGGACAATACCTTTGTCGATGGAAATTAAACAGGACATTATTCACTGTGATAGAAAGTTTTAATAACA
Organism: Bathymodiolus japonicus methanotrophic gill symbiont; assembly: GCF_019721995.1. Taxonomy (GTDB): domain Bacteria; phylum Pseudomonadota; class Gammaproteobacteria; order Methylococcales; family Methylomonadaceae; genus Methyloprofundus. The sequence continues at coordinate 10,447 of NZ_BLYC01000065.1, read as the reverse complement.
AGACCGATAAAGTTGGCGATGACTTTAAGAAAAGCATTACTACGGGTAGTAAAGTTGATATTGCAGCAGGTATATGGTTCTGTCGCAATAATCATCAAAAGCGTAGATCTCCTGGTCTTCAGGCATAACTATCCTGCTAAAGCCATAAACTGCTTATAAGCAGGAATATTTTCCTCAGACAATTGTCCCTTTCGGATCATATGTGCCGTTTCAATTCCATCAATGGTTGCTTGAGCGGAGTGAAACGCTTTAAAGCCCATCATCGGTTTTGTTATTTTTTTGATAAAGCGGTGATCCTGTTCGATGATGTTATTCAAATATTTAACCTGTAATATGTCGAGCATAGTGGCAAGCATGAAATCAAGCGTATCCCCGCGACTATCAACAGCTCGGTATAAATAGGTCCACTGACCCTTAACTTTGATATACGTTTCATCCATGCGCCACGATTTATTGGTTCCTCGTTTCTGAGATTTAGCTTTCACAGCAATGGCAGGAGAATAACGGATACCCACGTATAATCCCCCAGCAAATCCAGACAAGAAATCAAAGCAATCTTATTCCAAATTAGTTACTATTTGTAAAAAATTGGAGTATTAAAATGAGCAGAAAAAGAACGGTCTACAGTGCTGAATTTAAAAGCAAGTTGGTATTAGAAGTTTTAAAGAATGAAAAAACACTGCAAGAAATTGCCAGTGCAAATAACATCACACCTAAGAACCTACAAAACTGGAAAAAAATATTCTTAGACAATGCAGAAATAGCAATGGAGCCCTCCAAAGCCGTTAAAGATTACAAAGAGGATCTATTAGCAGCTCAAGAACAAAATGAGATGCTCACAAAAATCGTAGGAAAAATGACGGTTGAAAAGGAGTGGCTCGAAAAAAAGCTAAAAAGCTTGGACTCATCTGATAGAAAACAGTTGATTGAGCCCAAGCTTAACACTCTACCTCTAACACAGCAGTGTGCATTATTAGGATTAAATAGAAGCAATCTCTATTACAAAAAAAGAGAGAATAAAAAGAAAGAAGAGATCAAAATATAGCACCCCAAAGAGTCAAGACAGATTTTTCAACAATCCTTATTCCATATTCCTAAGCCGCTTCATTCTGCTGTTCATTAGCTAAAATACTTTCTCTATATACATTCATTGGTTTTTTATAGTCCAGGGTTTCATGAAACCCTGGACTATAAAAAACCAATGAATGTATATAGAGAAAGTATTTTAGCTAATGAACAGCAGAATGAAGCGGCTTAGGAATATGGAATAAGGATTGTTGAAAAATCTGTCTTGACTCTTTGGGGTGCTATAGTTAACGCCGCTATCGAGCTTTTCTCAGGGGCGGCTAAAAACCGTGCTAAAGAAATCTGGTTAGTAGATTCTTCCCCTGTAGCAGTTAAAAATTACCAAAAATCCATCGAAACACTAGATGCTTTTATGCAAGGAAAAGGGCTGGATTGTAGCCCATCAGAAGTGGCTAATCTAAAAGGTGATATTGCCAAAGCTGAGTTTATTAACCACTTTAAAACAGTGCAAAAGCTCAATACCCAAATTGAGCAATACACTGAGCTTAGTGATGAGGAACAGCAACACATAGAGACTGCTTTATCTATCGAAGACTTGCGCGGCTTTAAAAGTGCTTACTTAGAAATAGCCAAAGACCTTAAGCGCAAGCAAGATAAAGACGGTGAAGGTATTGAGATCGAAGTGCAACAATTAGATTTTGAATTGGTGATCTTTGCTTCTGCTGTGATCGATTACGATTTCATTATGGGATTAATCGCCAAATCCACCCAAGACAGCAACAAAGAAAAAATGACACGCAAAGAACTAATCAACATGATTAGTAGCCAGGCAAACCTAATGGAAGAAAGTGAAGATATTATTGATTATATCAACAGCCTCAAGGTTGGCGAAAAACTAGATAAAGATCAAATCCACGCGGGCTACCAAGATTTTAAGTCAGATAAAGCTGCCAATGAAATAAGCATTCTAGCTATAAAATATGACCTACAGCCACAACACCTACAGGGATTTGTTGATACGATTATGAAGCGCATGATTTTTGATGGTGAGCATTTAAGTGATTTATTGTCACCGTTAGAACTGGGGTGGAAAGCACGCATAAAAAAAGAATCGGCATTAATGGAAGACTTAGCGCCACATTTACATAAACTGGCGCAAGGGCGTGAAATTTCGGGTTTATCGGCGTATGAGTAAGAAGAGTAAAAAAGGCTTGATGCAGCAGCTATTCCCTGCTGAAGGTGAAACTGTTCCCCAACTTCGCTTTCCTGAGTTTAGGAATGCAGAGGATTGGGATAAAAAATTATTAAGTGATGTTTGTGAGAGGTTTTCATCAACTATCTTGGCTAATACTCTAGTTAATGAAGGAAATTTCAAGGTGTATGGCGCTTCAGGTTATTTTCAAAACGTTAATTTTTATAAAGAAGAAAAAACTTATATCGGAATAGTAAAAGATGGCTCTGGAGTTGGCAGATCATTTATATGTGAAGGTAAGTCATCTGTATTGAGTACTCTACAGATCATTAAACCTAAAGGACAAAATAACCTTATATTTATATGGAAATTAATAAAAAAAATCAATTTTAGTAAATATGTTGCAGGCGGAGCGATACCTCATATTTATTTCAAAGACTACTCTAAAGAAAATATAACTACCCCATTACCTGATGAACAACAAAAAATCGCCGACTGCCTATCTTCCATAGACGATCTCATCACCGCACAAGCCAAGAAAATAGAGCTACTTAAAGACCATAAAAAAGGCTTGATGCAGCAGCTATTCCCTGCTGAAGGTGAAACTGTTCCCCAACTTCGCTTTCCTGAGTTTAGGAATGCAGAGGATTGGGATAAAAAATTATTAAGTGATGTTTGTGAGAGGTTTTCATCAACTATCTTGGCTAATACTCTAGTTAATGAAGGAAATTTCAAGGTGTATGGCGCTTCAGGTTATTTTCAAAACGTTAATTTTTATAAAGAAGAAAAAACTTATATCGGAATAGTAAAAGATGGCTCTGGAGTTGGAAGATCATTTATATGTGAAGGTAAGTCATCTGTATTGAGTACTCTACAGATCATTAAACCTAAAGGACAAAATAACCTTATATTTATATGGAAATTAATAAAAAAAATCAATTTTAGTAAATATGTTGCAGGCGGAGCGATACCTCATATTTATTTCAAAGACTATTCTAAAGAAAATATAACTACCCCATTACCTGATGAACAACAAAAAATCGCCGACTGCCTATCTTCCATAGACGATCTCATCACCGCACAAGCCAAGAAAATAGAGCTACTTAAAGACCATAAAAAAGGCTTGATGCAGCAGCTTTTTCCTACATCTGCTGAGGTGGAACAATGAGTAATACCAATGAATTTTCCAGCTTAGAAGGGCTGGCGACGCATTTACGTGACAAGCTAGACCCTGAAAAAGGCAATAAAAAATATCTGTTGCTGTTTGCTTATAACGGCACAGGAAAAACACGTTTATCTATGAGCTTTAAAGAGGCGAGTAAGCATGAGAGCGGAAGAGACACCCTGTATTTCAATGCCTTTACCGAAGATTTATTTAGTTGGGATAATGACTTAGCCTCTATTCAAGAAAGCGACAGTCAAAGGGTATTGAAGCTTAATGCAGATTCTCGCTTTTTCGCTGGCCTGCAAGAGCTAGAAATGGATAACCGTATTCGCCCATTGTTACAACGCTATGCAGATTTTGATTTTAAAATTGATACAAATAATTGGACGGTTAGCTTTAATCGTGAGGTTACTAACGATGAAAGCAGCGAAACAATAGAGGATATTAAAATCTCCCGAGGAGAGGAAAATATCTTTATTTGGTGTTTCTTTCTTGCTGTAGCGCAACTCGCTATTGACGAGCAAGAGGCTTACGATTGGGTTAAATACATCTACATCGACGACCCTATATCATCATTGGATGATAACAATGCCATTGCTGTGGCTAGCCATTTAGCACAGTTACTTATAAAGCCAAGCAAGATAAAAACGGTTATATCATCACACCACACCTTATTTTTTAACGTGTTATGGAATGAGCTAAACGATAAGAAAAAATGCCAACCTTATTATCTGAGTAACGACAGCAACTCAAAGGGTTATAACTTGCGTTACACCAATAGCACTCCGTTTTTTCAACATGTTGCTTTGCTAAAACAATTACATGAAGCGGCTGAATCTGACAACCTATATACCTATCACTTCAACATACTGCGTAATTTACTTGAGAAAACAGCCACCTTTCATGGCTTTAAAAACTTTTCAGCATGCATCAAAAAGGATAACGATGACCCTGAAGATATTGTCCATGCACGTATGATTAATGTATTAAGCCATGGCAATTATTCGCTGTTTGACCCCGTGGAAATGCTGGATGAAAACAAACAGTATTTCAAAAAAATTCTTGAGGATTTTATGACTAATTACAGGTTTAATCCTGAACTATTCCCTAAGCAAACAGATAAAAACATAGAAGAGTCAACCTAACCATGACAGAAGAATATAATCCCCCAGCAAATCCAGACAAGAAATCAAAGCAATCTTATTCCAAATTAGTTACTATTTGTAAAAAATTGGAGTATTAAAATGAGCAGAAAAAGAACGGTCTACAGTGCTGAATTTAAAAGCAAGTTGGTATTAGAAGTTTTAAAGAATGAAAAAACACTGCAAGAAATTGCCAGTGCAAATAACATCACACCTAAGAACCTACAAAACTGGAAAAAAATATTCTTAGACAATGCAGAAATAGCAATGGAGCCCTCCAAAGCCGTTAAAGATTACAAAGAGGATCTATTAGCAGCTCAAGAACAAAATGAGATGCTCACAAAAATCGTAGGAAAAATGACGGTTGAAAAGGAGTGGCTCGAAAAAAAGCTAAAAAGCTTGGACTCATCTGATAGAAAACAGTTGATTGAGCCCAAGCTTAACACTCTACCTCTAACACAGCAGTGTGCATTATTAGGATTAAATAGAAGCAATCTCTATTACAAAAAAAGAGAGAATAAAAAGAAAGAAGAGATCAAAACTCAGATTAATCACATTTTTAAAGACATCCCTATTTATGGTGCGGCTAAAGTACACCAGCAGTTGCTTGAAGGTGGTTTTAAAGTCAGTTTAAACACGGTGGCGAGTTATCGGCAGCAGATGGGCTTGAAAGCCGTATTAGCGGTAAAACAAGTCAATACAACGATCCCCATAAAAGAACATAAAAAATATACTTATAAGCTTAGAGATCTTGATATATCACACGCTAACCAAGTTTGGAGTACAGATATAACCTATATTAAAACCAAAGAAGGGATGGTTTATTTAGCGGCGATTATTGATTGGCACTCAAAAGCAGTGCTCGCCCATAAAATATCAAACACAATGGATTCTTTTTTAGTTATGGATGTATTAGATGAAGCGCTTTCTCTCTACGGAACACCTGAAATTTTTAATACGGATCAAGGCAGTCAATACACCAGTGAAATTCATACCCAACGACTAAAAAACAAAGGCATTACTATTTCTATGGATGGAAAAGGACGAGCAACGGATAATATTTGTATTGAACGGTTTTGGCGAAGTGCAAAATGTGAGCGTATTTATTTAAATGAATATGGTTCAATTAGAGCGTTAATAGAAGATGTTGATGACTATATTGAGTTTTATAATCATCAACGGTTTCATGAAACCCTGGACTATAAAAAACCAATGAATGTATATAGAGAAAGTATTTTAGCTAATGAACAGCAGAATGAAGCGGCTTAGGAATATGGAATAAGGATTGTTGAAAAATCTGTCTTGACTCTTTGGGGTGCTATAGTGGACACACTTCTTTCCCCATGCCAAACGTGGCACAGAGGCAATGAATGACATTGGTATTTTACCCCATTTTCATGGGATTTTATGTCATGATCATTGGAAGCCCTACTATAAATATGATTGTACTCATTCGCTTTGTAATGCACATCATTTGAGGGAATTAACGCGCGCCTGGGAGCAGGATAAACAGGAGTGGGCGCTTGAAATGAAACGACTACTTGAAAAAATGAATGATGCCGTCAATGAAGCAGGTGGCATGCTACTACATAAAGAAGCAGAAAAATGGAAGGTACAATACAGAGAATTACTTGGCAAAGCGGAGATCGAATGCCCACCACCCGATAAGCCTAAAGAAGTAAAACGGGAGCGAATAAAACGCAGTAAAGCTAGAAACTTACTGGAAAGGCTGATTAATTATGAAGAGGATGTCTTGCGCTTCATGACAAATACCTGGGTGCCATTTACCAATAATGCCGCAGAAAATTCGATTCGGATGACCAAGGTTCAACAGAAAATATCCGGCTGCTTTCGTAGTACCAAGGGTGCAGAGATATTTTGTCGTGTCAGAGGGTATTTATCAACGTGCCGTAAACAAGGTCTAAGTTCAACTCAGGCAATGACCTTGGTCTTTGAGGGAAAGTTACCTGAATTTGCTTTATAATTTCATTGAACTACTCAGCTTCGCTGAGTAGTTACACGATGGTAATGGCGAAGTGGCACGTACGCAGGACGTCTGGGCCGCCGAAGGCATTAGTGGTCGCGTTAAGTTTTTGCCGCTTGCTTGGGCTGGGATGCCCAAAACAAGCTTTCGCAAAAATAGCGACTCCCCGTCAATTTGAACCCGTAAAACCAACCTTAGGCGCGCGGTGGCGCGCCTACCGAATAGCCGTCCAGCCAGTGAGGTAGTAATGACGAAGCGGCTTTTGTGCTTAGTTGAGACGGACGCAGGGCGACCAGTGGATCTCCCATTCGCTGCGTAGGTGAACGAATTACGGCGACAGGAGTCCCGGAATTTCGTGAGGTAGCATGGCGCGCCTGATGGATATTCAGGCTCTTTTTTATTCCTCATCTTTGTTGTTTTCTATAAATTCTAAAATAAGCCCTCTAACCGCGTTTGAGTAGCTTTTACGCCCTATAGAACCTAAAAAGGCTTCCATTTCACTAGGTGTGATATATACCATTTTACCCGCCGTTCTTCTTTCTTTAGGTTTACTCAATTCCAAAATTTGAGCGTGTGTCATTAAAACAGTAGCGTTAAGGTCAATTTCTCCCTCTTGAGCTTCTTTTGTAGCGTCCTTTAGGAGCTTAGATTTTCCGAGTACTTTTTTAGGCATGGTTGTTTCCGTTATAAAATATTGTCTAGGTGATCGTAGAAAGCCTTAATTTGTGGGATAAGGGTTTCTTTTATGCGGTGTTTCTCTAATCCGTCGCCAGCGTCCAGCAAGTCAAAGAGTGTCTTTTGGTAGTTTGCTAGCCTAGATATGTACCTAGAGGAATTGACTACAAAAATAGGATAATCAGGAAAGGTTTCCTCTAGGGCTTCCTTAACTTCGGGGATTAGCTTTGTAGCTGTGTTGTTTATCAGGATAACGATATTTTTGTTGTGTTCAGCTAGGGCATTAATCGTTCTTACGGCTGGTATGTACTCCGACTTAGATTGATAGGAGGTAGGGACTACACAAGCGTCTACATAGCTAATAACGTCTACTAGACGGCTATCTATGTACCCTCCAAAGTCAAAAGTGATGCTGTCATCGTCATCTATGGCTATTTCCTCCCCTACCCCAATTTCTACAAAATCACCTTTCTTGAACATATCTCCGTAAAGTTCTTTTGTGGCGTTCTGTACATCGTTAGTGTAAAGCTTTGTGCCCTTGTACTGAGCATATCCGATAGCGTGAGTGGTTTTTCCTTGCCTCCCTATCGCTGAGTAAAAAAGTAAGTTCATGGGGGTTGCCTTTAAAATATAATATCTCATATAGTATATCAAAAAATCTAAATCAATATATTAACATTATTGTATTAATATATCTGAGTGATTGTAATGCATATTATGAGTTATGATTGTTGATCTTATATTTCGGATATTTTAATCTTGCAAATTTTTGCAAAAAATATTTACATTTGCAAGATATGCTATATCATCTCTACAATTGGTTTATTTTTTAATGAGGTGTGATTATGACTGCTACATCTATAAGTGTTTCTGCCAACATCCCTGTAGAGCTAGGAGAGATGCTGAATAAAGTTTCACGGGCTGAGGAAAGATCTAAAAGTTACTACATAAAAAAAGGGCTAGAGCAATTATTGAGAGATCGGCTAGAGGATTTAGAGGACTATCAAGACGCAAAGCAAGCGCATGATGAATTTATAGCCTCTGGTGAAAAATCTGTGCCTTTTGAAGATATTAGAAAAGAACTTAATTTATAAGATAAGCTTTCTGAATGTACAAAATAGAATTTGGGCAAAGAGCTAAAAAGCAGTTTTATGAGCTAAGTCGTGAAGTGCAAGAAAGGCTTACAAAGGCTATTGACGAAAAACTATCTGTAAAACCAAAAGAATATTTAATTCCTTTAGCTGGAAACAAGGCAGGGCTTTATAAATTCAGGGTAGGGGATTATAGGCTTTTGTGCTCAAGAGATGATGAAGAGCTTCATGTTTTGGTTGTGAAAGTTAAACATAGGCGAGAAGTTTATAGAGGGTAATTATGAGCACAAAGCAAATACACGTATTTATAAGTCATTCTTGGGCATACTCTAGTCATTATGATACGTTGTCAGGCTGTTTTTTTAATGAAAATAGGCGCGCCACTGCGCACCTCTCGTCTCTGGCCCGTCCTTAATCAAGTCCGTTAATATTTTTTGTTGTTCTTTCGTTAATTTTGCTTTCCTGCCACGTCCTTGATAGTGCTGACCTATCAACCAGCCAATGCCTTTGTACATGAAGGTTTTCAGCCAATTGAATATAGTTTTAACGCACACGTTCATCAGACGTGCTATTTTCTTGATCCCCATACCTTCGCTGACCCATAGAAGAGCCTGAGCTAAACGGTATAACTCGATGTTCAGGTTTTTTAACTGATTGATTTTATTGATAATTTTACTGACAAAGAAAGCATCAACATCATTGTAAATCAATCACTTATAAAACAAAGCCGGAAAAATGTACTTTTCTTAGCCCAGTTATAGCTGAAAACTTGAACATCGAGTGAAAGTCTATAGGTCAGAAAAGTATATTGGATTTAAAAGCCACCTTCAGGTCGCGAAAATACACGCGTAGGATTATTAATTACCTCAGCTACTCAATAATTGGGAAACTTCAGCTTGGTAAGATTCATGAAAATGTTGTATTATTTTTGGCGAAGGTATTGGAACTCAGGTTATAATAGAAACATGAAAAAACTAACTACTGGCGTCATTCTAGGCGTATTATCATTTAGCATACAAGCATCAGACCCTAAGACTCTTACTTACGGGGCTGGGGATGGATATGTATGGGCGCATAACTGCGAGAGCCTCGACGATAATACAACCATCTACATCCATGAATCTCTGAAATCATCTCAAGACTATATAAATAATGAGGAAGAAAACAAAAATGGTGATAATGAAAGATGTAAAGTCGTTGTTATAAAAAATATCGGTGTTGAAGAAACGGATCATTCGCATTCGGGGGTTGACTTTGCTGTAGAGAAGAAACATAAAGACCACACAAAGAATATCTTAGATTTTTTACTTCCATTTTTTTTATAAACCAGTGGGGGGCTATCAGCCCTCGCTAAGGTTATATCGCAAAAAATAAAATCACCCTATTACCTCCCCTGTCAGTCCCGGACGGGCTGATAGTCTCCAGAAGGAGCAGGGAAATTTGCCAATCCGAAGGGCGCGGTTGGAGCATCTCCTATTCGCTGCGTAGGTGAACGCATTACAGCGACAGGAGCCCCGCGCGCCTATATTTGTTTTTTTGCGACATAACCAAAAACAAATGATTGTGTAAAAATCAACTATAACCTGTTTTTATGCGATAAATGGTAAAACACCATGCAGGAGAAAAGTATTCTCAGACCATCATTAAAATTATGATAATCTAGCATTGAAGCCAAGTATAATTCGGCATTTAGGAAAGTAATGGCTTGAAAAATAGAACCATTTTTAGTTGAACATGCGAGCCTTATTTGGCTGAAATTTAATCTTATGATCGTAGGTAATAGGGGGATTTTGTTTTTGTGACAGAACTAGGAGATGACCTATGTCTTGTCTCAATTCAACAGGTGTACTGCTATCCGTTACTTTCATAGGTTATGCACTTAATTATACGAATTCAGGTAACTTAAATTTAAGTAAAAATTATGAATAAATTCACACTAACACTAACACTAACTTTAGTTTTTTTAAATATTAACCAAGTGCAAGCTAAATCTTTAGGAGCTGGATTAACGGATAATAATAAAATTTCAGACGAATATGAATTAAAGAGATCTGATTGGAATACTTATATTAGTTCTAAGAGGGGTGATGAACTTACATTTAGAATTCATGAAAATATCCACAAACGATTCGGAGATGTTGAAGAAAAAAATCGTGATCTTCAACAGAGACT
>NZ_BLYC01000064.1 GCF_019721995.1 Bathymodiolus japonicus methanotrophic gill symbiont | reverse complement strand
TCTCTAAATTTTTTTTAAAATCATCTTGTTTTTCTTGGCTTTGCTGCGGGTGTTTTGATCGAACGGTTATCCAAACTAAATCTAATCGATTCATTCGCTGAAAATCAGGGAAACGTAGCCTAAGCGAAGTGATGATTTTTAGTCCGCGATAGCCGTAGGGCCGTTGTTTTGTCGGAGTCTGAGCGTTAGCGAAGGTGGAGACAAAATAAAAGGCCATCCGACACGGCGTCAAGTCATTTGGAGCCTATGTTCCGACCCCTTGTTGGGTCGGGACGAGGTGACGAGGACGAATCGGGGCCGCCGGAGGCATAAGTGGTCGCGTTAAGTTTTTGCTGCTTGCTTGGGCTGGGATGCCCAAAACAAGCTTTCGCAAAAATAGCGACTCCCCGAAGGTTGTATACACTATTGAGACAACACTTAACTTCAAACTGGTCTGCAAGTAACTGCTGTATATCATGTCCCGTTATTCGACCACCGGAACGATTTTCTTGAAGTGCAATCACTGCATTTTTAAAATCAATTTCTTGATTCTCCTTAAGCTTTCGCTTTGCCCCGCTTCGGGGTGATTCTCTAAGCCCATCAAGTCCAGAGACTTTAAATCGTTTGACCCATTTTTGAACTGTTTCGGTACTGACACATAAAAATTGTGCAACCTCGTAGTATTCTCGCCCCTCTTGTAGGTGTGCCATTCCTAACCAGCGAATACGAGTACGGGAATGTTTTTCTTTTCGTGCAAAATCATGAAAATCATAATCTTGCAGTTCTATTGGTAACTTTCTTGGACGTGCTATTTTCTTGGCTCTCTTTATCTAAATAGTAAGGGGGAGATTAATTATAATCTAATTACAGCATGAATATTCTGGGATTGGTATTACTCTACACTTAAGTCTTGTTCTAAACTATCAATGTAGTGCTAGCTGTTACATCCAGAGGCTATGCACTTATTATACGAATTCAGGTGATTCAGGGTGGTCGTGTTCTTCACCAAGAATGGTGAAGAGTAGTGATGCTAAGGGTCAAGTGTATTTCCATTACCTACTAGCTCTAATCCATAACTTTATAGTTATAATCATTTATACCTATTAAGTTATATATCTATAAATCTATAAATCTATAAATCTATATAGTTATAAAGATTTAACATCCTCACCATATTTCTTTAAAAGAATTTTTATTGCTTCCTCTGCAAGTTCAGGAGCCTTTTTCCCTTTTGCTTGCTTTTGGTTAAATACAAGCTTATCAAAAGCCATTGCATGCTTTTCTTGTATGTAAAAACCCTTTGTAGCTCTGGCTGGAGCTTTAGCTTCCTTTCTTACCAGTTGTGGAGCCTCTGCATTTGGACGCCTACCTGTCTCTGCTTGTTGCTCTGCTTTTTCATCTACTTCATCCATCCAGCTTGCATCATTACGAGACATTTTTATCCCCTTCATTACCTTCTAAAGCATCAGTCAAAATAGCACCTAATATTTTTAAGAAATCATTTCGACGATCTTTAATTTTATAAGCTTTATTCATTTCTTTATCGAATATGCTTATTAATTGAGCATCAGCACGACTAAAAACACCACTTGCAGGAATTTCTAAGGCTCCTTTTTCTACAAGTCTTTTAGCAGTTTCCCGCTCTTCTGTTCTATGGTGCTGCGCATCCGTTACAACCGTTATTATTTCTTTTCCTGCCTTTTCAGCAATTGCCTTAGCATCCACATAAGTTTTATATTGAGTTCTTGCCGGTTTTACAGGCATCAACAAAAGTCGTCCTTGTGGTAACTCCCAATCACTAGCTTGATGATCTATCAAAACTAAATTAGCATCTGGTTTGCTTTTAGGGATTGCTGAAATAACATCAAAAGGTAATCGCCCAGCTTCATAAATCATACTGGAGGTGCCTTGGGGATCTTGGCAAATAACTAAGGGCTTTAAACCCATTTCAACGGCTGCAGCTGCAAGATTAATAGCAATCATGGATTTACCCTGTCCACCTTTAGGATTCCAGATGTTTACAAGTTTAAATGTCATTGTTCTTTAATGTAGAGTTATAGATGTTTAAAAGTATATAGTTTATAAGACTATAAGTATAGATGTTAAAAGCTATATATTTATAAAAGTATATAGCTCTATAGCTATGCAGCTTTATATTTATATAATGCTCTAGCCGACGACACCTGAACGCTAAAAGCCCTTATAGTTAAGAATCAACAATAAGATGATGCTAAATCTTGTAAGTGTTTATTGTTGCAATAAACATAACGGAGGATTTTGGCGGGTGGTATAAATTCCTTTGGCATACAACTCATCTTTAAATGCTCAAAGGTATGAACTGCTTTAGTGAATCGTTCCCTGTTCTTTTTCATACAAACTTTCAAGTAAATTTAACGATGCCAACATTATGTTTTGAGTCATCTCTATGTAAGGAATACGAGCAGGATGTCCATTAGCATAATCAGCAATAGAGTCTTTTAATACATCGTAAAATTTACGCTGCACAATCTCAAGCTGGGGCAGGGCAGTTTTATTTTTCTTTATAGCGATCATACCAGTTTCAATCTCACTCATTTTGGCAATGATCCACTCTTCGGTTTGAGGATTAGCTTTACCAAAAGAATAGCTATAAACGCACAAAGAATCAAAACATAAATCCATAAAGTAAGCGCCCATATCTTTATTATTTTCATCAATAATACTTGAGAAAATATTGAAAATAGTTCCAGCTAGGGCAGGTTGCTCAATATGAAAATCAGTAAGGATTTTTTGTCCTTCGGTTTCGTTGAGATTTCGTGCGTAGGTGATGGCTGAATAGAGGTCTTTGTCTGATAGTGGGGTCATACGCTGAAAATCAGGGAAACGGAGCCTAAGCGAAGTGATGATTTTTAGTCCGCGATAGCCGTAGGGCCGTTATTTTGTCGGAGTCTGAGCGTTAGCGAAGGTGGAGACAAAATAAAAGGCCATCCGACACGGCGTCAAGTCATTTGGAGCCTATGTTCCGACCCCTTGTTGGGTCGGGACGAGGTGACGAGGACGAATCGGGGCCGCCGGAGGCATAAGTGGTCGCGTTAAGTTTTTGCTGCTTGCTTGGGCTGGGATGCCCAAAACAAGCTTTCGCAAAAATAGCGACTCCCCGAGTATGTTTTTAAGTTTTTATTTGGCATTGATTTAACTTACTCAAAATAAGACTAAATCCAATAAATATCAACTGAGTATGTATATTCGCGTTACTTTTCGTACGAATGGACTTCAAGCCCATAAACTAGCTAGATTTAACAAAAATAGGGGCTATTACAAAATTCTGAATTTCTTGCTACTAATAATTTCTTAAAATTAGATATTTCATTGACCGTCTTATCATTTACTTTTTCATAGAAAATAATTTTATCAATCCCTGAATTTTCATAGTATCTACGAATATACTGAAGATCTCTCTCAACTTTAAAATAATTATCCGTTGTTAATTTTTTGTACCTTTCCATATCGTTATACGCATAAACAATATGAGGTTCATGATAAAAAGCTTCTATTTCAGCATCAAATTCAGATTTTTCTCTATTTACACCTGATGAAGTAGAAAATGCAACCACTATAAAAATTGAAGCTGCAATAACTAACATTGGGATAAAAGTATTCACTTTGAACTCCTAATTTGTAAAACAGTTATTTGTTAGTGTAATCCCCCCAAACTTCTTATAGCTTCTAAGCTCACCCTTTCAACGCATCCCTCAATCCCTTAATCCTACTCTCAGCCTGATCATAACTTTCCCCAGGCCTAGCATACTTCTCAACCGATTTTTTACTTACATACTTAGGTAGTTGTTTGGGCGCTTTGCTTTCTTTAGGTGGCTCTTTTCGTGTAAACATCACAACATCATTTTCCATTGATATGTTGTATTCAGGCAAATGGTTTGTTTCTGCTATTTGCTTTATATTAAAGCGTAATAATTTCATCTGCGATGTAATGCCAAGCTTTTCTTTTAGGTTAGTAAGGCTAATTTTCCACGTTACTTGATTACCGCAGTGTTTTCTAGCTAACTCATAAAGTCTTCTTTCTGTGGGCTTCCGTAACCTAAAATAACCCCTATCAATCGTTAAAACAGCATCACCTAAAATAGAGCTATAAAACCAATCAGACAGCTTTACTTCAATTGCTAACGCTTTTCCTTTGGTGTCTTCTTTTACAACTTCCCAGCTATCAATTAAACCAAATTCCTTTGTTACTTCTTTCCCGTTGGTCTTAATATTGGTTTGAATTAACGTACCGTTAAGCCGCCCTAACCCTTCTTTTAAAAGCTTATATTGAGTTCCACCTAGGCTTTTATTAGTTGAAATAATATAATCGTAACTGGTGAAACGTACCGTTTGAGAGATACTCTCACCTGAATTTTTAGCACTCATCAATGCACTGGCTAAGTACAATAAAATATCTTTATCAAAAATAGTCGCAAGTCCTGTATAGCTTGGCTTTATTTTAATTGTTGTGTCATTACGTTCATAAACAAGCATTCTATGGTCTGGCTTTTTAGATAGCGAAAAAACAGGATGCTCCATACTTGCAATATCATCTTTGAATGAATCAAAAACATCACAAGTAAAAAAGTCTCTTTGTTTATGTCGATCAGGGAGTAAGAAATCAGCCATTTTTATTGGTATATCAAAAACCGAGAATGTCCCAATATTACTCTAAAAGTATTGGTATATCAAAAACTTTTATGTAAAAATACACGTGACTTAAAGAAAAATTCTTCTGAATCCCTACCTTGTAAAAGTCTAACCCTTATTGTAAAAGTCTAACCAAGGCATGTAAAAGTCTAACCTTTTGTTGTAAAAGTCTAACCAAACCTTGTAAAAGTCTAACCTGTTTTTTTTTAATGCCCTGATTGTAAAGGCCTACAGAGCATATTTACACTCTGTAACATCTATTAACTATCTATTAACTTATCTAACTTAGATTTTATTTTTTTATTTATTAAAAAGCTAAGAAAACACACTTTTATTTTTAGGTTATCTTTTATTATTTTCTGCTAACTTCTTATGCTGCAAACAAACCCGAATCATTAGCCCATTTTGAATAGAATCTACCTTAGCTGGTTTACTGCACCGCTCACCAGTACCTGTAATCGCCATGCAATCATATTCTCGGTGTAATAATTCATCATAAGTGTGCTTTAAATACCGGCAACTCGACTTTAAGCTTTCTACTTTACTGTCCGCATGCACAGCCTTTAAATGCTCTTTATCGCGCTCCTGAACAAGCTTTAAGCCAATATTTTCTCTTTCTATTAACTTAGCTTCAATAATCAGCTTCTCAGCTTCTAATTGTAATATTTTTTCTTGTAAATCAGTAACAATGCTGACGGAAGCAGGATCATTGTATAAGGTCGTTTGTTGTTTTGCATCTTGATTATTTGTAACTATAGTCAAGTTATTTAATGCACACCCTTTTTTATATTGGTCTTTTAAATCATTAATTAACGGTATTAATGCCTCATCAACACGCACAACACGCGTCTTATTAGTTTCTTGAGCTTGTTTACGTCCTGCTCCTTCGCGTTTACCGCCCCAGTTCGATGGTGTCATTATTGAATTCTGTTACATTTAATCAAGTTGATTTATTGTAACAGAATTCAATTTAGGATTTTTACCAAAGTATTACCCTTTATTACATCCTCTAGGAATGACCCAAGGGTTAGATTTATCGTAACTACTCAGCGTACGCTTAAAATCAGGGAAACGGAGCCTAAGCGGAGTGATGATTTTTAGTCTCTGGTAGGCGACAGGGCAATTCGCTGATCCGAAGTGCGCTAGTAGCGCGCGAGGGAGGCAAGAATTGCATTCCGAATAGCCGTCCAGCCATTTGAGGTAGACTTAACTGAGCAGGGTTTTGTGCGTAGTTGAGTAGTTGAGACGGACGCAGGGCGACCAGGGCATCTCCCATTCGCTGCGTAGGCGAATGAATGTTGGTGACAGGAGTCCCAGAATGTTGTGAGGTAGCATGGCGCGCCTGAATAATTAAAAAAGTTCTTGACAGGGTTTTAGTCTGGTTTTTGTGATTTTTAGTAAACTGCCCAACAGTCGATTAATCCACGCTTTATTGCTTCTATCGCTATAGTCATCACAAAATGTCCCCTTAAACATCTACGGCCTCGAAGAACTTTTTTATTCGCCTTACAATCGCTTAAAACAAGGAAAATTCGGGATTTAAAACCCATGAGATAATAAGCCTGTCCTTAAAGCAATACAGGTTACCCTTTGAAAATAGACTTCATCGATGTTGATTCCGCAATCAGTCATGCCAAACAGTTACTTGAAACTGAGCGTGATATATCGCCTGCGCTAAAATCAGCACTGGAAGTGATTCTATTATTAGTCACGGTATTACTCAATGGAGTGACACTGAACAGCAAAAATAGCAGTAAACCACCTGCAAGTGATCCCAAACGTAAAAAAGGGAAAAGAAGTAAAACGGGAGCGAATAAAACGCAGTAAAGCTAGAAACTTACTGGAAAGGCTGATTAATTATGAAGAGGATGTCTTGCGCTTCATGACAAATACCTGGGTGCCATTTACCAATAATGCCGCAGAAAATTCGATTCGGATGACCAAGGTTCAACAGAAAATATCCGGCTGCTTTCGTAGTACCAAGGGTGCAGAGATATTTTGTCGTGTCAGAGGGTATTTATCAACGTGCCGTAAACAAGGTCTAAGTGCAACTCAGGCAATGACCTTGGTCTTTGAGGGAAAGTTACCTGAATTTGCTTTATAATTTCATTGAACTACTCAGCTTCGCTGAGTAGTTACGATTTATCATACTTAGTAAAATCAGCTACGGGAACCATTTCGCCAGTGACTCGTTCAATCTCTTTAATCGAAACAATGTAAGCATCGGATTTTTTACGTGTCGCTTCTTGAGAGTTAGGCACAATCCAAGCAATCGCGCGTTCATTTGATCCAGTACCTCGAATAATTACCTTCCAGAATGCACTCGGTGTTTTTACACCATGTGATTTAACAAAATAATCATCATCCGGATTATTACCCCAGATCACACCACCAATAATTAATAGATCAGCTATATCACGATAGCATTCGGTAATTTCTTCCGTCATGAGCCAAGCACCACGATTCATATTAGCCGCTTGTGGCAGAATATTAGTCATCGTGTTAGAGGCTTTAATCGCTGACTTTGAGTAGTCTAGGTGATTAGCCGGGACTAGGTGGCCCCGATCATATCTTTGATCTTTTGCTTTGTAGGTTTTAGCTGAATATTGCTGGCATTCTTTAGGTACTTTTGGATCAAGATAAAAACGACTGCTGCGTTTAAAGTTTCCGATATCACGTTGCGCGTTATATCTAAATTTCACTGCCCCGCGTTTTTGACAATCTAACCAAATTGTAAAGCCTTCATAATCCAACTTCATTCGCTGTCAGCCCCGGACGGGCTGATAGTCTCCAGAAGGCGCAGGGAAATTTGCCAATCCGAAGTGCGCGATAGCGCGCGAGGGAGGCTAAAATTTTATCCCGAATAGCCGTAGAGCCATTTGTGGTAGCCATGACTGAGCTGCTTTGTGCTCAGTCTGTGGCGGACGCAGGGCGGCTGGAGCATCTCCTGTTCGCTGCGTAGGTGAACGAATTACGGCGACAGGAGTCCCGGAATTTCGTGAGGTAGCATGGTGCGCCTGTGTTTTTACAATTGAATCCGAGTACTCTAAAAAGGAGAACTCACAGTAAATATGGCGCGGCAGCTCTTCGCTAAGGCGCTTTATATCGCTTTTAAGGCACTTTAACAGCTAGCCCCTACTATACACACCAATTAAGGGTTTTGTGGGTTTTGTGGGTCTTTAAGAGGCATACATGCCCGCCAATAAGCGATTGACTAATTGTGGGTATGTGGTTTGTTATAGCTGTTACAGAAAACAAAGATTAAACGGTAAACCATTTCAAAATAAAGAGTTGGCTTATTGCAACAAGCAACAGTATTCTGGGGACTCTTTGCCCTAGGGAGGAAGTAACTTTTTAAACTTCATAATAAAACGCTATTTAGTGTGCAACATAATATAGATTGTACTATACCTATAATCCTTTTATAATCAAAGACTAGGGTTACTGTCACGTACAACCTATGGATATTTATACGAAATCATTGCATTTACAATTTAGGGTTTTATAGTTACCCCTCTTTGGCCGCCTTTCTTGGAGCTTTTTTTATTGAACATCTACGGTCAGCGGATTTTCAGAAGTATCCAGTTCAGGGAAAGCCACAGCTCTCAAGCGTTTATTCATCTCAGCTTCAAAACACACCATGTTCTGGGGCAACACGCACATGACTTCATTTCAACTAATTATTAAACGTGAATGAAATCAATTTCTTGCTCAATTAGGATAAATTATCATGGTTGGGAAAACCATAGTTTCCCTTTGGGTTTAATTACTGCAATCCCTTAAACTGTATAATATAACCAATCGCTTGTTCATCAGAGCAATTTGAGTAGACCTTTAATTTAGCGGACTCTCAGCCCTAGTGGGAAGTAACTTTTTTTAGCGTATATCCGGTATATTCATATTCCCTTATATAAGAAAATACAAGGGAATCTGACTCTAATGGATTGAGCTATCAGCTTTACTTAAAGGCGGCATAAAATAAACCCTCCTATTGTGCTTCACATTAAGACCCTTTAACACTTTTTTTACAGCCATCTGGTTCGACCTGTTAGTTATTATACTCTCAGGCAACTCATTGATTATCTCGGAGTTAGTCATTTTAATTGTTCTATTACTAAGTACCTCACCCGTTTTGTCATCAGTAAACTCAAACACCTCCAAAACTATATCTTTCAATGACCTATTGTCAGGATAGCCTAAGATTTCCGCACGTAGAGCCTCTTCTTCGGGCGTAAGCCACCATTGCTCCCCATGTGTATAGGCATGCCATATAAACGCCCACAAGTCTGTATAATCAAAATTAGAAATACGTGAATAATCTAACCGACCTTTAGCAATAACGGGTAGAAGCCTTCTATCCAACCTAGCACCTTTGGGTGGATATTCTCCCTCAACAGAAGTCATACACGATACATGCCTACGTATGACTGTAGGTTTTCTAGCGTACGTTAATCTTATTTCATCCACCTCTTTTGCCAAAAATCCTTTTAACTCGGACAGCCCTTTTTTTAATTTTGACTTAACTTATCCACAAGCTCAACGCATTGTTTCAATAAGTTTATATATGTTTATATTGTTTAAAGAGTTTAGAGTCTGCAAGTATTTGAAAAAAAAGGATAAAACAGGTGTTTCAGCGGGTCAACTACGGTTTTAGGCGGGTCAACTACGGTTTTTGATATATAAATATCTAAATCCTTTTTTCTACCCTTCCCAGTTTCCTTATAAATTATGGTGTATTCTTTTATTGGGTCTTCTTTTAGATCATCTATATTTTTTAATTTATTCATTTGTCTAACAAGATGCGAAACCATAAATATAACAATATCGTAATCAAAAATAGTAGCTAAACCGTATTCCCACGAACCTGTTACCGTTATTTTAGAATCGTTTAAATCATAGGTTATTGTTGAAAACCTTGGTCTTTTTCCAAGTCCAAAAGGGTTTATATCCATAAGGCCATAATCATCTTTACAAGGCATATCAAGTATAGGAGTATGAAAAATATCAGTTTGCTTGCTATCCTCTCGCTCCTTTCTAAAATTTCTCTGGGTCTGAGAAAGTAAAGATTTTCCTGTTTTTTTGTCAAAAAGCGCGGTTTTTCTTAATAATTCAATCCAAGTCTTTGCACCATCCGAAGCATAAAAATGTTCGTTTTTGTCTTCTGCCATTTTCTTTTTACCTTTATCAAAATATCGTGGGTCGCTTGTATCATAATAAGGCATAAGTAAAGCGTCCTTATCATCCTTGGCACTAAAATCATGTACACATGCCTTTGAAAATTCAATCATGGTATGACCTCCTTTTTAGTGGTTCATTTTCGGTTCAATGGTTCAAAGTGAGTCAATGAAATATTTAATTAAACCATTAAATACATAAATAATTATACAATTAAATAAGTAAAAGAATAAGCAATCAAAGACTTAAATAAATATTTAAGTCTTTATGTATTCTTTCATGTGTTTAATAAAGGCATCCGTCATGCTCTCCCCACTCTTCAAGGCTTCCATTTTATAGCCCTGTTGCAATTCTTTAGGTACTTTAAAAGTCATAGTAACTGTTTCACCACTATCAATTTTCATTGCTTCTTTGATAACTTGCTCTTTGGGCGTTAATTCTTTGCGTGTTGGTTTAGCTTTCATTGTTCAAAATCTCCATAATTTCAGTGGTCAAGTTTTCGATTTCTTCCAGTGCATCAGCGTTTTTTCCGCTGTGTACAGTCAACCCCTCCCCCATTGTCTGCTTGTAGATTTCCCTACTATATAAAACAGTGTCCAAGGGTTTAAAGCCGCTTTCTTCTGTGGCTGGCCTGATTTCTTCAATTAACTTTGTATTTTTGGTTGCTGCATTAATAATAAAACGGGTTTCGGGCTTGCCCTCTGTAACTTCATGCCTTGCGGCTATGGCCTCGGTTATATCGGAAGCCCCCCATATATCAAGCGCGGACGGTGCAACGGGTATTAAAACAATATCGGCGGCTCTAATTGCTGCCCCTGCCATTTTTTCGGCCTTGGCTCTTCCGTCAATAATGACAAAATCATAAGGATCTTTTACGCCTTCAATATCCTTTGTCAGTGTTTCACGATCTAGCCCAATAACAGAGACAAGCCCACCATCATTTGTTGCGCTCCAGTCCCGTAAAGAGCCTTGCGGGTCACTATCCACCATAAGGACGCTATGCCCTCGGTTAAGGATAGAAACCCCTATATTAGCGGCTATGGTCGTTTTTCCTACGCCGCCCTTTTGGTTCAAAATTGCAATAACTTTACTCATAGCCTCATCTTTATATAATTACATAATTAAAAACATAAATAATTATAACATTAAAGATTTATAAAAGTAAACACATAGAAATGTATTTACATCTTTAATTTTTTAAGTAAATAATTACATAATTAAGTAAGGAAAATAATCCTATTTTTTTGTAGTAATATTACTACTTCCTACTACATTAATTAGGTGATTTATGGAACGCAAAAGCAAGGTTACACAAGCGGCGGTAAATGCTACTTGTAACCATGTGCAGGACGAAAACAAAAACGTGACTGTAAACGCCGTTATAGGTGTTATAGGCGGGTCTTTCTCTACCGTGGGTGATATGGTCAAACTCTGGCGTGATGAACAGGCCGCGCATTCTGCAAATGCCTGAAAGCGTTAATCAAGCCATGAATAAAGCGGCCTTTGATATTTGGGCGGCGGCCTCTGGTCTGGCTGGGGAATCTGTCGAACGCATCCAGAAAGAAGCAGGGGACGCGATAACCAAGGCAAAGGCCGAACTGTCAGAATATGCGGGGGAAGTCTCACGGCTAGAGCGTGAATTAGAGCAAGCTAATTTAAAAACTATTGAGCAGATAAAAAAGCATGGGGAGTCGCTATTTTTGCGAAAGCTTGTTTTGGGCATCCCAGCCCAAGCAAGCAGCAAAAACTTAACGCGACCACTTATGCCTCCGGCGGCCCCGATTCGTCCTCGTCACCTCGTCCCGACCCAACAAGGGGTCGGAACATAGGCTCCAAATGACTTGACGCCGTGTCGGATGGCCTTTTATTTTGTCTCCACCTTCGCTAACGCTCAGACTCCGACAAAATAACGGCCCTACGGCTATCGCGGACTAAAAATCATCACTTCGCTTAGGCTCCGTTTCCTGATTTTCAGCGAATGAAATGCAGGAGGCCGCCGTTAAGACTATAAGCGAAAACGCGGGGTATGTTGCACAGCTAACCGAAAAAGATAGCCAGCTATACAGCCTTAAAGCTGATTATTCCAAGCTACAAAGCGAACTTGTGGAGATTGCCAAGGCTGCAAATAAACCAGCCAGAAAACCAAGGGCAAAAACAACACCTAAAAAGGCGGCTGAATAGGGCAGGGCGGGGAAATTAAAAAGGATTATCTAACCCTAAATAATAACCCCCGCTTTCTTCCTGATCCTGCAAATCATTAAGTAATGCTTGGTTTTCAGGCTGTTTAATATTGTCCTCTGCGAAAGGACTTGTTTACGGTTACAACATGCTTATCTCTTCTGATAAAGAAATAAGCATCTTGGCGTAGGAGCTATTTCCGCACCAACCTGATAGTGTATCATAAATATAAAGAAGCCTCAATGTTTATTTTTTCATTGGGGCTTTTTATTGCCTGCCATTAACGTTCCTAGATGTGACAGTGAACCTATTTTTCTTGTGCGACCACCCTGCAACGCGCGGTGTAATAAGGGTTTAATGACCTGCCTCTTTTAAATCACACACTAAGGACATAGTTTAACTTTTAATAAAATGAATGCTAACGACAAGAAAGAAATAATTAATGCTGGCGCGGATAACATGTACAAACTAGCTGGCACTGTAATTATGATGGCTAACCTTGGTTTTATACCCACCAGAATTAAAAATCCTTATATTTTTTCCATGGACACCTATCTTGTTACAGGGCTAGCTGGCTACTCAAATGGAAAGAGGGTGCCTTTGAAGCTGAGCATATGAACCACCTTTTATTGAAATTGAGAATTATGATAGCAGATAACGTCGGGAAGGGGGATTTATGCGGCAGAACCGTAAAGAGTCCCCAGGCAATACTCATTAAATGATTTAGTCCTTGAAGGGCTGGATTTGTGGCTTGCATCTATTGGAAAACCGAGTATTGCAGAGCTTATAAAAGAAAATAAATATTGATTTTTCAATATCATAAAATCATTATTCTATAATACTTTTATATTGGTTCAATAAATTTCAATAAAAGGTGGATCACATGCTCAGCTTC
Organism: Bathymodiolus japonicus methanotrophic gill symbiont; assembly: GCF_019721995.1. Lineage (GTDB taxonomy): Bacteria > Pseudomonadota > Gammaproteobacteria > Methylococcales > Methylomonadaceae > Methyloprofundus. Next base: position 2,246 of record NZ_BLYC01000064.1, on the reverse strand, counting down.
AAAGGCACTCACTTTCAAAAAGATGTCATTCTTTATGCTGTTTTCTTTTATGTCAGGTATGGCGTTTCGTATCGCGACCTTGAAGAAATTATGGAAGAAAGAGGTGTTAAAGTGGATCATGCTACGCTCAATCGTTGGGTTATCCGTTATTCTCCTGCCATTGCTGTAAAAGCTAAATCTCAGAAACGAGAAACCAATAAATCGTGGCGCATGGATGAAACGTATATCAAAGTGAAGGGGTCAGTGGACCTATTTATACCGAGCTGTTGATAGTCACGGGGATACGCTTGATTTCATGCTTTCTGAGCACCGTGATGAAGAGGCTGCAACCGCATTTTTCAAACAAACGATTAACAATAATGGCTTTCCTGATAAGGTCGTTATGGATAAAAGTGGCGCTAACTATGCAGGATTAGCCAATATTAACCTCTTGTTAATCCTCGCTGGGTTTGCCACTATGATTGACATATTACAAGTTAAGGAATAAGCACGAAACAACTTCCCGATATTAATTATTCTTGAGGAATTGCACGGTAATTCCATTTTAGTAAATGTGTATCAAATACAATCGGCATTATTTCTTTGAAGTCAGCGGCATATTTTCGTCCTGTCTCGTATATTTTGTCGGGTATGTGAACAATTGTTGTTAGTCCTTTTGACGTTGATGTTCTAGAAATCAATGTTTTAACTGTTTCAACCGAGTCAAATACAACACCTTCACAAGCACGAGTCACATGAGGAAAAAAACGATGTTCAATGGGATTATACTTGGAGGTATAAGGAGGATAGTGGGCAATCCTAATTTCCAATCCAAGTGCATTCGCAGTCTTTTGTAAATCTTCTTTAAAAATGTAGTGCCGTGAGCTGTTACTCCCTCCACCATCGCAAAGGATCAACAATGATTTTGCTTTAGGATAATGAATAATACCCTCGTTTACCCACCATTGAAATAAGCTATCACAGGCAAATTCACTGGTATCATGACTCGTTCCAAGCGTGATATATCCTGTGTTTCGTTTGAGGTCATAAAACCCATGAGGAATAACACTGCCTGTTGCAGAGCTAGGGAAATCATGATCATTCGTTTGAATGGCTGCTTGTGTATAGAGCGATCCATTACGATAAAAAGTACCCAATAACTCTTTCTTTTTGGTATCCATACTAATAACAGGGTTTCCCGCATCCAGGTAGTCCTGCTTCAATTGGGTAATATTTTCAAATTGAGCATTGCAGTCAGGATGACCACCCATCGTAATGTTTTTCTGGGCTTTGCGCTTAACATATTCATGTTTTTTTAATAAATATCGAACGATATTACGACTGACAGAATAACCCTTTTTTAATAAATCACTGACGATTTCACGCGGCTTTAGATAAGTCCACCTAATAGATGAATTCATTGGATTGCCTGCTGTATGCTGTTGAAGAATATCTAAAAAGTCTTGATCTATTCCACTGTATTCAGGGGTAGAGGTCTTTTTTTTCGACCGCCTCCAGGTTGTCTGATTCCTGTTATATCCAGTTCTAATTCGGTGAGTTCTTTTTTTCCTTGGCGGATAGTTTTTGGGTCACACTCTAATAAAGCTGAAATAGAGTTAACGCCACCATGAGATAATTTTTCACTTTCAATGGCGACATACCGTCGCTTATTTTTTTCACAAAGTGAGTCATAAAATTTCTTCATCGACTTTTCGATATTTTTTTTATAAGGAAATGACACAAGACAACCACTGAGTAATAAATTAAGATAACCTTAATTTAGGGGAGATATTTCATTATTCAAGCTTGGCTGCTTCAGGAAGTTATTTCGTGCACATTCCTAAATATTTGAATAACATCATCGAACAGGATCATCGCTTTATCAAAAAAATAACAAAACCGATGATGGGCTTTAAAGCGTTTCACTCCGCCCAAGCAACAATTGATGGATTGAAACGCACATATGATCCGAATCGGGGAGTCGCTATTTTTGCGAAAGCTTGTTTTGGGCATCCCAGCCCAAGCAAGCGCAAAAACTTAACGCGACCACTTATGCCTCCGGCGGCCCCGATTCGTCCTCGTCACCTCGTCCCGACCCAACAAGGGGTCGGAACATAGGCTCCAAATGACTTGACGCCGTGTCGGATGGCCTTTTATTTTGTCTCCACCTTCGCTAACGCTCAGACTCCGACAAAATAACGGCCCTACGGCTATCGCGGACTAAAAATCATCACTTCGCTTAGGCTCCGTTTCCCTGATTTTCAGCG
>NZ_BLYC01000063.1 GCF_019721995.1 Bathymodiolus japonicus methanotrophic gill symbiont | reverse complement strand
AAGGTGGATCACATGCTCAATCGTTGGGTTATCCGTTATTCTCCTCTATTTGATGCAGCACATTATCAGGCCATGAGCGCATTTAAGATCGAGTCTGAGAAAGTGGTTGCTATGTGCCTTAATTCGACCTTAAAGCACTATCTACGAAGCTTTTTAGAATTGTCGGACATACTTATTATTGACGAGGTGCGGCAAGTGCTGGAGGCTATCAACAGCGCCACGATTAAAAAAGCTGATCGCGTTTTATTATTCGATTTAATTCGCAAATGTATTACACAAACGCCTTTAATTATCTGTGCTGCTGCAGACATTGACGGCAAGACAATCAGCTTTATAAAATCATGTGATCGTGAAATTTATCACATTGAGCGAGACATTGAACCGAAGCAAAAAACCTTGTTTTATTCAGATTATGCTGATGTAAAAACGATTATCCATGAGGCTATAGACGGTGGAGAATATTGCCTTGTTATGGTGGATACCATTCAGGAAGCCGAAACTTTAAAGGAAAAATGCGAACAGCAGAATATTAGTCACCTGTGCGTTACTGGTGAAAATAGCGGAGATGATGAGCAACGGGAATTTTTAAGCAATCCTAACAAAGATAACGGCTATCAGGTGGTAATAGCAACCCAGTAATTACCAGCGGATTCAGTATTGAAGCTGAATTATTCGAGCAGGTTTATATTCTTTGTTCTGGAGTTTTACCTATTAATGAAATTTTGCAAACAGCAGGGCGCTATAGGCCGTGCAATGGCGTGTTTATCGGCTTTAAAAACTGGAGTTACCGACCACACGATGACGAACAGCACCGCAAATTATTATCGGGGATAGGTAAGCTTTCAGATTTTGACCACTGGCAATGCCGATGCAAGGCCGAAGAGCAAAACGCACGTAGTTATGGTGTTAGTGGCGCTTTAGTTGCGTTTGAGGTTAAAGGCTGGAATTTGCACCACCTAAAACCACAAACAGAGGTTGTTGTTGACAAGGAAATTCGAGAGGAAGCTAAATCAAACCGTTTTTATGCCGTAATTAATTCAGCGGACATTGATGACCAGGTGGCCGAGAAATTAAGAAAATCGCGTAGCAAAAAACAGGAAGAAGTTTATTGTTTGGAAAAATTTGAGATTAAAGAGCAGCTAAAAATTGAGGAAATAACCGAAGATAATTATTACTTCTGGAATCGCGGTAAGACTAAATCTAAAATCAAAAACTTTAAAATCTTGATGATGTCAGAAGCCGAAGCAAAGTCCGAAGATGCAAAAGAAATTAACTTGCCCGTGTCGCTAAAGACAAACTACAAAATTAAGCGTAATTTTTATAAGTCTTTGTTAAACAACACAATAGCGCAACACATAGAAAATATTATTATTAATAAATCAATTCTATGTGTTGCGGACTGTACCGAATTTTTAAAACCATGTGTTGCTGATAATAATGCGTTATTAGCTGTATTTAATATCACAAAGGTTAATCCTGCGTACTCAATACGTAGCATAAAAAAAATGTACGAAAGTATCGGGCTATCATTCGACACAACCCAAAAACACAATGGACAACGCACGCATACATTAAACATCGAATCACTGGAGCGCATGTATAGGGCTATCGGTTATCAATCAGCAATGCTGGAGGCAGCATAAAAATTATTCTTACGCTGAAAATCAGGGAAACGGAGGCAAGGGATTGCATTCCGAATAGCCGTCCAGCCAGTGAGGTAGTAATGACGAAGCGGCTTTTGTGCGTAGTCGTTGCGGACGCAGGGCGTTCAGGGCATCTCCCATCCGCTGCGTAGGTGAACGAATTATGGCGACAGGAGCCCCGGAATTTCGTGAGGTAGCATGGCGCGCCTGGACTTTTAGATAGCTTTCCTACGCGCCTCTCTAGTGCATCAATAGTTAAGTTATAAGGGGGTTTTGGGTGTTCTAGCACTGACCTGATTTTTTCTTTGGGGTACGGCCTAGTATTGGTGTATTTCTGAACTTACCGTCAAGAATGACGATATCAAGAACTAGCCCGTAATTAAGCAGTGAATCAAGGCAGGCATTGCGGTGTTTATTGATGTCATCATAAGCATTATAAAGACTGTGGATGTTTTGCTTACTTGGTGATAAACGTAGGTTTGATTTGTTTTTGAAGTTTGCCATGTTATTCCTGACAAAACAATTTTTAGTCCTAATCTATCCATAAAGGTCCATACAAGATAGAATTTAACTTCTAGTTGATTTATTTATCACTTAATTAGAAGTTAATGGTTAATTAGTTCTACTAATTGTCCTGTTTGTTTAAAACGTATCTTTAAGAGAAACCGCCAAGCATCAGTTAAAGATATGTGGAATTAAAAAGATAAAAAAAACATAGATTTATTAATTTAAATCGGTGTTTTTTTTGCATTTAAAATAGTTTATTTAATTGTAACCAATCAATATTACTCACATGATACCATCGTAAGTCAACATGATTTAACACAATTAACATGTCAGTCGTTATTTTAATTTCACAACACATATATTCGTTAGTTATCAATAGCTTGATAAATAAGAAAAATTAACTATAACGAAATAAGTTTGTTTTTGCGCTCTTGTTAACCATGGATTTGCATGATATTCCCATATTTAATTATGAAAAAATACAAACTAATATTACTTGTTCTATTAATCGCATCCTTACCATTGGCTTTAACGAGTTGCACCTCAGTCTCAGCAAACACCCCAAAGACAACGGATAAGATGGGAGCTAAACCACAAGATCCTGATTTCATAACTTACCTCAGGATAAAAGCGGAAGAAGGGAGTGCTCAGGCACAATACAATCTAGGGGTAATGTATGCCGAAGGCGAAGGCGTTATTAAAGATTACAAACAGGCAGTCAAGTGGTATGCCAAGTCAGCAGAGCAAGGGGATTCATCTGCACAATTAAATCTAGGGGTAATGTATGCCGAAGGCGAAGGCGTTATTAAAGATTACAAACAGGCGTTCAAGTGGTATGCCAAGTCAGCAGAGCAAGGGAATTCATCTGCACAATACAATCTAGGGGTAATGTATTTCGAAGGCGAAGGCGTTATTAAAGATTACAAACAGGCAGTCAAGTGGTATGCCAAGTCAGCAGAGCAAGGGTATTCATCTGCACAATACAATCTAGGGGTAATGTATTTCGAAGGCGAAGGCGTTATTAAAGATTACAAACAGGCAGTCAAGTGGTATGCCAAGTCAGCAGAGCAAGGGGATTCATCTGCACAATTAAATCTAGGGGTAATGTATGCGATTGGCCGCGGTGTTATTAAAGATTATAAGCAAGCATATATGTACGCTAATATTTCATCATACAATGGTAGTAAAAAAGCAATTAAACTTAGGGAGCTTATAGAAAAAAAACTAACAGCAGAGCAAATAAATGAGGCACAAGAATTATCTCGAGAGTGGATTAAAAGCCATAAATAACAACTTTTTTAATTTCCCTCACAACTTACGCCTCATAACAGATAAGACATAAAATAATACACCGCAAGGACGCATTGGTCTTTCGACGAATTGGCGCGGCGTGGTTGTTTCTTCAGCTCTTTTTTAGTATAGGACTGGCTTGTCTAGAAGATTGACCGATGGAGGATTTTCTGGAATAGCGAGTGATGACTGGTTAAGATTTTGAGATTTTCATAATACCTTATCCATTGCAAGGTTTCATCATGATAAGATAATTACTCAAAAGGATTAACATTATCTCACCTGAATTCAGGTCATACTCCATACAAGCACACCCGAACTACCTCTCTAGCCATACCTCAGAAATCTCTAAACAATACTTTTTTATCCCTTTTTTACGCCTACAAACCAACACAAAAAAAAACGGTAGTGGGTTAAATCTGTGTTTTTGCATGAATATCCCTGCCAAATTCCACCTTATTTATTAACAGACCAATCACAATATCATGCATTTTCTCTAACTTAGAGAAGCAGATTGTTCGACGAGTTAATCGTTTTATCCATGCTCTAAAATTCAAGTTTTTACGTTCAATTTTTTGGGTGTTTTTCTTACCTATTTCATGTTTCTCAGCATCGAGATGACGTTCATAAGCGCCCCAGTCATCGGTGTAATAACGACTGATATTTAAAGGCAAAAGTAACGCTTTTAATTCTTTGAAAACAATGTCCTTACGCTTGCCAAAAACATAAGCGAGTACCGTGTTGGTTTTATGATCAACAGCATGCCATAGCCAGCGTTGATTGCTTTTATTTCCTACAAAAGACCACTGTTCATCCATTTCGGCTTCATCACAGCAGACCTGTTCTAGTCTGACTTCCAATGGTTTCCCTTGATCAAAGGTCTGAAAAAGAGGGTTCACTTGAACAAGACTGTTTTCTTTGTTTTTTAAAGTACGAGTCACCGTATTTTTATTGATTTTAAGAACCCTAGCCGTGTCTCGAGTGCCACTACTATTGATAGCCATTTCGACAACGTGTTCTTTGGTTCCAAATTCACATGCTTTATAACAATATTCCAACATGAAGGTGTTGGTTGAGCAAGCTGTGGTCTGGCAACGATATCGCTGCACACCACGATCGCTACTACCTGATTTCATCAGGTTGGAATTAGTACAGTTAGGGCAGGTGATTTCTTGATAATATTTCATGAGGGAATTATGCAATAAATCACTTTCTTATTCTATTGCTCTCATGCTAAACACAGGTTTAACCCACTACCAAATATTTGAATAACATCATCGAACAGGATCATCGCTTTATCAAAAAAATAACAAAACCGATGATGGGCTTTAAAGCGTTTCACTCCGCCCAAGCAACAATTGATGGAATTCAAACGGCACATATCATCCGAAAGGGGCAATTGTCTGAGGAAAATATTCCTGCTTATAAGCAGTTTATGGCTTTAGCAGGATAGTTATGCCTGAAGACCAGGCTTTCTGCATTTTCAATAATACTTGCGACAGAACCCTATACGTGATAAAAACTAAATATTAGCTACCATAATAAACACCTTTCTGGAAACTGTCCTTCTAAACCGAATTAAAAATGCCAGAGAGGTGCAATAAGACAATATCATGAGTATTTTAATAAAAACTGTTCGCATTTCAGGTTTTCGAGGCCTAAAAAATATCGAAGTTGGTCTTGAAAAAACTACTATTTTGACAGGGATGAATAATACAGGAAAAACCTCTTTCCTAAAAGCATTACAGATAACGTTAGGTAATCGTCAGTTTATTTCTCAAGATGATTTTTTTATTCAAGGTAGCACAACTAACGAGAAAATAATCATTGACCTTTTGATTGTACCTACTGATGACAATGGTATCAGAAATGAAGATTTTTCTGAAAACTGGGAAGTATTGTTTACCACTGAGAGAATTAGTAATGATGATACTGGTAATGCATTTATCCCTCTCAGAACAATCATTACTTTTGATTCAATAAATAATAGTTTCAAAACTCAACAGCATATTTTACAAATTTGGCCTGAATTTAAACAAGAAGGGACTGATTGGTTTGATGTCAATAGTGGAAAAAAGTCAGGGTTTCATTTTGACGAAATGCCATTTTTCTACATGGATGCACAACGAGATATATTGGAAGATACAAAATTAAGAAATTCTTACCTTGGTAAGATGTTGTCTAAAATTGAGTATTCAACTGATGATATTAAAGATATTGAAAAACAGATAGAATTACTCAATGAAAAAGCGGTTAGCAGTAGTAATATTTTAACCAATATTAAAACAAGTTTAAAAGAACTTGATACAGCAATGGATACCCACAGCGAAGGGATAGAAATCACACCGTTCACTAAAAAAATTCGAGATTTAAACAAAGGGTTAACAATCTATTATTCCGACCAGAAAGAACCTTTCTCAATGGAATATCATGGAATGGGAACACGGAGTTGGTCTTCACTCCTTACATTAAAGGCGTTTATTGCGTTGTTATCCATTAATGCTGATAAAGAGTTGTCAGTATTTTTTCCTATTCTCGCCATTGAAGAGCCAGAAGCACACTTGCACCCTAATGCACAAAAAAAACTCTACGGGCAAATAGATGCAATAATCGGACAGAAAATTATTTCTACCCATTCACCTTATATTGCTGCCGCCGCTGAGTTAAATCAAATACGCAGCTTTTACAAAGGTGAAAGTGTTTCTTGTGGTCAAATAGATACTGATAAATTAACCCTAGAAAAAATTAGAAAAATAAACCGACAGGTTGTTAATACCCGAGGAGAAATATTTTTTTCCAAAGTGATTGTCTTTTTTGAAGGGGAAACAGAAGAGCAAGCACTGCCAGTTTTTGCTCAAAAGTACTTTGGTAAATCACCTGTGGAAATCGGGCTAGATTTTGTTGGTGTAGGTGGTTCTGGGAATTATCTGCCTTTTATATGTTTTTCTGAGTCACTAAATATACCTTGGTTTATATTCAGTGATGCAGAACATAATGTTGCTCAAAGTGTGAAATGTCAGCATAGAAATAGCTCAACAGTTAGAAAAGAACATGATTGCATTGTATTCCTTGATTCAGGAAATGATTTCGAAAAACAACTTATTGTTGACGGGTTTAGTAATGAGATAAAAAAAGTTATTTTTAGTTTAGAAGAATATCCAGATGAAAGGACTAAAGCAACTAAACAACCGATAAAAAAAATAGAAATTGAAGGATATGATGATGAAAAAATATATCAAATTATTGCGGGTAAAAAGAATAAAGCGAAATATGCTCCACTCGTAGCGGATGAAATTATACGTAGTAATAAGGAATTACCGCCAAAGATAATTTCATTATTTAGCATGATCTCTTCTATATTAAAAATGGAGGTGAAATCATGACACCTCACATTAATTTATCTCCAAAACAAGAAAAAATTGTTTGTGCAGTAAATGGTGCAATCTATGTTAAAGCTAGTGCAGGAAGTGGTAAAACACGAATTTTAACTGAAAGAGTCCGTTATTTACTGGGTAACACCAATAAAAAAATCCTTGCGCTCACTTTTACCAATAAAGCTGGTGCAGAAATTAAGGAACGGCTAAGTGATATTTCAGAAATAGAGAAACGGGTTTTTGTCGGGACGTTTCATGGTTTCTGCCAGTCAATTCTAGAAAATCATGGTCATTTAATTGGTCTTACAAAAATGCCTCATATTTTTGAAGAGGAAGCAGATAGACTAGAATTAATTGAACAAGCAATTAATCAAACACCTTCCTATGCAGGTACATATAAAACCCAAAGTAATAAAGAACAAAAAAACTTTCGGTATCGTGTTTTGAGTTATATCTCAAAGGTTAAGCGTGAATTAATTGCCGATAATGAACTTGAACAACATACTGATGATGAAAATATCGTTTTGCTCTACCAAAACTATCAAGATATTTTACGCACTCAAAACGCCATAGATTTTGATGACTTGTTATTACTTGCTTATAGTTTATTAATAAATTATCCTAAAACAGCATCTTTATATCGCCGAAGTTTTTTTCTATCTGTATTGATGAAGCACAAGACTTAAATAATGCTCAATATCAATTTTTACTTGCATTAGCTAATGGCGAATTTACAAATATCATGATGGTGGGCGACCCTAATCAATCCATTTTCCACTTTAATGGTTCTTCTCCTGGCTACATGGATAAACAATTTGTTCATGACTTTAGTCCTTCTGTTGTCGAACTGAAAGAAAACTATCGATCATCAAAATCCGTTTTATCTGCTGTAAAAAAAACATTCCTGATGTAGAAAATTTTGCAGAAACAGTTAAAAAAGGTATCTTTGAAATAAAAGGTTTTGAGGATGAAGGCGATGAAGTTCAGTGGATTATTAATAAGATAACATCATTAGTTTCATTAAAGGTACATGGTGATATTGAAGGTGAAATTTCCTATGAAAAAATTGCTGTGCTTGCAAGAAACAAATATTTTTTTAATCAATTAGAAGCTCAACTTGTAGAAAGTAACCTTCCTTTCTACTACAAAATGACTCCAGGAACTATTCGATTTGAGTCTGATTTAATGAAGACATTTGATCTTGGGTTAAGAGTTCGACTGAACCCTCAAGACATCTTACACAAACAGCGATTGTTTAACAGGTTGAAAATAGAGGGTAACAACAACCCAGATTTAAAAAACATTACATCATTAATATCAGACCAATCTTTAAAAGAGGTTATTATTTTAGTGCTATCATTGAATGATGATGGAAGCAACTTAAAAAGGAGTTTTGAAAATTTAAAGGATAATATAAATATTGAGGATGAAAATGAAAAAAGCATGATCATCAATGATATTAACGAAATACTGAAACATTGGCATAATTACGCTAGTAAGACTGATAATAAATCTTTACATCAATTTAAAAATGCTATGGCTTTAGGGCAAACTCATCCATTGGCACAGCATTCTGGAATCACATTAAGTACAGTTCATACAATGAAAGGTCAAGAGTTTGATATTGTCTTTATTATGGGGATGGATGATGAGACTTTTCCTGATTATAGAGCAGTACGTAATGGTGGTATTGAGATGACACAGGAAAAAAACAACCTATATGTTGCTTTTACCCGTGCAAAACGATTTTTATATGTTACTTACCCAAAAAAGAGAATGATGCCTTGGGGTGATTATAAAATGCGAAGACTCTCTCGATTCTTAGATGTTTTTAAAGTCTAAACTATAGAATTTTAGCCTCCTCATTCGCTGAAAATCATGGAAACGGAGCTTAGCGACCTCATCAGTGAAACAATCCAGCCAATTAGTTCCAGTAAAACTTGTTACTGAAGACACGCTCATCGGCTCAAGGTTATCTGCTGGTTTGTCAGTGCTCAAAATAACTCATAGCAATGGTTTCAGCCTGGAAATCCTTGCCGATACGGAGCTTTCATCTTTAAAGCCATTATTAGAATTACTTAGGTCGGTATCATGATAAACGGACTGTCTGTTAATTACGTATACCTGGCGACAGGCGTGACTGATATGCGTAAATCGATTAATGGCTTGTCACTTGTCAACGGCGCTCAAAACCCGCGTAACTATGGCGAGTATCGCCATCCAGTCTGGCGAATATCATCAAACCAGCATTCGCTTAAAATCAGGGAAACGGAGCCTAAGCGGAGTGATGATTTTAAGTCCCTGGTAGGCGACAGGGCAATTCGCCAATCCGAAGTGCGCTAGCAGCGCGCGAGGGAGGCAAAGAATTGCATTCCGAATAGCCGTCAAGCCATGTGTGGGAGCCTTAACGGAGCAGGGTTTTGTGCGTAGTTGAGACGGACGCAGGGCGACCAGGGCATCTCCCATTCGCTGCGTAGGCGAATGAATGTTGGTGACAGGAGTCCCAGAATGTTGTGAGGTAGCATGGCGCGCCTGAAGTATGGTGTAAATAGTTTGTCTCGTAACACCAAAATGTTTTGCTATATCAGATTTCAATGCACCGCCGTTGAACATCGTTATTGCCATTTCCTTTTGTTGTTCATCAAGAGCTGAGGGCCTTCCTCCAATTCTTCCTTTTTTTCTAGCCGCCTCTAAGCCGGCTTTTACTCTATCTTTAATTAATGAGCGTTCGAATTCTGCAAGTGAGCCAAATATATTAAAAACAAGTTTGCCTGTGCTTGTAGTCGTGTCTATTGATTCAGTTAATGAAGTGAAACCGATTCCTTTATTTTCAAGATCATTTATAACTTCAAGTAAGTGTTGTAATGATCTTCCTAACCTGTCTAGTTTCCAGACAACCAGCGTATCAGCTTTCCTTAAAGACTTTAAACATTGTTCAAGTTCGGGTCTGTCTTTTTTACTTCCTGACGCTTTTTCCTTATAAATTATTTCGCAACCAGCTGCATTAAGCGCGTCTATTTGTAGTGATGTATCTTGAGAAGATGTTGAAACTCGAGCGTAACCTATTTTCATCTGTTTACTTTTTTAACATGGGTTTTATTAACTATAGCATGAGATAAGTTTTTTAACAGCCTTTTTTAACATTATTAACTATAAATAAGGTCTTGTTAATGGTGATTAGCTGTGTTTATGGCGATGTAAAAAATACACTTGTTTTTTTTACGTCAATTATTGAAGCAAACCTATGGTCTCGCTAACAGCGTAAGCGACCTTATCAGGGGGGTCGAATAAAATGGCTATCAATGGGAGGCGTGGCTAAGGAATCAACCACTATGCACTGAAAGTGCATAGGTTGCGACTGGACTGAAAGTCCAAAACTAACTATTCAAGAACCATGCTTCCGCTATCTTTGTTTGAAGGATCGCGGTGGTGCTCAAGATATTCCTGAACCATTTCTTCAGTAATTTTTGGAGGATATTCTATATGCATGTGGACATGATCTTTACTTACCACTCCTTTTAAGATCTGGACATCCTCTGCATCACATACCTGAATTATCAATTCACGACAACGCTTTTTAATATCGCCCTTTAATACCGGATATCGATACTTTGTTACCCATACCAAGTGAGCCGTGAATCGCGTAACTGTATGGCCACTTCGCCTTTGCTCATTCATAGAACAAAGTTTAACATAAGTGTGTAGCACATCAGTGTTCCCATTGAAAGAAGAAGTACCTAAACAAAGCAGCCTATAACCTACCTGAAGGTAGCACCACTCGAATATTTCCATCTTTTTGATTTTAATCACTTATAACAGCAAATAGACACTCTGTAGGCACCGTAAAGAAACAACAAATAATTTCAAATAAAGCTTGCAATTGCCGAAGAATTTTTCTAAAAATTTCCGTTTTAATCACCTCATAAACGGATATCACCCATGCTTAAAGACCTACCACTCTCTGAACATATTCACCAACACTGCAATGAAAGTATGGAACGTGCCCTGTTAGCAGAGCGTCATCCTTTGTGGGCTCGTTCATGCCCAGAGTTGAAGGATATCGACTTTATTCGCCTTGGGTTATTACGCTGTATCAGTGTAGTCGATAGTGGTCGCCATTTCCTCCAAACCAATGAACAGATTTATGGCCAGCTGCTTCCCCACTCAACGTATTTTAAATCACTGAAGTCGCATAGACGAACAAGTATGCTTGAGGCATTTGAACAGCAGAGCTATCATCTTCACGCTGAAACACTGCTATCGCAAGGCATTGATTATCTTAAAGCATTCCCGGAACTTGACGAATACACCATAGAAGCAGCGGATGGACATTTTATTGATCATGCCTGCCATACTGAAAAAAACAGCAAGGGGAAAGTTTATGCGGCCGGGGGGATTTACGCGTTGAATCTCAGAAGTGGGTTGCTCAGATTTCTTTGTCTGGTGACAAACGGAACTCAGAGGCATCAAGAAATACCTGTGTTACGAGATCATATTGAAAAGCAAAACAAGGGAAATAACAGCTCTCAGAAACATCTCTATGTCTACGATAAAGCCGTCACCGACTTTGTCTGGTGGGATCGGCAGAAACGACATGCTAATTACATGATTTCAATGCTAAAAGAAAATTCAATTGCGACTCTGGTTGAGTCTATCCCTTTTGACTCCCGCCATGAGATCAATACAGGGGTTGAAGCATACAGTGTGTACGAAAACAAGGGCATCAAATTTAACGTGGTGGATTACCGTGATCCAGAAACCGGAAAACTTCACCGGTTTGTGACAACCTTGCCAATGACTATTAACCCTGGAACCATTGCCATGCTGTATTTCAAGCGATGGACGATTGAAAAGACATTCAATAACACTAAAAGTAATTTCAAGGAAACTAAAGCTTGGTCTTCCAATACCCGCTCACTTGAAAATCAAATGCGCCTGACTGCAATGAGCTATAATTTAATGCGCGTGTTTGAAGAGATTTCAAAAACACAACAGCCAGAATTGATTCATCCATCGGATAAAAAATATAGCGAGGCTCTGGAGATTAGGCAGCAACAGGCTCAAAAACGAGATCGTTTTGTGAATCCATTATTTTTCCAGGCAAGAATATCTCGTATCAGCTCGTATACCATTCGGGCAGTTCAAAACGCAATAATAACAGGAATGTCTTTACAGTGCTTTATGAGCTCTCTTGTGGCGAGGTTAGTTTCACGGCCTCAATTGATAGGGGAACACTGATGGTGTAGCAGCTAAAGCCTTGCACTAAAGTGCATAGTTTTGACTAGCGACCTGGGACCAATAAAGGGAACTGTTACAGCTTTAGAATTAATAGTAAAGTCTGGAAAAGTGGCTCAATTTTAATGGCCAGTTTTGGCTCAGTTTAACTGGCCATTAACAGTAGAAAAACTAGATAGTGAAGACAGAATGTCAGCCTAGCCTTAAACACTAGATTTGACTATAACTCTTACTGTTTCTGCTGAGCTCATTTAAATTTCTCTATCAATAAAATTTTCACGCCAATCTCTTAATGAAGTTAAACGCGTTTCAAGTTCATTTGGCAATGGGATACTAACTGGAGCTTCATTAGGCTGGGCATGTTCATATTTTGAAAATATAGTCATCATTTCATCAATAAAAGAACAATCAGCAATTGAGACTTTAGCAATCTTCTTCAACTTTCCTTTAGTATTAATGGGTCTTCTAAATCGTTGCACCACATCAGCCAAAAGATCACATTCAACAACTCTCTCTATAGTAATCCTTGCGTGGCTACAAATAGCTTTTGCCCACGATGAATACTTCTCATAACCTTCTTCTTCATAAATTCTGTTACCTTCACTCATATTTGAAATCAAAGTATTTATAGCCTTTTTTGTGTTTTGCGCAAACAGTGGAGGCGAACCAGGTTGTCCTACCCCCCAATATTCTCTAGACAACCCTATTACATTATGAGAAACACCTTGATTCTTAACTTCTCCTTCTAAAGATGCTAATAAAGATAATCTATGTGTGAAGACAATAACCTGTCTAGTGTTTGATAATTCGACAAGTCTTGCAGCAACTTTTTCTTCATATTCTTGATCTAATGAAGAGATTGGATCATCAAATAAAAATGTTGATTTCTCAGTTCTTCCGCGAACATCCGCCAAAAAAGCAGCCAATGAAATTATGCGGAACTCACCTTCACTTAAAACATCATTAACAGCTACCTTTTCTGCACTACCAGTAAGTTTCAACTGAAAATAAACCCTACCTTTTGGAGCTCTAGTTTTTTCAAGTTTAACATTGAGTCTTTCGGCCCCTAAACCCTTGACCTCTTTATAAAAACGAGAAATATATTCTTCAGTTACTAACTCTTCTGCCAAATTAGATTTTTTTATTGAGAGTTCACGTGTCTTTACTAATTTTTTAGCTGCATCAATCTTTTCTTTTTGTTTTAACAGTTCAATTTCACTTAAAACTGATTGCTTTTGTTCTGATAGCCACTTCCTTGCTTCTAGCTCAACTTTCTGTTTCTCCAATGACGTCCCGTTATTCTTCTTTGCGTCTTCTTCCAATTGTTTTACTGATATTTCGAGCTCTATTGATATTTTTTCTAACTGAGGGATAATAGAAAAATCTATGCCTGATTCAAATTCTTTATCAACTTCAGCTTTTAATAATTTCCCAGCAGCATTTTCAATGGCCATTCGAAGGTTCATAACTAAAGGAGTTAAAGCATCATCAAGATTCGCGGCCACTACAATTGTGGAAATTAGTTCTTCATCTGGAGTATCAGATAAACTGCTTTCAAATACAGCTAATTCATCTGTTGACTTTTTTGCTGCTAACTCAAGTTCGCCTTTTACAAAGCTCTCGAACTGGATCAATTTTTGTTTAGCCTCTTCATTTAATGGCTGTTGGCATAACACGCATACAGATCCATCAGTTACATTTGGAAATTCAGTTTCAGGGTAGCATACCTGTTTAGAATACGCCCTTGCATGCTCCCACATTAGGCTCCAAATTTCTTCACCCACCCCAGTCAATGGGATTTGTTCAAATATACTTTTAGCATATTTAGTTGCTGCTTTAACTTTAGTTACACTATCTTTTTTCTTATCCAGATAGGCACTGCACTTATCAACTCCTAATTTATTTTCCCAATTCCTAAGTTTAATCAACTCATCAACTTTAACTTTAACTTTTTTTAATTTAGTTGCTTCAGTAGCTAAATCTGGTGTATTCAATCTAACAACTAAAGCCTCTAAGGAATGTTTATACTCGTCATTCCATTGGCATGCTTCATCGGTGATTGTAGAGGCTGTATCATGCTTAATTTTTCCTAGCCATTTGCCTGATGGTGTTTCCAAATAGATTTGAGGTATAGTGGGCATTGTTGAAACAAGCCTCTCTGAAGCAAAATTAAATTTTTCAGATAGTTCATCACTTATTTCAATAAGGCGGCTAAAAACCCTTAATAACTCTGGTTCATAAGCTAATTCATTTTCTTCATTAACATATACAGAACCACAATCACTATCGTATATTTCTATTGAAGAAAGGTGGTCATTAATACCTAAAGAAATATCATAACTCACATTATATGACTCATCCTCAATCGTATATCCAATATCACAAGCTTGGCAATCAGGTTTAGTACTAAAGACATCTGGATATATAGAACCAATTTTCTTCGCACCACAGATTTTTTTTAATAATCTCGTATACCCAGATTTACCCGACCCATTTTGACCATAAATCACTGTTAAACCTTCATTAAACAATACTGGCTCGTTTGGATGAAGAGCATTTATTCCCTTAATATTTCCTATAGACCTTAGCTCAACCTTTGAACCTTCCTCATCCATTGTAAAAGAACCTGTTTGCATGGGAACAAACTCTGGAATAATGTCATCTTCAAAATTAATCCCTGCTTCAATACCACAGATTTTATACAGTTCATCTAAATCGAACTGATCTAAGTCACCTTTTTCCAATAATCTACGTGTTGCATCTTGAAGCCAGTTGGAGCGACTCTTAAACCATGATTCTAATTGTTCAATATCTTTACCCATTTACCAATCTCCCTAAAAATGTCGGCTTCCCGTCGGTTCTGTCGCAATAATTAGTGTTCATAGCTAATCTTCCTATTTTTTGTTTTTCACGTGCGCGTACAAGTAAAATTAGCTCCTGTAATGCTCGCAGCCCGCATTCCACAAATTCTGAGGTGTACCGTTCATGTGGAGAATATATTGGCTCCCTACGGGACGTATTGATAAAGCATGGATAACGAAAAGATGTTATCCACCCCTTACCAACACTAACCAACACATTCTCCACAATCACTGTCAATTACAGCAATATGTATCCTCTTAAA
>NZ_BLYC01000062.1 GCF_019721995.1 Bathymodiolus japonicus methanotrophic gill symbiont | reverse complement strand
AAAAGAATATTAACACAAGAGAGGTTTTTATAATGCCTATAATTTCAATATTAAACCCTAAAGGCGGGAGTGGTAAAACTACCCTAAGCACTAACTTTGCAAGGGCTTTGCATGAGCGTGGTTTGTCTGTTCTTATTGTAGATAGTGATCCGCAAGGCAGCGCGAGAGATTGGCACGCAGCCGCAGAAAATAACCCCTTGCCTCTTATTGCATTGGATAGAGCTAAAAACATGAAAACTCTTTTTAGTGTAGGGGCTTCTTATGATTATGTGATTATTGATGGAGCGGCAAAGCTTGAGGATATGATAGCGGCAGGAATAAAAGCGGCTGATTTTGTTTTAATACCTGTACAACCAAGCCCATACGATATATGGGCGGCTTCTGATTTGGTCGAGTTTATCAAAGCGCGGCAGGAAGTAACAGACGGAACGCCGAAAACATCCTTTGTAATAACCCGTGCAATAAAGCGTACAAAATTAGGTCGAGAGATCGGGGAGGCATTAGCAGAATATGGCCTACCTGTTTTTGATAATTGTATCATGCAGCGGCAAGCATACCCCCAGACAGCCGCCGAAGGTTTAACGGTTTATGATTCTGGAAATAGGGCGGCTATGGACGAAATGAACGCCCTTACAGATGAATTAATTAATTTTATTGCAACACCATCAAAGGAGGGCGCAGAAAATGGCACTATCATCAAAACGGCCTAGTAAGGGTGAAGAAGCCAAGGCCAAAATATTAGAAGATATTAAGGGCGAGGGCAGAAAGAAAAAGAGACTTAATGCAGATATAGAAGAAAATCTATATAAAAGAATTAAAGTTAGAGCCATAGAAGAGGGGCGCACCGTGTCAGAAATTACCCGTGAACTATGGATTACTCATTTGAGTAAAAAGATAAATTAGCATTTACTCATTCAAGTAAATACACTCTTATTCTTTTGAGTTTTTTGTACTGGTTCAAAAATGAGCATTGAACCGAAAATGAACCAATAAAAGGAGGTCATAGCATGATTGAATTTTCAAAGGCATGTGTTACGCAGCTTGAAATAAAGGAAGCTGTACTTATACCTTAAATTATGATGGAAGCGACCCGCGATATTTTGATAAAGGGAAAAAGTTTGGCAAGGGGAAAAAGAAAATGGCAGACACCAAGAAGAAATCAGCTAAAAAGAAAGCTGTAGAAAAGGTAATAAAAAAACCGCCAAGTAAGGCTATTAAAAGCGTTCAAATGGATTTGTTTAGCCAGTTTATAACAAATGATCTTGAAAGCGTTTCAAATACGGTTGAACTTTGGGAGAGTATACCCAAGTATTTTTTTACCCCTGCACAAGTTGAGAAGTTACGCACACCAACAGGCCATGCAGACCCCTATGAGCAGCCTTACACCTTTAAGGATATAGATTGTACTATAACCATTCACCCCGCTTTAATAAAGCAGGAGAACGGCGGCTATAAGGCATTTTTCCCAAGTGTGACTGAGGAACTTATAGAAGAAACACTTAAAAAAATTCTTACTGATAAAAATTACGGAATACATGACCCCACGAAGTCTGAAACATGGGTAAAATTCACCTTGTATATGGTTCAAAAGGAACTCAAGAAACGCGGTAAAACCCGCAACCTTAACGAAATAAAACAAGCCATACAAGTTATGAGTCTTTGCATGTTGACGCTTTCTAAAGGCAAAAAAGAGTTATGGAGAGGGGCAATACTGCAAGACCTTGTGACGGTTGACCGCGAGGAATATATAGAAGATACAGGAGCGTTACACGCCGCCCGATTACCGCTTTTTATATCCCATGCAATCGACAAACTAGAATATCGGCAGTTTAATATTGACCGTCTTATGAGTTTAAACACCCAGCTTTCTAGGTGGCTTTATAAAAGATTTGTGCATCATTACAAATACGCAAGCATGACAGAAACCCATCATTTTATGTTTTCGTTCGTAAAAAATTCAAGCCGTTTTCTCGCAGGCAAAACCGAACGCAACAATCGCAAAAAAATGATTGATGCACTAAACGAACTCAAAAGAAAAGGCGTTTTAATGTTCCATGAAGTGCAGGAAATTAAGGAAGGCCGAAAAATCGTAGATGTAAAATATACGGTGACGGCTTCACTTGATTTTTGTAGCGAACAAAAAGCCGCTAGTGCCGCAAAGAAAAAACGGGAAGCTATCCTTGTGGATAAGTCAAAATAAACATATAGGTATGCCGTGCAGTAACATATAGGTATGCCGTGCAGTAACATATAGGTATGCCGTGCAGTTCGTTTTTAGGCTGAATTATGACAAGAAAAAAGACATATTGCAGCGCACAAACATATAGGTATGCCGTGCAGTTAGACAAAAAACATATAGGTATGCCGTGCAGTTCGTTTTTTCAGACTGAATTATGAATAATAAACATATAGGTATGCCGTGCAGTTAATAGCAAACATATAGGTATGCCGTGCAGTTAAAAAATTATTTTTAATATAATTAATTGAAATATAAAGATATTTTTACTTGTCAAAACCCCCTATCCTTTCCTTTATTTAACCTTTTATATTTAACCTTGTAAAAGTGCCTTGTGGATAAATTAAAGCAATTTTAAAAATCTGCGTTTATCATCGTTCCCAAAATATCCAAAAATTGTAAATGCAATGATTTAGTATAAATATCCATAGGTTGTACCTGACAGTAACCCTAGTCTTTGATTATAAAAGGATTATAGGTATAGTACAATCTATATTAGGTTGCACACTAAATAGCGTTTTATTATGAAGTTTAAAAAGTTACTTCCTCCCTAGGGCAAAGAGTCCCCAGAATGCTGTTGCTTGTTGCAATAAGCCAACTCTTTATTTTGAAATGGTTTACCGTTTAATCTTTGTTTTCTGTAACAGCTATAACAAACCACATACCCACAATGATAGTCAATCGCTTATTGGTGGGCATGTAAGCCCCTTAAAGACCCGCAAAAACCTTTAGCGGGTATGTATGATAGGGGGTAGCTGTTAAAGCGCCTTAGCGAAGAGCTGGCGCGCCCAAGATAGAAGATTACAGATACGATAAAAAAGTTACTTACCCTCTGGGCTTAATTTGTTTCAGGTCGAACCAATGAACCGTAAACGAACCATTCAATCAAGGAGGTCATAGCATGATTGAATTATCAAAGGCATGTGTTATCAACTGCAACCTGCAAACTCTTTGCCATTCGTTGCGATCTAGCCACATAAAGAGCCATGTGGGGCGACACACACCTCAAGGGTTATAAGGGTGTATTTTTGTGATAAAACGCCTGTATACGCCACTAGGTTTGCTTTTCCTGACCACGCCTTTTTTATGGTTCTGTCGCATAAATCCCCCTTCCCGACGTTATCTGCTATCATAATTCTCAATTTCAATAAAAGGTAGATCAGATGCTCAGCTTCAAAGGCACTCACTTTCAAAAAGATGTCATTCTTTATGCTGTTTTCTTTTATGTCAGGTATGGCGTTTTCGTATCGCGCCCTTGAAGAAATTATGGAAGAAAGAGGTGTTGACGTGGATCATGCTACGCTCAATCATTGGGTTATCCGTTATTCTCCTGCCATTGCTGTAAAAGCTAAATCTCAGAAACGAGAAACCAATAAGTCGTGGCGCATGGATGAAACGTATATCAAAGTGAAGGGTCAGTGGACCTATTTATACCGAGCTGTTGATAGTCACGGAGATACGCTTGATTTCATGCTTTCTGAGCACCGTGATGAAGAGGCTGCAACCGCATTTTTCAAACAAACGATTAACAATAATGGCTTTCCTGATAAGGTCCTTATGGATAAAAGTGGCGCTAACTATGCAGGATTATCCAATATTAACCTCTTGTTAATCCTCGCTGGGTTTGCCACTATGATTGACATATTACAAGTTAAATATTTGAATAACATCATCGAACAGGATCATCGCTTTATCAAAAAAATAACAAAACCGATGATGGGCTTTAAAGCGTTTCACTCCGCCCAAGCAACAATTGATGGAATTGAAACGGCACATATCATCCGAAAGGGGCAATTGTCTGAGGAAAATATTCCTGCTTATAAGCAGTTTATGGCTTTAGCAGGATAGTTATGCCTGAAGACCAGGAGGTCTGTGCTTTTGATAATTATTGCGACAGAACCCTAAATTTCAATACTTCGCTAAGCTCCGTGCCCCTGATTTTCAGTGGATGATAGGAGGAGAAACCATGAAAAATTTAACTATTGGCGTCCTTTTAGGTACATTATCACTTAACATACAAGCGTCTAATCCTCAGGCTATTACTTATGGATTTGGTGAGGGATACGCATGGGCGTATAACTGCGATGATTACACAGCCATCCACATCTATGACTATCAAAACATATCTCAAGAAGATATAAATAATCAGGTAGAGAAGAATGAAAATAGAGATGAGGAAGCTTGTAACGTTGTCGTCATAAGAAATACCGACGCTGAAGAAGAGAAAAGTAGAGGTCTTCTCTACGCCCAAGAAAAAAAAGACAGGGATTCCTCTCCAGAGGTACTAGATGTTTTACTAATGTTATGTAGGCTATTCTGTATGTAAGAAATAAGGGGTTCTGTCGCAATAATCATCAAAAGCGCAGACCTCCTGGTCTTCAGGCAGAACTATCCTGCTAAAGCCATAAACTGCTTATAAGCAGGCATATTTTCCTCAGGCAATTTCCCCTTTCGGATCATATGCTCAGCTTGGTTCTGTCGCAATAATTATCAAAAGCGACCCACCCCCGATTTTATATTAAAATACCTCGCACAGTCACGAATGCGGGGTATATGTGGATAAACATCCCAAGTTGTTCAATAAGAAGATCACGATTTGAACAACCACCTAAATTCTTAATCTATAGGTACTGAACGTGCTAAATTTAAGAATTCCTCTTTCATTTCTTTACTACTTGATGCGTTTTTCTCTAGGGTTAATTCATAATATTTAGAATCTGTTGTCCATACTAGGGAAGTTGTAGCTTTCCCGCTGGGACTTATCCCCACTTCGTATATAGCAGGATTCCCATTAATATTTTCATTAACTGCCTCTTCGGTAAATACCACTTTACCCCCTCCGGTATGATAATCATCCTCCGAAAGTTGAACCAAGCTTAAATTGTCAAACTCATAAACTCTTGTTAAAGTAGTCCACTTCCCTTCATCATAGAGCCCGCTCACCTGTCTGGAAACCACCTTTTTACCTTCGAAGGGTGTTTCATCTAAATTAGTGGGTTCTACCGTTAAAAGTTTAACCGCTTCCTCATGGGTCTTCTCAAATTTTTTACTTTTTGGAGTCATCTCGTCTCGGATTGGAGTTATACTATTTTCAGTCATATCAACATACCCCCGTTCTTTCATTTGTCGTATAGACAACTCCGTTTCCTTTTTAACATAGTCAGGTATAGGAAAATCCTCCATTGGAGCGAAGGATACATCCTCTTCCTGCCCCCCAAAGAACTCTTCCATAGCTTCAAATTCTGACTCTATATTCTTTTTATTTTCATCGGAATGTTCAGTATCTGAATTTTCAGTATCAGGATATTCAGTATAGGCATATTCCATATCTGAAGGTGGCTCCCACGCCTTATATCCCGAATGCACCTTCTCTGATACCTCAGGGGGTTTTTGGGATGGGTTATGACGAATTTTTTCTGGAACAAAAGTTGGTGAAACTTTTTCAACTTTACTTACTTTTTCAATTACACCTCCCTCTTCAGAATTACCTTCGTCCCCGGTTAATGTGTATCTCGCATAAGCTAAAATTGAAAACAAGCCTACTAGAAAAAACACTGTTAACCCGTATTTTTTACATGTACTCATAGTTCTATCCTCTTGATAGTTAAAACGATGTAATCCTCTGAGCTACATCGTTTTAAGGTTAAGTTAAAGAAAAATTACAATTGTTAAGTTTAGTACGGTAAAGAAAAATTACAATTGTCAGTTTGGCTACGTTTAGAAAGGAACGTTTTATTATTTCCAGATTTCAAATAATGGAATCCCACAACAGTCCATAAGGATTGACCTGTATTATCTCTATGGGCTGCCCCGTTATTATTCCATAAATATTCCCATCCAGTGTCAAGCTGATGTCTCATCTTTCCATGCTTATAGTGCCTGCTAAAAACCCTCGACAATCTCTTCTCCGAGCTCATGAATGTTATTGACTCATTTCCATAATCAGCTCCTCCCGGCGGAAAGCAATTTGCTCTACTAAACTGCCACAACTTAGCACTAGAAACACTACTAAATGACATTAAACCTACAGTTAACACGATAGGCAGTGAACGGAACAATTTTGATTTTTTCATTTTAATTTACCATTCAGCGTTTCGACTTGGTTAGGATGTTAATACCATAGGCTACAGTCCATTTTCTACCCTTACCAAATTTTTTTGCGCGCCAGGATGCCCTTGTTCTGCCGCCATCCTGTACCACTTAACGGCTTCTTTGTCGTCCGGATCAACACCTTTACCATGTTCGTACATCATTCCTAATATAAATTGTGCACCCGCACGCCGCAGAATTTGCAAAATGCGCCCTGTGGCGATATATAGCCGTTAAATGAATAGTGTTTCTTGTGCTCTTGAATATACTTGTTCACCACTAGGATTACAGAGACTTTCGTCCATATATGCCCAGATTACGTTTATTGAAATAATATCAACTTTGCCCACTACCCATTGTGTTAATTGGGTTCTGTCGCATAAATCCACATTCTCCGCGTTATCTGCTATCATAATTCTCATATTTCAATAAAAGGTGGATCACATGCTCATCTTCAAAGGTACTCACTTTCCAAAAGATGTCATTCTTTATGCTGTTTTCTTTTATGTCAGGTATGGTGTTTCGTATCGCGACCTTGAAGAAATTATGGAAGAAAGAGGTGTTGAAGTGGATCATGCTACGCTCAATCGTTGGGTTATCCGTTATTCTCCTGCCATTGCTGTAAAAGCCAAATCTCAGAAACGAGAAACCAATAAATCGTGGCGCATGGATGAAACGTATATCAAAGTGAAGGGGCAGTGGACCTATTTATACCGAGCTGTTGATAGTCAGGGGGATACGCTTGATTTCATGCTTTCTGAGCGCCGTGATGAAGAGGCTGCAACCGCATTTTTCAAACAAACAATTAACAATAATGGTTTTCCTGATAAGGTCGTTATGGATAAAAGTGGCGCTAACTATGCAGGATTATCCAATATTAACCTCTTGTTAATCCTCGCTGGGTTTGCCACTATGATTGACATATTACAAGTTAAATATTTGAATAACATCATCGAACAGGATCATCGCTTTATCAAAAAAATAACAAAACCGATGATGGGCTTTAAAGCGTTTCACTCCGCCCAAGCAACAATTGATGGAATTGAAACGGCACATATCATCCGAAAGGGGCAATTGTCTGAGGAAAGTATTCCTGCATTTCCAACAATACTTGCGACAGAACCCACATAAATGGTCGTTTATGTGGTGGTGCTTTTCCCTCATAAATTATTTCGCAACCAGCTGCATTAAGCGCGTCTATTTGTAGTGATGTATCTTGAAATGTTGTTGAAACCCGGACGTAACCTATTTTCATTTGTTTACTTCTTTAACAGGGGTTTTATTAACGATAACACATGATATGTTTTTTAACAGCCTTTTTTAACTCTATTTGCGAAGAATCAGGGCGACTTGAAGGTGATTATTGGTGCGGATGGTGATGTAAAAAATACACTTGTTTGTTTAACCTCGAAAAAATCAGTACAAATTCCAGTTATGGCCAAATTCGTTATAAACAGGCGCGCCATGCTACCTCACGAAATTCCGGGACTCCTGTCGCCATAATTCGTTCACCTACGCAGCGGATAGGAGATGCCCTGAACGCCCTGCGTCCGCAACGACTACGCACAAAAGCCGCTTCGTCATTACTACCTCACTGGCTGGACGGCTATTCGGAATGCAATTCTTGCTCCTCTCGCGTGCTGCTAGCACACGTCGAATCAGCGAATTGCCCTGTCGCCTATCAGGGACTAAAAATCAACACTTCGCTAAGCTCCGTTTCCATGATTTTCAGCGAACGTAAGCTAGTAAAAAGAAGGTGTTGAAGTGAAAAATGGGAAAAATAATTATTAATAACTTATAATTATCATATATACCCAAAAGAAATCAAGATGCAGGTTATTTTATCTCGTCATCCCTGCATGCTTTTAGCAGGGATCTATTGAATGCACATGGATTCCCGATAAAACCCTCGGGAATGACGGCCGAGGTAATTCCTGCACCTTCAAGTAGCTTGGGTATAAAGCTATTTAGCTGTACATTATTTTTTAAGGCTAACTCATTGACTAATTCGACAACCACTAATTACCTGCGCCCCCCAATTACTGAGGCAGTTATTGAGGTAAGG
Organism: Bathymodiolus japonicus methanotrophic gill symbiont; assembly: GCF_019721995.1. Lineage (GTDB taxonomy): Bacteria > Pseudomonadota > Gammaproteobacteria > Methylococcales > Methylomonadaceae > Methyloprofundus. The sequence continues at coordinate 7,422 of NZ_BLYC01000062.1, read as the reverse complement.
GTTAATCACACATTGAAAGAAGAAAATGTAAACAAAATTGTTAAAAAGTTGCAATCCATTTACCCTAATAAATCAACTGTTAATAACCTATCTATAAATATAACGCCTCAGCCAGAAGGTGGCGACCAGTTAAATGTTAACTCACGGCCTGAGGCTTATCATTTGGTTTCTGATGACCAAATTAATATAGCAATAGTTTCATCCAATTCATTGGCGGTTTCTCAATTGGCTCCTTATCAAGGCTGGGAAGCTATCCACAAGAATTTTGTTGAAGCATGGAAAATATGGAAGAGGGTCTCTAGTTCACACCCCATTAGTAGGATTGGCGTAAGATACATCAATAGAATTGATATTCCACTTCAAGATGAAAAAAAAATTGATCTTGAAGAATACCTTACCTTTAATCCCCAAGTCCCTATATTAAGTGACTTACCTATGGTTGCATATTTAATGCAGATTACACAGCCTATAGACAGCTTATGGTCAGTAAATATAACTTCTAAAGGCATTCAGTCGCCGTTAGTCAATAATTTGTCGTTACTTTTAGATGTTGATGTATTTAGAACTAAAGACATTCTTCTTAGCGATGAAGGTTTATGGGAAGCAATAAATGAGGCACGTAGCATTAAAAATGATATATTCGATAAATGCATAACTCAAAAAACTAAGGAGCTTTTCTACTAATGTCTCTCCAAATGATTGAAACCAATAGTCCATCTCAGTTTTCTAGCTCTATTGGGGGGGGGAAAGATTCACAAGAAATTGTTGATTTTAAAAAAAAATGGCTAGAAAATACTCATGCTCTTCATGAAGATTTTTCTTCACAAGAAAGAAAAAACCCCTCTCTTGAGGAGACTCTTTATGATTCTCGTGCTGCTTGTAAAATAGAAATTTCAAAAGTAGCAATGCACCTTTCTGATAATTGGCGAAACGGTTTATTTAAACAACTAGATAGTTTGATGGATATTGATAATTGGGAAGATGATGATGCCCCCGTCACCCACAAATCATTTAGTACATTACTACGAATGCTAACACTTTTAAGGCCAGATTGCAGGCCAGGGCTTGGTTCTACAAGTAGTGGCAATATTATCGCTGCGTGGACAAAAGAATCATCCCGTTTAACAATTGAATGCTTACCTAATGATAAAGTACGCTGGGTGTTAAGTCATTTTATAGATAATATTCGTGAAAGCGCTGCTGGGGAAGCACATTTAACTCGGTTAAATATAGTATTGGCACCATATAACCAAAAACAGTGGTTTTCTGATTGTTAATGACCCTTAAAAAAAATTCTCCTATTCCTGATGATAACCACATTGCTCGCCACATTCCATGGAACAAGCTACGTAAAGATATGGATGACAATGTTCTTGGTGTTCTTGGTGAAGCTTTTAAATTAAAACCGAAAGAAAAATATCTCTCAGCTACTTTATTAGAGTATTTTCCTGGTACTTATACAGATCAAATAGAAAGTGTAGTTAGAGAGGTTAGAAAATACTATCATGTAAAACCTAAAAGCCACTTTGCGATTGGAAAAGTTGAGGATATTCATACTCTATGTCAAGAAAAAAGAAAGCTTAAACTGCGAATAGTCAGCTTTCCAACTACAACAAAACTGCTTGCTGATGGAGCTTCTTACAAAAACGAATCCCACGTCTCCGTTAAGCAGTTACCTCAAGATGATATGGAATTATTAGAGTTTCTCGCAACTGATGTTTGGAATTATTTAGTTCTTAATAGCTCTATTTCACCTTGAAGAAATTCCATGCCCAAGATAGCAATAAAAATATTTGGTATGTTAAATTGGCATCTTTCATTCCTCGGTTTACACTTATCAATAAATCCGCAGTGATATCTGGTATAAATGAATTCAACAAATTCAATTTATCTCACATAACTATTGACACGGTTCTTCGGGGAGTCGCTATTTTTGCGAAAGCTTGTTTTGGGCATCCCAGCCCAAGCAAGCAGCAAAAACTTAACGCGACCACTTATGCCTCCGGCGGCCCCGATTCGTCCTCGTCACCTCGTCCCGACCCAACAAGGGGTCGGAACATAGGCTCCAAATGACTTGACGCCGTGTCGGATGGCCTTTTATTTTGTCTCCACCTTCGCTAACGCTCAGACTCCGACAAAACAACGGCCCTACGGCTATCGCGGACTAAAAATCTTCACTTCGCTAAAGCTCCGTTTCCAGGATTTTCAGCGGTCGCAAAAACCAAAAATAGCCTATTACCTACGATCATAAGATTTAATTTCACCCAAAGTAGGTTTGCATGCTCAACTAAAAATGGTGCTATTTTTTAAGTATTTTTTTTCCTGAACACCAGATCATACCTGGCTTATCCATTCAATTATCCCGATGAGTTGATAATATTTTCTCCTGCATAATGCTTTTTTCATGAGAGGCATAAAAACAGGTTTATAGCCGGTTTAACACAAATACTTATCGTTTGCGACAGAACCGCTTTTTTTACCCCCGCCCACAGGGCGCGGTTACCTAAGTTGTAATGTATTATTGGTCATCTTCGCAACACGATGATAGGTTTTCTAAAGTGTGGTCGGGGAGTCGCTATTTTTGCGTTTGTCTTTTGATCTTTAAATTTTAAAGAGTTTCGTTGGTAACAGAGGGAACAAAAATGTTCCCATTTTGTTACTTTTTTGTTACCTTGTAATACCACGTGTTTAAATGGCTGTAGCTTTTTTTTAGGTCTAGGTAACAAAGTAACATCTTTTTTCAACTTCTTGGAAAATAATAGAAACTAGGTATATAAAATATATAAAAAAAGAGGTGTGATAAACATATATATAGATTCTGTGTGAATTTGGAATATTTTTGTTACCTGTTACCAAAACCCGCTAGGGCACGTGTGACGTGGCTTCCCATGGTAACAAAATTTACAGTGGAAAGTGTTACCAGACTCCTCTCAGGAGAGAGGCTACTTTATGTAGCCTCTCTTAAGTTGGAGTTTTAGATCATCACCTTTATTGTGCTAGTCGTCTTCCGGTGTATCGAGATTCTCGGCAATCCTGACCTTTTTAAGCAGTTCCTCAGGAGACCCAATATGCCACCCTCTACTCTGCTTGACTACAGCCTTGGATTCAATCAATGATGTAGTTGATTTTCTAGATTTCTCAACAAGACCAAGTTTAGCCTTAAAATATATTTTTAAAGCTTCATACGAGACTTTGTCATATCCCGATCTATAATTATCCTTCCCCCATTCATTTAAAGCTTGCTTGAGGACTGACATGTGTATGTTTTCCGACCAGGGGGTTGCTTCAATTGAATCAGCCATAAGAAGATAGCCTCTTTCACACACCTCCATAAGGAATTTCGGAATCCAATCTAGCGAATGCAATCGTTGATTCCTGCTTTCATCTGTCTCCGGGAAGTCCTGATGATTAAACCCCTTTATATCGTAGGTTAAGAAATAGTCCAATAGCATAGAAAACACCTCATGATCTCTACTTGATTCATCATCACCAATTATTCCATACAAATTGTTGTAGTAAGCTCGGCTATCCGCTTTTTTCCCAAACTTATTTTTAACCTCAAGACAGAAAAACCTTCTTTGACTTGAGCTTGTTTGAATGACCCAATCATCATTTGCTGATAGTATTATTTTAAGACAATTCCTTATCTTAATCGCATCAACGCCCTTCCCCTCTATCATTAACGAGGTATCTGTCACCAATGATTTAAGTTTTGATTGTGCTTTTTTATCCCCATGATAAACCGCCTCATTCCCCGCAAGAAAAGCGCAGTTCATTAATTGATTGTTGAATTTCCCGGTTAAGTGATCGGAATCTTCAATAATCATCCCACTATTGCCCCACAAGTTTGCCAAAATAAGCCCCAGCGTGCTTTTGCCTGAACCCTCCACCCCTCTTAGGACAATAGCAGTACCGGCGGGAATATGTGGTTTCTGAAAACCTTTTGAAATCCAGCCTATAACGTAGCTGTAATACTCGTCATTGGCACCACAAACAACATCTTTGATGTAATCAAGAATCGGTTGTATTCGATTAATCTTGTAAGCCTTTCGTTCGTATCCGAATCCGCTCCATACATTAAGCTTGTCATTATCTCTATCAGAACCCCCAATTGTGGGATAAAACTCAATACCTTGTGAGTACTCTTTTCTATCGGGGCTGTTGCGCCATATAGCAGCCTTGCTAACCTTCGTATATTTTTCATCATTGAGTACAGTAACAGTCTTGTTTGAAAAGAAGTTTTGGAAATCTGCGAACGTCTGAAAACTATACGTGCCATTGTCCATCAGCTTAGCAACTCTAGTCTTCCCACCCAGCGAAACGACTGCATACTCCTTGTTCATTTCGTCAACTAACTTCTTAATTCCTTCATCATCCAATGCCCCTTTACTATCTTGATTAGGCTTAGCACTCTTAGGCAGGTCGCCACTGCTAGCAGGCTTTTGCTTCTTTTCATCGGGATTAGGCTCCCAGCAAATTATACCATTACCCCAATCTGCCTTTTTGCGCCCTTTGCCATCGAATTCTCGCGCTTCGCCATCCGCGCAATCAATACGGTAAGCAATCTTACCATTAGGGTATTCTATCCTTTCGCACTCTTTGCTAGCCGCTTCCCCCCTGCGCTCTTTTTTCGCCTCTTCTTGTGCTAAGCGTCTAGCCCTTTTCGTTTCTTTCTGACCTAAAATTTCAGCCTCTTCCTCTTCTTTCACTTTCCTATTGCGCTCCTCTTGCCGTCCTTCTTGTTCTAAAAAGCGAGCCACCTCTGCTTTTTGGTTGGTTAAACGTCTACCCTCTTCTAGCCTCTGCATACGATCTTTTAGCTGTATTATATTATTCGTGTTTTTCAAATCCTCTGACAGGTCTGGATAATCTGTAGTCGTTAAATTATCAACATCTATCATTATTGCCCCCTTGTTGATATATACCTCGCTATCACTTGAGAAATAGCTAACTCTTGTGATCGCGTTGCTTGACTTATCTATCTTTAGGTCAAGCTTATCTTTAAAATATTTAGCCACATGCCCGAAAATGTTTTTTATATCAGCATCATTTCTAAAATTTGGAACGTGTATACCTATTTCCAATCCCCACCCGCTATATGAGATATAACAAAATCGCACAAAAGGGAGATCGGAAAGCCTTTTTTTGAGTTTATCGGCATCTTTTGGGTAGGGTAAATCATCTATACTGACAACAAAGGTGTTAGTACAGCTATCAGGTATAAAGTTCTCTTCGCTAATTGAACCTCTAAACTTCCCCAAAGGTGAAAAACACTCAAAGTGACTCTTATGTTGTGCCATCCATCTTGCATCACCACTAGCCACAGCCTTTCTATATCCCGTTACAACTCTGCAACCATCAGTAGTTTTTTGCAATGCCTCCAGAACAGTGCAGGGGGTTATCTGTACCCTACCATCCGATTGCCACGATATGACACTGTCGAGCCATGAGGACTGCTCGCCTAAAGGTGTTTTTTTAGCAAGCTTTGGATTATCCGTTGTTGCGACCTCTTCCGAGGTTTTATTCTGTATCTTATTCATATCACTATATTTTTTTTAAAAAATGTTATGCATCCCTAAAGAGATACGTTTTTTTATTGAAAAATACGCATATTTATGATATAATTTATGTGTTTAAGATTGTTTTTATCATGTGCGTATGTTGATTGTGAATTTAGTTTGTTCCTCCTTCATATTTTAAAATCGTTAATATTTGTAAACACTGAGTCCGTAAGGCTTCCCCGCTTTTGCAGGACTCAGTGTTTTAATGTCTTTGCGTTAAAAATAAAAGACTTCTGAATCTAATGGATTGATCTTTGAGCTTTCATCTTTGCTCAAGGGCGGCATGTAATAATCACGCCTTTTGTGAAGCACGCCAAGACCCTTTAATACCTGTTTTAAAGCAATCTGGTTCGCCCTGTTAGTTATGATACAATCATGCAGCTCGTTGAGTATCTCGGTGCTGGTCATTTTCATTACTCTACTGCTAGAGGCATCCTCAAAATCAAACACTTCTAAAACAATATCTTTCAGTGACCTATTGTCCGGATGGCCTAGTATTTCAGTGCGTAAAACCTCTTCTTTTGATGTTAGCCACCACGGCACCCCATGTGTGTACTCGCGCCATATAAACGCCCACAGGTCTGTATAATCAAAATTAGCAACTCGCGGATAATCCAAACTATCTTTTGCAATAACTGGCAGGAATCTTCTGTCCCATTTAGTGCCCTTGGGTGGATACTCGCCCTCAACGGATGCCATACAAGATACATGCCTACGCATTATTGTAGAAGTTCTGGAGTAAGTTAGCCTTATTTCGTCCACCTCTTGGTGGTGGGTTAAATCTGTTATTAGGCATGAATATCTCGTCCAAATTCGACTTTATTAATTAATAGTCCAATGACAATATCATGCATTTGTTCTATTTTTGAAAAACAGATTGTTCGACGCGTTAAGCGTTTAATCCATGTTCTAAAATTTAGGTTTTTTCGTTCAATTTTTTGAGTGTTTTGTTTGCCTATTTCATGTTCATTTACATCTAAGTTTCGCTCATAAGCCCCCCAGTCATCTGTATAATATCTGCTTATTTCAAAAGGAGTCAGTAAGGCTTTTAGCTCTTTGAAAACATCATCTTTACGCTTGCCAAATACATAAGCAATGACTGTATTAGTCGCATGATCAACAGCATGCCATAACCATCGCTGATTCGACTTTTTACCTACAAATGACCATTGTTCATCAATCTCAACTTCTTCGCAAACAAGCTCCATCCGGACGTCTAAAGGTGTTTCTGATTTTTGAGATAGAAAAACAGGATTTACCTGTACAAGGCTATCTTCTTTGCTTTTCAGGATGCTGATGACTGTATTTTTATTGATTTTCAGAACCCGTGCGGTGTCTCTAATACCACTGCTATTAATAGCCATTTCGACGACTTTTTCTTGGACTCTAGGTACACATGCATTATAGCGATAGTCCAGCAAGTTGGGCAGGCACTATTTTTGCAGCGATACCGCTGTATATTTTGAGCATTCTTTCCTGATTTCATGATAGTGCTACAGCGACAATTGTGGCAACTTACTTCTTGATAACATTTCATTCGAGGAATTATGATGTAAACCTTTTACTTCTCCTAATTATTTAAGTGAAATAACAGATTTAACCCACTACCCACCTCTTTTGCCAAAAATACTTTTAATGCTGGCAGTCCTTTTCCTTTTAATGCAGGGCCTAGGTCTACATATTTCAGGTATCCAACATCTCAAAATATTAAGCATTGAATCACTGTCTTTTGCATCAAACTGCGCCGATTCTCTTATATATTTATGCAGTTCAGTAGGGAGCAAGTATTTAATAAATGAGGATTTGTGAAGCCCATTATCACCGCCTGGCACTAGCACATTTTCGTATTTATATACTGAAT
>NZ_BLYC01000061.1 GCF_019721995.1 Bathymodiolus japonicus methanotrophic gill symbiont | reverse complement strand
TTCTTCACATGTCTTTTTACGCTCAACTATAGCTTCATCATAAGCCGCCAACTGGCTCAATGTTATTTGTTCGATTTGCCCTTCTTGTTCTGGCGGATCACCAGCTTGGTATGCAGTTGCTGTGGTAGATAATGCTAAGGCTAATGTACCTATTACTATTTTAGTGTTTGTTTTATTATTTATTTTATTATTCATTCTTCATTCTTCTTATCCTAATTAATTATTACTTACTAAGGGCTAAATATTCCAATTCTACGTCATAGGTTTTCGCCCAATAGGGTCTCAAGATTTCTAAATAGGAGGCAATCACAACTCCTTAAGCTGTTTATTATGCTTTTCTTTTGCCGTTAAAAATGCCTGTTCTAAGGCTTTTAATTTAAGGTTAGTTTCCTCTAAATCAACTACGGGCTCGGGTTTTGCGGTATTAACGTAGCGTGAAATATTTAGATTGAAATCGTTTTTTTCAATCTCTGTCAGCCCTACCTTCCGGGAAGTATCTAATATTGTCTGACCTATTCCTATAACAATTTACTATTTCCTCAATATCGTTTGGATCCCCATCCACCCCCTCCCGTAATCGGTTCTCACGTTTACCTTTTCCAAAGTGGCCTTGGGCGTTGATGAACAAAATATCCTTATCTTTTCTCTCTTTCTTTAGCACCAAAATACATACGGGGATTCCTGTGGATATAAAAAGATTGCAGGGCAGTCCTATAACGGTTCTGTCGCAATAATTATCAGAAGCACAGACCTTCTGGTCTTCAGGCATAACTATCCTGCTAAAGCCATAAACTGCTTATAACTCGATGTTCAAGTTTTTGATATTGAGAAGGTAAAATCAGGTATTCTGAGGTTGTTGTAATTTTATCGGTGTAAGCCCATGTTAATGAATGCCCCAGCCACCGCTGAAAATCATGGAAACGGAGCTTAGCGAAGTGGTGATTTTTAGTCCCTGATAGGCGACAGGGCAATTCGCTGATTCGACGTGTGCTAGCAGCACGCGAGAGGAGCAAGAATTGCATTCCGAATAGCCGTCCAGCCAGTGAGGTAGTAATGACGAAGCGGCTTTTGTGCGTAGTCGTTGCGGACGCAGGGCGTTCAGGGCATCTCCCATCCGCTGCGTAGGTGAGCGAATTATGGCGACAGGAGTCCCGGAATTTCGTGAGGTAGCATGGCGCGCCTGCTTTATCCAAAGCTATATTGACGATTTAAATGATGCGCTCAATCAGCTAAAACCCGGAGCCGCTTTGACACGGATTCAAGCCGCTTGGTTGGGCGCTTGTTTAACGGGCATACTGCTAATGAACTCTGTTTGCTGGGCTAAGTTTGAGCGAGCAAGCCTTGGAGATTGCAAAGTAGCCGCATTATCCTGGGTGTTTCGTAAAGCAAGTATACCCTGGGACTGGTTGCTACGGGTGAGTGTGGCCTTAATTTTAAAACGTTATGGCATTACTGAAGGTGTGTTGGCCTTTGATGAATCAGACCGAGCACGATCTAAGTCTACAAAACGTATTTATAAGGTTTACAAGCAGAAACACAAAGGCTCCGGCGGGTATGTTAATGGACAAACGATAGTATGATTGCTGCTAGTTACCTCATCCATTACAGTGCCTGTCGGTTTTTTCTTTTATATGCCGGATCCAGCCTTAAAGCAGTGGGATAAAGAAGATAAACGGTTGAAAAAGAGCGGTATAGCAAAAAAAGATCGGCCTATTAAGCCTGAACGTGACAGTGCCTACCCGACCAAAACAGAGATTGCATTAGGCTTATTAAAAGAGTTTAAAGTTGCGCATAGCCTGATTAAAATTAAAGGCGTACTGGCTGATGCGCTGTATGGTGAAAAAGCCTTTATGGACGAAGCCGCTAAAGAATCTGGAGGCTCGCAGGTGATTAGCCAATTACGTAAAAACCAAAATCAGGCGCGCCATGCTACCTCACGAAATTCTGGGACTCCTGTCGCCATAATTCGTTCACCTACGCAGCGGATGGGAGATGCCCTGAACGCCCTGCGTCCGCAACGACTACGCACAAAAGCCGCTTCGTCATTACTACCTCACTGGCTGGACGGCTATTCGGAATGCAATTCTTGCTCCTCTCGCGTGCTGCTAGCACACGTCGAATCAGCGAATTGCCCTGTCGCCTATCAGGGACTAAAAATCACCACTTCGCTAAGCTCCGTTTCCCTGATTTTCAGCGTTAGATGAAGAGGGATCAAGCCGTGGCCTGATTCTGAGTCTTTTGTTTGACCATTGCCTTCTCCTTCACCCAGAGCAAATAGCCCGCATTGAAAGCAAACTACCTGCGTATACCGTAGGAAGCTTACAGCGCAAGTCTCAAGTGGATGTACTGCTTGAGTTCATCACGTCATTGCTAGAGTTTCCAGATCCTGGTGATAAGCTGAAAGAGTTAGGTGAATTAATAAAGGATGTGTTTCAGCTGATGCCATCAGGAAAACATATGATTGGCAGAGATTTAGGGCGCTTAGAGCCAACACCATCATTAAAGTATTGTTCTGCTGGGTGAAGGTAAGAGTTTGATGGCAATGGGATGGAAAAACTTGAACATCGAGTATAAGCAGGAATATTTTCCTCAGACAATTGCCCCTTTCGGATGATATGTGCCGTTTGAATTCCATCAATTGTTGCTTGGGCGGAGTGAAACGCTTTAAAGCCCATCATCGGTTTTGTTATTTTTTTGATAAAGCGATGATCCTGTTCGATGATGTTATTCAAATATTTAACTTGTAATATGTCAATCATAGTGGCAAACCCAGCGAGGATTAACAAGAGGTTAATATTGGCTAATCCTGCATAGTTAGCGCCACTTTTATCCATAACGACCTTATCAGGAAAGCCATTATTGTTAATCGTTTGTTTAAAAAATGCGGTTGCAGCCTCTTCATCACGGTGCTCAGAAAGCATGAAATCAAGCGTATCCCCGTGACTATCAACAGCTCGGTATAAATCGGGGAGTCGCTATTTTTGCGAAAGCTTGTTTTGGGCATCCCAGCCCAAGCAAGCAGCAAAAACTTAACGCGACCACTTATGCCTCCGGCGGCCCCGATTCGTCCTCGTCACCTTGTCCCGACCCAACAAGGGGTCGGAACATAGGCTCCAAATGACTTGACGCCGTGTCGGATGGCCTTTTATTTTGTCTCCACCTTCGCTAACGCTCAGACTCCGACAAAATAACGGCCCTACGGCTATCTCGGGGAGTCGCTATTTTTGCGAAAGCTTGTTTTGGGCATCCCAGCCCAAGCAAGCAGCAAAAACTTAACGCGACCACTCAGGCGCGCCATGCTACCTCACGAAATTCCGGGACTCCTGTCGCCGTAATTCGTTCACCTACGCAGCGAATAGGAGATGCTCCAGCCGCCCTGCGTCCGCCACAGACTGAGCACAAAGCAGCTCAGTCATGGCTACCACAAATGGCTCTACGGCTATTCGGGATAAAATTTTAGCCTCCCTCGCGCGCTATCGCGCACTTCGGATTGGCAAATTTCCCTGCGCCTTCTGGAGACTATCAGCCCGTCCGGGGCTGACAGCGGATGTGGATTGGTCTCAATCAAAGGTGATATTTATTTCACCTACCTACACCGTTTACCAAAAGGAGTCTATAAACTTCAAAGACTTACCAATTGAGTTGTGGGAAATAAAGAAATTTGAAAACGACACTGTAATGTATTTTCCAATTAAGGCTAATCAACAAACGGAAAGCATTAACACTATATCAGCTCTCGATTCAACTATATTAACAGTTTCAAAAGAAGTTAAGACCTATACTGAATCAGATCATTTAGATAATAAGCCAACAAACATAATTGAGATTTATGAGAACCTAAAATTAGAAACTTTGGATTTTGGTGAAGTCGTTGTTAAACCAAATAAACAATATATTGCTTTTTTTGGTAATACTCGATGTTCAAGTTTTTCCATCCCATTGCCATCAAACTCTTACCTTCACCCAGCAGAACAATACTTTAATGATGCTGTTGGCCCTAACCCATCTTCGTCACTATTGATGATGTAGTTGTTATAAATCAATTGGTTGAAATTTTAAAAAGTAGCCAGTTGGCACTACAGATTTTGTGTTTTTGTATAAAACGTTGGATTTTTTAGAGTATTTTTGTCGCATGTAAATTACACTCAAATAATGATGATTTTTTTGACAAAAGTCAATGAATTTATCGACAAAAATAATATAAATGGCACTACAAAACTTTCAAAAAAAACACCATTGATTTTAAAGAGAATTTTTCGACAAAAAATCGCTTAAACCGATGAATCAATGGCTTAGAAAGATGAAAGTGACGAAGATGGGCTAAGCGCCCTAAATATCTGCCAATCATATGTTTTCCTGATGGCATCAGTTGAAACACATCCTTTATTAATTCACCTAACTCTTTCAGCTTATCACCAGGATCTGGAAACTCTAGCAATGACGTGATGAACTCAAGCAGTACATCCATTTGAGACTTGCGCTGTAAGCTTCCTACGGTATACGCAGGTAGTTTGCTTTCAATGCGGGCTATTTGCTCTGGGTGAAGGAGAAGGCAATGGTCAAACAAAAGACTCAGAATCAGGCCACGGCTTGATCCCTCTTCATCTAATTGTTTGGCCTCACGCCCCCATCCTTCATAAAGCTTCCAGTCCTCAAAGAAAACCTCAATCAGCCATCTCAACGTATAGGCTTGAATAATATCTTGTGTGCGCCAAGTCAGGTCTGTCGCCACTAAATAGCGATAGTCGTTTTCACCGTCATATTTTAAGGCAATGACAAAGCGTTTTTTACTGTGTGAACTCACCTTTAATCGTGCACTGCTGACAGTCACTTTAATCTCTTTGCCGCCACGTACACGTATTATCTGATCAATGCCTTTGTTAATCGAATTAAAGTAGCTCTCGACTGACCTTATTCTACCTCTATATTCAATATTTTGGTTTTTACTTAATTGGCTAATCACCTGCGAGCCTCCAGATTCTTTAGCGGCTTCGTCCATAAAGGCTTTTTCACCATAAAGCGCATCAGCCAGTACGCCTTTAATTTTAATCAGGCTATGCGCAACTTTAAACTCTTTTAATAAGCCTAATGCAATCTCTGTTTTGGTCGGGTAGGCACTGTCACGTTCAGGCTTAATAGGCCGATCTTTTTTTGCTATACCGCTCTTTTTCAACCGTTTATCTTCTTTATCCCACTGCTTTAAGGCTGGATCCGGCATATAAAAGAAAAAACCGACAGGCACTGTAATGGATGAGGTAACTAGCAGCAATAATACTATCGTTTGTCCATTAACATACCCGCCGGAGCCTTTGTGTTTCTGCTTGTAAACCTTATAAATACGTTTTGTAGACTTAGATCGTGCTCGGTCTGATTCATCAAAGGCCAACACACCTTCAGTAATGCCATAACGTTTTAAAATTAAGACCACACTCACCCGTAGCAACCAGTCCCAGGGTATACTTGCTTTACGAAACAACCCAGGATAATGCGGCTACTTTGCAATCTCCAAGGCTTGCTCGCTCAAACTTAGCCCAGCAAACAGAGTTCATTAGCAGTATGCTCCCCGTTATCCCACTGCTTTAAGGCTGGATCCGGCATATAAAAGAAAAAACCGACAGGCACTGTAATGGATGAGGTAACTAGCAGCAATATACTATCGTTTGTCCATTAACATACCCGCCGGAGCCTTTGTGTTTCTGCTTGTAAACTTTATAAATACGTTCGCTGTCAGCCCCGGACGGGCTGATAGTCTCCAGAAGGCGCAGGGAAATTTGCCAATCCGAAGTGCGCGATAGCGCGCGAGGGAGGCTAAAATTTTATCCCGAATAGCCGTAGAGCCATTTGTGGTAGCATGACTGAGCTGCTTTGTGCTCAGTCTGTGGCGGACGCAGGGCGGCTGGAGCATCTCCTATTCGCTGCATCAGTGTTCCCCTATCAATTGATGCCGTGAGACTAACCTCGCCACAAGAGAGCTCATAAAGCACTGTAAAGACATTCCTGTTATTATTGCGTTTTGAACTGCCCGAATGGTATACGAGCTGATACGAGATATTCTTGCCTGGAAAAATAATGGATTCACAAAACGATCTCGTTTTTGAGCCTGTTGCTGCCTTATCTCCAGAGCCTCGCTATATTTTTTATCCGATGGATGAATCAATTCTGGCTGTTGTGTTTTTGAACTCTCTTCAAACACGCGCATTAAATTATAGCTCATTGCAGTCAGGCGCATTTGATTTTCAAGTGAGCGGGTATTGGAAGACCAAGCTTTAGTTTCCTTGAAATTACTTTTAGTGTTATTGAATGTCTTTTCAATCGTCCATCGCTTGAAATACAGCATGGCAATGGTTCCAGGGTTAATAGTCATTGGCAAGGTTGTCACAAACCGGTGAAGTTTTCCGGTTTCTGGATCACGGTAATCCACCACGTTAAATTTGATGCCCTTGTTTTCGTACACACTGTATGCTTCAACCCCTGTATTGATCTCATGGCGGGAGTCAAAAGGGATAGACTCAACCAGAGTCGCAATTGAATTTTCTTTTAGCATTGAAATCATGTAATTAGCATGTCGTTTCTGCCGATCCCACCAGACAAAGTCGGTGACGGCTTTATCGTAGACATAGAGATGTTTCTGAGAGCTGTTATTTCCCTTGTTTTGCTTTTCAATATGATCTCGTAACACAGGTATTTCTTGATGCCTCTGAGTTCCGTTTGTCACCAGACAAAGAAATCTGAGCAACCCACTTCTGAGATTCAACGCGTAAATCCCCCCAGCCGCATAAACTTTCCCCTTGCTGTTTTTTTCAGTATGGCAGGCATGATCAATAAAATGTCCATCCGCTGCTTCTATGGTGTATTCGTCAAGTTCCGGGAATGCTTTAAGATAATCAATGCCTTGCGACAGCAGTGTTTCAGCGTGAAGATGATAGCTCTGCTGTTCAAATGCCTCAAGCATACTTGTTCGTCTATGCGACTTCAGTGATTTAAAATACGTTGAGTGGGGAAGCAGCTGGCCATAAATCTGTTCATTGGTTTGGAGGAAATGGCGACCACTATCGACTACACTGATACAGCGTAATAACCCAAGGCGAATAAAGTCGATATCCTTCAACTCTGGGCATGAACGAGCCCACAAAGGATGACGCTCTGCTAACAGGGAACGTTCCATACTTTCATTGCAGTGTTGGTGAATATGTTCAGAGAGTGGTAGGTCTTTAAGCATGGGTGATATCCGTTTATGAGGTGATTAAAACGGAAATTTTTAGAAAAATTTTTTCGGCAATTGCAAGCTTTATTTGAAATTATTTGTTGTTTTTTTACGGTGCCTACAGAGTGTCTATTTGCTGTTATAAGTGATTAAAATCAAAAAGATGGAAATATTCGAGTGGTGCTACCTTCAGGTAGGTTATAGGCTGCTTTGTTTAGGTACTTCTTCTTTCAATGGGAACACTGATGATCTCCTGAGGAATCCATGATAGATGGCGCAATAAAAATATCTGCAGCGGCATAATAATCCGGCAATTGTTCATTGGGTAATTTACCCCAGAACCTTAGCTTATTATCTATATCTAATTCCCTGCTAAGCTCCTCTAATGCCTTCCTTTCGGATCCATCACCGATAATCCATAACTGTGTTTGCTTTTTTTGTGCTGCGGAAAGTAAAGCATACGCACTTAGCAAATCTTCAACGCCTTTCTTCTTAACCAAGCGCCCGACAAATAATAAGATCGTAGTCCCTTTAGCTAATTCAGAGCGTAACAACAGGGCATTACCAAAGCCAAATCTCTGGCAATCAATCCCCATAGGAATAATTTCAGGTTGCGCAATATTCCCTAAAAAAGTATTTGCAGTTGCCGAGGTATTACTCGTCCATGCAAAGCAATTCCTCAAACTCCATAGTTTAATTCGGTTGAGCAACGAACCCTGTAGTGCAAAAGCATCACCTCCATGAGCGGTAATAATTACAGGCGTATTAGTTAATCTACCAATCAAACTTGCGATGCTGCCTTGTGGAAAAACCCAGTGAGCGTGGATCAGTGCAGGTTTTAGCTTTTTCACTAATCGATAACAGAGAACAAACTGACTGAGCAAAAAGAAAGGAACTTGAATAAACAGCAATGGATGCGCTTTTACATTAGGCAAAATCCCGGACCCATACGCCAGTTTTTGTAAGCGACGTGGTATAAAGTACTTAAAATAACATCAGTGTTCCCATTGAAAGAAGAAGTACCTAAACAAAGCAGCCTATAACCTACCTGAAGGTAGCACCACTCGAATATTTCCATATTTTTGATTTTAATCACTTATAACAGCAAATAGACACTCTGTAGGCACCGTAAAAAACAACAAATAATTTCAAATAAAGCTTGCAATTGCCGAAAAAGGTTTTCTAAAAATTTCCGTTTTAATCACCTCATAAACGGATATCACCCATGCTTAAAGACCTACCACTCTCTGAACATATTCACCAACACTGCAATGAAAGTATGGAACGTGCCCTGTTAGCAGAGCGTCATCCTTTGTGGGCTCGTTCATGCCCAGAGTTGAAGGATATCGACTTTATTCGCCTTGGGTTATTACGCTGTATCAGTGTAGTCGATAGTTATAGCACCCCAAAGAGTCAAGACAGATTTTTCAACAATCCTTATTCCATATTCCTAAGCCGCTTCATTCTGCTGTTCATTAGCTAAAATACTTTCTCTATATACATTCATTGGTTTTTTATAGTCCAGGGTTTCATGAAACCGTTGATGATTATAAAACTCAATATAGTCATCAACATCTTCTATTAACGCTCTAATTGAACCATATTCATTTAAATAAATACGCTCACATTTTGCACTTCGCCAAAACCGTTCAATACAAATATTATCCGTTGCTCGTCCTTTTCCATCCATAGAAATAGTAATGCCTTTGTTTTTTAGTCGTTGGGTATGAATTTCACTGGTGTATTGACTGCCTTGATCCGTATTAAAAATTTCAGGTGTTCCGTAGAGAGAAAGCGCTTCATCTAATACATCCATAACTAAAAAAGAATCCATTGTGTTTGATATTTTATGGGCGAGCACTGCTTTTGAGTGCCAATCAATAATCGCCGCTAAATAAACCATCCCTTCTTTGGTTTTAATATAGGTTATATCTGTACTCCAAACTTGGTTAGCGTGTGATATATCAAGATCTCTAAGCTTATAAGTATATTTTTTATGTTCTTTTATGGGGATCGTTGTATTGACTTGTTTTACCGCTAATACGGCTTTCAAGCCCATCTGCTGCCGATAACTCGCCACCGTGTTTAAACTGACTTTAAAACCACCTTCAAGCAACTGCTGGTGTACTTTAGCCGCACCATAAATAGGGATGTCTTTAAAAATGTGATTAATCTGAGTTTTGATCTCTTCTTTCTTTTTATTCTCTCTTTTTTTGTAATAGAGATTGCTTCTATTTAATCCTAATAATGCACACTGCTGTGTTAGAGGTAGAGTGTTAAGCTTGGGCTCAATCAACTGTTTTCTATCAGATGAGTCCAAGCTTTTTAGCTTTTTTTCGAGCCACTCCTTTTCAACCGTCATTTTTCCTACGATTTTTGTGAGCATCTCATTTTGTTCTTGAGCTGCTAATAGATCCTCTTTGTAATCTTTAACGGCTTTGGAGGGCTCCATTGCTATTTCTGCATTGTCTAAGAATATTTTTTTCCAGTTTTGTAGGTTCTTAGGTGTGATGTTATTTGCACTGGCAATTTCTTGCAGTGTTTTTTCATTCTTTAAAACTTCTAATACCAACTTGCTTTTAAATTCAGCACTGTAGACCGTTCTTTTTCTGCTCATTTTAATACTCCAATTTTTTACAAATAGTAACTAATTTGGAATAAGATTGCTTTGATTTCTTGTCTGGATTTGCTGGGGGATTATAGTGTCTGGGCATCCCGAGGGAAGCAAGCAGCAAAAATAACTGCGACCCTATGCCGGCGGCCCGATGTCTTTGCATCGTCCCGACCCGACAAGGGGTGGAACATAGGCCTTAAATGACTTGAAGCCATGTCTGAATGGCATTATGTCTCACGCTGCGCAACGCTCAGACTCCGACAAACCTGACGGCCTACGGCTGTATCGCGCATCTCAAAAATCATCAATTCGCTTAACCCATCTTCGTCACTTTCATCTTTCTAAGCCATTGATTCATCGGTTTAAGCGATTTTTTGTCGAAAAATTCTCTTTAAAATCAATGGTGTTTTTTTTGAAAGTTTTGTAGTGTCATTTATATTATTTTTGTCGATAAATTCATTGACTTTTGTCAAAAAAATCATCATTATTTGAGTGTAATTTACATGCGACAAAAATACTCTAAAAAATCCAACGTTTTATACAAAAACACAAAATCTGTAGTGCCAACTGGCTACTTTTTAAAATTTCAACCAATTGATTTATAACAACTACATCATCAATAGTGACGAAGATGGGTTAAAATCTTGGTAAATATGCTTAA
Organism: Bathymodiolus japonicus methanotrophic gill symbiont; assembly: GCF_019721995.1. Lineage (GTDB taxonomy): Bacteria > Pseudomonadota > Gammaproteobacteria > Methylococcales > Methylomonadaceae > Methyloprofundus. Next base: position 5,621 of record NZ_BLYC01000061.1, on the reverse strand, counting down.
TGGTTTCAGCTAGAAACGTGCCTGTGCCGGTTGCAGGATCTAGTATCTGTACCTTATGTACTTGTTTATCGACTTTTCCAGGCGGGTGGCTTTGTGTTTACCACGCCCTTTAATCACCGGAACTTCAACTTGTATGGTGGTTTTGCTGGTATCGGCTAAACCTTTAGCTAGCTTAAATTCCGTTTTTAAGATTTCATCTACCGCGCGCACGATAAAGTTCACTACCGTTTCCATCAGTGTTCCCCTATCAATTGAGGCCGTGAAACTAACCTCGCCACAAGAGAGCTCATAAAGCACTGTAAAGACATTCCTGTTATTATTGCGTTTTGAACTGCCCGAATGGTATACGAGCTGATACGAGATATTCTTGCCTGGAAAAATAATGGATTCACAAAACGATCTCGTTTTTGAGCCTGTTGCTGCCTTATCTCCAGAGCCTCGCTATATTTTTTATCCGATGGATGAATCAATTCTGGCTGTTGTGTTTTTGAAATCTCTTCAAATACGCGCATTAAATTATAGCTCATTGCAGTCAGGCGCATTTGATTTTCAAGTGAGCGGGTATTGGAAGACCAAGCTTTAGTTTCCTTGAAATTACTTTTAGTGTTATTGAATGTCTTTTCAATCGTCCATCGCTTGAAATACAGCATGGCAATGGTTCCAGGGTTAATAGTCATTGGCAAGGTTGTCACAAACCGGTGAAGTTTTCCGGTTTCTGGATCACGGTAATCCACCACGTTAAATTTGATGCCCTTGTTTTCGTACACACTGTATGCTTCAACCCCTGTATTGATCTCATGGCGGGAGTCAAAAGGGATAGACTCAACCAGAGTCGCAATTGAATTTTCTTTTAGCATTGAAATCATGTAATTAGCATGTCGTTTCTGCCGATCCCACCAGACAAAGTCGGTGACGGCTTTATCGTAGACATAGAGATGTTTCTGAGAGCTGTTATTTCCCTTGTTTTGCTTTTCAATATGATCTCGTAACACAGGTATTTCTTGATGCCTCTGAGTTCCGTTTGTCACCAGACAAAGAAATCTGAGCAACCCACTTCTGAGATTCAACGCGTAAATCCCCCCGGCCGCATAAACTTTCCCCTTGCTGTTTTTTTCAGTATGGCAGGCATGATCAATAAAATGTCCATCCGCTGCTTCTATGGTGTATTCGTCAAGTTCCGGGAATGCTTTAAGATAATCAATGCCTTGCGATAGCAGTGTTTCAGCGTGAAGATGATAGCTCTGCTGTTCAAATGCCTCAAGCATACTTGTTCGTCTATGCGACTTCAGTGATTTAAAATACGTTGAGTGGGGAAGCAGCTGGCCATAAATCTGTTCATTGGTTTGGAGGAAATGGCGACCACTATCGACTACACTGATACAGCGTAATAACCCAAGGCGAATAAAGTCGATATCCTTCAACTCTGGGCATGAACGAGCCCACAAAGGATGACGCTCTGCTAACAGGGCACGTTCCATACTTTCATTGCAGTGTTGGTGAATATGTTCAGAGAGTGGTAGGTCTTTAAGCATGGGTGATATCCGTTTATGAGGTGATTAAAACGGAAATTTTTAGAAAAATTTTTTCGGCAATTGCAAGCTTTATTTGAAATTATTTGTTGTTTTTTTACGGTGCCTACAGAGTGTCTATTTGCTGTTATAAGTGATTAAAATCAAAAAGATGGAAATATTCGAGTGGTGCTACCTTCAGGTAGGTTATAGGCTGCTTTGTTTAGGTACTTCTTCTTTCAATGGGAACACTGATGGCATAATTAGTCTTTCGTCACTTTATAGCACCCCAAAGAGTCAAGACAGATTTTTCAACAATCCTTATTCCATATTCCTAAGCCGCTTCATTCTGCTGTTCATTAGCTAAAATACTTTCTCTATATACATTCATTGGTTTTTTATAGTCCAGGGTTTCATGAAACCGTTGATGATTATAAAACTCAATATAGTCATCAACATCTTCTATTAACGCTCTAATTGAACCATATTCATTTAAATAAATACGCTCACATTTTGCACTTCGCCAAAACCGTTCAATACAAATATTATCCGTTGCTCGTCCTTTTCCATCCATAGAAATAGTAATGCCTTTGTTTTTTAGTCGTTGGGTATGAATTTCACTGGTGTATTGACTGCCTTGATCCGTATTAAAAATTTCAGGTGTTCCGTAGAGAGAAAGCGCTTCATCTAATACATCCATAACTAAAAAAGAATCCATTGTGTTTGATATTTTATGGGCGAGCACTGCTTTTGAGTGCCAATCAATAATCGCCGCTAAATAAACCATCCCTTCTTTGGTTTTAATATAGGTTATATCTGTACTCCAAACTTGGTTAGCGTGTGATATATCAAGATCTCTAAGCTTATAAGTATATTTTTTATGTTCTTTTATGGGGATCGTTGTATTGACTTGTTTTACCGCTAATACGGCTTTCAAGCCCATCTGCTGCCGATAACTCGCCACCGTGTTTAAACTGACTTTAAAACCACCTTCAAGCAACTGCTGGTGTACTTTAGCCGCACCATAAATAGGGATGTCTTTAAAAATGTGATTAATCTGAGTTTTGATCTCTTCTTTCTTTTTATTCTCTCTTTTTTTGTAATAGAGATTGCTTCTATTTAATCCTAATAATGCACACTGCTGTGTTAGAGGTAGAGTGTTAAGCTTGGGCTCAATCAACTGTTTTCTATCAGATGAGTCCAAGCTTTTTAGCTTTTTTTCGAGCCACTCCTTTTCAACCGTCATTTTTCCTACGATTTTTGTGAGCATCTCATTTTGTTCTTGAGCTGCTAATAGATCCTCTTTGTAATCTTTAACGGCTTTGGAGGGCTCCATTGCTATTTCTGCATTGTCTAAGAATATTTTTTTCCAGTTTTGTAGGTTCTTAGGTGTGATGTTATTTGCACTGGCAATTTCTTGCAGTGTTTTTTCATTCTTTAAAACTTCTAATACCAACTTGCTTTTAAATTCAGCACTGTAGACCGTTCTTTTTCTGCTCATTTTAATACTCCAATTTTTTACAAATAGTAACTAATTTGGAATAAGATTGCTTTGATTTCTTGTCTGGATTTGCTGGGGGATTATAGATTTTCAGCTTCTTGGTGTAGCTCTAAATAAATTCGGTTCATAGCTTATAGGGAGTTATTAACTAAAGGAACAGGTACGTTGTCAATTGTACCATTCGTCCATTAATAGTATCTAATGTGCAGAAAGCACTTCGAAGCGTTTTTCTATTAATAAGGAACCACCAATGAACCATGATGATTTAGAGTATATCCAGCAGGTAATTTCAAGCTTTAAGCAGTGCATTTTGAGTAATGTTGCTTATACGGGGCGTGTAGATCAGGAGTTTCAAATTCCATTTTCAGAGATAGAGGCCAAGACAGGGCGGAACAAAACTGATCCTAGCTTAGTGAGTCATTATTTAAAGTATTTAGAACAAGAAGGTATAGACGCTGAATTTGATGCTGAATTTCGTATTGTTGTCTCCGTTGATTTAGATACATTATTACTTAATCCATCTGAAGCGCAGGCTTTGTCGGATGCACGGAATGCTTATCAAATGCAGCAAGTTTAATAGAAAGCTCCTTCAGTCATTCGCTGACTGAAGGAGCTTTTGCCGTCTGTTTTATTGAATCGCTAGAGTACATAATCATCATAGGTTTGTTGCTCTTCTTCCTGGCTAATACCAAGATAGCGCAGTGTGACTGCTTCACTGGAATGGTTAAGGATCTTGCTGATCTTTGCCACAGGAACGCCCGCATCAAACAGTACCTTACCTCTGCTTTTGCGCATGGAGTGGGTGCTGATCTTTAGACCGTGAATCTCACCGGCTTTTTTAAAGGCTCTACCAACACTAACAGAAGTAACGGGCTGATCCTTGGTGGCTCGATTGCTGTGTGATTGGAACAGGTAAATATCATCAGGCCATTGCTCGTGTCTTTTATTGACCAAATCAATGACGACTTCATTTAGCCGCAAGGTTTTAGGCTTTTGGGTTTTACCTTCCACCAGGGATAAGGTTCGCTTCTCTAAATCCAGATCAGCAAATTTTATGTCTAACAAATCGCCTATGCGTAATCCTAAGTTACCGCCTATTTTCCAGGTGTCGGCATAAAGAGAATTTGTGTGATGTCTCAATAAGGATTTATGGATCATATTGAACTCATCTTGGTCGGCTGCATTGACGGTGGCCATGTTTCAATCCTATGTTGTAATTTATTTAAATTTGATTAATTTACAACTATTATAAAGTGAATTTTTAGGATGTCACATTTTACGGGGGGTTCTAAGTCGCTTTATTCCATAAAGCAACTTAGAGTTGAATTTTAACAAGCCTGAATTCAAGTCATAAGTGCATAGCCCATTAAATTTCTGACATTTATTCCAGTCAATTTTTCAAAAACTTCATAGGGTGTTTTAAAATCTAAGCATTTTCTTGGTCTGCTATTTAGTTTATCAACAGCATCGAAAACCTGTTTAATTGTTACGCCTGTTAACTCCATTGCTTTTGGAAAATATTGGCGTAATAAACCGTTAGCATTCTCATTTTGTCCTCGTTCCCATGAATGATATGGCTTGGCAAAATAGGTGCTGCATTTTAGCTCTTTTGCCAACTTTTCATGCTGGGTAAATTCTTTCCCATTATCGAAAGTAATCGTCTCTACAAAACTCTGTATTGGCTTAAATAAGAGAAGCATTGCATCCTTTACAGCTTCCGCTTTTTTACCAGCCAATGGAAAGGCCAGTCTGAGCTTTGACTTCCTATCATCTAAGGTCACAATCGCTCCTTTATGGTTTTTTCCAATAATAGTATCCGCTTCCCAATCACCCACTCGTTCACGCCTGTTTGCCACATCGGGTCTTTCATCAATATCAACTCTGTTAGGTATTCCCGTTCGGTTTCGTGCATGACCGTAACGTTTTCGATAGGTTTTATTCTGGTGTCTGAGATATTTGTACAGATGACCTCCTACTTTTTTATCGACCAATATATAGTGGTAAATTGTTTCGTGGTGAAGACTTATAATTCCATCACTTTTTAGCCTGCCAGCTATCTGTTCTGGACTCCAGTCTTCACGAAGATAATTTTCTATCATCGCCTCTATATAGCCAGTCAATTTAGTCGCTTTAGCTTTGTAATCCCCCAGCAAATCCAGACAAGAAATCAAAGCAATCTTATTCCAAATTAGTTACTATTTGTAAAAAATTGGAGTATTAAAATGAGCAGAAAAAGAACGGTCTACAGTGCTGAATTTAAAAGCAAGTTGGTATTAGAAGTTTTAAAGAATGAAAAAAACACTGCAAGAAATTGCCAGTGCAAATAACATCACACCTAAGAACCTACAAAACTGGAAAAAATATTCTTAGACAATGCAGAAATAGCAATGGAGCCCTCCAAAGCCGTTAAGATTACAAAGAGGATCTATTAGCAGCTCAAGAACAAAATGAGATATGCTATCACAAAAATCACGTAGGAACATGACGGATTGAAAAGGCGGTGGCTACGAAAAAAAGCTAAATAGAGCTGGACTCATCTGATAGGACAAACAGTGATTGAGCCCAAGCTTAACACTCTACTCTAACACAGCAGTGTGCATTATTATGATTAA
>NZ_BLYC01000060.1 GCF_019721995.1 Bathymodiolus japonicus methanotrophic gill symbiont | reverse complement strand
CTTTTTTTATTCTTTCAGCTGCTTCGCTATAACTTTCTCCTCGGCGTGCTTTATTTTCTATTTCTTCTCGTGTTATGCCACTATATGACTGCTCATTACTCAATTCACTAGCACTATAATTTTCTTTAATAGACTTTACTAAAAATGCATTTTTGTTGTTAATCTTACCTTTTATAACTTGTGTTTCTGTATAAGCAATATTAGCGATAATATGTTCATAGTCAAACTGATTGGCTAATTCCTTTGCTATGGAAATATTGAGTCCTTGTTCTTTTAAAACTTCTAAAGATTGTTTTATTCCAAGTGTAGACAAGGTGGAGTCGTCTTCATTATCATCAAAATTAATTGACGTTTGAAACATTTCTTTTTTACTAATAAAAAAAACAATCTCATTAATCCGACGTCCCTTTTTCACTGTTTCAAATCTTACATCTAAATCAGTATGTTTCTGAATCTCTTTAACACTAGGTTTTAAAACATCACGATTAAAAAATTTAAAAGGGGTATTTTCTGTACCTAACATGGGATGAAGTTTTTCTAACTCCACAACTAAACGTAGTGAATCTTTTTTCATTCGACTCAATGCATCAATAAAAAACTCATACATAACCAAGGCATGTCTTTTCTTAACTTTAGACTGTATAAGTAACTGTATTTTGGCAAATAGGGTGGGGTGGTTAACTTGCTCTATTATTTCAGGGTTTAATCGATATTTAAGCGCTCCTGATGTCAACTTACCACTTGATAAAAAAGTACATACTCCCCATCCTTGTGCTCTATCAGCTTCAAGACTGTTCCATTCTATAATCGTACTAACAAGTGTTCTAATCGCACTTTTAATAACCTCTTGATTTCTGCTACTCTCTAAACCTAACAAATAAAATACATCTCTAACTGGCAAACTCTGTTCTTCTGTAGTAAATCTATGTTTTTGAGAATGCCATACAATAGCATTAAGCAATTTTCTCTCTATAAGTGAAAAAGAATTCGCTATATGTACTGTACCCGTGGGTTTAAAAAAAACAGTTTGGTCAAGGTTAGTTAAATCTAATTCAGGCATGCGTTAAAATAACCCTAAAGGTGATTATATGTCAATATTTTTTATCACCTTTAGAACTTATAACGTCTGACCAAATCTCTCACCTTGACCAAATCTCTCACCTGACCAAATCTCTCACCTTGACCAAATCTCTCACCTGACCAAATTCTCTCACCTTGACCAAATCTCTCACCTTGACCAAATCCTCTCACCTTAATGACCAAATCCTCTCACCTTAATGACCAAATCCTCTCACCTTAATGACCAAATCCTCTCACCTTAATGACCAAATCCTCTCACCTTAATGCTTTATTTAGCGTTTATATTCAAATAGTTAAAAACCCTTTAAGTAGTTAAATAGTTAAGTAGTTAAAACAACAACTATATTATAGATGACCAAATCCTCTCACCTTAAGGATTAAAAAATCATGATCGACATATCACAGGTTAAATATTTGAATAACATCATCGAACAGGACCACCGCTTTATCAAAAAAATAACAAAACCGATTTTCGGGGAGTCGCTATTTTTGCGAAAGCTTGTTTTGGGCATCCCAGCCCAAGCAAGCAGCAAAAACTTAACGCGACCACTTATGCCTCCGGCGGCCCCGATTCGTCCTCGTCACCTCGTCCCGACCCAACAAGGGGTCGGAACATAGGCTCCAAATGACTTGACGCCGTGTCGGATGGCCTTTTATTTTGTCTCCACCTTCGCTAACGCTCAGACTCCGACAAAACAACGGCCCTACGGCTATCGCGGACTAAAAATCTTCACTTCGCTAAAGCTCCGTTTCCATGATTTTCAGCGGGGCCAATTGTCTGAGGAAAATATTCCTGCTTATAAGCAGTTTATGGCTTTAGCAGGATAGTTATGCCTGAAGACCAGGAGGACTACGCTTTTTGATAATTATTGCGACAGAACCTTTGGAGCAGGGGCGGATATTTTATATATCTGGTAACGCGCAGAGCGTAACGGTTGTGAAAGGGGGCTTAAAAACTCAAGTAACTCGATCCCAAGATACATGAAACTCAAGCTGATATTATCTGTTTTTTTAAGCAGTCTTTCGGAGGGGGGCGGGGGCTGTGAAAGGGGATTAGCTGCCTGTCTTAGGGGTTCATGGCTGTATTATCGATTCTTTTTTTTGTTTTCTGTAAGTCAATCATGTTATTGTTAATTCCTTATTAACTGCCGCGGCAACTGAAGCGCGCGTTAGGTTCAAGATATCCGAATTCAGAGCAAATAAGTAGCATGGAAAAAGAAATTTTTACTAATGATAGTGAGTGTAGAAAATGTCTGGAACCTTTACAAAGAGAGTTCGAGGGTTATTTAGCCAGAAATTTTTCACCTAGAACAGCCAGAAAACAAACCACAATCATTGGATTATTTATAGAATTTTTATGTTTTGATTGTGCACTTAAAAACTCAGATGAAATCACAGTAGGTATGGCAAATAGCTATTTTAGAAGGTGGTATGTAAGTAAAATAGGAGATGCCACTGAAAGTGAATTAAAAACTGTAATAAAAAAATTCTTTGTATTTTTAGATCAAGAGATGGGCATAAGAAATGAGAAAGTACTTTGCAGTTTCAAACGGAAATAAATTAACAAATGCATTTGTTGTTGTAAAGAGGAGCATGTGGGGAGTCGCTATTTTTGCGAAAGCTTGTTTTGGGCATCCCAGCCCAAGCAAGCGGCAAAAACTTAACGCGACCACTAATGCCTTCGGCGGCCCCAGACGTCCTGCGTACGTGCCACTTCGCCATTACCATCGTAAACTCGGTGCTGGCTTCGTAACACTCCCTCAAATGACTGGACGGCGTTTCGGAATGCCTTTTATTTTGTCTACACCTACGCTAGCGCTACGATTCCGACAAAACAACGGCCCTACGCCTTCTGGGGACTACCAGCCCTCGCTTTCGCTCTCCATGGCTGGCAGCGAGGGACTGTTGCCGTTTTTGGTTCTGTTGCATAAATCCCCCTTCCCGACGTTATCTGCTATCATAATTCTCAATTTCAATAAAAGGTGGATCATATGTTCAGCTTCAAAGGCACTCACTTTCCAAAAGATGTCATTCTTTATGCTGTTTTATTTTATGTCAGGTATGACGTTTCGTATCGCGACCTTGAAGAAATGCGGAGGTGAAGTTAAAGTTACCTTTCTTTGGAAACAGATACCCTGAGAACCTCTTATTTAAGGAGACTTAAGTACCTCAAATACCACCCAGTTTCTGACTTCATCAGAAAACTCATGTTTATCATTGTAATCCATATGCAGGTATTGGTGCTTATTGTCTCCCCAATAGCCCGAGCTATACAAAGTCCCCTCTGTTGCAGACCAGTAATGAGAGGGGTTCCACTGCGATGCATAATACCCCAATGCTTCTGTATTGTTAGTTTCTATACCAGTGCTTAGTGCCCTAAGTTCCAAAATAGTAGGTAATATTAGCGTATAACCTTCTAAAATAACCGACCTTTCATCATCACTCCCATCATGAGAACCTTCTTGTGTGGCAACCGTATCTTTGCCCTCATTCAGTAAATCATCTAGGTTCTCATGAGAAATAGGATCATACCCGTAAGAGCTACCATCTCCTGAAGAATCTAGATAATAATAGGTGTGTCCGTTTGATGAAATAGGATTGATTAAATTAAGGTTAATGCCATGTACTACGCCTAAATTAATGCTTGTACTTTTGTCAATAACATGACTATGATTATCTTGGAACGTGCTTGCCTTGAGTAGCCAAGGAATTATTAATCCGTGGTCAGACATTACCATAGTATTCCCATCAAGCATCCAAAGCTTACTATTTTTAACCCCCATATAGAAGTTTGATTCTGTATAGTAACGCGCATGATAACCCTGTATATTCATAGACTCCGTAGGATTAGATAATAATGGTGAATGCTTTCCTGACAAAGCTAATATCCGATCAATTTCCTCGTTCAAAGTAAATAGCCTATCAATTTGTTTCTGAACAACGCTCCCTACATAAAAAGTAGCTAAAAAAATGTTATCAATATCATTTGCATCGCTGTTTGTATTTATATCAATGCTGGTGTCACCCTCACTAATAAAGCTAGCAATATTATACCGCTCATGATCTTCTTCATAGCTAGGGGTGCCCGGAGAGAGTGGGTCATAAAAACTGCCGATAGTGACTAAATTACCATGTGTGTGTACGCTATTGTCACCAATAGCGTCATCGCCACCACCTGCATTATTCGTTAATAGTTGCTCGTTAACCATAACAGTCGATTTTTGCTCACAACAACTAAAACTTATACCTAAAGTCATTTCAGCAAAAAAAATAATTTCATTAGGATTTAAAGGATTAGTAAAGTTTATAGAGAAGGTTTCATTGACATCTGCGAAACCATCAAAAATAGCAACAGTTGCCTCAGGTAAAGAGGGATGCTCATAAACAACAACTAAGGCGTGACCATCGATCCAAGCGTGATTAAAAAATTCTACGAGGTTGAAGTTATAAACACCGCCAGTACCTACATCAATAATTGGTTTTACAATATAGGTAACATCAGCGCGAGACGTTCCTAATTCCCCCGAATTTGACGTATTCATTACTATAATTTCATTGTGCTGAAAGATGCCGTCGCCATAAGTAACAGGAGTGCCATTTAAGGTTAGCACCACGGCAACGTTCTTAAAGTATGAGGCAGTATATAAATAAGCTGCTTTTACTGTAGCGCCATCAGGTACGGATGCTGAAATGATACCAGATCCTGAATGGCTACCGAAACCATCAGTCGAAATGGCTACATTTCCATTATAAACCTTAAATTTATTGAGAGCGCCCTGTGCGCCTGTCGCAAAGAATGCCCCTGTCAGAAGTGAAGCTAATAATAGTTTTTTCATGTTAAACACCTAAAATTTTAGTCGGAGAGTCGCTATTTTTGCGAAAGCTTGCTTGGGCTGGGATGCCCAAAACAAGCTTTCGCAAAAATAGCGACTCCCCGATTCTAAACGTTTTTTTTTGAGCAGGATTTTTCTGGTTTGTTTTCATGGTTTTTAGGCCAGATGGGGGAATTACCTCTGCCCAGAAATAGCCGATCTAAGGTTGTTCTTGACCCCTTGAAATCACTGCGTGTCCCCGCTTAGACGGGATGCCCCTGCCATCTACCTCACGAAATTCCGGGACTCCTCTCGCGTGCTGCTAGCACACGTCGAATCAGCGAATTTCCCTGTCGCCTATCAGGGACCAAAAATCACCACTTCGCTAAGCTCCGTTTCCATATTGTTTAATGTTGAATCCATAAAAGGTTCTAAACACTATGTTAAAAATCTCTTACTGGAACTATTGCGCACTCTTTTGAACGTGCTCTGCCCGATGTATACAAGCTGTAGTATTCATCGAATTCTTGAGTCATCCCCTGGGCATATCCCGCACCAATGGCATTCCAGAAGTAATTAGTTGAACTCCAGGTGCAGTAGTGTTCGATGTCCGCAGAGGAGTTTACGACTTTCCGACCCGATTCCCACATCAGGTAGCTATATTTGCTAAGCTCATCTTGCGAGGGTAGATACCAGTCGGAGTATTGGTTCTGGACATAATTATCAGCGTGCTTTGCGGCGATCAATCCACCCCTATCGGAACTACATTCTTCCAATAGCTCCAAGGAGTTTGCCTTTCCTTCGCCAAGCTTTACGCCAAATCCTACGTCCTTATAAATATCGTTACAGCCCCATTCTGCTAACATATACAGCCCTTGGGAGTCTTTCAGATACCCCGCAGACTCCATACCGTGAAGCTTATCATCTGTCAGGTAGAATATAACTCCACCAGCTGGACCTTGACCTCCCATTTCAAACGTGGCCTCCTCGTACCCTACGGAGGACTCCGCGTTAACATTCACCGTTGCGAAAAAAGTAAGTAGGGCTGTACCACCTAGTGTTAATAATTTCATTTTTAATATCCTCTAAATTGTTTTAAGGTTTGGTTAATGTGGATTCCCTAAAAGTTTCTAATCGGAAGAACACTAAACCTCAAAGCTCTATCCGCACGGAATTTTGAACCAGTCGTCAAATTCATGCCGAAGCTCTTTGAATTCTTACGTTCATTCGCATCCGAGGACGACCAGAAATATTTACGGTATCTTGGGAAAGGTGTGCTAGAAATATTTTCAGAGGCCTCCTGAACACCTAAAATATCAAAGACCCTATGAAGTTCGGATGCCGACGGAATGTACCAATCCGAAAACCCCGCAGCCTCTGGTTCCAGATTGTGGTTACCCAAGTCAATAGAATTAATTTTGTCTCCAATTGCTACAGAAATTGGAGACAAAATTTCAAGCTTATGAAAAGCATCATTTATTATTGATTTCTCGTGAAACTCAATTCTATAGTAAACGGGTAAGAATTTTTCTTCTATTTTTTGCATTTGTAACTTCACAAGATTATTTATTACAACTATATTTGTCACGAGATTAGCACAGAGTGCTGAAAACCGCAAAAATAAACTCAGGGGCTTTAAGCTTCTGGCAGATGTCATTGAAGGTGTCAAATTTGTAGATAGCAAGAAACAAGAAACTTGGGGAGTCGCTATTTTTGCGAAAGCTTGTTTTGGGCATCCCAGCCCAAGCAAGCGGCAAAAACTTAACGCGACCACTTATGCCTCCGGCGGCCCCGATTCGTCCTCGTCACCTCGTCCCGACCCAACAAGGGGTCGGAACATAGGCTCCAAATGACTTGACGCCGTGTCGGATGGCCTTTTATTTTGTCTCCACCTTCGCTAACGCTCAGACTCCGACAAAATAACGGCCCTACGGCTATCGCGGACTAAAAATCTTCACTTCGCTTAGGCTCCGTTTCCCTGATTTTCAGCGAGTGTGTTTCAAAACTGAAGTTTCCCAATTATTGAGTAGCTGAAATACACAATGCTGGTGTATCGAGGTTTATTTTAGGTGGTTTTGCCATGTTTATAGCAAACCCCTACTTAATTCCCCTTAGGCAATAGCATTTGAAACGAATGAAAAGACTATTTTTTTCATATAGTTGTAGCATAGTTTCAATTTTACCATAAATAATTATTGGGAAACTTCAGTTGGTAAATGGCACCCAGGTATTTGTCATGAAGCGCAAGACATCCTCTTCATAATTAATCAGCTTTTCTGCTTCTTTATGTAGTAGCATGCCACCTGCTTCATTGACGGCATCATTCATTTTTTCAAGTAGTCGTTTCATTTCAAGCGCCCCACTCCTGTTTATCCTGCTCCCAGGCGCGCGTTAATTCCCTCAAATGATGTGCATTACAAAGCGAATGAGTACAATCATATTTATAGTAGGGCTTCCAATGATCATGACATAAAATCCCATGAAAATGGGGTAAAATACCAATGTCATTCATTGCCTCTGTGCCACGTTTGGCATGGGGAAAGAAGTGTGTCCACTGAACACTGGAGGCCCCATGTAGCCAATGGCGCTTACCATTAATATTAATGCCTGTTTCATCCGCATGAATGCACGCTGATTCGACTCGGGGAGTCGCTATTTTTGCGAAAGCTTGTTTTGGGCATCCCAGCCCAAGCAAGCAGCAAAAACTTAACGCGACCACTTATGCCTCCGGCGGCCCCGATTCGTCCTCGTCACCTCGTCCCGACCCAACAAGGGGTCGGAACATAGGCTCCAAATGACTTGACGCCGTGTCGGATGGCCTTTTATTTTGTCTCCACCTTCGCTAACGCTCAGACTCCGAAAAAACAACGGCCCTACGGCTATCGCGGACTAAAAATCTTCACTTCGCTTAGGCTACGTTTCCCTGATTTTCAGCGGATGTAGAAAATTTTGCAGAAACAGTTAAAAAAGGTATCTTTGAAATAAAAGGTTTTGAGGATGAAGGCGATGAAGTTCAGTGGATTATTAATAAGATAACATCATTAGTTTCATTAAAGGTACATGGTGATATTGAAGGTGAAATTTCCTATGAAAAAATTGCTGTGCTTGCAAGAAACAAATATTTTTTTAATCAATTAGAAGCTCAACTTGTAGAAAGTAACCTTCCTTTCTACTACAAAATGACTCCAGGAACTATTCGATTTGAGTCTGATTTAATGAAGACATTTGATCTTGGGTTAAGAGTTCGACTGAACCCTCAAGACATCTTACACAAACAGCGATTGTTTAACAGGTTGAAAATAGAGGGTAACAACAACCCAGATTTAAAAAACATTACATCATTAATATCAGACCAATCTTTAAAAGAGGTTATTATTTTAGTGCTATCATTGAATGATGATGGAAGCAACTTAAAAAGGAGTTTTGAAAATTTAAAGGATAATATAAATCAGGCGCGCCATGCTACCTCCCGAAATTCCGGGACTCCTGTCGCCGTAATTCGTTCACCTACGCAGCGAATAGGAGATGCTCCAGCCGCCCTGCGTCCGCCACAGACTGAGCACAAAGCAGCTCAGTCATGGCTACCACAAATGGCTCTACGGCTATTCGGGATAAAATTTTAGCCTCCCTCGCGCGCTATCGCGCACTTCGGATTGGCAAATTTCCCTGCGCCTTCTGGAGACTATCAGCCCGTCCGGGGCTGACAGCGGATGTTTTTAAAGTCTAAACTGCGGACTGTAATTAAAAAGTCCTAATAGGCTTGACGCGGACTCTCAGGCTTTTCTCGCCATATACGTACCCGCCGGAACCAAAATTTACCATCCAACTGAATGTACCCCATGCTTCTGTAGAAGCCCAATAACAAGATTTAGCAAAGTTACCGAGATCCTTAACACTCAACTCAGACTTCATAGTCAGCAACTCGTCACGAGAGGGCACGTACCAATCCAGATATCCATGTAATTTATAATCCTTAACTACATCGAAAGCAACTCTTCCGCCCCAGCGACTTTTACAGTTAAATTCTGCATGTGCATCAGAGTTATCTTTCCCCCCACCAATCTCTGTATGATTAGTTCCTTCTACCTTAATTCCATGACAGCCCCACTCAACACCACTAAAATCATCGGGAGCAGCTTCTAATCCATGTTTTCCTTCATCGTCCGAAATATAAAATACACGACCTCCCGCGGGACCCTCATCACCAACCTCATAAATTCTGGCACAAGGACCATCCTGCAAAGATGTTAGATACTGAGACATTTCTTCTTCATCCATTTCTAAAGCTCCATAAGGAGCAAACGATGATGTACAAAAATCATCGTACTCAGGTTCCTGAGTAAATTCTACTATAGGATTATCATAAAGAGCGTACGGGGTGAACACCTCAAGATCATCTGCTCGCGCAGGGAATAACACTAAAACACTTACTAATAACACTAAAAAATTATATCTCTTCATTTTACACCTCAATTTATATAAAAAATAACACCGTAGAGCCTAAGTTTCTCAGAAAGATTACTTAGTTTAGCGTAACTTACGCTCACGATACAACACTTAAGAAGTTTTATCCCCCTCAATTTTAGCCACAAAGATATCAATATCTGGGTTCTGACGCAATAATTATTAAAAGCGCAGACCTCTCTTGGCCTTCAAGCATAACTATCCTGCTAAAGCCATAAACTGCTTATAAGCAGGAATATTTTCCTCAGACAATTGCCTCTTTCGAATGATATGTGCCGTTTCAATTCCATCAATGGTTGCTTGAGCGGAGTGAAACGCTTTAACTCGATGTTCAAGTTTTTTAACTGATTGATTTTATTGATAATTTTACTGACAAAGAAAGCATAAACATCATTGTAAATCAATCACTTATAAAACAAAGCCGGAAAAATGTACTTTTCTTAGCCCAGTTATAGCTGAAAACTTGAACATCGAGTTTAAAGCCCATCATCGGTTTTGTTTTTTTTTGATAAAGCGGTGATCCTGTTCGATGATGTTATTCAAATATTTAACCTGTAATATGTCGATCATATTGGCAAACCCAGCGAGGATTAACAAGAGGTTAATATTGGATAATCCTGCATAGTTAGCGCCACTTTTATCCATAACGACCTTATCAGGAAAGCCATTATTGTTAATTGTTTGGTAACTACTCAGCGTAATTTAAACTCATAACAGATTGATTTAAAATAATAATTAATGTATCTCTCTGAATTTTAGTCCAGTTTTCACCCCTTTTTAAAGGTGAAAATGACTAAAGTCAGGTTAAATTAAAATATATCCATTTGATTTTAAAGTTAAAAAACACGCTGAGTAGTTACATTGTTTGTTTGAAAAATTCGGTTGCAGCCTCTTCATCACGGCGCTCAGAAAGCATAAAATCAAGCGTATCACCGTGACTATCAACAGCTCGGTATAAATAGGTCCACTGCCCCTTCACTTTGATATACGTTTCATCCATGCGCCACGATTTATTGGTTCCTCGTTTCTGAGATTTAGCTTTTACAGCAATGTCGGGCGAATAACGGATCACCCAACGATTGAGCGTAGCATGATCCACGAGGCTTTGCCGTACTAACATAACGTGAAATATTCAGGTTGAAATCATTTTTTTCAATTTCACGCATGTTTACACACGGGAATATCTCACTTCTTCAGTTCTGAATTGATAACATTCGACTATTTTTTTAATATCATTTGGCTCGCCATCTTTACCATCACGTAATCGATTCTGACGTTTGCCTTTTTCAAAATATTCACTGGCATTAATAAACAACACATCATCGTGCTTTTTGCATTTTTTTAGCACCAAAATACATACAGGAATCCCAGTTGAGAAAAACAGATTGGCAGGCAAACCAATAACAGTATCGATATGGCCGTCTTTAAGTAGCTTAGTACGAATGCGGTTTTCTGCACCACCACGAAATAGCACGCCGTGAGGCAATATAATGGCCATCGTGCCTTCGTCACTTAAAAAGCTAAAGCCATGTAATAAAAAAGCAAAATCAGCTGCCGATTTAGGAGCTAACCCATGACTTTTGAAGCGAAAATCTTCGCTTAACGACTCATTAGGTTCCCAACGGTAACTAAAAGGAGGATTTGCTACGACAGCATCTACCTTTAGCTTTTTAGCAGGGTTCATTTCATTAAGAAGGCTCCAATCATTGATCAGTGAATCACCATGATAGATTTCAAATTCAGAATCCTTAACCCCATGTAGCAACATGTTCATACGTGCTAAGTTATACGTCGTAATGTTAGACTCTTGCCCGTATATTTTACCAATACCGTTAGCGCCTAACTTATGGCGTACGTTTAACAATAACGAACCTGAACCACAGGCAAAATCGAGTACCTTATTTAATTTTTTCTTTTGCCCTGTGGTTGGGTCTTGGCTATCAAGGGTGACGATTTCAGACAAGATATTGGATAATTGTTGCGGCGTATAAAACTCACCCGCTTTTTTTCCAGAACCTGCCGCAAACTCACCAATCAGGTATTCATAGGCATCACCCAATACATCACTATCGGTTGAAAAATCAGCAATGCCTTCTGCAATTTTTGAAATGATATTGCAGAGTTTAGCATTCCGGTCTTCGTGATTTTTACCCAGCTTCTCAGAATTTAAATTAATCTCTGAAAACAAGCCTTGGAAATTATCTCCAAAGGATTCGTTTTCAATGTATTTAAAACCATTCTGTAGGGTAACAAGCAAGTCAGCATCTTGTGTTCTAGCTAACTCTGCGATGCTGCTCCACAGGTATTCTGACTTAATCACATAATGCACTTTACGGCGCATTTGCTTTTCAAACTCGGCAATATCCTCTGTATTTTTCTCATACCACACAGCCAAGGGGGAACGCTTATCGATTTCTTCAAGCTTAGGATAATCAGCGCCTAATTCTTTGTTGGCTGCTAACTCGTAGTTATCTGACAAATACCGTAAAAACAAAAACGACAACATATAATCCCGAAAGTCATCCGCATTCATTGCGCCACGTAATTGGTCGGCAATACCCCAAAGGGTTCTACCCAGCTCTTTGTGTTGTTCTTTTGTCATGATTAGGTTGACTCTTCTATGTTTTTATCTATTTGCTTAGGGAATAGTTCAGGATTAAACCTGTAATTAGTCATAAAATCCCCTAATATTTATTTGAAATACTTTTTGTTTTCACCCTGATTAGTGCAACCAGCGAGTCTAAATAGGTTGATTGATTGTTTACATATACTCCTCGTTATCGACGGGGAATAGCTGCTGCATCATGCCTTTTTTATGCGCTTTAAGTGATTCTATTTTTTGAGATTGGGCGGTTATGAGATCGTCTATGGAAGATAGACAATCGGCAATTTTTTGTTGTTCGCCTGTTTTTTTTCTCGGAAAAACAATCTGTTTTTCCTTGAGATCTGAGAAGTGCCTTTTATAACTCTCCATAACGAGGGGGTTAAATCGCAGGAATTGATACAAATAGTGCGACTCAACTAGCTCGTTTGTTTTTAATATCTTGATACCATCAGAACCTTGAACAAACGGCTCCGTTACAAATTTAAAAAGACAAGTATGATCACCAAAAATAATCAAAGGTAAAAAATCAGCTATCACAGCTTTTTGGTCATTTGTCCAACCACAAATATAATTTTGTGATTGATCAATAATGGGATATAAGCCTTCAGCTAAGTAGCTTTCAGACAATAGTTTTTTGGGTGGTATGACCGTTGATATTAAATTAACTAATTGCTTCTCCTCCCACTCCCTTGCATCCCGAAACTCAGGAAAGCGAAGTTTGGGAACAGTTTCACTTTCAGCAGGGAATAGCTGCTGCATCAGGCCTTTCTTACGCTGTCAGCCCCGGACGGGCTGATAGTCTCCAGAAGGCGCAGGGAAATTTGCCAATCCGAAGTGCGCGATAGCGCGCGAGGGAGGCTAAAATTTTATCCCGAATAGCCGTAGAGCCATTTGTGGTAGCCATGACTGAGCTGCTTTGTGCTCAGTCTGTGGCGGACGCAGGGCGGCTGGAGCATCTCCTATTCGCTGCGTAGGTGAACGAATTACGGCGACAGGAGTCCCGGAATTTCGTGAGGTAGCATGGCGCGCCTGTGATCTTTGAGTGATTCTATTTTTTTGGCTTGGGCGGTTATGAGATCGTCTATGGAAGATAGGCAGTCGGCTATTTTTTGTTGTTCTTTCTTATCCTGAGGAACGGGGATCGGTATTTTTTTGAGATTTTTCAAAGTTAGTTTTGGAGGTGCCGACCCTGTAATGAAGGGAGCTATATCCAACATAATAATATAATTTTCTAAGAAAATATCGTTAACCATTTTTACTCTTAACACATGCACATGATTGTTAACCCAATACTTACCTGTAACAATAAATGCCGTTTTTTCAAACGCACCCCATTTTGCTCCGTCTTCACCAATCAATAGAAGCTTCTCATCGAATATATAATCTTTTACATAATCAACTATTCCACTAGCACCATAATATCTATAAAACCCTTTTTCTCTGTTACTTCCTGTGATTGGCTTTCGCAAATTATTTAAAATATCGCATGATTCACCTAGAGGTTTAATACCCCACTCTCCCGCATCCAGAAACTCAGGAAATCGCAGTTGGGGAACAGTTCCACCTTCAGCAGGGAATAGCTGCTGCATCAGGCCTTTTTTACTCTTCTTACTCATACGCCGATAACCCCGAGATTTCACGTCCTTGCGCCAGTTTATGTAAATGTGGGGCTAAGTCTTTCATTAACGCCAATTCTTTTTTTACACGGTCTTTCCAGCCAAGTTCTAGCGGTGACAATAAATCACTTAAATTCTCACCATCAAAAATCATGCGGTTAATAATCGTACCGACAAAATCTTGTAAGGTTTGTGGTTGTAGCCCATGTTTTGTAGCTAACGTGTTTAGTTCATTGGTCGTTTTATCTGCCTTAAAGGCTTGGTAGTCCTTGCGGATTTGATTTTCATCTAGTTTTTCGCCAACCTTGAGGCTGTTGATATAATCAATAATATCTTCACTTTCTTCCATTAGGTTTGCATGGCTACTAATCATGTTGATTAGTTCTTTGCGGGTCATTTTTTCTTTGTTGCTGTCTTGGGTGGATTTGGCGATTAATCCCATAATGAAATCGTAATCGATCACAGCAGAAGCAAAGATCACCAATTCAAAATCTAATTGTTGCACTTCGATCTCAATACCTTCACCGTCTTTATCTTGCTTGCGCTTAACCCATCTTCGTCACTATTGATGATGTAGTTGTTATAAATCAATTGGTTGAAATTTTAAAAAGTAGCCAGTTGGCACTACAGATTTTGTGCTTTTGTATAAAACGTTGAATTTTTTAGAGTATTTTTGTCGCACGCTGAAAATCAGGGAAACGGAGCCTAAGCGAAGTGATGATTTTCAGCGAATGAATTTATCGACAAAAATAATATAAATGGCACTACAAAACTTTCAAAAAAAACACCATTGATTTTAAAGAGAATTTTTCGACAAAAAATCGCTTAAACCGATGAATCAATAGCTTAGAAAGATAAAAGTGACGAAGATGGGTTAAGGTCTTTGGCTATTTCTAAGTAAGCACTTTTAAAGCCGCGCAAGTCTTCGATAGATAAAGCAGTCTCTATGTGTTGCTGTTCCTCATCACTAAGCTCAGTGTATTGCTCAATTTGGGTATTGAGCTTTTGCACGGCTTTAAAGTGGTTAATAAACTCAGCTTTGGCAATATCACCTTTTAGATTGGCCACTTCTGACGGGCTACAATCCAGCCCTTTTCCTTGCATAAAAGTATCTAGTTTTTCGATGGATTTTTGGTAATTTTTAACTGCTACAGGGGAAGAATCTACTAACCAGATTTCTTTAGCACGGTTTTTAGCCGCCCCTGAGAAAAGCTCGATAGCGGCGTTAACTTCAGTTTCTTGCCCACGAAAATCGAGAATATTACCCCAAGGCTTACTGTCATTAAGGACGCGATTTGTCCGCGAGAAGGCTTGAATTAAGCCGTGGTATTTTAAGTTTTTATCCACGTAAAGTGTATTAAAGAATTTAGAGTCAAACCCTGTCAGTAACATATCCACTACAATGACAATATCAATTTTATTTTTGTGGGGGAAACCGGCATTGCTGTATTTTTGGTCTTTAATGCGTTGCTGTACATCTTGGTAGTAAAGATCAAATTCGTTAATTTTATGGTTAGTGCCATATTGCTGATTATAGTTGGCAATAATTTCTTTAAGAGCTTCTTTTTTCTTTTCTGGCTCTACTTGGTTGTCCGCTTTTTCTTGCGGAAAGTCTTCTTGTAGTTGTTTAACTGAAGTTTCCCAATAATTATTTATGGTAAAATTGAAACTATGCTACAACTATATGAAAAAAATAGTCTTTTCATTCGTTTCAAATGCTATTGCCTAAGGGGAATTAAGTAGGGGTTTGCTATAAACATGGCAAAACCACCTAAAATAAACCTCGATACACCAGCATTGTGTATTTCAGCTACTCAATAATTGGGCAACTTCAGGTTAAGATGAAACCTCTGTATGCAATTTGGGGAATAATAATTTCATTAACAACACTTAATGGATGTATGAGGGCTGTAGACATGCGTTTAGGAGAACAAGGAGGGGTAGGCGTTGTTTATGACACAAAAGAACCTTGGCCATTACTCAGGAAGGCAGCAGAACAAGGAGATTCTCAAGCACAATACAACTTAGGAATGATGTATTGCATCGGGGTAGGTGTCGTTAAGAACCACAAAGAAGCCGTTAAGTGGAACAAGAAATCAGCAGAACAAGGAAATGCTGATGCACAATACACCTTAGGATGCATGTATAACGAAGGGCAAGGTGTTGTTCAGGACGACAAAGAAGCCGTTAAATGGTTCAGGAAGGCCTCAGAAAAAGGATATACTGATGCACAATACAACTTAGGATTGATGTATTACTTTGGGGAAGGTGTTGTTCAGAACTATGTTATGGCACATAAATTTTTTAATATTGCGGCGTCTAGTGGGCTTAAATCAGCGCATAAAAATAGAGATATTGTTGCAAAGCTAATGACTGCCTCTTGTAATCCGACAATGTAAATATTTGAATAATATTATCGAACAAGATCATAGGAACATTAAACGAATAACTCGCCCTATGTTGGGTTTTAAAAACTTCCATAGCGCTCAAAAAACATTAGCAGGTATTGAGATAATGAAAATGATCAAAAAAGGACAAATGTT
>NZ_BLYC01000059.1 GCF_019721995.1 Bathymodiolus japonicus methanotrophic gill symbiont | reverse complement strand
CACTTGTTTTTTTAACGTCAAAGGCTTGGTGAGTAATTGTTTTTATGATAAAATGAAGTTTTTAATAATTGTGTAAATGAAATATTTGTGGTGTAGTTATCTTTTTTAGAATAAACTGGCTAAAGTAGGTTGATGAGGTGATTATTCTTTGATAAAATGAAGTTTTTATCATTTTATCAAAATAACAAATGAATTATGACTAAGATAATAGCTATATTAAATCAGAAAGGTGGCGCTGGAAAAACAACTCTTTCAACAAATATTGCGAGGTCGTTACAGTTAGATGAATGTGAGGTCTTGCTTGTTGATAGCGACCCGCAAGGGTCAGCTAGAGATTGGAATGCGGCTGGGGATGGGGCATTGGTCCCTGTCATTGGTTTGGATAGATCCACTTTAGCTAAAGATATTCAATCTGTTAAAAGCGGTAAAGATTTTATTATTATTGATGGAGCGCCCCAGATTGCTGAATTAGCGGTTGCAGCCATTAAATGCTCTGATTTGATTTTAATACCGGTTCAGCCGTCACCGTATGACGTGTGGGCATGCGATGATCTGGTTGATGTCATTAAAGCTCGCCAGGATGTGACGGATGGAAAACCTTTAGCGGCTTTTATTATTTCAAGGGCTATAAAAAATACTAATCTGAGTAAAGAGGTTGGTGAGGCTCTTGAGGGGTATGGGTTGCCAGTTTTTAAAACTTTCACTTCTCAAAAAATTATTTATGCGAAAAGTGCAGCTACAGGATCTACTGTTTTAGACTTTGAAAATGGTAATAACAGCGCAGAAAAAGAAATTATATCCATAAAAAATGAAATACTGGAGTTTTTAAAGTGAGTAAAAAAACATTGAGTTCAGGTCGACCAACAAATAAAGAAAAAGCGATTGAAGCTGTCCAGGAAATAGAGGAGATTCAGGAGGCTACTCAGCGTTTGAATGTGGAGTTGCCAGCTTCTTTAAAAAGAGATTTTAAAATTCAAGCGGCACGGGATGGATTAAAATTGAACGAACTGACAATTAAATTAATCAATGAGTATTTGAGTAGAAATTCAAATGAACAAATGAGTAAATGAAGCAATAAAATGTTACACATTAACGAGCGGCCACTCAGTTAATGTGCTTTTAACAATGATAACGGTAACTACTCAGCGTAATTTAAACTCATAACAGATTTATTTAAAATAATAATTAATGTATCTCTCTGAATTTTAGTCCAATTTTCACCCCTTTTTAAAGGTGAAAATGACTAAAGTCAGGTTAAATTAAAATATATCCATTTGATTTTAAAGTTAAAAAATACGCTGAGTAGTTACTGATAACGAAAGATTATTAAATATGAATGATATAGAAAAAACAGAAGAAATTAAAGGAAAATCAAAAATAGAGTCTATACCACTCGATTTAATCAGTATGAGTGATACATTGCCGCCAGATATTGAGTATGTTTTTCCGGCTTTGCCAGTGGGTACTGTTGGTATTATTTCTGCTGGTGGAGGGGTTGGTAAATCATTCTGGATGAATCAGGCTGTTTTGCAAGTAGCCGTGGGTGGTTCTTGTGATTTTGGTTTGGGTGGGGCAGCTAAGGTTAAGGGGGGGGCTGGTGCTGTTATTTATTTTAATCTCGAAGATCCAGTTGAGATTATTCATCAACGATTTTTTAATATCGCTAACTCGTATAGGAAAAATATTAGAGAAAAAGGAATACAAAATGTTGATGGTGAAAAAATACATAAGGAGTGGGATTTTGATGAAGAGTGGGTAAACGATGCTTTATCTGGTGTCACTTTTCATGCACTGCATGGTAAACAAGCTACTTTTTTAAATGATAAAGGTGAGCAAACAGTTGACGGGGACTGGGTTATTGAGGAATGTAAAAAAGTGAGGGGGGTAAAATTAATTGTTTTTGATACACTTAGACGTTGTCATTCAGGAAATGAAAATGATACAGGTGTTATGTCTCAGGTTTTGAAATGGTTTGAATTTATTGCATCTATAACTGGAGCTGCGGTGATTCTTATTCATCACGAAAATAAACTCGGTCTGAATGATTCAGATGCAGGTATATCAGCGATCAGAGGTGCTTCAAGCATCGGTGATAATGCTCGTTGGGCTGCGCGAATGAGAAGAATGGGAAAAGAGGAAGCGGAAGAGCGTGGTATTGATACAGAAACTAATAAGTATAAAAAATATATTAATATGGGTTTACCTAAAATTAATTATGGTGATGATGCGGAAGACGCATGGCTCTTGAAAGATGAAAATGGTGTTATGTTTAAAACAGAGTTGCCTCCGATCATTAATAAAAAGGAAGGTAATAAAATTAAGTATGATAGAAATAATGGGCGATTGTAATGAAAACAGTAGTAAAAAAATCAGACTATGCAAAGGTTGATCCTGCATTTTTTGTTGATGGTCTTTTTGTTCCTATTGCTGATAAAGATAAGGCAATTAACATAGTCCATGATTGGGATGGGGGGGATTATTGAGTTTAGAGGAGTTCAATTAGGCGCTGCTCATCAGTCTGTACTGTTAGCTATTTGCGCGCGGGTAGGCAGGAACGGTGAATTGATTGTTAAAGATGATTTTAGGCATTTTAACGGAATCAACTTGTTAAAGGTTGGTGATGACGCTCAGACGGAGCCGTTGGCCATTGTTGAGGTTAATGCTGCTAATTTATTGACTGATGCAGGGCTGGGTCGGTCTGGAGCAAATTATAAGCAATTATCGTGGTATTTGACTGATCTACAAACTTTAGTTGTACATAGAAAAATGAAAGGCTCTAATCGTGGTGCTAATTCAAATGTAATTAGTAGCGAATATAAAGATGATAACTTTAAAATTTCTTTAAATTGGAGGCTTGCAAATGCGATTTTAGGGGAAGATGGAGGGGGTTTCATTCAGGTTTCGCTTCATGAGCGTTTTAAAATGAAAAGTCCTGTCGCTAAAGTCTTGCATGCCTGGTTATCATCTAATATAAGACCAGGGAAAGCCTTGGGTTACGGGGGAGGGGTAATGATAGACTCATTGATGAGTCATGTTTGGGGTGAAAGTAAGGCGAGCAAACAAAGTGTTAGTAATAAAAGAGATAGGTTGAAAGAGGCGATAAAGGAAGTAGGTTCGCTTGGTGGTTGGAGTTGTGTCAAGGATGATGATGTAAAAAATAAGTATCACATTTCGAGGCCAAAAAAAATTAAATGACTTTGTTGGGTTGGTACTTTATACGTAAATGGCGTGTACTTTATACGTAAATGGCGTGTACTTTATACGTAAATGGCGTGTACTTTATACGTAAATGGCGTGTACTTTATGTTTTTAAAAAATCGCTCTATATACTGTTATATATGGCGTGTAGGGTTTTTTGTTTTTTCTCTTCTACTAGTACCTACAAGTAACTAGTAGTATCTAGAAATACTTGTAAAGAGTCTTTTGCTTTCAGCTTCAAGACAACTGATTTATTTAAAATCGTCGTAAAAAGGGCAGGAGGGGAATTGATAGTTTTTAAATTATTAAAACAAAAGAAACATCTCCCTGTAAGATAGTTTATATTTTGTATATTTCAATATTTAACTCTTTTATTTCAAGCAAGCACTCTCCATAAAGGTTGGGTCTGTTGTGTTTGTTTGCTGGCTCCATAGAGGCTTCTGATGGATTTTTTGAGAATATGATTGATATGTTTTTGATTCTGAAGTTTTTCGCTCCCTGAGTGCCCTTAGCTCTTAGGTTTAAAGCAAAACCAGATTTTACTCGACCAATGATTTCTTCTTCAATTAGATTAAATTCTTTTTCTTGTGATCTTAATGTTTTTAACCGACCCTCGTAATCAGCAATACGTTTGTATTGTTTATTCTTTGTTGAATTATCTAGTGATATTTCAAGTTTTTCAATTTTGTATTCAAACAGGTCTTTTATGTCACGATGAGAGACTTCTGAAGACCTATATGCGCTGGTGTAACTGTATGTAATGCTGTTAGCATTGAAATCAATAACTGTCGGTTTTGCTGTTGATCTTTGCCCGGAACTAGGTCTTTTGCCATTTTCATTTTTTAGGTTTTGCTCTTTTATTTTTTCTTTCGCTGAAAATCATGGAAACGGAGCTTAGCGAAGTGGTGATTTTTAGTCCCTGATAGGCGACAGGGCAATTCGCTGATTCGACGTGTGCTAGCAGCACGCGAGAGGAGCAAGAATTGCATTCTGAATAGCCGTCCAGCCAGTGAGGTAGTAATGACGAAGCGGCTTTTGTGCGTAGTCGTTGCGGACGCAGGGCGTTCATGGCATCTCCCATCCGCTGCGTAGGTGAAAGAATTATGGCGACAGGAGTCCCGGAATTTCGTGAGGTAGCATGGCGCGCCTGTAGGTACTTATTAAATAATGTTCTTGAATCATCCAGGGTCTTTATGAAATCGGAGTGGTTAAAATCACGCGTAGCAATAATTAATGTTCTCCCTCTTTTTTTGATATTTTCTAGATCTTCCTCAGATTCTATATGTGCTGGCGGGGATTCATTATCAGCTAGAAAGAAAATTTTAATGCTTGGTTTATGTAATAATTTGCTAACGAGTTAATTAGGCTTAGCCTGGATAAAGTTTTAACTTTATCCTTAAAAAATATCGAAGATGAGCGTGAAGAAATCAGACAAATAGTTCGTATTGGTAAAAATTTGAATCAGATTTCTCATTGGTGTAATGCATACACTGATGAAATCAGTGCTATTGAATTATTCATGCAATTAAAAGCGATAGAAAACGAATTAAAGCCATTAATATCAAATCCCCTCCTGCCCTCTCTTGCTTTTGAAGACGTGAGGGATTAACTATGATGATTAAGGTTATAAATCGTGGTACGGGGCCAGGTAAAGGAGCTATCGATCAAAGAGTTGGAGTTGAAGCATCAGGAGTAGCGGGAGATTTTAACAGAGCAATTATCTCACTTAACAAGGCAAGTAGAGCTTTTGAGCAAACAATATCAAAATGTAGTGAAATTATTAAGGGATGTATTGATAGAGTGATTAAAAATAGCGATGCAGAACTGGATCGATTTAAAACAGAAATAAACCTGGCTGAATACGCTGCATGTCATGGTTACCAAGTGGTTAAGCGAAAATCTTCAAAAGGATTTATAGTTATGGGTAAGTCTGAAAATTCACAGAAAATTACGATTTGCACAGCTGCAGACGGCCATGGTATTTATTTTGAAAATCCGAATATGGGTGCAAAGACTGTTATTGATATGTGTAAGGAGGAAGAAAACTGTAATTTAGGTTATGTACGTAAAATTTTAAGAAAATTTGCGGGGCATCCTGATATTAAAAATCTTCCTGAACTGAAAAAGCCTCAAAAGACGGAAAAAGATTTAATTAAAGTTAGATCTGAAGTGTCGGTAATGAAGGTTTTGGATGTAAAAAATAGTTATCTTAAAAGTCGCGGTATTTCAGAAGAAACGCTGAAAGATAAGCGGTTTTTAGTACTTCAGGATGAGCCATGGAAAAATGTTACTTTCATTCATTACAATAAAGATAATGAAGTTTGTGGGTACGAACAAAAAAATAAAGGAAAATCTGCTGTTTTTGATGCAAATGGAAATACAGGAAAAAGTTTTACTTTTTTTAGCAAAGGCGGCGAGAAAGGGATTTGGAGGTCAAATAATATAAATAAGGCTGAAGTGGTGGTTATTTGTGAGGCGGGAATAGATGCACTGTCACATGCGGAACTTAAGGAGACGGGCGCAGACGTAGCGTATATGAGTTTTTGCGGTCAGATGAGTGATGAGCAGCTTTTATTAATCAAAAAACTAAGTAATGGTAAGAATATTGTGATTGCGACTGATAATGACAATTCTGGAGATGTTTTTGCTGAAAAAATAGAAAAATATGTTAAAGGTGTTGTTTTATCTGTCGAAAGAGATATTCCTGAAGGGAAAGATTGGAATAATGATTTGAAAGAAGAAAAAACAACCGTATTTATTGAAAAAGGGGACAGATAAATTATCTATAACAAACAACAATGTTTATCTGTCCCCTTCCCCAGAAAACAGGGGGGTATCATTACCCAGAGGAGCCAACACATGAGAAGCCAACAACACAACCCGAGGTTGGCTTGACTGAAGAGCAGCTTGCGAGTATGCCTTTAAGAAGATTTGGGCAGGAGGTGAACTACAGCCTGCGTAGTAAACTCTAACGCTGTCAGCCCCGGAGAACGTGGAGAACTTGAAGGGCTGATGAAACGTTTTGGCGTGGATGCCAGTTATGATGAAATTTCAAACGCGGCAGCAATAAAAGGCTCTTCAGGCGTAGAAGGAAATGAACTGAAAGACTTGATAGCGTACACCAAAGTTATTTGTAGGAACTACAAACTTAGCAGGACGATTGTTGATGAACAGTTAGAATCTATCATTGAAAGTAATGTTATTAATCCCGTTAGAGATTGGCTTACAGGCATTACACGCACCAAGACAAATAACCCAGTCCATGAACTTGTAGATAATTTGCCAGTGGAAGATAAGGAATGGGTTAAGGTCGCCATGTATAGATGGCTAATACAGTGTTGCGCGGCGGCTGATATGGCAAAGCATGAAGGTAAGCATCCGGATGCCGTCCCCAAATATGAATGTGTGCTGGTGCTAGGTGGAGATCAAGGACTCCATAAATCTTCATTTATTAAATACCTACTCCCTGCGGAACTTCATAAATACATAAAAGACTCTGTTCGACTAGATACAAAAGACCGGGATTCTATGCTTAATATTCTTAGGTGTTGGATACCTGAACTTGCAGACCTAGGCCCTGCGTTGAAGAAGAAAGGGCTGCCCGAGTTAAAAGTATTTTTGGCAAAAGAGGTGGATGAAATAAGATTAACATACGCTAGAAAACCTACAATCATACGTAGGCATGTATCGTGTATGACTTCTGTTGAGGGAGAATATCCACCCAAAGGTACTAGGTGGGATAGAAGATTTCTACCCGTTATTGCTAAAGGTCGGTTAGATTATCCACGCGTTTCTAATTTTGATTATACAGACTTGTGGGCGTTTATCTGGCATGCCTATACACATGGTGAGCAATGGTGGCTTACGCCCGAAGCGGGGAGTCGCTATTTTTGCGAAAGCTTGTTTTGGGCATCCCAGCCCAAGCAAGCAGCAAAAACTTAACGCGACCACTTATGCCTCCGGCGGCCCCGATTCGTCCTCGTCACCTCGTCCCGACCCGACAAGGGGTCGGAACATAGGCTCCAAATGACTTGACGCCGTGTCGGATGGCCTTTTATTTTGTCTCCACCTTCGCTAACGCTCAGACTCCGACAAAACAACGGCCCTACGGCTATCGCGGACTAAAAATCTTCACTTCGCTTAGGCTCCGTTTCCCTGATTTTCAGCGGAAGAGGCTCTACGTGCGGAAATCTTAGGCTATCCTGACAATAGGTCATTGAAAGATATAGTTTTGGAGGTGTTTGAGTTTACTGCTGACAAAACTGGTGAGGCACTTAGCAATAGAACAATAAAAATGACTAGCTCCGAGATAATAAATGAGTTACCTAAGAATATAATAAATAACAGATCGAACCAGATGGCTGTAAAAAAAGTGTTAAAGGGTCTTAATGTGAAGCACAACAGGAGGACTTATTTTATGCCGCCTTTAAGTAAAGCTGATAGCTCAACCCATTAGAGTCAGATTCCCTTGTATTTTCTTATATAAGGGAATCTTCATATATCGAGTATACGCTAAAAAAAGTTACTTTCCCCTAGGGCTGAGAGTCTGCTAAATTAAAGGTCTACTCAAATTGCTCTGATGAACAAGGGATTGCAGTAATTAAACCAAAAAAGAGGGGTAACTATAAAACCCTAAATTGTAAATGCAATGATTTCGTATAAATATCCATAGGTTGTACGTGACAGTAACCCTAGTCTTTGATTATAAAAGGATTATAGGTATAGTACAATCTATATTAGGTTGCACACTAAATAGCGTTTTATTATGACGTTTAAAAAGTTACTTCCTCCCTAGGGCAAAGAGTCCCCAGAATACTGTTGCTTGTTGCAATAAGCCAACTCTTTATTTTGAAATGGTTTACCGTTTAATCTTTGTTTTCTGTAACAGCTATAACAAACCACATACCCACAATTAGTCAATCGCTTATTGGGTGGCATGTGCGCCCCTTAAAGACCGACAAACCCTTAATTGGTGTGTATGGTAGGGGTTAGCTGTTAAAGTGCCTTAAAAGCGATATAAAGCGCCTTAGCGAAGATCTCGCGCGCCATATTTACTGTGAGTTATCCTTTTTAGAGTACTCGGATTCAATTGTAAAAACATCAGGCGCGCCCAAGATAGAAGATTACAGATACGATAAAAAAGTTACTTACCCCCTGGGCGAAGAAAAAAAAACAGGTTCATAACCAGGTTTACACAAATACGTATCTTTTGCGACAGAACCCGCCTGTGTGCTTTAATCCGCTGGGATAGATCGTGCCAATTCTAGGAGTCTCTGTTTCACCCCCTCATCCTTAGCCCCGTTTTTCTCAGCATACAGTCCGTACTTTTTTGAATCCGTTGCCCAAGAGACTAAAGATACAGCTGCCCCTGAATTACTCACATTAACTAGATATGTCGCAGGTCTACCGTTAACATCCTCATTAATTAACTCCTGAGTCATTTGTATGCGACCTCTACTCGTAATATAATCAACTTCACTCAGTTTCAGTACTCCCAAATCATCGAATTTATAAAAACGGGATATATTCGTCCATTTTCCGTCATGATTAGAGCCTGAAGTGTGTGCGCCAAGTAGTTCCACATCATCAAATGGCGTACCCTCTAAGTTTGCGGGTTCTTTAACCAGTTGGTTAGCGGCTTCGTCATAAGATAACATCAGATCTTTAAATCTAGGCTCAAGGACTCTAGAAATCGTACGTACATTTGATTCCTCAACTGAAGTGTACCATCTCTTTAACAGCTTTCTCTGTCATATCTTTAAAGAGTTGAGGTATTGGTTGGTCTTTGTATGAAACTATTGAAACCCCCTCCTCCATCGTATCAAAAGAGGGACTTGCTAAGGGGTCATTTAAGTCTAACTCTTCATGATCAATCTCCACATACACCTTTGGTTTGCTAGGCACCTCTGAAACATAATCAGTAAAGGTTTCTCTGACAACCTCAGCAGTCCGTGGTTGCATAGTCTCACTTACTGGTATCTCAGGTTTATTGCCCCAACCTGATAATGCATAAGCTGTACCAAATACCAACAGCGCATGGACAAATATTACGACCTTATGTTTAGGAAGGACTATATCTGGCTTTCCAGGTAATTTTTTATAGTGAATTCTAAATCTATATCCTAATTTATGAAGCAGCTTTTTACTTTTATTTCGGGTGATGTGTTTTCTGATTTAATACGCGACATGTTCCAGCTGCGTTTTTTTTAGATAAATGATCAGTCACATGTTTTATAAAAAAACATGTTATCAGGCAGTCTTATATTGGGCATCCATCTAGCTCCGCCATCATGTTCCCATCCTTTGTCTTCACCTACTATGCGATATAAAGTCAATACTGGCTTATTCTTGAATGTTCTTCCAAGCATACGATCATCTTCTGACAACATTGTTCTTGGTGCTTTTTTTATATCTCTATTTTTACGTACAATTAGAATTCCTGATTGTGCTTTTTTATCCGCCTCAAGAGCTTTAAGAAAATCAATATACGACTCATGATCCCAGTCTATTTTGTTTTCACTCTCAAGCTTTTCTAAAAGATCAGTAATAAATTTTAATGTCACTGTATTATAAGATCCCGCGCCATCATCAAAGATATCTAGCATTAAATCAATATCTCTAACGTGTTTTTTCTTTGGATAACTTGCAAACATATCTACACCACCAACAACAAGGTTAAGAAAGTCTTCATCAATAACATTCTTACGAGTTGGCTTTATTCCAGGAGGCAAAAGCAGACTTATTCCATCTAACCCATTTTTGACAACCTGGTTTATAAGAGAAGAATTTACGCTGTTTAAATCAGTAAATAATTTAAGCAGAAAAGGGGGAAGATATACCCTCATGAGGCCGGGGTCTCTATCATAGCCAAACATACGGCAATGCTGCCAGAAAGTATCCGCTTGAGGCTGTTTTGAACGTCTGCAATAATAAACGGTTTGAAGCATAGGAAATGTCACTCCTCGGCCCAAACTATTCCCACCTACAATTATATTCATTCCTTTATCTTTATCTATTTCATGGTTACTTTTTGAGTTCATTACTAAGATATTAATATCCGTGCCTTTTAAGGCCTGCACAATAAATTCTTTAATTTCGGATAGAGGTTTTATATCTGGTTTTGTTTGTTGAAGATCGCTCCATGCATCTGTTATTTGTGGCAATAATTCTTTTTGCATATCTCCGTACAGCATTTCATTAAGAAAAACACTTATTTTGTCAGCAACAGATTCATGATCCTTGATACTAACACTAGGATGAATAAGGAAATTACACACTTTTTCTCCAGATAAAAAAATATGAGCACTAGAAACTAGAAAAGACAATAAAGCTTTACGCAGGCCATCCGATATATATTCACTTCCTTCTTTTAAATCATCTAACTCATCATCTGTAATCCGTACAGCATATGAACCTTTATCTGTGTAAAAGAAATCGCCCCCAAGATAGCCTTTTCCTGGAGGAAAATAATGAACAAAAGACGGTTTCCACGTGGAAAAGTTGGTTTGCAGCAAAACTGACTGAGGCGTAGCCGTTACCTGTAAATATATACTGCTGCTGGCTATCTTTTTTATATCTTCAAGATGTTTGTTTATCGTGCTTTGTTCTTTGTGATTAACTTTCGTATTAAGACTTGCGGCATCTGCTTCATCATCAATAATAAATATTGGTCTTCCTTCACAAAATGTAGAGGAAGAAATATGATTTTTCCATGCCTTCAGAATATTAGTGTTTTTTTTCAAAATAACGAGAGTAGGCTGACGTAATGCTTTTTGTATAAAACGAACATCGTCATTTTCTCCGCAGACATTAAATGTATCAAGCATCTGCAAAGCACGCTTATAAGTCTGCTCCTGAAGTTTTATATTATCTATTGTGAGCAGTATAAAAAGAGGAAAAAGCTCATCCGCAGTGGCAGCTATGATTCCAAACATTTGCCCCGTCTTACCACTTTGAACATTCCCGAGAAGAAGGCCGGTTAAATGTTCCTGATAAGAAAATTTTTTAATATATTTAGGAACAATAGCATCTACTGTCATCTTCACTGAATCAGACACACCAGTAACACTCTCATCCAAAAGTTGTAAATAGTTTTTCAAATGCATTTTTTTCATTTATATCCCAAAATCCAGAAACCATACGTTATGTCTGTTAGTACCCTTTAACTGAAAACTATCTCTTCCATACTTTTTTAAAATTTCTTCGGTTACTATCTCTCCTATATGCAACACGCCAGCATTTTCAAGCCGTCCTTTTATCCATTTACCTAATATTTTCAGATCATCATTCGAACGAAAGTTTTTGCTGTAATCACCACTTATTTTGCACTGAAATTTCCATCCATCATCTGTATAAACATCAATAATACTTTCTTTATCAGGAAAGCCAGCTTTCGGGTAATCTCTCTTATCTGTAATAGATTTAGGAACAATTATTTCTACTTCATACCAATGACGAGGTTTTATAAATCCCGTGCTTTTATTTTC
Organism: Bathymodiolus japonicus methanotrophic gill symbiont; assembly: GCF_019721995.1. GTDB lineage: Bacteria > Pseudomonadota > Gammaproteobacteria > Methylococcales > Methylomonadaceae > Methyloprofundus. The sequence goes on along the minus strand of NZ_BLYC01000059.1, from coordinate 4,833 downwards.
TCTGCCTTTACCAAAATAAACATTAAGATTACTCTTTTGATGCCTTTTTGTTGCCTTCAATGAAATATCAAAAACCACACCGTTTAAATCATTATTTATCTTTAACAATTCTATATTATCTATTTTTCTAACCGACTCATGACCTTTTAGAAGTCTATTATTTTCTATAAATGAATCTGGCAACCAATCGGATATTGGTTTAGATGTTATATTTGACGTTTTTTTTAAGAAACTGTTGATTTCATAAATAATACTCTTTTCAGTAAGCAATATATCAGTTTCATAATTTCGGTGGCTATCTATCATACTGCTTATATTTGATGAACCCATTATGCCTGCAAAAACTTCCCCTTCTTTTTCAAAAGAATACATTTTTCCATGTAATTTGAACGTTGTGACTACAGAAACCTTTCCCATATCTGAAGAAATAAGAAATTCATTCAAATATGAGGCAGCTTCATATTGAGGTCGAGTGATGCCTTCGAAATAATGCATTCCTATTATTAAATCTAAAGAAGGTCCGTTATTACTCTCAATTATCCTTTTAATTTCTGTCAAGGACTCTGTAGAAATATATCCAGATGCAATCCGCATATAATCTGCATTACGGACAAGACTAGCAAAGCAGTCAGAAAAACTGCGGTTACCAAGTCTAAGAGGTGGTATATCAGATAATAAAAGCTCCATTATGCCCTTTTTGATATAAGCCTATGCTGTTCTTCATCATGTTTTATCCGCTGCTCTATCGAAAGATTTTGTAATTCATTATGAATGGACAATAAATCACACTTTTTATAATCAGTTGAAAACAGAGGCTTTAGAGCTTTAGCAAGTTCCCACACGCCAACGGGAGGAACAGAGTTACCTATCTGCCTTCTAACTTCAGCATTTGATCCTTCAAAAAAAAAGTCATCTGGATATGATTGCAGCCTAGCTCTTTCTCTATTTGTTAAAGCGCGTGGCTCAGGATAATGGTATCCCCATGTACCACCACCCCCAGCTGCAATTATGGTTTTTGCAGGCTCATCCCTGTGAATACGTCTATACACATGACTAATCATGCCTTTTACGTATAAGGGATGATCTTTTGGAATATCCGTAAAATTCCCCCCTTCCGAAATAATTTTTAATTTTTCTACAGTTTTAGGCGCTATATTCATATGCTCATTATTGTAGGGAACGTTTTCTGCACCCTCTAGTGCTTTTCCAGCTGTTACATGAATATATTTTCGATCTGCACCATGTGTTGGGTTTGGATGTGAAAAGTCATAGCCCGTATCTACTCTTATTCCTACAATAAGCACACGCTCTCTAAACTGAGGAACCCCGTAATCGGCAAAATTATAAAGTTTAGCCTTAACCAAATAACCAGGAGCTATATTTTCAAAATCTTTTATTATGGTTTTTATAGCTTTCTTATTATTTGCTGTCAGTAGCCCCTTAACATTTTCTGCCACAAAAGCCTTGGGTTTCTTAGCATCAACAAATCGAAGAAAACTTTTGTATAAGTTGCCTCTTTCCCCATTGAGTCCAGGTCTTTTCCAAATCATAGAAAAATCTTGGCAAGGAAAGCCTCCAAGAATTAAGTCGCAATCAGGAATATCTGAAGAATATGGATTAATCTCTTCTATATCACCATGGGTTATCACATCACCCAAATTTCTCTTAAAAGTTTTAACAGCCCATTCATTAAAGTCATTTGCCCAAATCGTTTCATACCCTTGATCATGAAACCCAAGGTCTAATCCACCACAACCCGAAAAAAGAGACAGTATTTTAGGTTTGTTTATATTATTTTTCATTTAGAAAATGCCTATCTTTTATATCTGGTTATTTTTCAAAAAAATCACTCTTGAATTCGTATAATAAGTGCATAACCCTCTGCAAGTATTGGCTAGACTAACACCTGTTGAATTAAGACAAGACATAGGTGTAAAGTAAACAGCTACCAAACAATTTACAGAGGCTACAAATGAGCTATACACACCTATGTGCTGCATCAGTGTTCCCCTATCAATTGAGGCCGTGAAACTAACCTCGCCACAAGAGAGCTCATAAAGCACTGTAAAGACATTCCTGTTATTATTGCGTTTTGAACTGCTCGAATGGTATACGAGCTGATACGAGATATTCTGGCCTGGAAAAATAATGGATTCACAAAACGATCTCGTTTTTGAGCCTGTTGCTGCCTATTCTCCAGAGCCTCGCTATATTTTTTATCCGATGGATGAATCAATTCTGGCTGTTGTGTTTTTGAAATCTCTTCAAACACGCGCATTAAATTATAGCTCATTGCAGTCAGGCGCATTTGATTTTCAAGTGAGCGGGTATTGGAAGACCAAGCTTTAGTTTCCTTGAAATTACTTTTAGTGTTATTGAATGTCTTTTCAATCGTCCATCGCTTGAAATACAGCATGGCAATGGTTCCAGGGTTAATAGTCATTGGCAAGGTTGTCACAAACCGGTGAAGTTTTCCGGTTTCTGGATCACGGCAATCCACCACGTTAAATTTGATGCCCTTGTTTTCGTACACACTGTATGCTTCAACCCCTGTATTGATCTCATGGCGGGAGTCAAAAGGGATAGACTCAACCTGAGTCGCAATTGACTTTTCTTTTAGCATTGAAATCATGTAATTAGCATGTCGTTTCTGCCGATCCCACCAGACAAAATCGGTGACGGCTTTATCGTAGACATAGAGATGTTTCTGAGAGCTGTTATTTCCCTTGTTTTGCTTTTCAATATGATCTCGTAACACAGGTATTTCTTGATGTCTCTGAGTTCCGTTTGTCACCAGACAAAGAAATATGAGCAACCCACTTCTGAGATTCAACGCGTAAATCCCCCCGGCCGCATAAACTTTCCCCTTGCTGTTTTTTTCAGTATGGCAGGCATGATCAATAAAATGTCCATCCGCTGCTTCTATGGTGTATTCGTCAAGTTCCGGGAATGCTTTAAGATAATCAATGCCTTGCGATAGCAGTGTTTCAGAGTGAAGATGATAGCTCTGCTGTTCAAATGCCTCAAGCATACTTGTTCGTCTATGCGACTTCAGTGATTTAAAATACGTTGAGTGGGGAAGCAGCTGGCCATAAATCTGTTCATTGGTTTGGAGGAAATGGCGACCACTATCGACTACACTGATACAGCGTAATAACCCAAGGCGAATAAAGTCGATATCCTTCAACTCTGGGCATGAACGAGCCCACAAAGGATGACGCTCTGCTAACAGGGCTCGTTCCATACTTTCATTGCAGTGTTGGTGAATATGTTCAGAGAGTGGTAGGTCTTTAAGCATGGGTGATATCCGTTTATGAGGTGATTAAAACGGAAATTTTTAGAAAAATCTTTTCGGCAAATGCAAGCTTTATTTGAAATTATTTGTTGTTTTTTTACGGTGCCTACAGAGTGTCTATTTGCTGTTATAAGTGATTAAAATCAAAAAGATGGAAATATTCGAGTGGTGCTACCTTCAAGTAGGTTATAGGCTGCTTTGTTTAGGTACTTCTTCTTTCAATGGGAACACTGATGATGTGCTGAAGAAAGATATTATATAGAAATTGAATTAAAAAAGGTAACTTCACAGAATAAAATAGCAGAAGCCTTAGAACGAAGCCAAAGCAATATTTCACGCGAGATTAAACGCAATACAGGTCAAAGAGGCTACAGACATAAACAAGCAGAAGATTTTGCCCAAGAACGACACAAAAACAAGCCTAAAGAGGTTAAATTAACGGATGAAATAAAAGGCATTGTTAATGTTCGCATTGAGGATGACTGGAGTCCTGAGCAGATTGCAGGGCGGTTAAAACAAGAGGGTATAATTAGTCTTCATCATGAAACAATCTACCAGCATATTCTGGCGGACAAAAAGGCAGGGGGTGAACTATACAAGCATCTTCGGCATCAGAACAAAACCTATCGCAAGCGTTATGGGTCAGCCCATAATAGGACAGGAATCCCTAATAGAGTCGATATAGATGAGCGTCCTGAAGAGGTCAACAACCGTAAGCGTATAGGTGATTGGGAGGCAGATACAATCATTGGGAAAAATCACAAAGGGGCGATTGTAACGTTGGATGAGCGAGTCTCTAAATTACGGTTGGCCTTCCCTTTAGCGGGGAAAAAGGCTCAATATGTATTAGACGCAACTATTTTAATGCTTGATCCTATAAAAAGCTTTGTTAAAACAATTACTTTTGATAACGGGAAAGAGTTTACCCTGCATGAAAAAGTAGCAGAAGCACTAGGTTGTGATACGTATTTTTCGACTCCATACAGCTCTTGGGAAAGAGGGCAAAATGAGAATGCTAATGGCTTATTAAGACAGTATTTCCCTAAAGTAATGGAGTTGATTGATGTTACGATAAAAGAGGTTTTTATAGCCGTTGATAAGCTAAATAGTCGCCCTAAAAAGTGTCTCAATTACAAAACACCTTATGAGGTATTTGAAGAGCTGACTGGGATAGATATGAAAAATTTATTGGGTTATGCACTTATGACTTGAATTCAGGTAATTACACTATTGTGATATTACATTTTAAAATATTGTAAACCTTTTTAAAAAAAACTGGTTAGAAACTATTTTTATACCTATACCTTATTGCGACAGAACCTTTTTCATTGCCGGAGGTAAGCGGTGGCAAAATGGAAACTAAATATTACCTCTAAAATCTGCCGTAGTCCGTACCCTGATCTTTAAAGCCATTCTTTAACAGGGGATTTATTAACAATTTCAGTGGTTCAGTTTTTTAACAGCGTTTATTAACGCTATTTGCGTAGAATCAGGGCAAAATGAAGATGCTTATGGGTGCTGATGACGGTGTAAATTAA
>NZ_BLYC01000058.1 GCF_019721995.1 Bathymodiolus japonicus methanotrophic gill symbiont | reverse complement strand
AAAAAAGCTCCAAGAAAGGCGGCCAAAGAGGGGTAACTATAAAACCCTAAATTGTAAATGTAATGATTTCGTATAAATATCCATAGGTTGTACGTGACAGTAACCCTAGTCTTTGATTATAAAAGGATTATAGGTATAGTACAATCTATATTATGTTGCACACTAAATAGCGTTTTATTATGAAGTTTAAAAAGTTACTCCCTCCCTAGGGCAAAGAGTCCCCAGAATACTGTTGCTTGTTGCAATAAGCCAACTCTTTATTTTGAAATGGTTTACCGTTTAATCTTTGCTTTCTGTAACAGCTATAACAAACCACACGCCCACAATTAGTCAATCGCTTGCTGGGGGTGTCTACGCCCCTTAAAGACCCACAAAACCCTTAATTGATGTATGGTAGGGGTTAGCTGTAAAGTGGCCTTAAAAGCGATATAAAGCGCCTGAACGAAGAGCTGCCGCGCCATTGCATGCGCGGCAGCTCTTCGTAAGGCGCTTTATATCGCTTTTAGGCACTTTAACAGCTAACCCCTACCATACATCAATTAAGGGGTTTTGTGGGTCTTTAAGGGGCGTAGACACCCCAGCAAGCGATTGACTATTGTGGGCGTGTGGTTTGTATAGCTGTTACAGAAAACAAAGATTAAACGGTAAACCATTCCAAAATAAAGGGTTGGCTTATTGCAACAAGCAACAGTATTCTGGGGACTCTTTGCCCTAGGGAGGGAGTAACTTTTTAAACTTCATAATAAAACGCTATTTAGTGTGCAACCTAATATAGATTGTACTATACCTATAATCCTTTTATAATCAAAGACTAGGGTTACTGTAACGTACAACCTATGGATATTTATACGAAATCATTACATTTACAATTTAGGGTTTTATAGTTACCCCTCTTTGGCCGCATTTCTTGGAGCTTTTTTTATTGAGCATCTACGGTCAGCGGATTTTCAGAAGTATCCAGTTCAGGGAAAGCCACAGCTCTCAAGCGTTTATTCATCTCAGCTTCAAAACACACCATGTTCTGGGGCAACACGCACATGACTTCATTTCAACTAATTATTAAACGTGAATGAAATCAATTTCTTGCTCAATTAGGATAAATTATCATGGTTGGGAAAACCATAGTTTCCCTTTGGGTTTAATTACTGCAATCCCTTAAACTGTATAATATAACCAATCGCTTGTTCATCAGAGCAATTTGAGTAGACCTTTAATTTAGCGGACTCTCAGCCCTAGTGGGAAGTAACTTTTTTTAGCGTATATCCGGTATATTCATATTCCCTTATATAAGAAAATACAAGGGAATCTGACTCTAATGGATTGAGCTATCAGCTTTACTTAAAGGCGGCATAAAATAAGCCCTCCTATTGTGCTTCACATTAAGACCCTTTAACACTTTTTTTACAGCCATCTGGTTCGACCTGTTAGTTATTATACTCTCAGGCAACTCATTGATTATCTCGGAGTTAGTCATTTTAATTGTTCTATTACTAAGTACCTCACCCGTTTTGTCAGCAGTAAACTCAAACACCTCCAAAACTATATCTTTCAATGACCTATTGTCAGGACAGCCTAAGATTTCCGCACGTAGAGCCTCTTCTTCGGGCGTAAGCCACCATTGCTCCCCATGTGTATAGGCATGCCATATAAACGCCCACAAGTCTGTATAATCAAAATTAGAAATACGTGGATAATCTAACCGACCTTTAGCAATAACGGGTAGAAGCCTTCTATCCCACCTAGCACCTTTGGGTGGATATTCTCCCGCAACAGAAGTCATACACGATACATGCCTACGTATGACTGTAGGTTTTCTAGCGTACGTTAATCTTATTTCATCCACCTCTTTTGCCAAAAATCCTTTTAACTCGGGCAGCCCTTTCTTCTTCAACGCAGGGTCTAGGCCTGCAAGTTCAGGTATCCAGCACCTAAGAATATTAAGCATAGAATCCCGGTCTTTTGTATCTAGGCGAACAGAGTCTTTTATGTATTTATGAAGTTCCGCAGGGAGTAGGTATTTAATAAATGAAGTTTTATGGAGTCCTTGATCTCCACCTAGCACCAGCACACATTCATATTTGGGGATAGCATCTGGATGCTTACCTTCATGCTTTGCCATATCAGCGGCTGCACAGCATTGTATTAGCCATCTATACATGGCGACCTTAACCCATTCCCTATCTTCCACTGGCAAGTTATCTACAAGTTCATGGGCTGGGTTATTTGTCTTGGTGCGTGTAATGCCTGTAAGCCAATCTCTAACGGGATTAATAACATTGCTTTCAATGATAGATCCTAACTGTTCATCAACAATCGTCCTGCTAAGCTTGTAGTTCCTGCAAATAACTTTGGTGTACGCTACCAAGTCTTTCAATTCATTTCCTTCTACGCCGGGAACGCCTTTAATTGCAGGTGCGTTCAACATTTCATCATAACGGGCATCCACGCCAAAGTGTTTCATCAGCCCTTCAAGTTCTCCACGTTCCCCGGGGTGCAACAGGGGTGTTTTTTTGTCCATTTCTCTATATCCTTTGCAGTGTTAATTTATTTATTAATCTAAGTTATGTCGCTTTTCAGTCAAGCCAACCTCGGGTTGTGCTGTTGGCTCCTCTGGGTAGTGATATTCCCGTGTTTGCTGAAAGGGGACAGATGAATAGGTTGTGTTATATAAACAGTTTATCTGTCCCCTTTTTTAATGAATACGTGGGGCTGTAGACCTTTACCCTGTAATAAACTCATAGCTGAATAAAATATTATCATTTGGCTAGTGGCATAAGTCCGGTCTTTAGGGACTATCTTTATTGTCCCTTCATATTAGTTCTGAAACTTTCGATGACTTTTTTAGGCGGCCATCTTTATTCCATCTATGCTTTTAGACCATGCCTGCGACTGATTATAGACACTGATTTTCTTTGCTTTACGGCGTTTATTAATATCCTGCATTTGAATTAATGAGTCCTCGGTTATCTGGTAATTCCCGGCGAGGTTTTTTCCTACGCGCTTATGTTTCAACCCGAATCTCTTTAAAAATTGTCCCAATGTACGTGTGTCTAACTTTCGATTAACATCCTTGAAATTGCCTAGCCCTGCTGCGTGTACCTCTTGATAATTGTCTTGCAAATAGTCAATAGCGGCTTTTATTCGTTCCGCATCATAACGCTGTAGTGATATCCCCGTGTTTTCTGGGGAAGGGGACAGATAAACATTGTTGTGTGTTATAGATAGTTTATCTGTCCCCTTTTTTAATAAATACGGAGGGTGTAGGCTCTTGCCCTGTAATAAACTCATAACTGTGTGGAATATTATCATTTTGCTAGTGGCATAAGTCCGGTCTTTAGGGGCTATCTTCATTGCGCTCTCATGTTTATCTAGTGATTGCGCATTGTCTTGCTCCCCGTTTACTATCTCAGAATTCTTGAGGGCAGGGGCAAGCTTTCCATCATTCCACAATTGAATATCCTTCTCTGAAACCTCTTCACCGAGTGCTAGCTGCTCTCTACATTCAAACTTCTCTATTGCGTTGTGTTCGTCTTCTGTAACTTTCGATGACTTTTTTAAATTACCGTACTCAATAGCGGAAATAGAATCCGCTTGAATCACGTCTTGGACATGCTTATCCTTTACCGCTTTAGCCGTTCCTTTGATAATGATCAGGCTCTCTGGTTCTTTCAGCTCTTCAACCTGATAACCCTTTTGCATCAATATTAAGAGCGTTGTATGTGCAAAGCGTTCGCAAGAACTCTCATACTCTTCCATGACCCCCGCAGCTACTTTGTCAAACTCGTTTGGCACGTGTATTAGCTGGCCACCTATAGATGTGATACGACCTTCGGCCGATACGATACCTGTTAGCTGTTCGGCGACACTCAAGGATTTCTGTTTTCGCTTTGGTGAGAGTCCAAGAATAATATCCTTAGCCTTTCTGTTACGTCCCAAAGTCTGGATTATTTCAGTAGGTGATAACTGTCCACTAAATACACCCACATGAAAATCATATTCAAGCTCGATAGAAAACCCGCTAGATACAACCGGTGTCAAAATTATTAAATCATATTGCTTGCCAATTTCATTAGGACTCCTTAAGTAAGCCGCTTGTTCAAACTCATCTTTATTCTTTCCGTGTACCAGCAATATTTTATACTCTGCGGGGGCTGTCGCTTTAGCATCCTCATAGGCAATATTAGCAGTTCTGATAGAATCACATTGGAACACGCCCGTCTTACCCGCTCCCACATATTTTAGAAGTTCGCTTTGAGCAATTTTGGTGGTGGTGTGATGTATTATTACAGTTGGTTTTTGCTCGTCCCCTTTTATCTGACGTATTGGCTTACCTGTGCTTTTTAATATCTCAATCATACGGTCATTCATATCAGCATCAGCAACATAAACCACCGGGACAGTCTTAACCTATCTTCGTGACATATACAGTCAATTTCCCATTATTTCAATGAGTTAAATTTTCAATCGGCCCCAGTTGGCACTACAGGTTTCATATCAACGATCGTTTTAACTTTTCCAATCGGGTCGGGGTTAATATTCAACGCAGTGTATATTTGTTTTTGTCTGGTTTCTGCTTTGCTTGTGGTTCGCAGGTGAATGATTGTATCGTTATCCGTGGGTAAAGTAATGGTCATGCGTTGCTGGGTCGACATCCTGTTGCGAATGCTTTCCCAGCTTAGATGGATGTCCTGCAATCTAAGTTGATAACGCAGTACATGTACCAGGTGGTAAGCTAATAATGTGATGAATAGGTGTCCGGTAACCCGCTCTTCTTTTTTGTGATAGACAGGGCGCAAGCCTAGCTCGGTTTTCAGGCTTCTAAAGGTCGCTTCAATCTCAGTCAGCATGGTATAGGTTAGCCATAACTGTTCTTCCGACCAGTCAGGGATATTCGTTCTTAGGCAGTAAACACCACAGTGCTTATCTTTTTGGTCACTTTCAGGTTTACGTTGCCATTCTATACCGATGGCTTTGTTTTTTTTGTCATCCGCGATAACGTTAATGGTGTAATCTGCAGCAACACGGCTATGTTTTTCACGTAGTCGTCCGATACGTTCCAGTATTTTGTCGTATTTTTTAAGGGTGCCTTTTTTGCTCAGACCTGTGTGCAGTTTTTCCAGGGCCTCTTCCAGACGAGCATGGAAGCGATTACGGATACCTTGTTCTTTTTTTGCTTTTTGTTCTGAATGACAATAGAGTCGGGTTTCCCCGGTTTCTTGATCAACTTCACGATAAACAACAACATTGCTGTCCCGGGTATCCCTGACCGCTACCGGAGTTTTCTGATCTCTTGGGTTTTTTACATGTTGTTCTCGACTGACAACGAGATAATGATAATCTTGTTCGATTAACCAGGCAATATTGTCAGCGCTGGCAATGCCGGCATCCATGATAACCACCGGCTTTATTTGATGAAAGGGATCCTTGTCTCGCAGTTCGTCAAGCATCAGTTTCAAGGTCGCGGGCTCACTGGCGTTGCCGGGAAAAACCTGACTACTCAATGGAAAGCCGTCACCATCCAGAACCAGCCCCAGAGTAACCAACGGGCAATCAGTGCGTTTCTCTTTAGAGCGACCGAATTTCGCTTTCGGGTTTCGGGCGCACTGGCCTTCAAAATAAGTATTGGTCAGATCGTACAATACAATCTTGCGGTTTAAATTGAACAACGTCTGCTCTCGGTCAGCCAGAAAATATTCAAGAGTTGCCTGATGTTTGAGTAGCTTGTCACTGACTGTATATAATCGCGTCAGGCTGGTGTTACCGTAGTCATGACCCAGTAATTCGCCCAGGCCTGTTTGATTTTGCAACCAGTCATGTGTTTGCAGTTCACTGCCGGGTGAAACCATACGTCCTATGATAGTGCCCAGGGCCGTCGCCGTATCTACTTTATTAAAGCCCAGCGCCATGAGTTTTTCGTCTAGCTGTAACTGCTGTGCGGCATGCAGTGCCAGGGTTTCAACACCAATACTACGGGCATTAATGGCTTCGACATGATTAATATCGACATGATGAAAATCTCGCGTTGTTGTTTTTGAATCTAGCGGTTGTGACAGTTTTGCAGTCATCAGTGAGCTATAGCGCTGGGCTGTTGCTTCCAGAAGTTGATTTAAATCATCGGCTAAATTGAATAGCTCTTCCTGATGTGGTTCCAAACCTTGCTGTAATTGTTCGATTCTGGCCGTCAGCAAGGGCCAGTACTTTTTATCAATCGTAAAGTCCGCACCTATATTGAGCAATGTACGTTGCTTGACTTGTTTTCCTATACGCACAGATTCTACAATGCGGTAAGTGAAATAAGCTGAGCCGTCTTCAAGGCTTTTTGTTTTGGTTCTTCGAATATACATACCACTAGCATCGGTGAAAAATCAGGGAAAATCAAGGGTCAGAGCAAGTTAAGATGGCACTACAGAGACCCTCAAAAAAACACCATTGATTCTAAAGGGATTTTTACGATGAATTTTTAATGCGAATTATAAATCAATGACTTGAAGGGATAAAAGTGACGAAGGTAGGTTAATAATATCAATTAACAAATCATAGCCCTCTGATCTATTCTTAAAGGGACCTCGCACGATATGTTCAACGATCTGCTTAAATTCATCCAGTACAATACAGTCAACCTGCCGAAAGAAGCTTAATAAATGCTCCCTTCCTACTGCACTATTCACGCAGGCGGCCAATGACTGGAACAAACTCCCCCGGACTAACTTCATTATAATGCTCAATATCTAACCTATTTGCTGTGGCCGTAATAATTGATGCACGGTGAGAAATGTAGCCAAAAGTTTTATTGATCATTTGGAGATATTTCCATAATAACGCGGTGAATAAAGTTTTACCTGAACCCATCGGCCGCATGTCAACAAAAATAGACCCCTCCCCTTCAGACAACATCCTTTTTGCTGCGTCATAGCTGTTTATGTCGAATTCAGGCAGGCTATCGGTCGTCACCGTGTGATATTTGCGCGTAGCCTCGTCCTGTTCCCTAAGTAGCTTTTTAAGCCATGATTTGTGACTACCTGACAGCTTACATCCCATCCTATCTTCTAGCGCGGTTATAGTGTCCTTATATGAGGTTATAGGGTGAGCCTGTACTGCTTTCGCAATAATAGAATAAACTGCCTTGTCTGGTGCTGGTAGCGGAATACTCTCGATATTTTTTAGTAAAGTCAGATCGTTGTCGTATTCCCAAGCCTCCTGCTCGGAATGGTGTAATAGCCCATACTGATAACCACTCTTGATTGTTTTAATTTCTTTTTCGCTGGTACGGTCATCATCATCATTACCTGCAATCTGATCGCTAGCGGTAATGAGGGCGTTAATATAATCATCCTCATTTTTTACGTCCAACTTCCCACTAGCAACATAATGCCCTAGTGCATTTCCTGCGTTGCGCCTTGCGACGTGGCGTTCTCTGGACTCTGCGCTTAAGATGATGTTAATACATTTTTGCAGGTAGTCGCCTTCGTTGCTGTTGGCCGTGTATTCTTTGCGTATTGGAGGGGCTTTGGGGGCTATCTCTTGGAATGGTTTAAGCTTGCAAATATCTGCATCAGGATTATAAAAAACATCCGCATCATGGCACAAAAAGCACTTGCGGCTAATATCTTTACAAGCGGGATCCGTTTCATATCCCCATGCTTTAAATATCGACTCTATCTGAAAATAAGCCTGCTTAAAGTCTGCATCGTTATTAATTAGACTAGCATCAACCCGAACCCCTAGCTTTAAACCATCGCCCGAGGGACTGATAAAGCAAAAAACAATATTAGGTTTTGTTATCAAGTCCGACTTAGCTAAGTGAACATCTTCCAGATGGTCTAGGTCTACAATCAATAAACCGCTCGACTTCTCGAAAGTCCCATTTTTTACGGGCTGACCTAACTTGAATGTACCGTTGAAGCTAACAGCCTCACAAGCAATCGCCTTTTGTTTTTTATAAGCTTGCTCATCTTTCTCTCGCAAATCCCTTAATAATTGAGTAACCTTCTTATATTTAAGGGATTTAATTGCCCCGATAACTTCATCAAGTGGTTGATTAGAGTGATTGTTAGAAGTGCATACCCTGAGCATGTGTGAAACATTGCCAATGCCCTTACAGTCAGGTGCAGGGTTCGGTGGACGTTTTGTTTTTGATGTAGATACCCCAGTGGCACAATCGGTGTTATCTTGAATGGGGGGAATTTTGTGTGTGTTTATGTAGTTTATTCATGCTTTTAGCAGAACAACTAGACTTTCTTGAAATACATGATATAATTTATTTGCAGTATTAGAAAATCTTGTTAGATGCTCTGTGTTTTCCTCATAGTTGTCTAGCAATTAAAGCCCTATAAAGAATCTCCCCGTCGAAAAAGGTTTATCTTTATAGCGCGTAGTAAAAATAAGTCTTGCTCCCCATTAATTTACTTTGATGGGGAGCAAGACTTAATCCATATATCTATCTGTTTCTCACAGCTATTATATAATAGCTACTTTATTTTGGATTGCAAGTCTTTTTCAAAATATTTTTACACTTATCCCAAAACCAAGCCTCCTGCCCACTTATATAAAAACAGACACCGGTCTAACCCATGCCGGCTTTGCGGTTCTGTTGTATTGAATTAATAATCCCCCCGATTAGATCTCTTCACCCGCTCTACCCACTCAAAAAAAATAGTGAGGTCTGGAGCCCCCTCGTGTTTGCTAAAGGGGACAGATGAATAAGTTGTGTTGTATAAACAGTTTATCTGTCCCCTTTTTTTATGAATACATGGGGCTGTAGGCTCTTGCTCTGTAAAAAAACTCACAACTGAGCCTTACGGCACAATTAAGTCTGTACGACAAAGCCACCAAGGACACCTGTTGGGATGTAAAGCTAGAGTGAGATATGCTCGGATAGCGGGGAGAGTAGGTCTTGCTTTATGACTCGAGTGAGCGGGATACCTAAGGGAGGGATAAATAAAGTATGCTTCAAAGATTCGGGCACTGTTCTCGATAGAGTGGCAGAGGTTATCGAGATAGCTACGTTAAGACTATTTATTTCCTTCGCTATCAGCCCAGGACGGGCTGATAGCCTCCAGAAGGCGCAGGTAAATTTGCCAATCCTAAGTGCGCGATAACGCGCGAGGGAGGCTAATATTTTATCCCGAGTATATAGCCCATGGCTGAGCTGCTTTGTGCTCAGTCTGTGGCGGACGCAGGGCGTTTTCAGGGCATCTCCTATTCGGCTGCGTAGGTGAACGAAATTACGGCGACAGGAGTCCCGGAATTTCGTGAGGTAGCATGGCGCGCCTGTACATTTACAATTTAGGGTTTTATAGTTGTCCATCTTCGTCCACCCTTTTTGGGTTTTTTCAACAGTATCCAGTTCAGGAAAAGCCACACCTCTCAAATGAAGACTACTGAAATTATTAAACTTGAATGAAATCATTTCAAAGTGGACAAGTAACTAAGCGCTCGTTCATCAGAGTATAGGTAACTACTCATCGAGTATTTTTTAACTTTAATATCAAATATATATGTTTTTATTCAACGTGCACTTTAGCTACTCAATAATTAAGATAAAACCTCTGTATGCAATTTTGGGAATAATAATTTCATTAACAACACTTAATGGATGTATGGCTTTTTCAGACAGGAAGTCAGCAGAACAAGGACATGCTGGTGCACAAGACAACGTAGGGTTGATGTATGCCATTGGTAGAAGGTGTCGTTCAGGACGACAAAGAAGCCTTTAAGTGGTCCAGGAAGGCAGCAGAACAAGGACATGCTGGTGCACAATACAGCTTAGGGGCATGATGTATGACAGGAATAGGTGTCGTTCAGGACGACAAAGAAGCCTTTAAGTGGTTCAGGAAGGCAGCAGAGCAAGGACATGCTGGTGCACAAGACAACTTAGGGATGATGTATGCCATTGGTAAAGGTGTCGTTCAGGACGACAAAGAAGCCTTTAAGTGGTTCAGGAAGGCAGCAGAACAAGGACATGCTAGTGCACAAGACAACTTAGGATGATGTATGACATGGAAGGTGTCGTTCAGGACGGCAAAGAAGCGCTTACGTGGTTCAGGAAGGCAGCAGAGCAAGGAGATGCTATTGCACAATTCAACTTAGGGTTGATGTATGCCATTGGTAAAGGTGTCGTTCAGGACGACAAAGAAGTCTTTAAGTGGTACAGGAAGGCAGCAGAGCAAGGACATGCTAGAGCACAATTCAACTTAGGAGTGATGTATTACAATGGGCAAGGTGTCCCTCAAGACTATGTGATGGCACATAAATATTTTAATATTGCGGCATCTAGTGGGCTTAAATCAGCGCATAAAAATAGAGATATTGTTACAAAGCTAATGACTGCCTCACAAATAGAAAAGGCACAGAATCTAGCAAGTGAATGGATGAAAACACACGCTGAAAATCATGGAAAAGGAGCTTAGCGAAGTGGTGATTTTTAGTCCCTGATAGGCGACAGGGCAATTCGCTGATTCGACGTGTGCTAGCAGCACGTGAGAGGAACAAGAATTGCATTCCGAATAGCCGTCCAGCCAGTGAGGTAGTAATGACGAAGCGGCTTTTGTGCGTAGTCGTTGCGGACGCAGGGCGTTCAGGGCATCTCCCATCCGCTGCGTAGGTGAATGAATTTTGGCGACAGGAGTCCCGGAATTTCGTGAGGTAGCATGGCGCGCCTGCTAGTGTTTGCTGGAAGGGGACAGATAAATAGGTTGTGTAGTATAAACAGTTTATCTGTCCCCTTTTTCAATGAATACGGGGGCTGTAGGCTCTTGCTCTGTAATAAACTCACAACTGAGCCTTACGGCACAATTAAGTCTGTACGACAAAGCCACCAAGAACACCTGTTGGGATGTAAAGCGAGAGTGAGATATGCTCGGATAGCGGGGGAGAGTAGGTCTTGTTTTATGGCGCGAGTGAGCGGCATACCCAAGAGGGGAGGTAATAATGTCTCATTCTTTTTTTTGCGATAGAACTAAAACTTGGTCATCACAGCCCTTTCATTTAGTAAATGAACAGCGATGACAGAACGTCCCCATGTTTCATGAACTTAGGGGGATGACGAGCCAAGAACAAATCTCTAAAGGACTTATTAGAAGTCTTAACTACAGCTAAACTTGCTATGTCTTGCTTGTATGAGTTAAAGTTATTGGTAATAAAATCTGATATTTCCTCTTTCAGGTTTAGAAACAAGCCCACCCGAACTTTTAACACGTTTAGGGCTAAAGGCACACCCAAATTGAAAACGGCTTTATTTAATCCTAATAATGCACACTGCTGTGTTAGAGGTAGAGTGTTAAGCTTGGGCTCAATCAACTGTTTTCTATCAGATGAGTCCAAGCTTTTTAGCTTTTTTTCGAGCCACTCCTTTTCAACCGTCATTTTTCCTACGATTTTTGTGAGCATCTCATTTTGTTCTTGAGCTGCTAATAGATCCTCTTTGTAATCTTTAACGGCTTTGGAGGGCTCCATTGCTATTTCTGCATTGTCTAAGAATATTTTTTTCCAGTTTTGTAGGTTCTTAGGTGTGATGTTATTTGCACTGGCAATTTCTTGCAGTGTTTTTTCATTCTTTAAAACTTCTAATACCAACTTGCTTTTAAATTCAGCACTGTAGACCGTTCTTTTTCTGCTCATTTTAATACTCCAATTTTTTACAAATAGTAACTAATTTGGAATAAGATTGCTTTGATTTCTTGTCTGGATTTGCTGGGGGATTATAGATATTCTCTGTTTTTTAAAGCAGTTTTTCGGAGGGGGGAGCTGTGAAAGGGATTTTGTCCACCTGCCTTAGGGGTTCCATGGCTGTACTATCTATCTCTTTATTCTTACAAAAATACAATTGGTTATTATTGATGCGCGGAGCGCGGTTTAAGAGAAACCATATTGCTGTGATTGATAGTGATTGTGGAGAATGTGTTGGCTAGTGTTGGTAAGGTGTGGGTAACATCTTTTCCGTTATCCATGCTTTATCAATACGTCCCGTAGGGAGCCAATATATTCTCCACATGAACGGTAATCGCAAAATTTGAAAAATGCAACCTGTGGGCGTTACAGGGGCTAAACTTACTTGTATGCGAACGTGAAAAACAAAAAAAACATGACGATCAACGATGAGAATATATCTGACAAGGATAAAGAAGCTTTAGAACATTTCTTAGCAGGTAAAGAAAGATGGAACGAATATGTTAGGAGTCACTCAGAAACGGTGTGTTTTCATGGGGTGAATTTTTCAGAGTATCTTAGCTTTTTTGATTTTAATGGATATACGTTTCCGAGTGGTGGTATCGAGTTCACTAGCGCTAGTTTCAGTAAAGATGATGATTTTGGCGATAAAGCGGTATATTTCAGTGACGTCGATTTCGGGGATGGAAAGGTGCTTTTCAATGGAACTAGTTTCGGAGATAACGGCGTAAATTTCACTAGGGCAGTTTTTGGCGCAGGGGATGTATGTTTCTCTGGGGCTAATTTTGGCGGAAGGGACGTGGATTTCGAAAACGTTAATTTCGGTGATAGATTAGTGTCTTTCGGTAAAGCTACATTCGGCAAGAATGAGGATAAATGTAGATTGAGCTTCAATAAATCTATATTCGGGGAGGGAGACGTTTCTTTCAAAAACGTCAAGTTTTATGCGGATGAAGTTAGTTTTGAGTACTGTGAATTTAAAGGGCATGTCTTGTTTCAGTCATTGACTGACCAAAAGACATTGTCAAAATTTTCTTTACGTCATAGCAGTTTTGATAAATCTTTGGATATTTCAGACAATACATTTAACTGCATACCGGATTTAACCAATACAAAGTTAACCAATCAAGTGTCTCTAGATAGGATGGAAATATCGGATAATTATCCTCCGAAGGGTGATTTCGATAAAAGTGATGGAGAGCGTTTATGTCGCCTAAAAGAACTTGCAGAGGCTAATAAAAACCACCAACAGGCACTGGATTTTCATGTTATAGAAATGCGAGCCAAACGCTATAATACTAAGCTTATTAAGGGTAAAACACCTCATATGTGGCTGGACATACTTTTTGATATAGCATGTCTCTATGGCCAGAGTATTATACGCCCCGTGCTCTCGCTTATTGTACTAACTATTGTCTGTGCGTTTATTTATGCTTATAAGTCTAGCTTAGATTATTTTCCTTTCTGTTACGGGCTCTTGTATTCTTTATCTCAGGTATTTTCATTCGTCCCTACCGGACGTAGCACCACAATTGCTATTCTTGATAAGTTATTTCCATGCGAAACAATAATACCGAACGGGGTCTATTTCTTAAGCCTATTTCAGGGCGTGCTATCGTTTGTACTTGTGTTTTTAATAGGCTTAGGATTTCGGAATAGATTTCGACTCTGAAATTCACTCTCCCACTTTAAAACCTGTTAACTCTATGGAAGCGGACAGTTGCTCCAATAGTTTATACCGTAAAAAAACAACAAATAATTTCAAATAAAGCTTGCAATTGCCGAAAAAATTTTCTAAAAATTTCCGTTTTAATCACCTCATAAACGGATATCACCCATGCTTAAAGACCTACCACTCTCTGAACATATTCACCAACACTGCAATGAAAGTATGGAACGTGCCCTGTTAGCAGAGCGTCATCCTTTGTGGGCTCGTTCATGCCCAGAGTTGAAGGATATCGACTTTATTCGCCTTGGGTTATTACGCTGTATCAGTGTAGTCGATAGTGGTCGCCATTTCCTCCAAACCAATGAACAGATTTATGGCCAGCTGCTTCCCCACTCAACGTATTTTAAATCACTGAAGTCGCATAGACGAACAAGTATGCTTGAGGCATTTGAACAGCAGAGCTACCATCTTCACTCTGAAACACTGCTATCGCAAGGCATTGATTATCTTAAAGCATTCCCAGAACTTGACGAATACACCATAGAAGCAGCGGATGGACATTTTATTGATCATGCCTGCCATACTGAAAAAAACAGCAAGGGGAAAGTTTATGCGGCCGGGGGGATTTACGCGTTGAATCTCAGAAGTGGGTTGCTCAGATTTCTTTGTCTGGTGACAAACGGAACTCAGAGGCATCAAGAAATACCTGTGTTACGAGATCATATTGAAAAGCAAAACAAGGGAAATAACAGCTCTCAGAAACATCTCTATGTCTACGATAAAGCCGTCACCGACTTTGTCTGGTGGGATCGGCAGAAACGACATGCTAATTACATGATTTCAATGCTAAAAGAAAATTCAATTGCGACTCTGGTTGAGTCTATCCCTTTTGACTCCCACCATGAGATCAATACAGGGGTTGAAGCATACAGTGTGTACGAAAACAAGGGCATCAAATTTAACGTGGTGGATTACCGTGATCCAGAAACCGGAAAACTTCACCGGTTTGTGACAACCTTGCCAATGACTATTAACCCTGGAACCATTGCCATGCTGTATTTCAAGCGATGGACGATTGAAAAGACATTCAATAACACTAAAAGTAATTTCAAGGAAACTAAAGCTTGGTCTTCCAATACCCGCTCACTTGAAAATCAAATGCGCCTGACTGCAATGAGCTATAATTTAATGCGCGTATTTGAAGAGATTTCAAAAACACAACAGCCAGAATTGATTCATCCATCGGATAAAAAATATAGCGAGGCTCTGGAGATAAGGCAGCAACAGGCCCAAAAACGAGATCGTTTTGTGAATCCATTATTTTTCCAGGCAAGAATATCTCGTATCAGCTCGTATACCATTCGGGCAGTTCAAAACGCAATAATAACAGGAATGTCTTTACAGTGCTTTATGAGCTCTCTTGTGGCGAGGTTAGTTTCACGGCCTCAATTGATAGGGGAACACTGATGATTTTAATGGATATACGTTTCCGAGTGGTGGTATCGAGTTCACTAGCGCTAGTTTCAGTAAAGATGATGATTTTGGCGATAAAGCGGTATATTTCAGTGACGTCGATTTCGGGGATGGAAAGGTGCTTTTCAATGGAACTAGTTTCGGAGATAACGGCGTAAATTTCACTAGGGCAGTTTTTGGCGCAGGGGATGTATGTTTCTCTGGGGCTAATTTTGGCGGAAGGGACGTGGATTTCGAAAACGTTAATTTCGGTGATAGATTAGTGTCTTTCGGTAAAGCTACATTCGGCAAGAATGAGGATAAATGTAGATTGAGCTTCAATAAATCTATATTCGGGGAGGGAGACGTTTCTTTCAAAAACGTCAAGTTTTATGCGGATGAAGTTAGTTTTGAGTACTGTGAATTTAAAGGGCATGTCTTGTTTCAGTCATTGACTGACCAAAAGACATTGTCAAAATTTTCTTTACGTCATAGCAGTTTTGATAAATCTTTGGATATTTCAGACAATACATTTAACTGCATACCGGATTTAACCAATACAAAGTTAACCAATCAAGTGTCTCTAGATAGGATGGAAATATCGGATAATTATCCTCCGAAGGGTGATTTCGATAAAAGTGATGGAGAGCGTTTATGTCGCCTAAAAGAACTTGCAGAGGCTAATAAAAACCACCAACAGGCACTGGATTTTCATGTTATAGAAATGCGAGCCAAACGCTATAATACTAAGCTTATTAAGGGTAAAACACCTCATATGTGGCTGGACATACTTTTTGATTCGGGGAGTCGCTATTTTTGCGAAAGCTTGTTTTGGGCATCCCAGCCCAAGCAAGCAGCAAAAACTTAACGCGACCACTTATGCCTCCGGCGGCCCCGATTCGTCCTCGTCACCATCGTCCCGACCCAACAAGGGGTCGGAACATAGGCTCCAAATGACTTGACGCCGTGTCGGATGGCCTTTTATTTTGTCTCCACCTTCGCTAACGCTCAGACTCCGACAAAATAACGGCCCTACGGCTATCGCGGACTAAAAATCATCACTTCGCTTAGGCTCCGTTTCCCTGATTTTCAGCGAATGCTCCTAAATGGTATAATATTGGTTCTGTCGCAATAATTATCAAAAGCGCAGACCTCCTGGTCTTCAGGCATAACTATCCTGCTAAAGCCATAAACTGCTTATAAGCAGGAAGGGCGGCTGTAGCATCTCCTGTTCGGTCTTGCGTAGATGAACGAGTTACCGCGACACAGGCAGTCGCCCGGAATTTCGTGAGGTAGCATGGCGCCCTGAAATTATGGTGTAAATAGTTTGTCTCGTAACACCAAAATTGTTTTGCTATGTCAGATTTCAAGCACACGCGCCGCTTGACATCGTTATATGAGGCCAGATTTGTCTCTTTGTTGTTGATCAGAGCTGAGTGGAACCTATCCCTCGCCAATCTTCTTTCCTCTGAGTCCGCCGTCTAGAGCGGCTATGTTACGCCCACTGATCTTTAATTAATGAGCGTTCTGTAATTCATGCCAGTGTGAGCACAAATATAATTAAAAACAGAGTTTGCCTGTGCTAGTAGTCGTGTCTAATGATTCACGATTAATGAAGTGAAACCGATTCCTTTATTTTCAAGATCATTTATAACTTCAAGTAAGTGTTGTAATGATCTTCCTAACCTGTCTAGTTTCCAGACAACCAGCGTATCAGCTTTCCTTAAAGACTTTAAACATTGTTCAAGTTCGGGTCTGTCTTTTTTACTTCCTGACGCTTTTTCCTTATAAATTATTTCGCAACCAGCTGCATTAAGCGCGTCTATTTGTAGTGATGTATCTTGAGAAGATGTTGAAACTCGAGCGTAACCTATTTTCATCTGTTTGCTTTTTTAACATGGGTTTTATTAACTATAGCATGAGATAAGTTTTTTAACAGCCTTTTTTAACATTATTAACTATAAATAAGGTCTTGTTAATGGTGATTAGCTGTGTTTATGGCGATGTAAAAAATACACTTGTTTTTTTAACATAAACTATTGGAGCAACTGTCCGCTTCCATAGAGTTAACAGGTTTTAAAGTGGGAGAGTGAATTTCAGAGTCGAAATCTATTCCGAAATCCTAAGCCTATTAAAAACACAAGTACAAACGATAGCACGCCCTGAAATAGGCTTAAGAAATAGACCCCGTTCGGTATTATTGTTTCGCATGGAAATAACTTATCAAGAATAGCAATTGTGGTGCTACGTCCGGTAGGGACGAATGAAAATACCTGAGATAAAGAATACAAGAGCCCGTAACAGAAAGGAAAATAATCTAAGCTAGACTTATAAGCATAAATAAACGCACAGACAATAGTTAGTACAATAAGCGAGAGCACGGGGCGTATAATACTCTGGCCATAGAGACATGC
>NZ_BLYC01000057.1 GCF_019721995.1 Bathymodiolus japonicus methanotrophic gill symbiont | reverse complement strand
AAACTGTACTTTATTCAGCGATTGCAACTGCATGCGAACATTCGTCAGCATGTTTTCAGGGTTGTTTAAACTTGGTAGATATTCATAACCTTGGTTTACTAAGTCAGAGATAAACTCCCGTTCTAAATCGGACTCGCTTTGATAGGACTCATTAACCTGCGAACACTTGGTGTATTTATCCAAGATGATAAAATTATTTGATTCAGCAATGGCTTTATAATCGGTCATACCGTTGTTTCAGGTTTTGGAAAGCTCAAGAGTAAATCGCGATAATATTCATATTGCTGTTGGCGCAACTTTTTAAAACTAAGCATATGAACCTTATTTTATTCGAATTGAGACTCATGATAGCAGGTAACGCGGAGAAGTGAACTTTATGCGACAGAAC
Source organism: Bathymodiolus japonicus methanotrophic gill symbiont (assembly GCF_019721995.1). Taxonomy (GTDB): domain Bacteria; phylum Pseudomonadota; class Gammaproteobacteria; order Methylococcales; family Methylomonadaceae; genus Methyloprofundus. Next base: position 16,846 of record NZ_BLYC01000057.1, on the reverse strand, counting down.
CACTTTTTCTAATGCCGCCATATAAAATCCCCATGGTATTTAACGCAGCCCTGACGCATAAACCTTGCAATATTCATGTTTCTTTATAGCATGTAAAACTTCTTCCTCATAGATCATCTTATTGTGCTCTATATTATTTGCGGATTTCACCAATGATGAGGAAAATCGCCTATTAAATGTGATTTGTACAAACGCAAGGCACACTCCTCCTAAAAGGACTGTTCGACCTCTGAAAATAGGCTTCCCGTCTAAGCCGGGACACCAGTAATTTCAAGGGGTCAAGAACAACCTTAGGTCGGCCATTTCTGGGCAGAGGTAATTCCCCCATCTGGCCTAAAACCCATGAAAACAAACCAGAAAAATCCTGCTCAAAAAAACGTTTAGAAGCGGTTGTTCCATCTTGGCGTTTTAATCCATAATACTGTGTGTCCCGGCTTAGACGGGAAGCCGGCCGTTTGCTAACTTTACTCATGATTTCTATTGGGGGTAGTATTTAGGATAGGAAAGCATTATATAGCAAATATAAAATGGCTTTTTATGCGGGTTTTATTTCATGCGTCAGGGCTGATTTATAGTCCAGTTTATTTAAAACGATACAGCTCATGGATTTTTTTTATTAAAAAACCTAAAACTCGTTTATTGTTTTCCTCAAGGTAAATAACTTCTTCTCCCGAATGTTTAGAGTGACTTGAAATATTAATCAATCTCGTTATATAAGAGTTGTAATCATCTCCAACTGGCTCTAATAATTCACCCCATTGTTGGTATCCAAGAAATGTAGACATTTTTTCTAAAATATTTCGAAGGTAGTTAAAATGGTATTTATGTATTTGGCCTGTATCTATTGCCTTTTCAATTTTGCCCTTAAGATAAAGATGATAAGAAAAAGGGGCGTCATTCGGCTGTGCTTCTAATTCATACTCCCCGTCCTCAAGCTTTTTAAAGATATAATTTTTGTGTTTTATTCTTGCGCACTCGTTATGCAAAACATTATAAAAAAGGGGGTTGTGAGTGGTGATAACGAATCTGATATCAGACTTACTTAACTTTATTGATTCAGCCAAATTTACTGCCAATTCAATTAAGTGGTTTTCATCTAATGAGCTTACTGGGTCATCGATAAAAACATACTTTAATTGATTGAATTTCTCGGTATCGCGATCACCTTCCTCATTGATATTAAGTGTTTCAATAACTTGTTCTAATAAGGCATAGAAGACACTCCAGATAAAATTGCTTTCTTCACCTTTTGATATTTTTATATTGCCATCTTGTTCTTCGTTACCACGCTCAAAAGAAAACGTCACTTCTGAGAAGTCTTGATTGAAATGGGGTGTTAATTTCTCATCGGTGTACTTCTGGAAATTGGCAATTACATTCTGGTCTTGCCCTTGGTCCTCGAAAACCCACTTAGTAAATGAATTGGTGTGAATCTTTAATTTTCTTACCTCATTATTATCCAGGTCGTTATCCCAATAAAATAAATCTTCAGTAAATGCACTGTAGTAAAGGATGTTTTTCTTGGTTAATTCGGATTGTTCTTCATCAGTTATTTCTTCTTCGGCTAATCTTTTAAATTCTCGCGATAATCGAGTCTTACCTGTGCCATTAAAAGCATAAACCAATTCTACTTTTTTATCGGACTCTTTGAGTTGCCGTGCAATATCCGTTAGCGACTTCCCCATGCTATGCTTCACCTTCTACTTTTGGAAATCTTAATAGTAAATCGCGATAATATTCATATTGCTGTTGGCGCAACTTTATTTCACGAGGCAAACCTTCGCTGATCGAGTTCGTTAAGGCATCGAATTTATCTAGGATGGTGACGATCCGGGATTGTTCGGCAAGGGATGGGATGGGGAATCCCATCCTTTTCAATTCTGACATTTGTACACTTGGAAAGCTTGATGTATTTATTGATTGTTTTGCCTTTCCCGCTAGGATAAAAAAGTAATAAAAAACAAATTTAATATCTAACGATTCACAAAAATCACTCTTTACAGTGAGATTTGTGAATTGTTGATTACTCAGATAGTCAACTGTCACAAGGGCATGCTCACCAATTGTGGCTGTCGTCGACATAATGATTGAATTTGCAGGAAATAATTTTCCTTTTATCCCATTTTGATGTGCATGCTGAATTGCATCACTTAAGATATTTCCATTGGTTCTTAAGTCTTCCATTCTAAACCATGGAATATCCCCATCTGTCCAGTATTCAGGTTTATTTTTGCTTGGAGTATAGCCATTCTTTAAAGTAAAAACTTCTGATAACGCCTTCCATTCCACTTGCCCGTCTTCAAAGGTTAAGAGTTGGTCGCGATAGTAGTTGTATTGTTTTTTCCGTGCTGTAAGTTCAGCTGTAAGTTCAGCTGTAAGCGTAGTGAATGTGTCCAAGATGCGAACGATTTCAGTTTGGATGCTTAGGGGAGGGATGGGGATTTTGAACTTATCCGTATCCGGTATCGAAATCTGTGGCATTTGCATTCTACCACCAAGATTCTGAAAATGCGGCTCATTCAATTTCAAGAAGTAATATACATACTTGGTGTTGATACCGTCATCTTTTGAGTAATATGACCACATTTCATTTTTATGAGAAAAGGGGCCTTCATAATATTCAAACTCAATAAAGCCGCGAGATTTAACGATAATTGAGGGTTCTCTGTTTATATTTTTTGCAGGTATATCTTCAAAATCGACAAACGCTATAGTCTTGCCTCCCGCAAAAACCTTTAGAGGGGCACCATCTTTATGTAATTCTTTCATCTGACCAGCGGTGATATTCGTGCCTTTAGTACGAATAAGAACTTCCCCCAGCGCCTTCCATTCAACCTCAACTCCGTCTAGGAGTTTTTCTATAAAACTCACATCCTTCATTCTTTATTCCCCCTCAATATCAGCCACAATGACATCAATATCGGTGCGTAACTGGTCAATCTTGGAAACTGTCGTTTTTAGTTCTGCATTCAGTTGGGTAATATCAATTTTTTCGCGTGTGTCTTCAGCTTCTACATAAGCACTAACCGATAGATTATAGTCATTGTCGGCTATAACATTGTGTTCTACCGATTGAGCGAAATAGTCGGTATTATTTTTATCATCAAACGAATCTACAATTTGCTTGATATGTTCTTTGGTGAGCGTATTAGTATTGGTTTCTTTTTTAAACAATCCACTGGCATCAATAAACTGGGTTGTATTCTCAGTTTTATGTTTGGAAAGCACTAAGATGTTAACCGCAATTGTGGTGCCAAAGAATAGGTTGGGAGCTAAAGAAATAACAGTTTCTACATAGTTGTTATCGACTAGATATTTACGGATCTTTTGCTCAGCTCCACCACGATAGAAAAGACCCGGAAAGCAAACAATCGCTGCACGCCCTTTGCTGGATAAATAATTCAAGGAATGCAATACAAAAGCAAAATCAGCTTTGGATTTCGGAGCTAATACACCCGCAGGCGCAAAGCGTTCATTGTTAATCAGGGTGGGGTCTTCGCTACCAATCCATTTTACTGAGTAGGGAGGGTTAGAGACAATGGCATCAAAGGGCTTATCATCACGAAATTGCGGCTCAGTTAGAGTGTCACCCAACATCATATTAAACTTGTCGTAGTTAATGTTGTGCAAGAACATATTCATACGCGCTAGGTTGTAGGTGGTGTGGTTTATTTCTTGACCAAAAAAACCGTCTTCAATAATATGCGCATCAAAGTGTTTTTTTGCTTGTAATAATAAGGATCCAGAACCTGCTGCGGGATCATAAATTTTATTGACCGTTGTTTGCTTGTGCATCGCCAGTTGAGCAATCAACTTGGCCACGCATTGTGGCGTGAAAAATTCACCCCCTGATTTACCTGCATTAGCGGCATAGTTAGAAATTAAAAATTCGTAGGCATCGCCAAATAAATCTATTTGGTTGTCTTGGAACTTACCAAACCCTAGCCCTTTAACACCATTCAGTACGGCAGCTAAGCGACTGTTCTTATCTGCAACAGTATTATTGCCTAAACGATTACTGGTTGTATCAAAATCAGCAAACAAGCCTTTGATGTCAGGTTCAGAAGGGTAGCCATTGGCTGAATTTTCAATAGCGGAAAATATCGAGGCTAAATCGGTGTTTAGGTTATCGTTAGTATTGGCATTATCTGCTATGTTGGCAAAAAGTTGACTGGGGTAGATGAAATACCCTTTGGTTTTAATAGCATCGTCTTTGATTGCTTCAATGCGTGTATCATCATCGGAAAAATCGTCGTAATGAACATTACCATCACCAGCTTCAATGTAACTGGAAAAGTTTTCACTTATAAACCGATAGAACAAAGCACCTAATACGTACTGCTTAAAATCCCAGCCATCGACTGAACCACGAACCTCATTCGCAATTTTCCAAATTTGACTTTGTAGTTCGCCACGTTGTTGTGTACTTGTCATGGTGATATACCTGTTTTAATTATGTTTCAAAGCTCGACTTAAAAATATGACACAGATAAGACAAAAGAGATTTTTTTAAAAAAATAGCTATAAATTACAGCTAAACTTGCTATGTCTTGGTTGTATGGGTTAAAGTTATTGGCAATAGAATCTGATATTTCCTATTTCAGATTTAGAAACAAGCCCAGAACTTTTAAATTTTAGGGCTTAAAGGCAAAAAAAAACCCAAGAACTTTTAAGTACTTGGGTTTCTTGCCTTTAATAAAGGTTGTGTATGAGTGGTAGAAACACTCACCACAGCTTGAAAGTAAGAAACAGACTCTTGCTATCAAACGAATGTTAATTATATCTTAATTAACTTCTCATTTGTTAAGCATTTTCGGTTTTTCTTCTTACCTTTCAAGCTCAGCCCCTATTTTGGAATCAAGATGGTTTGGAATAGGTCAGGACAGTGTTGCCAATCAAGGACTTTGCTAAGGCAACCCATAAGGCATTTTTTGTATAAAGTAGAAGTCTCAGACTTAATCCGTCTTGTCTGCGGGATTTGAATTTTATAATGCAAAAAGTGGCGCGTTTGGAGCAGGGGCAGATATAAATATCTGGTAACGCGCGGGCGTGGCGGAAGTGAAAGGGGTTTAAAAACTCGAGTAACTCGATCCCAAGATACACTGAAACTCAAGCCTATATTATCTGTTTTTTTTAAGCAGTTGTGGGAGGGGAGGGCTGTGAAAGGGATTTGTCGGGCACGCCCTTGCGGTTAATACGGCTACCCGATCAAGGTCTTTAGTCTTTTAAATCTACAATTAATTATTATTGATGCGCGGCGCGCGGTTTAAGAGAATTCATATCGCTGGGATTGACAGTGATTGTGGAGAATGTGTTGGTTAGTGTTGGTAAGGGGTGGATAACATCTTTTCGTTATCCATGCTTTATCAATACGCCCGTAGGGAACCAATACATTCTCCACATGAACGGTACACCGCAGAATTTGTGGAATGCGGTCTGTGGGACTTCATATCATTCTGCCCACTCTCGCAAACACAACAGGTTGGCGAGAAAGATGGTTCTGTCGCAAAAGAACAAATGTTTGTGTAAAAATCAACTGTAATCTGCAAACTCTTTGCCATTCGTTGTTATCTAGCCACGTAAGGAGCATTGTGGGGCGATACATGCCTCAGGGGTTATTAGGGTATATTTTTATGATAAAAACGCCTGTATGCGCCGCTAGGTTTGTTTTTCCTAACCACGCCCTTTTGATTCTGAATCGGGAATTAACTACCACGCTTTATAAAAAAGACCATTAGCCAGCACCGCCTTGAGTGGACAAGGACTTGATGCTGACGTTATCAAACGTAGCTGTACAGGGGGATATTTTACTATCCATCGCAGACAGCCATGGATTTGTCGGAATCTGATCGACTAGCTTTTAATACTCTCTAGCCTTTTTATCGAAAAAGAAAAAATAACGGCAATGAGTGCAAAGAATTCGAGGATAATTATCGTTATTTTAGGAATAAAACGAAAGGAAAAAAATCAATTACCGCCCAATAAATCAGTTTAACTAATTGTATTTATTAGTTAATTTATGATTTTGTTTTAGGTTAATGACACGGATACTGAAAGGCACTGTTTATAAAAAACAACGCTACCTATTCCATTATTAGCCAATAAAGGTAGTATTTAAGGCATAAAAAAACCTCCACACACATTGTATGTAGAGGTTTTTAAAAGGTTGTAATAAGTGATAGAAACACTTATTACGGCTTGAAAGTAAGAAACAGACTCTTGCAATCAAACGAACGTTAATTATATCTTAATTATCTTCTCATTTGTAAGCAATTCTGGTTTTTCTTCTCTTCTTTCAAGCCCAGCCCCTATTTTGGATTAGATGATATTGGAATAGGTCAGGACAGAGCTACCGATCAAGGGTATGTAGAGGTAGTCAGTAAGATCATATTTGTATAAAGTAGAAGTCGCGGGTTTATACCGTCTCACCTGCGGGAATTGAATTTTATAGTGCAAATATGCTGCGTAGCTGTACAGGGGGATATATTTATATATATTCTATAGCGCAGGGGCAGGGCGGAGGTAAAAGGGGCTTAAAAACTCGATTATTCTGTTTATTCTCCCTCGAAATAGCTAAAAAAATCATTAGCATTTTGAGTGGGAAAGATAAACAGGTAAAACCTTACTCATCTATGTGGTCTAATGGGTGACTCTTGTCCACACTGGCTCTTCGCGTCTGGGCTTCTTTTCTTATCTTTTATTCTTACCAATTATCATTGCTTATTATTGATGCGCGGAGCGCGGTTTAAGAGAAACCATATTGCTGTGATTGATAGTGATTGTGGGGAATGTGTTGGCTAGTGTTGGTAAGGGGTGGATAACGTCTTTTTGTTATCCATGCTTTATCAATACGTCCCGTAGGGAGCCAATAGATTCTCCACATGAACGGTATATAGAAAAATTTGCAAAATGCGACCTGTGACTATATATTTGTAAGGATGGTTAAAAAAAAATTAATAGCGCATATATTGACCCTTTCAAATAAACAAGAGTTCAGTGAAGCTAAAAAAGAATGGGTATTGGTTGGTTTTAAACTCAAGAATGATTTTGATAAGTGCCCTTGCGGTAAACGTATTAAAGAGCTTTGTTACATCAAAAATAAAGAAACTGACAAGAAAACGTATGTTGGGAATGTCTGTGTGAATATTTTTATTGGAATTGAAACAGGTAATTTATTTGATGGATTGAAGCGTATCAATAAGGACATCTTAGCAAATGCAAATGAGGATCTTATTGAACACGCATATAAATGTGGTTATCTTTATAGTAAGAAGGAATATGATTTTTTAATGGAAATTCGTTTGAAAAAAAAATTGTCGCGAAAACAAATAGATTGGAAAGTTAAAATTAACAGAAGGATCATAAATGAAACAGTCGTCCAGAGGCATTAATTAAGGGAGTCTTCCATTAATTGTGTTGCTAACAAAATACCTTTATCGGGGTTCTGTCGCAATAATCATTAAAAGCGCAGACTGCCTGGTCTTCAGGCATAACTATCCTGCTAAAGCCATAAACTGCTTATAAGCAGGAATATTTTCCTCAAACAATTGTCCCTTTCGGATCATATGTGCTGTTTCAATTCCATCAATTGTTGCTTGGGCGGAGTGAAACGCTTTAAAGCCCATCATCGGTTTTGTTATTTTTTTGATAAATCGATGATCCTGTTCGATGATGTTATTCAAATATTTAACCTGTAATATGTCGATCATAGTGGCAAACCCAGCAAGGATTAACAAGAGGTTAATATTGGCTAATCCTGCATAGTTAGCGCCACTTTTATCCATAACGACCTTATCAGGAAAGCCATTATTGTTAATCGTTTGTTTGAAAAATGCGGTTGCAGCCTCTTCATCACGGCGCTCAGAAAGCATAAAATCAAGCGTATCACCGTGACTATCAACAGCTCGGTATAAATAGGTCCACTGACCCTTCACTTTGATATACGTTTCATCCATGCGCCACGATTTATTGGTTTCTCGTTTCTGATATTTAGCTTTTACAGCAATGGCAGGAGAATAACGGATAACCCAACGATTGAGCGTAGCATGATCCACTTCAACGCATATGATCTACCTTTTATTGAAATTGAGAATTATGATAGCAGATAACGTTGGGAAGGGGGATTTATGCGACAGAACCCTCGCCTGTCCAAGATACCTTGTGGGTGTTGATATGGCCTGCTTTATTTAGCTCTTATATCTGATTACACAGGTTAAATCTTTATTTGTTGAAAATAAATTATCAAAACCACTACTTAAAATAATTTCTATTTTATTATCGATCAATAAATAACGATCATGTGCATTTATAAATGTCTTTTTTTTATCGCATTTTATAGTCCAGGTTCGGTTTATTTTTTTGATTTCAGAAGTTTTGTTTGTTAAATGGTCATCATGTAATAAAGTTATATTTTTATGAGGGATGACTTTTTGAAAAAGATTCTTAGTATTATTCCACCTATCACAAAAGTAACGATCAAAAATTAAAATAAATTTTGCATCTAAGCATAAGGCTGTGATTAACTGAATCGCTTTATCTCTATTTTCACCAATACCAAAGGTTAAAGTGAAATTTTTCTCAACCTTATCTTGATCAATATTAACGTAAGGATAGTCATATTTCTCAGTGTTTAAAATAAGTTTATAGCGTGTTTTCGTGACAAGATCTTCCAAAGATTGAGCGATATATCCTTGAGATGCTAGTAGCTGCAATAACGCAGTGTCTTCATTGCCAATACGTTTTAATTGGTTAACACAGGTTAAATGAGGGACGTGATAATAATTCAGAAATTTTTCAACAAGATTGGGATTATTAACCTTCCCATTTTTAAAGTTTAAAAATAACTGCAATAAATCATCACTTAAGACTAGGGAGTAATCACTCATCCTATTTCCAATAGCTCTTGCAAGGTAGAATCAAAAAAACCTGACGGAAACATTACGTTCTTACCATTACTATCTATAAATTTTCCTAATGGGTTAATCTTTAACTCAATAAAATTCTCTTTTATAGAAGGTTTATAATAAATAATGGCAGCTTTTGCAGCTAATGATTCTTTATAAATTTTATACTTCACTTTATTAATTAAATGTTCGCTGTGAGTTTCAACAATTACTTGTATGTTTCCATTGGCAAGCCAAGCTAAGAATTCACCCAGTCTAGATTGAGCTTTTGGGTGTAAATGAATTTCTGGATTCTCAATTAATAATAAATCGTTTTGTTTGCACATTAAAGAAACCACTAATACTTTTACCAAATAGCTATTACCTGCTCCTAAATTAAAAGGATTTATATCATTAATCCCTTCGCTGTTGAATGTAACTTTAACATTACTTGAGGTTATTTTTTCAGTTTGAAATGAAATTTTTAAATCAAGAATGTAAGCTAGCCATTCGTTAACTTGTGCTTTTAAGGTAAGCCCTGCTTGTTTAAATTTAACTAATACCTCATCAAGTGGTTTATCTTTATTTGATTCAAAATACCCAAAAACATATTCACCATTACGTCCAACTTTCTGTCTTAAATTTAAACTCGCTAACTCTTCTTGTCCAATACGATTAGCGGATAAGTAATAAATATTTTCTTCATAATTTAAGTGAAATGGCTTTGTATTCAAAGTTTCATTGTTCATAGATAAAACAGAATCATCTATTACAATACTTAATGATTTAGCATTTTTATATTTATTACGAATTTCTCTAAAATTAGAAAAATTAGCGACTAATTCGTTTAAAGTTTCATTTTGTGGTGATGAAGAAAAACTACTAAACAATAAAATAGCCTGAATAACGGTTGATTTACCTGTTGAGTTGAGACCTGTTAATATTGTTAATGGCTTTAAATTGAAGACCTGCTTATCAATACATTTGAAATTTTCAATTTCTAATTTAGAAAGCATTTTTTAACCTCATTCGTATTGTATTTACTTTATTAAATCGGTATTCAACTCCTTTATTTGAATCAATTAACCCTTTGAAATTGTTACTTTCATCCATTGACTTTTTTAGAACCTCAATCTCTTTTTTTAATATAATCCTATTGGTATTATCTGGTAAAGGAACGCTTAACATATAGCTTAAACACTCAAATAACCCCATATTGATAGGACGTTTTTTACTATGATTTTCATTGCTAAAACGAAAGCCATCTTTTCCTAATATTTCATAGCAATTTTTCATTGATCTCTCAAAAACTTCAGTGAGTTGGTTAATCTTTTCGTCACTAAATGCATTAATCTCTTTCATTACATCTGCTAAAAATTCATCCACATCACTTTTATAGCTTATATCACCTAATTGCTCGGTTCGTAACAAATAAAATCCTAAAAAACGTAATGTAATATATTTATCCTTCATACGCTCAGGTGAAACTGTTTTCCCCGTAGCCTTTAAAAAACATTCGGTTTCAACTAATTTATTTAAAAGATATGTTGCTTTGCCAAGATATAACGCATTACGCATTTCTTGGTTATTTAATTGTGTGCCACCACGATTAACACGGTCAAAAATATCGAATTTAACCCTTTCAGGAGTCGGATGTTGTACGGTGTATGCTAAGAATTGATAATCTTCTATTTTTGCTTGAAATTGAGAACTTAAATTTGAGAAAACCTTGTCATTTTCTTTTTTTAATCTGTTCAAATCTTTTAACTTAAAAATACCATTCAAAAAATCAAAAATACAACTTAACCTTTGTCGCCCATCAACTACTTGTTTTAAGCCCTGTTCATTTTCAAATAAATAAATAATTGGAATAGGAATACCCATTAAAATAGATTCAATTAATTCTGATTTTTGTTTAATATTCCATACAGATTGTCGTTGAAAATCAGGATTCATTACGAGTGTGTTACTTACTTCATAACGACGTTTCAACTCAAAAACACTAAACTGTTCCTTTGTCATTTTAACTAAAATATCAGGATAATCATCATAGGTATGATTATTTAAAGATTTTTCGGTTTCATTGACTAACTCAATGTCAGTTTTTTCTGGTTGATTAATTAAATTATTCATCGACATTAATCTCTGCTTCTTTAATAGTGATTTCACCTGATAGTAATTTTGGCAGCAAAGTGTCTCGAAGTTGAACTAGATTTTTATTTCCATAGGAACAACAATAACTATTTTTCTAAAAAAATAGTTATTTGAAAGTTGCCGATTGCTGTGCTTTGGTTTTGATATAACCAAGTTTTTCTGTCATCGCTCATAATTATTATGCCTGTAATGCCTACAGGGCGCATTTTTCAAATTTTTCGGTTCTGTCGCAAAGGTTATCAAAAAAGCGCAGAAAGCTATAGTGGTCACCTGGGTCAAGACAAAAACTCACTGAGTTTAAGTTGTACATTCAATTTTACTTGCAACTGAACAGCTTTGCCCCTGTTTTATCTTTGTTTCCGTTGTTTCGGCTTTTGTGGCGGCAGTATCCCCCGCTGAAAAAATTCAGAATCTCTGTTTTTTTGGTTCTGTCGCAATAATCATTAAAAGCGCAGACTGCCTGGTCTTCAGGCATAACTATCCTGCTAAAGCCATAAACTGCTTATAAGCAGGAATATTTTCCTCAAACAATTGTCCCTTTCGGATCATATGTGCTGTTTCAATTCCATCAATTGTTGCTTGGGCGGAGTGAAACGCTTTAAAGCCCATCATCGGTTTTGTTATTTTTTTAATAAATCGATGATCCTGTTCGATGAGGTTAAAAGTATTGTTGTGCTGTATACTTTTAAAAGTAATTTCATTTTTGTCCTTATAGTTTGAAAGGTGAGTGGTTTAATCCGTAATCAATTGAGTTAATTCCTTTATCTAGTATAACCTATAGCTTTCTTAACCATGAATTCACCTTTTTATTACCATCATACAAACTATATACGAACGTTTATAATATGTATAACTAAATAAAAAGGTGTGCTTATGATTAAGAAAGCAATCGGTTACGTAAGAGTATCAACCTCTGAACAAGGAAGAAGTGGGTTAGGGCTAAAGGTTCAAGAATCGGATATAAAGGAATTCTGTAAAAATGAGGGTATTGAGTTAATCAAGATATTATCCGAAGTGGAAAGCGGAAAAGGGTTTGATGCTTTAGAGAAACGCCCTGTATTATCTCAAGCATTAAATTGCGCTAAAAAAGAATCAGCTTATATCATTGTGAATAAGTTAGACAGACTAGGTCGCGATGTTGCTTTTATATCATCGCTAATGGCAAATAAAATCCCATTTATTGCAGCACAACTTGGAAGAGACGCAGACCCCTTTATGCTCCACCTATACGCGGCTCTATCCGAAAAGGAACGGGAGTTGATTAGCACTAGAACAAAGGCGGCTCTACAAATATTAAAGGCGCGAGGGGTTCAACTAGGTAATCAAACAAATTTAAATGAAGCACGGCTAAAGAGCAATGCAATAAACAAGAAGCTAGCCAGTGACTTCGCTAGAACCGTAAGCGACATTATCGAGGGGTATCGGATTAAAGGTTTATCAATGGGGAATGTGGCTAATGAATTAAATAAACTAGGCGTAAAAACGAGGCGCGGGGGGGCAATGGCACGCATCAACAGTGAAGAATATTATTGACCGAGAGAAAACCGTATAAATTTAGGCCTGTCTAATTATATTTTTAAAAGGCTCTGAATAATTCGGAGCACTGTGTCCATGTGACATAAATATCCATCCTATGGTGCACTGGTGACTTGAAATGAAAAACCCTACAGGGATGTAAGTCTTATTGAGAAGACGGCAGTGAGTGTCGTCGTTGGTGCGTTATCGTGAGATATTTGTTGCTAGTGTTTTGAATTGCAATACTATGATTTTTTGAGCGTAAATAAAGACTAATCGCAGTCTAAGTCTAATTTCACTGTGTTGCTTAATTGACCCTTTTATACGTTGTTACTTTAAGATTTCGCGATCAAAAACTTGGAAACTGGCGTTTATAGTTAACCGTCATAGTTAATATTCCTATTTTTGTTTTTCACTGTCCCATATAAGTTAAGTTTAGCCAGCTTGTGTCGTACCAATCTTGTATTTTCGACCTATCACCAAGTCGACACGGGGGTTTGTGTTTTTGTTTAGTGAATGCGTGGGGAGATATCAGGTCAAAAAATGGGAAAAAAATAAAAATAGAATGGATTATAAACGGCCGTTATTGGCGAAATATAATACTTATAATGAGGTAGGATATGTTTCTTTTTGCTTAAAACAAAACATATACCTTATTAATTGAGAGGTTATAAATCCTAATTGATAAAACATTTTTTGTAATTAGAATGCGGGTCAAACTGTTGTTTTTTTTGTGTTGGTTTGTAGGCGTAAAAAAGGGATAAAAAGTATTGTTTAGAGATTTCTGAGGTATGGCTAGAGAGGTAGTCCGGGTGTGCTTGTATGGAGTATGAGATAATGAAAAAAATGCCCCTTGATGCTTTCAGTTCAAAGGGCATTCTTGCACCATGCGCAAAGGGTTCAGACCTTTCACATGGACTTTGAAATATCATTTCATCATTGGTAAAACAAAAAGACAATACCAGTCCTTTTGAGTAATTATCTTATCACGGGCCAGGTTATATTAAAACGTTTTACCATGATGAAACCGTTACAAACGGTAAGTCATTATGGAAATATCAATAAAAAATAAAGCTCAAAATATTAACCAGTCATCACTCGCTATTCCAGCTATTGCAGAAACCCCTCCAGCCGCTCCTCTATCGGTCAATATTCTAGATAAGGCAGTCCTGTACTAAAAAAGAGCTGAAGAAACAACCACGCCGCGCCAATTCGTCGAAAGACCAATGCGTCCTTACGGTGTATTATTTTATGTCTTATACTCGATGTTCAAGTTTTTTAACTGATTGATTTTATTGATAATTTTACTGACAAAGAAAGCATCAACATCATTGTAAATCAATCACTTATAAAACAAAGCCGGAAAAATTTACTTTTCTTAGCCCAGTTATAGCTGAAAACTTGAACATCGAGTTATATGTTATGAGGCGTAAGTTGTGAGGAAGATTAAAAAAGTTGTTATTTATGGCTTTTAATCCACTCTCGAGATAATTCTTGTGCCTCATTTATTTGCTCTGCTGTTAGTTTTTTTTTCATAAGCTCCCTAAGTTTAATTGCTCCTTTACTACCATTGTATGATGAAACATTAGCGTACATATATGCTTGCCTATAATCTTTAATAACACCGAGGCCATTCGAATACATTACCCCTAGATTGTGTTGTGCAGATGAATCCCCTTGCTCTGCTGACTTTGTAAACCACTTGACTGCCTGTTTGTAATCTTTAATAACGCCTTCGCCTTCGGCATACATTACCCCTAGATTGAATTGTGCAGATGAATACCCTTGCTCTGCTGACTTGGCATACCACTTGACTGCCTGTTTGTAATCTTTAATAACGCCTTCGCCTTCGGCATACATTACCCCTAGATTGAATTGTGCAGATGAATACCCTTGCTCTGCTGACTTGGCATACCACTTGACTGCCTGTTTGTAATCTTTAATAACACCGCGGCCATTCGCATACATTACCCCTAGATTGGATTGTGCCTGAGCAACCCCTTGCTCTGCTGACTTGGCATACCACTTGACTGCCTGTTTGTAATCTTTAATAACACCGCGGCCATTCGCATACATTAACCCCTAGATTGTATTGTGCAGATGAATCCCCTTGCTCTGCTGACTTTGTAAACCACTTGACTGCCTGTTTGTAATCTTTTATAACACCGCGGCCTTCGTGATACATACTCCCTAGATTGGATTGTGCCTGAGCAACCCCTTGCTCTGCTGACTTGGCATACCACTTGGCTGCCTGTTTGTAATCTTTAATAACACCGCGGCCTTCGTGATACATACTCCCTAGATTGGATTGTGCCTGAGCAACCCCTTGCTCTGCTGACTTGGCATACCACTTGGCTGCCTGTTTGTAATCTTTTATAACGCCTTCGCCTTCGGCATACATTACCCCTAGATTGAATTGTGCAGATGAATACCCTTGCTCTGCTGACTTGGCATACCACTTGACTGCCTGTTTGTAATCTTTAATAACGCCTTCGCCTTCGGCATACATTACCCCTAGATTGAATTGTGCAGATGAATACCCTTGCTCTGCTGACTTGGCATACCACTTGACTGCCTGTTTGTAATCTTTTATAACACCGCGGCCATTCGCATACATTACCCCTAGATTGGATTGTGCCTGAGCAACCCCTTGCTCTGCTGACTTGGCATACCACTTGACTGCCTGTTTGTAATCTTTAATAACACCGCGGCCTTCGTAATACATTACCCCTAGATTGTATTGTGCAGATGAATCCCCTTGCTCTGCTGACTTTGTAAACCACTTGACTGCCTGTTTGTAATCTTTAATAACACCGCGGCCTTCGTAATACATTATCCCTAGATTGTATTGTGATGCAGCACTCCCTTCTTCCGCTTTTATCCTGAGGTCAGTTATGAAATCAGGATCTTGTGGTTTAGCTCCCATCTTATCCGTTGTCTTTGTGTTGTTTGCTGAGACTGAGGTGTAACTCGTTAAAACCAATGGTAAGGATGCGATGAATAGAACAAGTAATATTAGTTTGTATTTTTTCATAATTAAATATGGGAATATCATGCAAATCCATGGTTAGCAAGAGCGCAAAAACAAACTTATTTCGTTAGAGTTAAGTTTTATTATTTATCAAGCTATTGATAACTAACGGATATATATGTTGTGAAATTAAAATAACGACTGATATGTTAATTGTGTTAAATCATGTTGACTTACGATGGTATCATGTGAGTAATATTGATTGGTTACAATTAAATCAACTATTTTAAATGCAAAAAAAACACCGATTTAAATTAATAAATCGATGTTTTTTTTAATCTTTTTAATTCTACATACCTTTAACTGATGCTTGGCGGTTTCTCTTAAAGATACATTTTAAACAAACAGGACAATTAGTAGAACTAATTAGCCATTAACTTCTAATTAAGTGATAAATAAATCAATTAGAAGTTAAATTCTATCTTGTATAGACCTTTATGGATAGATTAGGACTAAAAATTGTTTTGTCAGGAATAACATGGCAAACTTCAAAAACAAATCAAACCTACGTTTATCACCAAGTAAGCAAAACATCCACAGTCTTTATAATGCTTATGATGACATCAATAAACACCGCAATGCCTGCCTTGATTCACTGCTTAATTACGGGCTAGTTCTTGATATCGTCATTCTTGACGGTAAGTTCAGGAATGCACCAATACTAGGCCGTACCCCAAAGAAAAAATCAGGGTGGTATGTTGGTCAGGAAATCACAATATCAAACAATCAAACCATCATATTAGCTACCTATGGCGATTTTCGAGAGGGAGTTAATCATACCTTCAACAGCTATTCAAAAAACACCGGGCTAACAAAATATGATAAAGAAAAATACCAACAAGCCTTAACGGCTAATCAAAAGCTCGTCGATGCAGAAAAAGCCAAAATGCACGCTAATGCAGCTATCGCCGCTAAAGATGAGTTTAATAAACTATCTAATACAGGTAATAGTGATTATTTGGTGAATAAGCAAGTAGAGGGGATTGGCGTTAAGTATGGCCGTAGATTCATCGCAGTACCTATTCACGGTATAGATAACGATCTTCGCGGCATTCAAAAGATTTTCAACGATGGCAGCAAACGCTTTACAACTGGAGCTAAAATAAAAGGTGGCTTTCATCTAATTAATGCCTCTGGACGACTGTTTCATTATGATCCTTCTGTTAATTTTAACTTTCCAATCTATTTGTTTTCGCGACCCAGCAGTTTTTCTATAAAACTCACATCATTCATTCTTTATTCCCCTCAATCTCCGCCACAATGA
>NZ_BLYC01000056.1 GCF_019721995.1 Bathymodiolus japonicus methanotrophic gill symbiont | reverse complement strand
AGTGATTGATTTACAATGATGTTGATGCTTTCTTTGTCAGTAAAATTATCAATAAAATCAATCAGTTAAAAAACTTGAACATCGAGTTTAAGGAGATTTTGGCAGGAGGTGAACTACAGCCTGCGTAGTAAACTCTAAAAATGGAATAGGTAGATGTTAAACCACCTATTCCATCCTCATAAATGTGGAGGCATGAAATAGGTGGTTTAACATCTACCTATTCCATTTTTAGAGTTTACTACGCAGGCTGTAGTTCACCTCCTGCCAAAATCTCCTTATACTCGATGTTCAAGTTTTTTAACTGATTGATTTTATTGATAATTTTACTGACAAAGAAAGCATAAACATCATTGTAAATCAATCACTTATAAAACAAAGCCGGAAAAATGTACTTTTCTTAGCCCAGTTATAGCTGAAAACTTGAACATCGAGTTAAAGGCATAACTCGAAAGCTGCTCTTCATCCAAGCCAGCCTCGGGTTGTGTTGTTGGCTTCTCATGTGCAGGCTCCTCTGGGTAGTGATGCCCACGTGTTTGAGGAAAAAGGGGCTGCACAGTTTTATATATAAAAACCCTAACGGGTTTACTGCGCCCTATCGGGCGCAGTATCGACTGAAAAAAGAAAATGGCCTTCGGTGGGGTGGGCTTTTTCTTTGAATGTTAGCCTAAAATAGCAGCGGCTTTATAAGGTGAAAATGACTAAAGTCAGGTTAAATTAAAATATATCCATTTGATTTTAAAGTTAAAAAACACGCTGAGTAGTTACAATAAAAGGTAACCTTTTATTTAAAAGCCCACCCACCGAAGGCCATTTTCTTTTTTTCAGTGGATAATTGACCCTATCGGGCCAAAGTAAACCCGTTAGGGTTTATGCTTTTAATTGTTTTTTGGGTTTAGAAACAAGAATATCTAAGAAAATATCTTGTTTTCCTAGATATTCTTTAGATTATCTTTAGGTGATTTTTTAGCTTTTTCTACAGGCAATGAGTTTCGTTGCCTGTAGAGGTTTTTGAAAAAAAAAGTGTTTCTGTTATGTCGATAGAACGTTTCTGTTATGTCGATAGAACGTTTCTGTTATGTCGATAGCAAAAATGTCTAATTATTAAACTTTTCTTCTCTTTCGTTTTACAGTTAAAACTGTATTTTTACCCTTTTTTGAAGGAAGACAAGACCAGTAGCCTAATTTATTTATTTCTGCGCAAGCACTTACTAACTTCATTCTGCGAATCCTGATCGCTCCTGCCGTTATATTTTCATCGTAACGCGAGTAGACCTTATCAGCTAACATATCGACATTTAAAACACGCTCTTGCCCCATATCAACAAGCCCTGATAAAACATAATGCAGTGCTTTTGATTCTGAGCTTGTTTTAGATTTATCCAGTTTTGATCGTTCTGTTCTATTAACTAGGACATATCCCTCTTCATTTCCTAGTATTGCCTGAGCAGATAACGGATTAATGCAAATAGAAATATCTCTTATTTCTCCTTTTTCACCATAAAGACCGGAGACAGAAAGTAGATTGAACGACCAAAACCCTTTTTTACAATCATAATCAAAAGAAACTCTTGATAACCGTTTTAATGAAGATCTTAACCAGTTATAGCTATTTGAGTTTGTGGGTCTACCAAGCTCATTCAATATTTCATATCCTGTAGCCCTAACCATTAAAGCGACAGCTGTCTCTGCTGAACCTCCTAGATTAAGTTCTTCTCTTAATTTAATTCCAACCTCTGACTCAGGGTTTTCGTTAATATAAACACCTCTATCCTCAGCTCTAGCAATTGCTAACAAACAGAGCAAAAGATCCTGATCTGCGATATCCAACTCGTGAAAAATTGCAATAGTTAAAGTATCACCATTTTTAGCTGTGTATATACGCTCAATCCCTTTTTTTCTAGCTCCCCGCTTAATTGGTCTAAATTGGGGTGCCGCATGGATTATTTTTTTTGATCTGGCTGCGGGATAATTAATATGACTATCCATTTTTTCTGGCTCCCGCTTTTTTATTTTCTTTTTCTATCTTATGCAAATGCACCGGTTTTAATACACCACCTTCATGAAATTTCAACCACTTTTCTATAAATGGAATTCCGTAATTTTGTTTTGAAACCCCGAAGCGGATGTAATGGCTTCTAAAATCTTCAGCTATTGGTTTTTTGTCAAATTGACGATCAGAGAACCCCTTCGCCTCATCTTTTGACATTTTAGATACATAACTACACCAGCGCGAATTATCGACCAGTACAGATGCTCCTCGCGAGGCTTGTTGTAAATCAGCCATCCCACCCAGCGCGCTTGCTTTACTAACATGATGTAGAAATAAAACAGATGCTCCAGTCTCAGCCGCTATATGTTCTAGGCAACCCATTACTATAGCTGCCTGACCGTTATTATTTTCATCGAGCTGATGAATCCTGGATAAAGTATCAAAGACAATTAATCTAGCGCCTGTAGCATAATCAATAATTGATTTTAAATGTTTATCATCAATAATATTCAATCGCTTACCCATTACAGGCAAAATATGTAGATTCTGAGCAATGGATTTTTTAGCATCATTATTAAGTGATCCGCCTATTGCATGCAATCGTCTATTAACAATAACATCAGGATCCTCAGCGTTAAAATAAACGACCTGACCAGGAGCTGGATTTAAATCTAGTAAATCGCCGCCAGCGACAGAACATGCGATACTCATACACGCCTGGAGTGAAAAAAAAGACTTCCCTGACGCTCCTGGAGCAACCAGAGAACCAACAGTTCCAGCTAAAAAGCTTGGTAAAACAAAATCTAATTCTTGAGGTTTTTCCTCAAAAGCTTTTAAAATATCTATTCTCATAAAATTCTCAGTGTTTTTTATGGGTTTATGGGTACCTACGTGAGTGCTCGAACACTCACGTAGGCAATTTAATTAATTTTCTTGTATTCAATAACAGCTTTATTAGTTTTATAATCATTAGAATTTATATCAATAAACATTTCCTCACACTCGTCGCACGAATAATGCTCCAGGCAGGAAGTTTTAAAACATCCGGAATAGCAAATACCACTTTGTTTTTCTATGAATTGAAGTTCGTTTAATTCGCATTCAGGGCACAAGAGGCCAGCATTCTGATCCACTACCTGGTCAATCGGCCCATCATAAACATTAATCTTATTTCTCTTAGTTTCAATTTTATTTACATTAACAATTTTCATGATTTTTTTTGTTCATCATTTTTTGTTTTTAATAAGTTTATTTGATTCTTACAGGCATCTCGATCCGTCCTGACTTTATCTAGTTCATCACGTAATTTTTCTTGCTTTTCAACAAGAGCGACATAAGATTTATTTTTTTCTTCCAAATCATTTAACTCTTTATTAATTCGATCAGAAAGCGCTTTTTCAGCCGTATGTTTCGCTTTTAAGGCATCATCCATCTGTTTCTTAATTACTTTCTCTTTTTCCTTGTAAGCATTATTTAAATTAGCTATTTCAGACGCATTGTTTTCATTTGCGTTTCTCAGATCAGCCTCAAGACTACCAACCTGATTATTTAATTTATTGATTTTCGATAAATTATCCTTTTTTTCTTTATCCAATTCTCCTATATGCCCAGATAACTTGGCGTTTTCTTTAGATAATTCTTTGTTGCTATCTTCAAACCCTTTAGCTTTATCTTCAAGATTTGTAACAGATAAAGATAGGTTCTTAATCTCTTTATCCTGATCTTCTGTTTTAGTTAATAATTCAGAATTTATAGTAACTAGATCGTCATGTTTATCTGTTGTTTCTTCAAGCTTTTTAGCCTCTTCTTCAAGCTCTAATGATAATGCATCAGCTAGCTCGCCTGCTTCACTAGCTATTGCCTCAAATTCCCCCCTAGCAACCTCCAGAGCTTCACGTTCTGACTTGAGGTGGTCAGTAGCTAATGATTGAGCAAACCCCCACAGGTTGCTTCCTAAATCAGTTAATTGTTCGGTAATCTGGTCCGGAGCCGGCTCTTTGATGTCAGCAAGCGCTTCTTCTTTCATCTGGTTTGATCTCCAGATTTTCATTGCATCACTAATAGTTGTGAAGCTGAAGTTTCCCAATAATTATTTATGGTAAAATTGAAACTATGCTACAACTATATGAAAAAAATAGTCTTTTCATTCGTTTCAAATGCTATTGCCTAAGGGGAATTAAGTAGGGGTTTGCTATAAACATGGCAAAACCACCTAAAATAAACCTCGATACACCAGCATTGTGTATTTCAGCTACTCAATAATTGGTAAACTTCAGTTGTGAAGCTCCCACCACCTAGTTCTTTACGAACATTTGCTAGCGTTGGTTTTATGTTGTTTTCAACCAATTGATCAGCAATTTCGTGTATTTTTTTATCCGGATTTGACATGCTTTACCTCTTTTATTGATTGTCGATTGGATTAATCTCTTGAGTTTCCCCCAGTGATCCTGCTGATTCGTCTGGTTTTGGTTTTATATATTCATTCCAGTCATTGAGTGGCGCAGGCGTTAACCTCTCGACCTCTTTATTTTTTATGTATCCTTGAATATCATCAAAACTTTTGTCACCCCGCATATTTTTGTCATTATCAAAACCAATAACGACTCGATCATATTTTTTAGATAAATTAAATACTACCCTTGAGCTAACTCCACCAACCGCTATGATGTCAAAATTCTTGTATTCCGCGTACTCTGGAATGGTTTCTAGAAGCTGAATAAAAGATATTGCGTCAATTCCAGATTCAACAAAAACAACCCCATCAGGATTCTTTTTTGTTAGTTTAAATCCATCATCTTTAACTCCATTAAATCCTTTCCATTTGATGCCCCTGGTTCCTGACTTTTCAACACCTTTAGATCCATAGCGAAAGCATGCGTTTTTCATAAAGTCAGAGAATATGCGGTCTTTATCGTGAAGAAAATCAATATATTTTTTATCTAACCCACGTTTTTCTATTAAATAATCTCTAACATGTGGCCAATGTTGATCAATTGGATCCGGGAGAGGTGCATGCGCTTTTGTTGCTTTTTCCGCTTCTTTTTTTGCATGAGTCATCGCAGAGCCTATCGCAGCGTTGTTCCCAACTTCATCACCCAGCCATCTCACCGCTTGGGAAAAATCAAATCCTTGCAAATGCATCACTAAGTCAATAGCTCCACCACCACCAAAATTTTGATAATGATTAAAAAATTTGGAATTGTTTAAAGCGATTTGTTCCCCGTTGTATTCCCAAACATTCCCCCTTCCTTTAAGGCGTTTAGCGTTAGAGCGCTCCATTATTTCAGCTAAATCAGTATCTCTAACCAAATTTGCTTCTTTTTTCATACGTTCAAGCTCTTCAGCATATTTTTTCGTCGTAGCTTCTGCTTGTTTCGCTTTTTTAGTAGCTATTGCTGATGTCGCTGCTTTTGATTGGATTGGTTGGTAAGTTGGTTTTTGAAAGTCGTTTATTCTTTCAGATTCATCATTAGCCCATTCTTTCCGTTTTTTATCTTTTATTAAAACAGGAGGAGATGGTATAGAAGCTTCTGGAACGGTAAGTATCTCTGAGCTTTCTAATGATCCATAAAATTCTTTTATGGTTGTATGGGTTGACTCACTCCCTTTAATTCCACGCTCCAAGCCTAATGACTTCATTGTTTCAAAATAGCGATCCTGCATTTCTGATAACAATTTTCTTCCATCTAGCCA
This sequence comes from Bathymodiolus japonicus methanotrophic gill symbiont, assembly GCF_019721995.1. Classification (GTDB taxonomy): domain Bacteria; phylum Pseudomonadota; class Gammaproteobacteria; order Methylococcales; family Methylomonadaceae; genus Methyloprofundus. The sequence goes on along the minus strand of NZ_BLYC01000056.1, from coordinate 11,560 downwards.
TTTTGCTGCATTTAATTTACCTTTTTTGTTTTTCTCGTAATCAATGGGCACAATAACCGCTTGGATGTGCGGGGTTGCTTCATCGAGGTGACAGATTGCGGAAACGACATTATCAGCGCCATACTCCGCTTTCAAATAATCAATTCCACGCCTGTTGAAATCATCCACTTTTTGTTTGTTATACTCCCCATGAGAGCTCACATCACCACGAAAGAAGTCTGGCGAAGCTGTCATTAAAACCTCAACAGCCAAAACTCCGTTTTTTCTGATTTTTATATCACCAATCCTATTTTTTACCGCTTCAACTAAATCATCATTTTTACATTCAATTAAACGAATATTGTCTGGCGTTTTTTCTGAGTCAGCATTTTTTGTTTCCCTGGTTCTAAAGTGATGTGATCCAACTCCACCGATATTTCCAAATGTTTTCAATTTTTCGTTTCTCATTATTGCGTAAGCCATAATATTTTTACTCGCATTCTGCTTCGTTTATTTATATATAAGCCTATCAGTAGATTTAGGAATTGTTAATAGTATTGTAACTACTCAGCGTGTTTTTTAACTTTAAAATCAAATGGATATATTTTAATTTAACCTTACTTTAGTCATTTTCACCTTTAAAAAGGGATGAAAATGACTAAAATTCAGAGAGATACATTAATTATTATTTTAAATCAATCTGTTATGAGTTTAAATTACGCTGAGTAGTTACATAGTATTTACAATTCCGTATTCCGTACGTACTCACTACGGAATTTTCTGATATTTACTGCCGTAAATGCAAAGTTCCTTCGATCGTCCTGCGGAGCAAAAGATTAAAAACAATAAGGTGCTTCGCGGCTTTTTATCTGTCCAATTTTTCAATGAATACGTGGGGTGTAGGCCCTTGCTCTGTAATAAACTCACAACTGAACCTTACGGCACAATTAAGTCTGTACGACAAAGCCACCAAGAACACCTGTTGGGATGTAAAGCGAGAGTAGGTCTTGTTTTATGGCGCGAGTGAGCGGCATACCCAAGAGGGGAGGTAATAATGTCTCATCCTTTTTTTGCGATAGAACTAAAACTTGGTCATCACAGCCCTTTATTTAGTAAATGAACAGCGATGACAGAACGCCCCCATGTTTCATGAACTTAGGGGGATGACGAGCCAAAAACAAATCTCTAAAGGACTTATTAGAAGTCTTAACTACAGCTAAACTTGCTATGTCTTGCTTGTATGAGCTAAAGTTATTGGTAATAAAATCTGATATTTCCTCTTTCAGGTTTAGAAACAAGCCCCCGAACTTTTAAAGTTTAGGGCTAAAAGGCAAAAAAAAACCCAAGCATTTTTAAGTGCTTAGGTTTTTTTGCCTTTATTAAAGGTTGTGTATGAGTGATTACAGTCACTCACCACAGCTTGAAAGTAAGAGACACACTCTTGCAATCAAACGAAGACTAATTATATCTTAATTAGTCTCTCATTTGTTAAGCATTTCAAGTTTTCTCTCTCTTCTTTACAAGCTCAGCCCCTATTTTGGACTCAAGATGTTTTGGGATAGGTCAGGACAGCGTTGCCGATCAAGGACTTTGCTAAGGTAACCCATAAGGCATTTTTTGTATAAAGTAGAAGTCGCAATCTTATAGCCGTTTTGATTGCGAGATTTGAATTTTATAGTGCAAAAGGTGGCGCGTTTGGAGCAGGGGCGGATATTTTATATATCTGGTAACGCGCAGAGCGTAACGGTTGTGAAAGGGACTTGAAAACTCGAGTAACACGATTCCAAGATACACAGAAACTCAAGCTGATATTCTCTGTTTTTTTAAGCAGTTTTTCGGAGGGGGGAGCTGTGAAATCGGGGAGTCGCTTGTTTTGCGAAAGCTCGTTTTGCGCATCCCAGCCCAAGCAAGCAGCAAAAACTTAACGCGACCACTTATGCCTCCGGCGGCCCCGATTCGTCCTCGTCACCTCGTCCCGACCCAACAAGGGGTCGGAACATAGGCTCCAAATGACTTGACGCCGTGTCGGATGGCCTTTTATTTTGTCTCCACCTTCGCTAACGCTCAGACTCCGACAAAACAACGGCCCTACGGCTATCGCGGACTAAAAATCATCACTTCGCTTAGGCTACGTTTCCCTGATTTTCAGCGGGGGATTCTTGATCCTTCCTTAGGGGGTAAATGGCTGTACTTCCTATCTCTTTATTCTTATTAAAGATACAATTGATTATTATTGATGCGCGGAGCGCGGTTTAAGAGAATACATATCGCTGGGAATGTGCGTGTTCTTTTTATCATAGTAAAACACTAAATTCTTTTTCAAATTCTGGCTTAGTATCCGTTTTATTATAAAAAGGCATCCCCCAAACTATGTAATTTCTATCTTTCCATAGCTGTTCAATTTTATGCTCTGTTTTTAACTGCATTAAAAAATTATTTTTCCATTCATCATGTTTTATTAAATGGCTTCCTTTCGGTTCAATGAATACTTGGTAATGCATAACTGTACTTATATCGTCTTTAATTAAAAACAATACAAAATCAGGTTCAAAAACTCGCCCATCATCAAAATTAAAAAGCTTGAAATGTCGTTCATTACGCAGCAAATACACTTTTGAATATTTTTGTTTTAGTTTATCAATATATTTAACCAAATGTTTTTCTTCTGATGTGCCGTAGTTTTCATTAAATACAAACCAATCTTTAGCGGATAAATCCATATATAAATCTTGATTAGTTGTTTTACCTTGAGCAATGCCAAACTCTTGATCGTTATTACCGTCATTAACAATATTCAGAGTTTTATCTGTAAAGGTATCTTTCACCATGAATGGTTTAAACTCTTTCGTGCCTTTGTAGTCAACTTTTTCAGCCTGTAATTGGCTGCTTAATTTATCCAGTAAACGCACAACGCAATCTAGTTTATTATCTTGGGTTAGGTTATTTACTACTATTTCAGATCCATCAACCTCTATTCTTATTTTTCCAAGGTAGCTATCGGACTCAATAAATTCTGAAAGGCTTTTTAAGTGAGGAAAGAAGCGTTTTAAACTTGAAAATTGATATTCAGGAAATTTAGGTCGCTTACGCTTTTAGCGAGGCCATAGGTTTGCTCCAATAATTGAAGTCAAAAAAACAAGTGTTTTTTTTACATCGCCATCAACACAGCTAATCACCGTCAACAAGACCTTATTTTTAGTAAATAGTGTTAAAAAAGGCTGTTAAAAAACATATCCCATGATATAGTTAATAAAACCCGTGTTAAAAAAGAAGGTTCTGTCGCAAAAGATACGTATTTATGTAAACCAGGCTATAAACCTGTTTTCATTCCTCTCATGAAAAAAGCATCATGCAGAAGAAAATACTATTACCTCATCGGGATAATTGAATTGATAAGCCAGGTATGATCTGGTGTTAAGGAAAATAATTACTTAAAAAATGGTACAATTTTTAGTTGAGCATGTAAACCTACTTTGGGTGAAAATCAAGCCTTCCATCACTGCGTAATCCTTATACAGAATTTAATGATAAAAAAGAATATCTTAATATTGGTTTTAATAACTATTGTATTATCCGGATGCTCTAAAGATCACTTTAGAAATCGTTTTGATACTTATTACGGAAGCTATGCTAGTAACGAGAGACAAAATATCCCCACCTTAGTTTTACCAAAACTTATTGAAACTAATGATATAAATAAAAAAGTAGCCGACTATAAAAATAGAAATTACGTTGTTTTGGGGGACTCAAAATTTGATGGGGAGTGGGAGGCGAGAACAAAAGCTATTGATCTTGCCAATAAAATAGGGGCAAGTATCATTATTATCCAGTCGAAGGAAATTTCCGATATTTCTCATAGATATTCTATCTCTGTTCCTACAAGTAACACTTCATATCACTCTGGCAGTGTTTCTACAGGTATTTCTTATACAGGCACTTCAACCACGCACGGTAGTCTGGAAATTCAGGGAGAATATACCGTTAGAGAGTATAGGCAAAAAGCAGTATTTATGATCAAAGGGAAATTAGGTAATGTCACTAACTAGAAAACTGGTAGTATGTCTTGTTATGATTATTAACACGGGTTGCGCTACTTTTAGTCGTGGTTACACTCCAGAAACTGTCACGACGACTTCAAGATACACTGATTCTGATACTGTACCTCTTCAAGACATCTCGTTTTCGGTAGACTTAATAAGTGAGATAGGACGTTTTGATGCGCTAAGTAAAGAAGACATTGTAGAGGAAGTTAAAGAAAAATTGAGAGCTACAGGACTATACAAAAAAATATTATATGCGCCTTTTATAAAAAAAGAATCAAAGCATTTCTATTTTCAAATCATTATTAGCGGAACGAAAGAAGAGGAAGGCTTTTTTCTCGGTTATTTGTCAGGTCTAACAGTGATGTCAATACCCGTAATTTCTGATTACTACTCAGATATGTCGGTGTTTATTATAGAAAAAAATAATGAGGTATTTTCTGCATCAGCTTCAGAAAAAATAATTAAGATCATTTGGCTTCCTCTTATTATTTTAAGCCCCTTGTTTAATGATTACGCTATTGCTAATAAAGTGCTTGAAAAACAAGTTGATTACTTAATAAGAGAAATATCGGCAAGGCCAACTGGGGTCTAAAGCAGCCCCTATTGTCAAGACAATTTTCTCCAAATGATTAGGAAAAATATCTAACATTCTCATAAAAAACGTACCTCGCTTGGTGTGTGATAATCAAGCAGACTTTTGGGAGCATTTAGGTCGAACAGTAGCCACTTTTGGCTATCTTGAAGATGCTCTTGTAAAAGGGATTTATGTATTTGAAGTGATGACGAAATGTGACAAAAAAGTGAAAGACTTAGAGAGTTTTGAGAAGTGGTATTATGATACTCTTAATAGCAATCTACTTAAGAATATGTCACTACCATTTGGAAAGCTTGTTAAAAAATATCATAATTTAGCAAATAATAATTCTTTAATTAATAAAGATGATGTCATCAAAAAACAATTAAAATTTTTAGATGATGAGGTCGTGAAATTTAGGAATATGTTCTGTCATGCAGGTTGGAGAGTTCCTGACAAAGAAGGAAAGTCACTTCCTATTTATCTCAACAATAATGGAGAATACTTTAAAACACCAGTTGGTACTGAATTCTTACAGCAAACTCAAAAACATATTGCAGAACTTATATGCTTAGTAATGGAGATTAGTACAATACTGGATCCTGAGGGCCGATGCCTACCATCAAAACCTGGTATTGTTGAATAAAATAACGTTTATAACTGAAGTTTCCCAATTATTGAGTAGCTGAAATACACAATGCTGGTGTATCGAGGTTTATTTTAGGTGGTTTTGCCATGTTTATAGCAAACCCCTACTTAATTCCCCTTAGGCAATAGCATTTGAAACGAATGAAAAGACTATTTTTTTCATATAGTTGTAGCATAGTTTCAATTTTACCATAAATAGTTATTGGGAAACTTCAGTTTATAATACATTTGTTTTTTACTTCAATTATCAAGCAACTAAAGGAACATTCAGGCGCGCCATGCTACCTCACGAAATTCCGGGACTCCTGTCGCCATAATTCGTTCACCTACGCAGCGGATGGGAGATGCCCTGAACGCCCTGCGTCCGCAACGACTACGCACAAAAGCCGCTTCGTCATTACTACCTCACTGGCTGGACGGCTATTCGGAATGCAATTCTTGCTCCTCTCGCGTGCTGCTAGCACACGTCGAATCAGCGACGCCTCGGAATATCTTTTGTTTTCTCACCATGGCTGGCAGCGACACTTCGAAGTCCCAGTAGTTCTGTTTTACTCATGTCTTTTCTTGTTTCACTCTCGAATTTATCATGCTGTTTCTCCAGCTTTTGCTTGATTGGATTCACCTTTTCTGAAACCCAATAGCTTAAATGAGGAAGAATAAAAATATACAACGCCGTTAATGTTAATGGCATAAAGAACAAATCGAGAAAACCGGGATACGTTAAAAGATTACGTACAGACATCTCTTGCAACATATTTTTTATTCTTACGTCTGGTGTTCCTGTACCAAAAAACAATAAAGCCAACTTACCCCAATTACATAAAACCCATGAAGATATAAATGGACCAAGAATTATATCATTAATTCTTTTTCGAAAACTCATTGCCACAGAATTATAAATATCATCAAAAATTTCCATTACACTTACATTGAGCGGGTCTATTTATTCATGTAACACATTGATTTTAAATGATTTCATATAAGCCATTGAAATCTACTAAACTTATTGTAACTATTTGTTTTAAAATAAAAATATAAATCCATACCCGCTCAATGTGAGATTACATATTATTTTTCTAGTCTTTAAGAAAGCTCTTCCCACCACCTACAGCTAACACGGACGGAAAAATGTTTACTTTGCTAAAGCTCTATTTTCATCCGCAATTTTTTTATGCTATTGAGAATGAGAGATTAGTTAGATTACACTTTCTGATTGTGTGATTCTATCCAATCTCGTGATAATTTTTGGGCATTATTTATTTTCTCAATTGATAGCAATCTGCCTATCTTTTCCCTGTTAGCTATTGCCTTTCCCAAGTTGCCATTATATGCTGAAATATTAAAGTACATATATGCTTTATTATTGTCCTGAGTCCCCAGGTTTCCGTTAGCATACATCACACCTAGATTATATTGTGCTTTAGAATCCCCTTGCTCTGCTGACTTGGTAAACCATGTTTCCGCTTTCCTATAGTCTTTAGTGATTCCTTTGCCACTGCTATACATTGCCCCTAGGTTGAGTTGTGCGTTAGCATTCCCTTGCTCTGCTGACTTCGTAAACCACTTCGCTGCCTGATTATAGTCTTGAATAACCCCTTCTCCTTTGCTACACATCACCCCTAGATTGTATTGTGCGTTAGCATTTCCTTGCTCTGCTACCTTCGTAAACCACTTCACTGCCTGTTTATAGTCTTGAGCAATGCGTTCTCCTTCCAGATACATCACCCCTAGAGTGTATTGTGCGTTAGCATTCCCTTGCTCTGCTGACTTCGTCAACCACTTCTCAGCCTGCTTATAGTCTTGAGTAATGAGCTCTCCTTCCAGATACATCACCCCTAGATTATATTGTGCGTCAGCATACCCTTGCTCTGCTGACTTCGTAAACCACTTCTCAGCCTGCTTATAGTCTTGAGTAATGAGCTCTCCTTCCAGATACATCACCCCTAGATTATATTGTGCGTCAGCATACCCTTGCTCTGCTGACTTCGTAAACCACGTTTCAGCCTGCTTATAGTCCTGCTTTACAACTTGTCCTTTCAGATAAATCACCCCTAGATTATATTGCTCTTCAGCGTTCCCTTGCTCTGCTACCTTCGTAAACCACTTCTCAGCCTGCTTATAGTCTTGAGTGACGCCTTCTCCTTTGCTACACATCACTCCTAGATTATATTGTGCGTCAGCATGCCCTTGCTCTGCTGACTTGGTAAACCACTTCTCAGCCTGCTTATAGTCTTGAGTAATTAGTTCTCCCTCCAGATATATCACCCCTAGAGTGTATTGTGCGTTAGCATACTCTTGCTCTGCTGACTTGGTAAGCCAATTCATCGCCTGCGTATCGTCTTGAGTAATGAGTTCTCCTTCCAGATATATCAAACCTAGATTATATTGTGCGTTAGCATTCCCTTGCTTTGCTGACTTGGTAAACCACTTCACCGCCTGCTTATAGTCCTGTTTTACACCTTTTCCGTTTTCATACAGCACGCCTAAATTGTATTGTGCGTTAGCATTCCCTTGCTTTGCTGACTTGGTAAACCACTTCACCGCCTGCTTATAGTCCTGTTTTACACCTTTTCCGTTTTCATACAGCACGCCTAAATTGTATTGTGCGTTAGCATGCCCTTGCTCTGCTGACTTGGTAATATCATTTATATCCTCTGTCTTTTCATTCAACGACGTTCCCCTTTAATATAAAAAATGTGTAACTGCTTTCATTGGACTAGGATCTCATAACTGGTAGTGGCTCAAACCTGTAATTATATATAAATATTTCGACAAAATTCTATCTTGTTGAGCAGTAATCCGACCATGCTTTGAGCCACTACCTACTTCCCCTTCTCAAGCCATTACTTTCCTGATCGCCAGTTCACATCTGGCTTATCCGTTCAATTATCGAGATGGGGCGAGAATACTTTTTCCTGCATGGTGTTTCATCCATTCATCGCATAAAAACAGGTTACAGTTGATTTTTACACAAACATTTGTTTTTTGCGACAGAACCAGAATAACGGATAACCCAACGATTGAGCGTAGCATGATCCACTTCAACACCTCTTTCTTCCATAATTTCTTCAAGGTCGCGATACGAAACGCCATACCTGACATAAAAGAAAACAGCATAAAGAATGACATCTTTTGGAAAGTGAGTGCCTTTGAAGCTGAGCATGTGATCCACCTTTTATTGAAATTTATCGAACCAATATAAAAGTATTATAGAATAATGATTTTATGATATTGAAAAATCAATATTTATTTTCTTTTATAAGCTCTGCAATACTCGGTTTTCCAATAGATGCAAGCCACAAATCCAGCCCTTCAAGGACTAAATCATTTAATGAGTATTGCCTATCGCTGCGCTTTTTCAGGTTCACATAGTCCAGCATTTCGAAATATAGCGGCTCTGGTAAATATGTCGGCAACTGTTGACGGTTTCCTTCTGCTTTTTTGGGTCTGCCCTTCCCTCTCTTAACTGGTTCTATCACTGGTTTATTCTGCGCGGTTTCTTTTTCAGGTTCTGCCGCTGCATTCAATAATGCGTCCATACTTGCATTTTTCTTTGATGTTTTACTGCTCATGATGCCACCTTTAAGCTATTTTGTTTTTCCTCTGTTTTTACCAGCCAATCATAAATATTTTTTACTTCCTCGGCGGCTTTGTCTTTTTCGTCATATTCTCCAACCCCAAGACCAAGCCCTGCAGCGTGGCGATATACCTTGCGTTCTACGGTCGAATAAGGACAAACAAGCCCATGAGCAGCAAGCCCTAAGCGCAACTTTTCAAATTCATTACCTACTGGGGGGCAGCGTGAAACAAGAATAGTAAAAGGCTTATCAAGGCTTTTAATCATATTAGCGGCGCTTGGTATTGCCTCAAGATCAAAAACAGACGGTTGAACTGGAACAATACAAAGTGTTGCAAATCCGATAATCACATTATGCAGGGTATCGCTTGCGCCTTTAGTATCGAAAATCACTAAATCATAACCCTGTTTTTGTGCAAAACCGTAAATCTCTTTAACCTTTTCTATATCATGGGGAACAATAACGGCTTTTATATCGTCCTCGATTTCCCGTCTTTTCCACCAATTCGCGGCGGATTTTTGTTTCTCGTCCAGATCGACAAGCAAAACCTTTTTTCCAGCTCTCTCGGCGCATACCGCCATATTGGTAGAAATTGTAGACTTTCCAACCCCTCCTTTAGAACAAACTAAAAACCAAACATCCATAATAATAACCTCATTATTTTATAATTGTGTAAAACAACAATACAGGAAGATAAAAATACTACAATAGTAAAACATATAAGTATCTTCATTTTATGATATTAAAAAATAAAAATATCGTAATAGTAAAACAATCGCTGTCAGCCCCGGACGGGCTGATAGTCTCCAGAAGGCGCAGGGAAATTTGCCAATCCGAAGTGCGCGATAGCGCGCGAGGGAGGCTAAAATTTTATCCCGAATAGCCGTAGAGCCATTTGAGGTAGCCATGACTGAGCTGCTTTGTGCTCAGTCTGTGGCGGATGCAGGCCGGCTGGAGCATCTCCTGTTCGCTGCGTAGGTGAACGAATTACGGCGACAGGAGTCCCGGAATTTCGTGAGGTAGCATGGCGCGCCAGCTCTTCGCTAAGGCGGTTTATATCGCTTTTAAGGCACTTTAACAGCTAACCCCTGCTATGCACACCAATTAAGGGTTTTGCGGGTCTTTTTAGGGGCTTACATGCCCGCCAATAAGCGATTGACTAATTTGGGTGTGTGGTATGTGGTTTGTTATAGCTGTTGCAGAAAACAAAGATTAAACGGTAAACCATTCCAAAATAAAGGGTTGGCTTATTGCAACAAGCAACAGTATTCTGGGGACTCTTTGCCCTAGGGAGGGGTAACTTTTTAAACTTCATAATAAAACGCTATTTAGTGTGCAACCTAATATAGCTTGTACTATACCTATAATCCTTTTATAATCAAAGACTAGGGCTACTGTAACGTACAACCTATGGATATTTATACGAAATCATTACATTTACAATTTAGGGTTTTATAGTTACCCCTCTTTGGCCGCATTTCTTGGAGCTTTTTTTATTGAGCATCTACGGTCAGCGGATTTTCAGAAGTATCCAGTTCAGGGAAAGCCACAGCTCTCAAGCGTTTATTCATCTCAGCTTCAAAACACACCATGTTCTGGGGCAACACGCGTATGACTTCATTTCAACTAATTATTAAACGTGAATGAAATCAATTTCTTGCTCAATTAGGATAAATTATCATGGTTGGGAAAACCATAGTTTCCCTTTGGGTTTAATTACTGCAATCCCTTAAACTGTATAATATAACCAATCGCTTGTTCATCAGAGCAATTTGAGTAGACCTTTAATTTAGCGGACTCTCAGCCCTAGTGGGAAGTAACTTTTTTTAGCGTATATCCGGTATATTCATATTCCCTTATATAAGAAAATACAAGGGAATCTGACTCTAATGGATTGAGCTATCAGCTTTACTTAAAGGCGGCATAAAATAAGCCCTCCTATTGTGCTTCACATTAAGACCCTTTAACACTTTTTTTACAGCCATCTGGTTCGACCTGTTAGTTATTATACTCTCAGGCAACTCATTGATTATCTCGGAGTTAGTCATTTTAATTGTTCTATTACTAAGTACCTCACCCGTTTTGTCAGCAGTAAACTCAAACACCTCCAAAACTATATCTTTCAATGACCTATTGTCAGGACAGCCTAAGATTTCCGCACGTAGAGCCTCTTCTTCGGGCGTAAGCCACCATTGCTCCCCATGTGTATAGGCATGCCATATAAACGCCCACAAGTCTGTATAATCAAAATTAGAAATACGTGGATAATCTAACCGACCTTTAGCAATAACGGGTAGAAGCCTTCTATCCCACCTAGCACCTTTGGGTGGATATTCTCCCTCAACAGAAGTCATACACGATACATGCCTACGTATGACTGTAGGTTTTCTAGCGTACGTTAATCTTATTTCATCCACCTCTTTTGCCAAAAATCCTTTTAACTCGGGCAGCCCTTTCTTCTTCAACGCAGGGTCTAGGCCTGCAAGTTCAGGTATCCAGCACCTAAGAATATTAAGCATAGAATCCCGGTCTTTTGTATCTAGGCGAACAGAGTCTTTTATGTATTTATGAAGTTCCGCAGGGAGTAGGTATTTAATAAATGAAGTTTTATGGAGTCCTTGATCTCCACCTAGCACCAGCACACATTCATATTTGGGGATAGCATCTGGATGCTTACCTTCATGCTTTGCCATATCAGCGGCCGCACAGCATTGTATTAGCCATCTATACATGGCGAC
>NZ_BLYC01000055.1 GCF_019721995.1 Bathymodiolus japonicus methanotrophic gill symbiont | reverse complement strand
ATTAAAGCCCTATAAAGAATCTCCCGGCTAAAGGTTTCATCTTTATAGTGCGTAGTAAAAATAAGTCCTGCTCCCCATCAAAATTAATTTTGATGGGGAGCAGGACTTATTTTTACTACGCACTATAAAGATGAAACCTTTAGCCGGGAGATTCTTTATAGGGCTTTAATTGCTAGACAACTATGAGGACAACACAGAGCATCTAACAAGATTTTCCAATACTACAAGTGCATTATATCATGTATTTCAAGAAAGTCTAGTTGTTCTGCTAAAAAGTATGAATAAACTACATAAAAACACCCCCATTCAAGATAACACCGATTGTGCCACTGGGGTATCTACATCAAAAACAAAACGTCAAGCGAACCCTACACCTGATTGTGAAGGCATCGGCAACGTTTCATACATGCCCCGGGTAAACACTCCGACAAACCACTCTAATAAACCCCTTGATGATGTTATTGGTCGGATTAGATCCCCTAAATATGAGCCGGTTACTCAATCATTAAGGGATTTGCGAGAGAAAAGTGAGAAAGCTTATAAAAAACAAAAGGCGATTGTTTGTGAGGCTGTTAGCTTCAACGGTACATTCAAGTTAGGTCAGCCCGTAAAAAATGGGACTTTCGAGAAATCGAGCGGTTTATTGATTGTAGACCTAGACCATCTGGAAGATGTTCACTTAGCTAAGTCGGACTTGATAACAAAACCTAATATTGTTTTTTGCTTTATCAGTCCCTCGGGCGATGGTTTAAAGCTAGGGGTTCGGGTTGATGCTAGTCTAATTAATAACGATGCAGACTTTAAGCAGGCTTATTTTCAGATAGAGTCGATATGGTTCTGTCGCAATAATTATCAAAAGCGCAGACCTCCTGGTATTCAGGCATAACTATCCTGCTAAAGCCATAAACTGCTTATAAGCAGGAATACTTTCCTCAGACAACTGTCCCTTTCGGATCATATGTGCCGTTTCAATTCCATCAATGGTTGCTTGAGCGGAGTGAAACGCTTTAAAGCCCATCATCCGCTGAAAATCCTGGAAACGGAGCTTTAGCGAAGTGAAGATTTTTAGTCCGCGATAGCCGTAGGGCCGTTGTTTTGTCGGAGTCTGAGCGTTAGCGAAGGTGGAGACAAAATAAAAGGCCATCCGACACGGCGTCAAGTCATTTGGAGCCTATGTTCCGACCCCTTGTTGGGTCGGGACGAGGTGACGAGGACGAATCGGGGCCGCCGGAGGCATAAGTGGTCGCGTTAAGTTTTTGCTGCTTGCTTGGGCTGGGATATAGCACCCCAAAGAGTCAAGACAGATTTTTCAACAATCCTTATTCCATATTCCTAAGCCGCTTCATTCTGCTGTTCATTAGCTAAAATACTTTCTCTATATACATTCATTGGTTTTTTATAGTCCAGGGTTTCATGAAACCGTTGATGATTATAAAACTCAATATAGTCATCAACATCTTCTATTAACGCTCTAATTGAACCATATTCATTTAAATAAATACGCTCACATTTTGCACTTCGCCAAAACCGTTCAATACAAATATTATCCGTTGCTCGTCCTTTTCCATCCATAGAAATAGTAATGCCTTTGTTTTTTAGTCGTTGGGTATGAATTTCACTGGTGTATTGACTGCCTTGATCCGTATTAAAAATTTCAGGTGTTCCGTAGAGAGAAAGCGCTTCATCTAATACATCCATAACTAAAAAAGAATCCATTGTGTTTGATATTTTATGGGCGAGCACTGCTTTTGAGTGCCAATCAATAATCGCCGCTAAATAAACCATCCCTTCTTTGGTTTTAATATAGGTTATATCTGTACTCCAAACTTGGTTAGCGTGTGATATATCAAGATCTCTAAGCTTATAAGTATATTTTTTATGTTCTTTTATGGGGATCGTTGTATTGACTTGTTTTACCGCTAATACGGCTTTCAAGCCCATCTGCTGCCGATAACTCGCCACCGTGTTTAAACTGACTTTAAAACCACCTTCAAGCAACTGCTGGTGTACTTTAGCCGCACCATAAATAGGGATGTCTTTAAAAATGTGATTAATCTGAGTTTTGATCTCTTCTTTCTTTTTATTCTCTCTTTTTTTGTAATAGAGATTGCTTCTATTTAATCCTAATAATGCACACTGCTGTGTTAGAGGTAGAGTGTTAAGCTTGGGCTCAATCAACTGTTTTCTATCAGATGAGTCCAAGCTTTTTAGCTTTTTTTCGAGCCACTCCTTTTCAACCGTCATTTTTCCTACGATTTTTGTGAGCATCTCATTTTGTTCTTGAGCTGCTAATAGATCCTCTTTGTAATCTTTAACGGCTTTGGAGGGCTCCATTGCTATTTCTGCATTGTCTAAGAATATTTTTTTCCAGTTTTGTAGGTTCTTAGGTGTGATGTTATTTGCACTGGCAATTTCTTGCAGTGTTTTTTCATTCTTTAAAACTTCTAATACCAACTTGCTTTTAAATTCAGCACTGTAGACCGTTCTTTTTCTGCTCATTTTAATACTCCAATTTTTTACAAATAGTAACTAATTTGGAATAAGATTGCTTTGATTTCTTGTCTGGATTTGCTGGGGGATTATATAATTAATTCTTGCCCTAAATGTGGCAAAGAAATGATACTAGGAACTGCTAATCGTGGAGATAATCAAGGAAAGAAATTTTGGGGTTGTAGTGAGTATCTGAAATGTCGTACAGTTCAGCTGTTATCCTAAATATAAAATTAATTACTACTTAACAAGCCATGACTCCCTTATCAGACAAAGACCTCTATTCAGCCATCACTTACGCCCGAAACCTTAATGAAATTGAAGGCCAGCAAATCCTTACTGACTTCCATATTGAACAACCTGCCCTATCAGGAACAATATTTAATATTTTTTCTGGAGTTATTGATAATAATAATCGAGATATGGGTGCTTACTTTATGGATTTATGTTTCGATTCTTTGTGTGTTTATAGCTATGCTTTTGGTAAAGCTAATTCACAAACAGAAGAATGGATCATTGAAAAAATGGGAGAGATTCAGGCTGGTTTAACGGCTATTAAAAATAATCAAATCACCCTACCCCAATTTACTATTGTGCAGCGTAAATTTTATGATGTGTTAAAAGACTCTATCGCTGAAAATCCTGGAAACGGAGCTTTAGCGAAGTGAAGATTTTTAGTCCGCGATAGCCGTAGGGCCGTTGTTTTGTCGGAGTCTGAGCGTTAGCGAAGGTGGAGACAAAATAAAAGGCCATCCGACACGGCGTCAAGTCATTTGGAGCCTATGTTCCGACCCCTTGTTGGGTCGGGACGAGGTGACGAGGACGAATCGGGGCCGCCGGAGGCATAAGTGGTCGCGTTAAGTTTTTGCTGCTTGCTTGGGCTGGGATGCCCAAAACAAGCTTTCGCAAAAATAGCGACTCCCCGATGTTGATTATGCTAATGAGCACCCTGCTCCTATTCCTTATATAGAAATGACTCAAAATATGATGCTGGCAACGCTAAACTTAATTGAGAGTTTGTACGTAAAGAAAAATAAAACGCTGCACTAAAATTCTCTATCTTTTAGTATTTTAAGAAGAGTTGTATGCCAAAGGCATTTATTAATTTATACCGCCCCCTCCCACCAAAAGTCCCCATTGTGTTTATTGATGGCAATAAACACTTACAAGATTTAGCATCCCCTATTATTGGTTTTCAACTATAAGGGGCTTTTAGTGTTTGGGTGTCGTCGGCTATAGATTAAATGAGAAGAGGTATCTAATTGGAAAACAAAACTAAATTCATTCTGAGCATCATAAATAGACAATATGATATGGTATGATATGACTTCATATTATTTCATACGATTTGAAATGATATGGTATGACATAATTCAATATGAGATGAGATGATTATTTTAATCGGTGGAGAAAAAGGTGGTACTGGTAAAACAACCATTGCAACCAACATGGCTGCAATGAGAGCTTTAACAGGTCGTGATGTATTGTTAATCGATACTGATCCTCAAGGTAGTGCAAATTATTGGGCACAAAGTAGAGATGAGGAAGGCATTACGCCTCGTGTTGCTTGTGTTCAAAAATTCGGAAAAGGCCTACCTAAAGAAGTTCAAGATTTAGCAAGCCGCTACGAAGATATTATTATTGATGCTGGTGGTCGTGATTCAATTGAGTTACGTTCAGCATTAGTTGTTACTGAAAGATTATTTGTACCTATTCAACCTTCTCAATTTGATATTTGGACACTAAACCAAATGGAAGAACTGGTTGATACAGCAAAGGCATTTAATCCTGATTTAGTTGCTAAAGTAATTATCAGTAGGGCATCTACAAACCCATCTGTTCATGAATCTAATGATACGGCTAAATTATTAAATGACTTCGATAACCTAGATTTATCTGAATCAATCATTCGTGATCGTATTGCATACAGAAAGGCAGCGAAAGATGGTTTATCAATAGCAGAGTTGAAGCCTAAAGATCAAAAGGCAGCAGCGGAAATGGAATTATTGTACGAAGAGGTATTTGGCGATGAGTGAGTTAAAAAGTAAATTACCTGGTAAATCTAAATCTGCAGCTGATTTAGATGACTTTTTATCAGGTGCAGAGGAAAAAACAGCACCTAAAAAAGAAGCCGTGAAGAGAAAATACTCTTACTCTTGGGAAGATAAAGGTGTTCGTGATGATGTTAAGAAAACTTATAATTTAAGGCTATCAGAGCCTTATTTATTGAAGCTTAAATTTATTGCTGAAAACACACCAGATAGCATGCAGAAGTTTTGTATTGATTTAATAGAGAAAGAAATTGATAATAAAATCAAAGAGCTAACAAAGTAGTATGATTCGATATAGTCTCATATCATACTATATCATATTATTGCTATTCCCTAACCTCGTTACTGCTGGGAATAGCGAACCTATTTTTAATTCTATAAAACCTCACTCCATTACAATTATTGGCGAACAACACCGTCACCCTGAATCAATTGAGTTCTTTCAATCTTTAATAAAAGGTTACCTAAAAAAAGACTCTTGCCTTACGGTAGCTTTAGAAATAAATAGTAACCAACAGCCTATTATTGAAAAAATAGAGCGGGGGATGGCGGTTGCTTCTGATTTCGAAATATCACAAATTATTGACCAACCAGCATTACGGAGAATTATAGCACCCCAAAGAGTCAAGACAGATTTTTCAACAATCCTTATTCCATATTCCTAAGCCGCTTCATTCTGCTGTTCATTAGCTAAAATACTTTCTCTATATACATTCATTGGTTTTTTATAGTCCAGGGTTTCATGAAACCGTTGATGATTATAAAACTCAATATAGTCATCAACATCTTCTATTAACGCTCTAATTGAACCATATTCATTTAAATAAATACGCTCACATTTTGCACTTCGCCAAAACCGTTCAATACAAATATTATCCGTTGCTCTACAAAACCACCAAAGCTTAACACTAGACGACCTAAAATCTCGCCCGATAATGCCCAAATCACGTGACGCTTTTTACGTCAAGTGGATTATTTACCACATTCTAATTCCAGGAGTACTCAGCGGGCATTCCTGAAGCTTAGCCTTTCTGTTATCTGGGCTCCCTTCTGGCAGGGGATAAAAACCATTTTCTTCAATATCTCTTTCTATATTTTTTGTTGTTTCAATGAATTTTTTCAAAATATCTACATTTAATCCTTGAAAAGAAGCTGACTTAATTGCAATGATTTCAGTAGCTGCATTATCTAAGCTAATTTTACTGGGAAGATCGAGTGATATAGTTTCTTGAGTGGTCTTACCATGAGCCAGATTATCCCGCATAACAAAACAAGAAGTGGCAACTTGGTAAGTAGCACTGCCTATATAATCAGGTAGATTTACAGCTTTAAATAATTTTTTATGTATATCTTTCCGCCTACCTTTAGTTTCATTCCAGTCTTTGTAATAGATACGACCATAATGATTTAACATTGCCTCAATTGAAAAGGCTGTGAAAGTTATTCCAGTGACAATGTGGTGATCTATTTCCCACGAATCAGATGTACGCTCTGCTAGTTCTAGGCTAAATACCGCAATCTTAAAGCAGTCCCGTGCAGTTCTAGATTCAAGCTGAATAGTATATTCTTTCACAAACCCGCCCCTCCTCCGTTAGTAGCCTTCTGACTTCCAGCGCATTTAAGTTTAACGGCATACTCTCGAGTACTATAATTGCCCCAAGCATACTTTCCATAGGCTACCATCAAGGTCATATTACTGGACATGGATCGGTCTTCTTCGGTGGGTGAGTAGCCACTACTACCGCCAATAAACACCTCCTTTACTTTAAAATTATCCTGAGGCATGTACTTTTCTTCTTCCATATACTGAATATAGCTATCAATGCAGTGTAGTTTAAACGCCATATAGAGCATAGATGTTCGATCTTCATTCGCTGAAAATCCTGGAAACGGAGCTTTAGCGAAGTGAAGATTTTTAGTCCGCGATAGCCGTAGGGCCGTTGTTTTGTCGGAGTCTGAGCGTTAGCGAAGGTGGAGACAAAATAAAAGGCCATCCGACACGGCGTCAAGTCATTTGGATCCTATGTTCCGACCCCTTGTTGGGTCGGGACAAGGTGACGAGGACGAATCGGGGCCGCCGGAGGCATAAGTGGTCGCGTTAAGTTTTTGCTGCTTGCTTGGGCTGGGATGCCCAAAACAAGCTTTCGCAAAAATAGCGACTCCCCGAGGCCCAGCGAGCTTCGGGTTGAACAATGGTGTTACCAGCGTAGGATTTACGGCTAATGACTTCTCTGTATCCATCCTGATCGTGGGCAATTCGGAAGACCTCACCTCTAGATCTTATATTGGCGACACGAACTTTAGTCAGCTCGTCTTTTTTTCTTGAAAAGAAACCTTCGCCTATCTCTTCAGGTATAGGTTTGCCTGTGAAAATATCATACTTTTCTTGTGCAGCTACAATTTCTGCTGATTTGGGTGCTTCTTCGGTCTCAATTGCTTTACTGTACTCCAATACACCTATACCAACACCGGCAGTTATAACAGCTGCTATGGTAATTTTCTTAAACATAAATAACCTTGATTGCTTATTGAGCTTATTTTTTATATCGCTCATCGTTTTGTTTTTATTGTTTTTTTTGCTCTCAGCCTTTTTAGCTATCGCTAAGAACGTTTCTTTCGCTGATCTTTTTAGAGTAATTGTTTTAACTTCACCCACGGGAACGCCTTCAATATTTAGAGACAACTTAAATGTTTTTGCGATAAAAAGATCAGCTGCTAAAGAGAGAGGTATCTTCACTTCTTGGGACTTGAGGTAGCCAATAGCCGGAACTGCAGAAACATCCTCTCCATCACTTCCAGTGAAACTGGTTTGATGGTTGACATATTTGCATTCTAAGGGAATTGTTACGGCATGCCCGTTAATGCTAATAACCCCTTCAGTTGAAGAAAAGCCAAGGTAATCACATCGCTGGTAACTTGCCTGATAACCAGAACTGGCAGTCCAATCAACCGTTGATAAATCAGCCTCTACAGTAAACTCACCATCTTTCTCAATAAATGACATTTTCAACAAGCCACGAGATCCCCTTTTAACTTCTTCAACCAATACGAGAGTCCCAACTTTCTCTTTAATGCCATACCAGGCACCCTCTGTATTCTGAGTGATCTTTTTTGGCTTAAATGGGGACTTGATTAATTCCGCGCCCGACAGGGGGAAAGTAAGTGTCTTTTCAGCGTAACTTCTAGTTGGCGTTGAAAATTTGAATTTAAATGATTTGCTATTTAACAGAAGGTCATAAACGAATGCCATCCCTTTTTCTGTCTCTACGTGGTGTGAAAGCCAGTTATACTTATTGCACGTAAACCCAAGCTTGATATCAGTACCGTTAAGACTAGCTACCCCATACTCTTTGACATGAGATGAGTCACACTTCTTAGCCCATCTTCGTCACTATTGATGATGTAGTTGTTATAAATCAATTGGTTGAAATTTTAAAAAGTAGCTAGTTGGCACTACAGATTTTGTGTTTTTGTATAAAACGTTGGATTTTTTAGAGTATTTTTGTCGAATGTAAATTACACTCAAATAATGATGATTTTTTTGACAAAAGTCAATGAATTTATCGACAAAAATAATATAAATGGCACTACAAAACTTTCAAAAAAAACACCATTGATTTTCAGGCGCGCCATGCTACCTCACGAAATTCCGGGACTCCTGTCGCCGTAATTCGTTCACCTACGCAGCGAATAGGAGATGCTCCAGCCGCCCTGCGTCCGCCACAGACTGAGCACAAAGCAGCTCAGTCATGGCTACCACAAATGGCTCTACGGCTATTCGGGATAAAATTTTAGCCTCCCTCGCGCGCTATCGCGCACTTCGGATTGGCAAATTTCCCTGCGCCTTCTGGAGACTATCAGCCCGTCCGGGGCTGACAGCGAAAGAGAATTTTTCGACAAAAAATCGCTTAAACCGATGAATCAATGGCTTAGAAAGATGAAAGTGACGAAGATGGGTTAGGGCTATGGAAGGGGTTTGGTATTAACACCTCCTTACTAACAACGTTAACAGTGAAGCCACCGCCACTTAGAAATATTAAGCCTTTGGACTTGTCTTGGGAGACCCAAAGCTCCCAAGATTCAGCTGATGTATTCATTGAAACAAATGCCAGTAATATAACGACTAAAAACCTCATAAAAACTCACTTTTAAATTACGATTGATTAAATCTGGTTTAATTAGGGTTGAGGCTAAACCTACTACCTAATTTACAGTTGAAAAAATATAATGCGACGCTCAGGAGTATTTTTAGGCTTGCTCGCAAAGCGAGCCAAGCTTAAAAATATCTGTCTGGAGCTACTGGTTATCGGATTTTCGATAAGCGGTAGTTTTGGACAGTTCGGCTGGAGGCGCTTGTATGGATAATAAACCTTGTTTCAGGGTAAAGTGAGACCCAAGCTTTAGCAGCAACTAAAGCCTTCTTTTACAGCAGTTCGATGGATGCGTGGCTCCTCAATTGAGAGACCGGTAACAAGTGAGAACGCTGTATCAGACTCCAAGCATTAAACTCGGATAGTCAACTGGGTCTCGAACCCGAATTTGCAAGGCAGAGTCAGCTTATTATGAATACTAAAAACACACAAGAAGAAATCAATATTGGTGTTGATACAGGTAAACATCAACTCGATATTTATGTCCGTCCATTAGACATTTATTTTACCGTTACTAATGATGATGACGGAATTAAAAAGGCAGTTTCTGAAATTAAAAAATATCACCCTATACGGATTACTATTGAAGCAACGGGGCGATTAGAACATACTTTTATTTTAGCCTGCTCTAAAGCCAATTTACCCTTTGTGGTTGCCAATCCATTACACATCAAACGGTTTGCTGGAGCCATTGGTCGAATCGCTAAAACTGACCCGCTAGATGCTTAGTTAATTGCGCATTATGGTGAGGCAATTAAACCTAATCTGTCTCAAATAAAGCCTGAAAATATAAGGCTTATGAGTGATCTACTTTCTCGTAGAAGACAGTTAACAACCCTGCGAACGATGGAAAAGAATCGTTTAAAAATTATGCCGAAAACACTGGCTAGTTTGATAAATCCAAATTTAACAGCCATTAAAAATCAACTGATTAAAGTAGATGCTAAACTTCTGAAATTAATTGAAGAATGTCCAGAATATCAGGAGAAAAATGAGATTTTACAGAGCATGCCTGGCATTGGAAATGTTGTTGCTTTTAGCTTATTAGCTGACATGCCTGAACTTGGATCTATCAGCAGTAAAGAAGCTGCTGCATTAATTGGAGTGGCCCCTTTTAATCGAGAGAGTGGCTCGCATAAAGGGCAGCGAAGAATCAAAGGAGGCCGCTATCAAATTCGTACCGTCATGTTTATGGCGATGATGTCAGCAATACAGTGTAACCCTGTTTTTTAAACCAAATATGAGCAACTTTTAGCCCAAGGAAAACCTAAAAAACTCGCTCTTATTGCCTGTGTTAGAAAGATGATTGTGATACTCAACTCTATGCTGCGAGACGGTGTCAAATGGGAGCTTGATTATGCTAAATAATCACTTCTTGACACCATAGTCACTTGTTAGCTGTTAGCTGCTTCATAACGGACAACAATTCCTTCTGATAAAAGACGCATAACTTGTTTATTAATTTCTTTATCTTTCCCTGTAAACATACATAAGTCATATTTAGCACGGCTTATCATGATATAAATAGAATTTTCATTTGTACTATTAATTAGAGGCATCATTACTACAGGGAAACTTCTTCCAGAAATATCACCCATATTCACAAACATTGCAGAATGAGTTTCATCACCATCATATCCATATTTAATATCCTCCTTATCTAATATACTGGTCAACCTATCAAGGCTTGCCTCATTTTCATAGAAAATAACAGCGGGCATTGAGTCGGAAAATGTTTGAGAAATTAGTTTAACCTTATTTTTAACTAACACACAAAAATCAGATGCTTGATGTATTAAAGCCAACTGAGGCTTTTTAAAACCTTTCTGATTTTCAAAATATTCTTCGCCAATATCTGTTAATGGCTTACCAAGGATCAACTGACGAAAGTTAAAACTAAAATTACCTAATTCAAAAGTTTGCCTGAAATTATGGCTTAGGGTAAAAATATTAAGCTGATTATCCTTTGAAAACTCTTTTTCCAATACCCCCAGATTTTGCCAAGAACCAATACCATCAGGCTCTTCTTTCTGTAATTCATCTCCAGTCAATATAACATTATCTGCCATTAACCAAGCAAGGTATATATTTGATAGCGTTACATCTTGTGCCTCGTCAACGATTATTGTATTAAAAGCTGTAGGTTGCCCTACAAGCTTCTTAATATGCAATTGTAATAAATAATTTTCTTCTTCGCCTGATGTATAAATCGTTAAGAATTCCTCTGACAAGGCAGTGGTTCTTATCTTATTAATAGAAAACCTTATATTTTCAAGCGCTTTATCTTCTTTTTCTTTAGATTTTTTTGATACTTTATCTATTATGGAATTTCGTTTTTTCTTGAACTCTTCAGCCATATCCCTAATGTCAGCTTCTTCCCCCAGTGTTAGCGATGTAGTTTTCTCACTAGGCTGAAACATCCGTTTAATCGAAAATCGTCGCTTTTCTTTGTTATTTTTTTTTAGTCTTTTATCTTTTAATTCCTGTTTGTATGTCTCTATTTCAATCTTTATCTCATTTTTTCTTCTATTAATTTCATTTCTATTTCTTTTACAAAGGTCAACAAACTCGCCTCTAAGATTATGATATTTATTTAATATCTTGGTAATCTCGGGATATTTATCAAAACCCCTTTGTAATGACAAGTCATTATTACCTATATTTGAGAATATCCTAGATGACATGGAATCAACTTCTTTATTCAACACCATGAGAGACTCGTTTATATATGAAGCTATTTGCCAAGTGTTATCAATTATTGCGCTAATATCTCTCACATTATGTTGAAAAATATCTGACACAAATCCCTCCGCAGATTTTATTTTTAAACCACTTATACTTATTGTTTCGAGTAAATTATTAAACTCACTGATAACGCTTTCATTTTTTACTAAAACTAAAATCTTTTTAGATGAAACACTGCCGTGCTTCTGTAAAATTTTTATTTTTTGTAGCACAGTAGTTGATTTTCCCGTTCCAGCAGCACCATCAATAATATAGTTTCCTTCTCCATAAATTGCTTTTCCCTGCGCACCAGTAGGAATAATTTCTCCCATTCGCATAAATGCACGAGAATCAATTTTTTTATCTAAGTCCTTCCTCGTATGCGGTTTTTGTTTTTTTTCTTCCAGTTCTACTTTTGCGCTTTCAAAAAAAGCCTTACCTTCATCGGTTTCATACTGAACATCTATCAAATCATTTTCTATTGGGGTATAACGACCAATAAGATCAACTACACCATGTCGCGGATTTTCATCACCTAACTCAATACCTAGCAAAGGTTGAGCCCTCCAATCATCCCATGAAAATATTCTGTACCCACCATGTTCATTAGATGAAACTAGCACATCATGGAATTTACTCTTTGTTAAATAAAAGCTTACTTCCTCAAATTTTAACCTATGAAAAATTGGAGTATCAATATGTTTCATATAAGATTCAAAATCCATTTTTAAGTCTTTTTTGAAATTCAACATTGGTACTCCATTATTTTAATTTTACAGCTAATGCGACGCTCAGCAGTATTATCTGTATCTAGCTATCATACACCCTAACACCCACGTCCAGTAAATGGCTAGGATAGTAACCACTAAAGCACCTCCTTACACACAAGTCCTAAAATACGCCTTTTAGCTTTCTGGCCATTTGAATACCATATACGCAGTCCTGAATCCGCTGAAAACCGATCCAAATACTTTTCGCACCAGGGTCACCATCTGATTTACGCCCTAAAAAACCACCCAATGTCGCTAAATTTCTTAACACGGCATTCAGTGTAGGCACTTTTTTGGGTATCTTTTTGTCCAATAAACCATAAGATGATTTCCATTCTAAAGGATCAAAGATTAATTCAGCAGGCAAGTCAGGACAGATGCGACCTAAGCGCATAAGATACATCACCCGCCAAGCAATAACCATGGCCATGACTAAGGCTTTTTCAATGCGCTCTTTACTGGATAATTGAAGCTTTTCAACCTTGCAGACCCACTTTCAAAATATCAAAAAACATTTCTATTTCCCAGCGACAGCGATACCAGTCAATCAACTCACAGGCTTGATCTTCACTTTCTACCCTTCGATTGCTTAATAAGCGCCATATGAGCGGTGACTTCCCTTTAGGCGGGTTGATTTCTTTTGCCTGAACCAAAGTTACTTCAATACCTTCTTTCCCTTAGACTTTTCCTTTTTTATTTTTTCGATCTCATCTATAAGAATTTTCTTATGCGTTTTAAGTTCAGAAACATCATATACGATATCTTTTTCTTCACGGATTGCAATAAGTTCTTGTTTCATGTCCTCAAGCTCAATAACAGATTTTGATTTCTCTAGGTCATTAATCTCAGACTTTAACTGCTGAAGCTTTTGTTCTTTTTATGCAATTTCTTCCTGAGCGGCTTTTTCTGCTTCTAAAGTATTTTTTTTGAGCTCTTCTTCAAAATACCTACTTAGTAAGCTATCTCTATTTGTATTAACATAATTTTTTATTTTTTCTTGGCCTTCATCAGACCTTAAAAAATCAGATAGAATTTGTCCGAAACCTTCCATCTTGCCTAATTTATCAGGGAAACTAATTAGTCTTTTCTTCCGAAGTTCAAATACATCGTCTGGTATATGTGAATCACTAGAAAGTTGATTTAACTTGTCTTTTTATTGAGAAAATTGATTCCCAACTCCAATATTTTGATCCTTTAATAATCCTGATGCCCAGCGAATAATATTTTCATCACTGCTTAAATCTAGTAAAGTCGAAGATTCATGAGGTAAAAAATCACAATTAACCAAATACTTATTTCCCAATGCTGAGAAAATAACACCATCCGGTATTAAATCGTAATCAAAAACCTTCGTACTATGTGGAACGCCATTTATTCGCCCCCATTTTCCACCAAAAGGTTTATCTTGAGCCCTGTACTTGAAATAATATCCACCACTTTCTTCCCTATCACTTCCCTCTAGAACCTCTACAGGGCCAATAACTAATCTCCTACCACTCTCATTAGTACAAGAAATAAAGAACGCACTACAGGGGATAGAGTTAGAAAAACATACCATTCCATCACTTTGTGCAGGATCAGGGTAATCAGTATCAATTAACAAATTTACATCTAAGGATTTCGAAAATGGTAGTGGGTTAAACCTGTGTTTAGCATGAGAGCAATAGAATAAGAAAGTGATTTATTGCATAATTCCCTCATGAAATATTATCAAGAAATCACCTGCCCTAACTGTACTAATTCCAACCTGATGAAATCAGGTAGTAGCGATCGTGGTGTGCAGCGATATCGTTGCCAGACCACAGCTTGCTCAACCAACACCTTCATGTTGGAATATTGTTATAAAGCATGTGAATTTGGAACCAAAGAACACGTTGTCGAAATGGCTATCAATAGTAGTGGCACTCGAGACACGGCTAGGGTTCTTAAAATCAATAAAAATACGGTGACTCGTACTTTAAAAAACAAAGAAAACAGTCTTGTTCAAGTGAACCCTCTTTTTCAGACCTTTGATCAAGGGAAACCATTGGAAGTCAGACTAGAACAGGTCTGCTGTGATGAAGCCGAAATGGATGAACAGTGGTCTTTTGTAGGAAATAAAAGCAATCAACGCTGGCTATGGCATGCTGTTGATCATAAAACCAACACGGTACTCGCTTATGTTTTTGGCAAGCGTAAGGACATTGTTTTCAAAGAATTAAAAGCGTTACTTTTGCCTTTAAATATCAGTCGTTATTACACCGATGACTGGGGCGCTTATGAACGTCATCTCGATGCTGAGAAACATGAAATAGGTAAGAAAAACACCCAAAAAATTGAACGTAAAAACTTGAATTTTAGAGCATGGATAAAACGATTAACTCGTCGAACAATCTGCTTCTCTAAGTTAGAGAAAATGCATGATATTGTGATTGGTCTGTTAATAAATAAGGTGGAATTTGGCAGGGATATTCATGCAAAAACACAGATTTAACCCACTACCCAGCTTCAAAGGCACTCACTTTCCAAAAGATGTCATTCTTTATGCTGTTTTCTTTTATGTCAGGTATGGCGTTTCGTATCGCGACCTTGAAGAAATTAATGATGCACAGATAAACCAGCTTGAATCACTCACACATACCCTGCGGATTGAGACTCATGATAGCAGGTAACGCGGAGAAGTGAACTTTATGCGACAGAACCCAGAATCTTAAAAAGACCGAATAGGGCGTATGCTAAGGGCAATGTCTTTATAGACGACACCGTTATGAGGCACATACTCTTTGTCGCTAGTATAGGTAAAATGCGTCACGTACGCACTCGTATCACTCCACTCCGTCGAACTCCAGTATGATTCAAATTGCCGAGGAAAGTACCCTAAATCGTGTAGGTATAAATTACTGTAAATTAAATTTAGTTCATCTTTTGACGGCAAAAACCAATCGTTGTACCCATTATGCTCATAAGAACTTACTAGTTTAGCTGCAACCCGGTCGTTTACCTGGCCTGGGTGCTTGCACTGAGTATGTATGATCGCCCTTGTATTTTGCTTTCCTGTATTGATCTCTACACCATTTGCTCCAGTCTTTGTATCAGAACACCCCCATGTATATTTTTGTAGATTCCTTGGAGCTACTTCTAAGCCATGAGCGCCTCCATCGGTAACATAAAACACCCAACCTCCAGCTGGACCCGTATCACCAATTGCATATCCCGGATCTCCTGCATCTACATTAATGCGAATAAATGAACCTGAGTTAAAGGATAGCCCTTGAACATTTATGGAAAGTTGATTCCCAACAAACTTAACATTACCATCAGTTAACGGAAGTGTCGTGACTGATCTATCAATTGTAGCGCTTGTGATATCGACAGGTAGAGAATCATTACTGAACTCAAAAATATAGGTATTTTGAAATGCGTGTGAAAACTTTCCCGAATCAGTGTAATCAAATTGAATAAAGTCATTCCCAACATTCACACCAACAATTATCATTGGGTACATATCTACATCAATTACACTATAATAGTTTTCATGATTATGCTGGTAACTAACAGAATCGCCAGGTTTACCATCAGCGATAGCAGCTAGGCTTTTATCACTTGGAAATTCAACGCCTGGTTCAACGATAGCTCTAGGCACACCAAGCGTTGTGGTGTTCGCTTGTCCTCCTGTGTCTGCTTGATACTTAGTTTTAAACACAACTTCAGCACCTACTAACCCAGCATTACATGATTGATTTAAGGAAATAAATAGTAATGAAGTTAATAATAGTTTTTTCATTGTCAATACCTTCGCCAAACTGAAAAGAAGTTTTAATGGTTCTGTCGCAAGAACTTATTATGACGGTAAAGATTGGTCATAATCATATTTTGGACGATCCCTACGGACCGGGCTTTTCGTTCCAATGAAACAAACGGCTGAGTAAGTTCAGCTAACGGTCAAGCAAGTTCCGTCCCTCCACTTTCTTGGCCGAAGCTTCCCTAACGGTTCTGTCGCAAAAAAAACAAAATCACCTTATTACCTAGCCGATCATAAGATTTAATTTCTAATAAGTACCCCCCCCCAGCTCTGCTGGGGGACTCATAAAGTTTGACAATTACGGGAATCATCGTGAGTCTCCCTATTTGTGAACCGCCGAAAGTTCAAAAGATAAGGAAACAAACGATGAATGGTTCTGTCACAATAATTATCAAAAGCACAGACCTCCTGGTCTTCAGGCATAACTATCCTGCTAAAGCCATAAACTGCTTATAAGCAGGAATATTTTCCTCAGACAATTGGCCCTTTCGGATCATATGTGCCGTTTCAATTCCATCAATTGTTGCTTGGGCGGAGTGAAACGCTTTAAAGCCCATCATCGGTTTTGTTATTTTTTTGATAAAGCGATGATCCTGTTCGATGATGTTATTCAAATATTTAACTTGTAATATGTCAATCATAGTGGCAAACCCAGCGAGGATTAACAAGAGGTTAATATTGGCTAATCCTGCATAGTTAGCGCCACTTTTATCCATAACGACCTTATCAGGAAAGCCATTATTGTTAATCGTTTGTTTGAAAAATGCGGTTGCAGCCTCTTCATCACGGTGCTCAGAAAGCATGAAATCAAGTGTATCCCCGTGACTATCAACAGCTCGGTATAAATAGGTCCACTGACCCTTCACTTTGATATACGTTTCATCCATGCGCCCCGATTTATTGGTTTCTCGTTTCTGAGATTTAGCTTTTACAGCAATGGCAGGAGAATAACGGATAACCCAACGATTGAGCGTAGCATGATCCACTTCAACACCTCTTTCTTCCATAATTTCTTCAAGGTCGCGATACGAAACGCCATACCTGACATAAAAGAAAACAGCAAAAGAATGATATCTTTTTGAAAGTGAGTGCCTTTGAAGCTGAGCATGTGATCCACCTTTTATTGAAATTGATAATTATGATAGCAGATAACGTCGGGAAGGGGAATTTATGCGACAGAACCGGCTGACAGCGTTTGTTTGAAAAATGCGGTTGCAGACTCTTCATTACGGCGCTCAGAAAGCATGAAATCAAGCGTATCCCCGCGACTATCAACAGCTCGGTATAAATAGGTCCACTGACCCTTAACTTTGATATACGTTTCATCCATGCGCCACGATTTATTGGTTCCTCGTTTCTGAGATTTAGCTTTCACAGCAATGGCAGGAGAATAACGGATAACCCAACGATTGAGCGTAGCATGATCCACTTCAATACCTCTTTCTTCCATAATTTCTTCAAGGTCGCGATAGGAAACGCCATACCTGACATAAAAGAAAACAGCATAAAGAATGACATCTTTTGGAAAGTGAGTGCCTTTGAAGCTGAGCATATGATCTACCTTTTATTGAAATTGAGAATTATGATAGCAGATAACGTCGGAAAGGGGGATTTATGCGACAGAACCTGAAAATCGACAGAACTTAGATTAATAAATAAATTGACACTGCAAAGGATATAGAGAAA
>NZ_BLYC01000054.1 GCF_019721995.1 Bathymodiolus japonicus methanotrophic gill symbiont | reverse complement strand
GCTTGAATATGATAACGACTACTTGAAAAAATGATGATGCCGTCAATGAAGCAGGTGGCATGCTATGAGTAATCCCCAGCAAATCCAGACAAGAAATCAAAGCAATCTTATTCCAAATTAGTTACTATTTGTAAAAAATTGGAGTATTAAAATGAGCAGAAAAAGAACGGTCTACAGTGCTGAATTTAAAAGCAAGTTGGTATTAGAAGTTTTAAAGAATGAAAAAACACTGCAAGAAATTGCCAGTGCAAATAACATCACACCTAAGAACCTACAAAACTGGAAAAAAATATTCTTAGACAATGCAGAAATAGCAATGGAGCCCTCCAAAGCCGTTAAAGATTACAAAGAGGATCTATTAGCAGCTCAAGAACAAAATGAGATGCTCACAAAAATCGTAGGAAAAATGACGGTTGAAAAGGAGTGGCTCGAAAAAAAGCTAAAAAGCTTGGACTCATCTGATAGAAAACAGTTGATTGAGCCCAAGCTTAACACTCTACCTCTAACACAGCAGTGTGCATTATTAGGATTAAATAGAAGCAATCTCTATTACAAAAAAAGAGAGAATAAAAAGAAAGAAGAGATCAAAACTCAGATTAATCACATTTTTAAAGACATCCCTATTTATGGTGCGGCTAAAGTACACCAGCAGTTGCTTGAAGGTGGTTTTAAAGTCAGTTTAAACACGGTGGCGAGTTATCGGCAGCAGATGGGCTTGAAAGCCGTATTAGCGGTAAAACAAGTCAATACAACGATCCCCATAAAAGAACATAAAAAATATACTTATAAGCTTAGAGATCTTGATATATCACACGCTAACCAAGTTTGGAGTACAGATATAACCTATATTAAAACCAAAGAAGGGATGGTTTATTTAGCGGCGATTATTGATTGGCACTCAAAAGCAGTGCTCGCCCATAAAATATCAAACACAATGGATTCTTTTTTAGTTATGGATGTATTAGATGAAGCGCTTTCTCTCTACGGAACACCTGAAATTTTTAATACGGATCAAGGCAGTCAATACACCAGTGAAATTCATACCCAACGACTAAAAAACAAAGGCATTACTATTTCTATGGATGGAAAAGGACGAGCAACGGATAATATTTGTATTGAACGGTTTTGGCGAAGTGCAAAATGTGAGCGTATTTATTTAAATGAATATGGTTCAATTAGAGCGTTAATAGAAGATGTTGATGACTATATTGAGTTTTATAATCATCAACGGTTTCATGAAACCCTGGACTATAAAAAACCAATGAATGTATATAGAGAAAGTATTTTAGCTAATGAACAGCAGAATGAAGCGGCTTAGGAATATGGAATAAGGATTGTTGAAAAATCTGTCTTGACTCTTTGGGGTGCTATAGATCCCCATAAAAGACATAAAAAATAACTTATAAAATCAGAGACTTGATCAGTGACAATTTGGAGTAAAAACTATATTAAACCAAGAAGGGAATTAGCGCGAAGATTGGCACTCAAAGAGTGCTGCCCATAAAATACAACCATGGACTAGTTAGGAGTATTCATGAGCGCTTTTCTCTACGACTGAAATTTTTAAAATCAAGTCATACAGTGAAATTCATAGTACAAAGGTACTCTATGGATGGAAAAGGACGAGCAACGGATAATATTTGTATTGAACGGTTTTGGCGAAGTGCAAAATGTGAGCGTATTTATTTAAATGAATATGGTTCAATTAGAGCGTTAATAGAAGATGTTGATGACTATATGAGTTTTATAATCATCAACGGTTTCATGAAACCCTGGACTATAAAAAACAACTTCAAAGGCGCTCACTTCCCACAGGCGCGCCATGCTACCTCACGAAATTCTGGGACTCCTGTCACCAACATTCATTCGCCTACGCAGCGAATGGGAGATGCCCTGGTCGCCCTGCGTCCGTCTCAACTACGCACAAAACCCTGCTCAGTTAAGTCTACCTCAAATGGCTGGACGGCTATTCGGAATGCAATTCTTGCCTCCCTCGCGCGTTACTAGCGCACTTCGGATCAGCGGATTGCCCTGTCGCCTACCAGGGACTAAAAATCATCGCTCCGCTTAGGCTCCGTTTCCCTGATTTTAAGCGAAAGATTTCATTCTTTATGCTGTTTTCTTTTATGTCAGGTATGGCGTTTCGTATCGCGACCTTGAAGAAATTATGGAAGAAAGAGGTGTTGAAGTGGATCATGCTACGCTCAACCGTTGGGTTATCCGTTATTCTCCTGACATTGCTGTAAACGCTAAATCTCAGAAACGAGAAACCAATAAATCGTGGCGCATGGATGAAACGTATATCAAAGTGAAGGGTCAGTGGACCTATTTATACCGAGCTGTTGATAGTCACGGGGATACGCTTGATTTCATGCTTTCTGAGCACCGTGATGAAGAGGCTGCAACCGCATTTTTCAAACAAACGATTAACAATAATGGCTTTCCTGATAAGGTCGTTATGGATAAAAGTGGCGCTAACTATGCAGGATTAGCCAATATTAACCTCTTGTTAATCCTCGCTGGGTTTGCCACTATGATTGACATATTACAAGTTAAATATTTGAATAACATCATCGAACAGGATCATCGCTTTATCAAAAAAATAACAAAACCGTGAGGCCTGTGCTTTTGATAATTATTGCGACAGAACCGTTATTTCTGTCCATTTTTTATTGCCATTTCAAGTTGGCTGTCCCGTGATTTCGAGTTTTACTTTGGATGTTTTACCGTAGGTAGATGAATTCCAAAATATCCTATTGATACTTTATTGTTGTTAAAATCCGCTAGAATGTGCATTCTTTTAGCATTAGGGAAATTTTTGACGTGTTTTTCAAAGAGTATTTTGCCTAAAGTCGGATGTCTAAATTCTCTTTGTCTCGCATATTTTACATTCTTCAATGTTGCACTGCTTTCACCAGAAATAGTTAGCTCAGAATTTAACTTTAAATCCTCTATATTATTAGAGATCAAGATTGCCTTGTTAAGTTTTGCTAATGCTTCGATAATTTTATGAAAATCATCTACGGAAACAGAAGAAGATTTAAAATTTTTTAATGCAGAATTGCAAAATATAAGATTTGGGAAATCCTTGTTATCTTGCAAAACAAGGTCTAGAAGGTAGTTTTTGTTTTGCTGTCTTTCATTCTCTAACTCAGCTATATAAGCTTTTAAGTGTTCTAAAGATGATATATTCGGCACATCAATTAATTGTTCTTTCCATTCCTCGTTTTCTTCCCATTGTTTTACAATCGATATTGGATTTGATGCCCATTTATTATGTGATAGAAAGCTTATTGCGTGTGAGTCAATATTAGAAGCTACCCCTAAGCTTGTTACGTCTAGGTTTCTATCACTCGAAAGCATAAATAACATGCCGCGCAAGGCCTCACGTTTATCTTCTTCAAGCTCAATTATAGGGCAGTGAACTTTGCTGATAACATTTTTTACAATTAAAGAGATGTCCTTATCAATATGATTAATCCATTCTCCGAATATAAAACCTTCGGCGTAATTTAAAGTGTTCCAATTACCATGTCTATCATCTGCTTGGTTGAAACGAACCCCATCAGAATAAGCACGGTGGATAATTTCAAAAAAATCTTCTAATTCACTTTTACAATCTACCGAAGAGCTAAATGGAAGAGATACATCATTGATAATAACGCTATTTGACATAATTAATCACTTTCAATAAGCTTGTTTAGGCTTTTTTCCCATTCATCAAAAAAACCTTTTGGCCAATATTCAATACGACCAGAGGGTTCTATTGCAACTTTTCCAACTTGCACTGAATGCTCAGAACTATCAATATCTCTCGATAAGAAATACACACACACATTGTCAGCATCTATTAGCTTTGACTTTACCGACTGTCTAATTCCATTTAAAAAGTGATCACTATGAGTTTCAATAATTATTTGGACATTATTATCCGCTGCAATAGCTATTAATTTTGCAATCAAAGCTTGACCTGCTGGGTGTAGGTGCGATTCTGGATTCTCTATCAGTAAGAGATCTCCTGAGCGAGCACTTAATACTGCTGTTACAACAGGAAGCACATAGGTTAGTCCAAATCCCGTATTTTCAGGACGGAAATTTGCTGTTATTGCATTGGCCGATGAAAACCTATAGTGCAGGCTAGCCTTATTTATTTCAGGAATTAATTTTGCAATAACCTTGGTTCCTGGAGTGATTTCTGACATCCAAGCATTAAGATTGTCAATAAAATAGTCGGTTAAAGTATCAGGATGCTTAAAGGCCTTTATTGATATGGCATCATTACCGTGTTCTGCTAGAAAATGTGCGGTGAATTCACCTTTAACGCCCAATGATCTGCGTTGATTAACAGCGTATTCAGATACATCATAAGTACTCCTTGGGATAATTCGTTCAGCCGAAAGATATTGGAAGGATGGTGTAAATAAAGACTCCTTAAATGGGGTTCCCTTAATATCTTCATCATTATCATTCTTGTTGATAGGTTGCATGTCAGACTTTTCACTATAGTAAAAATGTAAGTCGAGACTAGAGTTTGACCAAATAACCTCTATATCTATAAGCTCTTCTTCAGCATCATTAAAAAGCAGATCATTACCATTGCCAATACAAACATATTCTCCAGTTAAAGATATGCCTATGTCAGGTAAAAGGTGTTTTTCATATGATTGCCTTAAGATTAACATTGACTGAAGAGCAGTGGATTTACCCATGCCATTCAAACCAGAAAACAATGTTAGCCCCTCAAAGTCAAAGACTTCATCTTTAATAGATTTGAAATTCCTTAAGCTTAATCGTTCGATCATGCCAAGTCCTTAACTAGCTGATTCTTAATGAGGTCATCTACCATTTTAAAGCGTGTTGATACACTTTCTGTGTTAGCCGTTGAGAGGGTTATTGAATTAACAAATCTTGTATCTTTTAGCATTGATTTTAAACTTTCTTTAAAACCCACTTTACATTCAACAAGTCTCTGCCTTTCAGAATTATTAATTAAAGCAAAAGAAACGGAAATAGCTTCGAATAAAGGCTTATTAACAACTTTATTTCCAGAGGGTTCTGCGAGTGATCGTTTAAATGTATCCTTACCAAAAATATCGAATGCTACTTTCATTGCATCAAGAAAGTTATTGCGTAAAGTTTCTAGGTGACTATCTTCAAGCTTACCTAACTCAATCATTGCTAAGTCTAAAAATTTAGGAAGTGAGGATTTATAAGCATCAACTCCAAACAAAACAAATGCCATATGCCGTAGAACTAATTCTTGATGAGCCTGTCGCTTACTTTTATTTTTAACTACTTCTCTAAACGTGCTTTCAAGAACAATCTTAGCGAGGAAGTCTGACGCAACACCATTTCGGACAGACTGGCTCATAGCATGTCTGATTTCTTGAGGTGTTAGCTTTAATCCACCCGTATTGATTCTATTAAATAGAGCATATTTCATTAACAGCGGTGTTCCTGGTTTTATTAAATACACTGATGTTTGAAATTCATCTATTCTTCGCGTCAAAGAGCGAGGAAGGTCATCGTATTTCTTACCATCATAATCGGTAAGAAACTCTAGGCTTGTTAAAGCTAAGTTTTTTTTTAATACAAAATTATTTATTGCAGATAAACGCTGCAACCCATCGACCACTTGCCATTTAGCATCTTCATAGGCATCAAAATAAAATGCTGGAATCGGCAATCTTATAAGTATTGATTCAATTAGTCTACTTTGAGCCGGCTTGCCCCAAAGATCGCCAGACCGTTGAAAATCAGGCATCAAATCAATTTCGTCATTATTTAGCCTTGAAATCAATGCCCCTAAGTTTGGAGTTGTGATTGTAACGTCCACTTTACTCGGGTCAAAAGGCTTCTCGTTGCTTTCTTGTTCACCAAAATTTTCGGGTTCAAATTCATCTTTACTCAATTGATTGGTCTCTATCGGTTCCATTTCTACTGGATTGGGCATAAATTTTTTACTCGTTTAAATCATTAAAAAAGCTCTAAATAGCTCTTTATTCCAGTTTATCGCACCTAAATCTGGGAAATATAATTAACACAATACACAAATTTAAGGTTTCATCCATTATAGCTGAATCTAATGCCTTCTGAGGCGTATAACGTGATGCTCCGGATTCTTTTGCTCTTTGCTTTCGCTGTCAGCCCCGGACGGGCTGATAGTCTCCAGAAGGCGCAGGGAAATTTGCCAATCCGAAGTGCGCGATAGCGCGCGAGGGAGGCTAAAATTTTATCCCGAATAGCCGTAGAGCCATTTGTGGTAGCCATGACTGAGCTGCTTTGTGCTCAGTCTGTGGCGGACGCAGGGCGGCTGGAGCATCTCCTATTCGCTGCGTAGGTGAACGAATTACGGCGACAGGAGTCCCGGAATTTCGTGAGGTAGCATGGCGCGCCTGCGCTGCCCAGCCATGGAGAGCGAAAGCGAGGGCTGGTAGTCCCCAGAAGGCGTAGGGCCGTTGTTTTGTCGGAATCGTAGCGCTAGCGTAGGTGTAGACAAAATAAAAGGCATTCCGAAACGCCGTCCAGTCATTTGAGGGAGTGTTACGAAGCCAGCACCGAGTTTACGATGGTAATGGCGAAGTTGCACGTACGCAGGACGTCTGGAGCGCCGAAGGCATTAGTGGTCGCGTTAAGTTTTTGCCGCTTGCTTGGGCTGGGATGCCCAAAACAAGCTTTCGCAAAAATAGCGACTCCCCGATTTGGGCCTGCCCTTCCCTCTCTTAACTGGTTCTATCACTGGTTTATTCTGCGCGGTTTCTTTTTTAGGTTCTGCCGCTGCATTCAATAAGGTTCTGTCGTATAAATCCCCCTTCCCGACGTTATCTGCTATCATAATTATCAATTTCAATAAAAGGTGGATCACATGCTCAGCTTCAAAGGCACTCACTTTCAAAAAGATATCATTCTTTATGCTGTTTTCTTTTATGTCAGGTATGGCGTTTCATATCGCGACCTTGAAGAAATTATGGAAGAAAGAGGTGTTGAAGTGGATCATGCTACGCTCAATCGTTGGGTTATCCGTTATTCTCCTGCCATTGCTGTAAAAGCCAAATATCAGAAACGAGAAACCAATAAATCGTGGCGCATGGATGAAACGTATATCAAAGTGAAGGGGCAGTGGACCTATTTATACCGAGCTGTTGATAGTCAGGGGGATACGCTTGATTTCATGCTTTCTGAGCGCCGTGATGAAGAGGCTGCAACCGCATTTTTCAAACAAACAATTAACAATAATGGTTTTCCTGATAAGGTCGTTATGGATAAAAGTGGCGCTAACTATGCAGGATTAGCCAATATTAACCTCTTGTTAATCCTCGCTGGGTTTGCCACTATGATCGACATATTACAGGTTAAATATTTGAATAACATCATCGAACAGGATCATCGCTTTATCAAAAAAATAACAAAGCCAAGGATGGGCTTTAAAGCGTTTCACTCCGCTCAAGCAACCATTGATGGAATTGAAACAGCACATATGATCCGAAAGGGACATCGGGGAGTCGCTATTTTTGCGAAAGCTTGTTTTGGGCATCCCAGCCCAAGCAAGCAGCAAAAACTTAACGCGACCACTTATGCCTCCGGCGGCCCCGATTCGTCCTCGTCACCTCGTCCCGACCCAACAAGGGGTCGGAACATAGGCTCCAAATGACTTGACGCCGTGTCGGATGGCCTTTTATTTTGTCTCCACCTTCGCTAACGCTCAGACTCCGACAAAACAACGGCCCTACGGCTATCGCGGACTAAAAATCATCACTTCGCTTAGGCTACGTTTCCCTGATTTTCAGCGATTGTCTGAGGAAAATATTCCTGCTTATAGGCAGTTTATGGCTTTAGCAGGATAGTTATGCCTGAAGACCAGGAGGTCTGCGCTTTTGATAATTATTGCGACAGAACCAGTTTGCGTTCCACAAATGCCAACACACCTTCAGTAATGCCATAACGTTTTAAAATTAAGACCACAATCACCCGTAGCAACCACTCCCAGGGTATACTTGCACTGTATATATTTTATTCATTTATTTTAAACCTTTGGATTCTGTCGCAATACTTATCAAAAGCGACCCACCCCCGATTTTATATTAAAATACCTCGCATGTCTGAGGAAAGTATTCCTGCATTTCCAACAATACTTGCGACTTAATAAATTACTCGCACCCCCCGTCCCCCAGATATGCGGGGTATATGTTGGAGAAAACATCCCAAGTTGTTCAATAAGAAGATCACGATTTGAACAACCACCTAAATTCTTAATCTATAGGTACTGAACGTGCTAAATTTAAGAATTCCTCTTTCATTTCTTTACTACTTGATGCGTTTTTCTCTAGGGTTAATTCATAATATTTAGAATCTGTTGTCCATACTAGGGAAGTTGTAGCTTTCCCGCTGGGACTTATCCCCACTTCGTATATAGCAGGATTCCCATTAATATTTTCAT
Organism: Bathymodiolus japonicus methanotrophic gill symbiont; assembly: GCF_019721995.1. Lineage (GTDB taxonomy): Bacteria > Pseudomonadota > Gammaproteobacteria > Methylococcales > Methylomonadaceae > Methyloprofundus. The sequence continues at coordinate 9,467 of NZ_BLYC01000054.1, read as the reverse complement.
TAACTGCCTCTTCGGTAAATACCACTTTACCCCCTCCGGTATGATAATCATCCTCCGAAAGTTGAACCAAGCTTAAATTGTCAAACTCATAAACTCTTGTTAAAGTAGTCCACTTCCCTTCATCATAGAGCCCGCTCACCTGTCTGGAAACCACCTTTTTACCTTCGAAGGGTGTTTCATCTAAATTAGTGGGTTCTACCGTTAAAAGTTTAACCGCTTCCTCATGGGTCTTCTCAAATTTTTTACTTTTTGGAGTCATCTCGTCTCGGATTGGAGTTATACTATTTTCAGTCATATCAACATACCCCCGTTCTTTCATTTTGCGTATAGACAACTCCGTTTCCTTTTTAACATAGTCAGGTATATGGAAAATCCTCCATTGGAGCGAAGGATACATCTCTTCCTGCCCCCCACAAAGAACTCTTCCATAGCTTCAAATTCTGACTCTTAATTCTTTTATTTTCATCGGATGTTCAGTATTTCTGAATTTTCAGTATCAGGATATTCAGTATAGGCATATTCACTATACTGAAGGTGGCCCACGCCTTATCATCCCGAATGCCACCTTTTGATACCTCAGGGGGTTGTGGGATGGGTTATGACGAATTTTCTGGAACAAAAGTTGGTGAAACTTTTCAACTTTACTACTTTTTCAATTACACCTCCCTCTTCAGAATTACCTTCGTCCCGGTTAATGTGTATCTCGCATAAGCTAAAATGAAAACAAGCCTACTAGAAAAAACACTGTAACCCGTATTTTTTACATGTACTCATAGTTCTATCCTATTGATAGTTAAAACGATGTAATCCTCTGAGCTACATCGTTTTAAGGTTAAGTTAAAGAAAAATTACAGTAACTACTCAGCGAAGCTGAGTAGTTCAATGAAATTATAAAGCAAATTCAGGTAACTTTCCCTCAAAGACCAAGGTCATTGCCTGAGTTGCACTTAGACCTTGTTTACGGCACGTTGATAAATACCCTCTGACACGACAAAATATCTCTGCACCCTTGGTACTACGAAAGCAGCCGGATATTTTCTGTTGAACCTTGGTCATCCGAATCGAATTTTCTGCGGCATTATTGGTAAATGGCACCCAGGTATTTGTCATGAAGCGCAAGACATCCTCTTCATAATTAATCAGCCTTTCCAGTAAGTTTCTAGCTTTACTGCGTTTTATTCGCTCCCGTTTTACTTCTTTAGGCTTATCGGGTGGTGGGCATTCGATCTCCGCTTTGCCAAGTAATTCTCTGTATTGTACCTTCCATTTTTCTGCTTCTTTATGTAGTAGCATGCCACCTGCTTCATTGACGGCATCATTCATTTTTTCAAGTAGTCGTTTCATTTCAAGCGCCCACTCCTGTTTATCCTGCTCCCAGGCGCGCGTTAATTCCCTCAAATGATGTGCATTACAAAGCGAATGAGTACAATCATATTTATAGTAGGGCTTCCAATATAATCCCCCAGCAAATCCAGACAATTATAATCCCCCAGCAAATCCAGACAAGAAATCAAAGCAATCTTATTCCAAATTAGTTACTATTTGTAAAAAATTGGAGTATTAAAATGAGCAGAAAAAGAACGGTCTACAGTGCTGAATTTAAAAGCAAGTTGGTATTAGAAGTTTTAAAGAATGAAAAAACACTGCAAGAAATTGCCAGTGCAAATAACATCACACCTAAGAACCTACAAAACTGGAAAAAAATATTCTTAGACAATGCAGAAATAGCAATGGAGCCCTCCAAAGCCGTTAAAGATTACAAAGAGGATCTATTAGCAGCTCAAGAACAAAATGAGATGCTCACAAAAATCGTAGGAAAAATGACGGTTGAAAAGGAGTGGCTCGAAAAAAAGCTAAAAAGCTTGGACTCATCTGATAGAAAACAGTTGATTGAGCCCAAGCTTAACACTCTACCTCTAACACAGCAGTGTGCATTATTAGGATTAAATAGAAGCAATCTCTATTACAAAAAAAGAGAGAATAAAAAGAAAGAAGAGATCAAAACTCAGATTAATCACATTTTTAAAGACATCCCTATTTATGGTGCGGCTAAAGTCATCTCCTTACACACAAGTCTGATATAAGAGTGTAAAATCTCATTATTTTAGTAACGATGACTGAGACTTGGGCAGAAATGGAATTTTGTAATTTAGATTTAGGTGATTCACGGCTTAATAAAAGAGCAGTTAAATTGATAGAAACTTTTGTAAAAGCGCCTAAACTAAGCATTCCTCAGGCTTGCCAAGGCTGGGCTGAAACACAAGCGACTTATCGATTTTATGCAAATGAAAATGTGACATGGGAAAAGTTGTTAGTCGCCCATACAGATCAAGTTGAACAGCGCATTATAGTCAGTGAAGAGCCCGTTATTTTATGCTTACAAGATACGACAGAATTAGATTTTAATGGACAAGAAACTGAGGATTTAGGTCGCTTATCTTACGATGCCCAAAGAGGCATGTACTTGCATCCGACACTCTGCATTACACCAGACCGGCTCCCTTTAGGGGTTAGTGATGCGTGGATGTGGGCAAGAGGAAAAAGCAAAGCAGAAGATCAAAATAATCCCACGATAAAAGAAAGTGATCGCTGGATAGAAGGTTATGAACGTGTCGCTGAAATGGCCGAACGTTGCCCTAAAAGTCGGCTCGTTTATGTGGCCGATAGAGAAGGTGATATTTTAAGTCTTATGCAGAGAAGTAAGGCGTTAAATACGCCTGCTGACTGGCTAGTAAGAGCCAGGCATAACCGTAAATTATCAGCGGATGAAACACTGTGGGATAGCGTCGATAAGCAAGAGGTTATGAGTCGCGTTAGTTTTATTAAGCCACGAAAAAAAGGCGAAAAATCGCGACAAGTTCAGCAAGAAATTAAAGTGTTACGCTGCACTTTCCCCGTAAAAGGGAAAGAAGGTATTGAAGTAACTTTGGTTCAGGCAAAAGAAATCAACCCGCCTAAAGGGAAGTCACCGCTCATATGGCGCTTATTAAGCAATCGAAGGGTAGAAAGTGAAGATCAAGCCTGTGAGTTGATTGACTGGTATCGCTGTCGCTGGGAAATAGAAATGTTTTTTGATATTTTGAAAGTGGGCTGCAAGGTTGAAAAGCTTCAATTATCCAGTAAAGAGCGCATTGAAAAAGCCTTAGTCATGGCCATGGTTATTGCTTGGCGGGTGATGTATCTTATGCGCTTAGGTCGCATCTGTCCTGACTTGCCTGCTGAATTAATCTTTGATCCTTTAGAATGGAAATCATCTTATGGTTTATTGGACAAAAAGATACCCAAAAAAGTGCCTACACTGAATGCCGTGTTAAGAAATTTAGCGACATTGGGTGGTTTTTTAGGGCGTAAATCAGATGGTGACCCTGGTGCGAAAAGTATTTGGATCGGTTTTCAGAGGATTCAGGACTGCGTATATGGTATTCAAATGGCCAGAAAGCTAAAAGGCGTATTTTAGGACTTGTGTGTAAGGAGGTGCATTAAAGCGGCGATAGCGGCAAAAAACATTTTCTCGTGAAAACAATGTTTGCTTGATGCTTTCTGATTCTGACTATTCATGTTTCCTATATATTTAAGGGAAATTTGTTACTTTTATTTCTTGAATGCAGAGCTCAGCCAACATTTATAATAAACACCAATCTACCATTTTTTATGAAAGCATACCGCTACATACATGACAAACTTCTAGCTCTTCACCTTTATCCATTTCCCAAACGAAAGGTAAGACGATAATAAAAGAACACCTAAAACCAGATAATTAACTAATCCACTTGATCTGTTTTATATTTTCTGCTAAAACAATAGTTTCGTGAAGCTGTCAGCGCTCATAAAAATATTTGCCCTATAGTTTGAATAATCAGAACTAGCCATGCATTTATTGCTGGTGCATATAAACGGATAAGCTTTTGTTTTGTGGACTTATACCCCCTCCTTACACACAAGTCCTAAAATACGCCTTTTAGCTTTCTGGCCATTTGAATACCATATACGCAGTCCTGAATCCTCTGAAAACCGATCCAAATACTTTTCGCACCAGGGTCACCATCTGATTTACGCCCTAAAAAACCACCCAATGTCGCTAAATTTCTTAACACGGCATTCAGTGTAGGCACTTTTTTGGGTATCTTTTTGTCCAATAAACCATAAGATGATTTCCATTCTAAAGGATCAAAGATTAATTCAGCAGGCAAGTCAGGACAGATGCGACCTAAGCGCATAAGATACATCACCCGCCAAGCAATAACCATGGCCATGACTAAGGCTTTTTCAATGCGCTCTTTACTGGATAATTGAAGCTTTTCAACCTTGCAGCCCACTTTCAAAATATCAAAAAACATTTCTATTTCCCAGCGACAGCGATACCAGTCAATCAACTCACAGGCTTGATCTTCACTTTCTACCCTTCGATTGCTTAATAAGCGCCATATGAGCGGTGACTTCCCTTTAGGCGGGTTGATTTCTTTTGCCTGAACCAAAGTTACTTCAATACCTTCTTTCCCTTTTACGGGGAAAGTGCAGCGTAACACTTTAATTTCTTGCTGAACTTGTCGCGATTTTTCGCCTTTTTTTCGTGGCTTAATAAAACTAACGCGACTCATAACCTCTTGCTTATCGACGCTATCCCACAGTGTTTCATCCGCTGATAATTTACGGTTATGCCTGGCTCTTACTAGCCAGTCAGCAGGCGTATTTAACGCCTTACTTCTCTGCATAAGACTTAAAATATCACCTTCTCTATCGGCCACATAAACGAGCCGACTTTTAGGGCAACGTTCGGCCATTTCAGCGACACGTTCATAACCTTCTATCCAGCGATCACTTTCTTTTATCGTGGGATTATTTTGATCTTCTGCTTTGCTTTTTCCTCTTGCCCACATCCACGCATCACTAACCCCTAAAGGGAGCCGGTCTGGTGTAATGCAGAGTGTCGGATGCAAGTACATGCCTCTTTGGGCATCGTAAGATAAGCGACCTAAATCCTCAGTTTCTTGTCCATTAAAATCTAATTCTGTCGTATCTTGTAAGCATAAAATAACGGGCTCTTCACTGACTATAATGCGCTGTTCAACTTGATCTGTATGGGCGACTAACAACTTTTCCCATGTCACATTTTCATTTGCATAAAATCGATAAGTCGCTTGTGTTTCAGCCCAGCCTTGGCAAGCCTGAGGAATGCTTAGTTTAGGCGCTTTTACAAAAGTTTCTATCAATTTAACTGCTCTTTTATTAAGCCGTGAATCACCTAAATCTAAATTACAAAATTCCATTTCTGCCCAAGTCTCAGTCATCGTTACTAAAATAATGAGATTTTACACTCTTATATCAGACTTGTGTGTAAGGAGATGGCTTGAAAGCCGTATTAGCGGTAAAACAAGTCAATACAACGATCCCCATAAAAGAACATAAAAAATATACTTATAAGCTTAGAGATCTTGATATATCACACGCTAACCAAGTTTGGAGTACAGATATAACCTATATTAAAACCAAAGAAGGGATGGTTTATTTAGCGGCGATTATTGATTGGCACTCAAAAGCAGTGCTCGCCCATAAAATATCAAACACAATGGATTCTTTTTTAGTTATGGATGTATTAGATGAAGCGCTTTCTCTCTACGGAACACCTGAAATTTTTAATACGGATCAAGGCAGTCAATACACCAGTGAAATTCATACCCAACGACTAAAAAACAAAGGCATTACTATTTCTATGGATGGAAAAGGACGAGCAACGGATAATATTTGTATTGAACGGTTTTGGCGAAGTGCAAAATGTGAGCGTATTTATTTAAATGAATATGGTTCAATTAGAGCGTTAATAGAAGATGTTGATGACTATATTGAGTTTTATAATCATCAACGGTTTCATGAAACCCTGGACTATAAAAAACCAATGAATGTATATAGAGAAAGTATTTTAGCTAATGAACAGCAGAATGAAGCGGCTTAGGAATATGGAATAAGGATTGTTGAAAAATCTGTCTTGACTCTTTGGGGTGCTATAATAACTGATATTGCGAAAGATAAACCACATGGGCTTTTATCCCATTACCATATTGCGCAGCCTTAGTAACCTCATCTGGAAAAGGAGCGATAAAACACTGACCTTTTTCATTTATCAACCGTTGCGCCCGCTGTCAGCCCCGGACGGGCTGATAGTCTCCAGAAGGCGCAGGGAAATTTGCCAATCCGAAGTGCGCGATAGCGCGCGAGGGAGGCTAAAATTTTATCCCGAATAGCCGTAGAGCCATTTGTGGTAGCCATGACTGAGCTGCTTTGTGCTCAGTCTGTGGCGGACGCAGGGCGGCTGGAGCATCTCCTATTCGCTGCGTAGGTGAACGAATTACGGCGACAGGAGTCCCGGAATTTCGTGAGGTAGCATGGCGCGCCTGTGGTATTCTGTCACTACCCTTGAGATATCAATATCGAATACCTGGTGTGTTTCAAAGCCATCTGCCGTGTATCGCCCTTTTGGCAAGGTACGGCGATCAATGGTAATGATCTCGATTTCATCCGGGTCATCTATTTTTTGAAGTGTCGTGCCGACATGCGATTCTTGTCCGCCAGAAGGCTTATCTGATTTTTTGCGATTCCCTTTTTTACGGTTGGGATCACTTGCAGGTGGTTTACTGCTATTTTTGCTGTTCAGTGTCACTCGATTGAGTAATACCGCGATTAATAATAGAATCACTTCCAGTGCTGATTTTAGCGCAGGAGATATATCACGCTCAGTTTCAAGTAACTGTTTGGCATGACTGATTGCGGAATCAACATCTCGGGGAGTCGCTATTTTTGCGAAAGCTTGTTTTGGGCATCCCAGCCCAAGCAAGCAGCAAAAACTTAACGCGACCACTTATGCCTCCGGCTGCCCCGATTCGTCCTCGTCACCTCGTCCCGACCCAACAAGGGGTCGTAACATAGGCTCCAAATGACTTGACGCCGTGTCGGATGGCCTTTTATTTTGTCTCCACCTTCGCTAACGCTCAGACTCCGACAAAACAACGGCCCTACGGCTATCGCGGACTAAAAATCTTCACTTCGCTAAAGCTCCGTTTCCAGGATTTTCAGCGGATGAAGTCTATTTTCAAAGGGTAACCTGTATTGCTTTAAGGACAGGCTTATTATCTCATGGGTTTTAAATCCCGAATTTTCCTTGTTTTAAGCGATTGTAAGGCGAATAAAAAAGCTCTTCGAGGTCGTAGATGTTTAAGGGGACATTTTGTGATGACTATAGCGATAGAAGCAATAAAGCGTGGATTAATCGACTGTTGGGCAGTTCACTAAAAATCACAAAAACCAGGCTAAAACCCTGTCAAGAACTTTTTTAATTATTTACGCTGAGTAGTTACAAATTACAATTGTTAAGTTTAGTACGGTAAAGAAAAATTACAATTGTCAGTTTGGCTACGTTTAGAAAGGAACGTTTTATTATTTCCAGATTTCAAATAATGGAATCCCACAACAGTCCATAAGGATTGACCTGTATTATCTCTATGGGCTGCCCCGTTATTATTCCATAAATATTCCCATCCAGTGTCAAGCTGATGTCTCATCTTTCCATGCTTATAGTGCCTGCTAAAAACCCTCGACAATCTCTTCTCCGAGCTCATGAATGTTATTGACTCATTTCCATAATCAGCTCCTCCCGGCGGAAAGCAATTTGCTCTACTAAACTGCCACAACTTAGCACTAGAAACACTACTAAATGACATTAAACCTACAGTTAACACGATAGGCAGTGAACGGAACAATTTTGATTTTTTCATTTTAATTTACCATTAAACTAAGAATCTGTCTCATCAGTATCAGGAGATAATCCCGGATAGACGCTTCTCAGCGTTTCGACTTGGTTAGGATGTTAATACCATAGGCTACAGTCCATTTTCTACCCTTACCAAATTTTTTTGCGCGCCAGGATGCCCTTGTTCTGCCGCCATCCTGTACCACTTAACGGCTTCTTTGTCGTCCGGATCAACACCTTTACCATGTTCGTACATCATTCCTAATATAAATTGTGCACCCGCACGCCGCAGAATTTGCAAAATGCGCCCTGTGGCGATATCAGGCGCGCCATGCTACCTCACGAAATTCCGGGACTCCTGTCGCCGTAATTCGTTCACCTACGCAGCGAATAGGAGATGCTCCAGCCGCCCTGCGTCCGCCACAGACTGAGCACAAAGCAGCTCAGTCATGGCTACCACAAATGGCTCTACGGCTATTCGGGATAAAATTTTAGCCTCCCTCGCGCGCTATCGCGCACTTCGGATTGGCAAATTTCCCTGCGCCTTCTGGAGACTATCAGCCAGTCCGGGGCTGACAGCGATAGCCGTTAAATGAATAGTGTTTCTTGTGCTCTTGAATATACTTGTTCACCACTAGGATTACAGAGACTTTCGTCCATATATGCCCAGATTACGTTTATTGAAATAATATCAACTTTGCCCACTACCCATTGTGTTAATTGGGTTCTGTCGCATAAATCCCCATTCTCCGCATTATCTGCTATCATAATTCTCATATTTCAATAAAAGGTGGATCACATGCTCATCTTCAAAGGTACTCACTTTCCAAAAGATGTCATTCTTTATGCTGTTTTCTTTTATGTCAGGTATGGTGTTTCGTATCGCGACCTTGAAGAAATTATGGAAGAAAGAGGTGTTGAAGTGGATCATGCTACGCTCAACCGTTGGGTTATCCGTTATTCTCCTGCCATTGCTGTAAAAGCTAAATCTCAGAAACGAGAAACCAATAAATCGTGGCGCATGGATGAAACGTATATCAACAGGCGCGCCATGCTACCTCACGAAATTCCGGGACTCCTGTCGCCATAATTCGTTCACCTACGCAGCGGATGGGAGATGCCCTGAACGCCCTGCGTCCGCAACGACTACGCACAAAAGCCGCTTCGTCATTACTACCTCACTGGCTGGACGGCTATTCGGAATGCAATTCTTGCTCCTCTCGCGTGCTGCTAGCACACGTCGAATCAGCGAATTGCCCTGTCGCCTATCAGGGACTAAAAATCACCACTTCGCTAAGCTCCGTTTCCATGATTTTCAGCGGCTGCAACAGCCTTTTTTCAAACAAACGATTAACAATAATGCTTTCCTGATAAGGTCGTTATGGATAAAAGTGGCGCTAACTATGCAGGATTAGCCAATATTAACCTCTTGTTAATCCTGCTGGGTTTGCCACCATGATCGACATATTACAAGGTTAAATATTTGAATAACATCATCGAACAGGATCATCGATTTATCCAAAAAATAACAAAACCGATGATGGGCTTTAAAGCGTTTCACTCCGCTCAAGCAACCATTGATGGAATTGAAACAGCACATATGATCCGAAAGGGGACAATTGTCTGAGGAAAATATTCCTGCTTATAAGCAGTTTATGGCTTTAGCAGGATAGTTATGCCTGAAGACCAGGAGGTCTGCGCTTTTGATAATTATTGCGACAGAACC
>NZ_BLYC01000053.1 GCF_019721995.1 Bathymodiolus japonicus methanotrophic gill symbiont | reverse complement strand
AACGAACGTTTATAACATGTATAACTAAATAAAAAGGTGTGCTTATGATTAAGAAAGCAATCGGTTACGTAAGAGTATCAACCTCTGAACAAGGAAGAAGTGGGTTAGGGCTAAAGGTTCAAGAATCGGATATAAAGGAATTCTGTAAAAATGAGGGTATTGAGTTAATCAAGATATTATCCGAAGTGGAAAGCGGAAAAGGATTTGATGCTTTAGAGAAACGCCCTGTATTATCTCAAGCATTAAATTGCGCTAAAAAGGAATCAGCTTATATCATTGTGAATAAGTTAGACAGACTAGGTCGCGATGTTGCTTTTATATCATCGCTAATGGCAAATAAAATCCCATTTATTGCAGCACAACTTGGAAGAGACGCAGACCCCTTTATGCTCCACCTATACGCGGCTCTATCCGAAAAGGAACGGGAGTTGATTAGCACTAGAACAAAGGCGGCTCTACAAATATTAAAGGCGCGAGGGGTTCAACTAGGTAATCAAACAAATTTAAATGAAGCACGGCTAAAGAGCAATGCAATAAACAAGAAGCTAGCCAGTGACTTCGCTAGAACCGTAATCGACATTATCGAGGGGTATCGGATTAAAGGTTTATCAATGGGGAATGTGGCTAATGAATTAAATAAACTAGGCGTAAAAACGAGGCGCGGGGGTCAATGGCACGCATCAACAGTGAAGAATCTTATTGACCGAGAGAAAACCGTATAAATTTAGGCCTATCTAATTATATTTTTAAAAGGCTCTGAATAATTCGGAGTACTGTGTCCGCGTGACATAAATATCCATCCTATGGTGCACTGGTGGCTTGAAATGAAAAACAATACAGGGATGTAAGTCTTATTGAGATGACGGCAGTGAGTGCCGTCGTTGGTGCGTTATCGTGAGATATTTGTTGCTAGTGTTTTGAATTGCAATACTATGATTTTTTGAGCGTAAATAAAGACTAATCGCAGTCTAAGTCTAATTTCACTGTGTTGCTTAATTGACCCTTTTATACGTTGTTACTTTAAGATTTCGAGATCAAAAATTTGGAAACTCGCGTTTATAGTTAACCGTCATGTTTAATATTCCTATTTTTGTTTTTCACTGTCCCATATAAGTTAAGTTTAGCCAGCTTGTGTCGTACCAATCTTGTATTTTCGACCTATCACCAAGTCGACACGGGGGTTTGTGTTTTTGTTTAGTGAATGCGTGGGGGGGGATATCAGGTCAAAAAATGGGAAAAAAATAAAAATAGAATGGATTAGAAACGGCAGTTATTGGCGAAATATAATACTTATAATGAGGTAGGATATGTTTTTTTTGCTTAAAATAAAACATATACCTTATTAATTGAGGGGTTATAAACCCTAATTGATAAAACATTTTTTGTAATTAGAATGCGGGTCAAACTGTTGTTTTTTTGTGTTGGTTTGTAGGCGTAAAAAAGGGATAAAAAAGTATTGTTTAGAGACTTCTGAGGTATGGCTAGAGAGGTAGTTCGGGTGTGCTTGTATGGAGTATGAGACAATGAAAAAAATGCCCCTTGATGCTTTCAGTTCAAAGGGCATTCTTGCACCATGCGCAAAGGGTTCAGACCTTTCACATGGACTTTGAAATATCATTTCATCATTGGTAAAACAAAAAGACAATACCAGTCCTTTTGAGTAATTATCTTATCACGGGCCAGGTTATATTAAAACGTTTTACCATGATGAAACCTTACAAACGGTAAGTCATTATGGAAATCTCAATAAAAAATAAAGCTCAAAATATTAACCAGTCATCACTCGCTATTCCAGCTATTGCAGAAACCCCTCCAGCCGCTCCTCTATCTGTCAATATTCTAGATAAGGCAGTCCTGTACCAAAAAAGAGCTAATGAAGCGTACAGAGGAGAAACAACCACACCGCGCCAATTCGTCGAAAGACTAAAGACCAATGATGAGCATGTAGTTGCTTATCAGCGAAAACTAAAAACAGAAGGGAAAAGTGAGGCAGTTAAAGCCCTGAAAATAAAGATGAGTGCTATCTCATTCTCAGGGGGTGTTAATGATTCTTGCGGTAGAAGAGCAAAAGACTTTGACAAGGACAGCTGTACTGGCATATTTCACGTTGATATTGATGCTCTACAGGATAGCGCGGGCGTGGAACGGGTCATTGGCATAGTAAAGGCTACGCAAGGCTGCCTGTTCGCGTTTAGATCGGTCAGCGGGCTAGGCGTTAAGGCGGGGTTTAATGTTGGTCAGTTTGATAATGATGAGCAGTTCAAAGAGATATTTTATAAGTTTGAATATCTCTTTAAGGTAGAGCATGGAATTACTATTGACCCCGCCTGCAAGGATATTTTAAGGCTTTGTTTCACTTCCTATGACCCTGATTATTTCATTAATGATGATGCGGTCGAGATTGACGTTAACGCAATGGACTTGCCAGCAATAAATAATGTTTTTGAATCACCTGATAACGACCTGCCAGTACAAAACATTCCTTCACTGGTCGCTGTACCCGATGCCCACCCCTGGACAGCAGAAAGAATAAAGGAGGTCATTAAACACATTCCTAGCGAAGACTATGACCAATGGATAATGGTCGGCATGGCTATTTATCACTCAGGCGCAAATGGTGGTTTTTCTGTGTGGGACGAGTGGTCAAAAACCAGTAAAAAATATAACAAAACAGAGATATCCAAAAAATGGTGTTCTTTTGATAATGGGGACAACCCTAAAAATGTATCAATGGGGACAGTGGTCAAGCTATCAAGAGAACACACTAAACAAATAAAATGGAATCACACAACAATGAAAGGCAAACCCATCCCAACGCCTGAAAATCTTGAGGCGCTTATAGAGTATTACGGTGTCAGTGTCAGTTATGATGAATTACTACTTGAAACTAACATTAAGGGCATCCAATCAATGAAGGGAAACGAACATAATTCTTTAATCGCGTTTCTAAAAGGTAAGTGTGCAATTCATGGGATTAGTGATCGTGTTGTTGACATGCAACTGGATGCAATCATCGAGAGCAATATCATTAACCCAGTCACTGATTGCCTGAAAGTCATCACGCGCACCAAGTCTAATAATCCAGTTGATGAACTTGTGGAGTTGCTGCCCGTGGACAATAAGACGTGGGTTAAAATCGCGATGTATCGCTGGCTAATACAGTGTTGTGCCGCGGCTGATATGGCAAGGAATACACCTAACGACGACGCTATAGACAAATATGAGTCTGTCCTGGTATTTTTTGGAGAACAAGGACACAAAAAGACTTCATTTATACGCTATATACTGCCTAAGTTACTGCATAAATACACAAAGGAAGGGATTTTATTAGATGTTAAAGACAAGGACTCAATGCTTCATGTATTAAAGTGCTGGATTCCTGAGCTTGGAGAACTTGATTCAACATTTAAGAGAAGTGACATATCAGCACTAAAAGCGTTCTTGTCGATGACAGAGGATGAGATAAGACTGCCGTATGCACGTAAGCCACTAAAAATAACGCGACATATTTCATGTATAGGCACTGTAAACGAAAAGGAGTATTTAAGAGACGCAACGGGTAACAGGCGTTTCTTGCCTATAACGACGACAGGATCACTAGACATCATTGTTAAAGAAAACTTCGACTATACGGACTTGTGGGGTTATGTGTGGGGTCAATATATGCAGGGTGAACAGTGGTGGCTTACAGAAGAGGAGGAAGTACTACAGAAAGAAGTCTTATCCAAGCATGAGGACACTAATCTCAAGGAGTTGTTACTTGATGTTTATAACTTTGATACCTCACACACTAAAAAAATGACATCGACAGAGGTATTAAGAGATCTGTCACAAAAAACCACACGGCAAAATCAAATAAAACTTGGGATTGTCCTTAAAGATTTGTCCGTTGAGAAATCTACACCAAGAAGTAGGGATTATATGATGCCATTGTTAAGAGATGTTTACCCAAATCGGTTTCCAGACTCTTAGTCTAATCCCATCTTAGATTTACTTTTATTTATTGAGAGTTGGGGTGATATTGCTTTTATGCGTATCGCCTCTTTTTGCCTATAACCTCGCACATCATTGTCACTACATTGTCACCATCATTGTCACGCTCGCTACACACCTGCTGTTAAGGACTCTTTACAAGCCCTTTAAAAATCATTGTCACCCGTCATTGTCACGTGCTCCAGCCCTTTAAATACAGGGTGTGTATCTGCTTTCTAGAAAAAAATGACAAAGATGCACTTTTTTCATAGAGCATATATCATTAGTTTTATTATATTCTCTACTTCCTCTAAAACTAATGACCATCATTGTCACTAATACCACCTTAGACCACGTGACTACTGGGTTGCAATGTCGATGACAATGTAAAAAAGCATATATACAAACGTGCTCAAAATCCTCTGTATCCCCTGTCCTTACTGCTCTACATAGGATGACAATGTGTGACAATGTAGTGACAATGATTTAATAAATGGATTACAAGTTGCTATTTTACCTGATACCACCCCACCCATTCACCAAACAAAAACATAAACCCCCGTGTCGACTTTGTGAGAGGTTGAAAATACAAGGTTGAACGAAAATCAAATATTCATTAGGGCACGTAAAATAGGGGTTATAAAATTTTCATGATGGGTAAAGGGTAGACAAAAACTGGCGTGTTCACTCTAAATATGTGATGATTTTGTGATGTGATTAATAGTTACACTCTCATAGAATAACAATTACGGGTGATAAAGTGGCATTAGTAACAATGACAGAGGCCTCACGATTAATCGGAAAATCGAAGCAGACTTTATACCGACATGTCTCATCTGGTAGGGTATCGAGGAATAGTGATGGTTTTCTTGATACTGCGGAATTAATCCGTGTGTACGGTGAACTGAAACAAAATACAACGTCAAAGGTTACAAAAACATCCGTGCCAGTGGTGCAGGTTGAGAGGTCTCATATAGAATGGCTTGAGAAACAGGTCGATGGGCTTAGGGACGATATAAAACAAGTTAGAGACGATTCCCTAGCTCGTGAAATTCGATTAATGGCATTACTTGAACATAAAATTGATACGACACAAAGCGAAACATCATCAGATAGACCAGTTATTAGAAGGGTGTTCTCAAAGTTATTTAAGTGATGTATTGTGTGTCACAATGAAGAGGGGAATTTGCCAATCCGAAGTGCGCGATAGCGCGCGAGGGAGACTAAAATTTTATCCCGAATAGCCGTAGAGCCATTTTTGGCGGACGCAGGGAGGCTGTAGCTCTATTTTAGTTGAAAATGCTAAACTTATGTGGCTGAAATTTAATCTTATGATCGGAGGTAATAGGGGAATTTTGTGTTTTGCGATAGAACCTAGTTATGCCTGAAGGCCAGGAGGTCTACGTTTTTAATAATTATTGCGACAGAACCAGAAATATCTCAAAGCACTTACAGAACTAGAGCAAGAAATTTATAAGGCTGCGTAATGAATGACGTTAATAGTAATAACCAGACAGGACAAATACATTTTTATCAAGGGAGTGAAGCCTTAAAAAACAAAAATCCTTTAGACGCTATTAAACAAAAAATGGCTGAATTTTCCAATGTGAAAAATGTAAGTTTTTTACTTGGAGCCGGAGTAAGTTCAGGGGCTATCCTTGATATGAAGGGTATGCACGCTGAGATTAGTCAGAGTATCGATGAAAACACCAATTTACAAGTTAAAACGAAATATCTGTATAAAAAACTTTCAGGAGATAACTTAGAAAAAGTACTAGGTGTTTTGTATGCAAAAAAACACTTTCTGGAAGGAACAATTGAACCTGATAAAACTGAAAAAACTGAAGAAACTGAAAAAGATAGCGTGAATGAGCTAATCAATCATATACAAGATCAGATGTTTTCCAAGATAAACATTGATTTATTAGGTGAAAAAAGCTGCTGAAACCTTAAGTTTATACAAAAAACTATATCAAAAGGTGGCACTAAGAAACAAAGACCTTTCTCGTATCAATATTTTTACAACCAATAATGATTTATTTAATGAAAAGGCCCTGGATAACCTCAATATAAATTACAACAATGGCTTTGGTGGTGGACTTGAGCGAGTATTCAACCCTGCAAGATTTAATTATACATTTTCAAAAAAGATCGATGCTAATTTAGAAAAGTTTGAGCCATTAGAAAACATGGTGTATTTGTACAAACTACACGGTTCTATTAGTTGGATTGAAAAAGAAGGGAACTCATTATTCAATATTCAAGAGGTACCTATCGAAGGAGGTACAAGAAAACAGAATAAGGAGCATGTTTTAATTTACCCAACACCATTGAAGCAAAATCAAAGTTTAGGTTCTCCATATTCTGATTTGATTAGGGAATTTCAAACTAAATTAGCACAACCTAATTCTGTATTATTTATAATTGGGCTATAGCTTTAGTGACGAACATCTAAACAATATAATTTATCAATCTCTAGCATCTAATTCATCTATTTCTGTCGTAATCTTTGGGAAATATGAGGACTGTCCTCTCTCAAAAATCAATGACAATAGAATTTACAGGATTTTTGGTGAATCAGAAACAGGGGAGAATATTCACTATTTTGAATCAATCGTGAACAAGCTACTACCAGACTTAGATGAAAACAAAGAAAAATCATTGTTGGAAGAATTTGTTAAAGAATTAACTAAATCAGCTGTTACTGGTGCCTAGTGGAATGAGAATAGGAAAACTTACCGCAATTAATTACAGTCAACTTAGAGTTAAAATATCATCTGAAATTAGAGGTGGATCGGTTAATTTATATGGCAATATTTATTATTTTGGAAATATTGGTAGTTACCTGAAAATAACCAATGCTATTGGTGAAGTCATTATTTGTGAAGTGATTTCCATCTTTGACTCTGACCTCCACCAAGAAAAATTTTCTTTTGACATTGAAAGTAATAGAGAGCTTTTAATTAAACCCATTGGAACGATCAACAGATTGAAAGAATTCAATTTAGGTGTTGGTGTGTTTCCTTCTCTTTATAGTGATGTGAGTATTGTTACCTATGAAGATATGGAAATAATTTTGCGGACAAATAATGAACCTCAAAATGACAGCTATACAAATGGTATAACGCATGAATCTTTTTCCTTAGGAATAAGCAAAAACCTAATCAATTACCTCATTGATGTTAATATTGACAGTTTTTTTAATATTCACTCAGCTGTTTTAGGTAATTCAGGAAGTGGGAAATCAAATACCATTGCCCATATTATTCAAGAAATTCATCGCAAAAAAAGTTATTCTGCGATTGGTTCAAGGGTTCTTGTTTTTGATGTAAATGGCGAATATAAAAAAGCGTTCACAAACGGTTTAAATGCAAATATTTCTATCAAATATTACAAACCAAATATTAAAAATGATAGTGATGGTTATCAACCTTTTTACTTACCTCATTTTTTACTGACAATAGATGAGTGGAGTGCTTTTTTATTAGCAACAGAAGCAACACAGCGACCATTCTGGGATAAAGTTTTACAAGAAAGCTATCGATTTTATAGGATTGGAAGTTCAAGTGGCGAAGACCAGGAAAAGTTTGCTAATTATTTGAGATATAGAGTGTGCAATTTGATATATAGCACATTGAAGATGGCCGATACTGACACAGCCAGAATAACAACAGCAGCAAGTATTCTCGGTAGTATAACAAGCATTATTAAGAGTAACTCTGACCTTGAAAATGTTTCGGCTAATTTAATAGATGACATAAAAAAATTGCAAGCTGCCTGTACTATTTCGTATGGAGACAATAAGAATAAATTAGGCGCCGCAACGCAAGAAGTTGCAAAGAAAGTTGATAGCACCAAAGTTAAAGAAGTTATAAATTCAAAAATCAAAAATGGTGAGTTCTTTGATCATAAATTTTTAAAAATTGCTGCTGAACTAATTCTTTTAGAAGAAGATGTCCGTGGAAATAAGCAAATTAGAGGCTACACAGCAACCATGCTCACACGGTTAGATTTCTTTTTAGATAACCCTGATTGTGAATTTATGAGGGAATCTCATGAGATTATAAGTATTAATTGTTTTCTATCAAATCTTTGGGCCAATGAAACTGACCGTTCCCAATTAATCATTATTGATACCAGTGAATTAAGCCCTGATATTCTGGAAACATTGACGAGTGTAGTTTCAAGGCTTCTTTTTGATGAAAGAAAAAAACTCATTGGTGAAAATCGCAGAAAAAAACCTATCCATCTAATTTTAGATGAAGCTCATAGATATATTAAAAAGCATCATGAGTATCTATTAAAAGAAAATATTTTTGAAAAAATTGCCAGAGAAGGAAGAAAATACTCCTTCTACTTATTGGTTTCATCTCAAAGACCCTCTGAGTTATCAGAAACGGTACTTTCACAATGTGCGAACTTTATAATTCATAGAATTCAAAATGAGAGAGATATGCAATACATACAAGCAATTCTCCCCTATTTTTCTGAAGCCTTTACTAATAAAATTAAACAGTCCACACCTGGTGAAGCGTTAGTTTTTGGGAATTGTGTATCAATGCCTTTACATCTAAAAATTAATAAATCGAACCCAGCCCCCAATAGTGATAACTGTAAAATTCCGGAGGAATGGTTTATACCCAAATGGCTTCAAGATGCAGAATTGAGCACTTGAAAGTTGTCGTTAATTCTTCCATTTAAAGATTCAGCTATTTCAGGCAAAATATCATCAAAAAAATGATTTATTTGATTCCTGAATTCCTTGGCAGTCGCAAAATATTTATTATTTCTAACCTGTTCATTCATCACTTTCCAAAGCCGCTCTATTGGGTTTAAATTGGGGCTATAAGGCGGTAAATAATGGAGCTTAATATTTAACTCTTTTGCTTTATTGACGACTTGATCTGAACGATGATATCCCGCTCCATCAAGGACAATCGCTGCCAGCCATGGAGAGCGAAAGCGAGGGCTGGTAGTCCCCCGCTGAAAATCATGGAAACGGAGCTTAGCGAAGTGGTTATTTTTAGTCCCTGATAGGAGACAGGGCAATTCGCTGATTCGACGTGTGCTAGCAGCACGCGAGAGGAGCAAGAATTGCATTCCGAATAGCCGTCCAGCCAGTGAGGTTGTAATGACGACGCGGCTTTTGTGCGTAGTCGTTACGGACGCAGGGCGTTCAGGGCATCTCCCATCCGTTGCGTAGGTGAACGAATTATGGCGACAGGAGTCCCAGAATTTCGTGAGGTAGCATGGCGCGCCTGAGAAGGCGTAGGGCCGTTGTTTTGTCGAAATCGTAGCGCTAGCGTAGGTGTAGACAAAAAAAAGGCATTCCGAAACGCCGTCCAGTCATTTGAGGGAGTGTTACGAAGCCAGCACCGAGTTTACGATGGTAGTGGCGAAGTGGCACGTACGCAGGACGTCTGGGGCACCGAAGGCATTAGTGGTCGCGTTAAGTTTTTGCCGCTTGCTTGGGCTGGGATGCCCAAAACAAGCTTTCGCAAAAATAGCGACTCCCCGCGATTCCACCCGTTCACGTAATTTGGGATGTTGGTTTAGGCGGGCTATAAAAGACTTGTTGTTACTCTGGCTCACAATCTGTGTCAATTGAAATAGTGATATTCTAACAAATCCCCCGCAGTTTTAATCACACCCTAATGCCAGTGCAATGCTATACAGCCTTGTGCAGACGTCGGTGGCCAACAATCTGGAGCCGTTTGATTACCTAAAGTATTTACTCACTGAGCTACCCAGGCTTGGTAGGCATTATGAACCAGATGCACTGGATCAATTTCTACCTTGGAACTTAATCGAAAAAATTAAGCCTTTAAAGTAAATTGTGTAGCCTGTCTAGGTGGGAAGAATAGACGCTTACGATCATAAGGTTTAATTTCAGCAAAGAAGATTGACATGCTCAACTAAAAATGGCTCTATTTTCCAAGCTATTACTTTCCTGAATACCACATGATACTTGGCTTTTACACTAGATTATCGTAATTTTAATGATGGGATTAGACTGTTTTTCTCCTGCATGATGTTTTATCCACTGAAGTTTCCCAATGCTATTGCCTAAGGGGAATTAAGTAGGGGGTTGCTATAAACATGGCAAAACCACCTAAAATAAACCTCGATACACCAGCATTGTGTATTTCAGCTACTCAATAATTAGGTCACAGTTGGTTTCTACACAAAACCAGATTTGTCTTTTTGCGACAGAGCCGACAAAAGATATTTTTTAAAAAAATAGCTATAAATTACAGCTAAACTTGCTATGTCTTGGTTGTATGGGTTAAGGTTATTGGCAATAGAATCTGATATTTCCTATTTCAGATTTAGAAACAAGCCCAGAACTTTTAAAGTTTAGGGCTTAAAGGCAAAAAAAACCCAAGCATTTTTAAGTACTTGGGTTTCTTGCCTTTAATAAAGGTTGTGTATGAGTGCGACTAACACTCACCACAGCTTGAAAGTAAGAGACCAACTCTTGCAATCAAACGGACGTTAATTATATCTTAATTAGCCTCTCATTTGTTAAGCATTTTCGGTTTTTCTTCTCTCCTTTCAAGCTCAGCCCCTATTTTGGAATCATGATGTTTTGGAATAGGTCAGGACAGCGTTGTCAATCAAGGACTTTGCTAAGGCAACCCATAAGGCATTTTTTGTATAAAGTAGAAGTCGCAGACTTAATCCGTCTTGTCTGCGGGATTTGAATTTTATAATGCAAAAAATGGCGCGTTTGGAGCAAGGGCAGATATTTTATATCTGGTAACGCGCAGGGCGTGGCGGAAGTGAAAGGGGCTTAAAAACTCAAGTAACTCGATCCCAAGATACACAGAAACTCAAGCCTATATTATCTGTTTTTTTAAACAGGTCATGGGGGGGGCTGTGAAAAGGGAATGGTGAGCCTGCCTTAGGGGCTCAATGGCTGAACTATCTAGCTTTTTATTCTTAAAAAAATACAATTGATTATTATTGATGCGCGGAGCGCGGTTTAAGAGAAATCATATTGCTGTGATTGATAGTGATTGTGGGGAATGTGTTGGCTAGTGTTGGTAAGGGGTGGATAACGTCTTTTTGTTATCCATGCTTTATCAATACGTCCCGTAGGGAGCCAATATATTCCCCACATGAACGGTATATCGCAGCATTTGCAGAATGCGCCCTACGAGCATGATAAGGGGGCTAGCCTTACTTGTATAAGCATTTGAATAAGGCTGCTCTGCCTGAAGAACAGGATTTCTACGTTTTCAATAATATTTGTGACAGAACAAAAAAGCGCCTGATGATGAAAAAAAATAGCGTAGAAAAACTTTTTTACGCTATTTTAAAAATAGAGAAACAACAGTTTTAGCTACTATCCATTGTGTTAATTGAGTGAATATAGATGACAAAAGAAAAAAATATTGAAGAGAGGTTAATTGGGAAGCTAGTAGATCTCAAGTATACATATCGGGATGATATTTGTGACAAGGTCGCACTTGAGAAAAATTTCCGTAAAAAGTTCGAAGTGCTAAATAGTGTAAGCCTCACTGAGTCTGAGTTCGCTCGCTTACGAGATGATATTGTCACCGAGGACGTATTTAAAGCATCAAAAACATTGCGAGAAACAGGATATTTTCGACGGGAAGATGGAACGCCCCTACATTACACCCTTGTCAATATAAAAGATTGGTGTAAAAACGAGTTTGAGGTCATTAACCAGTTACGAATGAACACCAGTGATAGCTACCATTGTTACGATGTAATATTGCTCATCAACGGCATACCTGTCGTGCAAATTGAGTTAAAAAATCACCAGATCGTTACTCGCCGAGCTATGGAGCAAATCGTTAACTACAAAAAAGATTCTGGCAATGGTTATGGCAATACCATTATGTGCTTTATGCAGCTATTTATTGTTAGTAATGAATACAGAACTTACTACTTTGCTAATAACCACAATGAACACTTTAGCTTTGATGCAGATGAACGTTTTTTACCTATTTATCAGTGGGCAGATAAAGATAATAGAAAAATTAATCACCTACACTGCTTTGCCAAAGCGTTTTTAGCTAAATGTACTTTAGGGCAGAATATCAGCCGCTATATGGTACTTGTGGAGTCAGAACGAAAAATGATGATGATGCGGCCATATCAAATATATGCGGTTAAAGCCATCGTTGACTGCATCCAACAAAACCTTGGAAATGGCTATATTTGGCACACCACTGGATCAGGAAAAACACTAACATCCTTTAAAGCCTCTACGCTACTCAAAGACAATTCAAATATTGAAAAATGCTTATTTGTAGTTGATCGAAAGGATTTAGATCGTCAAACCCGTGAAGAATTTAATAAGTTTCAAGAAAGTTGTGTAGAAGAAAACACCAATACTGAAACGCTTGTTCGGCGCATGTTATCTGAAGACTACGCCGATAAGATCATTGTAACGACCATTCAAAAACTGGGGTTAGCACTGGACGAAAATAGCAAACGGAATAAAAGCAGGCTTAAAGAGGGAAAACAAACCTACAAAGAGCGTTTATCTCCCCTGCGGAACAAGCGGGTTGTGTTTATCTTTGACGAATGCCACCGTTCGCAATTCGGTGAAAACCATAAATCCATTAAAAAATTCTTCCCAAAATCACAGCTTTTTGGCTTTACTGGCACACCCATTTTTGATCTTAACTCAAGCTACACACAAGTGGATGGTACAGACGGATCATTTAAAACGACCAAAGATATATTTGAAAAAGAGTTGCACGCCTACACCATTACCAATGCCATTGACGATAGAAATGTACTCAGCTTTCATATTGATTATTTTGGCGAAGGACATAATAGTAAAAAACAAAAAAGTGAGAGCCTACCGACTGATGCCGTGGTAAAAGAGATATTGGCAAAGCACGACGCAGTAACCAATCACCGCCGCTTTAATGCAGTACTGGCAACCGCTTCTATTAACCATGCGATAGACTATGTTGAAGAATTCAAAATTCAACAAGAACAGCAGCAAGTCGAAGATCAGAACTTTACGCCTCTGAATATTGCATGCGTATTCTCACCGCCTGCTCAAAGGGGAGCGAAAGATAAAACCAACTCAGATAATAGCAATGTAGATAAAAACAGCAAAAGATATTAAACAACTACAAGAAGACTTGCCGCAAGAAAAAGCGGACAACCAAGTAGAGCCAGAAAAGAAAAAAGAAGCTCTTAAAGAAATTATTGCCAACTATAATCAGCAATATGGCACTAACCA
This sequence comes from Bathymodiolus japonicus methanotrophic gill symbiont, assembly GCF_019721995.1. Classification (GTDB taxonomy): domain Bacteria; phylum Pseudomonadota; class Gammaproteobacteria; order Methylococcales; family Methylomonadaceae; genus Methyloprofundus. The sequence continues at coordinate 5,094 of NZ_BLYC01000053.1, read as the reverse complement.
TAAAATTAACGAATTTGATCTTTACTACCAAGATGTACAGCAACGCATAAAAGACCAAAAATACAGCAATGCCGGTTTCCCCCACAAAAATAAAATTGATATTGTCATTGTAGTGGATATGTTACTGACAGGGTTTGACTCTAAATTCCTTAATACACTTTACGTGGATAAAAACTTAAAATACCACGGCTTAATTCAAGCCTTCTCGCGGACAAATCGCGTCCTTAATGACAGTAAGCCTTGGGGTAATATTCTCGATTTTCGTGGGCAAGAAACTGAAGTTAACGCCGCTATCGAGCTTTTCTCAGGGGCGGCTAAAAACCGTGCTAAAGAAATCTGGTTAGTAGATTCTTCCCCTGTAGCAGTTAAAAATTACCAAAAATCCATCGAAACACTAGATGCTTTTATGCAAGGAAAAGGGCTGGATTGTAGCCCATCAGAAGTGGCTAATCTAAAAGGTGATATTGCCAAAGCTGAGTTTATTAACCACTTTAAAACAGTGCAAAAGCTCAATACCCAAATTGAGCAATACACTGAGCTTAGTGATGAGGAACAGCAACACATAGAGACTGCTTTATCTATCGAAGACTTGCGCGGCTTTAAAAGTGCTTACTTAGAAATAGCCAAAGACCTTAAGCGCAAGCAAGATAAAGACGGTGAAGGTATTGAGATCGAAGTGCAACAATTAGATTTTGAATTGGTGATCTTTGCTTCTGCTGTGATCGATTACGATTTCATTATGGGATTAATCGCCAAATCCACCCAAGACAGCAACAAAGAAAAAATGACACGCAAAGAACTAATCAACATGATTAGTAGCCAGGCAAGCCTAATGGAAGAAAGTGAAGATATTATTGATTATATCAACAGCCTCAAGGTTGGCGAAAAACTAGATAAAGATCAAATCCACGCGGGCTACCAAGATTTTAAGTCAGATAAAGCTGCCAATGAAATAAGCATTCTAGCTATAAAATATGACCTACAGCCACAACACCTACAGGGATTTGTTGATACGATTATGAATCGCATGATTTTTGATGGTGAGGATTTAAGTGATTTATTGTCACCGCTAGAACTGGGATGGAAAGCCCGCATAAAAAAAGAATCGGCGTTAATGGAAGACTTAGCCCCACATTTACATAAACAGGCGCAAGGACGTGAAATTTCTGGGTTATCGGCGTATGAGTAAGAAGAGTAAAAAAGGCCTGATGCAGAAGCTATTCCTTGCTGAATGTGAAACTGTTCCCCAACTTCGGTTTCCTGAGTTTCGTGGGGCTGGCGAGAGAATCTTTGTAAAATCGGTGAGGTTTTACTGGTTATGGGTTTCCTGAAGAATTACAAGGAAAAGCACAAGGTGAATACCCATTTTACAAAGTTAGTGATATATCTAACGCTATCTTAATGGTAGTCATTTTATTGACAAGCAGCACACTATATAAATGAAGAAGATCTAGCTTTGATACAGGCAAAAACATACAATGGGCACAACTATTTTTGCAAAAATTGGCGAAGCGATCAGGTTAAATCGTCGAGTACTCACTACTTCAGAATGTTTAATTGACAATAACGTGCTGGTGTAAAAGCTATTCTAGGGCAAAGCTAACGATCTTTATATTTTCTACGTGCTTTCACAGGAAATTTGATCGAATATTCAGGCGGCGTGGTACCTTCTTGTAATAAAAGTACTCATTGAAAATATTTCAGTTTTTAGTGCGGAGCTAGAAGAACAACAAAAAATCGCCGACTGTCTATCTTCCCATAGACGATCTCATCACCGCCCAAGCCCAAAAAAATAGAATCACTCAAAGATCATAAGAAAGGCCTGATGCAGCAGCTTTTTCCTACAACTGATGAGGTGGAACAATGAGTAATACCTTAGAAGACAGGCGCGCCATGCTACCTCACGAAATTCCGGGACTCCTGTCGCCGTAATTCGTTCACCTACGCAGCGAATAGGAGATGCTCCAGCCGCCCTGCGTCCGCCACAGACTGAGCACAAAGCAGCTCAGTCATGGCTACCACAAATGGCTCTACGGCTATTCGGGATAAAATTTTAGCCTCCCTCGCGCGCTATCGCGCACTTCGGATTGGCAAATTTCCCTGCGCCTTCTGGAGACTATCAGCCCGTCCGGGGCTGACAGCGGCTGGTGACGCATTTACGTCACCAGCTATCCCCTGGGGGAGACAATAAAAAATATCTGTTGCTGTTTGCTTATAACGGCACAGGAAAAACACGATTTATCCATGAGCTTCAAAGAAGAAGGAAAAAACAATGGTGAAGCAGACACCCTGTATTTCAATGCCTTTACCGAAGATTTATTTAGTTGGGACAAATGACTTAGCTATCAAGAAAGCGACAGTCAAAGGGTATTGAAGCTTAATGCAGATTCGCGCTTTTTCGCTGGCCTGCAAGAGTTTGAAATGGATAACCGTATTCGTAAACTATTACAGCGCTATGCAGACTTTGATTTTAAAATTGATACAAATAATTGGACGGTTAGCTTTAATCGTGAGGTTACTAACGATGAAAGCAGCGAAACAATAGAGGATATTAAAATCTCCCGAGGAGAGGAAAATATCTTTATTTGGTGTTTCTTTCTTGCTGTAGCGCAACTCGCTATTGACGAGCAAGAGGCTTACGATTGGGTTAAATACATCTACATCGACGACCCTATATCATCATTGGATGATAACAATGCCATTGCTGTGGCTAGCCATTTAGCACAGTTACTTATAAAGCCAAGCAAGATAAAAACGGTTATATCATCACACCACACCTTATTTTTTAACGTGTTATGGAATGAGCTAAACGATAAGAAAAAATGCCAACCTTATTATCTGAGTAACGACAGCAACTCAAAGGGTTATAACTTGCGTTACACCAATAGCACTCCGTTTTTTCACCATGTTGCTTTGCTAAAACAATTACATGAAGCGGCTGAATCTGACAACCTATATACCTATCACTTCAACATACTGCGTAATTTACTTGAGAAAACAGCCACCTTTCATGGCTTTAAAAACTTTTCAGCATGCATCAAAAAGGATAACGATGACCCTGAAGATATTGTCCATGCACGTATGATTAATGTATTAAGCCATGGCAATTATTCGCTGTTTGACCCCGTGGAAATGCTGGATGAAAACAAACAGTATTTCAAAAAAATTCTTGAGGATTTTATGACTAATTACAGGTTTAATCCTGAACTATTCCCTAAGCAAACAGATAAAAACATAGAAGAGTCAACCTAACCATGACAGAGAACAACACAAAGAGCTGGGTAGAACCCTTTGGGGTATTGCCGACCAATTACGTGGCGCAATGAATGCGGATGACTTTCGGGATTATATGTTGTCGTTTTTGTTTTTACGGTATTTGTCAGATAACTACGAGTTTGCAGCCAACAGAGAATTAGGCGCTGATTATCCTAAGCTTGAAGAAATGGATAAGCGTGCTCCCCTGGCTCTGTGGTATGAGAAAAACACAGAGGATATTGACGAGTTTGAAAAGCAAATGCGCCGTAAAGTGCATTATGTTATTAAGTCAGAATACCTGTGGAGCAGCATCGCAGAGTTAGCTAGAACACAAGATGCTGACTTGCTTGTTACCCTACAGAATGGTTTTAAATACATTGAAAACGAATCCTTTGGAGATAATTTCCAGGGCTTGTTTTCAGAGATTAATTTGAATTCTGAAAAGCTGGGTAAAAATCACGAAGACCGGAATGCTAAACTCTGCAATATCATTTCAAAAATTGCAGAAGGCATTGCTGATTTTTCAACCGATAGTGATGTATTAGGTGATGCCTATGAATACCTGATTGGTGAGTTTGCGGCAGGTTCTGGAAAAAAAGCGGGTGAGTTTTATACGCCGCAACAATTATCCAATATCTTGTCTGAAATCGTCAGCCTTGATAGCCAAGACCCAGCCACAGGGAAAAAGAAAAAATTAAATAAGGTGCTCGATTTTGCCTGTGGTTCAGGTTCGTTATTGTTAAACGTACGCCATAAGTTAGGCGCTAACGGTATTGGTAAAATATACGGGCAAGAGTCTAACATTACGACGTATAACCTAGCCCGTATGAACATGTTGCTGCATGGGGTTAAGGATTCTGAATTTGAAATCTATCATGGTGATTCACTGAACAATGATTGGAGCCTTCTTAATGAAATGAACCCTGCTAAAAAGCTAAAGGTAGATGCTGTCGTAGCAAATCCTCCTTTTAGTTACCGTTGGGAACCTAATGAGTCGTTAAGCGAAGATTTTCGCTTTAAGAGCCATGGGTTAGCTCCTAAATCAGCTGCTGATTTTGCTTTTTTATTACACGGTTTTGGCTTTTTAAGTGACGAAGGCACAATGGCCATTATTTTGCCTCACGGTGTACTATTTCGTGGTGGAGCAGAAAGCCGCATTCGTACTAAGCTACTCAAAGACGGCCATATCGATACTGTTATTGGTTTGCCTGCCAACCTGTTTTTCTCAACTGGGATTCCTGTATGTATTTTGGTGCTAAAAAAATGCAAAAAGCACGATGATGTGTTGTTTATTAATGCCAGTGAATATTTTGAAAAAGGCAAAACGTCAGAATCGATTACGTGATGGTAAAGATGGCGAGCCAAATGATATTAAAAAAATAGTCGAATGTTATCAATTCAGAACTGAAGAAGTGAGATATTCACGGTGTGTAAACATGCGTGAAATTGAAAAAAATGATTTCAACCTGAATATTTCACGTTATGTTAGTACGGCAAAGCCAGAGCCGATCATAGACCTGAAAAGACTGTCAACAGTAAATTAATATCCTTAGAACAGGACGCTTTGACAGGCGACCAAAACCCACAATACATTTCTAGAGGAGCTGGGGGTATCACCGTTACCCTAGCTAAAAATCAGGGAAACGGAGCTTAACGAAGTGATGATTTTTAGTCCCTGGTAGTCGGCAGCGCACGAGGGAGGCAAAGAACTGCATTCCGAAAGCCGTCCAGGGCATCTCCCATTCGCTGCATAGGCGAATGAATTATGGCGACAGGAGTCCTGTAATTTCGTGAGGTAGCATGGAGGGGATGTTACCTTTTTAGTTACTTATACAAACT
>NZ_BLYC01000052.1 GCF_019721995.1 Bathymodiolus japonicus methanotrophic gill symbiont | reverse complement strand
TCACGATTAATCGGAAATATGAGAAAATACAAGGGAATCTGACTCTAATGGGTTCTGTCGCAAAAGATAAGTATTTGTGTAAACCAGGCTATAAACCTGTTTTCATTCCTCTCATGAAAAAAGCATCATGCAGGAGAATATACTATTACATCATTGGGATAATTGAATTGATAAGCCAGGCATGATCTGGTGTTAAGGAAAATAATTACTTAAAAAATGGTACAATTTTTAGTTGAGAATGCAAACCTACTTTGGGTGAAATTAAATCTTATGATCGTAGGTAATAGACTATTTTTGGTTTTTGCGACAGAACCGTCGATCTTTATAGTAATTGGTCGGTAAATCTCTCTTTCTTATATCAATATGTCCCTTTCCACCTCGATGAAAGGGATCTTTATGAAGATTATAAGTACGTCCAGTCTTTTCATTGAAAAATGACTTGTTGTATTTACCACCTCCTCTAGGTGAGTCAAACTTTTCTGTAAGTTCTTTTTCGGCTTCTTTAAATGTCCTGAATTCAAGTCATAAGTGCATAGCCCATTAATTTTTTAACATCTACTCCTGTTAGCTCTTCAAAAACTTCATAGGGTGTTTTAAATTTCAGGCATTTTCTCGGTCTGCTGTTTAATTTATCAACCGCATCAAGAACCTGTTTTATTGTGATATTAAGCAACTCCATTGCTTTCGTAAAGTACTGGCGTAACAACCCATTAGCATTCTCATTTTGACCGCGTTCCCATGAGTGATATGGCTTTGCAAAATAGGTGTTGCAATCCAGCTCTTTTGCCAATATTTCATGGAGAGTAAACTCTTTTCCACTGAAGTTTCCCAATTATTGAGTAGCTGAAATACACAATGCTGGTGTATCGAGGTTTATTTTAGGTGGTTTTGCCATGTTTATAGCAACCCCTTACTTAATTCCCCTTAGGCAATAGCATTTGAAACGAATGAAAAGACTATTTTTTCCATATAGTTGTAGCATAGTTTCAATTTCACCATAAATAATTATTGGGAAACTTCAGTTTTCCATTAACAGGACGCTTCTTTTTATGAAATTCTTTCTCTAATTCAGGTGCATAATTTATCACCCACCGATTAAGGGTGCTGTGGTCAACATGATAGCCTCGTTCTTCAGCCATTTCCTCAAGATTGCGATAACTGAGTGGATAAGCCAAGTACCATCTAACATTTAGGAGAATGATTTATTTTTCAAAATGACGCCATTTAAAACTAAGCATATGAACCTTATTTTATTCGAATTGAGACTCATGATAGCAGATAACGCGGAGAAGCGAACTTTATGCGACAGACCCCACGGAAGACTATTTGCTTTTCAAAATCTGAAAAAATGCATGATATTGTGATAGGTTTCAGGCGCGCCATGCTACCTCACGAAATTCTGGGACTCCTGTCGCCGTAATTCGTTCATCTACGCAGCGAAGAGGAGATGCTCCAGCCGCCCTGCGTCCGCCACAGACTTTTGAGCACAAAGCAGCTCAGTCATGGCTACCACAAATGGCTCTACGGCTATTCGGGATAAAATTTTAGCCTCCCTCGCGCGCTATCGCGCACTTCGGATTGGCAAATTTCCCTTCGCCTTCTGGAGACTATCAGCCCGTCCGGGGCTGACAGCGATTGCATTCTTTGACAATAAGAGTAAAGTATCTTTTACTCAATTGAGTAAAAGAACATTAACACAAGAGAGGTTTTTATAATGCCTATAATTTCAATATTAAACCCTAAAGGCGGGAGTGGTAAAACTACCCTAAGCACTAACTTTGCAAGGGCTTTGCATGAGCGTGGTTTGTCTGTTCTTATTGTAGATAGTGATCCGCAAGGCAGCGCGAGAGATTGGCACGCAGCCGCAGAAAATAACCCCTTGCCTCTTATTGCATTGGATAGAGCTAAAAACATGAAAACTCTTTTTAGTGTAGGGGCTTCTTATGATTATGTGATTATTGATGGAGCGGCAAAGCTTGAGGATATGATAGCGGCAGGAATAAAAGCGGCTGATTTTGTTTTGATACCTGTACAACCAAGCCCATACGATATATGGGCGGCTTCTGATTTGGTCGAGTTTATCAAAGCGCGGCAGGAAGTAACAGACGGAACGCCGAAAACATCCTTTGTAATAACCCGTGCAATAAAGCGTACAAAATTAGGTCGAGAGATCGGGGAGGCATTAGCAGAATATGGCCTACCTGTTTTTGATAATTGTATCATGCAGCGGCAAGCATACCCCCAGACAGCCGCCGAAGGTTTAACGGTTTATGATTCTGGAAATAGGGCGGCTATGGACGAAATGAACGCCCTTACAGATGAATTAATTAATTTTATTGCAACACCATCAAAGGAGGGCGCAGAAAATGGCACTATCATCAAAACGGCCTAGTAAGGGTGAAGAAGCCAAGGCCAAAATATTAGAAGATATTAAGGGCGAGGGCAGAAAGAAAAAGAGACTTAATGCAGATATAGAAGAAAATCTATATAAAAGAATTAAAGTTAGAGCCATAGAAGAGGGGCGCACCGTGTCAGAAATTACCCGTGAACTATGGATTACTCATTTGAGTAAAAAAATAAATTAGCATTTACTCATTCAAGTAAATACACTCTTATTCTTTTGAGTTTTTTGTACTGGTTCAAAAATGGGCATTGAACCGAAAATGAACCAATAAAAGGAGGTCATAGCATGATTGAATTTTCAAAGGCATGTGTTACGCCGCTTGAAATAAAGGAAGCTGTACTTATACCTTAATTATGATGGAAGCGACCCGCGATATTTTGATAAAGGGAAAAAGTTTGGCAAGGGGAAAAAGAAAATGGCAGACACCAAGAAGAAATCAGCTAAAAAGAAAGCTGTAGAAAAGGTAATAAAAAAACCGCCAAGTAAGGCTATTAAAAGCGTTCAAATGGATTTGTTTAGCCAGTTTATAACAAATGATCTTGAAAGCGTTTCAAATACGGTTGAACTTTGGGAGAGTATACCCAAGTATTTTTTTACCCCTGCACAAGTTGAGAAGTTACGCACACCAACAGGCCATGCAGACCCCTATGAGCAGCCTTACACCTTTAAGGGTATAGATTGTACTATAACCATTCACCCCGCTTTAATAAAGCAGGAGAACGGCGGCTATAAGGCATTTTTCCCAAGTGTGACTGAGGAACTTATAGAAGAAACACTTAAAAAAATTCTTACTGATAAAAATTACGGAATACATGACCCCACGAAGTCTGAAACATGGGTAAAATTCACCTTGTATATGGTTCAAAAGGAACTCAAGAAACGCGGTAAAACCCGCAACCTTAACGAAATAAAACAAGCCATACAAGTTATGAGTCTTTGCATGTTGACGCTTTCTAAAGGCAAAAAAGAGTTATGGAGAGGGGCAATACTGCAAGACCTTGTGACGGTTGACCGCGAGGAATATATAGAAGATACAGGAGCGTTACACGCCGCCCGATTACCGATTTTTATATCCCATGCAATCGACAAACTAGAATATCGGCAGTTTAATATTGACCGTCTTATGAGTTTAAACACCCAGCTTTCTAGGTGGCTTTATAAAAGATTTGTGCATCATTACAAATACGCAAGCATGACAGAAACCCATCATTTTATGTTTTCGTTCGTAAAAAATTCAAGCCGTTTTCTCGCAGGCAAAACCGAACGCAACAATCGCAAAAAAATGATTGATGCACTAAACGAACTCAAAAGAAAAGGCGTTTTAATGTTCCATGAAGTGCAGGAAATTAAGGAAGGCCGAAAAATCGTAGATGTAAAATATACGGTGACGGCTTCACTTGATTTTTGTAGCGAACAAAAAGCCGCTAGTGCCGCAAAGAAAAAACGGGAAGCTATCCTTGTGGATAAGTCAAAATAAACATATAGGTATGCCGTGCAGTAACATGTAGGTATGCCGTGCAGTAACATATAGGTATGCCGTGCAGTTCGTTTTTAGGCTGAATTATGACAAGAAAAAAGACATATTGCAGCGCACAAACATATAGGTATGCCGTGCAGTTAGACAAAAAACATATAGGTATGCCGTGCAGTTCGTTTTTTCAGACTGAATTATGAATAATAAACATATAGGTATGCCGTGCAGTTAATAGCAAACATATAGGTATGCCGTGCAGTTAAAAAATTATTTTTAATATAATTAATTGAAATATAAAGATATTTTTACTTGTCAAAACCCCCTATCCTTTCCTTTATTTAACCTTTTATATTTAACCTTGTAAAAGTGCCTTGTGGATAAATTAAAGCAATTTTAAAAATCTGCGTTTATCATCGTTCCCAAAATATCCAAAAAAAGCAGGCGCGCCATGCTACCTCACGAAATTCTGGGACTCCTGTCACCAACATTCATTCGCCTACGCAGCGAACGGGAGATGCCCTGGTCGCCCTGCGTCCGTCTCAACTACGCACAAAACCCTGCTCAGTTAAGACTACCTCAAATGGCTGGACGGCTATTCGGAATGCAATTCTTGCCTCCCTCGCGCGCTACTAGCGCACTTCGAATCAGCGAATTGTCCCTGTCGCCTACCAGGGACTAAAAATCATCACTCCGCTTAGGCTCCGTTTCCCTGATTTTAAGGGAAAGCCGCTATTGACTTTTTGCAAGCCAATTATCAAGAGGTACACGCAGCAGGGCTAGGCAATTTCAAGGCTATTAATCGAAAGTTAGACACACGTACATTAGGACAATTTTTTAAAGAGATTCGGGCTGAAACATAAGCGCGTAGGCAAAAACCTCGCCGGGAATTACCAGATAACTGAGGACTCATTAACTCAAATGCGGGATATTAATGAACGCCGTGAAGCAAAAAAAATCAGTGTCTATAATCAGTCGCAGGCATGGTCTAAAAGCATAGATGGAATAAAGATGGCTGCCTAAAAAAGGCATCGAAAGTTTCAGAACTAATATGAAGGGACAACAAAGATAGTCCCTAAAGACCGGACTTATGCCACTAGCAAAATGATAATATTTTATTCAGTTATGAGTTTATTACAGGGTAAGAGCCTACACCCCACGTATTCATTAAAAGGGGGGACAGATAAACTGTTTATATAACACAACCTATTCATCTGTCCCCTTTCAGTAAACACGGGAATATCACTACCCAGAGGAGCCAACAGCACAACCCGAGGTTGGCTTGACTGAAAAGCGACATAACTTAGATTAATAAATAAATTAACACTGCAAAGGATATAGAGAAATGGACAAAAAAACACCCCTGCTGCACCCCGGGGAACGTGGAGAACTTGAAGGGCTGATGAAACGCTTTGGCGTGGATGCCAGTTATGATGAAATGTTGAACGCACCTGCAATTAAAAGGCGTTCCAGGCGTAGAAGGAAATGAACTGAAAGACTTGGTAGCGTACACCAAAGTTATTTGCAGGAACTACAAGCTTAGCAGGACGATTGTTGATGAACAGTTAGGATCTATCATTGAAAGCAATGTTATTAATCCCGTTAGAGATTGGCTTACAGGCATTACACGCACCAAGACAAATAACCCAGTCCATGAACTTGTAGATAACTTGCCAGTGGAAGATAAGGAATGGGTTAAGGTCGCCATGTATAGATGGCTAATACAATGCTGTGCGGCCGCTGATATGGCAAAGCATGAAGGTAAGCATCCAGATGCTATCCCCAAATATGAATGTGTGCTGGTGCTAGGTGGAGATCAAGGACTCCATAAAACTTCATTTATTAAATACCTACTCCCTGCGGAACTTCATAAATACATAAAAGACTCTGTTCGCCTAGATACAAAAGACCGGGATTCTATGCTTACTATTCTTAGGTGTTGGATACCTGAACTTGCAGACCTAGGCCCTGCGTTGAAGAAGAAAGGGCTGCCCGAGTTAAAAGGATTTTTGGCAAAAGAGGTGGATGAAATAAGATTAACGTACGCTAGAAAACCTACAGTCATACGTAGGCATGTATCGTGTATGACTTCTGTTGAGGGAGAATATCCACCCAAAGGTGCTAGGTGGGATAGAAGGCTTCTACCCGTTATTGCTAAAGGTCGGTTAGATTATCCACGCGTTTCTAATTTTGATTATACAGACTTGTGGGCGTTTATCTGGCATGCCTATACACATGGGGGGCAATGGTGGCTTACGCCCGAAGAAGAGGCTCTACGTGCGGAAATCTTAGGCTATCCTGACAATAGGTCATTGAAAGATATAGTTTTGGAGGTGTTTGAGTTTACTGCTGACAAAACGGGTGAGGTACTTAGTAACTGAAGTTTCCCAATTATTGAGTAGCTGAAATACACAATGCTGGTGTATCGAGGTTTATTTTAGGTGGTTTTTGCCATGTTATAGCAAACCCCTACTTAATTCCCCTTAGGCAATAGCATTTGAAACGAATGAAAAGACTATTTTTTCATATAGTTGTAGCATAGTTTCAATTTTACCATAAATAATTATTGGGAAAATTCAGCTTAGTAATCATCAGTGTTCCCATTGAAAGAAGAAGTACCTAAACAAAGCAGCCTATAACCTACCTGAAGGTAGCACCACTCGAATATTTCCATCTTTTTGATTTTAATCACTTATAACAGCAAATAGACACTCTGTAGGCACCGTAAAGAAACAACAAATAATTTCAAATAAAGCTTGCAATTGCCGAAGAAATTTTTCTAAAAATTTCCGTTTTAATCACCTCATAAACGGATATCACCCATGCTTAAAGACCTACCACTCTCTGAACATATTCACCAACACTGCAATGAAAGTATGGAACGTGCCCTGTTAGCAGAGCGTCATCCTTTGTGGGCTCGTTCATGCCCAGAGTTGAAGGATATCGACTTTATTCGCCTTGGGTTATTACGCTGTATCAGTGTAGTCGATAGTGGTCGCCATTTCCTCCAAACCAATGAACAGATTTATGGCCAGCTGCTTCCCCACTCAACGTATTTTAAATCACTGAAGTCGCATAGACGAACAAGTATGCTTGAGGCATTTGAACAGCAGAGCTACCATCTTCACTCTGAAACACTGCTATCGCAAGGCATTGATTATCTTAAAGCATTCCCAGAACTTGACGAATACACCATAGAAGCAGCGGATGGACATTTTATTGATCATGCCTGCCATACTGAAAAAAACAGCAAGGGGAAAGTTTATGCGGCCGGGGGGATTTACGCGTTGAATCTCAGAAGTGGGTTGCTCAGATTTCTTTGTCTGGTGACAAACGGAACTCAGAGGCATCAAGAAATACCTGTGTTACGAGATCATATTGAAAAGCAAAACAAGGGAAATAACAGCTCTCAGAAACATCTCTATGTCTACGATAAAGCCGTCACCGACTTTGTCTGGTGGGATCGGCAGAAACGACATGCTAATTACATGATTTCAATGCTAAAAGAAAATTCAATTGCGACTCTGGTTGAGTCTATCCCTTTTGACTCCCGCCATGAGATCAATACAGGGGTTGAAGCATACAGTGTGTACGAAAACAAGGGCATCAAATTTAACGTGGTGGATTACCGTGATCCAGAAACCGGAAAACTTCACCGGTTTGTGACAACCTTGCCAATGACTATTAACCCTGGAACCATTGCCATGCTGTATTTCAAGCGATGGACGATTGAAAAGACATTCAATAACACTAAAAGTAATTTCAAGGAAACTAAAGCTTGGTCTTCCAATACCCGCTCACTTGAAAATCAAATGCGCCTGACTGCAATGAGCTATAATTTAATGCGCGTATTTGAAGAGATTTCAAAAACACAACAGCCAGAATTGATTCATCCATCGGATAAAAAATATAGCGAGGCTCTGGAGATAAGGCAGCAACAGGCTCAAAAACGAGATCGTTTTGTGAATCCATTATTTTTCCAGGCAAGAATATCTCGTATCAGCTCGTATACCATTCGGGCAGTTCAAAACGCAATAATAACAGGAATGTCTTTACAGTGCTTTATGAGCTCTCTTGTGGCGAGGTTAGTTTCACGGCCTCAATTGATAGGGGAACACTGATGTCCGAGATAATAAATGAGTTACCTAAGAATATAATAAATAACAGATCGAACCAGATGGCTGTAAAAAAAGTGTTAAAGGGTCTTAATGTGAAGCACAACAGGAGGACTTATTTTATGCCGCCTTTAAGTAAAGCTGATAGCTCAACCCATTAGAGTCAGATTCCCTTGTATTTTCTTATATAAGGGAATCTTCATATATCGAGTATACGCTAAAAAAAGTTACTTCCCACTAGGGCTGAGAGTCAGCTAAATTAAAGGTCTACTCAAATTTCTCTGATGAACAAGCGATTGGTTATATATACAGTTTAAGGGATTGCAGTAATTAAACACAAAGGGAAACTATGGTTTTCCCAACCATGATAATTTATCCTAATTGAGCAAGAAATTGATTTCATTCACGTTTAATAATTAGTTGAAATGAAGTCATACGCGTGTTATCCCCAAAGAGGAGTAACTATAAAACCCTAAATTGTAAATGTAATGATTTCGTATAAATATCCATAGGTTGTACATGATAGTGACCCTAGTCTTTGATTATAAAAGGATTATAGATATAGTACAATCTATATTATATTGTACACTAAATAGCGTTTTATTATGAAGTTTAAAAAGTTACTTCCTCCCTAGGGTAAAGAGTCCCCAGAATACTGTTGCTTGTTGCAATAAGCCAACCCTTATTTTGGAATGGTTTACCGTTTAATCTTTGTTTTCTGTAACAGCTATAACAAACCACATACCACACACCCAAATTAGTCAATCGCTTATTGGGAGCATGTAAGCCCCTTAAAGACCCACAAAAACCTTTAATGGGTATGTATGATAGGGATTAGCTGTTAAAGCGCCTTAAAAGCGATATAAAACGCCTTAGCGAAGAGCTGGCGCTCCATGTGTACTGTGAGTTATCCTTTTTAGAGTACTCGGATTCAATTGTAAAAACATTAGGTGCGCCCAAGATAGAAGATTACAGATACGATAAAAAAGTTACTTACCCCCTGGGCGAAGAAAAAAACAGGTTCATAACCAGGTTTACACAAACGCTGAAAATCAGGGAAACGTAGCCTAAGCGAAGTGATGATTTTTAGTCCGCGATAGCCGTAGGGCCGTTGTTTTGTCGGAGTCTGAGCGTTAGCGAAGGTGGAGACAAAATAAAAGGCCATCCGACACGGCGTCAAGTCATTTGGAGCCTATGTTCCGACCCCTTGTTGGGTCGGGACGAGGTGACGAGGACGAGGACGAATCGGGGCCGCCGGAGGCATAAGTGGTCGCGTTAAGTTTTTTCTGCTTGCTTGGGCTGGGATGCCCAAAACAAGCTTTCGCAAAAATAGCGACTCCCCGAGATGAAGTCTATTTTCAAAGGGTAACCTGTATTGCTTTAAGGACAGGCTTATTATCTCATGGGTTTTAAATCCCGAATTTTCCTTGTTTTAAGCGATTGTAAGGCGAATAAAAAAGTTCTTCGAGGTCGTAGATGTTTAAGGGGACATTTCGTGATGACTATAGCGATAGAAGCAATAAAGCGTGGATTAATCGACTGTTGGGCTGTTTACTAAAAATCACAAAAACCAGACTAAAACCCTGTCAAGAACTTTTTTAATTATTCAGGCGCGCCATGCTACCTCACAACCCTTTATCATAAAAACAATTACTCACCAAGCCTTTGACGTTAAAAAAACAAGTGTTTAAGTAATACTTTAGGAAACCCCACAAAACTCTTAAAAAAGCAGACTGTGAGGTTATCTATGAAGAAAAAGCATCGGGATCTAAGCTGGATAGAGTTGAACTTGAAAACTGTCTTAAATCGTTACGAAAGGGAGACGAGTTAGTCATCTGGAAGCTAGATCGCCTGGGCCGGTCACTTTCGCAACTGATAAATATTATTGAAGAAATCCGAGAAAAAGACGTTGAACTCTCTGTTATTACTGAAAATATTGACCACATCGACACCATCCGGAAAAATGATATTTCATATTTTTGCCACTATAGCCGAATACGAAAGATCGATGATTAGGGAGCGTGTTAATGCAGGGTTAGACGTTGCTCGAAAAAAGGGGCGTTACGGAGGGAGACCTAATTCTTTATCAGAAAAGGATAAGCAAATGGCCATTGCAATGCTGAAAGGCGGCGCAACTAAAAGTGAAATTGCAAAGCATTTTCATGTGTGTCGGCAAACTATCTATCGCTTCTTTAAAGAAAGTAATAATTATTAAAGTGAAAAAGCAATCAAAATTTAGAGGAAATACTTGAATCTACAAGAAAAAATGATGAATTTTTCTAGTGTTGTTAAACAACCGAAAGGCAGATCAAGTGCCTAAGTAAAGCAGTAGATATTACGCGTGGAGAAAATAGCATTAAGATGAATTTTTATCTTATGATTGCATTTAATATGCAATGAATGTAACATATATTACATATATAATGTAACTAAATGTATCACTTATGAGCATAGGTAAAAGCGGTAGGATTGTTATTGAAATTGACCCTGATCTAAAGAAAAAACTTTATAGCGAACTGACTTTACAAGGCCTTTCACTAAAAGATTGGTTTTTAATGTCAACTAATAATTATTTAACAAGTAAAAATAATATAACCCCCAGTTCCAAAAAAGATAATTCAGAAGAATGAAAGATATTTCAGTTAACAAAGCGGAAGAAAAACCTGAAACAACAAAAGGGAAATATGACCCTAGAAATAAACTAAATGACTTAACATCTACTGAATGGATACCTGAAACCATTTCGGTTTGGAACCAAAGAGGGCTGGGCGCAAAACATCCTGATATAAAAATCGAAAAACAACACCCCGCACCATTTTCATTCACGGACGTAGCTAGGCTCATTAGGTTTTTTACTAAAAAGGGAAATACTGTATTAGATCCATTTGCAGGAATTGGCTCTACTCTTAAAGCTTGTGCTACAGAAGGTCGTAAGGGCGTTGGGATAGAATTAAATCAAAAATATGTAGAACTAACAGAAAAAAGGATTAAAACTGAGGTAACAGAAGAGAGTAACATTGATGATCAAGTAGTTATTCAAGGTGATTCAAGAGATGTTATTGATACTTTAGATGAAAATAGTATTGATTTTGTAGTTACAAGCCCTCCTTATTGGAATATTCTGCATAAAAAAGATCATAAAGCAAAACAAGAAAGGGTAGATCACGGACTTGATACAAAATATAGTGATAGTGATATTGACATTGGAAATATAGATGATTATGAGACATTTCTCGATGAATTAACCATAATTCTAGCTAAATGCAGGAGAGTTTTTAAAGCCAAAAAAATATATGGCTGTTGTAGTAAGTGATTTCAGAGATAAATCAAACTATATAATGTTTCATGCTGATTTGGCTAGAAAACTGGAACATTAAGCTTGGAAATGAGAGGTCTTAAGGTTTTATATCAAAGGCACAAACGGATATTCCCGTATGGATACCCGTATGCATACGTTCCAAACATACACAATCAATATATACTAATCTTACAGAATGTTAAATAAAAAAATTAATTCAATATTTAATGAAGACTGTATCGAAGGGATGAAAAAACTGGATGATTGCTCTGTTGATCTAATAGTTTGCTGATCCGCCTTATAATCTTAATAAAAACTTTGGTAAATGGGACGAGAAAAAGAATAAGGGGATTTGGCTACCATGGTCAAAAGAGTGGCTCAATGAATGTAATCGAGTAATCAAAAATAATGGAAGTATATTTGTATACGGTATCCATCATCATCTTTGTTGGTTGCAGTGCCATATGTATGAGATAGGGCTTACTTATAGACGACAAATAATATGGAATTATGAAAATGGATTTTCTGGGTATAAAAACACTTTAGCCGCACACTACGAACCGATGTTATGGTTTTCAAAAGGGGAAAGCTATACATTTAATGAAATTCGAGAGCCATACAAAAGTACTGAGCGACTTAAGCATAAAATAACCAAAAATGGGAAAGTATGGACACCTCATCCAGATGGAAGAATAGCTGGTGATGTGTGGAAGTTCCCAACATTAGCTGGCAGAAGATTTAAGGATGAAAAAGTTGATCATCCAACACAAAAGCCACTTTCTATTTCAGAAAGAATCATTAAGCATTTTTCTAATGAATCTGAGTTAGTTTTAATCCCATTTTCAGGAAGTGGTAGTGAATGTGTAGCTTCAAAAAAATTAAAGCGTAATTTTATTAGTTTTGAACTAAACGAAGATTATATAAAGATAGCCAATCAAAGGCTTGAAGCTCTCGATACAGAGATAGAGGTTACTATTTAGCAGCTTCAATTAAACTGTTTTTATTTGGAATATTAATACTTCTAAGCAATAATTTATAAGTAGCATTTCTTGCTGACGTATTATTATTCCCTAGGTAGAAGTCAGTGAGACATAAGAGTGATCCTGACCAAGTCAAAGCTAACAGTGAAGATAATGGAAGTGTAGCAATTTTTACCTTTACAACTTTTTCAATATCTGTAATTAGTTCCCAGTATTCGGTACGTTTATTTGGTAATTCAGTAAGAACTATTAATCCTGATGCTTTACTTTTGTCTATATCATAACGAGAACAAAAAACAGCAACGTCATCTAGAATGTCTCTTGGTGAATCTAAATTAGCAGTATGCTCAATCTCCACAAGAATATGGTTATTATTAATATCAATGGAAACTGCATCCATTCTTAAGTTCACATCCCCTTGCCTTGTAAGGTTTGTATCCAAACCTGTAAGTTGTAAAGATTTGCAAACAAGCTTATTTAATACAGAAGTTCTATCTGGTAACTCATTTATTAGTTTAATTATTTTTCGAAGTTTTTTTTCATTCTCTTGAATCGCTGGTGAAGATTTTACTATACACTTTACTTGAAAAGGCTCATCGGAAAATTCCATGCTTTGGTTTTTCCTATTTATTATAGCGACATCTTCTTTTCCTATATAGATTGCTCCAACTGGGCATGATACAACACATAAACCACAACCTATACAATCTTGAACATTTATTTCAACTTCTCCTGATTCATTTAAAAAAATAGCTTCAGTTGGACATAAAATATTTGTCTGGCTACTTGATAGCTCATCCATGACTATTGAATTGTTTTCCAGTGTTAAGCAATTTAAGTCATAACAATTCAAGCAGGAGCTATTTATTGTACTTTCGTCACTAAGAGTTAGTTTGGATGGTTCTTGATCCATGTATTGAACAATTACTGGAATAGCTTCATTTTTGTATTTAAAACTTTTTGACTTTATTTTTCCTTGTTTAAGAATGTTATCCATTTAATATTCCTTTTTTATTTATCAGCTCGCTAAACTCTATTTTTCTATTTTCTGAAATACAGTTAACAGAAATTTTTAGCAAATACTCAATTCCAAAAATAGCTATATTGATATCATATATTTTTTTTATATCATTAATAAGCTCTAACACTTCAGCACGCTTATTTGGAAGCTCGAAACCAATCGCCAAGGTACAGGTGGGCCACTTGTTTTTTTCAGACTTTCTTGATTGAAGGATTATTTTATTTTCAAGAGCTTGTCTTATGGCTTTTACTGATAAGTTCATTTCTTCAGTAGGAGATTTTATTTCTATGGGGATAGAGTCATCATCAGATAATAATATGGCATCCCAACGCCTCGAGTTGACTCCATGAGGTGGGATGTCACACATGATCCCTATACTTGAAAAAATATTTCCAACAAGAGGGTAAAACTCATCTTTTGTATGAGTTATAAAGCTATCTTTTAGAATTGATACGGTTTCACCTCGTGTTTTTGTTTTTAATAACGAAATAACCGAATCATAAAATTCATTTTTATAATTAACATCTTCCTCATTCGTTACTAAAATGGTACTTAATTCATTCTTTAAGGTCTTGTTAAGTTTCGTTGCTAATAATTTATCTGGTGAATACACACCTACTCGTTTTTTTGTCGGTTGCTTTATTTTAAACACCTTTGATAGAACATCTTTACTGACAGCTTGAAAAGGTGAAAATAAAATATTGAATGTTCCAAAATCAGACACCACCTGTTCTTGTGCTTTGGATAGCCTATTATCTAAAGGTGTGGTATCAAAACCAGAAGAATTTAATAATTTATAAAAAGAGTGATAAATTAGACTGTCTGCATCAATCTTTCTATTTTTTAAATCACTAATTCTGATATCTAACATATCATCAAGGGAGTCTGTTACTTCCTTTCCATGCCCAGTTAATTTGTAAGTATGTTGTTTTGTGGAATAGTTACTAGAATCTTTGGTTCGTAGAGCCCAATCAAGCCATTTTAATGCTCCTAATGGAAACCTGGTGTAGTTACCGGCAGTAACTTTGCTTATTCCTCTATTTTCTAGGCAGGATGTAAATTTAGCATCAAATTTAAGTTTACTTTTTCTTAAATCCTTTAGTTCGTCACACATTGAATTAAATAATTCCAGATCAGTATCATCATCAATAGATAACGGGCCAATTATCATTTCATCGCGCGAAAGAACCCCATTTAGTTGACGCATGGTCTTGAGGATTGTAGCAAAAGGACGAATTATATAACTTCCTTTTACATCAATTAGACTAGTTGGATATTCCATTCCTAAAAAGCATTGTTCAACAATTTTCTTTCTATTAATTGTTGCATTAGCGATATGATCTCCCTGTAATGTAAAGTTATACCAAAGAGCTTTTTCGTTACTTTGAATCCACCCTAACGAGCGATATAGTTCAGCATACATTTTACATTGGTTATAAGACCTATCCCTGGATAAATCTTTACTCGCTCCTCTGAGTAAAGCTTCAATACCCATTACTCCAGATGAGCTTATTAAGCCATTTGAAACCAATAATTCTTGCATATCATGTAAGTCAAATATCTCTTCACGGTCAATCTTCTGATATAAAAAAATAAAACAATTTATAGTATTATCTAGAGACGATCCAGGATTAGGAAACCTATGCATGAGTACTATATTCCTTTAGCTCAGTATGCATAAAATGAAGGGAATGTTGTTTGTTACACATTTTTTTGAAAAAATGCTTTAAGAGGTTGATTCAATGCATTTGCAATTTTTTCAGCATTAATAAGTGTTATGTTTCTTTCACCACGCTCTACAGCCCCTATATAGGTTCGGTGTAAACCCGACATATCAGCCAATATTTCTTGTGAAATACCTTTTGAATTTCTGAAATATCTGACATTTTCTCCAAAAATATGAGTTATGTTCATATAGGTGATGATCTAATAAAGAACACTATAAGTCGACAGTCTATTAGTAGCATTTCTGGTTTAATAAGTTGTCCCCTCATTACTTGAATACAAGATAGATTACTCAAATAGCTCAACAAATTTCCTATAGAAACCTTGATTGAAGTCATTGATAAGTATTTTTTGGATTACTAATCTAAGTGGAAATTGTTGGAGAATTTGAGAAAAGTTCTATACGAGGCTTGAAGCGCAGTCGTGCGAAAAGTAACGATAGCGCTTAAAGTAAGTTGATATTTTAGGTGAATTGCGAATCCTGAATTCGTATAATAAGTGCATAACCCTCTGCAAGTATTGGCTAGACTAACACCTGTTGAATTAAGACAAGACATAGGTGTAATTAGTCTTCATCATGAAACAATCTACCAGCATATTCTGGCGGACAAAAGGCAGGGGGTGAACTATATAATCCCCCAGCAAATCCAGACAAGAAATCAAAGCAATCTTATTCCAAATTAGTTACTATTTGTAAAAAATTGGAGTATTAAAATGAGCAGAAAAAGAACGGTCTACAGTGCTGAATTTAAAAGCAAGTTGGTATTAGAAGTTTTAAAGAATGAAAAAACACTGCAAGAAATTGCCAGTGCAAATAACATCACACCTAAGAACCTACAAAACTGGAAAAAAATATTCTTAGACAATGCAGAAATAGCAATGGAGCCCTCCAAAGCCGTTAAAGATTACAAAGAGGATCTATTAGCAGCTCAAGAACAAAATGAGATGCTCACAAAAATCGTAGGAAAAATGACGGTTGAAAAGGAGTGGCTCGAAAAAAAGCTAAAAAGCTTGGACTCATCTGATAGAAAACAGTTGATTGAGCCCAAGCTTAACACTCTACCTCTAACACAGCAGTGTGCATTATTAGGATTAAATAGAAGCAATCTCTATTACAAAAAAAGAGAGAATAAAAAGAAAGAAGAGATCAAAACTCAGATTAATCACATTTTTAAAGACATCCCTATTTATGGTGCGGCTAAAGTACACCAGCAGTTGCTTGAAGGTGGTTTTAAAGTCAGTTTAAACACGGTGGCGAGTTATCGGCAGCAGATGGGCTTGAAAGCCGTATTAGCGGTAAAACAAGTCAATACAACGATCCCCATAAAAGAACATAAAAAATATACTTATAAGCTTAGAGATCTTGATATATCACACGCTAACCAAGTTTGGAGTACAGATATAACCTATATTAAAACCAAAGAAGGGATGGTTTATTTAGCGGCGATTATTGATTGGCACTCAAAAGCAGTGCTCGCCCATAAAATATCAAACACAATGGATTCTTTTTTAGTTATGGATGTATTAGATGAAGCGCTTTCTCTCTACGGAACACCTGAAATTTTTAATACGGATCAAGGCAGTCAATACACCAGTGAAATTCATACCCAACGACTAAAAAACAAAGGCATTACTATTTCTATGGATGGAAAAGGACGAGCAACGGATAATATTTGTATTGAACGGTTTTGGCGAAGTGCAAAATGTGAGCGTATTTATTTAAATGAATATGGTTCAATTAGAGCGTTAATAGATAATCCCCCAGCAAATCCAGACAAGAAATCAAAGCAATCTTATTCCAAATTAGTTACTATTTGTAAAAAATTGGAGTATTAAAATGAGCAGAAAAAGAACGGTCTACAGTGCTGAATTTAAAAGCAAGTTGGTATTAGAAGTTTTAAAGAATGAAAAAACACTGCAAGAAATTGCCAGTGCAAATAACATCACACCTAAGAACCTACAAAACTGGAAAAAAATATTCTTAGACAATGCAGAAATAGCAATGGAGCCCTCCAAAGCCGTTAAAGATTACAAAGAGGATCTATTAGCAGCTCAAGAACAAAATGAGATGCTCACAAAAATCGTAGGAAAAATGACGGTTGAAAAGGAGTGGCTCGAAAAAAAGCTAAAAAGCTTGGACTCATCTGATAGAAAACAGTTGATTGAGCCCAAGCTTAACACTCTACCTCTAACACAGCAGTGTGCATTATTAGGATTAAATAGAAGCAATCTCTATTACAAAAAAAGAGAGAATAAAAAGAAAGAAGAGATCAAAACTCAGATTAATCACATTTTTAAAGACATCCCTATTTATGGTGCGGCTAAAGTACACCAGCAGTTGCTTGAAGGTGGTTTTAAAGTCAGTTTAAACACGGTGGCGAGTTATCGGCAGCAGATGGGCTTGAAAGCCGTATTAGCGGTAAAACAAGTCAATACAACGATCCCCATAAAAGAACATAAAAAATATACTTATAAGCTTAGAGATCTTGATATATCACACGCTAACCAAGTTTGGAGTACAGATATAACCTATATTAAAACCAAAGAAGGGATGGTTTATTTAGCGGCGATTATTGATTGGCACTCAAAAGCAGTGCTCGCCCATAAAATATCAAACACAATGGATTCTTTTTTAGTTATGGATGTATTAGATGAAGCGCTTTCTCTCTACGGAACACCTGAAATTTTTAATACGGATCAAGGCAGTCAATACACCAGTGAAATTCATACCCAACGACTAAAAAACAAAGGCATTACTATTTCTATGGATGGAAAAGGACGAGCAACGGATAATATTTGTATTGAACGGTTTTGGCGAAGTGCAAAATGTGAGCGTATTTATTTAAATGAATATGGTTCAATTAGAGCGTTAATAGAAGATGTTGATGACTATATTGAGTTTTATAATCATCAACGGTTTCATGAAACCCTGGACTATAAAAAACCAATGAATGTATATAGAGAAAGTATTTTAGCTAATGAACAGCAGAATGAAGCGGCTTAGGAATATGGAATAAGGATTGTTGAAAAATCTGTCTTGACTCTTTGGGGTGCTATAGATGTTGATGACTATATTGAGTTTTATAATCATCAACGGTTTCATGAAACCCTGGACTATAAAAAACCAATGAATGTATATAGAGAAAGTATTTTAGCTAATGAACAGCAGAATGAAGCGGCTTAGGAATATGGAATAAGGATTGTTGAAAAATCTGTCTTGACTCTTTGGGGTGCTATACTGCTTCTTTGTAGTCCTGAACGACACCTATTCCTGCCTCATACATCGCCCCTAATAATAATTGTGCATCACCATGTCCTTGTTCTGCTGCCTTCCTGTACCACTTAGCTGCTTCTTTTTCGTCCTGAACGACACCTTCTCCCTTGGCATACCTCAGTCCTACGTTGTATTGTGCACTAGCAAG
>NZ_BLYC01000051.1 GCF_019721995.1 Bathymodiolus japonicus methanotrophic gill symbiont | reverse complement strand
TTCGGGGAGTCGCTATTTTTGCGAAAGCTTGTTTTGGGCATCCCAGCCCAAGCAAGCAGCAAAAACTTAACGCGACCACTTATGCCTCCGGCGGCCCCGATTCGTCCTCGTCACCTCGTCCCGACCCAACAAGGGGTCGGAACATAGGCTCCAAATGACTTGACGCCGTGTCGGATGGCCTTTTATTTTGTCTCCACCTTCGCTAACGCTCAGACTCCGACAAAATAACGGCCCTACGGCTATCGCGGACTAAAAATCATCACTTCGCTTAGGCTCCGTTTCCCTGATTTTCAGCGATAGCATGTCTCTATGGCCAGAGTATTATACGCCCCGTGCTCTCGCTTATTGTACTAACTATTGTCTGTGCGTTTATTTATGCTTATAAGTCTAGCTTAGATTATTTTCCTTTCTGTTACGGGCTCTTGTATTCTTTATCTCAGGTATTTTCATTCGTCCCTACCGGACGTAGCACCACAATTGCTATTCTTGATAAGTTATTTCCATGCGAAACAATAATACCGAACGGGGTCTATTTCTTAAGCCTATTTCAGGGCGTGCTATCGTTTGTACTTGTGTTTTTAATAGGCTTAGGATTTCGGAATAGATTTCGACTCTGAAATTCACTCTCCCACTTTAAAACCTGTTAACTCTATGGAAGCGGACAGTTGCTCCAATAGTTTATGTTAAAAAAACAAGTGTATTTTTTACATCGCCATAAACACAGCTAATCACCATTAACAAGACCTTATTTATAGTTAATAATGTTAAAAAAGGCTGTTAAAAAACTTATCTCATGCTATAGTTAATAAAACCCATGTTAAAAAAGTAAACAGATGAAAATAGGTTACGCTCGAGTTTCAACATCTTCTCAAGATACATCACTACAAATAGACGCGCTTAATGCAGCTGGTTGCGAAATAATTTATAAGGAAAAAGCGTCAGGAAGTAAAAAAGACAGACCCGAACTTGAACAATGTTTAAAGTCTTTAAGGAAAGCTGATACGCTGGTTGTCTGGAAACTAGACAGGTTAGGAAGATCATTACAACACTTACTTGAAGTTATAAATGATCTTGAAAATAAAGGAATCGGTTTCACTTCATTAACTGAATCAATAGACACGACTACAAGCACAGGCAAACTTGTTTTTAATATATTTGGCTCACTTGCAGAATTCGAACGCTCATTAATTAAAGATAGAGTAAAAGCCGGCTTAGAGGCGGCTAGAAAAAAAGGAAGAATTGGAGGAAGGCCCTCAGCTCTTGATGAACAACAAAAGGAAATGGCAATAACGATGTTCAACGGCGGTGCATTGAAATCTGACATAGCAAAACATTTTGGTGT
This sequence comes from Bathymodiolus japonicus methanotrophic gill symbiont, assembly GCF_019721995.1. Lineage (GTDB taxonomy): Bacteria > Pseudomonadota > Gammaproteobacteria > Methylococcales > Methylomonadaceae > Methyloprofundus. Next base: position 17,974 of record NZ_BLYC01000051.1, on the reverse strand, counting down.
TACGAGACAAACTATTTACACCATATTTCAGGCGCGCCATGCTACCTCACGAAATTCCGGGACTCCTGTGTCGCGGTAACTCGTTCTCCTACGCAGCCGAACAGGAGATGCTACAGCCGCCCTGAGTCCGCCACAGACTGAGCACAAAGCAGCTCAGTCATGGCTACCAACGGCTTTCGGGGTAAATTTTTAGCCTCCCAGGCGCGCCATGCTACCTCACAACATTCTGGGACTCCTGTCACTATAATCCCCCAGCAAATCCAGACAAGAAATCAAAGCAATCTTATTCCAAATTAGTTACTATTTGTAAAAAATTGGAGTATTAAAATGAGCAGAAAAAGAACGGTCTACAGTGCTGAATTTAAAAGCAAGTTGGTATTAGAAGTTTTAAAGAATGAAAAAACACTGCAAGAAATTGCCAGTGCAAATAACATCGCACCTAAGAACCTACAAAACTGGAAAAAAATATTCTTAGACAATGCAGAAATAGCAATGAGGAGGCTAAAATTCTATGCTCAAGCAACCATTGGTGGAATTGAAACGGCACATATGATCCGAAAGGGACAGTTGTCTGGGGAAAATATTCCTGCTTATAAGCAGTTTATGGCTTTAGCAGGATAGTTATGCCTGAAGACCAGGAGGTCTGCGCTTTTGATAATTATTGCGACAGAACCATCTTTTTGTTGTGGCGACAACATTTCTAGGATGCATGAGTAGACCTCCGCTGAAAATCAGGGAAACGGAGCCTAAGCGAAGTGATGATTTTTAGTCCGCGATAGCCGTAGGGCCGTTATTTTGTCGGAGTCTGAGCGTTAGCGAAGGTGGAGACAAAATAAAAGGCCATCCGACACGGCGTCAAGTCATTTGGAGCCTATGTTCCGACCCCTTGTTGGGTCGGGACGAGGTGACGAGGACGAATCGGGGCCGCCGGAGGCATAAGTGGTCGCGTTAAGTTTTTGCTGCTTGCTTGGGCTGGGATGCCCAAAACAAGCTTTCGCAAAAATAGCGACTCCCCGAATCAAAAAGTATGTCCAGCCACATATGAGGTGTTTTACCCTTAATAAGCTTAGTATTATAGCGTTTGGCTCGCATTTCTATAACATGAAAATCCAGTGCCTGTTGGTGGTTTTTATTAGCCTCTGCAAGTTCTTTTAGGCGACATAAACGCTCTCCATCACTTTTATCGAAATCACCCTTCGGAGGATAATTATCCGATATTTCCATCCTATCTAGAGACACTTGATTGGTTAACTTTGTATTGGTTAAATCCGGTATGCAGTTAAATGTATTGTCTGAAATATCCAAAGATTTATCAAAACTGCTATGACGTAAAGAAAATTTTGACAATGTCTTTTGGTCAGTCAATGACTGAAACAAGACATGCCCTTTAAATTCACAGTACTCAAAACTAACTTCATCCGCATAAAACTTGACGTTTTTGAAAGAAACGTCTCCCTCCCCGAATATAGATTTATTGAAGCTCAATCTACATTTATCCTCATTCTTGCCGAATGTAGCTTTACCGAAAGACACTAATCTATCCATCAGTGTTCCCCTATCAATTGAGGCCGTGAAACTAACCTCGCCACAAGAGAGCTCATAAAGCACTGTAAAGACATTCCTGTTATTATTGCGTTTTGAACTGCCCGAATGGTATACGAGCTGATACGAGATATTCTTGCCTGGAAAAATAATGGATTCACAAAACGATCTCGTTTTTGAGCCTGTTGCTGCCTTATCTCCAGAGCCTCGCTATATTTTTTATCCGATGGATGAATCAATTCTGGCTGTTGTGTTTTTGAAATCTCTTCAAATACGCGCATTAAATTATAGCTCATTGCAGTCAGGCGCATTTGATTTTCAAGTGAGCGGGTATTGGAAGACCAAGCTTTAGTTTCCTTGAAATTACTTTTAGTGTTATTGAATGTCTTTTCAATCGTCCATCGCTTGAAATACAGCATGGCAATGGTTCCAGGGTTAATAGTCATTGGCAAGGTTGTCACAAACCGGTGAAGTTTTCCGGTTTCTGGATCACGGTAATCCACCACGTTAAATTTGATGCCCTTGTTTTCGTACACACTGTATGCTTCAACCCCTGTATTGATCTCATGGCGGGAGTCAAAAGGGATAGACTCAACCAGAGTCGCAATTGAATTTTCTTTTAGCATTGAAATCATGTAATTAGCATGTCGTTTCTGCCGATCCCACCAGACAAAGTCGGTGACGGCTTTATCGTAGACATAGAGATGTTTCTGAGAGCTGTTATTTCCCTTGTTTTGCTTTTCAATATGATCTCGTAACACAGGTATTTCTTGATGCCTCTGAGTTCCGTTTGTCACCAGACAAAGAAATCTGAGCAACCCACTTCTGAGATTCAACGCGTAAATCCCCCCAGCCGCATAAACTTTCCCCTTGCTGTTTTTTTCAGTATGGCAGGCATGATCAATAAAATGTCCATCCGCTGCTTCTATGGTGTATTCGTCAAGTTCCGGGAATGCTTTAAGATAATCAATGCCTTGCGACAGCAGTGTTTCAGCGTGAAGATGATAGCTCTGCTGTTCAAATGCCTCAAGCATACTTGTTCGTCTATGCGACTTCAGTGATTTAAAATACGTTGAGTGGGGAAGCAGCTGGCCATAAATCTGTTCATTGGTTTGGAGGAAATGGCGACCACTATCGACTACACTGATACAGCGTAATAACCCAAGGCGAATAAAGTCGATATCCTTCAACTCTGGGCATGAACGAGCCCACAAAGGATGACGCTCTGCTAACAGGGCACGTTCCATACTTTCATTGCAGTGTTGGTGAATATGTTCAGAGAGTGGTAGGTCTTTAAGCATGGGTGATATCCGTTTATGAGGTGATTAAAACGGAAATTTTTAGAAAAATTTTTTCGGCAATTGCAAGCTTTATTTGAAATTATTTGTTGTTTTTTTACGGTGCCTACAGAGTGTCTATTTTGCTGTTATAAGTGATTAAAATCAAAAAGATGGAAATATTCGAGTGGTGCTACCTTCAGGTAGGTTATAGGCTGCTTTGTTTAGGTACTTCTTCTTTCAATGGGAACACTGATGGAAATTAAATCTTATGATCGTAGGTAATAGGCTATTTTGGTTTTTGCGACAGAACCAATAAAAATATTCTGCCATAATTCAATCCTTCCATCACTGCGTAATCCTTATACAGAATTTAATGATAAAAAAGAATATCTTAATATTGGTTTTAATAACTATTGTATTATCCGGATGCTCTAAACATCACTTTAGAAATCGTTTTGTTACTTATTACGGAAGCTATGCTAGTAACGAGAGACAAAATATCCCCACCTTAGTTTTACCAAAACTTATTGAAACTAATGACATAAATAAAAAAGTAGCCGACTATAAAAATAGAAATTACGTTGTTTTGGGGGACTCAAAATTTGATGGGGAGTGGGAGGCGAGAACAAAAGCTATTGATCTTGCCAATAAAATAGGGGCAAGTATCATTATTATCCAGTCGAAGGAAATTTCCGATATTTCTCATAGGTATTCTATCTCTGTTCCTACAAGTAACACTTCATATCACTCTGGCAGGGTTTCTACAGGTATTTCTTATACAGGCACTTCAACCACGCACGGTAGTCTGGAAATTCAGGGAGAATATACCGTTAGAGAGTATAGGCAAAAAGCAGTATTTATGATCAAAGGGAAATTAGGTAATGTCACTAACTAGAAAACTGGTAGTATGTCTTGTTATTATTATTAACACGGGTTGCGCTACTTTTAGTCGTGGTTACACTCCAGAAACTGTCTCGACGACTTCAAGATACACTGATTCTGATACTGTATCTCTTCAAGACATCTCGTTTTCGGTAGACTTAATAAGTGAGATAGGACGTTTTGATGCGCTAAGTAAAGAAGACATTGTAGAGGAAGTTAAAGAAAAATTGAGAGCTACAGGGCTATACAAAAAAATATTATATGCACCTTTTATCAAAAAAGAATCAAAGCATTTCTATTTTCAAATCATTATTAGCGGAACGAAAGAAGAGGAAGGCTTTCTTCTCGGTTATTTGTCAGGCCTAACAGTGATGTCAATACCCGTAATTTCTGATTACTACTCAGATATGTCGGTGTTTATTATAGAAAAAAATAATGAGGTATTTTCTGCATCAGCTTCAGAAAAAATAATTAAGATCATTTGGCTTCCTCTTATTATTTTAAGCCCACTATTTAATGATTACGCTATTGCTAATAAAGTGCTTGAAAAACAAGTTGATTACTTAATAAGAGAAATATCGGCAAGGCCAACTGGGGTCTAAAGCGGCCCCTATTGTCAAGACCATTTTCTCCAAATAATTAGGAAAAATATCTAACATTCTCATAAAAAACGTACCTCGCTTGGTGTGTGATAATCCAAGCTTTGGTGCAGTCTCTCTTGGTTATAAAACTAGAAATAACGTTTTAAGCCAGATCGCAAATCAAGGTACAGTCTGATAGTCATTCATTTGTGAGTGAAAAGCTTGTGAACTGTACCCATTGATCTGTATTGAACATCGTAGGGGTACTTACTCCTGTGGCAATATCATCGCCTGAATGACATCGACTTTTTTATCCATGAAATAAACTTAAATGATAGATAAAGAAAAAATACCTAAAGGGTATCCAACACATAAACATCAAGCCGACTTTTGGGAGCATTTAGGTCGAACAGTAGCCACTTTTGGCTATCTTGAAGATGCTCTTGTAAAAGGAATTTATGTATTTGAAGTAATGACGAAACGTGACAAAAAAGTTAACAATGAGAAAGGTTTTGAGGACTGGAATAATAAGCTTAATATATAGCACCCCAAAGAGTCAAGACAGATTTTTCAACAATCCTTATTCCATATTCCTAAGCCGCTTCATTCTGCTGTTCATTAGCTAAAATACTTTCTCTATATACATTCATTGGTTTTTTATAGTCCAGGGTTTCATGAAACCGTTGATGATTATAAAACTCAATATAGTCATCAACATCTTCTATTAACGCTCTAATTGAACCATATTCATTTAAATAAATACGCTCACATTTTGCACTTCGCCAAAACCGTTCAATACAAATATTATCCGTTGCTCGTCCTTTTCCATCCATAGAAATAGTAATGCCTTTGTTTTTTAGTCGTTGGGTATGAATTTCACTGGTGTATTGACTGCCTTGATCCGTATTAAAAATTTCAGGTGTTCCGTAGAGAGAAAGCGCTTCATCTAATACATCCATAACTAAAAAAGAATCCATTGTGTTTGATATTTTATGGGCGAGCACTGCTTTTGAGTGCCAATCAATAATCGCCGCTAAATAAACCATCCCTTCTTTGGTTTTAATATAGGTTATATCTGTACTCCAAACTTGGTTAGCGTGTGATATATCAAGATCTCTAAGCTTATAAGTATATTTTTTATGTTCTTTTATGGGGATCGTTGTATTGACTTGTTTTACCGCTAATACGGCTTTCAAGCCCATCTGCTGCCGATAACTCGCCACCGTGTTTAAACTGACTTTAAAACCACCTTCAAGCAACTGCTGGTGTACTTTAGCCGCACCATAAATAGGGATGTCTTTAAAAATGTGATTAATCTGAGTTTTGATCTCTTCTTTCTTTTTATTCTCTCTTTTTTTGTAATAGAGATTGCTTCTATTTAATCCTAATAATGCACACTGCTGTGTTAGAGGTAGAGTGTTAAGCTTGGGCTCAATCAACTGTTTTCTATCAGATGAGTCCAAGCTTTTTAGCTTTTTTTCGAGCCACTCCTTTTCAACCGTCATTTTTCCTACGATTTTTGTGAGCATCTCATTTTGTTCTTGAGCTGCTAATAGATCCTCTTTGTAATCTTTAACGGCTTTGGAGGGCTCCATTGCTATTTCTGCATTGTCTAAGAATATTTTTTTCCAGTTTTGTAGGTTCTTAGGTGTGATGTTATTTGCACTGGCAATTTCTTGCAGTGTTTTTTCATTCTTTAAAACTTCTAATACCAACTTGCTTTTAAATTCAGCACTGTAGACCGTTCTTTTTCTGCTCATTTTAATACTCCAATTTTTTACAAATAGTAACTAATTTGGAATAAGATTGCTTTGATTTCTTGTCTGGATTTGCTGGGGGATTATACTCAACCTGCACCACTGGTACGGATGTTTTTGTAACCTTTGACGTTGTATTTTGTTTCAGATCACCATACACACGGATTAATTCCGCAGTATCAAAAGATCCATCACTATTCCTCTATACCCTACCAGATGAGACATGAGGGGATTTATGCGACAGAGCCTTATTTTCTATTAATTTGAACCTTTATTACTTCGGGTCATGCGCCATTATTTCGGGATTTAAATTCCTCGAACATCTCCAAAAACAAGACATTCATTGACTTACTACGCATTGATGCATACGCCTTAAACTCATTTCTTGCGCTCTCTGGTACTCTTATTTGCATGAGAACAAGCGAGCTAGGCGGCGTTTGTTCTGTCGCTGCTGCTGGCTTGGCTTTGGCTAGTATGGCCTCCTTTAAATCAATCGTGTTAGGGTCAAGCCCTGTTTTGCCTTTTGTGTCTGTTTTTTTGCTTACTGGTGGTTTTAGATTTGCCATGTTATGCGCTCCCCTGCTTCGCTGTTTGTTGCTCTGTTGCTTTGTTAAATAATTGTTCTATGATTTTATTTGTTTTGTCGCTTAAGCTCTTAAAAGGCGTTTCCGTAAAGGATAAGCCCTTATCCATAGCTTGAGAATATGCCGATTTCATGGGAATCCAGCCACGCACCACGGAAAAATTCCAAGCCTCGATACTGGCGCGGGTATTCATGGCCTCTTTATCGCCCTTGTCAGGAACTCTACACACGACAAACACAATAGAGGCTCTATCTATACCCTTATTAACAAATTCAACGGCCAGTTTTAAAGACGGCTCTAAATCATCCACTGAAATTCCCACGGGTATTATAATCAGGTCACTTTTTTGGGCTATCGGCAAGGCGTGAGTATCAGCAAAGGCTTTGCCGTCCACTATAAGAACATCCGCATTATTCGCGGCTTTTAGTGCGGTTTTAGGCTCTGAATACAAAGAAACATCAATAGAAGGCTCTACCCCGCTCTCTTTGCGCCGCTCCCCCCACAAGAAAGATGTTTGTTGTTTCCCGTCAAGGTCTGCGACATGTACCGCCCATTTATTACGCGCAAACTCAACCGCCAACGCACGAGCAAGGCTTGATTTTCCCACCCCGCCTTTTTGGTTTAATAATGAAATAATCATTTTTATTGTTTCCCCTACATATAATAAAAACATTGAACACAATATAACCAATACTTAAATAAATTACAATACCTTTAATAAATACATTAAAAACAATACATTTATTAATACACACAAAAACACTATAAATATATTTTATATTAAAACAAATACAACCAGTACTTATTGTACTAATAGGTATATATTCCTTCGCTGAAAATCAGGGAAACGGAGCCTAAGCGAAGTGATGATTTTTAGTCCGCGATAGCCGTAGGGCCGTTATTTTGTCGGAGTCTGAGCGTTAGCGAAGGTGGAGACAAAATAAAAGGCCATCCGACACGGCGTCAAGTCATTTGGAGCCTATGTTCCGACCCCTTGTTGGGTCGGGACGAGGTGACGAGGACGAATCGGGGCCGCCGGAGGCATAAGTGGTCGCGTTAAGTTTTTGCTGCTTGCTTGGGCTGGGATGCCCAAAACAAGCTTTCGCAAAAATAGCGACTCCCCATTTCCCGACGTTATCTGCTATCATAATTCTCAATTTCAATACAAAGGTAGATCATATGCTCAGCTTCAAAGGCACTCACTTCCCAAAAGATGTCATTCTTTCGCTGAAAATCATGGAAAAAGTAAGCGTAAGCGATTGCGTTAAACGTCTGTGGGATGCGTATGAGCCCAGGAATACAAACCTGTAAATACTGGGGGAGTCGCTATTCTTGCGAAAGCTTGTCTTTCAGGTTAGCGAACAATATTTGTTGATCATCTTCGTCCGTGGTCAACAGCATTTTCTTTACATCACTTAGGAAGCCTACAAAATCAAGAACATCCCCTTGGCCAGAAGAACAACGGAAGTCTAACGCCCCTACTCCTATTAGGTTTCCAACAAGATCACAATACTCTTGAATATTCCCAATAAAATTATCGAGATCTTTCTTTGATGTTTCGACAAGTACAAGACCTTTTTTATAGGTGTTTTTATCAGAATGAGCAATAATTCTATTACGTGCTGGACTTAATTTTTTTCCATAATCCGTTATATTTGTTGTCAAAGTAGTAATAGAGTCAATTTGTTTACGCCATTTATCACCATCAAACTGCTCCTCAATTTGAGCATTTATTAGATTAATTGAAATGTTGTTACGAGTTTCTCTGTTTACCCGAGTTGATTTACGATCCACCAAGTTACAAACGCATAGAATCCAGTTTCTAATTAAAATTGAGTTTATTTCCCCAAAAAAAGTTCCTGATATTTTTTCTAACAGATCAAAATTGGCAGGGTCAAACAAATTATGATAAGTATTAAAGTCACTTCTAATATCGATGCAATGCTCACGAAAATAAGTAAAATCTTCTTTTAAGTTTGCTAAGGCGTCTTCATTCATTTTGTATCTCCTTGCTAATTCTGTAGCTCATCAGTGAGGCTATAAGTTTCCCCCAGAATAATTTAACTCTCTTTCTGTTCACTAAGCAACGATGCGTTTTTAGTTGCATATACATATTATAAACCACCGTTTATAATTTGTATAACTAAATAAAAAGGTGTGATTATGATTAAGAAAGCTATAGGTTACGTAAGAGTATCAACCTCTGAACAAGGAAGAAGTGGGTTAGGGCTAAAGGTTCAAGAATCGAATATAAAGGAATTCTGTAAAAATGAGGGTATTGAGTTAATCAAGATATTATCCGAAGTGGAAAGCGGAAAAGGGTTTGATGCTTTAGAGAAACGCCCTGTATTATCTCAAGCATTAAATTGCGCTAAAAAGGAATCAGCTTATATCATTGTGAATAAGTTAGACAGACTAGGTCGCGATGTTGCTTTTATATCATCGCTAATGGCAAATAAAACCCCATTCATTGCAGCACAACTTGGAAGAGACGCAGACACCTTTATGCTCCACCTATACGCGGCTCTATCCGAAAAGGAACGGGAGTTGATTAGCACTAGAACAAAGGCGGCTCTACAAATATTAAAGGCGCGAGGGGTTCAACTAGGTAATCAAACAAATTTAGATGAAGCACGGCTAAAGAGCAATGAAATAAACAAGGAGCTAGCCAGTGACTTCGCTAGAACCGTAAGCGACATTATCGAGGGGTATCGGATTAAAGGCTTATCAATGGGGAATGTGGCTAATGAATTAAATAAACTAGGCGTAAAAACGAGACGCGGGGGTAAATGGCACGCATCAACAGTGAAGAATATTATTGATCGAGAGAAAACAGTATAAATTTAGGCGGTTCTGTCGCATACCCCCCCCCTTCCCTACGTTATCTGCCATCATAATTCTCAATTTCAATAAAAGGTAGATCATATGCTCAGCTTCAAAGGCACTCACTTTCAAATGATGGGCTTTAAAGCGTTTCACTCCGCCCAAGCAACAATTGATGGAATTGAAACGGCACATATCATCCCAAAGGGGCAATTGTCTGAGGAAAATATTCCTGCTTATAAGCAGTTTATGGCTTTAGCAGGATAGTTATGCCTGAAGACCAGGAGGTATGTGCTTTTGATAATTATTGCGACAGAACCAAACAGCCCCAATACATCAAGAATTGATTGATTGGGGTGATTCCCCCGAAGTAGGTAATGAAAGCATGGGATCAAGTTAATACTGATACTTGTATGTTTATATATCTATTGATATAATTACATGTGGATATTAGGAAAAACTAAAGATGAAACAAATAGAATTTAAGGGGACTTCATTAAAGGATTTAAGAGGTTTCCCTGAAGCGGCTCGTAACGAAGCTGGTTATGAGTTGCGAGAAGTTCAAAAAGGCAATGAGCCAACAGATTGGAAGCCAATGTCAAGCATTGGAGTGGGTGTAAAAGAAATACGGGTAAAAGATGAGCAAGGAATTTTTAGAGTTGTTTATGTGGTTAAGTATTTGGAGCGAGTAATTGTATTACATGCTTTTCAAAAGAAAACAGAAAAGACCGCTAAAAAAGATTTAGATTTAGCCAAGCAGCGATTAAAGTTAGTATTGGAGGAAGTTGAAAATGGCAAATGAAATATTTGATGATGTGTTTGATGCGTTAGAGGATGATCCTGTTAGGCGCAAAAACTTAAAGCTACGATCTCAATTAATGAGTGAGATTAACGCCAAAATTAATGAAGGCAGGCAAACACAGAAAGAATTAGCCCTTATTTTAGAAACCACTCAGCCTAGAGTATCAGCCTTGAGAAAAGGGAAAATTAACGGATTTCGTTTAGATATGTTGTTTGATTTTTCAGTACGATTAGGTTTAAACCTATCACTATCTAAAGTAGCTTAAAGATGTTTAATCAAATATTTGTAGGTTTAGCGGTTCTTTCAGTTGTTATACTTTTTGGCTATCTGGAGCTGGAAAGACATGAAAAATAACGAACAAAAGTAAAGGGGTAATAATGAGTAATCAAGCAACTAAAGAAGAACTTGCTCAGCATGAAAAAATACAGGCGTAAATTGCAAAATTAATTGCTGAAACATCAAAAATTAATAGCGAGAATAGGTGGTATCCAGCTATTGTTGGTGCATCCGCTGAAAATCAGGGAAACGGAGCCTAAGCGAAGTGATGATTTTCAGCGGGTGAAAATGACTAAAGTCAGGTTAAATTAAAATATATCCATTTGATTTTAAAGTTAAAAAACACGCTGAGTAGTTACACATTTGTGATGTTTTTTTTTCAGAGGACATCTTAAAAGTTGAAGTACTACCGTTTTTTATTGATTGGTTTGCGACCGAACCCTTTCAGTGCATAGTGGTTGAGTTTTCACAAACATTTGTTTTTTTGCAAAAGAACCGTCTTGAAGTTGTTTGGGTATAGAGGAGCAATATTATGAAAAAAAAACTTTCTAAATCGAATTTTACTGCTTGTGAATGGCACTTCGACAAAGAAACTGAAAATCATGATGGCTATGAGGGTGTCATGATATAGCACCCCAAAGAGTCAAGACAGATTTTTCAACAATCCTTATTCCATATTCCTAAGCCGCTTCATTCTGCTGTTCATTAGCTAAAATACTTTCTCTATATACATTCATTGGTTTTTTATAGTCCAGGGTTTCATGAAACCGTTGATGATTATAAAACTCAATATAGTCATCAACATCTTCTATTAACGCTCTAATTGAACCATATTCATTTAAATAAATACGCTCACATTTTGCACTTCGCCAAAACCGTTCAATACAAATATTATCCGTTGCTCGTCCTTTTCCATCCATAGAAATAGTAATGCCTTTGTTTTTTAGTCGTTGGGTATGAATTTCACTGGTGTATTGACTGCCTTGATCCGTATTAAAAATTTCAGGTGTTCCGTAGAGAGAAAGCGCTTCATCTAATACATCCATAACTAAAAAAGAATCCATTGTGTTTGATATTTTATGGGCGAGCACTGCTTTTGAGTGCCAATCAATAATCGCCGCTAAATAAACCATCCCTTCTTTGGTTTTAATATAGGTTATATCTGTACTCCAAACTTGGTTAGCGTGTGATATATCAAGATCTCTAAGCTTATAAGTATATTTTTTATGTTCTTTTATGGGGATCGTTGTATTGACTTGTTTTACCGCTAATACGGCTTTCAAGCCCATCTGCTGCCGATAACTCGCCACCGTGTTTAAACTGACTTTAAAACCACCTTCAAGCAACTGCTGGTGTACTTTAGCCGCACCATAAATAGGGATGTCTTTAAAAATGTGATTAATCTGAGTTTTGATCTCTTCTTTCTTTTTATTCTCTCTTTTTTTGTAATAGAGATTGCTTCTATTTAATCCTAATAATGCACACTGCTGTGTTAGAGGTAGAGTGTTAAGCTTGGGCTCAATCAACTGTTTTCTATCAGATGAGTCCAAGCTTTTTAGCTTTTTTTCGAGCCACTCCTTTTCAACCGTCATTTTTCCTACGATTTTTGTGAGCATCTCATTTTGTTCTTGAGCTGCTAATAGATCCTCTTTGTAATCTTTAACGGCTTTGGAGGGCTCCATTGCTATTTCTGCATTGTCTAAGAATATTTTTTTCCAGTTTTGTAGGTTCTTAGGTGTGATGTTATTTGCACTGGCAATTTCTTGCAGTGTTTTTTCATTCTTTAAAACTTCTAATACCAACTTGCTTTTAAATTCAGCACTGTAGACCGTTCTTTTTCTGCTCATTTTAATACTCCAATTTTTTACAAATAGTAACTAATTTGGAATAAGATTGCTTTGATTTCTTGTCTGGATTTGCTGGGGGATTATAGGTTAATAGTGTAACGAATGGCTTTACCTATTGCGCTGTCCTTTATGTTCCGAATTCTGCGTTGCCCCCTATAACGCTCAAATTCTCTCAGAACTCAAAGAATCCAATGAGTACGAAAGGTGCTTGGAAAATCTAGAGGCGTTAGAACGAATATCGCCTGTAGCCTGGTTTCATATCAATTTTTCTGGATTTTGTTCCTTTGCTGACTCTGAAAACAGCCATGATTTTTCAGCGCTAGCCAGAAAAGTGCATTTAGAAACATAATATATCTAAATTTAAGGGGATTTTTTGCAGCCGTAAATTACAGAGGAGAAGTGAAGCTAGGCTTCGTAAAAACGTAGTACCTCTGTATAGTGAGTATTGTAAGCCTTACAGTGCGTTAAGCGAAAAATATCGCGTTTATGCACAATACCCCATTCTTACACACATTCGTTTTTTTTGCGACAGAACCATTACAAATCACTCAACTCCTCAAGTTGTCTAATATGTCCCATTTTAAATACGCCCACCTCAACCATAGCAACAATTGTTTCACCTATACTTAAATCCAACTGTTTATCATGAATGTATTGATTAATCAGAATATCGTAGAGATAAATATGTTCACCAAAAAATGTAGTGTCGTTTAGTTCTTGCCCTCCCTCCATATTACCAACCCCCGCGTTAGATAAGTCACCGCCCTCTCTAATTGCAAGCATAATTGCTATACGTGACAATATGTTAGAGGTTAGACCTGTTTTGGCCTTTAAAAAACGTAGTTTATCTGTTGCTTTTTTAGATAGCTTAATTCGGTTAGGGATCACACTGCCACCTCCGATGTTTTCCAAAAATAACCACTTTCTATATGACTAGAGCCATTGGAAAAGTCATAATCAAGCATGATTTTATGCGATATATGCTCATCAAGTGATGCAAGGTATGTTTTTCCTATTTCCGTGTCTGTTGAAAGAATAATGACCTGATGACTGGCACTAGGGAAATAGTTTTCAACTAACTTTTTACGATGCTTTGAATCAAGCCGTCCTAAAGGCGTATCAATAATGATAGGGAGTTTTCGGCCCGAAGTTTTTGCCAAAGCATCAAGCATTGCAATTGCATATATTTGGCGTTCACCTGCTGATAGGCTCTCTTTAGGTATCTCATTGCCAAAATCATTAAGCAAGGTGACTGAAAAGGTATGGGGGTCAATTTTAGCATTAATGTTGATGTCATATTTTCTGGACAGGTTCTTAAAAGACTGAATAAACTCAGACTCAACATTTTTTATTTTATTAACAGCAACACGCTTAGAAAACTCAGTTAATGCCGATTTTGCTTTATGGGCATAATCCAGGGCTCTGTTACTTTCATCAGAATCAATAAACTGATTATGTAATTTATCTAAATCTCTTACTGTATCAATTGCTTTACGCAAATAATCTTTGATTTTTTCTTTTTGTTGAGATAGCTGTATAGCTAATTCTGATTTAACTTCTTGTGCGTCATTAAGTTCTTTTAACCGTTGAGACAGTAGATCTTGTTCTGGTGCCCTGGCAATATTGATACCTGCGGAGTCAATATTTTTCATTAACGTGTTGATCTCTTCCGCTAATTCATTTGCTTTTGGCTGTTGATGATTTATTGCATCTAAGGTAGTAGATGCAATTTTCTTATGTAATGATTGAGAAACATCATGAATGATATTGTCACTTCCTTGTGGAGTGAGTAATTCAGAAAACTCACTATCCATTTCTTTTTTTATAGAATCAAAGACTGGTTTCTCAACCACCGTAAGTAGTCTTTTTTCAAGAGAATAAATATGTTTTGATAGTGTTTTAGCTATATTTTTATTCTGCTTTGATTGTTCTTCCATCACTAACTGCTTGAGACAATGATTAACAAAATCAGGTGCAATGGAGAAAGGAAAGTTGCCAGAAATACTCTCTCTTAATTGGGCTTGCAGGATATCTTTTGTAGCATTGTAGGATGAAAGTTTTTTTATTTCTTCTTCTCGTGATTCTGCCCATGCACCGCCTTGAGCATTTAGATTATTGGTTAATTGATCAATTTGTTTAGAGGCATGGATCACACAAATTTTTATTGACTCATAATTAACCTGTTCTGCATCAATAGCCTGTTCTTTCGTCTTTAATGTTTGTTCAAGGATATTTATTTCAGACTTAATAGTATCTGATAACTGTTGTTTATTTTGTTTGCGAATAAAGATATTGATGTCAGAAATTAACTTTTCTATTACGTCTAAACCGATCAGTTTTTTAAATGATTCACCCAGCGCATTACCTTCTGTATCTTCCGCTAACTGTGCAATTTTTTCACCATCAAAAAAGAATAAATCAGAGACACATATAGGGATTAACTCATTTAAAAAACCTTGTGCTTTATCATAATTTAAATTATCAATTGAGCGACCATCTTGTGATATTTTTAAAGACTCTGTGACTTTATTTTCTGTAATGGTCCAAGACCGTTTAACATGATAATTACTAATCACACCTAAGTTGGCATAACTGAACACTAACTCAACAGCCGCATTATTAGCTTTAATTCTCGTCGATTTTGAACTGTGCAATGAATCAGCCAAGAATTGATGGTAAGATTTTATTGTTGTACCAATACCTAATGATTGACGGCCATATAAAGCTAAACGAATAGCGGTAAGTGTTGTTGTTTTGCCTGCACCATTTAATCCACCAAATAAAATAATAGGTGGTTGTTGTCCGTCACGAGGTTTAGGAGCCAAAGAAAATTCATGAGTCCCTTTAAATACTCTAAAGTTAATTACTTTTAATGACTCTAAAATCATTAGATTTAATCCTCTCATAACGCTGTTTTAAATCAGCTAACTTATCGTGGTAAATATTTTTCATTTCAGGGGCTGTGTTTCTTTGGTTAATATCTTCCAAAGTCCCCCAGTCCTGTTTCAACACTGTTTCAATTTTAGTTAAAATTCCTGTTCTGCGGCTTAGCCCTGTCATAGCCAATTCAAGATCAATTAATTTCATCACCATTTCAGCGGGTGCACCATGTTCTGATTCAATTTCTTTTAATAATATTGCATCAGGTTCAGTAAAGGCCCCCGCATCATTTTCTACCCAGTTAAGATCTTTACCATAAACAGAACGATAAATAGCAGGTAAAGAATCTGCCCAGTCTGGCTCATTAGGGTCGCGTAACCAAAATTGACGAATTTGTTTAAGTTCATCTTTTTGAATTAACTCAATTTTTCGTGTTGAATCACAAATATCTTTTTCAATTTTTAATAACTGCTCTAACCACTTTTTTCTAACTGACATCCAGTAAGGGCCTGGTATATGTTTGGCTTGGGTGTTTCTTTCTTCTGTAATTTCTCCTTTGATATAACTGACCTTCCCAATTCGTCTTTTATAGTTTCTATAAGTCGGTTTATTCTCAGGTAATGTTGAAAAATGAAGTTCGTTTCTAAAATCTAAAATAGGCTGCATCCATGTTTCGCCTGTTTGAATTAAGCCTTCAATGGCTTTATCTTTAGTAACAACGGTACAAGTCCAACAACCAAAACGTGAATTACCACAAGATGGGGTGCTCGTATCAATAACTAGAGGGCACTCACCCGCGTTTGAGCCCTTATATAATTCAAATAATTGTCGGTTTGTACCTTCCCATGGACAAGGTGCACTCATTAAGTATTCCCAAACTTCATCAGCCGACCAAGTGGCAATGGGCATATAAGTGAACGCATTAGGTAAGGATGAGTGTCTGGATAAAAGAGACCCTTTGATTTGATAGTTTGCGATAACTTGAGCTCTTGATGAACTCTCTAAAGAGCGAGACCCTAAAACAACAATCACTTCACCAAATGTTGCAACTTTGTCTAAAATAAATTCACTAACAGGGTTTATTTTCATTCGTTCTGTACACCACCTGAAGGTTTGCGTAGGTGCAGGATAACCACGGCCTAGTAAATTAACCCAAAATGTTTGATCGGGCTTGGGTCTAACAGGGTGTGCAGTCATAGGTAAGTGATCGGCTACTGCTTGTTGATTGATTCGATCCAGAACGGATAAAATAATATCAACAACTACGGGGGTTTCAACCAATGTGTCAGATGAAACCACATAGATATGTTTTGTTAGCTTATCTTTAGGTAGCTCCAATAAAGCGTTATAAATTAAAGAAAGGATAGTGGTTGAATCCTTACCTCCACTAAAACCAATAATCCAAAGGCGTTGGTCAGATAAGTATAGTGATTGAATTTCCTTAGTTATTTCTGATAACTTGCGACCCGCAATAGACAAGTCACTCACCATAGCTTGGTGGGTTGGGTAAATAAAGGTTTCCTCTGTTGTTGTCATGAGTGAAATTCTTGTTCTAATTGTTCTTCGATGTCATTTAAGGGGATGTCTAAATGCTGTTTGATATAATTGCCTGTTAGAAGAACATTAGTCCGTGCTTTACTAACACGCCCATGGACTAAAGCACGACCTTCCCAGTCTTTATTTTGTCGAGACCAGTCGATTTTTGATAGGTTTGTTAACCTTTTTTTCCAGTCAGATTCAAAATTACTTAATAAATCAGCACCAATATTTCCCATTGCTTGTAGCATCACGCCATGTGCATGAATGTATTGTTCACGTAATTCTGATGTCATTAATTTTTTATCTTTAGCCTTTATCCAGTCAGACATATTTTGAGTGACTTCAGACCAAAAAACAGTGGCTAATAAAGTATCTTCTTCAGTAATTAAATCTTTAACGCCTTTGCGTAGAAGTGATTTACTAGCGTTTTTTATACTGCTTAAAGTAAATAGCTTGGAACTCCTGTTAGATATGCTAGACTTTTCTAATTCAGTCATACGAGAAAATATATTAACTTCGTTTGATAGGTGACGGGCTAAGCCAGAGAGTGAATCTCTGTAATCATAAAGAGTGCTAATAGAGTCGCTTGGTCGAACTGCATGTTTGTTTAAATCAGCAAACATTTGTTGACTGCGATGAAGTCCTTCGTCAATAAAGAATAGAACAGAAATATTGTCGTGACCAAGTTCAGGGTTTTCTTTGATGGCTTGCTCAATGGCTGCTCTACGATGCTGACCATCGTTGATTAAAATTTGTGCGTCCATGGGGATAAGTAATGCTCCCATGTTTTGTCCAATTCCTGTATCGCTTAAAGGTTCAAAATTAACCATCGCATTGACTGATGCGGTCAAAGAGGAAAGAGTATAATCAGTTGGACTATCTACAAGGTAAGAAGTGATTTCTGGTATTCTACTCTTATTTATTGTCCTTTGAGCGCGTAGCTCTGGAGGTACTTCCTCTCCATCAAATTGGAACAAGGTGGGGACAAGCCGCATTGGACACATCGCTATATAACAAGGTTTGCCTGCTTGTATACCTCTTACTGCAGGGAACGAATGGGTAAATTCAAAGTTATTCATAGCAATAAATCTGGGCAGGAAGTCATTTAATGACAAGTGACCGCATAAAAGGAAGTTAATTATAATGTCCTTTGTTTTTATGGGCAAGTTCTGTATCGATCA
>NZ_BLYC01000050.1 GCF_019721995.1 Bathymodiolus japonicus methanotrophic gill symbiont | reverse complement strand
ATTCGTCAAGTTCCGGTAATGCTTTAAGATAATCAATGCCTTGCGATAGCAGTGTTCAGAGTGAAGATGATAGCTCTGCTGTTCAAATGCCTCAAGCATACTTGTTCGTCTATGCGACTTCAGTGATTTAAAATACGTTGAGTGGGGAAGCAGCTGGCCATAAATCTGTTCATTGGTTTGGAGGAAATGGCGACCACTATCGACTACACTGATACAGCGTAATAACCCAAGGCGAATAAAGTCGATATCCTTCAACTCTGGGCATGAACGAGCCCACAAAGGATGACGCTCTGCTAACAGGGCACGTTCCATACTTTCATTGCAGTGTTGGTGAATATGTTCAGAGAGTGGTAGGTCTTTAAGCATGGGTGATATCCGTTTATGAGGTGATTAAAACGGAAATTTTTAGAAAAATTTTTTCGGCAATTGCAAGCTTTATTTGAAATTATTTGTTGTTTTTTTACGGTGCCTACAGAGTGTCTATTTGCTGTGATAAGTGATTAAAATCAAAAAGATGGAAATATTCGAGTGGTGCTACCTTCAGGTAGGTTATAGGCTGCTTTGTTTAGGTACTTCTTCTTTCAATGGGAACACTGATGTCAATTATTGTGAAAATTAAGAAAAAGGGAGATCGGGGAGTCGCTATTTTTGCGAAAGCTTGTTTTGGGCATCCCAGCCCAAGCAAGCAGCAAAAACTTAACGCGACCATTTATGCCTCCGGCGGCCCCGATTCGTCCTCGTCACCTCGTCCCGACCCAACAAGGGGTCGGAACATAGGCTCCAAATGACTTGACGCCGTGTCGGATGGCCTTTTATTTTGTCTCCACCTTCGCTAACGCTCAGACTCCGACAAAATAACGGCCCTACGGCTATCGCGGACTAAAAATCATCACTTCGCTTAGGCTCCGTTTCCCTGATTTTCAGCGGACGTTCAATTATCATCAGTGTTCCCCTATCAATTGAGGCCGTGAAACTAACCTCGCCACAAGAGAGCTCATAAAGCACTGTAAAGACATTCCTGTTATTATTGCGTTTTGAACTGCCCGAATGGTATACGAGCTGATACGAGATATTCTTGCCTGGAAAAATAATGGATTCACAAAACGATCTCGTTTTTGAGCCTGTTGCTGCCTTATCTCCAGAGCCTCGCTATATTTTTTATCCGATGGATGAATCAATTCTGGCTGTTGTGTTTTTGAAATCTCTTCAAACACGCGCATTAAATTATAGCTCATTGCAGTCAGGCGCATTTGATTTTCAAGTGAGCGGGTATTGGAAGACCAAGCTTTAGTTTCCTTGAAATTACTTTTAGTGTTATTGAATGTCTTTTCAATCGTCCATCGCTTGAAATACAGCATGGCAATGGTTCCAGGGTTAATAGTCATTGGCAAGGTTGTCACAAACCGGTGAAGTTTTCCGGTTTCTGGATCACGGTAATCCACCACGTTAAATTTGATGCCCTTGTTTTCGTACACACTGTATGCTTCAACCCCTGTATTGATCTCATGGCGGGAGTCAGAAGGGATAGACTCAACCAGAGTCGCAATTGAATTTTCTTTTAGCATTGAAATCATGTAATTAGCATGTCGTTTCTGCCGATCCCACCAGACAAAGTCGGTGACGGCTTTATCGTAGACATAGAGATGTTTCTGAGAGCTGTTATTTCCCTTGTTTTGCTTTTCAATATGATCTCGTAACACAGGTATTTCTTGATGCCTCTGAGTTCCGTTTGTCACCAGACAAAGAAATCTGAGCAACCCACTTCTGAGATTCAACGCGTAAATCCCCCCGGCCGCATAAACTTTCCCCTTGCTGTTTTTTTCAGTATGGCAGGTATGATCAATAAAATGTCCATCCGCTGCTTCTATGGTGTATTCGTCAAGTTCCGGTAATGCTTTAAGATAATCAATGCCTTGCGATAGCAGTGTTCAGAGTGAAGATGATAGCTCTGCTGTTCAAATGCCTCAAGCATACTTGTTCGTCTATGCGACTTCAGTGATTTAAAATACGTTGAGTGGGGAAGCAGCTGGCCATAAATCTGTTCATTGGTTTGGAGGAAATGGCGACCACTATCGACTACACTGATACAGCGTAATAACCCAAGGCGAATAAAGTCGATATCCTTCAACTCTGGGCATGAACGAGCCCACAAAGGATGACGCTCTGCTAACAGGGCACGTTCCATACTTTCATTGCAGTGTTGGTGAATATGTTCAGAGAGTGGTAGGTCTTTAAGCATGGGTGATATCCGTTTATGAGGTGATTAAAACGGAAATTTTTAGAAAAATTTTTTCGGCAATTGCAAGCTTTATTTGAAATTATTTGTTGTTTTTTTACGGTGCCTACAGAGTGTCTATTTGCTGTGATAAGTGATTAAAATCAAAAAGATGGAAATATTCGAGTGGTGCTACCTTCAGGTAGGTTATAGGCTGCTTTGTTTAGGTACTTCTTCTTTCAATGGGAACACTGATGTCAATTATTGTGAAAATTAAGAAAAAGGGAGATCGGGGAGTCGCTATTTTTGCGAAAGCTTGTTTTGGGCATCCCAGCCCAAGCAAGCAGCAAAAACTTAACGCGACCACTTATGCCTCCGGCGGCCCCGATTCGTCCTCGTCACCTCGTCCCGACCCAACAAGGGGTCGGAACATAGGCTCCAAATGACTTGACGCCGTGTCGGATGGCCTTTTATTTTGTCTCCACCTTCGCTAACGCTCAGACTCCGACAAAACAACGGCCCTACGGCTATCGCGGACTAAAAATCTTCACTTCGCTAAAGCTCCGTTTCCAGGATTTTCAGCGGGTGATTTTTATGCCTCTCTTTTTTAGAAACTGAAGTTTCCCAATTATTGAGTAGCTGAAATACACAACGCTGGTGTATCGAGGTTTATTTTAGGTGGTTTTGCCATGTTTATAGCAAACCCCTACTTAATTCCCCTTAGGCAATAGCATTTGAAACGAATGAAAAGACTATTTTTTTCATATAGTTGTAGCATAGTTTTAATTTTACCATAAATAATTATTGGGAAACTTCAGTTTAGAACATCAGTGTTCCCCTATCAATTGAGGCCGTGAAACTAACCTCGCCACAAGAGAGCTCATAAAGCACTGTAAAGACATTCCTGTTATTATTGCGTTTTGAACTGCCCGAATGGTATACGAGCTGATACGAGATATTCTTGCCTGGAAAAATAATGGATTCACAAAACGATCTCGTTTTTGAGCCTGTTGCTGCCTTATCTCCAGAGCCTCGCTATATTTTTTATCCGATGGATGAATCAATTCTGGCTGTTGTGTTTTTGAAATCTCTTCAAATACGCGCATTAAATTATAGCTCATTGCAGTCAGGCGCATTTGATTTTCAAGTGAGCGGGTATTGGAAGACCAAGCTTTAGTTTCCTTGAAATTACTTTTAGTGTTATTGAATGTCTTTTCAATCGTCCATCGCTTGAAATACAGCATGGCAATGGTTCCAGGGTTAATAGTCATTGGCAAGGTTGTCACAAACCGGTGAAGTTTTCCGGTTTCTGGATCACGGTAATCCACCACGTTAAATTTGATGCCCTTGTTTTCGTACACACTGTATGCTTCAACCCCTGTATTGATCTCATGGCGGGAGTCAAAAGGGATAGACTCAACCAGAGTCGCAATTGAATTTTCTTTTAGCATTGAAATCATGTAATTAGCATGTCGTTTCTGCCGATCCCACCAGACAAAGTCGGTGACGGCTTTATCGTAGACATAGAGATGTTTCTGAGAGCTGTTATTTCCCTTGTTTTGCTTTTCAATATGATCTCGTAACACAGGTATTTCTTGATGCCTCTGAGTTCCGTTTGTCACCAGACAAAGAAATCTGAGCAACCCACTTCTGAGATTCAACGCGTAAATCCCCCCGGCCGCATAAACTTTCCCCTTGCTGTTTTTTTCAGTATGGCAGGCATGATCAATAAAATGTCCATCCGCTGCTTCTATGGTGTATTCGTCAAGTTCTGGGAATGCTTTAAGATAATCAATGCCTTGCGATAGCAGTGTTTCAGAGTGAAGATGGTAGCTCTGCTGTTCAAATGCCTCAAGCATACTTGTTCGTCTATGCGACTTCAGTGATTTAAAATACGTTGAGTGGGGAAGCAGCTGGCCATAAATCTGTTCATTGGTTTGGAGGAAATGGCGACCACTATCGACTACACTGATACAGCGTAATAACCCAAGGCGAATAAAGTCGATATCCTTCAACTCTGGGCATGAACGAGCCCACAAAGGATGACGCTCTGCTAACAGGGCACGTTCCATACTTTCATTGCAGTGTTGGTGAATATGTTCAGAGAGTGGTAGGTCTTTAAGCATGGGTGATATCCGTTTATGAGGTGATTAAAACGGAAATTTTTAGAAAAATTTTTTCGGCAATTGCAAGCTTTATTTGAAATTATTTGTTGTTTTTTTACGGTGCCTACAGAGTGTCTATTTGCTGTTATAAGTGATTAAAATCAAAAAGATGGAAATATTCGAGTGGTGCTACCTTCAGGTAGGTTATAGGCTGCTTTGTTTAGGTACTTCTTCTTTCAATGGGAACACTGATGGTTTAGAAAGAGTATTCGCCATTTATATTCGGAAATGCTCCGCCGTTAACACCAATGGGCAATCAGTGCATTTCTCTTTAGAGCGACCGAATTTCGCTTTCGGGTAGGGAAGGCCAACCGTAATTTAGAGACTCGCTCATCCAACGTTACAATCGCCCCTTTGTGATTTTTCCCAATGATTGTATCTGCCTCCCAATCACCTATACGCTTACGGTTGTTGACCTCTTCAGGACGCTCATCTATATCGACTCTATTACTCGATGTTCAAGTTTTTGATATTGAGAAGGTAAAATCAGGTATTCTGAGGTTGTTGTAATTTTATCGGTGTAATCCCATGTTAATGAATGCCCCAGCCACCTTTATCCAAAGCTATATTGACGATTTAAATGATGCGCTCAATCAGCTAAAACCCGGAGCGGCTTTGACACGTATTCAAGCCGCTTGGTTGGGCGCTTGTTTAACGTGCATACTGCTAATGAACTCTGTTTGCTGGGCTAAGTTTGAGCGAGCAAGCCTTGGAGATTGCAAAGTAGCCGCATTATCCTGGGTGTTTCGTAAAGCAAGTATACCCTGGGACTGGTTGCTACGGGTGAGTGTGGTCTTAATTTTAAAACGTTATGGCATTACTGAAGGTGTGTTGGCCTTTGATGAATCAGACCGAGCACGATCTAAGTCTACAAAACGTATTTATAAGGTTTACAAGCAGAAACACAAAGGCTCCGGCGGGTATGTTAATGGACAAACGATAGTATTATTGCTGCTAGTTACCTCATCCATTACAGTGCCTGTCGGTTTTTTCTTTTATATGCCGGATCCAGCCTTAAAGCAGTGGGATAAAGAAGATAAACGGTTGAAAAAGAGCGGTATAGCAAAAAAAGATCGGCCTATTAAGCCTGAACGTGACAGTGCCTACCCGACCAAAACAGAGATTGCATTAGGCTTATTAAAACTCGATGTTCAAGTTTTTCCATCCCATTGCCATCAAACTCTTACCTTCACCCAGTAGAACAATACTTTAATGATGCTGTTGGCCCTAAGCGCCCTAAATCTCTGCCAATCATATGTTTTCCTGATGGCATCAGTTGAAACACATCCTTTATTAATTCACCTAACTCTTTCAGCTTATCACCAGGATCTGGAAACTCTAGCAATGACGTGATGAACTCAAGCAGTACATCCATTTGAGACTTGCGCTGTAAGCTTCCTACGGTATACGCAGGTAGTTTGCTTTCAATGCGGGCTATTTGCTCTGGGTGAAGGAGAAGGCAATGGTCAAACAAAAGACTCAGAATCAGGCCACGGCTTGATCCCTCTTCATCTAATTGTTTGGCCTCACGCCCCCATCCTTCATAAAGCTTCCAGTCCTCAAAGAAAACCTCAATCAGCCATCTCAACGTATAGGCTTGAATAATATCTTGTGTGCGCCAAGTCAGGTCTGTCGCCACTAAATAGCGATAGTCGTTTTCACCGTCATATTTTAAGGCAATGACAACAGGCGCGCCATGCTACCTCACGAAATTCCGGGACTCCTGTCGCCATAATTCGTTCACCTACGCAGCGGATGGGAGATGCCCTGAACGCCCTGCGTCCGCAACGACTACGCACAAAAGCCGCTTCGTCATTACTACCTCACTGGCTGGACGGCTATTCGGAATGCAATTCTTGCTCCTCTCGCGTGCTGCTAGCACACGTCGAATCAGCGAATTGCCCTGTCGCCTATCAGGGACTAAAAATCACCACTTCGCTAAGCTCCGTTTCCATGATTTTCAGCGAGCGCTTTTTACTGTGAGAACTCACCTTTAATCGTGCACTGCTGACAGTCACTTTAATCTCTTTGCCGCCACGTACACGTATTATCTGATCAATGCCTTTGTTAATCGAATTAAAGTAGCTCTCGACTGACCTTATTCTACCTCTATATTCAATATTTTGGTTTTTACGTAATTGGCTAATCACCTGCGAGCCTCCAGATTCTTTAGCGGCTTCGTCCATAAAGGCTTTTTCACCATACAGCGCATCAGCCAGTACGCCTTTAATTTTAATCAGGCTATGCGCAACTTTAAACTCTTTTAATAAGCCTAATGCAATCTCTGTTTTGGTCGGGTAGGCACTGTCACGTTCAGGCTTAATAGGCCGATCTTTTTTTGCTATACCGCTCTTTTTCAACCGTTTATCTTCTTTATCCCACTGCTTTAAGGCTGGATCCGGCATATAAAAGAAAAAACCGACAGGCACTGTAATGGATGTGCGCTCAATCAGCTAAAACCCGGAGCCGCTTTGACACGGATTCAAGCCGCTTGGTTGGGCGCTTGTTTAACGGGCATACTGCTAATGAACTCTGTTTGCTGGGCTAAGTTTGAGCGAGCAAGCCTTGGAGATTGCAAAGTAGCCGCATTATCCTGGGTGTTTCGTAAAGCAAGTATACCCTGGGACTGGTTGCTACGGGTGAGTGTGGTCTTAATTTTAAAACGTTATGGCATTACTGAAGGTGTGTTGGCCTTTGATGAATCAGACCGACGCTGAAAATCAGGGAAACGGAGCCTAAGCGAAGTGAAGATTTTTAGTCCGCGATAGCCGTAGGGCCGTTGTTTTGTCGGAGTCTGAGCGTTAGCGAAGGTGGAGACAAAATAAAAGGCCATCCGACACGGCGTCAAGTCATTTGGAGCCTATGTTCCGACCCCTTGTTGGGTCGGGACGAGGTGACGAGGACGAATCGGGGCCGCCGGAGGCATAAGTGGTCGCGTTAAGTTTTTGCTGCTTGCTTGGGCTGGGATGCCCAAAACAAGCTTTCGCAAAAATAGCGACTCCCCGAATCTAAGTCTACAAAACGTATTTATAAGGTTTACAAGCAGAAACACAAAGGCTCCGGCGGGTATGTTAATGGACAAACGATAGTATTATTGCTGCTAGTTACCTCATCCATCGCTGAAAATCAGGGAAACGTAGCCTAAGCGAAGTGATGATTTTTAGTCCGCGATAGCCGTAGGGCCGTTATTTTGTCGGAGTCTGAGCGTTAGCGAAGGTGGAGACAAAATAAAAGGCCATCCGACACGGCGTCAAGTCATTTGGAGCCTATGTTCCGACCCCTTGTTGGGTCGGGACGAGGTGACGAGGACGAATCGGGGCCGCCGGAGGCATAAGTGGTCGCGTTAAGTTTTTGCTGCTTGCTTGGGCTGGGATGCCCAAAACAAGCTTTCGCAAAAATAGCGACTCCCCGCAAGCTGGGTTGTTGCTTTTATTTTAGCGGCTAACTGCTGATGATCAGCTGTGAGGGTAAAAGGCGGTTGATTATTCATTTAAAAAACATAGTAAATTCAACTGATTTTATAAGACTGGTCATTAATATAGGTTTCAATCTCAGAAACATAGCAATCAAGAAAATGAATGACTTTAAGAGCAGTGCTTTTAACGTCTGGTACTGTTTTTCCTTGCCCAACCTCAGTAAAAGACTTTTCACCATGCGCTAAAAAGTTTCTTTCTTTTTTTATTTCTTCAAGCTTATATTCAGAGGAATCTAATTCGTAACTACTCAGCGTACGCTTAACCCATCTTCGTCACTTTCATCTTTCTAAGCCATTGATTCATCGGTTTAAGCGATTTTTTGTCGAAAAATTCTCTTTAAAATCAATGGTGTTTTTTTTGAAAGTTTTGTAGTGCCATTTATATTATTTTTGTCGATAAATTCATTGACTTTTGTCAAAAAAATCATCATTATTTGAGTGTAATTTACATGCGACAAAAATACTCTAAAAAATCCAACGTTTTATACAAAAACACAAAATCTGTAGTGCCAACTGGCTACTTTTTAAAATTTCAACCAATTGATTTATAACAACTACATCATCAATAGTGACGAAGATGGGCTAAGCGGAGTGATGATTTTTAGTCTCTGGTAGGCGACAGGGCAATTCGCTGATCCGAAGTGCGCTAGTAGCGCGCGAGGGAGGCAAGAATTGCATTCCGAATAGCCGTCCAGCCATTTGAGGTAGACTTAACTGAGCAGGGTTTTGTGCGTAGTTGAGTAGTTGAGACGGACGCAGGGCGACCAGGGCATCTCCCATTCGCTGCGTAGGCGAATGAATGTTGGTGACAGGAGTCCCAGAATGTTGTGAGGTAGCATGGCGCGCCTGAATAATTAAAAAAGTTCTTGACAGGGTTTTAGTCTGGTTTTTGTGATTTTTAGTAAACTGCCCAACAGTCGATTAATCCACGCTTTATTGCTTCTATCGCTATAGTCATCACAAAATGTCCCCTTAAACATCTACGACCTCGAAGAACTTTTTTATTCGCCTTACAATCGCTTAAAACAAGGAAAATTCGGGATTTAAAACCCATGAGATAATAAGCCTGTCCTTAAAGCAATACAGGTTACCCTTTGAAAATAGACTTCATCGATGTTGATTCCGCAATCAGTCATGCCAAACAGTTACTTGAAACTGAGCGTGATATATCGCCTGCGCTAAAATCAGCACTGGAAGTGATTCTATTATTAGTCACGGTATTACTCAATCGAGTGACACTGAACAGCAAAAATAGCAGTAAACCACCTGCAAGTGATCCCAACCGTAAAAAAGGGAATCGAAAAAAATCAGATAAGCCTTCTGGCGGACAAAAATCGCATGTCGGCACGACACTTCAAAAAATAGATGACCCGGATGAAATCGAGATCATTACCATTGATCGCCGTACCTTGCCAAAAGGGCGATACACGGCAGATGGCTTTGAAACACGCCAGGTATTCGATATTGATATCTCAAGGGTAGTGACAGAATACCAGGCGCAACGGTTGATAAATGGAAAAGGTCAGTGTTTTATCGCTCCTTTTCCAGATGAGGTTACTAAGGCTGCGCAATATGGTAATGGGATAAAAGCCCATGTGGTTTATCTTTCGCAATATCAGTTATTGCCCTACAACCGAATACAGGAGTATTTCGCTGATCAATTAGGTATGCCGATTAGTGAAGGCTCTATCTATAATTTCAATGAACTGGCCTATGAGAAGTTGGCTGGGTTTGAAACTATCAGTAAAGAACACTTAGTCGAATCAGCGTGCATTCATGCGGATGAAACAGGCATTAATATTAATGGTAAGCGCCATTGGCTACATGGGGCCTCCAATGTTCAGTGGACACACTTCTTTCCCCATGCCAAACGTGGCACAGAGGCAATGAATGACATTGGTATTTTACCCCATTTTCATGGGATTTTATGTCATGATCATTGGAAGCCCTACTATAAATATGATTGTACTCATTCGCTTTGTAATGCACATCATTTGAGGGAATTAACGCGCGCCTGGGAGCAGGATAAACAGGAGTGGGCGCTTGAAATGAAACGACTACTTGAAAAAATGAATGATGCCGTCAATGAAGCAGGTGGCATGCTACTACATAAAGAAGCAGAAAAATGGAAGGTACAATACAGAGAATTACTTGGCAAAGCGGAGATCGAATGCCCACCACCCGATAAGCCTAAAGAAGTAAAACGGGAGCGAATAAAACGCAGTAAAGCTAGAAACTTACTGGAAAGGCTGATTAATTATGAAGAGGATGTCTTGCGCTTCATGACAAATACCTGGGTGCCATTTACCAATAATGCCGCAGAAAATTCGATTCGGATGACCAAGGTTCAACAGAAAATATCCGGCTGCTTTCGTAGTACCAAGGGTGCAGAGATATTTTGTCGTGTCAGAGGGTATTTATCAACGTGCCGTAAACAAGGTCTAAGTGCAACTCAGGCAATGACCTTGGTCTTTGAGGGAAAGTTACCTGAATTTGCTTTATAATTTCATTGAACTACTCAGCTTCGCTGAGTAGTTACTCTAATTCTATGGAAAACTTTTTAAGAATATTTATTATTGCAAGAGAATCTAAACTACCTGCCTTAAAGTAACTAGGGTTTATTTCTCTAAATTTTGATATATCAATATTAATATTTTGGTTAATAAAGTCATCAATGGAAGATAATCTCTCTACATGCTGCCCATCATCATCTAAATGTAACTTAAAATACCTAAGCCACATGATCCGTATTTTTTGACTCGCCTCATCATGACTTAAATTATCGTCATTAATGGTATCAAAAATAGTTTCAATACCTTTATTAACCGTTCCTTCAATCGCTGAAAATCATGGAAACGTAGCTTAGCGAAGTGGTGATTTTTAGTCCCTGATAGGCGACAGGGCAATTCGCTGATTCGACGTGTGCTAGCAGCACGCGAGAGGAGCAAGAATTGCATTCCGAATAGCCGTCCAGCCAGTGAGGTAGTAATGACGAAGCGGCTTTTGTGCGTAGTCGTTGCGGACGCAGGGCGTTCAGGGCATCTCCCATCCGCTGCGTAGGTGAACGAATTATGGCGACAGGAGTCCCGGAATTTCGTGAGGTAGCATGGCGCGCCTGTTTTTCTAAAAACAGGATAAATGCATCTACCTCTTGCTTTCGTTCCGCAAAGAAATCACTTAATTCACTCATCAATTACCCTACAAGGCTATTCTTAACCAGCTCTACATTTTCTTTAAGCTTAGAAAAACCACTACTTTGAGCATTTTCAATAAAATCAGCACTAAACAGGTCAATATTTACAGGGTTATCAAGTAATGCTGGCTTTTCCTTTAAACCTAATGTCGCGCCTATATAAATAGCTAATACTCGATGTTCAAGTTTTTCCATCCCATTGCCATCAAACTCTTACCTTCACCCAGCAGAACAATACTTTAATGATGGTGTTGGCTCTAAGCGCCCTAAATCTCTGCCAATCATA
The DNA here is from genome assembly GCF_019721995.1 of Bathymodiolus japonicus methanotrophic gill symbiont. Classification (GTDB taxonomy): domain Bacteria; phylum Pseudomonadota; class Gammaproteobacteria; order Methylococcales; family Methylomonadaceae; genus Methyloprofundus. Next base: position 8,359 of record NZ_BLYC01000050.1, on the reverse strand, counting down.
TGTTTTCCTGATGGCATCAGTTGAAACGCATCCTTTATTAATTCACCTAACTCTTTCAGCTTATCACCAGGATCTGGAAACTCTAGCAATGACGTGATGAACTCAAGCAGTACATCCATTTGAGACTTGCGCTGTAAGCTTCCTACGGTATACGCAGGTAGTTTGCTTTCAATGCGGGCTATTTGCTCTGGGTGAAGGAGAAGGCAATGGTCAAACAAAGGACTCAGAATCAGGCCACGGCTTGATCCCTCTTCATCTAATTGTTTGGCCTCACGCCCCCATCCTTCATAAAGCTTCCAGTCCTCAAAGAAAACCTCAATCAGCCATCTCAACGTATAGGCTTGAATAATATCTTGTGTGCGCCAAGTCAGGTCTGTCGCCACTAAATAGCGATAGTCGTTTTCACCGTCATATTTTAAGGCAATGACAAAGCGTTTTTTACTGTGAGAACTCACCTTTAATCGTGCACTGCTGACAGTCACTTTAAACTCTTTGCCGCCACGTACACGTATTATCTGATCAATGCCTTTGTTAATCGAATTAAAGTAGCTCTCGACTGACCTTATTCTACCTCTATATTCAATATTTTGGTTTTTACGTAATTGGCTAATCACCTGCGAGCCTCCAGATTCTTTAGCGGCTTCGTCCATAAAGGCTTTTTCACCATACAGCGCATCAAGCCAGTACGCCTTTAATTTTAATCAGGCTATGCGCAACTTTAAACTCTTTTAATAAGCCTAATGCAATCTCTGTTTTGGTCGGGTAGGCACTGTCACGTTCAGGCTTAATAGGCCGATCTTTTTTTGCTATACCGCTCTTTCGCTGTCAGCCCCGGACGGGCTGATAGTCTCCAGAAGGCGCAGGGAAATTTGCCAATCCGAAGTGCGCGATAGCGCGCGAGGGAGGCTAAAATTTTATCCCGAATAGCCGTAGAGCCATTTGTGGTAGCCATGACTGAGCTGCTTTGTGCTCAGTCTGTGGCGGACGCAGGGCGGCTGGAGCATCTCCTATTCGCTGCGTAGGTGAACGAATTACGGCGACAGGAGTCCCGGAATTTCGTGAGGTAGCATGGCGCGCCTGTTCAACCGTTTATCTTCTTTATCCCACTGCTTTAAGGCTGGATCCGGCATATAAAAGAAAAAACCGACAGGCACTGTAATGGATGAGGTAACTAGCAGCAATAATACTATCGTTTGTCCATTAACATACCCGCCCGCTGAAAATCCTGGAAACGGAGCTTTAGCGAAGTGAAGATTTTTAGTCCGCGATAGCCGTAGGGCCGTTGTTTTGTCGGAGTCTGAGCGTTAGCGAAGGTGGAGACAAAATAAAAGGCCATCCGACACGGCGTCAAGTCATTTGGAGCCTATGTTCCGACCCCTTGTTGGGTCGGGACGAGGTGACGAGGACGAATCGGGGCCGCCGGAGGCATAAGTGGTCGCGTTAAGTTTTTGCTGCTTGCTTGGGCTGGGATGCCCAAAACAAGCTTTCGCAAAAATAGCGACTCCCCGAGGAGCCTTTGTGTTTCTGCTTGTAAACCTTATAAATACGTTTTGTAGACTTAGATCGTGCTCGGTCTGATTCATCAAAGGCCAACACACCTTCAGTAATGCCATAACGTTTTAAAATTAAGACCACACTCACCCGTAGCAACCAGTCCCAGGGTATACTTGCTTTACGAAACACCCAGGATAATGCGGCTACTTTGCAATCTCCAAGGCTTGCTCGCTCAAACTTAGCCCAGCAAACAGAGTTCATTAGCAGTATGCCCGTTAAACAAGTGCCCAACCAAGCGGCTTGAATCCGTGTCAAAGCGGCTCCGGGTTTTAGCTGATTGAGCGCATCATTTAAATCGTCAATATAGCTTTGGATAAAGGTGGCAGGGGCATTCATTAACATGGGCTTACACCGATAAAATTACAGCAACCTCAGAATACCTGATTCTACCTTCTCAATATCAAAAACTTGAACATCGAGTTTTAGCCTATTTTTTCTGTTGATAGATATATCTTTTATCAAATTGTTATTTTTTACAAAATCCAGCATTGTTGTAAACTGCTCTAAATAACCATCCTTAACCGTATCATCATCAAATAATGTATTTTTATGTGTTAAATACTGATCTAAATAATGAACAATTGAATCTTCAAAATCCATATCATCAGCAAATGCAAAGTATTTAACTAAAAATTCTTCCTTGTAAGCTCTTAACTCATCTAAGGTATTAAACTGGCTAAGATCGTTAAACACCGTATTTTCAGCACAATCCTTATAGATAAAGGCTATAAATTCACCTTCATTTGCTCCTTTTTTAATTTCCATCTTTTCAGGCGCGCCATGCTACCTCACGAAATTCCGGGACTCCTGTCGCCGTAATTCGTTCACCTACGCAGCGAATAGGAGATGCTCCAGCCGCCCTGCGTCCGCCACAGACTGAGCACAAAGCAGCTCAGTCATGGCTACCACAAATGGCTCTACGGCTATTCGGGATAAAATTTTAGCCTCCCTCGCGCGCTATCGCGCACTTCGGATTGGCAAATTTCCCTGCGCCTTCTGGAGACTATCAGCCCGTCCGGGGCTGACAGCGTAAGCACTTCACCGCCAGTATTTAAGCGTTCAAAAATCTCATGGCGGATACTCATGGTATCTTTTTCTATATCGGTAACAACTACTGCTCGCATAGAGACATTATTAATTTTACGTTTTCTTGAGCTGCTCAAATCATTAAAACTTATTCCGTTTAAAGCCTCTAAACTCTTTAACCCTTTTAGTTTTAAATTGTTACTTAAAAAAGCATCAATAGTTCTAATCCTTTGCGAACCATCAATCACTTCTAAAACGCCTTCATCCATTTCTGCAAAATACATGGGCGGAATAGGTAAACCCAATAAAATTGATTCTATGAACTTTGACTGTCTATCTTGCTTCCAAACAAATTTACGCTGATAAAAAGGGATAAATATTTCTGTTTGTTTATTATCTTCAGTCGGTCGGTTAAATTTTGAGAATAAATGCTCTAAGGTATATTCTTTAGTGTCATATTTAACATTTTTCCTACCTAAATTAATACAGGCTTCTTGCTCTTCTAGGGTTGCTTTTGCCATGGTTTATTTCTCGTAAGCTTCAATTAGTTTTATAGCTGTTGCTTCGTCTTGTTCAATAGCTGTTTTCAACGGCTTGTTTGGCCATATCCTTCACTTAGGTGGTCTTCCCCCCTGTCACTAATTTTCTTTCTGGATCTTCTTCTCGGTTTTTACCGGCAGTTTTAACCAGGCATTTACACGTTCCTTCTTATTTTCCTGTTGTTTCTCATTTTGGAATTTGCAAGTAAACGTCTAAATCTAGAACCTTTTTTTATTTGACATTGAGGCAGGGAGGACTATCAGCCGTCCGGGCTGACAGCGAAGGAAACGTAAAAGCGCTTTAGCCTATCCAATACCCGCTCACTTGAAAATCAAATGCGCCTGACTGCAATGAGCTATAATTTAATGCGCGTGTTTGAAGAGATTTCAAAAACACAACAGCCAGAATTGATTCATCCATCGGATAAAAAATATAGCGAGGCTCTGGAGATAAGGCAGCAACAGGCTCAAAAACGAGATCGTTTTGTGAATCCATTATTTTTCCAGGCAAGAATATCTCGTATCAGCTCGTATACCATTCGGGCAGTTCAAAACGCAATAATAACAGGAATGTCTTTACAGTGCTTTATGAGCTCTCTTGTGGCGAGGTTAGTTGTACTCGCCGTCACATGTGATAGGGGATAAGCGACTGATGCTGACCTAGACGTTATGTAAACGTTGGCATACAACATAACTACTAGCTAACTGACCATGCTGGTCAAAGAAGATAATGTAGTACAAATTGTATATATATCGCTGACATGAAACAGACGACGTTTGGGAATGGCGACGAATGATGTCACATCTGTACAGTATTACAGAGTAAATAGATACTACACAATGAATATGACAGCATGGGTTCTGACCACCCCATCTTACCTGGGATCCAAAGAGCAGAAGATACATTGAATGCTAACTGTTCAAGCATCCCTCACACTCAACGTACTCTCAGAGAGGGCATCGGCGCATCTCAGGAAAACAATCAAGGAATCATAATACACAGGGAAAATGGATGGCCGTCATTCGTGAGCGATGTAATATATAATCACAATTATCCGTATTGGATCACGACCGAACGAATGTCTATAAAGAACTAACGACTGACTAGTCCCTTGCAGAAATATGAATGTAGAGTGTATTAACAGGCCTATTAATGAGAGATGAAGTTTTTAGGCGTTGGATAATCACATGCTGTAAAATTGAGCTTGAACCCACGCGGCAGTGTTAAGACACGTGAGGTGAAGCAATGCGCAGGAGATAGGGAGAGTGACATATTAAATACAGTGCTTCATCAATCACAGCTCTAGAACTCCATAGAGGCTTACAAGACTAGCGCGACATAAAGTCGTTCTACGCCCGTGTTAGAAACTCATCGCTATACTGAGAGTTTCCAACACATATTATAGAGCGAGTAAAGAGTGAAAACTAGTCGCTACACACTATATGAAAAAAATAGTCTTTTCATTCGGTTCAAAGGCTATTGGCTAAGGGGAATTAAGTAGGGGTGTTGCTATATAAACATAGCTAAAAACACGACTTAGTGGCAAAGAAAACCTACGAGTACATACAGCCAGCATAAGTTGTGTACTGTGCGAGCTACTCTAAATCAGATATGGAAAAACTTGCAGCTAAGGCCTCTTATTCACCAGCACGACTTTCAGCGAGCAGAGCGCAGACTAATAAGTGAATTTCAGGGCGACATCTTCATACATCTTTCAAAGCGCGTCACTGTTCCATGCATCTCGACTATCAGCTCATTGTAGCACTCGTAATAGCTTATCTATTGTAGGCTCATGACCAGATTATAGGCTTGATAACTCACCAATCAAGCTGTGGCAGTAGAATATAATGATAAATCACCAAATGAATCTTAGAATTTTGTGCCTTAACAAATTAATCGGATAACGCAGACCCCTTCTATTGAGAATATTTAATTATGTCATATCAATCACGATTGCATTATCTAAAACTAGCACTTAAGCGCAGGTATTTTGTCAGTCGCAAAAAAAACTCAATATTCTTCAAAAGCCGAAAGGTTCGGGCCACGACTTGACTCCATGGACAGCAAAGGTAGTTGATGAAAATCCATGCTCGCGGAATTATTACAGATTTCATGCAAAGCCGGAGGGCTGTGAAACTATGGTAAAAAAGTTGACCTTAAACCCATCCATGGCAAAAAAGTCTGCCCATTTATCTCCATCACGTCCTTTAACTTCGCGCTTGATGTTTAATATATTGCTTGGCGCATCATGGTTCCCGGACACCAGCAGATTGAATTTAAAAACACAAAGGGCCCCGGCACTGCCATCCATAATAGGCACTTCTGCGGCTGTCACAGTCAATCAAGGCTTACATAGTATTCAATTACCTAGGACCACAGCCATCGACAGAACTATGAGACTGCTCGATACACTCGCATAGTTTTTTACATCACCCTCTACCAGAGTTGTAGACAGGTTTTGTTTCGCCCCACATATGCGGAATTGGACATCATAGGATAACCGGCTCGTCCAATCAAGGCGCTAACTTTAAATACACTCATGATAACAGCCGGATTAGGTCAGGTTAAAGTTTTATTCTGTATGCAGACCAACCACCTGTTGCCTATAAGGTATTTCTTATAATGTTCGTTGTTTAATCATACTATGCCTAGCTTGATGTCGGTCTGCTATATAAAGCTGAATGGCATTATAGCACACCCTCTTTAGCTTGCGGCATGCTGACATTCTTTGCGTATCGGTCATCCCCCTCTACTTCTAGCAAAACCAATAAGTGGTGTAGTACTACCACCAAACTAAGGCTGAGTAAGTAAGCGCAGCCGCCGTTGAGATAAAGTCAATGCGCTGCAATTTTAATAAGCTTAATCTGCCTGGCGGCGTAAAAAAGCACGGGATATCAAGATATTCCATATCAGCTGAATATTTCGGCTGTACCCCCAAATCGCGTTTCTTTATTTCAGGTGTTTTACGTGTTTGTGGGCGGGCATCACAACCAGAATTAATCTGTGCCAGTTGCTGTGTTGCAGGAGGGAACGATACGAGATAGTATTATTCACTCTGCACTTTTTATGGGACCCACCCACACTGTTGCAACCAACGTCACTTAATTTAGCCCCGACATCACACTAAGTCCTCGGTCCGAGTTGCTGTGCCAATTTAATAATGGCTACAGCTGAAAGCACAAAAAGCCACACTGCACGATATACCACTTCATCAAACTCTGATGAAATTACCCATATATGCAGCAGAAATATTCACTAGAATGCCACGTGCGACCTGAAGGTTGATATCTTCTAACAATGACAGGCAATTGCCTTTTCAGCAGCAACCCGCGCTCTTTTCTCCGCTCAGCTTTACCCGTTCCAAATTGCTGCCACCCACACTACTGGGACATAACCGTTTTTACATCTGGCATAAATCAACATTGATCCAATCGGAATCGTGATAGTCGGTAATGCCTATGCACAGCATCGAGTACTACATTCATCGCTGCTGCAATACGCTTTATTCATGGCTACATGTTGGCCACCCATAACGGAAGTAATGTTTCTGCTTAGGAATGATAATCAGGAGGCTACATTGTCGCTCTAACGCCGCAATTCCAGCTCTGCCACCATTTTTCTTGGTTCCTTCAAATCCAACGGCTTGGTTACCACGGCCACGGTCAAAAATATTTAACTCTTGGCAATTTCAGCAATAACCGGATACGCACCTCGTGCCTGTTCCACCCCATTCTGCGGTTAGAAAACAGTATTTCGTACCTTCCCCAGTTACATTCGCGGATTATGTCCTTGTTCTATGCTTACAGCAGCTCTCTCACACCACTTCCGGGTTAGTAGACATGCGCCTAGTCTTTTAGTCAATTCAGCGCCAACTGAACTACAGGTATTCCACTTCCAGGTCGGCGTAACGCTGTGCATCTGTTATTTGCCAAAAAATTCGACTCCTTCTATCTCGCTTAACAACCATATGGTCTACTGCATTTCCCGCCACCGCCTCCTACTCCGATAATTAATGACCGACATTTTCAGACTCAAATACATTAATTCGTTAATTTCATTGACCCTCGATCTCATTGTTAATAATTGATTATTATTTAAAAATTGTATGTGTTTGAAATCCTAGCTTTCTTCTTGCGAAAAGCCACATTTCTCCCGTTTCTACTAAATGTTTCTCCACTCGCCAAATGATCTCTAACAATACTACAAAAACCCGACACACGTTGAATGCACTGGTTCTGCAACCACATCCGTTAAAACCCACTTACATGCTGTGGTATTCCCAGTCGCATGGCATATGAAATATTTCCTCTGCCAGCTCAACCAACCGGTTACTTTAGAGCTCCTCCCGTTATATAATGCCTGCCGTAATCAAGCTTAATAGCCACTGCCCGATAACTCGAGCTGCACTAACACGATCAACTTTCATAGAGGCGGGGGCTCTAGTATATTGTCTGCCAGATTTTGTTTTTGCTTGAAATATTACGCGAAGGCCGGTCCCTAGTATTGCCACTTCAATATTCATTAGGCATTCCTCCAATTGATTTATTGAACAGGCATGCTACACACTTTATTTGCTCTGCATTTTGCGTTGGCGTGCGTAAAGCCACTGCGCATCTCGTTAGGACCTGGTGCCTTGCAATTGAATCACGCAGTATGCTTTATGGCGTCTTGCGAAATTATCGCTATACCGTGGTTCCGCCCAACCAATATCAATCAGCACAACTCTAGCTCTTTTCATCTTCAGTTAACCACGGAAGAAACGTTATGTCAGTTGTCCAAACGATGTCCATACGATTTCCAGGATCAGATAGTGGCGTATACATTTGATTTTTATATTTTGTGCTGCACTAACGTACTGGTTACCATATGTACTTTTGCTTGCAGGCGTATTTCCAGACATCCCGATCGGCTCTTTAATACCTGCCTGCAAGTCGATAATTAAATTCTTGGCGGCAGATATGTAATATCTTTTGGTCCGCCGGGAATAGCAATCGACCTGCAGCGCAGAATCAATCAAGCCGATCTATATCATATTGCAGACGAGACTTATCCCTTACTCCCTGATTGCGAGACTATGCAAGTTGCATTATAAACTTTTAGTATGGCTACCTGCTATTCTGATACCACACACGAAGTAATCTCAAAACAACCCAAGCCACACAATTCAATGTAGCTTCTTCCACATGAGATACGACATAAAACAGTATAAGTCCGAAAAGTTAGACAGTAGACTCAAGAT
>NZ_BLYC01000049.1 GCF_019721995.1 Bathymodiolus japonicus methanotrophic gill symbiont | reverse complement strand
GAAAATCATGGAAACGGAGCTTAGCGAAGTGGTGATTTTTAGTCCCTGATAGGCGACAGGGCAATTCGCTGATTCGACGTGTGCTAGCAGCACGCGAGAGGAGCAAGAATTGCATTCCGAATAGCCGTCCAGCCAGTGAGGTAGTAATGACGAAGCGGCTTTTGTGCGTAGCGTTGCGGACGCAGGGCGTTCAGGGCATCTCCCATTCGCTGCGTAGGTGAACGAATTACGGCGACAGGAGTCCCGGAATTTCGTGAGGTAGCATGGCGCGCCTGCCTTATTCCATATTCCTAAGCCGCTTCATTCTGCTGTTCATTAGCTAAAATACTTTCTCTATATACATTCATTGGTTTTTTATAGTCCAGGGATTCATGAAACCGTTGATGATTATAAAACTCAATATAGTCATCAACATCTTCTATTAACGCTCTAATTGAACCATATTCATTTAAATAAATACGCTCACATTTTGCACTTCGCCAAAACCGTTCAATACAAATATTATCCGTTGCTCGTCCTTTTCCATCCATAGAAATAGTAATGCCTTTGTTTTTTAGTCGTTGGGTATGAATTTCACTGGTGTATTGACTGCCTTGATCCGTATTAAAAATTTCAGGTGTTCCGTAGAGAGAAAGCGCTTCATCTAATACATCCATAACTAAAAAAGAATCCATTGTGTTTGATATTTTATGGGCGAGCACTGCTTTTGAGTGCCAATCAATAATCGCCGCTAAATAAACCATCCCTTCTTTGGTTTTAATATAGGTTATATCTGTACTCCAAACTTGGTTAGCGTGTGATATATCAAGATCTCTAAGCTTATAAGTATATTTTTTATGTTCTTTTATGGGGATCGTTGTATTGACTTGTTTTACCGCTAATACGGCTTTCAAGCCCATCTGCTGCCGATAACTCGCCACCGTGTTTAAACTGACTTTAAAACCACCTTCAAGCAACTGCTGGTGTACTTTAGCCGCACCATAAATAGGGATGTCTTTAAAAATGTGATTAATCTGAGTTTTGATCTCTTCTTTCTTTTTATTCTCTCTTTTTTTGTAATAGAGATTGCTTCTATTTAATCCTAATAATGCACACTGCTGTGTTAGAGGTAGAGTGTTAAGCTTGGGCTCAATCAACTGTTTTCTATCAGATGAGTCCAAGCTTTTTAGCTTTTTTTCGAGCCACTCCTTTTCAACCGTCATTTTTCCTACGATTTTTGTGAGCATCTCATTTTGTTCTTGAGCTGCTAATAGATCCTCTTTGTAATCTTTAACGGCTTTGGAGGGCTCCATTGCTATTTCTGCATTGTCTAAGAATATTTTTTTCCAGTTTTGTAGGTTCTTAGGTGTGATGTTATTTGCACTGGCAATTTCTTGCAGTGTTTTTTCATTCTTTAAAACTTCTAATACCAACTTGCTTTTAAATTCAGCACTGTAGACCGTTCTTTTTCTGCTCATTTTAATACTCCAATTTTTTACAAATAGTAACTAATTTGGAATAAGATTGCTTTGATTTCTTGTCTGGATTTGCTCCAATCAATGAAGGGAAACGAACATAATTCTTTAATCGCGTTTCTAAAAGGTAAGTGTGCAATTCATGGGATTAGTGATCGTGTTGTTGACATGCAACTGGATGCAATCATCGAGAGCAATATCATTAACCCAGTCACTGATTGCCTGAAAGTCATCACGCGCACCAAGTCTAATAATCCAGTTGATGAACTTGTGGAGTTGCTGCCCGTGGACAATAAGACGTGGGTTAAAATCGCGATGTATCGCTGGCTAATACAGTGTTGTGCCGCGGCTGATATGGCAAGGAATACACCTAACGACGACGCTATAGACAAATATGAGTCTGTACTGGTATTTTTTGGAGAACAAGGACACAAAAAGACTTCATTTATACGCTATATACTGCCTAAGTTACTGCATAAATACACAAAGGAAGGGATTTTATTAGATGTAAAAGACAAGGACTCAATGCTTCATGTATTAAAGTGCTGGATTCCTGAGCTTGGAGAACTTGATTCAACATTTAAGAGAAGTGACATATCAGCACTAAAAGCGTTCTTGTCGATGACAGAGGATGAGATAAGACTGCCGTATGCACGTAAGCCACTAAAAATAACGCGACATATTTCATGTATAGGCACTGTAAACGAAAAGGAGTATTTAAGAGACGCAACGGGTAACAGGCGTTTCTTGCCTATAACGACGACAGGATCACTAGACATCATTGTTAAAGAAAACTTCGACTATACGGACTTGTGGGGTTATGTGTGGGGTCAATATATGCAGGGTGAACAGTGGTGGCTTACAGAAGAGGAGGAAGTACTACAGAAAGAAGTCTTATCCAAGCATGAGGACACTAATCTCAAGGAGTTGTTACTTGATGTTTATAACTTTGATACCTCACACACTAAAAAAATGACATCGACAGAGATATTAAAAGACCTGTCACAAAAAACCACACGGCAAAATCAAATTAAACTTGGGATTGTCCTAAAAGATTTGTCCGTTGAGAAACCTACACCAAGAAGTAGGGATTATATGATGCCATTGTTAAGAGATGTTTACCCAAATCGGTTGCCAGACTCTTAGTCTAATCCATCTTAGATTTACTTTTATTTATTGAGAGTTGGGGTGATATTGCTTTTATGCGTATCGCCTCTTTTTGCCTATAACCTCGCACATCATTGTCACTACATTGTCACCATCATTGTCACGCTCCCTACACACCTGCTGTTAAGGACTCTTTACAAGCCCTTTAAAAATCATTGTCACCCGTCATTGTCACGTGCTTCAGCCCTTTAAATACAGGGTGTGTATCTGCTTTCTAGAAAAAAATGACAAAGATGAACTTTCTCCATAGAGCATATATCATTAGTTTTATTATATTCTCTACTTCCTCTAAAACTAATGACCATCATTGTCATTAACACCACCGTAGACCACGTGACTACTGGGTTGCAATGTCGATGACAATGTAAAAAAGCATATATACAAACGTTCTCCAAATACTCTGTATCACCTGTCCTTACTGCTCTACATAGGGCATGACAATGATGATGACAATGTAGTGACAATGATTTAATAAATGGATTACAAGTTGCTATTTTACCTGATACCACCCCACCCATTCACCAAACAAAAACATAAACCCCCGTGTCGACTTTGTGACAGGTTGAAAATACAAGGTTGAACGAAAATAAAATATTCATTAGGGCACGTAAAATAGGAGTTATAAAATTTTCATGATGGGTAAAGGGTAGACAAAAACTGGCGTGTTCACTCTAAATATGTGATGATTTTGTGATGTGATTAATAGTTACACTCTCATAGAATAACAATTACGGGTGATAAAGCGGCATTAGTAACAATGACAGAGGCCTCACGATTAATCGGAAAATCGAAGCAGACTTTATACCGACATGTCTCATCTGGTAGGGTATCGAGGAATAGTGATGGTTTTCTTGATACTGCGGAATTAATCCGTGTGTACGGTGAACTGAAACAAAATACAACGTCAAAGGTTACAAAAACATCCGTGCCAGTGGTGCAGGTTGAGAGGTCTCATATAGAATGGCTTGAGAAACAGGTCGATGGGCTTATGGACGATATAAAACAAGTTAGAGACGATTCCCTAACTCGTGAAATTCGATTAATGGCATTACTTGAACATAAATTTGATACGACACAAAGCGAAACATCATCAGATGAACCAGTTATTAGAGTGGTGTTCTCAAAGTTATTTAAGTGATGGATTGTGTATCACAATTAAGGGCATCAGCTAACATAGGGCGTAGATCCCCCTGTACCCGCCATACAGAAATTATTTAATCATGTGAGTGGCGCTATTACTTTGCGTTACCACATTACAATACCTGTATTAAACCTTTCCACCGCTGAAAATCATGGAAACGGAGCTTAGCGAAGTGAAGATTTTTAGTCCGCGATATGCAGGACGCCTTCGGCGCCGAAGGCATAAGCATTCCCTACTACTAATCTGAAGTTTCCCAATAATTATTTATGGTAAAATTGAAACTATGCTACAACTATATGAAAAAAATAGTCTTTTCATTCGTTTCAAATGCTATTGCCTACGGGGAATTAAGTAGGGGTTTGCTATAAACATGGCAAAACCACCTAAAATAAACCTCGATACACCAGTATTGTGTATTTTAGCTACTAATTACATAGAGCCATTTGTTCTTTAATTCCCTTTGCTAGGCAAAAAGCCAAATTACAAGGGACTGCGTTACCTACCATTTTATATCCAGCAATTAGATTTTTATAATAAAAAATATGGTCATCTGGGAAAGTTTGAATTCTAGAGCATTCCCTAATGCTTAATCTACGGTATAAGTCCTCTTTTCCTTGTATGAAAATTCTTTTATTTTGCTCTACAAATACCATTTTTGGGGCTTGTGGGTGGATTGGGGCATGTCGCCCACCAGCCTGAATTGTGTATGAAGGTTCGTGCCAACTTCTAACCCTATTTCTAGACATAAAAATACTTGAGAATCCACCAGTCATATATTCATGGTTTGAAAGGGTGCATTTTTCCCCATTCGTATATTGTTTTTCTTCAGCAGGTAAGGCTGAATTTTTTATGTCATAAATAACATCTTGTAATACATATTTATTTGCTAACGGGGCTGGGAATTGAAACTTAAAGCCTAAGTCGTTCCTGATACCAATAAAAAACACTCTTTTTCTATCTTGAGGGACTCCATAGTCAACCGCATTTAAGAGAGAAAATGATAATGTATATCCGCTTTCCTCTAGCAAATTTTTTATGTTTTCTAATGCGTATTTATGGCGTGAAGCCAGCATTCCAGAAACATTTTCAGCAAGGAAAAACTTAGGGTTTTTATCTCTTAATATTCTGATAAATTCAAAAAACAATTGTCCTCTTTTATCCTCTATTCCTTTTAGTGTTCCGCCCTCGCTCCAACTTTGGCAAGGAGGCCCGCCTATTATCCCTTCGCAATCTGGTACATTTGATGATCGTATATCTCTTATAGAGCGTCTATCTAATACAGTATTCGGGAAATTTTTCTCGAAAGTTTCCCAAATAACCTTGTCGAATTCATTGGCCCAAATGACTTCAAAACCAGCATTTTTAAAGCCTATATCTAAACCGCCAGCACCAGAAAACAAAGATACAATTCTCATATTTCAAGCCTCTTTAGGTACTGATAAAGTATTAGTAAATAAACTACTAGGAGCTTTTAATAAATTAATATCAAATTTTAATGACGGCTCTATTAGAGAGCTTGCATTATGTATCCTGAAAGATAGTTTCCAGTTATTATTAAGCTTTACAATTAGAGTCGTTTCGGAGTTTTCTTTGAAGGATATATCTAGTATTTCAGTTGGTAAAGAACACTGGGGAGTAATAAATTTAGGCTGAATATCGTCAAAAGGTAAGTTTAATGTACCGCGTAAATTATAAGCTTGAATTTCAACAGAGTTTTTTCTCTTTATTACTTTATAGAAATCTTTGCTACCGACTAGATATTCTATTAGCTGCCTTGAAATTCTTTCTTTGTCAGCATCATAAAGACGCTGTAGCTCATCCTTGAAAGCGTTAAGTATAGGGGTATACACTATTAAACTTTTAGCGTCTATAGAACTCCACGTCCTCATTCCATCGCTTTTCTTCTGCATATCCTTGAGCTTTGCAAAAATGGGGTTAACTTTAGAAAAGTAATTGCTCGAACAATTGACTCCTAGCCACTTTTTGCCGAAATCTATATCAGGCGATAGTCTCGAATGTTTCACTGCTTTATGATTATTTTTTGCAGATACTCCAATCTCCCATTTTTGAACAGCTCGGATTGCTAAGACATCTCTAACATCACCTATTTCCCCTTGTGAGTCAGGGAGTATTTCAAGCTCTAGTATGTCTGTTTCATCTATATCATTAGATAGCCTAGGTTCAATATCTATAAGAAAATTAACGGCAAAACTGGCGGTTAATAAGTATCTTCCTTGTTTTTGAGTATCGAAACCATGAAAACACTCTTTAGCTAGGATTAATGGACTATTATCAATAACCTTAACAGTAGTAAGCTTTTCTAATTTCCCTTCAAATTCTCTTAGAATCGCATACTCAAACGCCTTTCCTGCTTTCATTTGACCTGCCATTTATTTTTCCTTATGTAAAATTTATTTGAGAGAGGTGAGGGTATCTTGTGGCTGGTAACAGGCGTTATTTCCCGATAAAGACAAACGGGTCATTAGATGTCACTGTTAAAGAAAACTTCGACTATACAGACTTATGTGCTTATGTGTGGGGCGAATATATGTGGTGGCTTACAGATGGAGAGAAATTGTTACAGAAACACAAGCGTTATCTATCCATTTAGGCGAATAGGAGATGCTCCAGCCGCCACAAATGGCTCTAAGGCTTGTGTCTTCATTCTGTCTAGCCTTTTTATAGAAAAGAAAAAATAACGGCAATGAGTGCAAAGAATTCGAGGATAATTATCGTTATTTTAGGAATAAAACGAAAGTAAAAAAAATCAATTAACGCCCAATAAATCAATTTAACTAATTGTATTTATTGGTTAATTTATGATTTTGTTTTAGGTTAATGACAAGTTAACTTAAAGGCACAGTTTAGAAAAAACAACTCTACCTATTTCATTTTTAGCCAATAAAGGTAGGATTTAAGGCATAAAAAAACCTCTACACACATTGTATGTAGAGGTTTTTAAAAGGTTGTAATAAGTGTTATAAGCACGTATTACAGCTTGAAAGTAAGAGACAGACTCTTGCTATCAAACGAAAGTTAATTATATCTTAATTAGCCTCTCATTTGTAAGCAATTCTGGTTTTTCTTCTCTTCTTTCAAGCCCAGCCCCTATTTTGGATTAGATGATATTGGAATAGGTCAGGACAGAGCTACCGATCAAGGGTATGTAGAGGTAGTCAGTAAGATCATATTTGTATAAAGTAGAAGTCGCGGGTTTATACCGTCTCACCTGCGGGAATTGAATTTTATAGTGCAAATATGCTGCGTAGCTGTACAGGGGGATATATTTATATATATTCTATAGCGCAGGGGCAGGGCGGAGGTAAAAGGGGCTTAAAAACTCGATTATTCTGTTTATTCTCCCTCGAAATAGCTAAAAAAATCGTTAGCATTTTGAGTGGGAAAGATAAACAGGTAAAACCTTACTCTTTGTGATGTCTATGCAAGATGTAGCCATGCACGCTTATTCTTTCCATGCTTTCTTTTATCCTAAAAATTATTGATGCGCGGAGCGCGGTTTAAGAGAAACCATATTGCTGTGATTGAGAGTGATAGAGTTACATGATAGATAAAGAAAAAACTCCTGAAGGGTTTCCAACACATAAACATCAAGCCGACTTTTGGGAGCATTTAGGCGACAATGGCGCGCCTGACCTTCGCCAATTTTAATTTAATCCAAAAATGACAATCTTACACCTATATAAATAAATCGCTTATAGGCTGTAAAATTCATAAAAATGAGTGTATTTTTATTTTGGTAAAGGTATTGTCTTTTAGATTAAGAATATTAAAAACACATAAGGTAATAGTGTAAATGCCACAATATAATCTTGGGTTCATAGATGATGAAAGTATATTTAATCATGTCCTTGAAACAGTAAAAAAGTATAGGTTTTCTGTTAATCTAAAAGAATTTAATACAAACCTGATTGACCCGATAAAACTTACTTTTGATGCAAAAATATATAAAAAAGATATATCCAACATCATAGAAAATGAAGTCCTTAGACAAATAGATAAATCAAACACCAATCATATTGGTTATTTTCATCAGAATATGTTTAACCATTTTGGGGATGGCTGGTTAGTTCCGAAAAATGGCTATGATGTAATAAATGAAGAAAAGCTTATTTTTATAGAAATGAAAAATAAGCACAATACAATGAATTCATCCTCATCACAAAAAACTTATATGAGGATGCAAAATACAATACTTAAAAGGCCCAACTCAACTTGTATGCTGGTTGAGGTCATAGCTAAATATAGTCAAGATATAGTGTGGAAAATGCGCCTTGATAGTGAGCCAGTTTCAGATGATAGAATTCGCAGGGTTTCGATAGACAAATTTTACAAGTTAGTTACGGGGGACGCTCACGCCTTTAAAACTTTATGTGAAAAGTTGCCTGTAATTATTTCCGATGCCGTGGATAGTTTGGACGATAGCATAATGGGAAATACAGTTTTTGAAGATCTTCGAGATATATCACCAATTTTAATGAAAAGTATTTATTTACTATCCTTTGAAAAATATGAAGGTTTTAATACATTAGAGATGTTAGGCGAATAATGGAAGAAACGTACCCTTTGGCACAAGTAGCGGATATATTATCTATCCCTAAAGCAATACTCCATAAATGGGAAAAAAATGGAAAGCTTATTCCCACCTTAAATGCTAAAACAGGTAAAAAAGAATATACAAAAACACAGTTGGAAATATTTGAGCCAGCTCGTGCTATGTACAATACTCAATGGGATAAAGAACAAAAAATTTCACCTATTAAAACATATAATGGAATTGAACTTTTTGCAGGAGCGGGAGGGCTAGCGCTTGGTTTAGAAAAGGCAGGAATGTACTCTTTTATGCTTAATGAAATTGACAAACAAGCGTGTTCTACATTAAGGCATAATCGTCCCAAATGGAATGTAGTTGAAGGGGATGTTTTAGATATAGATTTTTCATTATATGATGGAAAAATAGACTGGTTATCAGGCGGGTTTCCTTGCCAAGCATTTTCATATGCAGGGAAAAAACTAGGCTTTGAAGATACAAGAGGAACCCTTTTTCATGAATTTTGCAGAGCTTTAAACGAATGCTCCCCTAAAATATTTTTTGCTGAAAATGTAAAAGGTTTAATGTCTCATGACGAAGGGCGGACGTTAGACACTATAAAAAGTGTTATGGTCGATATTGGGTACACCTTGATTGAGCCAAAAGTATTAAAAGCTATTTTCTACAAGGTCCCACAGAAAAGGGAGCGACTTATTATTGTTGGAGTTAGAAATGACCTTGCTCATATTTCGGTTTTTTCTTGGCCCTCTCCATACAAAAAGATTATGACCGTAAAAGATGCGCTGAAAAAAGGAGATTTATACAACTGTGACGTGCCTATATCACTTGGACAAAAATATCCTAAAAGAAAATGTGAGATATTAAGTTATGTGCCACAAGGTGGCTATTGGAGGGATTTACCAGATGATTTACAAAGAGAGTATATGCAAAAAAGCTATTATCTTGGAGGTGGTAAAACTGGAATGGCTCGCCGCTTATCCTTGGATGAACCCAGCCTTACTTTAACCTGTTCTCCAGCCCAAAAACAAACAGAAAGATGCCATCCTACGGAAACACGGCCGCTTACTGTGAGGGAATACGCAAGAATACAAACATTTCCAGATGATTGGGAGTTTCTAGGCTCAATGAGCCACCAATATAAACAAATAGGAAATGCCGTGCCTGTGAATTTGTCCCACGCTATAGGCCGTAGTTTGGTTGGGTTGTTAAATAATATTACCGAGCATGAAGCTAACAATCAAAAATTCACGAACGCTGAAAATCCTGGAAACGGAGCATAGCGAAGTGAAGCTTTTTAGACCGCGATAGGCAATGCTGTGGATGAAGACTCGTAGTATGAGCGGTAGCGAATGGCGAAGAGGATTTAGTAACAGCTTTAGTTGGCGTAGAGTCATTGAGGTAATCATGAAGAGTGCAACCCGCGTAGCTAGGTTGTATGAGACACATGGCTAGCCATGTTTACATGTGTTGTTACGCCCATAGACCGCTATATTGTTGACTTCTAGCTTGGGTATTGGGGTTGTCTCTTCGGTAAGTTGTGGGTTAATAAGGGTAAATCCTGAAATATGCATTTTTAACGCGGGTTTCTTTAACGCCCATTTTGTGGGGAGTTTTGGGCATTGTTGAAATATCATGCCTGTAGTCGCTCACTACTAGCTAATGGGGTGATGGTGATTTGGTGCGTATGAGTCCAGGAATACAAACCTGTAAATGCGGGGGAGTCGCTATTCTTGCGAAAGCTTGTCTTTCAGGTTAGCGAACAATATTTGTTGATCATCTTCGTCCGTGGTCAACAGCATTTTCTTTACATCACTTAGGAAGCCTACAAAATCAAGAACATCCCCTTGGCCAGAAGAACAACGGAAGTCTAACGCCCCTACTCCTATTAGGTTTCCAACAAGATCACAATACTCTTGAATATTCCCAATAAAATTATCGAGATCTTTCTTTGATGTTTCGCCAAGTACAAGACCTTTTTTATAGGTGTTTTTATCAGAATGAGCAATAATTCTATTACGTGCTGGACTTAATTTTTTTCCATAATCCGTTATATTTGTTGTCAAAGCAGTAATAGAGTCAATTTGTTTACGCCATTTATCACCATCAAACTGCTCCTTAATTTGAGCATTTATTAGATTAATTGAAATGTTGTTACGAGTTTCTCTGTTTACCCGAGTTGATTCACGATCCACCAAGTTACAAACGCATAGAATCCAGTTTCTAATTAAAATTGAGTTTATTTCCCAAAAAAAAGTGCCTGATATTTTTTCTAACAGATCAAAATTGGCAGGGTCAAACAAATTATGATAAGTATTAAAGTCACTTCTAATATCGATGCAATGCTCACGAAAATAAGTAAAATCTTCTTTTAAGTTTGCTAAGGCGTCTTCATTCATTTTGTATCTCCTTGCTAATTCTGTAGCTCATCAGTGAGGCTATAAGTTTCCCCCAGAATAATTTAACTCTCTTTCTGCTCACTAAGCAACGACGCGTTTTTATTTAGCTATACATATTATAAACGTTCGTTTATAATATGTATAGCTAAATAAAAAGGTGTGATTATGATTAAGAAAGCTATAGGTTACGTAAGAGTATCAACCTCTGAACAAGGAAGAAGTGGGTTAGGGCTAAAGGTTCAAGAATCGGATATAAAGGAATTCTGTAAAAATGAGGGTATTGAGTTAATCAAGATATTATCCGAAGTGGAAAGCGGAAAAGGGTTTGATGCTTTAGAGAAACGCCCTGTATTATCTCAAGCATTAAATTGCGCTAAAAATGAGTCAGCTTATATCATTGTGAATAAGTTAGACAGACTAGGTCGCGATGTTGCTTTTATATCATCGCTAATGGCAAATAAAACCCCATTCATTGCAGCACAACTTGGAAGAGACGCAGACCCTTTTATGCTCCACCTATACGCGGCTCTATCCGAAAAGGAACGGGAGTTGATTAGCACTAGAACAAAGGCGGCTCTACAAATATTAAAGGCGCGAGGGGTTCAACTAGGTAATCAAACAAATTTAAATGAAGCACGGCTAAAGAGCAATGCAATAAACAAGAAGCTAGCCAGTGACTTCGCTAGAACCGTAAGCGACATTATCGAGGGGTATCGGATTAAAGGTTTATCAATGGGGAATGTGGCTAATGAATTAAATAAACTAGGCGTAAAAACGAGGCGCGGTGGTCAATGGCACGCATCAACAGTGAAGAATATTATTGATCGAGAGAAAACAGTATAAATTTAGACCTGTCTAATTATATCTGAAGTTTCCCAATAATTATTTATGGTAAAATTGAAACTATGCTACAACTATATGAAAAAAATAGTCTTTTTGAAACTAAAAAACCTACAGGGTCGTTGATGTGAGTCTTATTGAGAAGACGGCAGTAAGTGCCGTCGTTGGCGCCTTATCGTGAGACATTTGTTGCTAGTGTTTTGAATTGCAATACTATGATTTTTTGAGCGTTTATAGTTAACCGTCATAGTTAATATTCCTACGCTGAAAATCATGGAAACGGAGCTTAGCGAAGTGGTGATTTTTAGTCCCTGATAGGCGACAGGGCAATTCGCTGATTCGACGTGTGCTAGCAGCACGCGAGAGGAGCAAGAATTGCATTCCGAATAGCCGTCCAGCGAGTGAGGTAGTAATGACGAAGCGGCTTTTGTGCGTAGTCGTTGCGGACGCAGGCCGTTCAGGGCATCTCCCATCCGCTGCGTAGGTGAACGAATTATGGCGACAGGAGTCCCGGAATTTCGTGAGGTAGCATGGCGCGCCTGTTTTTGTTTTTCACTGTCCCATATAAGTTAAGTTTAGCCAGCTTGTGTCGTACCAATCTTGTATTTTCGACCTATCGCCAAGTCGACACGGGGGTTTGTGTTTTTGATTAGTGAATGCGTGGGGGGGGTATCAGGTCAAAAAATGGGAAAAAAATAAAAATAGAATGGATTAGAAACGGCAGTTATTGGCGAAATATAATACTTATAATGAGGTAGGATATGTTTTTTTTGCTTAAAATAAAACATATACATTATTAATTGCGAGGTTATAAATCCTAATTGATAAAACATTTTTGTAATTATAATGCGGGTCAAACTGTTGTTTTTTTGTGTTGGTTTGTAGGCGTAAAAAAGGGATAAAAAAGTATTGTTTAGAGATTTCTGAGGTATGGCTAGAGAGTAGTTCGGGTGTGCTTGTATGGAGTATGAGACAATGAAAAAAATGCCCCTTGATGCTTTCAGTTCAAAGGGCATTTTTGCACCATGCGCAAAGGGTTCAGACCTTTCACATGGACTTTGAAATATCATTTCATCATTGGTAAAACAAAAAGACAATACCAGTCCTTTTGAGTAATTATCTTATCACGGGGCAGGTTATATTAAAACGTTTTACCATGATGAAACCTTACAAACGGTAAGTCATTATGGAAATCTCAATAAAAAATAAAGCTCAAAATATTAACCAGTCATCACTCGCTATTCCAGCTATTGCAGAAACCCCTCCAGCCGCTCCTCTATCGGTCAATATTCTAGATAAGGCAGTCCTGTACCAAAAAATAGCTAATGAAGCGTACAGAGGAGAAACAACCACACCGCGCCAATTCGTCGAAAGACTAAAGACCAATGATGAGCATGTAGTTGCTTATCAGCGAAAACTAAAAACAGAAGGGAAAAGTGAGGCAGTTAAAGCCCTGAAAATAAAGATGAGTGCTATCTCATTCTCAGGGGGTGTTAATGATTCTTGCGGTAGAAGAGCAAAAGACTTTGACAAGGACAGCTGTACTGGCATATTTCACGTTGATATTGATGCTCTAAAGGATAGCGCTGGCGTGGAACGGGTCATTGGCATAGTAAAAGCTACGCAAGGCTGCCTGTTCGCGTTTAGATCGGTCAGCGGGCTAGGCGTTAAGGCGGGGTTTAATGTTGGTCAGTTTGATAATGATGAGCAGTTCAAAGAGATATTTTATAAGTTTGAATATCTCTTTAAGGTAGAGCATGGAATTACTATTGACCCCGCCTGCAAGGATATTTTAAGGCTTTGTTTCACTTCCTATGACCCTGATTATTTCATTAATGATGATGCGGTCGAGATTGACGTTAACGCAATGGACTTGCCAGCAATAAATAATGTTTTTGAATCACCTGATAACGACCAGCCAGTACAAAACATTCCTTCACTGGTCGCTGTACCCGATGCCCACCCCTGGACAGCAGAAAGAATAAAGGAGGTCATTAAACACATTCCTAGCGAAGACTATAACCAATGGATAATGGTCGGCATGGCTATTTATCACTCAGGCGCAAATGGTGGTTTTTCTGTGTGGGACGAGTGGTCAAAAACCAGTAAAAAATATAACAAAACAGAGATATCCAAAAAATGGTGTTCTTTTGATAATGGGGACAACCCTAAAAATGTGTCAATGGGGACAGTGGTCAAGCTATCAAGAGAACACACTAAACAAATAAAATGGAATCACACAACAATGAAAGGCAAACCCATCCCAACGCCTGAAAATCTTGAGGCGCTTATAGAGTATTACGGTGTCAGTGTCAGTTATGATGAATTACTACTTGAAACTATAGCACCCCAAAGAGTCAAGACAGATTTTTCAACAATCCTTATTCCATATTCCTAAGCCGCTTCATTCTGCTGTTCATTAGCTAAAATACTTTCTCTATATACATTCATTGGTTTTTTATAGTCCAGGGTTTCATGAAACCGTTGATGATTATAAAACTCAATATAGTCATCAACATCTTCTATTAACGCTCTAATTGAACCATATTCATTTAAATAAATACGCTCACATTTTGCACTTCGCCAAAACCGTTCAATACAAATATTATCCGTTGCTCGTCCTTTTCCATCCATAGAAATAGTAATGCCTTTGTTTTTTAGTCGTTGGGTATGAATTTCACTGGTGTATTGACTGCCTTGATCCGTATTAAAAATTTCAGGTGTTCCGTAGAGAGAAAGCGCTTCATCTAATACATCCATAACTAAAAAAGAATCCATTGTGTTTGATATTTTATGGGCGAGCACTGCTTTTGAGTGCCAATCAATAATCGCCGCTAAATAAACCATCCCTTCTTTGGTTTTAATATAGGTTATATCTGTACTCCAAACTTGGTTAGCGTGTGATATATCAAGATCTCTAAGCTTATAAGTATATTTTTTATGTTCTTTTATGGGGATCGTTGTATTGACTTGTTTTACCGCTAATACGGCTTTCAAGCCCATCTGCTGCCGATAACTCGCCACCGTGTTTAAACTGACTTTAAAACCACCTTCAAGCAACTGCTGGTGTACTTTAGCCGCACCATAAATAGGGATGTCTTTAAAAATGTGATTAATCTGAGTTTTGATCTCTTCTTTCTTTTTATTCTCTCTTTTTTTGTAATAGAGATTGCTTCTATTTAATCCTAATAATGCACACTGCTGTGTTAGAGGTAGAGTGTTAAGCTTGGGCTCAATCAACTGTTTTCTATCAGATGAGTCCAAGCTTTTTAGCTTTTTTTCGAGCCACTCCTTTTCAACCGTCATTTTTCCTACGATTTTTGTGAGCATCTCATTTTGTTCTTGAGCTGCTAATAGATCCTCTTTGTAATCTTTAACGGCTTTGGAGGGCTCCATTGCTATTTCTGCATTGTCTAAGAATATTTTTTTCCAGTTTTGTAGGTTCTTAGGTGTGATGTTATTTGCACTGGCAATTTCTTGCAGTGTTTTTTCATTCTTTAAAACTTCTAATACCAACTTGCTTTTAAATTCAGCACTGTAGACCGTTCTTTTTCTGCTCATTTTAATACTCCAATTTTTTACAAATAGTAACTAATTTGGAATAAGATTGCTTTGATTTCTTGTCTGGATTTGCTGGGGGATTATAAACTAACATTAAGGGCATCCAATCAATGAAGGGAAACGAACATAATTCTTTAATCGCGTTTCTAAAAGGTAAGTGTGCAATTCATGGGATTAGTGATCGTGTTGTTGACATGCAACTGGATGCAATCATCGAGAGCAATATCATTAACCCAGTCACTGATTGCCTGAAAGTCATCACGCGCACAAGTCTAATAATCCAGTTGATGAACTTGTGGAGTTGCTGCCCGTGGACAATAAGACGTGGGTTAAAATCGCGATGTATCGCTGGCTAATACAGTGTTGTGCCGCGGCTGATATGGCAAGGAATACACCTAACGACGAACGCTATAGACAAATATGAGTCTGTACTGGTATTTTTTGGAGAACAAGGACACAAAAAGACTGTCATTTATACGCTATATACTGCCTAAGTTACTGCATAAATACACAAAGGAAGGGATTTTATTAGATGTAAAAGACAAGGACTCAATGCTTCATGTATTAAAGTGCTGGATTCCTGAGCTTGGAGAACTTGATTCAACATTTAAGAGAAGTGACATATCAGCACTAAAAGCGTTCTTGTCGATGACAGAGGATGAGATAAGACTGCGTATGCACGTAAGCCACTAAAAATAACGCGACATATATAGCACCCCAAAGAGTCAAGACAGATTTTTCAACAATCCTTATTCCATATTCCTAAGCCGCTTCATTCTGCTGTTCATTAGCTAAAATACTTTCTCTATATACATTCATTGGTTTTTTATAGTCCAGGGTTTCATGAAACCGTTGATGATTATAAAACTCAATATAGTCATCAACATCTTCTATTAACGCTCTAATTGAACCATATTCATTTAAATAAATACGCTCACATTTTGCACTTCGCCAAAACCGTTCAATACAAATATTATCCGTTGCTCGTCCTTTTCCATCCATAGAAATAGTAATGCCTTTGTTTTTTAGTCGTTGGGTATGAATTTCACTGGTGTATTGACTGCCTTGATCCGTATTAAAAATTTCAGGTGTTCCGTAGAGAGAAAGCGCTTCATCTAATACATCCATAACTAAAAAAGAATCCATTGTGTTTGATATTTTATGGGCGAGCACTGCTTTTGAGTGCCAATCAATAATCGCCGCTAAATAAACCATCCCTTCTTTGGTTTTAATATAGGTTATATCTGTACTCCAAACTTGGTTAGCGTGTGATATATCAAGATCTCTAAGCTTATAAGTATATTTTTTATGTTCTTTTATGGGGATCGTTGTATTGACTTGTTTTACCGCTAATACGGCTTTCAAGCCCATCTGCTGCCGATAACTCGCCACCGTGTTTAAACTGACTTTAAAACCACCTTCAAGCAACTGCTGGTGTACTTTAGCCGCACCATAAATAGGGATGTCTTTAAAAATGTGATTAATCTGAGTTTTGATCTCTTCTTTCTTTTTATTCTCTCTTTTTTTGTAATAGAGATTGCTTCTATTTAATCCTAATAATGCACACTGCTGTGTTAGAGGTAGAGTGTTAAGCTTGGGCTCAATCAACTGTTTTCTATCAGATGAGTCCAAGCTTTTTAGCTTTTTTTCGAGCCACTCCTTTTCAACCGTCATTTTTCCTACGATTTTTGTGAGCATCTCATTTTGTTCTTGAGCTGCTAATAGATCCTCTTTGTAATCTTTAACGGCTTTGGAGGGCTCCATTGCTATTTCTGCATTGTCTAAGAATATTTTTTTCCAGTTTTGTAGGTTCTTAGGTGTGATGTTATTTGCACTGGCAATTTCTTGCAGTGTTTTTTCATTCTTTAAAACTTCTAATACCAACTTGCTTTTAAATTCAGCACTGTAGACCGTTCTTTTTCTGCTCATTTTAATACTCCAATTTTTTACAAATAGTAACTAATTTGGAATAAGATTGCTTTGATTTCTTGTCTGGATTTGCTGGGGGATTATAAACTAACATTAAGGGCATCCAATCAATGAAGGGAAACGAACATAATTCTTTAATCGCGTTTCTAAAAGGTAAGTGTGCAATTCATGGGATTAGTGATCGTGTTGTTGACATGCAACTGGATGCAATCATCGAGAGCAATATCATTAACCCAGTCACTGATTGCCTGAAAGTCATCACGCGCACCAAGTCTAATAATCCAGTTGATGAACTTGTGGAGTTGCTGCCCGTGGACAATAAGACGTGGGTTAAAATCGCGATGTATCGCTGGCTAATACAGTGTTGTGCCGCGGCTGATATGGCAAGGAATACACCTAACGACGACGCTATAGACAAATATGAGTCTGTACTGGTATTTTTTGGAGAACAAGGACACAAAAAGACTTCATTTATACGCTATATACTGCCTAAGTTACTGCATAAATACACAAAGGAAGGGATTTTATTAGATGTAAAAGACAAGGACTCAATGCTTCATGTATTAAAGTGCTGGATTCCTGAGCTTGGAGAACTTGATTCAACATTTAAGAGAAGTGACATATCAGCACTAAAAGCGTTCTTGTCGATGACAGAGGATGAGATAAGACTGCCGTATGCACGTAAGCCACTAAAAATAACGCGACATATTTCATGTATAGGCACTGTAAACGAAAAGGAGTATTTAAGAGACGCAACGGGTAACAGGCGTTTCTTGCCTATAACGACGACAGGATCACTAGACATCATTGTTAAAGAAAACTTCGACTATACGGACTTGTGGGGTTATGTGTGGGGTCAATATATGCAGGGTGAACAGTGGTGGCTTACAGAAGAGGAGGAAGTACTACAGAAAGAAGTCTTATCCAAGCATGAGGACACTAATCTCAAGGAGTTGTTACTTGATGTTTATAACTTTGATACCTCACACACTAAAAAAATGACATCGACAGAGATATTAAAAGACCTGTCACAAAAAACCACACGGCAAAATCAAATTAAACTTGGGATTGTCCTAAAAGATTTGTCCGTTGAGAAACCTACACCAAGAAGTAGGGATTATATGATGCCATTGTTAAGAGATGTTTACCCAAATCGGTTGCCAGACTCTTAGTCTAATCCATCTTAGATTTACTTTTATTTATTGAGAGTTGGGGTGATATTGCTTTTATGCGTATCGCCTCTTTTTGCCTATAACCTCGCACATCATTGTCACTACATTGTCACCATCATTGTCACGCTCCCTACACACCTGCTGTTAAGGACTCTTTACAAGCCCTTTAAAAATCATTGTCACCCGTCATTGTCACGTGCTTCAGCCCTTTAAATACAGGGTGTGTATCTGCTTTCTAGAAAAAAATGACAAAGATGAACTTTCTCCATAGAGCATATATCATTAGTTTTATTATATTCTCTACTTCCTCTAAAACTAATGACCATCATTGTCATTAACACCACCGTAGACCACGTGACTACTGGGTTGCAATGTCGATGACAATGTAAAAAAGCATATATACAAACGTTCTCCAAATACTCTGTATCACCTGTCCTTACTGCTCTACATAGGGCATGACAATGATGATGACAATGTAGTGACAATGATTTAATAAATGGATTACAAGTTGCTATTTTACCTGATACCACCCCACCCATTCACCAAACAAAAACATAAACCCCCGTGTCGACTTTGTGACAGGTTGAAAATACAAGGTTGAACGAAAATAAAATATTCATTAGGGCACGTAAAATAGGAGTTATAAAATTTTCATGATGGGTAAAGGGTAGACAAAAAACTGGCGTGTTCACTCTAAATATGTGATGATTTTGTGATGTGATTAATAGTTACACTCTCATAGAATAACAATTACGGGTGATAAAGTGGCATTAGTAACAATGACAGAGGCCTCACGATTAATCGGAAAAATCGAAGCAGACTTTATACCGACATGTCTCATCTGGTAGGGTATCGAGGAATAGTGATGGTTTTCTTGATACTGCGGAATTAATCCGTGTGTACGGTGAACTGAAACAAAATACAACGTCAAAGGTTACAAAAACATCCGTGCCAGTGGTGCAGGTTGAGAGGTCTCATATAGAATGGCTTGAGAAACAGGTCGATGGGCTTAGGGACGATATAAAACAAGTTAGAGACGATTCCCTAGCTCGTGAAATTCGATTAATGGCATTACTTGAACATAAAATTGATACGACACAAAGCGAAACATCATCAGATAAACCAGTGATTAGAGGGGTGTTCTCAAAGTTATTTAAGTGATGTATTGTGTGTCACAATGAAGGGTATCAGCTAGGATAGGACGTAGATACCCCTGTATCTGCTATACAGAAATTATTTAATCATGTGAGTGGCGCTATTACTTTGCGTTACCACATTACAATACCTGTATTAAACCTTTCCACCGCTGAAAATCATGGAAACGGAGCTTAGCGAAGTGAAGATTTTTAGTCCGCGATATGCAGGACGCCTTCGGCGCCGAAGGCATAAGCATTCCCTACTACTAATCTGAAGTTTCCCAATAATTATTTATGGTAAAATTGAAACTATGCTACAACTATATGAAAAAAATAGTCTTTTCATTCGTTTCAAATGCTATTGCCTACGGGGAATTAAGTAGGGGTTTGCTATAAACATGGCAAAACCACCTAAAATAAACCTCGATACACCAGCATTGTGTATTTCAGCTACTAATTACATAGAGCCATTTGTTCTTTAATTCCCTTTGCTAGGCAAAAAGCAAATTACAAGGGACTGCGTTACCTACCATTTTATATCCAGCAATTAGATTTTATAATAAAAATATGGTCATCTGGGAAAGTTTGAATTCTAGAGCATTCCCTATGCTTAATCTACGGTATAAGTCCTCTTTTCTGTATGAAAATTCTTTATTTTGCTCTACAATACCATTTTTGGGGTTGTGGGTGGATTGGGGCATGTCGCCCACCAGCCTGAATTGTGTATGAAGTTCGTGCCAACTTCTAACCCTATTTCTAGACATAAAAATACTTGAGAATCCACCAGTCATATATCATGGTTTGAAAGGGTGCATTTTCCCCATTCGTATATTGTTTTTCTTCAGCAGGTAAGGCTGAATTTTTTATGTCATAATAACATCTGTGTAATACATATTTATTTGCTAACGGGGCTGGAATTGAAACTTAAAGCCTAAGTCGTTCCTGATACCAATAAAAAACACTCTTTTTCTATCTTGAGGGACTCCATAGTCAACCGCATTTAAGAGAGAAATGATAATGTATATCCGCTTTCCTCTAGCAAATTTTTTATGTTTTCTAATGCGTATTTATGGCGTGAAGCCAGCATTCCAGAAACATTTTCAGCAAGGAAAAACTTAGGGTTTTTATCTCTAATATTCTGATAAATTCAAAAAACAATTGTCCTCTTTTATCCTCTATTCCTTTTAGTGTTCCGCCCTCGCTCCAACTTTGCAAGGAGGCCCGCCTATTATCCCTTCGCAATCTGGTACATTTGATGATCGTATATCTCTTATAGAGCGTCTATCTAATACAGTATTCGGGAAATTTTTCTCGAAAGTTTCCCAAATAACCTTGTCGAATTCATTGGCCCAAATGACTTCAAAACAGCATTTTTAAAGCCTATATCTAAACCGCCAGCACCAGAAAACAAAGATACAATTCTCATATTTCAAGCCTCTTTAGGTACTGCTAAGTATTAGTAAATAAACTACTAGGAGCTTTTAATAAATTAATATCAAATTTTAATGACGGCTCTATTAGAGAGCTTGCATTATGTATCCTGAAAGATAGTTTCCAGTTATTATTAAGCTTTACAATTAGAGTCGTTTCGGAGTTTTCTTTGAAGGATATATCTAGTATTTCAGTTGGTAAAGAACACTGGGGAGTAATAAATTTAGGCTGAATATCGTCAAAGGTAAGTTTAATGTACCGCGTAATTAATAAGCTTGAATTTCAACAGAGTTTTTTCTCTTTATTACTTTATAGAAATCTTTGCTACCGACTAGATATTCTATTAGCTGCCTTGAAATTCTTTCTTGTCAGCATCATAAAGACGCTGTAGCTCATCCTTGAAAGCGTTAAGTATAGGGGTATACACTATTAAACTTTTAGCGTCTATAGAACTCCACGTCCTCATTCCATCGCTTTTCTTCTGCATATCCTTGAGCTTTGCAAAATGGGGTTAACTTTAGAAAAGTAATTGCTCGAACAATTGACTCCTAGCCACTTTTGCCGAAATCTATATCAGGCGATAGTCTCGAATGTTCACTGCTTTATGATATTTTTTGCAGATACTCCAATCTCCCATTTTTGAACAGCTCGGATTGCTAAGACATCTCTAACATCACCTATTTCCCCTTGTGAGTCAGGGAGTATTTCAGCTCTAGTATGTCTGTTTCATCTATATCATTAGATAGCCTAGGTTCAATATCTATAAGAAAATTAACGGCAAACTGGCGGTTAATAAGTATCTCCTTGTTTTTGAGTATCGAAACCATGAAAACACTCTTAGCTAGGATTAATGGACTATTATCAATACCTTAACAGTAGTAAGCTTTTCTAATTTCCCTCAAATTCTCTAGAATCGCATACTCAAACGCCTTTCCTGCTTTCATTTGACCTGCCATTTATTTTTCCTTATGTAAAATTTATTTGAGAGAGGTGAGGGTATCTTGTGGCTGGTAACAGGCGTTATTTCCCGATAAAGACAAACGGGTCATTAGATGTCCACTGTTAAAGAAAACTTCGACTATACAGACTTATGTGCTTATGTGTGGGGCGAATATATGTGGTGGCTTACAGATGGAGAGAAATTGTTACAGAAACACAAGCGTTATCTATCCATTTAGGCGAATAGGAGATGCTCCAGCCGC
>NZ_BLYC01000048.1 GCF_019721995.1 Bathymodiolus japonicus methanotrophic gill symbiont | reverse complement strand
AAACAGATTTGTCCGGCGGTGCTAACTTAGAGAGGGAAACAACACCCGTGTTAGAGTCTATATTAAAATACGGTTCTGTCGCAATAATTATCAAAAGCGCAGAGCTCCTGGTCTTCAGGCATAACTATCCTGCTAAAGCCATAAACTGCTTATAAGCAGGAATATTTTCCTCAGACAATTGTCCCTTTCGGATCATATGTGCTGTTTCAATTCCATCAATGGTTGCTTGAGCGGAGTGAAACGCTTTAAAGCCCATCATTGGCTTTGTTATTTTTTTGATAAATCGATGATCCTGTTCGATGATGTTATTCAAATATTTAACCTGTAATATGTCGATCATAGTGGCAAACCCAGCAAGGATTAACAAGAGGTTAATATTGGCTAATCCTGCATAGTTAGCGCCACTTTTATCCATAACGACCTTATCAGGAAAGCCATTATTGTTAATCGTTTGTTTGAAAAATGCGGTTGCAGCCTCTTCATCACGGCGCTCAGAAGGCATAAAATCAAGCGTATCACCGTGACTATCAACAGCTCGGTATAAATAGGTCCACTGACCCTTCACTTTTATATACGTTTCATCCATGCGCCACGATTTATTTGTTTCTCGTTTCTGAGATTTAGCTTTTACAGCAATGTCGGGCGAATAACGGTTCTGTCGCAAAACCCAAAAACAGCCTATTACCTACGATCATAAGATTAAATTTCAGCCAAAGAAGGTTCGCATGTTCAACTAGAAAGGGTGTGACTTTTCAAGTGATTATTCTCGCGAATGTCATATGGTACCTGACTTTCCCACTAGTTGATCGGATGGCCTGAGAAAGTTTTTCTCCTAGAGGATGTCTTATCCATTGGTTGCATAAAAACAGGTTACATCGGGGAGTCGCTATTTTTGCGAAAGCTTGTTTTGGGCATCCCAGCCCAAGCAAGCAGCAAAAACTTAACGCGACCACTTATGCCTCCGGCGGCCCCGATTCGTCCTCGTCACCTCGTCCCGACCCAACAAGGGGTCGGAACATAGGCTCCAAATGACTTGACGCCGTGTCGGATGGCCTTTTATTTTGTCTCCACCTTCGCTAACGCTCAGACTCCGAAAAAACAACGGCCCTACGGCTATCGCGGACTAAAAATCTTCACTTCGCTTAGGCTACGTTTCCCTGATTTTCAGCGGTTGATTTTCACACAAATATTTATTTTTTGCGACAGAACCAATCTGACTCTAATGGATTGAGCTATCAGCTTTACTTAAAGGCGGCATAAAATAAGTCCTCCTATTGTGCTTCACATTAAGACCCTTTAACACTTTTTTTACAGCCATCTGGTTCGATCTGTTATTTATTATATTCTTAGGTAACTCATTTATTATCTCGGAGCTAGTCATTTTTATTGCTCTATTGCTAAGTGCCTCACCAGTTTTGTCAGCAGTAAACTCAAACACCTCCAAAACTATATCTTTCAATGACCTATTGTCAGGATAGCCTAAGATTTCCGCACGTAGAGCCTCTTCTTCGGGCGTAAGCCACCATTGCCCACCATGTGTATAGGCATGCCAGATAAACGCCCACAAGTCTGTATAATCAAAATTAGAAACGCGTGGATAATCTAACCGACCTTTAGCAATAATGGGTAGAAGCCTTCTATCCCACCTAGCACCTTTGGGTGGATATTCTCCCTCAACAGAAGTCATACACGATACATGCCTACGTATGACTGTAGGTTTTCTAGCGTACGTTAATCTTATTTCATCCACCTCTATAGCATTACCAAAATCACGATTAAAACCCAACCACAAAGCGTAAGCGGTTAAATTTTCTCTGTCTTTAGGAACTAATACCGAGCACTCACATAGAGAGGTTAAAACAGTCAGGGTAACTGAATGCTCATCCTGAAGCTTATATAAAGCGGGTAAAATATGTCCTTTTACAGCAGAAACTATATTTATCTGAAAGTTTGTTTGAATTTTATGATTGAGAACAGCATCCCCTCCATCAGAACTCAGGCGCGCCATGCTACCTCACGAAATTCCGGGACTCCTGTCGCCATAATTCGTTCACCTACGCAGCGAATGGGAGATGCCCTGAACGCCCTGCGTCGGTTCTGTCGCAAAAAATAAATATTTGTGTGAAAATCAACTGTAACCTGTTTTTATGCAACCAATGGATAAGACATCCTCTAGGAGAAAAACTTTCTCAGGCCATCCGATCAACTAGTGGGAAAGTCAGGTACCATATGACATTCGCGAGAATAATCACTTGAAAAGTCACACCCTTTCTAGTTGAACATGCGAACCTTCTTTGGCTGAAATTTAATCTTATGATCGTAGGTAATAGGCTGTTTTTGGGTTTTGCGACAGAACCGTCAGATTCCCTTGTATTTTCTTATATAAGGGAATCTTCATATATCGAGTATACGCTAAAAAAAGTTACTTTCCCCTAGGGCTGAGAGTCTGCTAAATTAAAGGTCTACTCAAATTGCTCTGATGAACAAGCGATTGGTTATATTATACTGTTTAAGGGATTGCAGTAATTAAACCAAAATGGAAACTATGGTTTTCCCAACCATGATAATTTATCCTAATTGAGCAAGAAATTGATTTCATGCACGTTTAATAATTAGTTGAAATGAAGTCATACGCGTGTTATCCCCAAAGAGGAGTAACTATAAAACCCATCAGTGTTCCCATTGAAAGAAGAAGTACCTAAACAAAGCAGCCTATAACCTACCTGAAGGTAGCACCACTCGAATATTTCCATATTTTTGATTTTAATCACTTATCACAGCAAATAGACACTCTGTAGGCACCGTAAAAAAACAACAAATAATTTCAAATAAAGCTTGCAATTGCCGAAGAAATTTTTCTAAAAATTTCCGTTTTAATCACCTCATAAACGGATATCACCCATGCTTAAAGACCTACCACTCTCTGAACATATTCACCAACACTGCAATGAAAGTATGGAACGTGCCCTGTTAGCAGAGCGTCATCCTTTGTGGTCTCGTTCATGCCCAGAGTTGAAGGATATCGACTTTCGCTGAAAATCAGGGAAACGGAGCCTAAGCGAAGTGATGATTTTTAGTCCGTGATCATCAGTGTTCCCATTGAAAGAAGAAGTACCTAAACAAAGCAGCCTATAACCTACCTGAAGGTAGCACCACTCGAATATTTCCATCTTTTTGATTTTAATCACTTATAACAGCAAATAGACACTCTGTAGGCACCGTAAAAAAACAACAAATAATTTCAAATAAAGCTTGCAATTGCCGAAAAAATTTTTCTAAAAATTTCCGTTTTAATCACCTCATAAACGGATATCACCCATGCTTAAAGACCTACCACTCTCTGAACATATTCACCAACACTGCAATGAAAGTATGGAACGTGCCCTGTTAGCAGAGCGTCATCCTTTGTGGGCTCGTTCATGCCCAGAGTTGAAGGATATCGACTTTATTCGCCTTGGGTTATTACGCTGTATCAGTGTAGTCGATAGTGGTCGCCATTTCCTCCAAACCAATGAACAGATTTATGGCCAGCTGCTTCCCCACTCAACGTATTTTAAATCACTGAAGTCGCATAGACGAACAAGTATGCTTGAGGCATTTGAACAGCAGAGCTACCATCTTCACTCTGAAACACTGCTATCGCAAGGCATTGATTATCTTAAAGCATTCCCAGAACTTGACGAATACACCATAGAAGCAGCGGATGGACATTTTATTGATCATGCCTGCCATACTGAAAAAAACAGCAAGGGGAAAGTTTATGCGGCCGGGGGGATTTACGCGTTGAATCTCAGAAGTGGGTTGCTCAGATTTCTTTGTCTGGTGACAAACGGAACTCAGAGGCATCAAGAAATACCTGTGTTACGAGATCATATTGAAAAGCAAAACAAGGGAAATAACAGCTCTCAGAAACATCTCTATGTCTACGATAAAGCCGTCACCGACTTTGTCTGGTGGGATCGGCAGAAACGACATGCTAATTACATGATTTCAATGCTAAAAGAAAATTCAATTGCGACTCTGGTTGAGTCTATCCCTTTTGACTCCCGCCATGAGATCAATACAGGGGTTGAAGCATACAGTGTGTACGAAAACAAGGGCATCAAATTTAACGTGGTGGATTACCGTGATCCAGAAACCGGAAAACTTCACCGGTTTGTGACAACCTTGCCAATGACTATTAACCCTGGAACCATTGCCATGCTGTATTTCAAGCGATGGACGATTGAAAAGACATTCAATAACACTAAAAGTAATTTCAAGGAAACTAAAGCTTGGTCTTCCAATACCCGCTCACTTGAAAATCAAATGCGCCTGACTGCAATGAGCTATAATTTAATGCGCGTGTTTGAAGAGATTTCAAAAACACAACAGCCAGAATTGATTCATCCATCGGATAAAAAATATAGCGAGGCTCTGGAGATAAGGCAGCAACAGGCTCAAAAACGAGATCGTTTTGTGAATCCATTATTTTTCCAGGCAAGAATATCTCGTATCAGCTCGTATACCATTCGGGCAGTTCAAAACGCAATAATAACAGGAATGTCTTTACAGTGCTTTATGAGCTCTCTTGTGGCGAGGTTAGTTTCACGGCATCAATTGATAGGGGAACACTGATGAATTGTAAAGTAAGAATTAAGAATCATCATGCCAGAATACGCCTTATAGTGCCGAATATTATTGATGACTCTTAAGTATAGACTAAAATTTTACAAGGCACGAAATTCAGGAAATAGCAGAAATATGCAGTCAGTATAATCCCCCAGCAAATCCAGACAAGAAATCAAAGCAATCTTATTCCAAATTAGTTACTATTTGTAAAAAATTGGAGTATTAAAATGAGCAGAAAAAGAACGGTCTACAGTGCTGAATTTAAAAGCAAGTTGGTATTAGAAGTTTTAAAGAATGAAAAAACACTGCAAGAAATTGCCAGTGCAAATAACATCACACCTAAGAACCTACAAAACTGGAAAAAAATATTCTTAGACAATGCAGAAATAGCAATGGAGCCCTCCAAAGCCGTTAAAGATTACAAAGAGGATCTATTAGCAGCTCAAGAACAAAATGAGATGCTCACAAAAATCGTAGGAAAAATGACGGTTGAAAAGGAGTGGCTCGAAAAAAAGCTAAAAAGCTTGGACTCATCTGATAGAAAACAGTTGATTGAGCCCAAGCTTAACACTCTACCTCTAACACAGCAGTGTGCATTATTAGGATTAAATAGAAGCAATCTCTATTACAAAAAAAGAGAGAATAAAAAGAAAGAAGAGATCAAAACTCAGATTAATCACATTTTTAAAGACATCCCTATTTATGGTGCGGCTAAAGTACACCAGCAGTTGCTTGAAGGTGGTTTTAAAGTCAGTTTAAACACGGTGGCGAGTTATCGGCAGCAGATGGGCTTGAAAGCCGTATTAGCGGTAAAACAAGTCAATACAACGATCCCCATAAAAGAACATAAAAAATATACTTATAAGCTTAGAGATCTTGATATATCACACGCTAACCAAGTTTGGAGTACAGATATAACCTATATTAAAACCAAAGAAGGGATGGTTTATTTAGCGGCGATTATTGATTGGCACTCAAAAGCAGTGCTCGCCCATAAAATATCAAACACAATGGATTCTTTTTTAGTTATGGATGTATTAGATGAAGCGCTTTCTCTCTACGGAACACCTGAAATTTTTAATACGGATCAAGGCAGTCAATACACCAGTGAAATTCATACCCAACGACTAAAAAACAAAGGCATTACTATTTCTATGGATGGAAAAGGACGAGCAACGGATAATATTTGTATTGAACGGTTTTGGCGAAGTGCAAAATGTGAGCGTATTTATTTAAATGAATATGGTTCAATTAGAGCGTTAATAGAAGATGTTGATGACTATATTGAGTTTTATAATCATCAACGGTTTCATGAAACCCTGGACTATAAAAAACCAATGAATGTATATAGAGAAAGTATTTTAGCTAATGAACAGCAGAATGAAGCGGCTTAGGAATATGGAATAAGGATTGTTGAAAAATCTGTCTTGACTCTTTGGGGTGCTATATGGTTTAATTTTAAATAAATATATTTTAGCTTCCAATCTAGGCTTGCAGGATTTAGGTATGATTAATTCAATCTCTATGCAAGGAGTAGCGAGTTTTCAAGACCCTACCCCTGTAGTACTCGATACAAATAAAAAAATAGTACTGTTTTACGGTCATAACGGTACGGGTAAATCAACGGTAGCAAGATACCTTCAAGATAAAAAACATAATAAATATAGCAATTGTAGTTACGAGTTACCCAACGCTCAAGATTATCAAATATTAGTTTATAACACTGACTTTGTAGACAAAAACTTCTCTGAAGGTAGCTTTCAGGGAATTTTTACTTTAGGTGAAGCGAACGTAACGGCTGAACAAGCTGTAAGCACCGCTGAAGCAGAAATAAAAAAATTAGAAAAACAAAGAAACCAAGCCAAACAAACTCTAAAACTTCATGAAGAGGAAAAAACCACACAAGAAAAAGCCATTAGAGATAAATGCTTTGAATCCAAAAGAAAGCATGAAAAAAAAGACTTAGATCACTGCTTAAGTGGTTTTAAAGCCTCGGCAGTTACGTTTTATGAAAAAATTATAAAAACAGACCTGATAGAAACACCTGAGTACACGTTTGAACGTCTAGCGACTGATTCTAAAGAACTAAATAGTAAAAGTGCGACACAAAAAAACTCGATTCCGAATCTAGTTTTAGACCTAGCTTCGAGCGAATCAGCTACTATTTTAAATGAAGTTATTGTTGGTTCTAGTGACAGTTATTTAGCTACGGTAGTCAATAAACTTCAAAACTCTACCTGGGTAAATAAAGGGCGTTTTTATATCGATGACGCTGAAGGAAAATGCCCTTTTTGCCAACAAGCTATTGATGATGAATTAATTACAAATATTAATAATCTTTTTGATGTTTCGTATAAAGATAAAAAAGGTGAGTTAGAAACTCTACAGAGTGGATATAAGAAAGAAATTGAAACCTTAAACGGGACACTATCAGGAACTGACTATACAACGCTTAACGATACAAAATTAGACCTAGCTAAAGAGAAACTTTCAGGTATGCTTCAAGCAAACCTTACGAAACTGAATCAAAAGATATCAGATCCAAGTATTAAAATCACCCTAGAATCTACTACTGATTTAGTACAACCAATTAATGATATTATCGATGCTTATAATGTAGATAGAGAAAAATTTAACACTAGATTATCGAATAAAGAAAATTCACTCGCCGATATTAAACAGAAGTTTTGGTCTTTGGTTCGTATTGAGTGCGACGCAGCTATCAAAGATCACAAGACTACAATCGAATCAATAGATACTGATATTGCAACTGCTGGAACTGAAGAAAAAACCCTCACTACAGCTATTCAATCTCAAAAATATATTATTACTAATAAACATAAAATAATTACCAATATTGAGACATCTACAACCAATATAAATAATAATATGAAGTCGATAGGTTTAGAAGGTATTGAGATTAAACAACATCCATTAAATAGTAATCACTATTACCTTTCTCGTGATATTTCTTCTAGCGATAATGATGTATATAAGTCGCTTAGTGAAGGTGAAAAAAACACTTATTACTTACCTCTACTTTTTAGAATTATGCCAGGGTAGTGTAAATAGTAACGACACTACCCAGGATAATAATAAAATCATTGTGGTAGATGATCCTATATCGAGCCTTTCCCATAATTACATTTATGAAATAGGAGCTCTCACCCATAAAAAGCTTATAAAAGACGACAAATATGCACAAGTGATATTACTCACCCACAGCCTTTATTATCTACATGAAATGATTAGATATTTACCTAAAAAAAAGGTTTGATTATAAATTGTTTAGATTTATTAAAAACACGAATAGTGATATTGCTCCTATGAAACCAAGTGATATACAAAATGATTACCAGTCATACTGGCAGGTTATAAAAGACGCTCAAAATGGAAGTACTAATAATATTGTTTTACCTAATATCATGAGAAATATTCTCGAGTATTACTTTTCTTTTGTTCATAAGGAAGAATGTTTAAAAGGCGTACTAAATGCACTCGAAGAAAGCGACACTGATTTCTCTCCTTTTTTCAGGTTTATTAATAGAGAGTCTCACCATGATTCAGTAAATATTACCGACCTCGGAGAGATTGATTCAGGTAGGTTTATTAATAAATTTAAAGAAGTATTTATTAAAACTGGTTTCGAAGAACACTACAATAAAATGATGGCTTAATCTTTTCATACTTTGTAACTACTCAGCGTATTTTTTAACTTTAAAAATAAAACAATACCTTCGCCAAAATGAAAATACACTCATTTTTATGAATCTTACAGACTATAAGCGATTGATTTATATAGGTGTAAGATTGTCATTTTTGGCTTAAATTAAAATTGGCGACGGTATTGATTTCCTATAATTTTAACTCATACAACCACGATGTAGCAAGTTTAGCTGTAGCCAAGACTTCTAATAAGCCTTTTAGACATTTTCAAATGGGGTTTAGAATGTGTGGTTTAATTGACGCTTACTTCTATGTAGTGCTGTACTAGGTATTTCAAATGGAATTTTATCAAAAAGTGAATTCTCCTCAATAATGTTTTCATCTTGCTTATGTTTTAAATATTCTAAAATACCAGATGCAACAAATTCTGCTAATTTAACTGGAACTGCATTCCTATCATTTGTTCTAGGTTAGTTTTTGTTCCATTAAAATTAAATGTTTTTGGAAATGTTTGAATATAAGATCTTTCTATTGTTGTTAATGGCCTAACCTTTTTAAGAATTGCTCTACCAGGGTCTCCAGAATGTTTGTTATAGCCTGATGGAACTGGCCTATTAACTCCTCGGACAGTTGGGCTTGGTTCATCTATAGAGAATATTCCTCTTCTACTATAGTTTCGTGGATGTCGATAGGTTCTACAGGGCCTAAGGTATCGCTTATAGGCTGTAAAATTCATAAAGATGAGTGTATTTTCATTTTGGCGAAGGTATTGCTTTACGGCACAGTATTTTTAATAAATCTTTGGATATAACTCTATGGAAGTGGACAGTTGCTCCGATGGATACTATTTCATCAACAAGTGGCGGCAAGTATTTTGTGTTACCGTCCTACGCTGTTAGCTATGGCTGGTAGTCCTCAGTAGGCGTAGGGCCGTTGTTTTGTCGGAATCTAAGTGTTAGCAGAGGAGCAAAAATCTGTTCCACTTTTTTCAAACATTAGGTAGAAAATCAGATTAACAAACATAAATATTTTAACTGAAAAAATAAAATGGGAAAAAGAGAGGAGCCTAGTTTATTTGGCTTAAAAAATTCAAATCGAGATTTTACGGTAAAAGATTCTTGGGGTAAGAACCAGTTTAATTCATCTTTTCCAGCATCTCTTTGTTGTTACATTCATTCAATTAATGAGGAAGTAAATTATCTTTCAACAAATAATGGTTTTTTAGGGTGTTTTAACTTATCTGTTAAAAGTGCCTTTGGTATTGATCCTTTAGATGAGAA
The DNA here is from genome assembly GCF_019721995.1 of Bathymodiolus japonicus methanotrophic gill symbiont. Taxonomy (GTDB): domain Bacteria; phylum Pseudomonadota; class Gammaproteobacteria; order Methylococcales; family Methylomonadaceae; genus Methyloprofundus. The sequence continues at coordinate 13,053 of NZ_BLYC01000048.1, read as the reverse complement.
TGTCTATTTTGCGTTTGAATCCTTACATTCGCCGTTTCAGCAATATGTCATTGGATCTTTACCCAGGACAGACTTGGTAATACAGAAAAAAGGTACTGGAGAGTGTTTGGCTGGAATTGAAATAAAGTTAACAGCTTTACCAGATAATTCTACTCATAAGCTTGATGATTTGAAGTATGGGAGTGAAATGGTAGTAAGACCTGACACTATTGTTTATTTAGCTTGTAGCGTAGCTAAAGGATTAGGACAAAAGGGTATAACCGGAGCGATAGATAATAGTATTTATATCCAAGACTGGTCTGATGCGAGACAAGTTTTGCCTTTTATTCCTAAAATCATTAAATCATTAAGAGATGTTTTTCTTTCTTTGGAGGATAAACAGTCTCCATTTTTACTTCAACCGATATGGAAAACAAAGGGGAAATCACCAGAGTTAGCAGAAAATTGCCTTGATGTGTTTTTTTGGAGTGATTCTGCATTTATTCATTTTATAACTGAAATAGCTGATACAAATCCAAATGCAACAAAAATAAATAGACAAACAAGAACAGCTGTTTGGTTGTTTAGAATGCTATTGGATATATCTACAAATGGTAAATTCAATCATCATAAAATAATTGATAATTTATCTTATAATACAAAAAATGATAAAGCTTTTGCATCATCTGGAAAGGTAACAAATAAGTTTATGGCATGTAAAAGGTTGGAAACACCATTGATAAAAAAAACAGAGATTAAAAATATTATATTGGGTGGCGGACAAGAGCTTTTGAGCCCTGAAAGAAGGTTTGACGCAATTATTTATAATTCATCTGAGTTATTTTCAATATGAAGTGTGTTGATTTATTTTCTGGGTGCGGTGGCTTAAGTCTAGGTTTTTATAATGCAGGAATAGAAATACTGGCATCACTTGATAACTGGGATAAAGCAGTTGAAGTTTATAAAAATAATTTCAAGCATCCATGCCACTTATATGACCTTACTGACGAAGAAGGAACTCTTAAAATAATTAGAAATTATTCTCCAGAAATGATTATTGGCGGCCCTCCGTGCCAAGACTTTTCATCAGCAGGAAAACGTGATGAAACTTTAGGGAGAGCTGATTTAACATATCATTTTGCTAATATTGTAGGCTCTTATAAGCCTAAATGGTTTGTAATGGAGAATGTTGAGCGAATAAGAAAAAGCCATATTCTTAAGGAAATATCTGAACAACTAATTAATTATGGTTACGGTTTATCATCATTCATATTAAATGCATCATATTGCGGCGTTCCTCAAGCACGGAATCGATTTTTTATGATAGGGGAGTTAGCAGGAAAACATAACCAACTTAATAAAATATATTTAAAAAATCTATCTGACAAATCAATGACTATAAGGGATTATTTAGGCGAGTCATTGAATCTCGAATTTTACTATCGACATCCACGAAACTATAGTAGAAGAGGAATATTCTCTATAGATGAACCAAGCCCAACTGTCCGAGGAGTTAATAGGCCAGTTCCATCAGGCTATAACAAACATTCTGGAGACCCTGGTAGAGCAATTCTTAAAAAGGTTAGGCCATTAACAACAATAGAAAGATCTTATATTCAAACATTTCCAAAAACATTTAATTTTAATGGAACAAAAACTAACCTAGAACAAATGATAGGAAATGCAGTTCCAGTTAAATTAGCAGAATTTGTTGCATCTGGTATTTTAGAATATTTAAAACATAAGCAAGATGAAAACATTATTGAGGAGAATTCACTTTTTGATAAAATTCCATTTGAAATACCTAGTACAGCACTACATAGAAGTAAGCGTCAATTAAACCACACATTCTAAACCCCATTTGAAAATGTCTAAAAGGCTTATTAGAAGTCTTGGCTACAGCTAAACTTGCTACATCGTGGTTGTATGAGTTAAAATTATAGGAAATCAATACCTTCGACAATTTTAATTTAAGCCAAAAATGACAATCTTACACCTATATAAATCAATCGCTTATAGGCTGTAAAATTCATAAAAATGAGTGTATTTTCATTTTGGCGAAGGTATTGTTTTATTTTTAAAGTTAAAAAAATACGCTGAGTAGTTACAAAGTATGAAAAGATTAAGCCATCATTTTATTGTAGTGTTCTTCGAAACCAGTTTTAATAAATACTTCTTTAAATTTATTAATAAACCTACCTGAATCAATCTCTCCGAGGTCGGTAATATTTACTGAATCATGGTGAGACTCTCTATTAATAAACCTGAAAAAAGGAGAGAAATCAGTGTCGCTTTCTTCGAGTGCATTTAGTACGCCTTTTAAACATTCTTCCTTATGAACAAAAGAAAAGTAATACTCGAGAATATTTCTCATGATATTAGGTAAAACAATATTATTAGTACTTCCATTTTGAGCGTCTTTTATAACCTGCCAGTATGACTGGTAATCATTTTGTATATCACTTGGTTTCATAGGAGCAATATCACTATTCGTGTTTTTAATAAATCTAAACAATTTATAATCAAACCTTTTTTTAGGTAAATATCTAATCATTTCATGTAGATAATAAAGGCTGTGGGTGAGTAATATCACTTGTGCATATTTGTCGTCTTTTATAAGCTTTTTATGGGTGAGAGCTCCTATTTCATAAATGTAATTATGGGAAAGGCTCGATATAGGATCATCTACCACAATGATTTTATTATTATCCTGGGTAGTGTCGTTACTATTTACACTACCCTGGCATAATTCTAAAAAGTAGAGGTAAGTAATAAGTGTTTTTTCACCTTCACTAAGCGACTTATATACATCATTATCGCTAGAAGAAATATCACGAGAAAGGTAATAGTGATTACTATTTAATGGATGTTGTTTAATCTCAATACCTTCTAAACCTATCGACTTCATATTATTATTTATATTGGTTGTAGATGTCTCAATATTGGTAATTATTTTATGTTTATTAGTAATAATATATTTTTGAGATTGAATAGCTGTAGTGAGGGTTTTTTCTTCAGTTCCAGCAGTTGCAATATCAGTATCTATTGATTCGATTGTAGTCTTGTGATCTTTGATAGCTGCGTCGCACTCAATACGAACCAAAGACCAAAACTTCTGTTTAATATCGGCGAGTGAATTTTCTTTATTCGATAATCTAGTGTTAAATTTTTCTCTATCTACATTATAAGCATCGATAATATCATTAATTGGTTGTACTAAATCAGTAGTAGATTCTAGGGTGATTTTAATACTTGGATCTGATATCTTTTGATTCAGTTTCGTAAGGTTTGCTTGAAGCATACCTGAAAGTTTCTCTTTAGCTAGGTCTAATTTTGTATCGTTAAGCGTTGTATAGTCAGTTCCTGATAGTGTCCCGTTTAAGGTTTCAATTTCTTTCTTATATCCACTCTGTAGAGTTTCTAACTCACCTTTTTTATCTTTATACGAAACATCAAAAAGATTATTAATATTTGTAATTAATTCATCATCAATAGCTTGTTGGCAAAAAGGGCATTTTCCTTCAGCGTCATCGATATAAAAACGCCCTTTATTTACCCAGGTAGAGTTTTGAAGTTTATTGACTACCGTAGCTAAATAACTGTCACTAGAACCAACAATAACTTCATTTAAAATAGTAGCTGATTCGCTCGAAGCTAGGTCTAAAACTAGATTCGGAATCGAGTTTTTTTGTGTCGCACTTTTACTATTTAGTTCTTTAGAATCAGTCGCTAGACGTTCAAACGTGTACTCAGGTGTTTCTATCAGGTCTGTTTTTATAATTTTTTCATAAAACGTAACTGCCGAGGCTTTAAAACCACTTAAGCAGTGATCTAAGTCTTTTTTTTCATGCTTTCTTTTGGATTCAAAGCATTTATCTCTAATGGCTTTTTCTTGTGTGGTTTTTTCCTCTTCATGAAGTTTTAGAGTTTGTTTGGCTTGGTTTCTTTGTTTTTCTAATTTTTTTATTTCTGCTTCAGCGGTGCTTACAGCTTGTTCAGCCGTTACGTTCGCTTCACCTAAAGTAAAAATTCCCTGAAAGCTACCTTCAGAGAAGTTTTTGTCTACAAAGTCAGTGTTATAAACTAATATTTGATAATCTTGAGCGTTGGGTAACTCGTAACTACAATTGCTATATTTATTATGTTTTTTATCTTGAAGGTATCTTGCTACCGTTGATTTACCCGTACCGTTATGACCGTAAAACAGTACTATTTTTTTATTTGTATCGAGTACTACAGGGGTAGGGTCTTGAAAACTCGCTACTCCTTGCATAGAGATTGAATTAATCATACCTAAATCCTGCAAGCCTAGATTGGAAGCTAAAATATATTTATTTAAAATTAAACCACGTCCTAAGGACGTGGAGTTGGGCGTAAGGCTCTGCCTGAAGACATTGCTTTTTAATATCGCCCTTTAATACCGGATATCGATACTTTGTTACCGCTACCAAGTGAGCCGTGAATCGCGTAACTGTATGACCACCGCTGAAAATCCTGGAAACGGAGCTTTAGCGAAGTGAAGATTTTTAGTCCGCGATAGCCGTAGGGCCGTTGTTTTGTCGGAGTCTGAGCGTTAGCGAAGGTGGAGACAAAATAAAAGGCCATCCGACACGGCGTCAAGTCATTTGGAGCCTATGTTCCGACCCCTTGTTGGGTCGGGACGAGGTGACGAGGACGAATCGGGGCCGCCGGAGGCATAAGTGGTCGCGTTAAGTTTTTGCTGCTTGCTTGGGCTGGGATGCCCAAAACAAGCTTTCGCAAAAATAGCGACTCCCCGACTTTTTTTTCTTCTGTCGAACTCCTCTTTTTCGCCATCTGCTAACACATTGCGGGCATCAATTGGTTCTGTCGCAATAATTATCAAAAGCTCAGACTCCTGGTCTTCAGGCATAACTATCCTGCTAAAGCCATAAACTGCTTATAAGCAGGAATATTTTCCTCAGACAATTGCCCCTTTCGGATGATATGTGCCGTTTCAATTCCATCAATTGTTGCTTGGGCGGAGTGAAACGCTTTAAAGCCCATCATCGGTTTTGTTATTTTTTTGATAAAGCGATGATCCTGTTCGATGATGTTATTCAAATATTTAACTTGTAATATGTCGAAATCATAGTGGCAAACCCAGCGAGGATTAACAAGAGGTTAATATTGGCTAATCCTGCATAGTTAGCGCCACTTTTATCCATAACGACCTTATCAGGAAAGCCATTATTGTTAATCGTTTGTTTGAAAAATGCGGTTGCAGCCTCTTCATCACGGTGCTCAGAAAGCATGAAATCAAGCGTATCCCCGTGACTATCAACAGCTCGGTATAAATAGGTCCACTGCCCCTTCAATTTGATATACGTTTCATCCATGCCCCACGATTTATTGGTTTCTCGTTTCTGAGATTTAGCTTTTACAGCAATGGCAGGAGAATAACGGATAACCCAACGATTGAGCGTAGCATGATCCACTTCAACACCTCTTTCTTCCATAATTTCTTCAAGGTCGCGATACGAAACGCCATACCTGACATAAAAGAAAACAGCATAAAGAATGACATCTTTTGGAAAGTGAGTGCCTTTGAAGCTGAGCATGTGATCCACCTTTTATTGAAATTGATAATTATGATAGCAGATAACGTCGGGAAGGGGGGATTTATGCGACAGAACCATAAAAAGGGCGTGGTTAGGAAAAGCAAACCTAGTGGCGTATACAGGCGTTTTATCACAAAAATACACCCTTATAACCCTTGAGGTGTGTGTCTCCCCACATGGCTCTTTATGTGGCTAGATCGCAACGAATGGCAAAGAGTTTGCAGGTTGCAGTTGATAACACATGCCTTTGATAATTCAATCATGCTATGACCTCCTTTTGAATGGTTCGTTTACGGTTCATTGGTTCGACCTGAAACAAATTAAAGTAAGATAGTATGAAAGAATGATCATACCTTCATGCTATTCCGCTTCTATTTCTTTTCCTTCGATTTTCTCAAGGGCTGCTTTAACGGTAAAATATAATACTCTTGATAGGTTATTAACATTACTAGGCGGCGTTTTAAAAGGCTCTATATCACTTTCTCGTAATCGTTTAACGGCTGCCACTTTCTTAATTTTTCCGATAATCTTCCCCTCTGGAAGCTTAGAAAAATATTCCCTAAAGTCGCGTAAATGTTCATTTTCATTACTTGATACCATATTCATAATGAACCTTACATTTTTAGCCCCGTACTCTTCTAGTTGTTGCATATGTTTTATTGCCATGTCCACGCCTTCGGGGTCTGGGATAACAGGCATTAAAACAAGATCAACGCTTTCCGCTATCCATTTATCAAACTTGGGGCGATTACCTCCGCTATCAACAATGCAAAAACCATCACTATTAATGGCTGCACCCATTAGAGTAGATAGGGTTTCTGGTTCTCTTGCATCATAATACATATAAGGCCGCCCATTAACCTCTATAGGCTCTCTGTCGTCTGTGTGCATTAAATAAGCAGGGGTATTCTTCCATGCTGCGCCTAACGCTAAAAGATGGGCTATAGAAGTTTTCCCTACTCCGCCCTTAGTTCCAACTATTACTATACCTTTCATACTTTCGCGCTCCTGTCTCTTTGAATGATATATCTTAGGGCTTCGCTTGCGCTAACAACTTTCCCAACCTCTTGCGCCATTATCACGGCTTGAGCATTGATATAGTCAATATCCCTTTGCTGTAGAGAAAAGGTTTTTTTCGCTGCCTTTTGCCCCTTGTCACTCTCGGCCTGTGCTGTCTGTGTAAAAGCATCATCAGGCGTTAGCCCGTCTAAACTTTTTATGTCTGGTTTTTTCATTGCCTCACCTTTCAATATACAAAAGCATGAAGGTATGATGCTACTTTCATACTTTATGAAAGTTATAGTATACATGTTGTTTATGGCATATCAATACACGTAATATGAAAGTATGAATAAGAAAATAATCCTATTTTTTTGTAGTGCAGGCGCGCCATGCTACCTCACGAAATTCCGGGACTCCTGTCGCCTATCAGGGGCTAAAAATCACCACTTCGCTAAGCTCCGTTTCCATGGTTTTCAGCGGGCGCTTAGGGCCAACAGCATCATTAAAGTATTGTTCTGCTGGGTGAAGGTAAGAGTTTGATGGCAATGGGATGGAAAAACTTGAACATCGAGTAACAGTTGTAATTTTTAATTAGTATAGATAAATGACCATGTGAAACTAGGATTCACTAGTTTCATTAAAAATATAGAGGATGAGAAGATGGCATATTACAAAGAACACGTTATTGTTATTATTATACCTGCATTGCTGTTGGTATTTGGTACAGCTTATGCATTATCAGGTTGGGGCAATAAACCTGATATACCAGTAAGTGAGACTAAGCAACCACGGACTGCTGAGGTTGTCAGAGAAACCTTTACTGATTATGTCCCAGAGGTGCCTAGCAAACCAAAGGTGCATGTGGAGATTGATCATGATCATGAAGAGTTAGACTTAAATGATCCATTAGCAAGTCCCTCTTTTGATACGATGGAGGAGGGGGTTTCAATAGTTTCATATAAAGACCAACCAATACCTCAACTATTTAAAGATCTGACAAAGAAGGCTGTTGAAGAGATGGCAGAGACGAGGGATACGCGTCAGTTGAGGAATCAGATGTACGTACGATTTCTAGAGTCCCTTGAGTCTAGATTTAAACATCTGATGTTATCTTATGACGAAGCCGCTAACCAACTGGTTAAAGAACCCGCAAACTTAGAGGGTACGCCATTTGATGATGGGGAACTAATTGGCGCACACACTGGAGGCTCTAATCATGACGGAAAATGGACAGATATAGACCGTTTTTATAAATTCGATGATTTGGGAGTAGTGAAACTGAGTGAAGTTGATTATATTACGAGTGGAGGTCGCATACAAATGACTGAGGAGTTAATTAATGAGGAGGTTCACGGTGTACCTGCGGAATACAGAGTTAATGTGAGTAATTCAGGGGCCGCTGTATCTTTAGTCTCTTGGGTAACGGATTCAAAAGATTACACACTGTATGTTGAGAAAAACGGGGCTAAGGATGAGGGGGTGAGACAGAGACTCCTAGAATTGGCACGATCTATCCCAGCGGGTTAAAGCACACAGGCGGGTTCTGTCGCAAAAGATACGTATTTGTGTAAACCTGGTTATGAACCTGTTTTTATTCTTCGCCCAGGAGGTAAGTAACTTTTTTATCGTATCTGTAATCTTCTATCTTGGGCGCGCCTGATGTTTTTACAATTGAATCCGAGTACTCTAAAAAGGATAACTCACAGTACACATGGCGCGCCAGCTCTTCGCGCTAAGGCGTTTTATATCGCTTTTAAGGCGCTTTAACAGCTAACCCCTATCATACATGCCCGTTAAAGGTTTTTGTGGGTCTTTAAGGGGCTTACATGCCCCCCAATAAGCGATTGACTAATTTGGGTGTGTGGTAGTGGTTTGTTATAGCTGTTACTCGATGTTCAAGTTTTCAGCTATAACTGGGCTAAGAAAAGTAAATTTTTCCGGCTTTGTTTTATAAGTGATTGATTTACAATGATGTTGATGCTTTCTTTATCAGTAAAATTATAAATAAAATCAATCAGTTAAAAAACTTGAACATCGAGTGTTACAGAAAACAAAGATTAAACGGTAAGCCATTCCAAAATAAAGGGTTGGCTTATTGCAACAAGCAACAGTATTATGGGGACTCTTTACCCTAGGGAGGAAGTAACTTTTTAAACTTCTTAGTGTGCAATCTAATATAGATTGTACTATGCCTATAATCCTTTTATAATCAAAGACTAGGGCTACTGTCACGTACAACCTATGGATATTTATACGAAATCATTACATTTACAATTTAGGGTTTTATAGTTACTCCTCTTTGGGGATAACACGCGTATGACTTCATTTCAACTAATTATTAAACGTGAATGAAATCAATTTCTTGCTCAATTAGGATAAATTATCATGGTTGGGAAAACCATAGTTTCCCTTTGGGTTTAATTACTGCAATCCCTTAAACTGTATAATATAACCAATCGCTTGTTCATCAGAGCAATTTGAGTAGACCTTTAATTTAGCAGACTCTCAGCCCTAGGGGAAAGTAACTTTTTTTAGCGTATATCCGGTATATTCATATTCCCTTATATAAGAAAATACAAGGGAATCTGACTCTAATGGGTTGAGCTATCAGCCTTACTTAAAGGCGGCATAAAATAAGCCCTCCTATTGTGCTTCACATTAAGACCCGTTAACACTTTTTTTACAGCCATCTGGTTCGACCTGTTAGTTATTATACTCTCAGGCAACTCATTGATTATCTCGGAGTTAGTCATTTTAATTGTTCTATTACTAAGTACCTCACCAGTTTTGTCAGCAGTAAACTCAAACACCTCCAAAACTATATCTTTCAATGACCTATTGTCAGGATAGCCTAAGATTTCCGCACGTAGAGCCTCTTCTTCGGGCGTAAGCCACCATTGCCCTCCATGTGTATAGGCATGCCATATAAACGCCCACAAGTCTGTATAATCAAAATTAGAAATACGTGGATAATCTAACCGACCTTTAGCAATAACGGGTAGAAGCCTTCTATCCCACCTAGCACCTTTGGGTGGATATTCTCCCTCAACAGAAGTCATACACGATACATGCCTACGTATGACTGTAGGTTTTCTAGCGTACGTTAATCTTATTTCATCCACCTCTTTTGCCAAAAATCCTTTTAACTCGGGCAGCCCTTTCTTCTTCAACGCAGGGCCTAGGTCTGCAAGTTCAGGTATCCAACACCTAATAATATTAAGCATAGAATCCCGGTCTTTTGTATCTAGGCGAACAGAGTCTTTTATGTATTTATGAAGTTCCGCAGGGAGTAGGTATTTAATAAATGAAGTTTTATGGAGTCCTTGATCTCCACCTAGCACCAGCACACATTCATATTTGGGGATAGCATCTGGATGCTTACCTTCATGCTTTGCCATATCAGCGGCCGCACAGCATTGTATTAGCCATCCATACATAGCGACCTTAACCCATTCCTTATCTTCCACTGGCAAGTTATCTACAAGTTCATGGACTGGGTTATTTGTCTTGGTGCGTGTAATACCTGTAAGCCAATCTCTAACGGGATTAATAACATTACTTTTAATGATGGATTATAACTGTTCATCAACAATCGTCCTGCTAAGCTTGTAGTTCCTGCAAATAACTTTGGTGTACGCTACCAAGTCTTTCAGTTCATTCCCTTCTACCCCGGGAACGCCTTTAATTGCGGGTGCGTTCAACATTTCATCATAACAGGCATCCACGCCAAAGCGTTTCATCAGCCCTTCAAGTTCTCCACGTTCTCCGGGGTGCAGCAGGGGTGTTTTTTTGTCCATTTCTCTATATCCTTTGCAGTGTTAATTTATTTATTAATCTAAGTTCTGTCGCTTTTCATGCCTCCACATTTATTAGGATGGAATAGATAGGTGGTTTTACATCTACCTATTCCATTTTTAGAGTTTACTACGCAGACTGTAGTTCACCTCCTGCCCAAATCTTCTTAAAGGCATAACTCGCAAGCTGCTCTTCAGTCAAGCCAACCTCGGGTTGTGTTGTTGACTCCTCTGGGTAGTGATACCCCCCCCCCCGTGTTTGCGGTGGAAGGGGACAGATAAATAGGTTGTGTTGTATAAACAGTTTATCTGTCCCCTTTTTCAATGAATACGAGGACTGTATCCCCTTGCCCTGTAATAAACTCATAACTGAATAAAATATTATCATTTGGCTAGTGGCATAAGTCCGGTCTTTAGGGACTATCTTTATTGTCCCTTCATATTAGTTCTGAAACTTTCGATGCCTTTTTTAGGCAGCCATCTTTGTTTGTTCTTTTTGGTTATGCCACCCCCACGCCCGATTAAAGGCACTGATTTTCTTTGCTTTACGGCGTTTATTAATATCCTGCATTTGAATTAATGAGTCCTCAGTTATCTGGTAATTCCCGGCGAGGTTTTTGCCTACGCGCTTATGTTTCAGCCCGAATCTCTTTAAAAATTGTCCTAATGTACGTGTGTCTAACTTTCGATTAACAGCCTTGAAATTGCCTAGCCCTGCTGCGTGTACCTCTTGATAATTGGCTTGCAAAAAGTCAATAGCGGCTGTTATTCGCTCCGCATCATAACGCTGTAGTGATATCCCCGTGTTTTCGGGGGAAGGGGACAGATAAACATTGTTGTTTGTTATAGATAGCTTATCTGTCCGCTTTTTCAATGAATACGGGGGCTGTAGACTCTTGCCCTGTAATAAGCTCATAACTGTGTGGAATATTATTATTTGGCTAGTGGCATAAGTCCGGTCTTTAGGGGCTATCCTCGTTGCGTTCTCAAATTCATCTAGTGATTGCGTATTACCTAGACTTCGTTTACTATCTCAAATCTCTTGAGGACAGGTCCTATCGTTCCACCATCCCACAATTGAATATCCTTCTCTGAAACCTCTTCTCCGAGTGCTAGTTGTTCTCTACATTCAAACCTCTCTATTGCGTTGTGATCGGATTCTGTAACTTTCGATGACTTTTTTAAATTACCGTACTCAATAGCGGAAATAGAATCCGCGTGAAACACGTTTTGGATATGCTTATCCTTTACCGCTTTAGCCGTTCCTTTGATAATAATCAGGCTCTCTGGTTCTTTCAGCTCTTCAACCTGATAACCCTTTTGCATCAATATTAAGAGCGTTGTATGTGCAAAGCGTTCGCAAGAACTCTCATACTCTTCCATGACCCCCCGCAGCTACTTTGTCAAACTCGTTTGGCACGTGTATTAGCTGGCCACCTTTAGATGTCATACGACCTTCGGCCAATACGATGCCTGTTAGTTGTTCGGTGACACTCAAGGATTTCGGTTTTTGCTTTAGTGAGAGTCCAAGAATAATATCCTTAGCCTTTCTGTTACGTCCCAAAGTCTGGATTATTTCAGTAGGTGATAACTGTCCACTAAATACACCCACATGAAAATCATATTCAAGCTCGATAGAAAACCCGCTAGATACAACCGGTGTCAAAATTATTAAATCATATTGCTTGCCAACTTCATTAGGACTCCTTAAGTAAGCCGCTTGTTCAAACTCATCTTTATTCTTTCCGTGTACCAGCAATATTTTATACTCTGCGGGGGCTGTCGCTTTAGCATCCTCATAGGCAATATTAGCAGTTCTGAGAGAATCACATTGGAACAAGCCAGTCTTACCCGCTTTCACATGGTTTAGAAATTCGCTTTTAGCAATTTTGGGGGTGGTGTGCTGTATTATTACAGTTGGTTTTCGCTCGTCCCCTTTTATCTGAAATATTGGCTTACCTGTGCTTTTTAATATCTCAATCATACGGTCATTCATATCAGCATCAGCAACATAAACCACCGGGACAGTCTTAATAATATCAATTAACAAATCATAGCCCTCTGATCTATTCTTAAAGGGACCTCGCACGATATGTTCAATTATCTGCTTAAATTCATCCAGTACAATACAGTCAGCCTGCCGAAAGAAGCTTAATAAATGCTCCCTTCCTACTGCACTATTCACACAGGCGGCCAATGCCTGGACCAACTCCCCCGGACTAACTTCATTATAATGCTCAATATCTAACCTATTTGCTGTGGCCGTAATAATTGATGCACGGTGAGCAATGTAGCCAAAAGCTTTATTGTTCATTTGGAGATATTTCCATAATAACGCGGTGAATAAAGTTTTACCTGACCCCATTGACCGCTTGTCAAGAAAAATAGACCCCTTCCCTTCCGACAGCATCCTTTTTGCTGCGTCATCGCTGTTTATGTTGAATACAGGCAGGCTACAGGTCGTTGTATGTAATTTGCTCGTAGCCTCGTCCTGCTCCCTAAGTAGCTTTTTAAGCCATGATTTGTGACTACCTGACAGCTCACATCCCATCCTATCTTCTAGCGCGGTTATAGTGTCCTTATATGAGGTTATAGGGTGAGCCTGTACGGCTTTCGCAATAATAGAATAAACTGCCTTCTCTGGTACTGGTAGCGGAATACTCTCGATAATCTCCAGTAGAGTCTGATCCTTGTCGCCT
>NZ_BLYC01000047.1 GCF_019721995.1 Bathymodiolus japonicus methanotrophic gill symbiont | reverse complement strand
GTTTAATCCTGAACTATTCCCTAAGCAAACAGATAAAAACATAGAAGAGTCAACCTAACCATGACAGAAGAACAACACAAAGAGCTGGGTAGAACCCTTTGGGGTATTGCCGACCAATTACGTGGCGCAATGAATGCGGATGACTTTCGGGATTATATGTTGTCGTTTTTGTTTTTACGGTATTTGTCAGATAACTACGAGTTTGCAGCCAACAGAGAATTAGGCGCTGATTATCCTAAGCTTGAAGAAATGGATAAGCGTGCCCCCCTGGCTGTGTGGTATGAGAAAAATACAGAGGATATTGCCGAGTTTGAAAAGCAAATGCGCCGTAAAGTGCATTATGTGATTAAGTCAGAATACCTGTGGAGCAGCAGCGCAGAGTTAGCTAGAACACAAGATGCTGACTTGCTTGTTACCCTACAGAATGGTTTTAAATACATTGAAAACGAATCCTTTGGAGATAATTTCCAAGGCTTGTTTTCAGAGATTAATTTAAATTCTGAAAAGCTGGGTAAAAATCACGAAGACCGGAATGCTAAACTCTGCAATATCATTTCAAAAATTGCAGAAGGCATTGCTGATTTTTCAACCGATAGTGATGTATTGGGTGATGCCTATGAATACCTGATTGGTGAGTTTGCGGCAGGCTCTGGAAAAAAAGCGGGTGAGTTTTATACGCCGCAACAATTATCCAATATCTTGTCTGAAATCGTCACCCTTGATAGCCAAGAGCCAACCACAGGCAAAAAGAAAAAATTAAATAAGGTGCTCGATTTTGCCTGTGGTTCAGGTTCGTTATTGTTAAACGTACGCCATAAGTTAGGCGCTAACGGTATTGGTAAAATATACGGGCAAGAGTCTAACATTACGACGTATAACTTAGCCCGTATGAACATGTTGCTGCATGGGGTTAAGGATTCTGAATTTGAAATCTATCATGGTGATTCACTGATCAATGATTGGAGCCTTCTTAATGAAATGAACCCTGCTAAAAAGTTAAAGGTAGATGCTGTCGTAGCAAATCCTCCTTTTAGTTACCGTTGGGAACCTAATGAGGCGTTAAGCGAAGATTTTCGCTTCAAAAGCCATGGTTGTCCTAAAATCGGCCGCTGATTTGCTTTTGTATTACATGGCTTTAGCTTTTTAAGGACGAAGGGCACGATGGCCATTATATGCCTCACGGCTGTATTTCGTGGTGGTGCAGAAAGAGACCGCATTCGTACGTAAGCACTTAACAGCGGCCATATCAGAGAGAGTACTGTTAGTGGTTGGACCTGGCCAATCTATTTTTTCTAACTGGGGAGTCTGTATGTATTTGGTGCCTAAAAAAAATGCAAAAAGCCGATGATGTGTGGTTTATATCAGCAGTGAATATATGGAATAAAGTGCAAACGGCATAACGATGAGAGTGATGGTAAAAGTGGCGAGCCAAATGATATTAAAAAATAGTCCGAATGTTATACAATTCAGAAACTGAAGAAGTCGAGATATTCACTTTTGTTTTTTTGGTGTGAAACATGCGTGAAATTGAAAATAAATGATTTCAACCGAATTATTGTTCACGTTATGTTAGTACGGTCAAAGCCAGAGCCTAGACATCGACCTAAAAGAAGTTCACAATGATTTAACATCCTTAGAAGAGAAGGTTTTGACAGCACACCAAAACGCATAATACATTTCTCGAGGAACTAGGATTGCCAGCTTTACCCTAGATAAATACATAGTCTACAAGGTGCTAGATGGCATTTTCTCGTTCGTGTCGCAAAAGATACGTATTTGTGTAAACCTGGTTATGAACCTGTTTTTTATTCTTCGCCCAGGGGGTAAGTAACTTTTTTTATCGTATCTGGAATTTTCTATCTTGGACGCGCCTGACGCTGTCAGCCCCGGACGGGCTGATAGTCTCCAGAAGGCGCAGGGAAATTTGCCAATCCGAAGTGCGCGATAGCGCGCGAGGGAGGCTAAAATTTTATCCCGAATAGCCGTAGAGCCATTTGTGGTAGCCATGACTGAGCTGCTTTGTGCTCAGTCTGTGGCGGACGCAGGGCGGCTGAAGCATCTCCTGTTCGCTGCGTAGGTGAACGAATTACGGCGACAGGAGTCCCGGAATTTCGTGAGGTAGCATGGTGCGCCTGTGTTTTTACACTTGAATCCGAGTACTCTAAAAAGGATAACGCCCAGTACACATGGGGAGCCAGCTCTTCGCTAAGGCGTTTATATCGCTTTTAAGGCACTTTAACAGCTAGCCCCTGCTATACACACCAATTAAGGGTTTTGTGGGTCTTTAAGAGGCATACATGCCCGCCAATAAGCGATTGACTAATTGTGGGTATGTGGTTTGTTATAGCTGTTACAGAAAACAAAGATTAAACGGTAAACCATTTCAAAATAAAGAGTTGGCTTATTGCAACAAGTATAGCACCCCAAAGAGTCAAGACAGATTTTTCAACAATCCTTATTCCATATTCCTAAGCCGCTTCATTCTGCTGTTCATTAGCTAAAATACTTTCTCTATATACATTCATTGGTTTTTTATAGTCCAGGGTTTCATGAAACCGTTGATGATTATAAAACTCAATATAGTCATCAACATCTTCTATTAACGCTCTAATTGAACCATATTCATTTAAATAAATACGCTCACATTTTGCACTTCGCCAAAACCGTTCAATACAAATATTATCCGTTGCTCGTCCTTTTCCATCCATAGAAATAGTAATGCCTTTGTTTTTTAGTCGTTGGGTATGAATTTCACTGGTGTATTGACTGCCTTGATCCGTATTAAAAATTTCAGGTGTTCCGTAGAGAGAAAGCGCTTCATCTAATACATCCATAACTAAAAAAGAATCCATTGTGTTTGATATTTTATGGGCGAGCACTGCTTTTGAGTGCCAATCAATAATCGCCGCTAAATAAACCATCCCTTCTTTGGTTTTAATATAGGTTATATCTGTACTCCAAACTTGGTTAGCGTGTGATATATCAAGATCTCTAAGCTTATAAGTATATTTTTTATGTTCTTTTATGGGGATCGTTGTATTGACTTGTTTTACCGCTAATACGGCTTTCAAGCCCATCTGCTGCCGATAACTCGCCACCGTGTTTAAACTGACTTTAAAACCACCTTCAAGCAACTGCTGGTGTACTTTAGCCGCACCATAAATAGGGATGTCTTTAAAAATGTGATTAATCTGAGTTTTGATCTCTTCTTTCTTTTTATTCTCTCTTTTTTTGTAATAGAGATTGCTTCTATTTAATCCTAATAATGCACACTGCTGTGTTAGAGGTAGAGTGTTAAGCTTGGGCTCAATCAACTGTTTTCTATCAGATGAGTCCAAGCTTTTTAGCTTTTTTTCGAGCCACTCCTTTTCAACCGTCATTTTTCCTACGATTTTTGTGAGCATCTCATTTTGTTCTTGAGCTGCTAATAGATCCTCTTTGTAATCTTTAACGGCTTTGGAGGGCTCCATTGCTATTTCTGCATTGTCTAAGAATATTTTTTTCCAGTTTTGTAGGTTCTTAGGTGTGATGTTATTTGCACTGGCAATTTCTTGCAGTGTTTTTTCATTCTTTAAAACTTCTAATACCAACTTGCTTTTAAATTCAGCACTGTAGACCGTTCTTTTTCTGCTCATTTTAATACTCCAATTTTTTACAAATAGTAACTAATTTGGAATAAGATTGCTTTGATTTCTTGTCTGGATTTGCTGGGGGATTATAGAATAACAATTACGGGTGATAAAGTGGCATTAGTAACAATGACAGAGGCCTCACGATTAATCGAAAAATCGAAGCAGACTTTATACCGACATGTCTCATCTGGTAGGGTATCGAGGAATAGTGATGGTTTTCTTGATACTGCGGAATTAATCCGTGTGTACGGTGAACTGAAACAAAATACAACGTCAAAGGTTACAAAAACATCCGTGCCAGTGGTGCAGGTTGAGAGGTCTCATATAGAATGGCTTGAGAAACAGGTCGATGGGCTTAGGGAGGATATAAAACAAGTTAGAGAAGATTCCCTAGCTCGTGAAATTCGATTAATGGCATTACTTGAACATAAAATTGATACGATACAAAGCGAAACATCATCAGATAAACCAGTTATTAGAGGGGTGTTCTCAAAGTTATTTAAGTGATGTATTGTGTGTCACAATGAAGGGTATCATCTAGCATAGGACGTAGATACCCTGTATCTGCAATACAGAAATTATTTAATCATGTGAGTGACGCTATTACTTTGCGTTACCACATTACAATACCTGTATTAAATCTTTCCACCCACGCCTTTAAATTTCTCAATAAAGTCGGCAATCTTTTGAAACACACTTTGTTTCTTAGTTAAGTATTGTGGATTAAGCGGACTCATTTTAGGCAGAATTGCATTTAGATCAGTGCCATTTTCACTGGCATATTCTCGTTTTAACGATGCTGTTATATAGCGCTTAGCCGCTTCTTCATTCAGGCTTTCGGCACTAATTAATTCTCTTGCTTCACGTTGTTGTTCAGTTTGGGCAAAGGTAAAGAAAGCATCAATAATACTGGCTTTATCGGGGATATTATCTAAATTGGTTTGATTAATAAAATCCACAACCAAACTTTCTTTCGCTCGATTACCAAGGCTGGCGCGAATTAAACGCCTCGCTTCCTCAAGTAAAGTAGTCTTATCTTTCGTTTTCTTATTATGCTCAAAAATCAATTCTAGGATGTAATCCAAGTTAATCTCTTGCGATTTAAGCAGATCGACTTCAAAAATCACATCATCCCAATCAATATTGGAACTCTCTTGGTCGTTTGCTGATTTTTCGCGACGCAACCAATCGCGAATATCGTTATACGTTGAACGATAATCTTGAATAGTGCGTTCGGCAGGTACCTTAATAGCTTGCATAGAGCTTAAATCATCATCGCTTAAATGGTGCTTGTTTTTAAACGTCTCTACGGCACTGAGGTCATCGGAGTCTAAATCTTGCAGGGATTTTAATCCTGAAAATTCATCATAGTTTTGCAGTATGTTTTCAACGCGTAAATATTCACCAAATAACGTAGTAAACGCTTTCTTATCTTTTTCTTTAACAATTGCATCAGGATCAGGGAAGCGTTGCGCCAATTCCTCCACCAGCTCTAAATAACCGCGTCGTGCATCACCTGTTGCCACATCGGTAAAACCTTCCATATATTCTTTATAGCTTTTTTCTAGCACCACATTTTTAGTGTTTTTATCACCAAAGAGGGTAATAGCATCCACAGTGGCTTGTTCTAAATCGCGGAAGGTGACGATATTTCCAAAGGTCTTAGTGGTATCATAAATACGGTTAGTGCGCGAAAAGGCTTGTATTAAACCGTGATAGCGAAGATTTTTATCCACGAACAAGGTGTTTAACGTAGGCGCATCAAAACCGGTTAAAAACATACCCACGACAATCAGCAAATCAATTTCTTGATTCTTTACCCGTTTCGCAAGGTCGCGGTAATAGTTTTGAAAGCCACTGCTATCAACGCCATAATTAGTTTTAAAGGTCGCGTTATAATTAGCGATTGCTTCACTTAAAAACTCTTTAGCGCTGCTATCCATTGCACTGATTTCAAAACCTTCATCAGCAATACCTCCTACTGCATTTTGTTCTTCATTTGCTGCAAAAGAGAAGATGGTGGCAATGTTAAGCGGGATATTGCTCTCTTTCTGTAAATTTTTAAATGATTCATAGTACACCTTGGCAGCATCGACACTGCTTACTGCAAACATCGCATTAAAACCTTTACCGCCTGCTTGTTGGCGATGTGTTTTTTGTTTGAAGTTATTTAAAATGTACTGAGAAATCTCATCAATACGGTTTGGGTGTAGTAAAGCGTGTTTATTTTCTGCCGCCGTGAGTTTCTTCTCGTCTTGTTCCGCTTCAATCGACTTAAACTGTGGGCGTACATCGTTATAATCCACCTTAAATTTCAACACTTTTTCATCACGAATAGCATCCGTAATCACATAAGAATGTAATTCACGACCAAATACATTGCCAGTGGTTTCTGCTCCCAAGGCATTTTCAGGAAAAATAGGCGTACCAGTAAAGCCAAATTGATAGAATTTTTTAAACTTTTTCTTTAGATTCTTTTGTGCTTCACCGAATTGCGAACGGTGAGCTTCATCAAAAATAAACACCACTTGCTTACTGTAAATAGGCAAGTCGCCTTCACCTTTCATTAAGTTGTTTAACTTTTGAATGGTGGTAACAATAATTTTATTGTCTTCTTTATCAAGGTTACGCTTTAGCCCTGCGGTATTCTCTGAACCATTAACGCTATCGGGTGAAAAACGTTGGTATTCTTTCATGGTTTGAAAATCTAAATCTTTACGATCCACCACAAAAAATACTTTATCAATAAAATCCAGCTCAGTCGCTAAACGTGCCGCTTTAAAGCTGGTTAAGGTTTTACCTGAGCCGGTGGTATGCCAGATATAGCCACCACTATCAGGCGTACCCCATTTTTTCGCTTGATAGGCGCTGTTTATTTTCCAAAGAATTCGTTCGGTCGCAGCAATTTGATAAGGGCGCATCGCTAACAAGGTATCGTTCACATCAAACACAGAATAATGTAGCAACACATTTAACAAGGTCTGTTTTTGAAAAAAAGTAGCGGTGAAATCTTTTAAATCTTTAATCAATTCGTTATTTGATTTTGCCCAATTCATGGTGAAATCAAAGCTATTTTTATTACGCTGGGTGGTATTGGCGAAATAGCGACTATCTGTACCGTTAGAAATCACGAATATCTGTAAATACTTAAACAGTGAGTTGTCAGCGTTTAAACTTTCTTTGCTGTAACGGTGAACTTGATTAAAGGCCTCACGAATAGCGATACCGCGTTTTTTTAGCTCTATTTGTACCAAAGGTAGCCCATTGACCAAAACCGTCACATCGTAGCGATTAGCCTGCGTACCTGCTTGTTCGAACTGCTTAATAACTTGTACTTTATTGCGTGCAATGTTTTTTTTATCTAATAGGTATATGTTTTGGATATTCCCATCATCAAACACAAAGTCATAGATAAAATCGTCATGTATTTTACGTGTTTTATCAATGCTATTATCACTAGGCTTATCTAAATATTGCTCAACAAAGCGCAGCCATTCCTCATCTAAAAACTGTACTTTATTTAGCGTTTGCAACTGCCTGCGAACATTCGCCAGCATTTTTTCAGGGTTGTTTAAACCGGGAATATACTCATATCCTTGGTTTTTTAAATCCGTAATAAATTCACGCTCTAAATCGGACTCGCTTTGATAAGATTCATTAACTTGCGAACACTTGGTGTATTTATCCAAGATGATAAAATTATTTGATTCAGCAATGGCTTTATAATCGGTCATACCGTTGTTTCAGATTTTGGAAAGCTCAACAGTAAATCGCGATAATATTCATATTGCTGTTGGCGCAATTTAATTTCACGTGGCAAGCCTTCAGAGAGTGAGTGCGTTAAGGCATCAAATTTATCTAAAATGATGACGATCCGGGATTGTTCGGCTAGGGGTGGGATGGGGGATCTTGATTATTCCAGTATCTGTATCTTTGCAACGTGGATTTTGCATTGCCTGTTCTAAAATGCCATCAATCATATTTCAAGAAGTAATATACATACTTGATGTTGATACGTCATCTTTTGAGTAATATGACCACATTTCATTTTTATGAGAAAAGGGTTTTTCATAATATTCGAACTCAATAAAGCCGCGAGATTTAACGATAATTGAAGACTCCCTGTTTATATTTTTTGCAGGTATATCTTCGAAATCTACAAACGCGATAGTCTTGCCTCCAGCAAAAACCTTTAGAGGGGCACCATCTTTATGTAATGCCTTCATCTGACCAGCTGTGATATTCGTGCCTTTAGTACGAACAAGAACTTCCCCCAACGCCTTCCATTCCACTGCCCCGTCTTCAAAGGTTAAGAGTTTGTCGCGATAGTAGTTGTATTGTTTTTTCCGTGCTGTAAGTTCAGCTGTAAGTTCAGCTGTAAGTTCAGCTGTATGCGTAGTGAATGTGTCCAAGATGCGAACGATTTCAGATTGTATTGCAAGCGACCTTCCCGGGGTATCAGGACATGGGAGGGGGATTTTTATTTTTTTAAAACGTGCTTTGGATATGTTGAATCGAGTCACTCCGTTAGCAGTTCTCGAAATTTTTGTACGCATAAAACTACTGCGAAATAAGTACTTTGAGAAATCAGGAATAAAACGAATATCGTCATTAAATCTAATTCCGAACGAAAAACTATTCAGGTAAACATCGTCTTTTTGCTCTATTGTAACTGCTGACGACATACCAGCTTCTTCAGCATTTTCAGACGAGCCAGTGAATAACACATCGCCATATTGAACAGAGTTTTGTTTTTCGGAAGCGGAGACACTGACAAGTTCAAGACTGTCAAAGTCAACATCTATGTTAAAGAAAATGTTTTTATATGGGACATAACGAGCATTACCACTTTCAAAATCATTTTTGCTTTTTCCCCTTAGACCTCCATAAATTTCCGCTATGTCCTCCAACGCTTTCCACTCCACATCACACTCACACAGCAGTTTCCCCATAAACTCCAATGGATGCGTGCCTGTGTCCATCGCTGTTTTTATCTCGATCATGCTTCTATCTCCGCGACGATTTTATCTATTTCTCTTCGTAAGGTGTCGATCTTGGTAACGGTGTCTTTTAGTTCTGCATTCAGTTGGGTAATATCAATTTTTTCGCGAGTGTCTTCTGGCTCGACATAGGCACTAACCGATAGATTATAGTCATTGTCGGCTATAACATTGTGTTCTACCGATTGAGCGAAATAGTCGGTATTATTTTTATCATCAAACGAATCTACAATTTGCTTGATATGTTCTTCGGTGAGCGTATTAGTATTGGTTTCTTTTTTAAACAATCCACTGGCATCAATAAACTGGGTTGTGTTCTCAGTTTTATGTTTGGAAAGCACTAAGATGTTAACCGCAATTGTGGTGCCAAAAAACAGGTTGGGTGCTAAAGAAATAACGGTTTCTACATAGTTGTTATCGACTAGATATTTACGGATCTTTTGCTCGGCTCCACCACGATAAAAAAGCCCCGGAAAGCAAACAATCGCCGCACGGCCTTTGCTGGATAAATAATTTAAGGAATGCAATACAAAAGCAAAATCAGCTTTGGATTTTGGGGCTAATACGCCTGCAGGCGCAAAACGTTCATCGTTAATCAGCGTGGGGTCTCCGCTGCCAACCCATTTTACTGAGTAGGGAGGGTTAGAGACAATGGCATCAAAGGGTTTGTCATCACTAAATTTCGGCTCAGTTAGAGTATTACCCAACATCATATTAAACTTGTCGTAGTTAATGTTGTGCAAGAACATATTCATACGCGCTAGGTTATAGGTGGTGTGGTTTATTTCTTGACCAAAAAAACCGTCTTCAATAATATGCGCATCAAAGTGTTTTTTTGCTTGTAATAATAAGGATCCAGAACCTGCGGCAGGGTCATAAATTTTATTGACCGTTGTTTGCTTGTGCATCGCCAGTTGAGCAATCAACTTGGCCACGCATTGTGGCGTGAAAAATTCACCCCCTGATTTACCTGCATTAGCGGCATAGTTAGAAATTAAAAATTCGTAGGCATCGCCAAATAAATCTATTTGGTTGTCTTGGAACTTACCAAACCCTAGCCCCTTAACACCATTCAGTACGGCAGCTAAGCGACTGTTCTTATCGGCAACAGTATTACCCAAACGATTACTGGTCGTGTCAAAATCAGCGAACAAGCCTTTGATGTCAGGTTCAGAAGGGTAGCTATTGGCTGAACTTTCAATAGCGGAAAATATCGTGGCTAAATCGGTGTTTAGGTTATCGTTAGTATTGGCATTATCGGCTATGTTGGTAAACAGTTGGCTGGGGTAGATGAAATACCCTTTGGTTTTAATTGCATCGTCTTTGATTGCTGCAATGAGTGTATCATCATCGGAAAAAGCATCGTAATGAACACTACCATCACCAGCTTCAATGTAGCTGGCAAAGTTTTCACTTATAAACCGATAGAACAAAGCACCTAATACGTACTGCTTAAAATCCCAACCATCGACTGATCCCACGAACCTCATTCGCAATTTTCCAAATTTGGCTTTGTAGTTCGCTACGTTGTTGCGTACTTGTCATTGTGATATTCCTATTAAAATATGGCTAAGAAAGATAAGTATTATAAAGGGCGTAGATGCGCTAGAAGGCCGAGTAAATAGCATCGCTACTGTGGTTGAGTCCTGTGCAAACTTTACCCATCTATAGGGCTTGTAGGCGCTTTAAGGCTTGAAAAATATGTATTGTATGTTTACTATCCATCGCAGACAGCCATGGATTTGTCGGAATCTGATCGACTAGCTTTTAATACTCTCTAGCCTTTTTATCGAAAAAGAAAAAATAACGGCCATGAGTGCAAAGAATTCGAGGATAATTATCGTTATTTTAGGAATAAAACGAAAGGAAAAAAATCAATTACCGCCCAATAAATCAGTTTAACTAATTGTATTTATTAGTTAATTTATGATTTTGTTTTAGGTTAATGACACGGATACTGAAAGGCACTGTTTATAAAAAACAACGCTACCTATTCCATTATTAGCCAATAAAGGTAGTATTTAAGGCATAAAAAAACCTCCACACACATTGTATGTAGAGGTTTTTAAAGGTTGTAATAAGTGATAGAAACACTTATTACGGCTTGAAAGTAAGAAACAGACTCTTGCAATCAAACGAACGTTAATTATATCTTAATTATCTTCTCATTTGTAAGCAATTCTGGTTTTTCTTCTCTTCTTTCAAGCCCAGCCCCTATTTTGGATTAGATGATATTGGAATAGGTCAGGACAGAGCTACCGATCAAGGGTATGTAGAGGTAGTCAGTAAGATCATATTTGTATAAAGTAGAAGTCGCGGGTTTATACCGTCTCACCTGCGGGAATTGAATTTTATAGTGCAAATATGCTGCGTAGCTGTACAGGGGGATATATTTATATATATTCTATAGCGCAGGGGCAGGGCGGAGGTAAAAGGGGCTTAAAAACTCGATTATTCTGTTTATTCTCTCTCGAAAGAGCTAAAAAATCATTAGCATTTTGAGTGGGAAAGATAAACAGGTAAAACCTTACTCTTTGTGATGTCTATGCAAGATGTAGCCCTGCACGCTTATTCTTTCCATGCTTTCTTTTATCCTTACAAATTATCATTGTTTATTATTGATGCGCGGAGCGCGGTTTAAGAGAAACCATATTGCTGTGCTTGATAGTGATTGTGGAGAATGTGTTGGCTAGTGTTGGTAAGGTGTGGGTAACGTCTTTTCGTTATCCATGCTTTATCAATACGCCCCGTAGGGAGTCAATACATTCTCCACATGAACGGTATAACGCAAAATGTGCACAATGCGCCCTACGAGCATTTCAAAGCCTTTTGCCCACACATGCCAAGATTACGTTTCCAGTGCCGTTTACTGAAATAATATCTACCGCTTAAAATCCTGGAAACGGAGCTTAGCGAAGTGGTGATTTTTAGTCCCTGATAGGCGACAGGGCAATTCGCTGATTCGACGTGTGCTAGCAGCTATACCGCTATATTGTTGACTTCTATCTTGAGCAGTGTGGTTGGATCTTCGGTAAGTTGTGGGTTAATAAGGGTAAATCCTGAAATATGCTTTTAACGCGGGTTTTAACGTCCATTTTGTGGGGGGGGGGCTGCATATCTCTATAAACCCCAGCCATCCCCAACCCTGCTAGGCATAAGATGATAGGATGTAAAATTCATAAAAATGAGTGTATTTTTATTTTGGCGAAGGTATTGGAATAACCAGGTTCTATATGGCTTTCAGGAAAGTAATAGCTTAAAGAATACAACCAACAATACTCTCAAGATGTTCTTTAGTAGACCCAAAAACATGGTTTCTAGCTTTTTTCGCCATATAGATATTGATTTCCTTAATGAATTTTCGGTCATTCAATAAATGGAAGTTTTTTTTATTCCCTTTACCGTAAAGAACTAGAAGCATGTTTGATGCTAATGGAAAATATATTTCTGTGGCTTCCTCCCTAATATCTTCAAGCCCGGATGGATTAAATCGTACAAATGGTGTGTCAGTAGTTATAAATTTAGTACTTTTTGTAAAAAAAATTACTTGATTCTTTGCACCTAATATAGGTGCAACATCGCATTCTTGATTCGACCCTAAACGTCCGATCACGCTTAATGCCTCTTTGTCTGCTATCACACCTTCTACTTCCTTGAATATTTCTTTAGTTTTCTTACGAACTGTCTCTACAAGTTCTGGGTTCCGTCTAATCTGCCAAATCATGAATTCTATAATTTTTTCAAGAATCACATCTATAATCCCCCAGCAAATCCAGACAAGAAATCAAAGCAATCTTATTCCAAATTAGTTACTATTTGTAAAAAATTGGAGTATTAAAATGAGCAGAAAAAGAACGGTCTACAGTGCTGAATTTAAAAGCAAGTTGGTATTAGAAGTTTTAAAGAATGAAAAAACACTGCAAGAAATTGCCAGTGCAAATAACATCACACCTAAGAACCTACAAAACTGGAAAAAAATATTCTTAGACAATGCAGAAATAGCAATGGAGCCCTCCAAAGCCGTTAAAGATTACAAAGAGGATCTATTAGCAGCTCAAGAACAAAATGAGATGCTCACAAAAATCGTAGGAAAAATGACGGTTGAAAAGGAGTGGCTCGAAAAAAAGCTAAAAAGCTTGGACTCATCTGATAGAAAACAGTTGATTGAGCCCAAGCTTAACACTCTACCTCTAACACAGCAGTGTGCATTATTAGGATTAAATAGAAGCAATCTCTATTACAAAAAAAGAGAGAATAAAAAGAAAGAAGAGATCAAAACTCAGATTAATCACATTTTTAAAGACATCCCTATTTATGGTGCGGCTAAAGTACACCAGCAGTTGCTTGAAGGTGGTTTTAAAGTCAGTTTAAACACGGTGGCGAGTTATCGGCAGCAGATGGGCTTGAAAGCCGTATTAGCGGTAAAACAAGTCAATACAACGATCCCCATAAAAGAACATAAAAAATATACTTATAAGCTTAGAGATCTTGATATATCACACGCTAACCAAGTTTGGAGTACAGATATAACCTATATTAAAACCAAAGAAGGGATGGTTTATTTAGCGGCGATTATTGATTGGCACTCAAAAGCAGTGCTCGCCCATAAAATATCAAACACAATGGATTCTTTTTTAGTTATGGATGTATTAGATGAAGCGCTTTCTCTCTACGGAACACCTGAAATTTTTAATACGGATCAAGGCAGTCAATACACCAGTGAAATTCATACCCAACGACTAAAAAACAAAGGCATTACTATTTCTATGGATGGAAAAGGACGAGCAACGGATAATATTTGTATTGAACGGTTTTGGCGAAGTGCAAAATGTGAGCGTATTTATTTAAATGAATATGGTTCAATTAGAGCGTTAATAGAAGATGTTGATGACTATATTGAGTTTTATAATCATCAACGGTTTCATGAAACCCTGGACTATAAAAAACCAATGAATGTATATAGAGAAAGTATTTTAGCTAATGAACAGCAGAATGAAGCGGCTTAGGAATATGGAATAAGGATTGTTGAAAAATCTGTCTTGACTCTTTGGGGTGCTATACCTTTCAATTGTAAAGCGATGAAGATAAAACACAGAAATGTAATGTTGCTTCTTTCTTTCTGGCATTTTTTTGTTTTTCTATACTGGATGCGGGGAGTCGCTATTTTTTTCGAAATCTTGTTTTGGGCATCCCAGCCCAAGTAAGCTTCAATTAAACCACACATTATAAACCCCTTAAAAAAGGGCAAGATAATACCTCCAATTAACTCCAGAGGTATTTATGAGTCCGTCTCAAACGCTGAAAATCAGGGAAACGGAGCCTAAGCGGAGTGATGATTTTTAGTCCTGGTAGGTGACAGGGCAATTCGCTGATTCCAGGCGCGCCATGCTACCTCACGAAATTCCGGGACTCCTGTCGCCGTAATTCGTTCACCTACGCAGCGAATAGGAGATGCTCCAGCCGCCCTGCGTCCGCCACAGACTGAGCACAAAGCAGCTCAGTCATGGCTACCACAAATGGCTCTACGGCTATTCGGGATAAAATTTTAGCCTCCCTCGCGCGCTATCGCGCACTTCGGATTGGCAAATTTCCCTGCGCCTTCTGGAGACTATCAGCCCGTCCGGGGCTGACAGCGGACGTGTGCTAGCAGCACGCGAGAGGAGCAAGAATTGCATTCCGAATAGCCGTCAATCCATGTGTGGGAGCCTTAACGGAGCAGGTTTTTGTTGCGTAGTTGAGGCGGACGCGGGGCGGACCAGGGCATCTCCCTGTTTTTACTTACATATACAAACTATAAACGAACGTTTGTAATTTGTATAACCAAATGAAAAGGTGACATCCCTCCATGCTACTTCACGAAATCCCAGGACTCCTTCGCCGTAATTCGTTCACCTACGCAGCGAATAGGCGATTATCCAGACGCCTTCTCTTGATATAGGAGAGGTTCATGTTGTCTCTACCTCTGATAAAAATCCGTATTCAGAGTCGGAAACGGTTACGAAATCCTAAGCCTATTAAAAACAAAAACAAAAAAGACAGCACGCCTTGAATAAGGCTTAATGAATAGATCACGTCCGGTATTTGTTGTGGTTCGCATGGAAATAACTTATCAAGAATACCAATTGTGACGCTACGTCCGGCAGGGACAAATGAAAATACCTGAGATACAGAATACAAGAGCCCATAACAGAAAGGAAAATAATCTAAGCTAGACTCATAAGCATAAATAAACGCACAGAGAAAAGTTAGTCCAAGAAGATAGAGCGCTGGACGTATAATACTCTGACCATAGATACATACTACATCAAAAAATTTGTCCAAATATCTATGAAGTATTTCACCTAAACATATACGAAGTTTTTTACGCTTAGTATTCTGATTCTTAATCTTATCCTGTTTGTCTCGCATTCTGATATCGCGTTTGGCTCGCATTTCGATAACATGAAAACCCAGTGCCTGTTGGTAGCTTTTATTAGCCTCTGCAAGTTCTTTTAGGCGACATAAACGTTCTCCATCACTTTTATCAAAATCACCCTTCGGAGGATAATTATCCGATATTTCCATCCTATCTAGAGACACTTGATTGGTTAACTTTGTATTGGTTAAATCCGGTATGCAGTTAAATGTATTGTCTGAAATATCCAAAGATTTATCAAAACTGCTATGACGTAAAGAGAATTTTGACAATGTCTTTGTTTCAGTCATTGACTGAAACGAGACATACCCTTTAAATTCACAGTGCTCAAAATTTAGTGTCCCATTACCGAACTTAGCCCCCTTGAATTCAAGATCGCCATTGCCGAACTTAGCGTGACTGAATTCCACATCGCCATCTCCGAACTGCGCTCCATTGAATTCCACATAGCCATCTCCGAACTGCGCGCGATTAAATTTCACAGCGCCTTTGCCAAACTTAGCCTCAAAAAAGCATATATCGCCATCGCCAAACTGGACACTATTGAATTCTACAGAGCACTCTCCAAACTCGGCCTCATTAAATGACACACTCCCTTTGCCCAAGAATTTGGCCTTAAAGAAATTCACAATCCCTTTGCCCAAGAATTTGGCCTTAAAGAAATTCACATCGCCATCGCCAAAATTAACATTACCAAAATACACATCACCCTTGCCGAAATTGGCAATCCTAAAATCCACATTTCCTTCGCCGAACTGGGCGCCGCTGAAATCCACGTATCCTTCCCCAAACTTCACCCCCTTAAAGTTAACGTTACCTTTCTTTGGAAACAGATACCCTGAGAAGTTAAATCCCCCTTTTCCTTTCCTATGCGTTGAAAAATCGACACCTGAAAAATCCACCTCCGTATCATCACCATGTTTTTCAACATAAGCGTTCCATCTTTCTTTACCTGCTAAGAACTCGTCAATGGCTTCTTCATCCTCGCCAGATATAGTCTTTCGATCTTTATAGTTGATCACCATAGTTAATCGTCCTATTTTTGTTTTTCACGTTCGCATACAAGTAAGTTTAGCCCCTGTAACGCCCACAAGTCGCATTTTTCAAATTTTGCGATATACCCGTTCATGTGGGGAATATATTGACTCCCTACGGGGCGTATTGATAAAGCATGGGTAACGAAAAGACGTTACCCACACCTTACCAACACTAGCCAACACATTCCCCACAATCACTATCAAGCACAGCAATATGGTTTCTCTTAAACCGCGCTCCGCGCATCAATAATAAGCAATGATAATTTGTAAGAATAAAAAGATAAGAAAGAAGCCCAGACGCGAAGAGCAAGTGTGGGCAAGAACACCCATTAAACACATAGGTTGTAAGGTTTTACCTGTTTATCTTTCCCACTCAAAATGCTAACGATTTTTTTAGCTATTTCGAGTGAGAGGTTATAAATCCTAATTGATAAAACATTTTTTGTAATTAGAATGCGGGTCAAACTGTTGTTTTTTTTGTGTTGGTTTGTAGGCGTAAAAAAGGGATAAAAAGTATTGTTTAGAGATTTCTGAGGTATGGCTAGAGAGGTAGTCCGGGTGTGCTTGTATGGAGTATGAGATAATGAAAAAAATGCCCCTTGATGCTTTCAGTTCAAAGGGCATTCTTGCACCATGCGCAAAGGGTTCAGACCTTTCACATGGACTTTGAAATATCATTTCATCATTGGTAAAACAAAAAGACAATACCAGTCCTTTTGAGTAATTATCTTATCACGGGCCAGGTTATATTAAAACGTTTTACCATGATGAAACCGTTACAAACGGTAAGTCATTTTATGGAAATATCAATAAAAAATAAAGCTCAAAATATTAACCAGTCATCACTCGCTATTCCAGCTATTGCAGAAACCCCTCCAGCCGCTCCTCTATCGGTCAATATTCTAGATAAGGCAGTCCTGTACTAAAAAAGAGCTGAAGAAACAACCACGCCGCGCCAATTCGTCGAAAGACCAATGCGTCCTTACGGTGTATTATTTTATGTCTTATACTCGATGTTCAAGTTTTTTAACTGATTGATTTTATTGATAATTTTACTGACAAAGAAAGCATCAACATCATTGTAAATCAATCACTTATAAAACAAAGCCGGAAAAATTTACTTTTCTTAGCCCAGTTATAGCTGAAAACTTGAACATCGAGTTATATGTTATGAGGCGTAAGTTGTGAGGAAGATTAAAAAAGTTGTTATTTATGGCTTTTAATCCACTCTCGAGATAATTCTTGTGCCTCATTTATTTGCTCTGCTGTTAATTTTTTTTCCATAAGCTCCCTAAGTTTAATTGCTCCTTTACTACCATTGTATGATGAAACATTAGCGTACATATATGCTTGCCTATAATCTTTAATAACACCGAGGCCATTCGAATACATTACCCCTAGATTGTGTTGTGCAGATGAATCCCCTTGCTCTGCTGACTTTGTAAACCACTTGACTGCCTGTTTGTAATCTTTAATAACGCCTTCGCCTTCGGCATACATTACCCCTAGATTGAATTGTGCAGATGAATACCCTTGCTCTGCTGACTTGGCATACCACTTGACTGCCTGTTTGTAATCTTTAATAACGCCTTCGCCTTCGGCATACATTACCCCTAGATTGAATTGTGCAGATGAATACCCTTGCTCTGCTGACTTGGCATACCACTTGACTGCCTGTTTGTAATCTTTAATAACACCGCGGCCATTCGCATACATTACCCCTAGATTGAATTGTGCAGATGAATACCCTTGCTCTGCTGACTTTGTAAACCACTTGACTGCCTGTTTGTAATCTTTAATAACACCGCGGCCTTCGTGATACATACTCCCTAGATTGGATTGTGCCTGAGCAACCCCTTGCTCTGCTGACTTGGCATACCACTTGACTGCCTGTTTGTAATCTTTAATAACACCGCGGCCTTCGTGATACATACTCCCTAGATTGGATTGTGCCTGAGCAACCCCTTGCTCTGCTGACTTGGCATACCACTTGGCTGCCTGTTTGTAATCTTTAATAACACCGCGGCCTTCGTGATACATTATCCCTAGATTGTATTGTGATGCAGCACTCCCTTCTTCCGCTTTTATCCTGAGGTCAGTTATGAAATCAGGATCTTGTGGTTTAGCTCCCATCTTATCCGTTGTCTTTGTGTTGTTTGCTGAGACTGAGGTGTAACTCGTTAAAACCAATGGTAAGGATGCGATGAATAGAACAAGTAATATTAGTTTGTATTTTTTCATAATTAAATATGGGAATATCATGCAAATCCATGGTTAGCAAGAGCGCAAAAACAAACTTATTTCGTTAGAGTTAAGTTTTATTATTTATCACTCGATGTTCAAGTTTTCAGCTATAACTGGGCTAAGAAAAGTAAATTTTTCCGGCTTTGTTTTATAAGTGATTGATTTACAATGATGTTGATGCTTTCTTTGTCAGTAAAATTATCAATAAAATCAATCAGTTAAAAAACTTGAACATCGAGTATCAAGCTATTGATAACTAACGGATATATATGTTGTGAAATTAAAATAACGACTGATATGTTAATTGTGTTAAATCATGTTGACTTACGATGGTATCATGTGAGTAATATTGATTGGTTACAATTAAATCAACTATTTTAAATGCAAAAAAAACACCGATTTAAATTAATAAATCGATGTTTTTTTTAATCTTTTTAATTCTACATACCTTTAACTGATGCTTGGCGGTTTCTCTTAAAGATACATTTTAAACAAACAGGACAATTAGTAGAACTAATTAGCCATTAACTTCTAATTAAGTGATAAATAAATCAATTAGAAGTTAAATTCTATCTTGTATAGACCTTTATGGATAGATTAGGACTAAAAATTGTTTTGTCAGGAATAACATGGCAAACTTCAAAAACAAATCAAACCTACGTTTATCACCAAGTAAGCAAAACATCCACAGTCTTTATAATGCTTATGATGACATCAATAAACACCGCAATGCCTGCCTTGATTCACTGCTT
The DNA here is from genome assembly GCF_019721995.1 of Bathymodiolus japonicus methanotrophic gill symbiont. Taxonomy (GTDB): domain Bacteria; phylum Pseudomonadota; class Gammaproteobacteria; order Methylococcales; family Methylomonadaceae; genus Methyloprofundus. The sequence continues at coordinate 3,571 of NZ_BLYC01000047.1, read as the reverse complement.
AATTACGGGCTAGTTCTTGATATCGTCATTCTTGACGGTAAGTTCAGGAATGCACCAATACTAGGCCGTACCCCAAAGAAAAAATCAGGGTGGTATGTTGGTCAGGAAATCACAATATCAAACAATCAAACCATCATATTAGCTACCTATGGCGATTTTCGAGAGGGAGTTAATCATACCTTCAACAGCTATTCAAAAAACACCGGGCTAACAAAATATGATAAAGAAAAATACCAACAAGCCTTAACGGCTAATCAAAAGCTCGTCGATGCAGAAAAAGCCAAAATGCACGCTAATGCAGCTATCGCCGCTAAAGATGAGTTTAATAAACTATCTAATACAGGTAATAGTGATTATTTGGTGAATAAGCAAGTAGAGGGGATTGGCGTTAAGTATGGCCGTAGATTCATCGCAGTACCTATTCACGGTATAGATAACGATCTTCGCGGCATTCAAAAGATTTTCAACGATGGCAGCAAACGCTTTACAACTGGAGCTAAAATAAAAGGTGGCTTTCATCTATTAGGTAAAATTAACCCAAATGGAGCAATCCACTTTGCAGAAGGGTATTCAACAGCCGCAACCGCTCACCAAGCCATCAATCAGGCCACTGTGGTTTGTTTTAACGCAGGAAACCTATCCCCCGTTATTGCTGAGTTTAGAAAAAAATACCCTGATAATAAATTCGTTATTTGTGCGGATAATGACCAGTTTGGCGAGGTCAATACAGGATTGGTTAAAGCAACAGAAGCCGCGGCGAAACACACTTGTTCAATTGCATTACCAGTATTCAAAGACCTATCAAGCAAGCCAACTGATTTTAACGACCTACAGTTATTGGGCGGTGATGTTGCTGGTCAGCTAAACATCGCAAAACCACAAGAACCATGGGTGTTTAATGATAAATTAACATTGATTCAAAATATTGATCGCATCCCTCTGCCAGCACCAGACAACGCGATCAATTCAATCATGGCAAGGTCAGTACTAGAACACCCAAAAACCCCTTATAACTTCACTATTGATACACTAGAGAGGCGCGTAGGAAAGCTATCTAAAAGTAATAGTAACTGGCTAAATACACTACTAAAAAGAAAAGATGAGGACACACGAAAGTTTCACACAATAGTGGACTATAACTTGCCTGAATTCGATATTAATCAGCCTAATGCTGCAGAAATACTTTCAACAAGTAAAGGTATTTATATTGATTCTAGGCCAATGGGGTCAGGTAAAACACTGTTCACTGCAGAACTATTAAAATACCTGAAAACGCATAATAAAACATTCGGATATACAGCACATAGACGGTCCATTATTACAGCAACAGCTGAACGACTCGAGATAGAACATTACAATGATATTTCACCCTATGACCTTATACAAGACTTAGCCGCCTGCATTAATAGCGCGTTACAACGTAAACATTTATTAAACTTCTTTCGTCAGTGTGAGTGCATTGTACTTGATGAATTTAAGCAAATTATTGAGCATATTACATTAGGAACTTTTGACAATAGATCAGAGGGGTTCGACCTTTTAATGGATATTATAAAAAACATTCCTGTGGTGTATGTTGCTGATGCTGATATGAACGACCGTACTATGGATATACTGAACAGCTTAAACCGCCCAATGTTTCATATCAAAGGAGACGAACGTAAACCCACAACTAAAATAGAACACACAACACGAAAAATAGCTAAAAGTGAATTTCTTAATCACGTTAAAAAGGGTGATCGCGGTATATTCCAGTGTGACGGAGTAGCAACCGCTAAAACTGCGTTTAAAGATGCTAATAGCTTGGCGCCAGAAGGCTATAAAGCATTGTTAATTCATCAGGAAAATCAGCATAATAAAGAACAATCAGCGTACCTAAAATCACCTAATGTATTTGGTAAGAAGTACGATCTAATAATTTTAACCCCCATTGTATCAAGTGGTTTTTCTATCGAGCTTGATTATGATTTTCATATTGGTATCTTTAGCGGGGTTCTGTCGCAAAAAGTGTAAAAACCGACTATATCTTAGTTTTATGAGGCTAATGAATAATATTTCATACAGAATAAAACACCGATCATCCTATCGTTAAAATTTCGGCAGATAAGTTGTAAAGTCATATGCCACCTGGCATACAGGTTAATAAGTCCTTAAGAAATACCGCCATTTTAAACTGAACATGTGAATCTTATTTGGATGAGATTAAGCCTTATAATAGTGGCATTCGGTTTTTTTGCGACAGAACCGTATATATGGGAGTTATCGTACACATCCATATCAAAGTCTATAATTTAAATATGACACATTGATATGAATTAAGGTGATATGATGGTTTTCAACTATCCTTTTGTGTACAACCATTTCTATTGTTGTTAATGCCGTGTACCTCTTGATACACAGGCCTTAAGAACATCATCATGTACGACCTATAAACATTTACACGCAAACAATTATATTTATAATCTAAGGGCGAAGAAGAGGCTCTTCTCGTGGCATTAGTGGTCTGATTTTGGTTCACTATCCATCGCAGACAGCCATGGATTTGTCGGAATCTGATCGACTAGCTTTTAATACTCTCTAGCCTTTTTATCGAAAAAGAAAAAATAACGGCCATGAGTGCAAAGAATTCGAGGATAATTATCGTTATTTTAGGAATAAAACGAAAGGAAAAAAATCAATTACCGCCCAATAAATCAGTTTAACTAATTGTATTTATTAGTTAATTTATGATTTTGTTTTAGGTTAATGACACGGATACTGAAAGGCACTGTTTATAAAAAACAACGCTACCTATTCCATTATTAGCCAATAAAGGTAGTATTTAAGGCATAAAAAAACCTCCACACACATTGTATGTAGAGGTTTTTAAAGGTTGTAATAAGTGATAGAAACACTTATTACGGCTTGAAAGTAAGAAACAGACTCTTGCAATCAAACGAACGTTAATTATATCTTAATTATCTTCTCATTTGTAAGCAATTCTGGTTTTTCTTCTCTTCTTTCAAGCCCAGCCCCTATTTTGGATTAGATGATATTGGAATAGGTCAGGACAGAGCTACCGATCAAGGGTATGTAGAGGTAGTCAGTAAGATCATATTTGTATAAAGTAGAAGTCGCGGGTTTATACCGTCTCACCTGCGGGAATTGAATTTTATAGTGCAAATATGCTGCGTAGCTGTACAGGGGGATATATTTATATATATTCTATAGCGCAGGGGCAGGGCGGAGGTAAAAGGGGCTTAAAAACTCGATTATTCTGTTTATTCTCTCTCGAAAGAGCTAAAAAATCATTAGCATTTTGAGTGGGAAAGATAAACAGGTAAAACCTTGCTATTTATGTGTTTAATAGGTGTTCTTGCGGTTCTGTCGCAATAATTATCAAAAAGCGTAGTCCTCTTAGTACAATAAGTACTGGTTGTACTTGTTTTAATATAAAATATATTTATAGTGTTTTTGTGTGTATTAATACATGTTATTTTTTTTATGTATTTATTAAAGGTATTGTAATTTATTTAAGCATGGGTTATATTGTGTTCAATGTTTTTATTATATGTATGAGAACCAATAAAAA
>NZ_BLYC01000046.1 GCF_019721995.1 Bathymodiolus japonicus methanotrophic gill symbiont | reverse complement strand
GTTGGTAAGGTGTGGATACGTCTTTTTGTTATCCATGCTTTATCATACGAGCTCGGAGGGTAGCCATATATGTCTCCACATGAAGGGATAGAAAAATGCAAAATGTCGTCGAGCGGTGCATTACAGGGGCTAACCTTACTTGTATGCGAACGTGAAAAACAAAACTAGGCATATTAACTATGAATACCGACAATGCGTATCCCTTGTCCTTACTGCTCTACATAGGATGTGACAATGTAGTGACAATGATTAAATAAACAACAGTTCTAACCGCAGAGTCACAGTCTAAACGGTCTAATAAGTCTACATTCAATATTAACTCAGTCATCACTTGCACCCTGGTAATCTTGTCAGAATACTGTTCTGCGGGGAGTCGCTATTTTGTGTCGAAACTTTTTTGGGCATTCCCAGCCCAAGCAAGCAGCAAAAACTAAGCGACCACTTATGCCGTCCGGCGGCCCCGATCGTCCCTCGTCCTCGTCCCGACCCAACAATGTGTCGGAACATAGGCTCCAAATGACTTGACGGCCGTGTCGGATGCCTTTTATTTGGGGTCTCCACCTTCGCTAAACGCTCAGACTCCGACAAAACAACGCCCTACGGCTATCGCGACTAAAGAAAATCTTCAATTCGCTAAAGCTCCGTGTCCAGGATTTTCAGCGAGTGTGTGTTCCAGTGGTGAAGTGTTGAGCTACTATTTTCGTATTAAGTGACAGCATTACAGCATGCAATACACCAGTGTGAAATTCATACCCTCGACTAAAAAACAAAGGCATCACTATTTATACAACAGAAAATAAAGTTTTTATATCGTATATATTTCATAAAGTCCATGAAAAAACAGAGATTCTGAATTTTTTCAGCGGGGGATACTGCGCGCCACAAAAGCCGAAACAACGGAAACAAAGATAAAACAGGGCAAAGCTGTTCATTTGCAAGTAAAATTGAATGTACAACTTAAACGCAGTGAGTTTTGTCTTGACTCAGGTGACCACTATAGCTTTCTGCGCTTTTTTGATAAACCTTTGCGACAGAACCAACTAGTAGCCGAGTTGCCTTACCGTTAATTTAAACAAGAGCCATCATGAAAACTATAGTTATTACAAGTGCTTTGTTAGCCTCATCCATTTCATTTGCGAATGCGGGACATAATGTAGCGCCGGTTCAAATAAATAAACATGGCATAGCCACGCAGATTAGTCTGGAAGAAAACAAGAATCCTGAGAGCCCCCGTGAATTTTCAGCCCTCCCTTCCCTAATTCCAGTTTCTATAGCAGATACTAACAGGGATATTTCTGAAAATACAAAGGGTAAAGTCTCAACAATAAACGATAGAATTACGAGCTTATCATACCCCTCTCAAGAGGATAAAATGAAAACAGAGTTTCGGAACCTGAGGCTTTGTAAAGGCAGTAATTATCTTCAGGATGAAGCTTGTGAATACACCTATAAAAAGGGGGATACAGGTCCCGCTGGCGGGATTGTCTATTACACCACTGATGGTGGAAAACATGGTTTAGAAGTTGGCTTAGAAGATTTAGTGTCCTCCCGCATGGGGATGCTTTGGAATCGCTATTACTGGCGCACGAGGACAAGAAATAGGGGATGGTAAAGCAAATACAGATGCCATTTTAGCTGCAGACTGCACTATCGACGGTGTGAAATCAGCGGCACATGTAGCAGCTAGTTACTCAAGTAACGGTATTTCTGGTTGGCACTTACCCTCTATAAGTTCTTTAAAAGAAATATACTATGTAGTCTATAGAAGCAGCTTACCAGGATTTCATCGAAGCGGCACCCCTCGTTTTTGGTCATCTACAGAGAACAATGCCGAGCGTGCTTGGTTGATGATATTTGGGCCTACTTATGTTTCGGATTATCCAGATTATAAGAATGTTATAACTGCAGCTAAAGTACGCCCTGTTCGTCCTTTCTAACTCGAAAAAAAATAGCGACTCCCCGCAGTGCTCAAAAAACATTCTCTGGTAAAGATCGGTTGTGGCCGGTGTATACATACACAAAAAACTTTTGCAACAGAACCTAAAAGCCAACCAAATAGGCCATAGAGATACTCAGGGAGAAAAGACATGTACTTACAAAAAACATTGCTAGCAATAGGCGTAACTGTTGCTCTAACACATTCAGTACGATTGCAAGCCGACAGTTGCTCTGTTGGAGGGTATAGCGATTCAAGCGCTTCTGCGGATAGCTGGGGAGGGGTATCACTGAATAAAACAGCAGAACTACTACTTGAACTAGAAGACGTTGAAGGAGCTATCTTTGATCCAGCTACTAGTCAGATTATTTTTTATGGAAAAAAAGAATTCAACTGCCAGAAATGGATATGGATGATCTCAGTGTTGCAATCCGATCCATTTATGGTTACGGGGATAAAGCCCCTCAAGACCCTGGTGTTTCAATAGGTACCGAGCCATCAGAAGTTGAGGGTCAACTTAAGGTTAGGTATGACGGACAAACAGGAAAACAAAATTCGGTCAGATAATGTTTGACGCTGATTTACGCATGAAACAACTGGCAAGTGGTAAAAGCAAACATTACGGGTGAACCTGTTACATCTCAAGTAGCAGGTTATAGGACATTATTAGATAGAGTACTCGATAATCCAGGGCTATATGCTGATCAGAGCGAATGGTCAACACGAATGTGGTTTGTACCTGATGAGGTTCGATTAAGTAGAAGTGCTGATGGCGGTGCTATGAAAATTGATAAAGTCTCACTAAAACTCCTGAACGAATCAACTTTTGAGTCTGAAACTAAAACATCAAACATATTTAACGATCCAGCATCAACTGCTTTCTCGGAACATTTTACAAATAATTACGATAAATTTGCCACAGAATTTGCGGCATTTAAAGACTTAAAACGACTAGCAAAAATAACTGGTATTATAAAATGGATTAAGAATAATGATATTCCAATGGATATATCATTTGTAGATGACTACGAGCCAGTATTTGTCAACACACCTGACTTAACCCCCTCTATTTCAGTATCAGACGAGCGCGATGTCGCAGGGGTGCACCATAAATTTACCTACACGGGCGGAGTAAATTTTAATTTAAATGATGACAATTACGAAGAGACCGATACTGCTGGCACTTCAGAACTCAGAGAGAAGCTCTTAACTGCACGTAACAATGAAGAACAATTTAGCTGGGACTTTAAAAACGACGGACAACAATATCATGCGGTCTCACAATCATTTGCCCGCAGTAAAAAAGATGGCAATATTAGCTGGTCTGCCACAGATATGACTTTTCCAGTTGCAGGTAATCACACGCTTTCTTTAACACGCTACTACAGCTCATTTAATGAAAAAACAGCTGAATTAGGGAGAGGGTGGTGGATAACGCCATATGGGTTGCGCTTTAGCGATGATAAAAAAGGCTACAAAACCGAAGCAACTACAGAGAAACCGAGCATTAGCTTTAGAAGTCATTATCGTATATTCGTACGTACTGGAAGCTCTGAAATGCCCTATACCCTTGCAGGAGTCTCCAGTAACAATAATCCTTTCTATACCAACAAAGACAGCCCTGTACATTTACTCTATAGTGTTGAGGAAGACAGGTACATCCTAAACCACAATAACGGTAGCCAAGTGAGTTTTAATAAGAAAGGGAAACTAACAGCCGTAACAGACATAAATAAAGTAAGCCTCAGCTATTATTACAATAATGAGAACGTAGACGCACACCTCATAAAAATACAACACCAAAATGAGCGAAAAATAGAGTTGGTCTATGAAAATGGTAAACTAGAACAAGTAAAGGGACCAGGGGGGAGCTTAGCAGACTACAGCTATAACTCAGAAAACATGCTCAGTAAAATCACTAGCGATTGCGGTCGAGTAGTCAGCTTAGGCTACGACTCCGAAAGCGACTTAATAAGATTATTAATGGCAGAGGAGATACGGTTTTTAGCGCAAATTATGACGATTACAATAGGGGCCAGTAAACAAAGCTATGGCGCCAAGGCTAAAACACAAAATAAATTCGACTTAGAAAGTCGCATGGGTAATAGTACAGACTCCAATGGAGTGACAATTAAGCGGTTTTATGACGATGAATATCGTCTATTAACCAGTAAAGATAGCGAAGGCCGTCAATATGACCTTACCTGGAACACTAGTCATGGCCCCGCAAGTGTCACCGACCCTATGAGGAAGACCACCTCCTACCAATACGATAGACTTGGTAATGTAACCAAAGTAACCGATGCTCAGGAAAAGTCATCGCAATATAGATATAACAATGCTAGTAACCTGATTTATTCAGAAAATAGTCAAGGACAAGGAACCTATGCAAAATATGATAAATTAAATCGATTAATCGCCCTATACAGCAATGCTAAACTAAAACACAGAAAACAGATAAAGTAGCTGTAGACTCCGATTCGTAACCCATATGAATATGATGCTCAGGGCAATGTATTAAAAGTCCAGCAAGGTGGTGTTGCAGGTAATCAGCAATCAAACTGCTACATATGATAGCAATGGTATGCCCACTTCCATTACCAGCCCAACAGGAATCACCCAGTCTTTAGAATACGATGAACGATCAAGGTTAATCCGAAGATATGAAACAACAGAAACAATAGAAGCAACCTAGTCAGCTACAAATATGATAAAAGCGATCACGTTATAAAAGTAAACAACCCCAGCAGGAATAATAATTATGAATACGATGAGAATGGGAATTTAATTAGCCAACCGATGACAGGCTCCATGTCACTGGATACACTTACAATGCCGATAACCTCCTTCAAGAAGTCACAGATGCAGAAGGAGGAACCACTCAATACAGCTACGACATTCATGGCAATATTACCAAAATAACACTGCCTAACGGCCTCATAAGAAACATCGGGTATGACAAGCTAGATCGACAGGACTAATGAGCTGTGGGTGGATACTCGGTTGATAGCTTATTTAATGCTATAGAAGAAAAATACCCTACCTATTTCCCTAACCGCCAAGATCATCTATAAATAAAAATTATTATTACGCTATTATCCAGAAACAGGTAATTACATGGGAACTAAAGATGGTAGGGTATACGGTTATGGTAATGATTTAATGGAGTCCATGACTCAGGTTCTTTAGAGGAATTATACACAGAGTATGAAATACCTGAGTAAATGGTTTTGTCGCAAGGTTTATCGCTTGGATCCATTTTTCATCACTGACCCAGTTAGCAGGTATCCAGCTAATGAACATGATTAAAAAAGGAAAATGATCGAGGAAACGATTTTATTAATGGCAGCATAAAGCTCGTTATGGGCGGGTTTTTACACACACGATAAACTTTCGACAGAACCATAATCCTCGCACAGGCATGGATATAAGCAATGCGTTATTTAGGAAAACTCTCATTAGCATAGTAAGCATAAGTGCGATTCTGTGGTAATAAAAATATAGAATTTACCGAAAAAATCTCGGTAAGTCACCAATTACGGCACTTTCCGTACAACACAATACTTCATTACCAAAGTTAAAAATAAACTGCCTTAGAAGAATTACACCGCCAGATATTGTCTTTGCACCTGAACCTATGACAGAACCACCGCAACAACACATAGTTAAATCAGGCAGGCAGGTTATACCGATGCAGGTTTAGACATATCAAAACAAACGATAGGTCTTGCGCATGCAGACGATACTTCACTGAGTAATAAAGTTCCTTATCAGACTTAGAAAATTGGCAACCAGGTGTGGAAATTCTACATATACCTGAACAATTATTTCATCAAACGGAAACCTAAATCAACTAATTGAAAAAGACAGAAATAAAATTGAACGTTGGCAAACCGAAAGACAACTGCTGAAAACAATTTTATCAACAACAACTTAGTCAGAAACCTAAACGACAGGTCTTGAAAAAATTGCGACAAAGGCTAACCATCCCGTAGTAAAATTGATGCGAACCCATAAAACTAGTTGGTCATCGAAATGAATATTATTACTTTAAAAAACACCTGTCAGCAAAGACTATCCTATTGCTGTTAATCATGATTACAGCCTATCTTCCTTTGCCAATATTGAACAAAAGCGGTATCAATACGATCTAACAGCAATATCACTCAACAAATTACAGCTAAAGGAGATCAGATTGATTATACCTACGATAGTTTAAATCAAACTGATTAAGGTCAGCACCAGTGATGAAGATACTGATGTTGAATACGGCTACGATAGCGAGGGACGTATTATAGTTTGAAGGATGCGACGGCACTAACCTTTACCAATATGATACCTTAGGTAGACTACCTCTTATGAACAAGCTGGCGTTGCTAAGTTCTATTATTTCTACAAATGACTCAATCAACTCACCTCTTTTAAAGATCCTCTAGGAAACTGGACTAATTATAATATAATCTTGATGGGCGACTAATAACTCATTATGACGTTAATGGTTATAATAGCTACGAATAACATGAAACGACAGGACTTCTACTCCGTCACCTTCGATATTCTGTAACCGACACGCTGGATCCTACCATAAATGGCTATACCAGTTATAGTTACGATACCGCCAGACGATTGACGAAAGTGATGCAAACCGGGAAAGATCTGAAGACAAGCAACGACCATTTACAGCTATGATGGTAATGTAATCACACCAAAATAAGCCGCCAAATACCCGGGGAAACTGAATCTGCAACTTATGATACGACGGTTTAAATCGAATCACTCAAGTTGTCTATACAGGAGGGTCTCGAGATGGGCAAGAAGAGAGTTATAGTTACGATGCGGGTGGCAATCGTCTAAGCAAGGTCAACCATAACGGCACTATTCTTATGAATACAGCAGTGACAACCGCCTGCTAAAAACCACCGCGCCGCAAGGCGTTACTAACTATGTTTATGACGGTGGCGGTAATATGATTACAAAAACTGGACTGTTAACACCTTCATACCAATACAATAGCCGTAACTTATTAATAGGTTATCAGGACAGTAATAATAACGTCGTTATCTATACAATGGTGCGGGTCATCGCGTAGCGAAAACCGTGAATATGTTACCACCCGCTATATCAATCATATAAACTTTGGCTTGCCTCAAGTTGCTTTCGAAACCGATGATAACTATGTGGTAAAACGCTACTATAGTTACGGACTAGGGCGTACAGCCGCGTATGATTGGGGAGCACTCGATAAAGATAAAAGTCAATACTACCTATATGACCGTCCTGGACGGAATGTAACGGCCACAGAAGACAGTTTGGGTAAGACGCGTAATCGCTATAAATACGGTAGTTTTGGAGAAACTTTAGTAGTCAGGAAAGCTACAGTAATGACTTTAGGTATACTGGAGAGCAAACCGGAACAAGCGACAGTGGTTTAATTTACCTGAGAGCCCGGTACTACGATCCTGAAATTGGACGATTCATATCGAGAGACCCTTTCTCTGGTATATGAGTGTGCCTGAATCTCAGAATATGTATGCTTAGCGCATAATAATCCATGAAGTTTGTTGATCCTAGTGGGGAGTGTGTGAAACACTGTGGGATCGGCTAATGTCATCTATGATATAGGGAAAATTTCTTATGGCTATCTTAACAATAATCAACATGCTGTTTCATCAGGTTATTCGATTTAGGTGCTGACCTATTTTCTCTAGCAATACCAGGACTACCAGCAGGTATTACTAAACTTAGGGGATTAATGGTTCCACAAAGAGTGTAAAACCATCTTTATCGGCTCACAAGAAAGCCTTAAAAAAGTACAACAAGAAGTAGGAGCTCTCCCAAAAGGTAAACTTGGAAAGTTTGGAAGTCCACAAGCAGGAGATAGAAAAAAGGATATAGGCTTGATCCACCTCATAACGGTGCAGCGAAAGGTGGTGCCGAGTCAAAATACCATATAATGGTGGATTATACAAATGGTAAACGTGGAAAGGGAGGGCGAAGTGGGGCTGTATCATTGATGACTAAATTGTAATGGAACAAATAAAGATCGATAATTTTATTAAGGAACACCCTGGAAGTAGTTTTCCAAATACACCCATTTAGAAGATAAAATATGCGCAGATATTAGCCTTTCTATTTTAAATAAACTAGATCTATCTCTACTACAGATGATTGATGTAGTTAATGAGGTGGATAAGCTTGGTGATATTTGTGATGTGGTTATAAGTGATGATGAGAACTTTAACCTAAAAAATACCTTGTCATCGCTAGGAGTAATTATTCCAAAATGTTTATATTAATGGTATAGATACGATGATATAGATAAATGAAAATTGATGACTTGATAATTATTTTGATGATATATGGTATTTAGGTTCTGATGATATTGATATTTTTGATGAATCTCTGACTTGGATGTATCCATAACTCACTTGACAGGTGAATTTTTTAAAAATATAGTTACGTGCCGCAAGCGGTTCTGTCGCAAGTATGTTAAAAACGCAGGAAGCCTAGTCCTTCAGGCATAACTATCCTGCTAAAGCCATAAATTGCTTATAAGTAGGCATATTTTCCTCAGACAATTGTCCATTTCGGATCATATGTGCCGTTTCAATTCCATCAATGGTTGCTTGAGCGGAGTGAAACGCTTTAAAGCCCATCATTGGCCAGGAGGTCTGCGCTTTTGATAATTATTGCGACAGAACCAGTTTTTATTGCCTTTGCTATAATTCCTTATCCCGAACTCAGGTTATTTATGAAATTCTTTTCTCTAATTCAGGTGCATAATTTATCCCACACGATTAAGGGTGCTGTCGTCAACATGATAGCCTCGTTCTTCAGGTATTTCCTCAAGATTTCGATAACTGAGCGGATAAGCCAAGTACCATCTGACATTTAGGAGAATGATTTCTTTTTTCAAACCAAATTTTGTCCCATTTTAGACGGAAATCCTTTTTGCGACAGAGCCGTCTAGCTTAGATTATTTTCCTTTCTGTTACGGGCTCTTGTATTCTTTATCTCAGGTATTTTCATTCGTCCCTGCCGGACGTAGCATCACAATTGGTATTCTTGATAAGTTATTTCCATGCGAAACAATAATACCGGACGGAGTCTATTTCTTTAGCCTACTTCAGGGCGTGCTATCGTTTGTACTTTTGTTTTTTATAGGCTTAGGATTTCGTAATAGATTTCGACTCTGAAATTCACTCTCCCACTTTAAAACCTGTTAACTCTATGGAAGTGGACAGTTGCTCCGATGGATACTATTTCATCAAGAAGTGGCGGCAAGTATTTTGTGTTGCGTCCTAGCCGTGATCTTACATTGAGCAGTTCTATTGGGTTCTGTCACAAAAAAAATGATAGAAAAAATGACTAGCACGGAAAATCCTGAATCTTTTTTTGTTCTTTTTACATTCAGGGTTACCTATAGGGGGCGGGGGTCGAATCAAAAAAACGATATGGATTTTCAGGAAATCCAAAAACAAAAATATTGATTTGCAAAAAAGAAAATAGCCAGCAAATCAACAGATTATTAATGACTGATTGCTCCAATAGTTGATGTACAGTGTATTTTTACATCACTATTGGAGCAATCAGTCATTAATAATCTGTTGATTTGCTGGCTATTTTCTTTTTTGCAAATCAATATTTTTTTTGTTTTTGGATTTTCTGAAAATCAATGTCGTTTTTTTTGATTCGCCCCCCCCGCCCCCTATAGGTAACCCTGAATGTTAAAAGAGCAAAAAAAAATAAAAAAAGATTCAGGATTTTCCGTGCTAGTCATTTTTTCTATCATTTTTTTTTGTGACAGAACCCAATAGAACTGCTCAATGTAAGATCACGGCTAGGATGCAACACAAAATACTTGCCGCCACTTCTTGATGAAATAGTATCCATCGGAGCAACTGTCCACTTCCATAGAGTTAACAGGTTTTAAAGTGGGAGAGTGAATTTCAGAGTCGAAATCTATTACGAAATCCTGAGCCTATTAAAAACACAAGTACAAACGATAGTACGCCCTGAAGTAGGCTAAAGAAATAGACCCCGTCCGGTATTATTGTTTCGCATGGAAATAACTTATCAAGAATAGCAATTGTGATGCTACGTCCGGCAGGGACGAATGAAAATACCTGAGATAAAGAATACAAGAGCCCGTAACAGAAAGGAAAATAATCTAAGCTAGACGGCTCTGTCGCAAAAAAGGATTTCCGTCTAAAATGGGACAAAATTTGGTTTTGAAAAAGAAATCATTCTCCTAAATGTCAGATGGTACTTGGCTTATCCGCTCAGTTATCGAAATCTTGAGGAAATACCTGAAGAACGAGGCTATCATGTTGACGACAGCACCCTTAATCGGTGGGGGATAAATTATGCACCTGAATTAGAGAAAGAATTTCATAAATAACCTGAGTTCGGGATAAGGAATTATAGCAAAGGCAATAAAACTGGTTCTGTCGCAATAATTATCAAAAGCGCAGACCTCCTGGCCAATGATGGGCTTTAAAGCGTTTCACTCCGCTCAAGCAACCATTGATGGAATTGAAACAGCACATATGATCCGAAAGGGACAATTGTCTGAGGAAAATATTCCTGCTTATAAGCAGTTTATGGCTTTAGCAGGATAGTTATGCCTGAAGACCAGGAGGTCTGCGTTTTTGATAATTATTGCGACAGAACCGCTTGCGGCACGTAACTATATTTTTAAAAAATTCACCTGTCCAAAGTGAGTTATGGATACTATCCAAGTCAGAGATTCATCAAAAATATCAATATCATCAGAACCTAAATACCATATATCATCAAAATAATTTATCAAGTCATCAATTTTCATTTTATCTATATCATCGTATCTATACCAATTAATATAAACATTTTTGGAATAATTTACTCCTAGCGATGACAAGGTATTTTTTAGGTTAAAGTTCTCATCATCACTTATAACCACATCACAAATATCACCAAGCTTATCCACCTCATTAACTAACATCAAATCATCTGTAGTAGAGATAAGATCTAGTTTATTTAAAATAGAAAGGCTAATATCTGCGCATATTTTATCTTCTAAATGGGTGTAATTTGGAAAACTACTTCCAGGGTGTTCCTTAATAAAATTATCGATCTTTATTTGTTCCATTACAATTTAGTCATCAATTGATACAGCCCCACTTCGCCCTCCCTTTCCACGTTTACCATTTGTATAATCCCACCAATTAATATGGTATTTTGACTCGGCACCACCTTTCGCTGCACCGTTATGAGGTGGATCAAGCCTATATCCTTTTTTTCTATCTCCTGCTTGTGGACTTCCAAACTTTCCAAGTTTACCTTTTGGGAGAGCTCCTACTTCTTGTTGTACTTTTTTTAAGGCTTTCTTGTGAGCCGATAAAGATGGTTTTACACTCTTTGTGGAACCATTAATCCCCCTAAGTTTAGTAATACCTGCTGGTAGTCCTGGTATTGCTAGAGAAAATAGGTCAGCACCTAAATCGGAATAACCTGATGAAACAGCATGTTGATTATTGTTAAGATAGCCATAAGAAATTTTCCCTATATCATAGATGACATTAGCCGCATCCCACAGTGTTTCAACACACTCCCCACTAGGATCAACAAACTTCAATGGATTATTATGCGCATAAGCATACATATTCTGAGATTCAGGCACACTCATATAACCAGAGAAAGGGTCTCTCGATATGAATCGTCCAATTTCAGGATCGTAGTACCGGGCTCTCAGGTAAATTAAACCACTGTCGCTTTCGGTTTGCTCTCCAGTATACCTAAAGTCATTACTGTAGCTTTCCTGACTACTAAAGTTTTCTCCAAAACTACCGTATTTATAGCGATTACGCGTCTTACCCAAACTGTCTTCTGTGGCCGTTACATTCCGTCCAGGACGGTCATATAGGTAGTATTGACTTTTATCTTTATCGAGTGCTCCCCAATCATACGCGGCTGTACGCCCTAGTCCGTAACTATAGTAG
This sequence comes from Bathymodiolus japonicus methanotrophic gill symbiont, assembly GCF_019721995.1. GTDB lineage: Bacteria > Pseudomonadota > Gammaproteobacteria > Methylococcales > Methylomonadaceae > Methyloprofundus. Next base: position 11,975 of record NZ_BLYC01000046.1, on the reverse strand, counting down.
CGTTTTACCACATAGTTATCATCGGTTTCGAAAGCAACTTGAGGCAAGCCAAAGTTTATATGATTGATATAGCGGGTGGTAACATTATTCACGGTTTTCGCTACGCGATGACCCGCACCATTGTATAGATAACTGACGTTATTATTACTGTCCTGATAACCTATTAATAAGTTACGGCTATTGTATTGGTAATGGAAGGTGTTAACAGGTCCAGTTTTTGTAATCATATTACCGCCACCGTCATAAACATAGTTAGTAACGCCTTGCGGCGCGGTGGTTTTTAGCAGGCGGTTGTCACTGCTGTATTCATAAGAAGTAGTGCCGTTATGGTTGACCTTGCTTAGACGATTGCCACCCGCATCGTAACTATAACTCTCTTCTTGCCCATCTCGAGACCCTCCTGTATAGACAACTTGAGTGATTCGATTTAAACCGTCGTATTCATAAGTTGCAGATTCAGTTTCCCCGGGTATTTGGCGGCTTATTTTGGTGTGATTACCATTACCATCATAGCTGTAAATGGTCGTTGCCTTGTCTTCAGAATCTTTCCCGGTTTGCATCACTTTCGTCAATCGTCTGGCGGTATCGTAACTATAACTGGTATAGCCATTTAATTGGTAGGATCCAGCGGTGTCGGTTACAGAATATCGAAGGTGACGGAGTAGAAGTCCTGTCGTTTCATGGTATTCGTAGCTATTATAACCATTAACGTCATAATGAGTTATTAGTCGCCCATCAAGATTATATTTATAATTAGTCCAGTTTCCTAGAGGATCTTTAAAAGAGGTGAGTTGATTGAGTTCATTGTAGAAATAATAGAACTTAGCAACGCCAGCTTGTTCATAAGAGGTTAGTCTACCTAAGGTATCATATTGGTAAAGGTTAGTGCCCGTCGCATCCTTCAAACTAGTAATACGTCCCTCGCTATCGTAGCCGTATTCAACATCAGTATCTTCATCACTGGTGCTGACCTTAATCAGTTGATTTAAACTATCGTAGGTATAATCAATCTGATCTCCTTTAGCTGTAATTTGTTGAGTGATATTGCTGTTAAGATCGTATTGATACCGCTTTTGTTCAATATTGGCAAAGGAAGATAGGCTGTTAATCATGATTAACAGCAATAGGATAGTCTTTGCTGACAGGTGTTTTTTAAAGTAGATAATATTCATTTCGATGACCAACTAGTTTTTATGGGGTTCGCATCAATTTTTACTACGGGATGGTTAGCCTTTGTCGCAATTTTTTCAAGACCTGTCGTTTAGGTTTCTGACTAAGTTGTTGTTGATAAAATTGTTTTCGCAGTTGTCTTTCGGTTTGCCAACGTTCAATTTTATTTCTGTCTTTTTCAATTAGTTGATTTAGGTTTCCGTTTGATGAAATAAATTGTTCAGGTATATGTAGAATTTCCACACCTGGTTGCCAATTTTCTAAGTCTGATAAAGGAACTTTATTACTCAGTGAAGTATCGTCTGCATGCGCAAGACCTATCGTTTGTTTTGATATGTCTAAACCTGCATCTGGTAATAACCTGCCTGCCTGATTTAAAACTATGTGTTGTTGCGGTGGTTCTGTCATAGGTTCAGGTGCAAAGACAATATCTGGGCGGTGTAATTCTTCTAAGGCAGTTATTTTTAACTTTGGTAATGAAGTATTGTGTTGTACGGAAAGTGCCGTAATTGGTGACTTACCGAGGATTTTTTCGGTAAATTCTATATTTTTATATACCACAGAAATCGCACTTATGCTTACTATGCTAATGAGAGTTTTTCCTAAATAACGCATTGCTTATATCCATGCCTGTGCGAGGATTATGGTTCTGTCGAAAAAGTTTATCGTGTGTGTAAAACCCGCCCATAACCGAGCTTTATGCTGCCAATTAATAAAATCGTTTCCTCCGATCATTTTCCTTTTTTTAATCATGTTCATTAGCTGGATACCTGCTAACTGGGTCAGTGATGAAAAATGGATCCAAGCGATAAACCTTGCGACAAAACCATTTACTCAGGTATTTCATACTCTGTGTATAATTCCTCTAAAGAACCTGAGTCATGGACTCCATTAAAATCATTACCATAACCGTATACCCTACCATCTTTAGTTCCCATGTAATTACCTGTTTCTGGATAATAGCGTAAATAATAATTTTTATTTATAGATGATTCTTGGCGGTTAGGGAAATAGGTAGGGTATTTTTCTTCTATAGCATTAAATAAGCTATCAACCCGAGTATCCACCCACAGCTCATTAGTCTGTCGATCTAGCTTGTCATACCCGATGTTTCTTATGAGGCCGTTAGGCAGTGTTATTTTGGTAATATTGCCATGAATGTCGTAGCTGTATTGAGTGGTTCCTCCTTCTGCATCTGTGACTTCTTGAAGGAGGTTATCGGCATTGTAAGTGTATCCAGTGACATGGAGCCTGTCATCGGTTTGGCTAATTAAATTCCCATTCTCATCGTATTCATAATTTATTATTCCTGCTGGGGTTGTTACTTTTATAACGTGATCGCTTTTATCATATTTGTAGCTGACTAAGGTTGCTTCTATTGTTTCTGTTGTTTCATATCTTCGGATTAACCTTGATCGTTCATCGTATTCTAAAGACTGGGTGATTCCTGTTGGGCTGGTAATGGAAGTGGGCATACCATTGCTATCATATGTAGCAGTTTGAATTTGCTGATTACCTGCAACACCACCTTGCTGGACTTTTAATACATTGCCCTGAGCATCATATTCATAATGGGTTACGAAATCGGAGTCTACAGCTACTTTATCTGTTTCTGTGTTTAGTTTAGCATTGCTGTATAGGGCGATTAATCGATTTAATTTATCATATTTTGCATAGGTTCCTTGTCCTTGACTATTTTCTGAATAAATCAGGTTACTAGCATTGTTATATCTATATTGCGATGACTTTTCCTGAGCATCGGTTACTTTGGTTACATTACCAAGTCTATCGTATTGGTAGGAGGTGGTCTTCCTCATAGGGTCGGTGACACTTGCGGGGCCATGACTAGTGTTCCAGGTAAGGTCATATTGACGGCCTTCGCTATCTTTACTGGTTAATAGACGATATTCATCGTCATAAAACCGCTTAATTGTCACTCCATTGGAGTCTGTACTATTACCCATGCGACTTTCTAAGTCGAATTTATTTTGTGTTTTAGCCTTGGCGCCATAGCTTTGTTTACTGGCCCTATTGTAATCGTCATAATTTGCGCTAAAAACCGTATCTCCTCTGCCATTAATAATCTTATTAAGTCGCTTTTCGGAGTCGTAGCCTAAGCTGACTACTCGACCGCAATCGCTAGTGATTTTACTGAGCATGTTTTCTGAGTTATAGCTGTAGTCTGCTAAGCTCCCCCCTGGTCCCTTTACTTGTTCTAGTTTACCATTTTCATAGACCAACTCTATTTTTCGCTCATTTTGGTGTTGTATTTTTATGAGGTGTGCGTCTACGTTCTCATTATTGTAATAATAGCTGAGGCTTACTTTATTTATGTCTGTTACGGCTGTTAGTTTCCCTTTCTTATTAAAACTCACTTGGCTACCGTTATTGTGGTTTAGGATGTACCTGTCTTCCTCAACACTATAGAGTAAATGTACAGGGCTGTCTTTGTTGGTATAGAAAGGATTATTGTTACTGGAGACTCCTGCAAGGGTATAGGGCATTTCAGAGCTTCCAGTACGTACGAATATACGATAATGACTTCTAAAGCTAATGCTCGGTTTCTCTGTAGTTGCTTCGGTTTTGTAGCCTTTTTTATCATCGCTAAAGCGCAACCCATATGGCGTTATCCACCACCCTCTCCCTAATTCAGCTGTTTTTTCATTAAATGAGCTGTAGTAGCGTGTTAAAGAAAGCGTGTGATTACCTGCAACTGGAAAAGTCATATCTGTGGCAGACCAGCTAATATTGCCATCTTTTTTACTGCGGGCAAATGATTGTGAGACCGCATGATATTGTTGTCCGTCGTTTTTAAAGTCCCAGCTAAATTGTTCTTCATTGTTACGTGCAGTTAAGAGCTTCTCTCTGAGTTCTGAAGTGCCAGCAGTATCGGTCTCTTCGTAATTGTCATCATTTAAATTAAAATTTACTCCGCCCGTGTAGGTAAATTTATGGTGCACCCCTGCGACATCGCGCTCGTCTGATACTGAAATAGAGGGGGTTAAGTCAGGTGTGTTGACAAATACTGGCTCGTAGTCATCTACAAATGATATATCCATTGGAATATCATTATTCTTAATCCATTTTATAATACCAGTTATTTTTGCTAGTCGTTTTAAGTCTTTAAATGCCGCAAATTCTGTGGCAAATTTATCGTAATTATTTGTAAAATGTTCCGAGAAAGCAGTTGATGCTGGATCGTTAAATATGTTTGATGTTTTAGTTTCAGACTCAAAAGTTGATTCGTTCAGGAGTTTTAGTGAGACTTTATCAATTTTCATAGCACCGCCATCAGCACTTCTACTTAATCGAACCTCATCAGGTACAAACCACATTCGTGTTGACCATTCGCTCTGATCAGCATATAGCCCTGGATTATCGAGTACTCTATCTAATAATGTCCTATAACCTGCTACTTGAGATGTAACAGGTTCACCCGTAATGTTGCTTTTACCACTTGCCAGTTGTTTCATGCGTAAATCAGCGTCAAACATTATCTGACCGAATTTTGTTTTCCTGGTTTGTCCGTCATACCTAACCTTAAGTTGACCCTCAACTTCTGATGGCTCGGTACCTATTGAAACACCAGGGTCTTGAGGGGCTTTATCCCCGTAACCATAAATGGATCGGATTGCAACACTGAGATCATCCATATCCATTTCTGGCAGTTGAATTCTTTTTTTTCCATAAAAAATAATCTGACTAGTAGCTGGATCAAAGATAGCTCCTTCAACGTCTTCTAGTTCAAGTAGTAGTTCTGCTGTTTTATTCAGTGATACCCCTCCCCAGCTATCCGCAGAAGCGCTTGAATCGCTATACCCTCCAACAGAGCAACTGTCGGCTTGCAATCGTACTGAATGTGTTAGAGCAACAGTTACGCCTATTGCTAGCAATGTTTTTTGTAAGTACATGTCTTTTCTCCCTGAGTATCTCTATGGCCTATTTGGTTGGCTTTTAGGTTCTGTTGCAAAAGTTTTTTGTGTATGTATACACCGGCCACAACCGATCTTTACCAGAGAATGTTTTTTGAGCACTGCGGGGAGTCGCTATTTTTTTTCGAGTTAGAAAGGACGAACAGGGCGTACTTTAGCTGCAGTTATAACATTCTTATAATCTGGATAATCCGAAACATAAGTAGGCCCAAATATCATCAACCAAGCACGCTCGGCATTGTTCTCTGTAGATGACCAAAAACGAGGGGTGCCGCTTCGATGAAATCCTGGTAAGCTGCTTCTATAGACTACATAGTATATTTCTTTTAAAGAACTTATAGAGGGTAAGTGCCAACCAGAAATACCGTTACTTGAGTAACTAGCTGCTACATGTGCCGCTGATTTCACACCGTCGATAGTGCAGTCTGCAGCTAAAATGGCATCTGTATTTGCTTTACCATCCCCTATTTCTTGTCCTCGTGCGCCAGTAATAGCGATTCCAAAGCATCCCCATCCGGAGGACACTAAATCTTCTAAGCCAACTTCTAAACCATGTTTTCCACCATCAGTGGTGTAATAGACAATCCCGCCAGCGGGACCTGTATCCCCCTTTTTATAGGTGTATTCACAAGCTTCATCCTGAAGATAATTACTGCCTTTACAAAGCCTCAGGTTCCGGAACTCTGTTTTCATTTTATCCTCTTGAGAGGGGTATGATAAGCTCGTAATTCTATCGTTTATTGTTGAGACTTTACCCTTTGTATTTTCAGAAATATCCCTGTTAGTATCTGCTATAGAAACTGGAATTAGGGAAGGGAGGGCTGAAAATTCACGGGGGCTCTGAGGATTCTTGTTTTCTTCCAGACTAATCTGCGTGGCTATGCCATGTTTATTTATTTGAACCGGCGCTACATTATGTCCCGCATTCGCAAATGAAATGGATGAGACTAACAAAGCACTTGTAATAACTATAGTTTTCATGATGGCTCTTGTTTAAATTAACGGTAAGGCAACTCGGCTACTAGTTGGTTCTGTCGCAAAGGTTATCAAAAAAGCGCAGAAAGCTATAGTGGTCACCTGAGTCAAGACAAAAACTCACTGCGTTTAAGTTGTACATTCAATTTTACTTGCAAATGAACAGCTTTGCCCCTGTTTTATCTTTGTTTCCGTTGTTTCGGCTTTTGTGGCGGCAGTATCCCCCGCTGAAAAAATTCAGAATCTCTGTTTTTTTTCATGGACTTTATGAAAATATATACGATATAAAAACTTTATTTTCTGTTGTATAAATAGTGATGCCTTTGTTTTTTAGTCGCTGGGTATGAATTTCACTGGTGTATTGACTGCTGTGCTTTCACTTAATACTGAACATAGTTAGCTCCACACTTCACCACTGGAACACACACTAACAGTATTCTTACAAGATTACGGTGCAAGTGATGATAGGATATATTGAATGAGACTTATTGCTTTTAGACGTGCCTTTTTGGGTTAGAACTGTTGTTTATTTAATCATTGTCACTACATTGTCACATCCTATGTAGAGCAGTAAGGACAAGGGATACGCATTGTCGGTATTCATAGTTAATATGCCTAGTTTTGTTTTTCACGTTCGCATACAAGTAAGGTTAGCCCCTGTAATGCCCGTAGGACGCATTTTGCAAATTTTTCTATTACCTTCATGTGGAGAATATATTGGCTCCCTACGGGACGTATTGATAAAGCATGGATAACAAAAAGACGTTACCCAGACCTTACCAACACATTCTCCACAATCACTCTCAATCACAGCAATATGGATTCTCTTAAACCGCGCTCCGCGCATCAATAATAATCAATTGTTTTTTTTAAAGAATAAAGAGATAGATAATACAGCCATTTAACCCCTAAGGCAGGCGGACGAAATCCCTTTCACAGCTCCCCCCTCCGAAAAACTACTAAAAAAACAGAGAATATCAGCTTGCGTTTCTGTGTATCTTGGAATCGTGTTACTCGAGTTTTCAAGTCCCTTTCACAACCGTTACGCTCTGCGCGTTACCAGATATATAAAATATCCGCCCCTGCTCCAAACGCGCCACCTTTTGCACTATAAAATTCAAATCTCGCAATCAAAACGGCTATAAGCTTGCGACTTCTACTTTATACAAAAAATGCCTTATGGGTTGCCTTAGCAAAGTCCTTGATTGGCAACACTGTCCTGACCTATTCCAAAACATCTTGAGTCCAAAATAGGGGCTGAGCTTGAAAGAAGAGAAGAAAAACCGAAATGCTTACAAATGAGATGCTAATTAAGATATAATTAACATTCGTTTGAAAGAAAGAGTCTGCTTCTTACTTTCAAGCTGTGTATGAGTGATGGCAATCACTCATACACAACCTTTAATAAAGGCAAAAAACCTAAGCACTTAAAAATGCTTGGGTTTTTTTTTGCCTTTTAGCCCTAAACTTTAAAAGTTCGGGGGCTTGTTTCTAAACCTGAAAGAGGAAATATCAGATTTTATTACCAATAACTTTAACTCATACAAGCAAGACATAGCAAGTTTAGCTGTAGTTAAGACTTCTAATAAGTCCTTTAGAGATTTGTTCTTGGCTCGTCATCCCCCTAAGTTCATGAAACATGGGAACGTTCTGTCATCGCTGTTCATTTACTAAATAAAGGGCTGTGATGACCAAGTTTTAGTTCTATCGCAAAAAAAGAATGAGACATTATTACCTCCCCTCTTGGGTATGCCGCTCACTCGAGCCATAAAGCAAGACCTACTCTCCCCCGCTATCCTAGCATATCTCACTCTCGCTTTACATCCCAACAGGTGTCCTTGGTGGCTTTGTCGTACAGACTTAATTGTGCCGTAAGGCTCAGTTGTGGGTTTATTACAGAGCAATGGCCTACACCCCACGTATTCATTGAAAAGGGGACAGATAAACTGTTTATACAACACAACCTATTTATCTGTCCCCTTCCAGCAAACACGAGCAGGCGCGCCATGCTACCTCACGAAATTCCGGGACTCCTGTCGCCATAATTCGTTCACCTACGCAGCGGATGGGAGATGCCCTGAACGCCCTGCGTCCGCAACGACTACGCACAAAAGCCGCTTCGTCATTACTACCTCACTGGCTGGACGGCTATTCGGAATGCAATTCTTGCTCCTCTCGCGTGCTGCTAGCACACGTCGAATCAGCGAATTGCCCTGTCGCCTATCAGGGACTAAAAATCAACACTTCGCTAAGCTACGTTTCCATGATTTTCAGCGAGAGTGAACACGCCAGTTTTTTGCCTACCCTAATGAATACTTGATTTCCGTTCAATCCGCATTTAACTATTACTATTAGTGAGGCTTTATTGTCTTGATAACTCACATTAAGACGTATGTATCACACCATGCAGAGATAAATAACCCTGTGACATTACTATGTGTAAATTGTGAGCAACAATTCTTATATCGTAGTTACCCACAAGAACTGTTGATAAAAGTGTGTATTACTTTTGAGTAACTGGATTAAAGCCACGGTACATATAGGGATAGGGTTATATTGTGTATTTTTTGTACAGGACATTTATTAAGCTACATTTGATTCACAGTTTCACTATGTTCCTAAGTAATGCCACGCATATAACACTATCAAGGAGTGTCACATAAATGGTCGTTTATGTGGTGATGGTGGCTCAAACGGGTTCTATAAGTGTTTGTATAAAAATCAACTGTAACTTGTTTTTATGCGGCAAATGGATAAAACACCATTAACAATAGCAAATATAAAATGGCTTTTATGCGGTTTTTTTTCCATTCGCAAGGTTTAAACCTTGCGCCTTTCAGCAATACCTTCGCCAGAATTAAAATAAACTCATTTTTATGAATTTTATAGCCTATAATCGATTGATTTATATGGGTGTAAGATTGTCATTCTTGGCTTAAATTAAAATTGGCGAAGTTATTGTTTCAGGCGAGCATATTTATCTCAAATGTTACAATCTAAAGATGGATTATCATTATGGCAGTCATACAGTCTACAATGTCGTTTTAGTTAAATATTACTCTATTTAGCTAAAATCAAGATTTGGCGTTAAAAAAACAAGTGTTTTTTTAACGTCACCATAAACACAGCCAATCACCATTAACAAGACCTTATTTATAGTTAATAATGTTAAAAAAGGCTGTTAAAAAATATATCTCATGCTATGGTTAATAAAACCCATGTTAAAAAAGTAAGCCTTGATTATTAGGTAGTTTTTACAGGGCCTAAGGTCATGCGCGCCATGCTACCTCACGAAATTCCGGGACTCCTGTCGCCATAATTCGTTCACCTACGCAGCGGATGGGAGATCCCCTGAACGCCCTGCGTCCGCAACGACTACGCACAAAAGCCGCTACAGGTATCCTATAAATAATATTTTTTCCTATTAACATGGGTTTTATTAACCATAGCATGAGATATATTTTTTAACAGCCTTTTTTAACATTATTAACTATAAATAAGGTCTTGTTAATGGTGATTAGCTGTGTTTATGGTGACGTAAAAAAACACTTGTTTTTTTAACGCCAAATCTTGATTTTAGCTAAATAGAGTAATATTTAACTAAAACGACATTGTAGACTGTATGACTGCCATAATGATAATCCATCTTTAGATTGTAACATTTGAGATAAATATGCTCGCCTGAAACAATAACTTCGCCAATTTTAATTTAAGCCAAGAATGACAATCTTACACCCATATAAATCAATCGATTATAGGCTATAAAATTCATAAAAATGAGTTTATTTTAATTCTGGCGAAGGTATTGCTGAAAGGCGCAAGGTTTAAACCTTGCGAATGGAAAAAAAACCGCATAAAAGCCATTTTATATTTGCTATTGTTAATGGTGTTTTATCCATTTGCCGCATAAAAACAAGTTACAGTTGATTTTTATACAAACACTTATAGAACCCGTTTGAGCCACCATCACCACATAAACGACCATTTATGTGACACTCCTTGATAGTGTTATATGCGTGGCATTACTTAGGAACATAGTGAAACTGTGAATCAAATGTAGCTTAATAAATGTCCTGTACAAAAAATACACAATATAACCCTATCCCATATGTACCGTGGCTTTAATCCAGTTACTCAAAAGTAATACACACTTTTATCAACAGTTCTTGTGGGTAACTACGATATAAGAATTGTTGCTCACAATTTACACATAGTAATGTCACAGGGTTATTTATCTCTGCATGGTGTGATACATACGTCTTAATGTGAGTTATCAAGACAATAAAGCCTCACTAATAGTAATAGTTAAATGCGGATTGAACGGAAATCAAGTATTCATTAGGGTAGGTAAAATAGGGTGATAACTTTTACATGATGGGTAAAGGGTAGGCAAAAAACTGGCGTGTTCACTCTCTCGTGTTTGCTGGAGGGGACAGATAAATAGGTTGTGTTGTATAAACAGTTTATCTGTCCCCTTTTCAATGAATACGTGGGGTGTAGGCCATTGCTCTGTAATAAACCCACAACTGAGCCTTACGGCACAATTAAGTCTGTACGACAAAGCCACCAAGGACACCTGTTGGGATGTAAAGCGAGAGTGAGATATGCTAGGATAGCGGGGGAGAGTAGGTCTGCTTTATGGCTCGAGTGAGCGGCATACCCAAGAGGGGAGGTAATAATGTCTCATTCTTTTTTTGCGATAGAACTAAAACTTGGTCATCACAGCCCTTTATTTAGTAAATGAACAGCGATGACAGAACGTTCCCATGTTTCATGAACTTAGGGGGATGACGAGCCAAGAACAAATCTCTAAAGGACTTATTAGAAGTCTTAACTACAGCTAAACTTGCTATGTCTTGCTTGTATGAGTTAAAGTTATTGGTAATAAATCTGATATTTCCTCTTTCAGGTTTAGAAACAAGCCCCCGAACTTTTAAAGTAAGGGGAGTCGCTATTTTTGCGAAAGCTTGTTTTGGGCATCCCAGCCCAAGCAAGCAGCAAAAACTTAACGCGACCACTTATGCCTCCGGCGGCCCCGATTCGTCCTCGTCACCTCGTCCCGACCCAACAAGGGGTCGGAACATAGGCTCCAAATGACTTGACGCCGTGTCGGATGGCCTTTTCATTTTGTCTCCACCTTCGCTAACGCTCAGACTCCGACAAAACAACGGCCCTACGGCTATCGCGGACTAAAAATCTTCACTTCGCTTAGGCTACGTTTCCCTGATTTTCAGCGTTAGGGGCTAAAAGGCAAAAAAAACCCAAGCATTTTTAAGTGCTTAGGTTTTTTTGCCTTTATTAAAGGTGTGTATGAGTGATTGCCATCACTCATACACAGCTTGAAAGTAAGAAGCAGACTCTTTCTTTCAAACGAATGTTTAATTATATCTTAATTAGCATCTCATTTGTAAGCATTTCGGTTTTTCTTCTCTTCTTTCAAGCTCAGCCCCTATTTGGACTCAAGATGTTTTGGAATAGGTCAGGACAGTGTTGCCAATCAAGGACTTTGCTAAGGCAACCCATAAGGCATTTTTTGTATAAAGTAGAAGTCGCAAGCTTATAGCCGTTTTGATTGCGAGATTTGAATTTTATAGTGCAAAAGGTGGCGCGTTTGGAGCAGGGGCGGATATTTTATATATCTGGTAACGCGCAGAGCGTAACGGTTGTGAAAGGGACTTGAAAACTCGAGTAACACGATTCCAAGATACACAGAAACGCAAGCTGATATTCTCTGTTTTTTAGTAGTTTTTCGGAGGGGGGAGCTGTGAAAGGGATTTTGTCCGACCTGCCTTAGGGGTTACATGGCTGTATTATCTATCTCTTTATTCTTAAAAAATACAATTGATTATTATTGATGCGCGGAGCGCGGTTTAAGAGAATCCATATTGCTGTGATTGA
>NZ_BLYC01000045.1 GCF_019721995.1 Bathymodiolus japonicus methanotrophic gill symbiont | reverse complement strand
ACTCAAGGCTTTTCTAATAACGCTAGAACCAAACGATTTTATAAAATAATCCTTTTGTTTCTTGTTGGCTTGCTTCTGTTTTTCGTCTTCAAAGACTGTTAATGATTGGGAATATCCAGATAATAAGGGGGTTTTATGTATGGTTTCAATAAACGAAGCATTTAAGCCTAATACATCTTCACGGGCGTATTTAACACGGTCATTTTTGAAAATCATTCCCGCTTTATAAAATGGTTTATCTTTAAAATCGGGCTTTAAAAATAACTTACATTCACGGCTAGTTTTTGCTTTGATACCGATTTCTTCTAACGCTGTATGTAGTTCCTGAATATAACGCGGATTGTAAGCACTATGATAATAGAGTTCTTCACATAGTTTTAAATCATGCTCTTTTTCATCATTCAGAATATCGTATTTACGTTGATAAAGTGGTTGGTCATTTTCCAATCTAAAAGGGCAATATCGCGCACCACGTCCAATTAATTGCGCTTCTGATAAAGTAGTCTTGCCAGCCTTACCTTTTTTTGCGTCTCTCGTGTCGTAAAGCCGCACAATGTCAAACAAGTTGAGAACGTCCCAGCCTTCATTGAGCTTATCAACTGCAAAAATAGCGCGGTATTCATTGTCGTTATCTTCTAGTGTGTTGACGGCTATTTGTTTTTGTTCAGATTCATCTTTAGAATTAACAGAGATACACTTATTTTCTGCAAATTCTTCCTGTAATTCTAAGGCTAGGTTTTCCAGTGTGATTCGATTAGATTGGAAATAATAAAACACCTTTTCTAAGTTACTATCTAAATTAGGATTGCTTTGAATTTTTGCTAAGTCGCTTTCTTTCAAGCCCTTTATTTTAGTCATGAACTCATCAAAGAAGGCGTTAGAATCTTTGATTTTTTTTGACTTGAACAAAATAACAGGCTTGATCATCCAGCCGTGTTTTTCAAATATTTTGCGTCTAAATTGACTTAATAGTAAGGCTTGTAATGCGCGATCAATAGGCTGAATGTCAGATTGTAAAACCTTAACTTCCTTTGAGTAACCATCCATCCTAAAGGCTTTTAACGGATAATCAAAAATAATCTTATCTCGATATTTTTCAATAATCTGTTCATTCGTTAAGTCTGCTGTAGCGGTAAATTCAAGTAAGATGTTTTGTTTATTGGCATTAAAAATCTTATTAACGGTGGATTCCCAGCTATTTAAATCAAATAATTCTGCTTGGTTTATATCTTTAGCTTTTTTGGTTTCAGCATTGATATGATGCGCTTCATCGGAAATAAGAACGATTTTTTCACTTTCAAAATCATCATAAGTGATACTGTTTTCTTGCGGTGTATTTAGGCGGGTATGCAATCCTTGAATGGTTGAAAAAACAATGTTTATATCGTCAGGGTTAGCAGCCTGAAAATTATCGACTTCCTTAATGCGTATTTGCTGGTTATTGATCTGTACTGTTTCATTAAACAGGTACTTTGAAGCAATGGCATTAAGAAAATTATCACGGGTTTTATTAATGATATTGGTACTGTTTACAAAAAACAGAAAATTACGGTAGCCCTGTTTGTATAAATAGAGCATCAATCCAGCCATAATAAGCGTTTTACCGCTACCAGTAGCCATGTGGTATAAAGCTTGTGTAGGTGTGTTTTTTGGGCGGCTTGGATAGCTTTCCATGTAATATTTGAAGCGTCCAAAGGCTTCAAATTGATAAGGGCGTAACTGAAAATTAGGATTCAGGTTACTAGCGATACAATCAGGGATATTTTTTTGATAAAAATCACTACCGCCTAAAAATTCTGCACCTGTAGTAAGCTTTTCATGAAGCAAAGGTTTATCACTCATGGATTAAACCTCACCATAAAATTGTCTATTCAGTTTTTTATCATCTTCTGAAATTTGATAATCTTCATCCTCAATTTCTGAATAATTCACATAGAGCTGGTTTTTATCCAGTATGGCAATCAATAATTGTTTTTTTTCTTCGATGGTTAAGGCTTCAAATTCATGGATATTTTCATTGATGGTTTCAGGTTTTATTTTGTAACTGATAAAATCTGTTTTTTCTATTTCTTGCCAGATTGATTTTAAGGCTTCTGTGGTATCTGCTTGTTCAATTTTATCTATGATATTGGCGTTATGTTGGATTAGTTCACAATAGGTAAAAGAGCCGCCGCCTTGCCAGTTTACTTGGCTCGAAATACCTCCTTGCTCACCCAAAATTACTTTTTTTAGGCGGTCAATGGTTGTATTCTCTACATAATCCATTTGTTCACAAGTAATGAATTTTCTATTCATTTTGTGGGCTACTGATGCTGTTGTACCACTGCCTGCAAAAAAATCTAAAATCAAATCATTTTCATTAGAGGCAATATGAATAATACGCTCAAGTAATCTTTCAGGTTTAGGGGAATCAAATGCTTTAGATTTACCAAATAAAGCATGTATTTCTTTTTTTGACTCATCAGTATGACCTACTTCTTCAGATGGCCACCAAGTCCAAGGAGCTACGCCTTCAACTTCAGATAGATAACGGATTGTGTTTGGTTGGGCATCCCCATTTTTACCAAAATAAATCCGTCCTTCACTTCGTAGTTTTTCAAAGGTAGCTTTTGCTATTCCCCAACATCTGCCCTCAGGTGGTGTGAAAACCTTCCCGCTTGGGCTGGTAACATCATAATACTGTTCTGGAGTTGCGTGACCCTCTTGAGCAGTCATTGGTATAGGTCGCCATCTACCTTTTGGATCATTATTCGGGTTCCGATATACTTTCGCTTGTTTTTCTGTAATTGGAACTAAATTTCTTTGTTGCTTGAAGCCATCAGGGGTTTTCGAATACACAAGAATATATTCATGAACATCCCCAATTGCTTCTCTATTTTCCCTTGAGTACCTTTTTTGCCAAACATTTGATGCAACAAACGCCCCTCTACCGAATATTTCATCGAGGATGATTTTAATATAATGAACTTCATTATCATCTATTGATACCCAAATACTTCCCGAAGTAGATAATAATTCTTTGGCAATTTTCAATCTATTTTTCATGAATGTAAGCCAAGTAGAATGATTAAAACTATCGTTATAACCAAAGCTATCTGAACCTGTGTTATACGGTGGGTCTATATAGATTAACTTTATTTTCCCTGCATATTGCTTTTTCAAAGAATGCAAAGCTAACAGGTTATTGCCTTTGATAATCAGGTTATCATCAAGGCTGATAGCATCTACTGTATGTTCGCCGTTTTTATCGTATTTCTTGAAATTACTTAATGCCTTGGGGGCAAGAAAGCGGTCAATTTCATCAGGTGCAAGAGTTTCATTCCAAAATATTTCTTTACGCTTTTGATCTTCTTTGGTTTGCCCACCTTCCAGTACACAATCTTTATACGGCCATGCTAAAACCACCTCTTTACTTTCGGTTAAGTACTCCTTACTTGCCGTTAAACCAATTTTATTTTTAAATGCAGTATAGCTATCAGGTAAAAATTGTTTGTTGCTAACAAAGCTTTGAAACGCCACTTTATCAAACACTAACGCCTTGCCTATTTCTTTGAAAAAATGCTTCTTAATTGACTCGTTACCAAGTAATAAAGAAATTAATCCTTCATCCATTGCAAGAGCAAGTTCTACAACCTTATTTTTTACTAACCTACCATCAATAATTAGACGTTCATCATTTTTAAGTGTACCGATCAATTCTTTTAATAAATTTTGCATACCTGTTTTTATATGTCCCTTATTTGATGGTGCTTTAGCAAGCTCTTCATGAAGAAAAGGTTTATCACTCATGGATTAAACCTCACCGTAAAATTGCTTATTCAGTTTTTTATCTTCATCTGATATTTCAATACCTTCGCCAATTTTAATTTAAGCCAAAAATGACAATCTTACACCCATATAAATCAATCGCTTATAGGCTGTAAAATTCATAAAAATGAGTGTATTTTCATTTTGGCGAAGGTATTGTTTTATTTTTAAAGTTAAAAAATACGCTGAGTAGTTACGTATTTTTAATATAAAAATCAGAAAATAGACCCCCGCTCAATGTGAGTTTTATCGTTCAATAATACTCTTCACTGTTGATACGCGCCATTTGCCACCGCGCACCTCATTGATAACCCTTTAATTCGACACAGCTAGATAAGGTCGCTTACGCTTTTAGCGAGGCCATAGGTTTGCTCCAATAATTGAAGTCAAAAAAACAAGTGTTTTTTTTACATCGCCATCAACACAGCTAATCACCGTCAACAAGACCTTATTTTTAGTAAATAGTGTTAAAAAAGGCTGTTAAAAAACATATCCCATGATATAGTTAATAAAACCCGTGTTAAAAAAGAAGGTTCTGTCGCAAAAGATACGTATTTATGTAAACCAGGCTATAAACCTGTTTTCATTCCTCTCATGAAAAAAGCATCATGCAGAAGAAAATACTATTACCTCATCGGGATAATTGAATTGATAAGCCAGGTATGATCTGGTGTTAAGGAAAATAATTACTTAAAAAATGGTACAATTTTTAGTTGAGCATGTAAACCTACTTTGGGTGAAAATCAATCCTTCCATCACTGCGTAATCCTTATACAGAATTTAATGATAAAAAAGAATATCTTAATATTGGTTTTAATAACTATTGTATTATCCGGATGCTCTAAAGATCACTTTAGAAATCGTTTTGATACTTATTACGGAAGCTATGCTAGTAACGAGAGACAAAATATCCCCACCTTAGTTTTACCAAAACTTATTGAAACTAATGATATAAATAAAAAAGTAGCCGACTATAAAAATAGAAATTACGTTGTTTTGGGGGACTCAAAATTTGATGGGGAGTGGGAGGCGAGAACAAAAGCTATTGATCTTGCCAATAAAATAGGGGCAAGTATCATTATTATCCAGTCGAAGGAAATTTCCGATATTTCTCATAGATATTCTATCTCTGTTCCTACAAGTAACACTTCATATCACTCTGGCAGTGTTTCTACAGGTATTTCTTATACAGGCACTTCAACCACGCACGGTAGTCTGGAAATTCAGGGAGAATATACCGTTAGAGAGTATAGGCAAAAAGCAGTATTTATGATCAAAGGGAAATTAGGTAATGTCACTAACTAGAAAACTGGTAGTATGTCTTGTTATGATTATTAACACGGGTTGCGCTACTTTTAGTCGTGGTTACACTCCAGAAACTGTCACGACGACTTCAAGATACACTGATTCTGATACTGTACCTCTTCAAGACATCTCGTTTTCGGTAGACTTAATAAGTGAGATAGGACGTTTTGATGCGCTAAGTAAAGAAGACATTGTAGAGGAAGTTAAAGAAAAATTGAGAGCTACAGGACTATACAAAAAAATATTATATGCGCCTTTTATAAAAAAAGAATCAAAGCATTTCTATTTTCAAATCATTATTAGCGGAACGAAAGAAGAGGAAGGCTTTTTTCTCGGTTATTTGTCAGGTCTAACAGTGATGTCAATACCCGTAATTTCTGATTACTACTCAGATATGTCGGTGTTTATTATAGAAAAAAATAATGAGGTATTTTCTGCATCAGCTTCAGAAAAAATAATTAAGATCATTTGGCTTCCTCTTATTATTTTAAGCCCCTTGTTTAATGATTACGCTATTGCTAATAAAGTGCTTGAAAAACAAGTTGATTACTTAATAAGAGAAATATCGGCAAGGCCAACTGGGGTCTAAAGCAGCCCCTATTGTCAAGACCATTTTCTCCAAATGATTAGGAAAAATATCTAACATTCTCATAAAAAACGTACCTCGCTTGGTGTGTGATAATCAAGCAGACTTTTGGGAGCATTTAGGTCGAACAGTAGCCACTTTTGGCTATCTTGAAGATGCTCTTGTAAAAGGGATTTATGTATTTGAAGTGATGACGAAATGTGACAAAAAAGTGAAAGACTTAGAGAGTTTTGAGAAGTGGTATTATGATACTCTTAATAGCAATCTACTTAAGAATATGTCACTACCATTTGGAAAGCTTGTTAAAAAATATCATAATTTAGCAAATAATAATTCTTTAATTAATAAAGATGATGTCATCAAAAAACAATTAAAATTTTTAGATGATGAGGTCGTGAAATTTAGGAATATGTTCTGTCATGCAGGTTGGAGAGTTCCTGACAAAGAAGGAAAGTCACTTCCTATTTATCTCAACAATAATGGAGAATACTTTAAAACACCAGTTGGTACTGAATTCTTACAGCAAACTCAAAAACATATTGCAGAACTTATATGCTTAGTAATGGAGATTAGTACAATACTGGATCCTGAGGGCCGATGCCTACCATCAAAACCTGGTATTGTTGAATAAAATAACGTTTATAACTGAAGTTTCCCAATTATTGAGTAGCTGAAATACACAATGCTGGTGTATCGAGGTTTATTTTAGGTGGTTTTGCCATGTTTATAGCAAACCCCTACTTAATTCCCCTTAGGCAATAGCATTTGAAACGAATGAAAAGACTATTTTTTTCATATAGTTGTAGCATAGTTTCAATTTTACCATAAATAGTTATTGGGAAACTTCAGTTTATAATACATTTGTTTTTTACTTCAATTATCAAGCAACTAAAGGAACATTCAGGCGCGCCATGCTACCTCACGAAATTCCGGGACTCCTGTCGCCATAATTCGTTCACCTACGCAGCGGATGGGAGATGCCCTGAACGCCCTGCGTCCGCAACGACTACGCACAAAAGCCGCTTCGTCATTACTACCTCACTGGCTGGACGGCTATTCGGAATGCAATTCTTGCTCCTCTCGCGTGCTGCTAGCACACGTCGAATCAGCGACGCCTCGGAATATCTTTTGTTTTCTCACCATGGCTGGCAGCGACACTTCGAAGTCCCAGTAGTTCTGTTTTACTCATGTCTTTTCTTGTTTCACTCTCGAATTTATCATGCTGTTTCTCCAGCTTTTGCTTGATTGGATTCACCTTTTCTGAAACCCAATAGCTTAAATGAGGAAGAATAAAAATATACAACGCCGTTAATGTTAATGGCATAAAGAACAAATCGAGAAAACCGGGATACGTTAAAAGATTACGTACAGACATCTCTTGCAACATATTTTTTATTCTTACGTCTGGTGTTCCTGTACCAAAAAACAATAAAGCCAACTTACCCCAATTACATAAAACCCATGAAGATATAAATGGACCAAGAATTATATCATTAATTCTTTTTCGAAAACTCATTGCCACAGAATTATAAATATCATCAAAAATTTCCATTACACTTACATTGAGCGGGTCTATTTATTCATGTAACACATTGATTTTAAATTATTTCATATAAGCCATTGAAATCTACTAAACTTATTGTAACTATTTGTTTTAAAATAAAAATATAAATCCATACCCGCTCAATGTGAGATTACATATTATTTTTCTAGTCTTTAAGAAAGCTCTTCCCACCACCTACAGCTAACACGGACGGAAAAATGTTTACTTTGCTAAAGCTCTATTTTCATCCGCAATTTTTTTATGCTATTGAGAATGAGAGATTAGTTAGATTACACTTTCTGATTGTGTGATTCTATCCAATCTCGTGATAATTTTTGGGCATTATTTATTTTCTCAATTGATAGCAATCTGCCTATCTTTTCCCTGTTAGCTATTGCCTTTCCCAAGTTGCCATTATATGCTGAAATATTAAAGTACATATATGCTTTATTATTGTCCTGAGTCCCCAGGTTTCCGTTAGCATACATCACACCTAGATTATATTGTGCTTTAGAATCCCCTTGCTCTGCTGACTTGGTAAACCATGTTTCCGCTTTCCTATAGTCTTTAGTGATTCCTTTGCCACTGCTATACATTGCCCCTAGGTTGAGTTGTGCGTTAGCATTCCCTTGCTCTGCTGACTTCGTAAACCACTTCGCTGCCTGATTATAGTCTTGAATAACCCCTTCTCCTTTGCTACACATCACCCCTAGATTGTATTGTGCGTTAGCATTTCCTTGCTCTGCTACCTTCGTAAACCACTTCACTGCCTGTTTATAGTCTTGAGCAATGCGTTCTCCTTCCAGATACATCACCCCTAGAGTGTATTGTGCGTTAGCATTCCCTTGCTCTGCTGACTTCGTCAACCACTTCTCAGCCTGCTTATAGTCTTGAGTAATGAGCTCTCCTTCCAGATACATCACCCCTAGATTATATTGTGCGTCAGCATACCCTTGCTCTGCTGACTTCGTAAACCACTTCTCAGCCTGCTTATAGTCTTGAGTAATGAGCTCTCCTTCCAGATACATCACCCCTAGATTATATTGTGCGTCAGCATACCCTTGCTCTGCTGACTTCGTAAACCACGTTTCAGCCTGCTTATAGTCCTGCTTTACAACTTGTCCTTTCAGATAAATCACCCCTAGATTATATTGCTCTTCAGCGTTCCCTTGCTCTGCTACCTTCGTAAACCACTTCTCAGCCTGCTTATAGTCTTGAGTGACGCCTTCTCCTTTGCTACACATCACTCCTAGATTATATTGTGCGTCAGCATGCCCTTGCTCTGCTGACTTGGTAAACCACTTCTCAGCCTGCTTATAGTCTTGAGTAATTAGTTCTCCCTCCAGATATATCACCCCTAGAGTGTATTGTGCGTTAGCATACTCTTGCTCTGCTGACTTGGTAAGCCAATTCATCGCCTGCGTATCGTCTTGAGTAATGAGTTCTCCTTCCAGATATATCAAACCTAGATTATATTGTGCGTTAGCATTCCCTTGCTTTGCTGACTTGGTAAACCACTTCACCGCCTGCTTATAGTCCTGTTTTACACCTTTTCCGTTTTCATACAGCACGCCTAAATTGTATTGTGCGTTAGCATTCCCTTGCTTTGCTGACTTGGTAAACCACTTCACCGCCTGCTTATAGTCCTGTTTTACACCTTTTCCGTTTTCATACAGCACGCCTAAATTGTATTGTGCGTCAGCATGCCCTTGCTCTGCTGACTTGGTAATATCATTTATATCCTCTGTCTTTTCATTCAACGACGTTCCCCTTTAATATAAAAAATGTGTAACTGCTTTCATTGGACTAGGATCTCATAACTGGTAGTGGCTCAAACCTGTAATTATATATAAATATTTCGACAAAATTCTATCTTGTTGAGCAGTAATCCGACCATGCTTTGAGCCACTACCTACTTCCCCTTCTCAAGCCATTACTTTCCTGATCGCCAGTTCACATCTGGCTTATCCGTTCAATTATCGAGATGGGGCGAGAATACTTTTTCCTGCATGGTGTTTCATCCATTCATCGCATAAAAACAGGTTACAGTTGATTTTTACACAAACATTTGTTTTTTGCGACAGAACCAGAATAACGGATAACCCAACGATTGAGCGTAGCATGATCCACTTCAACACCTCTTTCTTCCATAATTTCTTCAAGGTCGCGATACGAAACGCCATACCTGACATAAAAGAAAACAGCATAAAGAATGACATCTTTTGGAAAGTGAGTGCCTTTGAAGCTGAGCATGTGATCCACCTTTTATTGAAATTTATCGAACCAATATAAAAGTATTATAGAATAATGATTTTATGATATTGAAAAATCAATATTTATTTTCTTTTATAAGCTCTGCAATACTCGGTTTTCCAATAGATGCAAGCCACAAATCCAGCCCTTCAAGGACTAAATCATTTAATGAGTATTGCCTATCGCTGCGCTTTTTCAGGTTCACATAGTCCAGCATTTCGAAATATAGCGGCTCTGGTAAATATGTCGGCAACTGTTGACGGTTTCCTTCTGCTTTTTTGGGTCTGCCCTTCCCTCTCTTAACTGGTTCTATCACTGGTTTATTCTGCGCGGTTTCTTTTTCAGGTTCTGCCGCTGCATTCAATAATGCGTCCATACTTGCATTTTTCTTTGATGTTTTACTGCTCATGATGCCACCTTTAAGCTATTTTGTTTTTCCTCTGTTTTTACCAGCCAATCATAAATATTTTTTACTTCCTCGGCGGCTTTGTCTTTTTCGTCATATTCTCCAACCCCAAGACCAAGCCCTGCAGCGTGGCGATATACCTTGCGTTCTACGGTCGAATAAGGACAAACAAGCCCATGAGCAGCAAGCCCTAAGCGCAACTTTTCAAATTCATTACCTACTGGGGGGCAGCGTGAAACAAGAATAGTAAAAGGCTTATCAAGGCTTTTAATCATATTAGCGGCGCTTGGTATTGCCTCAAGATCAAAAACAGACGGTTGAACTGGAACAATACAAAGTGTTGCAAATCCGATAATCACATTATGCAGGGTATCGCTTGCGCCTTTAGTATCGAAAATCACTAAATCATAACCCTGTTTTTGTGCAAAACCGTAAATCTCTTTAACCTTTTCTATATCATGGGGAACAATAACGGCTTTTATATCGTCCTCGATTTCCCGTCTTTTCCACCAATTCGCGGCGGATTTTTGTTTCTCGTCCAGATCGACAAGCAAAACCTTTTTTCCAGCTCTCTCGGCGCATACCGCCATATTGGTAGAAATTGTAGACTTTCCAACCCCTCCTTTAGAACAAACTAAAAACCAAACATCCATAATAATAACCTCATTATTTTATAATTGTGTAAAACAACAATACAGGAAGATAAAAATACTACAATAGTAAAACATATAAGTATCTTCATTTTATGATATTAAAAAATAAAAATATCGTAATAGTAAAACAATATAAACAGGTGATTTATGGAACGCAAAAGCAAAGTGGTTCTGTCGTAAAAGACACGTATTTGTGTAATCCTGGTTATGAACCTGTTTTTATTCTTCGCCCAGGGGGTAAGTAACTTTTTTTATCGTATCTGGAATTTTCTATCTTGGACGCGCTTGATATTTTTTACAATTGAATACGAGTACTCTAAAAAGTATAACTCACAGTAAACATGGCGCGGCAGCTCTTCGTTAAGGCGCTTTATATCGCTTTTAAGGCACTTTAACAGCTAACCCCTACCATACATCAATCGCTGAAAATCAGGGAAACGGAGCCTAAGCGAAGTGAAGATTTTTAGTCCGCGATAGCCGTAGGGCCGTTGTTTTGTCGGAGTCTGAGCGTTAGCGAAGGTGGAGACAAAATAAAAGGCCATCCGACACGGCGTCAAGTCATTTGGAGCCTATGTTCCGACCCCTTGTTTGGGTCGGGACGAGGTGACGAGGACGAATCGGGGCCGCCGGAGGCATAAGTGGTCGCGTTAAGTTTTTGCTGCTTGCTTGGGCTGGGATGCCCAAAACAAGCTTTCGCAAAAATAGCGACTCCCCGATAAGGGGTTTTGTGGGTCTTTAAGGGGCGTAGACACCCCCAGCAAGCGATTGACTAATTGTGGGCGTGTGGTTTGTTATAGCTGTTACAGAAAGCAAAGATTAAACGGTAAACCATTTCAAAATAAAGAGTTGGCTTATTGCAACAAGCAACAGTATTCTGGGGGCTCTTTACCCTAGGAAGGAAGTAACTTTTTAAACTTCATAATAAAACGCTATTTAGTGTACAATATAATATAGATTGTACTATACCTATAATCCTTTTATAATCAAAGACTAGGGTTGCTGACATGTACAACCTATGGATATTTATACGAAATCATTACATTTACAATTTAGGGTTTTATAGTTACCCCTCTTTGACAGCCTTTCTTGGAGCTTTTTTTATTGAACATCTACGGTCAGCGGATTTTCAGAAGCATCCAGTTCAGGGAAAGCCACAGCTCTCAAGCGTTTATTCATCTCAGCTTCAAAACACACCATGTTCTGGGGCAACACGCGTATGACTTCATTTCAACTAATTATTAAACTTGAATGAAATCAATTTCTTGCTCAATTAGGATAAATTATCATGGCTGAGGGGAACCATAGATTCCCTTTGGGTTTAATTACTGCAATCTCTTAAACTGTAATATAACCAATCGCTTGTTCATCAGAGCAATTTGAGTAGACCTTTAATTTAGCAGACTCTCAGCCCCAGGGGAAAGTAACTTTTTTTAGCGTATACTCGATATATGAAGATTCCCTTATATAAGAAAATACAAGGGAACCTGACTCTAATGGGTTGAGCTATCAGCTTTACTTAAAGGCGGCATAAAATAAGCCCTCCTATTGTGCTTCACATTAAGCCCCTTTAACACTTTTTTTACAGCCATCTGGTTCGACCTGTTAGTTATTATACTCTCAGGCAGCTCATTGATTATCTCGGAGTTAGTCATTTTAATTGTTCTATTACTAAGTGCCTCACCCGTTTTGTCAGCAGTAAACTCAAACACCTCCAAAACTATATCTTTCAATGACCTATTGTCAGGATAGCCTAAGACTTCCGCACGTAGAGCCTCTTCTTCGGGCGTAAGCCACCATTGCCCCCCCCCATGTGTATAGGCATGCCAGATAAACGCCCACAAGTCTGTATAATCAAAATTAGAAACGCGTGGATAATCTAACCGACCTTTAGCAATAACGGGTAGAAATCTTCTATCCCACCTAGTACCTTTGGGTGGATATTCTCCCTCAACCGCTGAAAATCATGGAAACGGAGCTTAGCGAAGTGGTGATTTTTAGTCCCTGATAGGCGACAGGGCAATTCGCTGATTCGACGTGTGCTAGCAGCACGCGAGAGGAGCAAGAATTGCATTCCGAATAGCCGTCCAGCCAGTGAGGTAGTAATGACGAAGCGGCTTTTGTGCGTAGTCGTTGCGGACGCAGGGCGTTCAGGGCATCTCCCATCCGCTGCGTAGGTGAACGAATTATGGCGACAGGAGTCCCGGAATTTCGTGAGGTAGCATGGCGCGCCTGCTTTTATTGAAATGGAGAATTATGATAGCAGATAACGTCGGGAAGGGGGATTTATGCGACAGAACCGCATGGCGCGCCTGTGCTCTTTGATCTAATCAAAAAAGCCTTTTCGTAAGTGCTTTCCTTCTGAAATATTTCTTAATCCATCAGCTTTTGATTGAATTACATCTGCCTCAGATTTTTTCTTTTTTAATTCTATATCAATAAAATCATTAGCTCTTTTTGCTTTTGCCTTTGCAACTGATAGCTCTATACTCCGCTTCTCATCTTCGTAATCATGATTTCTATATTTATCATCTAACGATTCTTGAAACATTTTATTAGAATTATTTATTTTTGCAGTACGTTCTAAAATATTAAGATCTCTTATTTTATTCTCGTAATCTTGGTTACGTTTTTTGTCTGCAACTTTACGATCATCAAGAACCTTTTCCCTTGCTATTTTTCTATCTCTAGCAAATTTCTTACGTTTAGCTACTCGTTTAGCTACTCTTTCAGCTTTAATTCTCTTTCTCTCTGCTTCTTTAGCAATTTTCTGAAGTCTTTTTTCTTCCGCTAACTTTTTTTCTACTTTTATGTTATTTTCAACATTCTCAAAAGCACTAAGTTGATCTGACATTGAATCAGCCAAAATATTGAAACTAAATAAATAGAATACTAAAAATATTTTTAATTTCATTTTTATTGTCCTTAATAATTATGATTTTGTCGGGCAAGTTGCGTTAGGCTGTATGCGAGTATTGTTATCACTGGTTTTTACCATAATAGCTATGCCTGTTTTATACTCACATGCAAAACCAACTTGTGTAGAACTCTGTAGTGCACCATCAATTTGGTACGCCAGAGTAACTCCATCTACCATTACTTTATTATTAACAAGTGAACCTGTTGCAACTCCAGTAGCACCGCCAGCAAGACCGCCTAGTGCTGCGCCAGTATTATTACCTAAATAATTACCGGCGACTCCTCCTGCAACAGCTCCTAATAGCCCTCCTGCAACCATCGCGTGTTTCTTTTGTTTCGAATTATCAATATTAATTTTTGCAGGCATTATAGATATAATTTTTACTGACATGACTTCTTGGTTTTGGTTTAATTCAGTCGCATTATATGTATTTGCTCTTAAATCTTGTCCTGTAGCTGCACAGCCAGTTATTATGGTAATTAGTATAATAATTGACGATTTTAAGAATGTATTCATTTTTTATCTCCATGCCTTGTGAATTAAAATAAGTTAGACATAGGGCACATAGACACCTAACTATATAACTGGTTTGGTTCTGTCGCAAAAATCCAACCACTAAGGACTCAGGATTTAATTATATCCTAAACCACCCTCGCTGAAAATGGTTCTGTCGCATAAATCCCCCTTCCCGACGTTATCTGCTATCATAATTATCAATTTCAATAAAAGGTGGATCACATGCTCAGCTTCAAAGGCACTCACTTTCCAAAATATGTCATTCTTTATGCTGTTTTCTTTTATGTCAGGTATGGCGTTTCGTATCGCGACCTTGAAGAAATTATGGAAGAAAGAGGTGTTGAAGTGGATCATGCTACGCTCAATCGTTGGGTTATCCGTTATTCTCCTGCCATTGCTGTAAAAGCTAAATCTCAGAAACGAGAAACCAATAAATCGTGGCGCATGGATGAAACGTATATCCAAGTGAAGGGTCAGTGGACCTATTTATACCGAGCTGTTGATAGTCACGGGGATACGCTTGATTTCATGCTTTCTGAGCACCGTGATGAAGAGGCTGCAACCGCATTTTTCAAACAAACGATTAACAATAATGGCTTTCCTGATAAGGTCGTTATGGATAAAAGTGGCGCTAACTATGCACGATTAGCCAATATTAACCTCTTGTTAATCCTCGCTGGGTTTGCCACTATGATTGACATATTACAAGTTAAATATTTGAATAACATCATCGAACAGGATCATCGCTTTATCAAAAAAGTAACAAAACCGATGATGGGCTTTAAAGCGTTTCACTCCGCCCAAGCAACAATTGATGGAATTCAAACGGCACATATCATCCGAAAGGGGCAATTGTCTGAGGAAAGTATTCCTGCTTATAAGCAGTTTATAGCTTTAGCAGGATAGTTATGCCTGAAGACCAGGAGGTCTGTGCTTTTGATAATTATTGCGACAGAACCCTTAAATCACAGTATCGTTTGTGATACATAGCTTACGGGGATTATGTTCGTCGACCGCTATTAGCACGCTACGAACCTGCCTATGAACTAAGATAGCGGGTGTAAATTTTAATATATGGAATATCAAATGAGTAATGAAATAGAAGAACGTGAACTGATTGTTAAAATAAATCATGCTTCTTATAGCATGAAGGCTGGAACCGTTGATATTTTATTTGTATCCTCCGATAATGGTAAGCATATTGAGCTACCTTCAAGAGAAGAATTCCCGACTAAAGGGGTTTTTATTAGTAGTGAATTTGAAAATATAAGCCGTCAATTCAAAGAAGAAGAACTGTTTTACCTACAAGAATGGACTAGAGATGATGGTAAAGTAGATGAGCTTCATTCTGGGGTATTACCTCCCGGGGATCATATTCATTGGGCTAAAGGTACGGCCGTTAAAAAAAAGG
This sequence comes from Bathymodiolus japonicus methanotrophic gill symbiont, assembly GCF_019721995.1. Classification (GTDB taxonomy): domain Bacteria; phylum Pseudomonadota; class Gammaproteobacteria; order Methylococcales; family Methylomonadaceae; genus Methyloprofundus. Next base: position 9,887 of record NZ_BLYC01000045.1, on the reverse strand, counting down.
ACCCTCTTTCATTTATTCCTATCTTTGATGGAAAATTACCAAATATTTCTACAGGGGAAGTTGATATTAACGGGCTACCTGTTAATAAACCTTTTTTTATCCGAGATCATCAGGAAATTTATGGACCTTTTACTGCAAATGCACGTCAAGCAGATGAAACAATAAAAGCGAGCCCTTTTCCACAAACGGTTCTCAATATTAAAAATAATTTTATCTTAAAAATTAGTGAAACACTATTAGATAGAGCCTCTATTATAGCAACAACACCTAGTCAACAATATATTAAATCATTGAGGATGCTACCAGATATTTCCGCAGAAAATAGAGATGTGGAAGCGGTCGATTTTATTTCCGACGAGAAACTTGTTGCTTTTTTCTCTAAACTTAAATTTGGTAAAAAAACTATTTTAAGTAAAAAAGAAACGGAAAAATTAAAGACAGGAGTTTCTGTTGCAATTAAAACAGGGGATCTTAACAAGGAGGATAATCGTGTTATTAGGATTAAAGAGGTTTTAGATGCTTATCTAACTGAAGTTGACTTTGGCAATGACCTAATTAATGAGTATTTTACCACGAGTATAGGCAAATCTTTTTTAGAAACTTACCTGAAAGAGAACAATGGATCAGACATAAGACCTGTTTCAGAGTCAAAAGAAACCAAGCAAGTAATTGATGCGCAAGAAGAGCAATTGCGACAATTAAAAAGCCAAGTTCTATCTCAACAGGAGCGGGTTGAAAAGGCAAAAATAGATGCGAACAAAAAAGTAGAAGAAGCAAAAAAGCAAGCTATTACCGAAATAGATGATATTCAGAAAAAGTCTAAAGAAGAGCTCGAAAAAGCAAGTCAGGAAGCTTTAGGTGAACTGCAAAGTGATATTATTAAACTAGAAAGTGAAAGAGATAATATAACTAAAACTATTAAAGATTACTATCAAGAACATGCAGAAATTAAAAATTTGGAAGATGTAAAAGACGAAAAAAAATATTTAGAAAGGCAGTCAAATGAATTTCAAAAAGCTGTTGATACTCAAAAAGACCTCCTTAATCGACCTGGAGAACTTAGTGGGAAAATGGCTGAAGTCAAAATAGTATTAGATATGCTTCAAGGGCATTCACTAGATAAACGTGAAGAGAACTACCCTTTTAGAGCTCCAAATATTGCAACGATAATGCCAGATCAAGCCGACCAATATATTCAAACCCTAGTTGAGTTTTTTGATGCGGAAGACCATTCAATCACTTTTGATGAAGTTGCTAATTTATTAATTAATATTCAACAATCTTTTCTTACTGTACTTTCTGGTCTACCAGGTACAGGAAAAACATCCTCCATCATGCGCCTAAGTGCTGCTCAGCATTTAAGTAGTAATTCTGGTTGCTTTCTAAATGTCCCCGTTGCTAGAGGTTGGGTTTCATCGCGTGATTTTGTGGGGTTTAATAATTCCTTAAAAGGTGTTTTTCAACCCGCAAAAACAGGTATTTATCAATTCTTAAGGCAGGGTGAACAGAAAGACTCAGGCTCATATAAATTTTTACGCATGATCTTATTAGATGAGGCAAATTTAAGCCCCATTGAGCATTATTGGTCTGAATTTTTAGCCATGAGCGATAAAGAAGGGCGTGACCGCCCTTTGGATACAGGTATTAGTGGTGATAAACGCTATCTTCCTGTTGCTAAAAACATCCGCTTTATCGCAACGATTAATAATGATAATACAACGGAACCACTTTCACCTCGAATATGTGATCGAGTACCTGTAATTTCAATGGGCTCTCTTTATATTGAAAGTTCAAGTGAACAAATTGCATCATTATCTCTTGATGGTGCTATTGGCTATGACTTATTAGAACAATGGTTTGGTATTTCTGATAATAGTGATTTTTCTACACCGTCACTTATCGAGACATTTTGCGAAAAAATGCAAGAAAAAGAAGCCGGGTTAGGAGCTGAAATACATATAAGTCCACGAAAGAAAAATGCCATGACAGCATATTGTGAAAAAGCAGAAAAGTATATTAACCCTACGCTTGCCATTGACTTTGCACTATCACAACATGCTTTACCATTGATTAATGGACATGGACAAGACTTTAGAAAACGATTAGAGGGCTTGGAGTCATGGGCAAAAAGTAATAATTTGGTACGCACTGCCAATTTGCTACAGGATATATTAAAAGCAGGTGAAATGTATGTAGATAGTTATAGCTTTTTTTAATAGGGATTTTCAGTGGAACTTATTATAAAAGTGTTGAAAGGGAAACGACAAGGGAAAAGTATTTTTTTACAGCCAGAAAGTGGCTATAAAAAAGACACTTCTTTGCCTTATTTGTTAGAAACGGATGCAATATCTTTACATTTAAACTCTCAAGAGTCCTATTCAGCAGTTGAATTATTAATGGATGATAGTGAGTATTTATTTCATGAATCTAATGTTAATCCGCCTGATTTTAATTATACCTTAATGCCTAAATCGGTTGCTTATGGTAATTATGAAGCATTATTTTATAACTATTTTGGCGTCGCTAATATTGTATTAAAATTAACAAAGAGTAGTGGTGAAACTCAGCTTATTTCTTTTGGGAATATAGAAATATTAGCCCGAAAATTAACAGCAAAACAAGCTACGTTTATGGTGGATTTTATTCTGCAAGAAAGTGAAGGTGATTTGTACAGTTGTTTAAGTGCTACACGCTTTAGTGCAAACTACCACGATGGTGGTGAAACACCCCAAGCTATTTTTAATAAACTAGTAACAACAATTAAAACACTTGAGAATATCTTACCTTCGATTATTAACCGCCCCATTACGCGGATATCAAGTGAAACACGCACGCAAAATGGCCATCAAGTCAGTGATGTTGATGAACAAGGCTTAGCATGGTTGAATGAAAATATCTCAGTACTCGAAGAAACCGATGATACTGAACGAGCCCACCTACATTATGATAATACTTATTATTTAGCTCAAGAAATACAAACCTCCGTCATCATTGAACATACAGATATAGATGAAAATAGGGCGATTTATGGTTTTCTACTTGAATTGAAGCGTATTGTTAATAAGCTAGAAACGGAAGCACCTAAGCCGCTAAAAAAACAAGTCAACCAGGATGAAGAGGGTTATCGTAGTTTTTTTTCGGTGATGGGGAAATGGCTGTCTAAAGTAAATGGGGTGGAAATTAATCAACTTAGCGATTGCAAGCAACGGATTTCGCGTTTAATTCATTCCTTCAATAAGCAGATTCCTGTTGCTTTTCCTAATAAAGGTTTGCCTGTCCTATCTCAAAAAGCAAAAGCTAATCGTTTTTATACGACTATTTTCAGGAGCATAATGGAGTGGTATTACTTTAATAAAATTGATTGGAGAGCCCAAGAAATGCTCTTTGCAATCAAAGATATTCCAAAGTTATTTGAATATTATACGATATTAAAAGTGCGTGCAGACTTGAGTTTAATTTGTGATTTAAATGCTAAGCTTCAGGAGAATTCAAGTAGTATTTTACAAGCATATTATCGAGAAATTTTGGTTGAACTATATTATGAACCTGATTATTGGATGGTCGGACATAAGAATGCATTCGATCAAAAATACCTGAATACGGAAATAAGAACTTTTGAACAAACATCAAGTGGAAAAGGATTTAAAGCATCAAACCATGAAAACCGAAGAAGAGCGCCTGATATTGTGATTGAATTAACACCGCCATCTGGAGAAAGTATTTTATTGGTTTTAGATGCTAAGTACTCAAAAATGGAAACAGCTTATAAAGAACGATTACCTGAGTGTGCAATGAAGTATGTTCATGGCATACATGGCGTCAATGGCACATCTCCCGTTAAGGCTATGATACTAATAAGTCCTACACAAGCTACAAAGGCTTCTTTAGCTGATATGCACGTATCACCTTATGGTTTGTTTGATGATAAAACGGTTACTCCTGTATTGGGAGTGCAAGGTGTACAGTTAAATGATCAGCATATAGAAAACAATGATTTTACTTTACGGCATACACTCGAGAATTTGTTAGATTTAATGGTTTAAAGGTAAAAATCAAGAAATAACCTAAGTTGAAAAAAAGAATTTATAAGACTCTTAGTTTAGGTTAATAAGGGGTTCTTGGCCGAGCGTAAGGATTCGTACAGGTTCTGTCGCAAAAATTATCAAAAGCGCAGACTATGAAATCCCCCAGCAAATCCAGACAAGAAATCAAAGCAATCTTATTCCAAATTAGTTACTATTTGTAAAAAATTGGAGTATTAAAATGAGCAGAAAAAGAACGGTCTACAGTGCTGAATTTAAAAGCAAGTTGGTATTAGAAGTTTTAAAGAATGAAAAAACACTGCAAGAAATTGCCAGTGCAAATAACATCATACCTAAGAACCTACAAAACTGGAAAAAAATATTCTTAGACAATGCAGAAATAGCAATGGAGCCCTCCAAAGCCGTTAAAGATTACAAAGAGGATCTATTAGCAGCTCAAGAACAAAATGAGATGCTCACAAAAATCGTAGGAAAAATGACGGTTGAAAAGGAGTGGCTCGAAAAAAAGCTAAAAAGCTTGGACTCATCTGATAGAAAACAGTTGATTGAGCCCAAGCTTAACACTCTACCTCTAACACAGCAGTGTGCATTATTAGGATTAAATAGAAGCAATCTCTATTACAAAAAAAGAGAAAATAAAAAGAAAGAAGAGATCAAAACTCAGATTAATCACATTTTTAAAGACATCCCTATTTATGGTGCGGCTAAAGTACACCAGCAGTTGCTTGAGGATGGTTTTAAAGTCAGTTTAAACACGGTGGCGAGTTATCGGCAGCAGATGGGCTTGAAAGCCGTATTAGCGGTAAAACAAGTCAATACAACGATCCCCATAAAAGAACATAAAAAATATACTTATAAGCTTAGAGATCTTGATATATCACACGCTAACCAAGTTTGGAGCACAGATATAACCTATATTAAAACCAAAGAAGGGATGGTTTATTTAGCGGCGATTATTGATTGGCACTCAAAAGCAGTGCTCGCCCATAAAATATCAAACACAATGGATTCTTTTTTAGTTATGGATCTATTAGATGAAGCGCTTTCTCTCTACGGAACACCTGAAATTTTTAATACGGATCAAGGCAGTCAATACACCAGTGAAATTCATACCCAACGACTAAAAAACAAAGGCATCACTATTTCTATGGATGGAAAAGGACGAGCAACGGATAATATTTGTATTGAACGGTTTTGGCGAACGCTGAAAATCAGGGAAACGTAGCCTAAGCGAAGTGATGATTTTTAGTCCGCGATAGCCGTAGGGCCGTTATTTTGTCGGAGTCTGAGCGTTAGCGAAGGTGGAGACAAAATAAAAGGCCATCCGACACGGCGTCAAGTCATTTGGAGCCTATGTTCCGACCCCTTGTTGGGTCGGGACGAGGTGACGAGGACGAATCGGGGCCGCCGGAGGCATTAGTGGTCGCGTTAAGTTTTTGCCGCTTGCTTGGGCTGGGATGCCCAAAACAAGCTTTCGCAAAAATAGCGACTCCCCGCGTGCAAAATGTGAGTGTATTTATTTAAATGAATATGGTTCAATTAGAGCGTTAATAGAAGATGTTGATGACTATATTGAGTTTTATAATCATCAACGGTTTCATGAAACCCTGGACTATAAAAAACCAATGAATGTATATAGAGAAAGTATTTTAGCTAATGAACAGCAGAATGAAGCGGCTTAGGAATATGGAATAAGGATTGTTGAAAAATCTGTCTTGACTCTTTGGGGTGCTATAGTTCAAGAAAAAAAGCTCCAAGAAAGGCTGTCAAAGAGGGGTAACTATAAAACCCTAAATTGTAAATGTAATTATTTCGTATAAATATCCATAGGTTGTACATGACAGCAACCCTAGTCTTTGATTATAAAAGGATTATAGGTATAGTACAATCTATATTATATTGTACACTAAATAGCGTTTTATTATGAAGTTTAAAAAGTTACTTCCTCCCTAGGGTAAAGAGTCCCCAGAATACTGTTGCTTGTTGCAATAAGCCAACCCTTTATTTTGGAATGGTTTACCGTTTAATCTTTGCTTTCTGTAACAGCTATAACAAACCACAAAACCACCAGGCGCGCCATGCTGCAGATTCGACCCACTACCAAAAACAGGTTACAGTTGATTTTAACACAAATATTTGTTTTTGCGACAGAACCCAATAAAACCCTCTAATCACTTAGCTTAAGACCCTAAGCGTGTAATAGGCCAAGATGAGAAGTTCTTATTCCATTGATCCAGATTAACGATCATAGCTGATTTAACGATGCTATGCTGCCAATTAGGCCCATCCTCACCTTCTGGCAATTGTCTTCTTAGTTCTTCCATTAGCCTTGGAATTAGTGGGCTTTCCAGGGTCACTAGACAAATATAGATAATAGGTTTTTCTAGTTTATTTTCAGCCCAGCGATATAAAAAGGTATCACGATATTTTTGTACGAGGTCTTTTATTAAGGATCCTGATAAGGCTTTTTCTTCAAATTCTATTTTTCTTTCTGCTGAAGCGCCAGAGTGGCTAGGATCTTTAATTTCTACAAAAAAATACACATTTGGTTGCTCAACAATAAAATCAACACCTTTCATGCAGTGTGATAAGCCATGATAATTCGGTGCACTGCTATTTTTCTCATCAAATTTAAAGACATCAATGACATCTCCAAAATCAAATTCTAATTCACCTTCTGTAAATTTCACTCACTTACACCCTTCATTGATCGCTCTATTTCTCTGTTCACTAAATCGAAAAAAGTTTCATCAATGGTATTAGGACTAATTTTTAAATAGTGCTTCGTAGTTCTTAAGGTAATATTTTGCGTCTCTTTATCTCGCGCCAAGGCATGATAGCTTATCTGATCATCCACTTGAGTTTGTAAGTCAAACTCTTTTAATATGACATAATCATGGGTTGATAAGAAAATTTGTACACCTAGCCGCTTTAATTCTATCAATATTGAAACGACGGTGCGCATTAAGAGGGGGTTAAGGTTGGTTTCTGGCTCATCCCAGCAAAGTATGGCTCCTTTTAATAAAGTGCCATTTTGTATCAACACCCAAAGTAGTGCGAGTTTACGAATACCTTCAGCCAATAAAGTAAACTCTAATTCACCTTGTTTGTTTTTTAAAAAGAACTCTTCATTCTTACTAATAACCTTACCTTCCATCGCTTCTTGCAATAAACTTAATAGTTTTTTCCGGTCTTTATCTGCGGGGCCTTTTAAGCTGCTAAGAAAAACACGATCAATAATATCGGCATACACCTCTTCAAAATGAATGTGCCGCTGAGCATACAGCGACCTAAACCCAGGCGCATTTGCCATCATGTCTTTTACAGGGATATATACGGATTCTAACGGTGATTCCATCCAACGTTTATGTGCTCCTGATAAGCTCGCTTTATCACTTGTTGTGGTATGACTAGAAAGCGACAGTCTCATTTTTATATCTTCCCTTTCACTCACCTCCCTAGTCCACTCTATGAACCCCTTATTACTACTCGGTGACCGCTTAACTAAGCGGCCTATTTGATTTTTTGACGGCAAAAAAACTGTATTAATTTTTTCTGCTAATTTTTTCTCGCTTCGTGTTACATCACTAGCGGCATAAATTAATTTCAATAGGTGTGTTTTTCCTGTGCCATTTGCACCCACAAAGATATTAATACCTGATGAAAAATCAACCTCTAACTTTTCAAATGCTGTGAATCTTTCTAATTTTAGTAATTTATACATAATATTTTGGTTCTGTCGCAAAAGTTTATCGTGCGCATAAAAACCGGTCATAACCGGTCTTTATGCGCACGATAAACTTTTGCGACAGAACCGAAAATGTCATACACCCATTGAGTAATGTCAGTAAAGTAACAGTGCTACAAATTTTATAACGCTTTTGCATAATTTGTTTAGTGCGTATTTTAAAAGTGGCAACAATACCACATTTAGACCATGTCCCCAAGTCATAGAAACAGGAGAGATCACAAAATTTCCCTTTTCTCAAATTTTCATTACACCGACACAAGAAGAGTATCTACAGCATCAGTGTTCCCCTATCTGATTCACCCTCGGAACTAATTTAGCAACAAGCGCATTGATAAAGCTACTCAGCGACTTTCCTGTCATTATTGCGTTTTGAACAGCCCGAATAGTATATGAGCTTATACGTGCGATTCTTTCATTAAAAATAATGGATTCACAAATCCTCCCCTTTTTTTGGCTGCTTGCTGTCTTTTCTCAAGATCTTCCGCTGTCAGCCCCGGACGGGCTGATAGTCTCCAGAAGGCGCAGGGAAATTTGCCAATCCGAAGTGCGCGATAGCGCGCGAGGGAGGCTAAAATTTTATCCCGAATAGCCGTAGAGCCATTTGTGGTAGCCATGACTGAGCTGCTTTGTGCTCAGTCTGTGGCGGACGCAGGGCGGCTGGAGCATCTCCTATTCGCTGCGTAGGTGAACGAATTACGGCGACAGGAGTCCCGGAATTTCGTGAGGTAGCATGGAGCGCCTGTTACTTTTACTGTTATTGAATGCTTTCTCAATCGTCCAGCGCTTGAAGTACAGCATGGCAATCGTTCCAGGGCTGATTGACCCAGGTAAGGTCGTTATAAAGCGGTGAAGTTTTTTTGTTTCGGGATCGCGATAATTGACAATGCTAAACCTGATACCGTTGTTTTCATAAGTGCTGTAACTTTCAATCCCCGTGTTAAGTTCATGGCTGGTATCGAAATGAATTGATTCAACAAAAGTGGCGACTGAATTCTCCTTTAAAACTGAAATCATCAAATTCCCGTGCTCTATTTGGTTATTCCAGAAAGCATAATCAGTGACCGCTTTATCATAGACGTAGAGGCACTTTTGGGTGCTGTTTTTTGTTCTGTTTTCTCTCTTGAGTTCGTCGCGCAGCACGGGGATTTCCTGATGCCGCCGGGTTCCATTTGTAATAAGCGAAAAAGGTCTGAGCAAACCATTTCTGAGATTTAAAGTGTAGATAAACCCTGCTGCGTAGACTTTTCCATTCCTTCCTTTTTCTGTATGACAGGCATGATCAATAAAGTGCCCATCAGCCGCCAATACGGTATAGTCATTCAGTTCAGGAAATGACTTTAGATAATCAATACCGTGCGATGACAGAGTTTCACTGTAAATGTCATAGCTTTGTTGTTCAACAGCTTCGAGCATTCTCACTCGTCTAGGTGACTTGAGTGATTTAAAATAGGTTGAAAGAGGGCATTGCTCCTCATGAACCTCTTCTGCTGCCTGTAAAAAATGGCGACCACTATCCACCAAACTGATGCAACGTAACATCCCAAGACGAATAAAGCCAATATCGTTTAGTCCTGGGCATGCTCGCTTCCACAAAGGGTAACGTTCTGCTGATACGGCATTGTCCATGCTCTTATTGCAGTGATCAAAAATATGGGAGTAGGACAAGATAATCGCATACCGCCTCTAAAATAAGGCATACTCTCTAAGTTTCTTAGCTATTGTTGCTTTCAATGGAAACACTGTAGTTATGCCTCAGGCGCGCCATGCTACCTCACTAAATTCCGGGACTCCTGTCGCCGTAATTCGTTCACCTACGCAGCGAATAGGAGATGCTCCAGCCGCCCTGCGTCCGCCACAGACTGAGCACAAAGCAGCTCAGTCATGGCTACCACAAATGGCTCTACGGCTATTCGGGATAAAATTTTAGCCTCCCTCGCGCGCTATCGCGCACTTCGGATTGGCAAATTTCCCTGCGCCTTCTGGAGACTATCAGCCCGTCCGGGGCTGACAGCGGAAGAGCAGGCTGTTTACATTTTTAATAATACTTGCGACAGAACCATCTTGAAGTCGTTGGGTATAGAGGAGTAAGCTTA
>NZ_BLYC01000044.1 GCF_019721995.1 Bathymodiolus japonicus methanotrophic gill symbiont | reverse complement strand
AAATTCAATTGCGACTCTGGTTGAGTCTATCCCTTTTGACTCCCGCCATGAGATCAATACAGGGGTTGAAGCATACAGTGTGTACGAAAACAAGGGCATCAAATTTAACGTGGTGGATTACCGTGATCCAGAAACCGGAAAACTTCACCGGTTTGTGACAACCTTGCCAATGACTATTAACCCTGGAACCATTGCCATGCTGTATTTCAAGCGATGGACGATTGAAAAGACATTCAATAACACTAAAAGTAATTTCAAGGAAACTAAAGCTTGGTCTTCCAATACCCGCTCACTTGAAAATCAAATGCGCCTGACTGCAATGAGCTATAATTTAATGCGCGTATTTGAAGAGATTTCAAAAACACAACAGCCAGAATTGATTCATCCATCGGATAAAAAATATAGCGAGGCTCTGGAGATAAGGCAGCAACAGGCTCAAAAACGAGATCGTTTTGTGAATCCATTATTTTTCCAGGCAAGAATATCTCGTATCAGCTCGTATACCATTCGGGCAGTTCAAAACGCAATAATAACAGGAATGTCTTTACAGTGCTTTATGAGCTCTCTTGTGGCGAGGTTAGTTTCACGGCCTCAATTGATAGGGGAACACTGATGACATTCGTACTAAGCTACTTAAAGACTGCCATATCGATACTGTTATTGGTTTGCCTGCCAATCTGTTTTTCTCAACAGGGATTCCTGTATGTATTTTGGTGCTAAAAAAATGCAAAAAGCACGATGATGTGTTGTTTATTAATGCCAGTGAATATTTTGAAAAAGGCAAACGTCAGAATCGATTACGTGATGGTAAAGATGGCCAGCCAAATGATATTAAAAAAATAGTCGAATGTTATCAATTCAGAACTGAAGAAGTGAGATATTCCCGGTGTGTAAACATGCGTGAAATTGAAAAAAATGATTTCAACCTGAATATTTCACGTTACGTTAGTACGGCAAAGCCAGAGCCTATCATCGACCTAAAAGAAGTTCACAATGATTTAACATCCTTAGAAGAGAAGGTTTTGACAGCAACCAAAACGCATAATACATTTCTCGAGGAACTAGGATTGCCAGCTTTACCCTAGATAAATACATAGTCTACAAGGTGCTAGATGGCCTTTTCTGGGGTTCTGTCGCAAAACCCAAAACCAGCCTATTACCTACGATCATAAGATTAAATTTCAGCCAAAGAAGGTTCGCATGTTCAACTAAAAAGGGTGTGACTTTTCAAGTGATTATTCTCGCGAATGTCATATGGTACCTGACTTTCCCACTAGTTTATCGGATGGCCTGAGAAAGTTTTTCTCCTAGAGGATTTCTTATCCATTGGTTGCATAAAAACAGGTTACAGTTGATTATCACACAAATATTTATTTTTTGCGACAGAACCCTCGCCACTCATCGCGTGGTGAAGTGGGTGAAAAAAATGGGGATTCGAGAGTTTCTTTCTTTTGTCAAAGGAACCTTAACCGGCCCGTGGATTAGAAACGATTGGGCCGCACAGTTTTTGCGGCAACCTTCCGAATTTCACATCGAACGCTGTCAGCCCCGGACGGGCTGATAGTCTCCAGAAGGCGCAGGGAAATTTGCCAATCCGAAGTGCGCGATAGCGCGCGAGGGAGGCCAAAATTTTATCCCGAATAGCCGTAGAGCCATTTGTGGTAGCCATGACTGAGCTGCTTTGTGCTCAGTCTGTGGCGGACGCAGGGCGGCTGGAGCATCTCCTATTCGCTGCGTAGGTGAACGAATTACGGCGACAGGAGTCCCGGAATTTCGTGAGGTAGCATGGCGCGCCTGTAATTTCTTTGTGTACTTGTATTTTCAGAGGGCGAACAGTCCTTTTAGGAGGAGTGCGCCTTGCGTTTGTACAAATCACATTTAATAGACGATTCCCCTCATCATTGGTGAAATCCGCAAATAACATAGAGCACAATAAGATGATCTATGAGGAAGAAGTTTTGCATGCTATAAGACACCGGAATATTGCAAGGTTCATGCGTCAGGGCTGGCTGGACAGAACCCTTCAAAAAGGTGCGGGGGAGTCCCTACTTTTTCGAAAGCTATCCAGAAAAATATTGAAACTCATTGCATGGGTCTTTCAATTCTACAATATCGTTTATTGACAATTCAATTTTTGTTCCGTTTTTGTAACAAAAATCACTCTTAATAACACTACTGATCGTCGCCATGACTACATCATCACAATCATAAATAGATTCATCTACCATTTCAAAGTCGTACAATAAATATTCGTCATTATTTCTTAACTTGACCAAAACATCTTGTCCGTCTTCAAAATCTTCCAGCATAGAAGATAGATCAATCATCGATTATTCACCGTATAACCATCACCATCAGGGCGATAGTGCTTCACCTTTTTTGGCCTTCCTACGCTATAAGAACCATCGCCCTTTGGTCTATACGTTGGACCTTTTCTCGTCGTTGTACCTACCCCAACAATTTTCCCAGAACCATCCCTACCCGTTCTAATAGTTTTCAACTTTAAACCCTTACTTTCTTTTCGAAACTGATCCTTTGCAGCGTCTCTAGCAGGGATATTTACACGCTTTGTGGCATTAAAAACTTTAGTAACACCTGCCGGTAAGCCAGGTATTGCTAACGCGAATAGGTCAGCACCTAAATCGGAATAACCTGATGAAACAGCATGTTGATTATTGTTAAGATAGCCATAAGAAATTTTCCCTATATCATAGATGACATTAGCCACATCCCACAGAGTGTCAACGCACTCCCCACTAGGGTCAATAAACTTCAGTGGATTATTATGCGCATAAGCATACATATTCTGAGACTCAGGCACGGACATATAGCCAGAGAAAGGGTCTCTTGATATAAAACGTCCAATTTCAGGATCGTAGTATCGGGCTCTCAGGTAAATTAACCCAGTGTCGCTTTCGGCTTGCTCGCCAGCATACTTAAAATCATTACTGTGGACTTCCGTACTACTAACTTCTTCGCCAAAACTTCCGTATTTATAGCGATTACGCGTCTTACCTAAACGGTCTTCTGTAGAAGTTACGTTTCGCCCTGGAGCGTCATATAAACTGAAGTTTCCCAATTATTGAGTAGCTGAAATACACAATGCTGGTGTATCGAGGTTTATTTTAGGTGGTTTTGCCATGTTTATAGCAAACCCCTACTTCATTCGCTGTCAGCCCCGGACGGGCTGATAGTCTCCAGAAGGCGCAGGGAAATTTGCCAATCCGAAGTGCGCGATAGCGCGCGAGGGAGGCTAAAATTTTATCCCGAATAGCCGTAGAGCCATTTGTGGTAGCCATGACTGAGCTGCTTTGTGCTCAGTCTGTGGCGGACGCAGGGCGGCTGGAGCATCTCCTATTCGCTGCGTAGGTGAACGAATTACGGCGACAGGAGTCCCGGAATTTCGTGAGGTAGCATGGCGCGCCTGCCCCTTAGGCAATAGCATTTGAAACGAATGAAAAGACTATTTTTTTCATATAGTTGTAGCATAGTTTCAATTTTACCATAAATAATTATTGGGAAACTTCAGTCATATAAATAGTATTGACTTTTATCTTCCTCAGCCGCGTCCCAGTCGTATGTGGCTGTACGACCAATGCCATAACTGTATCGGCGTTTTACTCTGTAGTTATTATCGGTTTCTAAAGCAACTTGAGATTGGGGAGTCGCTATTTTTGCGAAAGCTTGTTTTGGGCATCCCAGCCCAAGCAAGCAGCAAAAACTTAACGCGACCACTTATGCCTCCGGCGGCCCCGATTCGTCCTCGTCACCTCGTCCCGACCCAACAAGGGGTCGGAACATAGGCTCCAAATGACTTGACGCCGTGCAGGCGCGCCATGCTACCTCACGAAATTCCGGGACTCCTGTCGCCGTAATTCGTTCACCTACGCAGCGAATAGGAGATGCTCCAGCCGCCCTGCGTCCGCCACAGACTGAGCACAAAGCAGCTCAGTCATGGCTACCACAAATGGCTCTACGGCTATTCGGGATAAAATTTTAGCCTCCCTCGCGCGCTATCGCGCACTTCGGATTGGCAAATTTCCCTGCGCCTTCTGGAGACTATCAGCCCGTCCGGGGCTGACAGCGTCGGATGGCCTTTTATTTTGTCTCCACCTTCGCTAACGCTCAGACTCCGACAAAACAACGGCCCTACGGCTATCGCGGACTAAAAATCATCACTTCGCTTAGGCTACGTTTCCCTGATTTTCAGCGGGTGCAAAATCGTCTTTTTGATTTTGCACTTTTTGTATCTTTTTTAAAAGATAACTAAAAACGTTCGTATGCGAAGCATAGAACTCTATAAAAATTTATTTCTTAGTTTAACTTTTAAAATAAATTCCCTGAATTCAAGTCATAAGTGCATAGCCCATTAATTTTTTAACATCTACTCCTGTTAGCTCTTCAAAAACTTCATAGGGTGTTTTAAATTTCAGGCATTTTCTCGGTCTGCTGTTTAATTTATCAACCGCATCAAGAACCTGTTTTATTGTGATATTAAGCAACTCCATTGCTTTCGTAAAGTACTGGCGTAACAACCCATTAGCATTCTCATTTTGACCGCGTTCCCATGAGTGATATGGCTTTGCAAAATAGGTGTTGCAATCCAGCTCTTTTGCCAATATTTCATGGAGAGTAAACTCTTTTCCACTGAAGTTTCCCAATTATTGAGTAGCTGAAATACACAATGCTGGTGTATCGAGGTTTATTTTAGGTGGTTTTGCCATGTTTATAGCAACCCCTTACTTAATTCCCCTTAGGCAATAGCATTTGAAACGAATGAAAAGACTATTTTTTCCATATAGTTGTAGCATAGTTTCAATTTTACCATAAATAATTATTGGGAAACTTCAGTTTTCCATTAACAGGACGCTTCTTTTTATGAAATTCTTTCTCTAATTCAGGTGCATAATTTATCACCCACCGATTAAGGGTGCTGTGGTCAACATGATAGCCTCGTTCTTCAGCCATTTCCTCAAGATTGCGATAACTGAGTGGATAAGCCAAGTACCATCTGACATTTAGGAGAATCATTTATTTTTCAAAATGGCGCCATTTAAAACTAAGCATATGAACCTTATTTTATTCGAATTGAGACTCATGATAGCAGATAACGCGGAGAAGCGAACTTTATGCGACAGACCCCACGGAAGACTATTTGCTTTTCAAAATCTGAAAAAATGCATGATATTGTGATAGGTTTATTGCATTCTTTGACAATAAGAGTAAAGTATCTTTTACTCAATTGAGTAAAAGAATATTAACACAAGAGAGGTTTTTATAATGCCTATAATTTCAATATTAAACCCTAAAGGCGGGAGTGGTAAAACTACCCTAAGCACTAACTTTGCAAGGGCTTTGCATGAGCGTGGTTTGTCTGTTCTTATTGTAGATAGTGATCCGCAAGGCAGCGCGAGAGATTGGCACGCAGCCGCAGAAAATAACCCCTTGCCTCTTATTGCATTGGATAGAGCTAAAAACATGAAAACTCTTTTTAGTGTAGGGGCTTCTTATGATTATGTGATTATTGATGGAGCGGCAAAGCTTGAGGATATGATAGCGGCAGGAATAAAAGCGGCTGATTTTGTTTTAATACCTGTACAACCAAGCCCATACGATATATGGGCGGCTTCTGATTTGGTCGAGTTTATCAAAGCGCGGCAGGAAGTAACAGACGGAACGCCGAAAACATCCTTTGTAATAACCCGTGCAATAAAGCGTACAAAATTAGGTCGAGAGATCGGGGAGGCATTAGCAGAATATGGCCTACCTGTTTTTGATAATTGTATCATGCAGCGGCAAGCATACCCCCAGACAGCCGCCGAAGGTTTAACGGTTTATGATTCTGGAAATAGGGCGGCTATGGACGAAATGAACGCCCTTACAGATGAATTAATTAATTTTATTGCAACACCATCAAAGGAGGGCGCAGAAAATGGCACTATCATCAAAACGGCCTAGTAAGGGTGAAGAAGCCAAGGCCAAAATATTAGAAGATATTAAGGGCGAGGGCAGAAAGAAAAAGAGACTTAATGCAGATATAGAAGAAAATCTATATAAAAGAATTAAAGTTAGAGCCATAGAAGAGGGGCGCACCGTGTCAGAAATTACCCGTGAACTATGGATTACTCATTTGAGTAAAAAGATAAATTAGCATTTACTCATTCAAGTAAATACACTCTTATTCTTTTGAGTTTTTTGTACTGGTTCAAAAATGAGCATTGAACCGAAAATGAACCAATAAAAGGAGGTCATAGCATGATTGAATTTTCAAAGGCATGTGTTACGCAGCTTGAAATAAAGGAAGCTGTACTTATACCTTAAATTATGATGGAAGCGACCCGCGATATTTTGATAAAGGGAAAAAGTTTGGCAAGGGGAAAAAGAAAATGGCAGACACCAAGAAGAAATCAGCTAAAAAGAAAGCTGTAGAAAAGGTAATAAAAAAACCGCCAAGTAAGGCTATTAAAAGCGTTCAAATGGATTTGTTTAGCCAGTTTATAACAAATGATCTTGAAAGCGTTTCAAATACGGTTGAACTTTGGGAGAGTATACCCAAGTATTTTTTTACCCCTGCACAAGTTGAGAAGTTACGCACACCAACAGGCCATGCAGACCCCTATGAGCAGCCTTACACCTTTAAGGATATAGATTGTACTATAACCATTCACCCCGCTTTAATAAAGCAGGAGAACGGCGGCTATAAGGCATTTTTCCCAAGTGTGACTGAGGAACTTATAGAAGAAACACTTAAAAAAATTCTTACTGATAAAAATTACGGAATACATGACCCCACGAAGTCTGAAACATGGGTAAAATTCACCTTGTATATGGTTCAAAAGGAACTCAAGAAACGCGGTAAAACCCGCAACCTTAACGAAATAAAACAAGCCATACAAGTTATGAGTCTTTGCATGTTGACGCTTTCTAAAGGCAAAAAAGAGTTATGGAGAGGGGCAATACTGCAAGACCTTGTGACGGTTGACCGCGAGGAATATATAGAAGATACAGGAGCGTTACACGCCGCCCGATTACCGCTTTTTATATCCCATGCAATCGACAAACTAGAATATCGGCAGTTTAATATTGACCGTCTTATGAGTTTAAACACCCAGCTTTCTAGGTGGCTTTATAAAAGATTTGTGCATCATTACAAATACGCAAGCATGACAGAAACCCATCATTTTATGTTTTCGTTCGTAAAAAATTCAAGCCGTTTTCTCGCAGGCAAAACCGAACGCAACAATCGCAAAAAAATGATTGATGCACTAAACGAACTCAAAAGAAAAGGCGTTTTAATGTTCCATGAAGTGCAGGAAATTAAGGAAGGCCGAAAAATCGTAGATGTAAAATATACGGTGACGGCTTCACTTGATTTTTGTAGCGAACAAAAAGCCGCTAGTGCCGCAAAGAAAAAACGGGAAGCTATCCTTGTGGATAAGTCAAAATAAACATATAGGTATGCCGTGCAGTAACATATAGGTATGCCGTGCAGTAACATATAGGTATGCCGTGCAGTTCGTTTTTAGGCTGAATTATGACAAGAAAAAAGACATATTGCAGCGCACAAACATATAGGTATGCCGTGCAGTTAGACAAAAAACATATAGGTATGCCGTGCAGTTCGTTTTTTCAGACTGAATTATGAATAATAAACATATAGGTATGCCGTGCAGTTAATAGCAAACATATAGGTATGCCGTGCAGTTAAAAAATTATTTTTAATATAATTAATTGAAATATAAAGATATTTTTACTTGTCAAAACCCCCTATCCTTTCCTTTATTTAACCTTTTATATTTAACCTTGTAAAAGTGCCTTGTGGATAAATTAAAGCAATTTTAAAAATCTGCGTTTATCATCGTTCCCAAAATATCCAAAAATTGTAAATGCAATGATTTAGTATAAATATCCATAGGTTGTACCTGACAGTAACCCTAGTCTTTGATTATAAAAGGATTATAGGTATAGTACAATCTATATTAGGTTGCACACTAAATAGCGTTTTATTATGAAGTTTAAAAAGTTACTTCCTCCCTAGGGCAAAGAGTCCCCAGAATGCTGTTGCTTGTTGCAATAAGCCAACTCTTTATTTTGAAATGGTTTACCGTTTAATCTTTGTTTTCTGTAACAGCTATAACAAACCACATACCCACAATGATAGTCAATCGCTTATTGGTGGGCATGTAAGCCCCTTAAAGACCCGCAAAAACCTTTAGCGGGTATGTATGATAGGGGGTAGCTGTTAAAGCGCCTTAGCGAAGAGCTGGCGCGCCCAAGATAGAAGATTACAGATACGATAAAAAAGTTACTTACCCTCTGGGCTTAATTTGTTTCAGGTCGAACCAATGAACCGTAAACGAACCATTCAATCAAGGAGGTCATAGCATGATTGAATTATCAAAGGCATGTGTTATCAACTGCAACCTGCAAACTCTTTGCCATTCGTTGCGATCTAGCCACATAAAGAGCCATGTGGGGCGACACACACCTCAAGGGTTATAAGGGTGTATTTTTGTGATAAAACGCCTGTATACGCCACTAGGTTTGCTTTTCCTGACCACGCCTTTTTTATGGTTCTGTCGCATAAATCCCCCTTCCCGACGTTATCTGCTATCATAATTCTCAATTTCAATAAAAGGTAGATCAGATGCTCAGCTTCAAAGGCACTCACTTTCAAAAAGATGTCATTCTTTATGCTGTTTTCTTTTATGTCAGGTATGGCGTTTTCGTATCGCGCCCTTGAAGAAATTATGGAAGAAAGAGGTGTTGACGTGGATCATGCTACGCTCAATCATTGGGTTATCCGTTATTCTCCTGCCATTGCTGTAAAAGCTAAATCTCAGAAACGAGAAACCAATAAGTCGTGGCGCATGGATGAAACGTATATCAAAGTGAAGGGTCAGTGGACCTATTTATACCGAGCTGTTGATAGTCACGGAGATACGCTTGATTTCATGCTTTCTGAGCACCGTGATGAAGAGGCTGCAACCGCATTTTTCAAACAAACGATTAACAATAATGGCTTTCCTGATAAGGTCCTTATGGATAAAAGTGGCGCTAACTATGCAGGATTATCCAATATTAACCTCTTGTTAATCCTCGCTGGGTTTGCCACTATGATTGACATATTACAAGTTAAATATTTGAATAACATCATCGAACAGGATCATCGCTTTATCAAAAAAATAACAAAACCGATGATGGGCTTTAAAGCGTTTCACTCCGCCCAAGCAACAATTGATGGAATTGAAACGGCACATATCATCCGAAAGGGGCAATTGTCTGAGGAAAATATTCCTGCTTATAAGCAGTTTATGGCTTTAGCAGGATAGTTATGCCTGAAGACCAGGAGCTCTGCGCTTTTGATAATTATTGCGACAGAACCATTTGTTATGCATAAAGGAAAATCATGGCACATCCCACAGGTGAGAGGCAGAGATGAATTAGATGTTGCTCCCAACTTAGACCGTGTCAATTATTACAGGAATGATTAATGGAATTGATGAATCAACCTTTTAACGGGCAGCTAGGTAACCAGCTGATAAAGCTGCTCGATTCACCTATCTATCACACTTTAAATATCGTTGTCGCCTTTGCAAAGAACAGTGGCGTCCTTAGAATTAAGGGTTCACTTGAAAAGTTTAGGAAAAGAGGTGGGAAAGTGAATGCTTATGTAGGTGTTGATCTTAGTGTGACCTCATACGAGGCTCTTACTAGCTTACTACTTTGTACTGATTCACTAAATGTTGTGCACGCTGAAAAAGTCAAACATTCCATACAAAAATTTACCAATTTTTAGGTAAAGAAAAAGGAATGATAGTTGTTGGATCACATAATCTGACTGGCGGCGGTCTATGGACAAATTTTGAGAGCTCAGCACATATTCCGGTAGATATGTCGAATTCTAAAGATATTGAAATGTTGAGTGTCCAGGAGAGCTACTTCAAGAGTTTAGCTTCTCTTCAAGATTCGATCATGCCTATAGTTGCAAAAGACGATGTAGAAAAACTTCTTAAAAATGGATATATAGCTAAGGAGGTGAGCCAGCAGGTACGTTCAGAAAAAGCTGCTAAAGAAGCTGAGAATCGTGAGCGTTTATTCGGCAATGGTGTTCGCGCACCGTTCCCCCATGTCGGCATACAAAAAAAAGAAACAGCGGCAGCACCCTCTGAAGCCTTGACGGGTCAAGTACCTGTGTCTCGTTATGACGATAACGAGACTATTTGGTTTGAAACCAGAAAATTAACTGGCGGATCACGGAATATTTTGGATTTATCGATGAGATCTCTAGTTGACCGTGGTGAACCAAAAGGGACTGCTTTTGATCTTGGAGAGTCAGGTTTCATGCGAGGTGGGGTCGAGTTTTTTGGTGTTCCTCCTACATCTACAGATATTCAAAAAGACATTACTCTCAATTTTGAAGGTGTTGACTACGTTGGAAATACCATACTTTTTCCTTCAGGAAATAACGCTAACGGAACATGGCGCCTACAGATTAAGGGAGTTAGTTCTTCGGATGAGAAGATCACTGATGCGTTTAGATCCAAAGGTGAGAATCATTACTTGGTAAAGAAAGTAGTCACCTTTACCAAGGTTGAAGATGACTACTACTCCATATCTGTATATCCAGATTCTGAGATTGAAGATTTCGTGAAGGCTTCAAGAATTTTGGCTAGGAATGGCTCCACGAGAAATGCAAAGCGACTAGGGTTGCTTTAGAAGCGACTCAGCCATTCTTGGTGTTTTCCTTTTCTAGCCCCACTAATACCACCTTTTGCTCCTCCAAATGTGAGCATTAAAGATTTGTCGTTCAACGGAACGCCTTCTGAAACAAACAAAGGGTTTTGGTTAATTTCACGAAATTGGTTTATAAAATATGTAAGATCAAAATTGAATCCATACTTCGTCGTGCTTTTATAGGGAGGATCAATATACACCACTGCATCACTAGAAATAGAGGTGCTTAGGATTGTCTTAATATCCATGTTGATTGCATTTACCCCTTTCATTCCATTTACCAGGGAATCTATTCGTCGACGTAGTTCAGTTGGGCCTGGCTGCATTGGGTTAGCTGGGCTACGGCGCACGCTAGTGGCCGTGGGTTCCCAGTAGTCACGGAAACAAGCGTTAGCCCAGCATTCTCCTTTGAGCCAAATTTGTTTTCCTCCAAAGGAATTAGCCTGTAGCAGAGGGTAAAGCTCTATTGCTTCTTCTCTCACTGGAAGTGCTGATAAGGCTAACATATGAGTTTTGTAGTCGCGTTTATCGCTCGGTAACTCAGACAAAAAGCGATCAAAAGCGTCCATATTGAATGTACCTGAGCCGATAGCTGACCAAAAAAAAACCCCAAGTGCTGATGTCAAGCATCCAAATACGTGATGGTTCGACACCTCTGTTAACGAGCTCAATGGACACCGCGCCAGACCCGCAGCATAGATCATAGAATCGAGAATTATGGTTGGGAGCAGCTTCGAGTAGGTGGTCGACGACTTGAGCAGCTATCCGTTGCTTGCCGCCTTGATACGAACAGGGTACGCGCAACAAACTGCTCATAAGGATTTTCTGCGGATCAAAATTCTAGCATATGCTCGTCGTCCGTTAATCATACCTACACCGCCTCTGTCTTCTGGGTGTTTCCGATAATTAACTTCTGAAAGGGTCTTGGACGATACGTTAGTGCGTGCATTACCGTTTGCAAGCATAATAATCTCAAACTGATTTGGACTGTACTTGTCGAGGAAGGTAATAGGTACTCCCATTACACCTTCGTAGTCCATAGGAATATTTTGGATTCGTCCAACCTCGATAGCATCGTAGTTTTCGTAAAACGGATATTCATCTTTGTCATAAAGGCGGGTCAATTCTAAGGAGGTATTCGGACTGCAAGCCTTCAGGTTAGTGAACCAGCGGATGCCCTTGACCCGGATGAATCGCCGTCCATTATCATCTATACCACATCCGGTGGCGTTTAGTGGATAGCTATCAGGAACATAAAATTTGCGATCCCCGGAGCGAATGGACTCTCCATACCAGACTTTATTGTCGCGGAAGAGAGGGAATATCTCCTTAGTTGTTGTAGCATTCATGTTTCCGAGAATAATAAATTTTTTTTTGTGGCTTTCCAATAGGTCGAGATACTCCCTGAAGAGACTAAAAGGAGGGTTGGTGGTTACTATATCAACTTCTCCTAGTAAAGCTTTGCATTCGTCCGACCGGAAGTCTCCATCACCAGCGAGATGTGCGAGATAGTTGCCTGACATAGAAAACAAAGACTCTAAATCCAGCGAGCCATCAGGTCTCACAATAGTATCATCAGGTACCTCTGTCACTACCGCTTTATAAGCACAAGTTCCGCCTTCTAGTGGATATTCTTTTCCTGCTAAAGAGGATCCTGCATAGCAGGTGGATGTTAGACTAATTAACTTTAACCGGTTGAAATAAATTATAAAAAAACGAAAAAAAGCCGATTCAAAAGGATCGTCACAGTTACAAAGTATGGACTTGCCCTTTAGTAGTTTTCCGTGATTCAATATTTCCTTTTCCACATCTCCGTACTCGGTATAGAATTCATCCTTTTTGACTATGAACGCGTGATTAAGCTTTGCATTTCCGGAGTTTGAGTTTGGCTTAGGGCGATTGCTCTTTATATCAAATGGTATGGTGCCCTCGCGAATCACCGCTTTAAGAAAGGTATTGATTGCAGCGGACATACTTATGCCGATGTCGTCGAACACCTCACCAGCCCGTTTTTTTACATCTGGATCGATACGTATTGTGGTGGTGGGTTTGGTAGGCATATTTGGATCTCCTATAGTGAAGTACAATGTAGCACAAAGCATAGTGGAATGCAATGTAGCACGCATTAAAGGGGCAATTTCGACACTTCTTCGATCCAAACTGTAACCTGTTTTATGCGACCAATAGTTGGGGAGTCGCTATTTTTGCGAAAGCTTGTTTTGGGCATCCCAGCCCAAGCAAGCAGCAAAAACTTAACGCGACCACTTATGCCTCCGGCGGCCCCGATTCGTCCTCGTCACCTCGTCCCGACCCAACAAGGGGTCGGAACATAGGCTCCAAATGACTTGACGCCGTGTCGGATGGCCTTTTATTTTGTCTCCACCTTCGCTAACGCTCAGACTCCGACAAAACAACGGCCCTACGGCTATCGCGGACTAAAAATCTTCACTTCGCTAAAGCTCCGTTTCCCTGATTTTCAGCGAGAGAGACTGGCGACTGAAAGTCGGTATACAGGGAAAATGGCACTGTTATTTCAGCTCTCCATACTCTGTTTTAAAATTGTCATTCGAGTTGGCTTCAAAATGGTGATAAATATAATTCTTTATCATTTCATCAGTCATTTGCCCTACCGTGACACAAAAGTAACCCCTAGCCCAAAAGTGCTTCCCCTAGTACCTATTGATTTCAAATGCTTCGCAAGTTTGCCTTACCAACTCTCTTAAACCAATACCTTCGCCAAAATAAGAATACACTCATTTTTATGATTTTTACAGCCTATAAGAGATTGATTTATATAGGTATAAGATCATCATTTTTGGCTTAAATAAAATTTGGCGAAGGTATTGTTAAGCCCCATCTAATATCACCTTTTAAAACTTGGTATCTGTATTTTGTTACCCCCTGAATTCAATTCATAAGTACATAACCCAATAAATTTTTCATATCTATCCCAGTCAGCTCTTCAAATACCTCATAAGGTGTTTTGTAATTGAGACACTTTTTAGGGCGACTATTTAGCTTATCAACGGCTATAAAAACCTCTTTTATCGTAACATCAATCAACTCCATTACTTTAGGGAAATACTGTCTTAATAAGCCATTAGCGTTCTCATTTTGCCCTCTTTCCCAAGAGCTGTAGGGAGTCGCAAAATACGTATCACAGCCTAGTGCTTCTGCTATTTTTTCATGCAGGGTAAACTCTTTCCCGTTATCAAAAGTAATTGTTTTAACAAAGCTTTTTATAGGATCAAGCATTAAAATAGTTGCGTCTAATACATATTGAGCCTTTTTCCCCGCTAAAGGGAAGGCCAACCGTAATTTAGAGACTCGCTCATCCAACGTTACAATCGCCCCTTTGTGATTTTTCCCAATGATTGTATCTGCCTCCCAATCACCTATACGCTTACGGTTGTTGACCTCTTCAGGACGCTCATCTATATCGACTCTATTAGGGATTCCTGTCCTATTATGGGCTGACCCATACCGCTTGCGATAGGTTTTGTTCTGATGCCGAAGATGCTTGTATAGTTCACCCCCTGCCTTTTTGTCCGCCAGAATATGCTGGTAGATTGTTTCATGATGAAGACTAATTATACCTTCTTGTTTTAACCGCCCTGCAATCTGCTCAGGACTCCAGTCATCCTCAATGCGAACATTAACAATGCCTTTTATTTCATCCGTTAATTTAACCTCTTTAGGCTTGTTTTTGTGTCGTTCTTGGGCAAAATCTTCTGCTTGTTTATGCCTGTAGCCTCTTTGACCTGTATTGCGTTTAATCTCGCGTGAAATATTGCTTTGGCTTCGTTCTAAGGCTTCTGCTATTTTATTCTGTGAAGTTCCCTTTTTTAATTCAATTTCTATATAATATCTTTCTTCAGGACATAGGTGTGTATAGCTCATTTGTAGCCTCTGTAAATTGTTTGGTAGCTGTTTACTTTACACCTATGTCTTGTCTTAATTCAACAGGTGTTAGTCTAGCCAATACTTGCAGAGGGTTATGCACTTATTATACGAATTCAGGTTCTCTAAAAACTAACCCTTAAATTTTTAGGGCTTTCTTTAGAACCCTAAAAGTCCTAAAGAACCTAAAGAAAAGTCGAAATATCTGGCTTTTGCTACACCGTTTTTGTGTTTACAACCCGTCCATTTTCGATATTAATGCCCAAATTCAATAATAAATCTGCATCTTTTTTTAGTTCTCTATGTCGATTTTTTAATTCATTACTATTTCCGATATCAACACCAACTCTTTCTAGAAGATTATCCAAAAACCATCCTCCATTAGGAGTACCTTTATGTGTATATATATGACGAACAAGCCCCTGACTAACACCCGACAACCCCACAAGTAGATGCGGATCATAGTACATTGGTATATCCGTCATCATTATCTCTTTGTATGTCTTTGTAAGCGTGACTTTCCAAAAAAACCTTTTCTTACCATTTAGCTTATTTATTACACTTCTTTTCGAGGGTTCAATCCGAACTAAAATACCATCTAACAAAAAATAAGGTGTTTCATTATCATCACGATTAATATGTAAAGTAATCACTGCTGACTTCAAATCCTCAACCTTGTCCATTAAGGTCGATTGTGAATAAGGAGTTCCGTCTTTTCCCATGGATTTTCGTATCACATACGGATCAACTAAAACAATTAAATCACCCTCCTCTGTCTCATACCCATCAATAGCATTCGAAGTGATTGCCTCGATGAGATCTGCATGTACCTGCCCGAGTTTTCCTTTTACTTCCGCTCTTCCCCATGAAGTTTTAAAATCACGATGCTTATATTTAGGCCTACGAGTAGATTCAAACAAAATTAACCTGGAAATATGAACATTACTAGTTGGAAATAATTGTTTTTTAGCTATTTTTCTTAAATCTATCATTACCAGTCCCTCTTATCTCGACTGGATTTAAGTCCAAAAGCTGTTTTCGCTAACGATGAAACTTTTTTAACAATATTTAATTTAGTCTCAAAAAGTACGCCTTCACCTTCCCGCTTTAACCACGCATCAGGTACGCCTTCTGCGTAATTAATCTTGGGGAGACCGATATTTACATATTTTTTAGATTCACCATCGTCATAACTTATATTCATTTCTTCAGCTTCATTTTTTGACATATGCCGCATCCGGGCAACCCATCGGCAATTATCAACAATCGCAGAGGCTCCCCTAATCGCTGAAGCCCCAGCATCAGGGTCATTTTGACCGTGTTTATTTTCATGATGAACAATTAAAACAGCAGCACCTGTTTCTGAAGCAAGCCACTCAAAAAACCTTAATACTTTCGCCATAGATCCATTACCATTTTCTTCTGAATCATGACATCTTCTTAATGTATCAAAAACAATCAAACGAACATGTTTTACTGATTTTGCAATAGATATAAACGTATCTGTATACTCGTTTAGATCACCATTTTTATCTAAAATACTAATATTTTTACCGGATAAAGCATAGTATTTATAATCCCCCAGCAAATCCAGACAAGAAATCAAAGCAATCTTATTCCAAATTAGTTACTATTTGTAAAAAATTGGAGTATTAAAATGAGCAGAAAAAGAACGGTCTACAGTGCTGAATTTAAAAGCAAGTTGGTATTAGAAGTTTTAAAGAATGAAAAAACACTGCAAGAAATTGCCAGTGCAAATAACATCACACCTAAGAACCTACAAAACTGGAAAAAAATATTCTTAGACAATGCAGAAATAGCAATGGAGCCCTCCAAAGCCGTTAAAGATTACAAAGAGGATCTATTAGCAGCTCAAGAACAAAATGAGATGCTCACAAAAATCGTAGGAAAAATGACGGTTGAAAAGGAGTGGCTCGAAAAAAAGCTAAAAAGCTTGGACTCATCTGATAGAAAACAGTTGATTGAGCCCAAGCTTAACACTCTACCTCTAACACAGCAGTGTGCATTATTAGGATTAAATAGAAGCAATCTCTATTACAAAAAAAGAGAGAATAAAAAGAAAGAAGAGATCAAAACTCAGATTAATCACATTTTTAAAGACATCCCTATTTATGGTGCGGCTAAAGTACACCAGCAGTTGCTTGAAGGTGGTTTTAAAGTCAGTTTAAACACGGTGGCGAGTTATCGGCAGCAGATGGGCTTGAAAGCCGTATTAGCGGTAAAACAAGTCAATACAACGATCCCCATAAAAGAACATAAAAAATATACTTATAAGCTTAGAGATCTTGATATATCACACGCTAACCAAGTTTGGAGTACAGATATAACCTATATTAAAACCAAAGAAGGGATGGTTTATTTAGCGGCGATTATTGATTGGCACTCAAAAGCAGTGCTCGCCCATAAAATATCAAACACAATGGATTCTTTTTTAGTTATGGATGTATTAGATGAAGCGCTTTCTCTCTACGGAACACCTGAAATTTTTAATACGGATCAAGGCAGTCAATACACCAGTGAAATTCATACCCAACGACTAAAAAACAAAGGCATTACTATTTCTATGGATGGAAAAGGACGAGCAACGGATAATATTTGTATTGAACGGTTTTGGCGAAGTGCAAAATGTGAGCGTATTTATTTAAATGAATATGGTTCAATTAGAGCGTTAATAGAAGATGTTGATGACTATATTGAGTTTTATAATCATCAACGGTTTCATGAAACCCTGGACTATAAAAAACCAATGAATGTATATAGAGAAAGTATTTTAGCTAATGAACAGCAGAATGAAGCGGCTTAGGAATATGGAATAAGGATTGTTGAAAAATCTGTCTTGACTCTTTGGGGTGCTATAATTCAATATTCTCTAAAGCGTCATTAACCCAAGATTCATCATATTTATATGATGCATTGAACTCTCTTTCTCCATCTGTATTTATTACTCCATTTTCTTTAATATTTTTTTTATATTTTAAAGAAATGGATCTAATTCTCTGATGTAAAATAGATTCTGGATCTTCGAGATTAAAATAAAGAACTTGCCCACCACTTTTTACCTTTGCAGGCCCCCCCAACCCAAAATCGCAAGACCCTCCAACAGCTACTTGCATAACAGCTTGTGTTACCCAAAAAGTCTTACCAACCCCTCCTGCCCCTGCAAGCAAACCAACCGAACCAACAGGAAGCGCAGGCAATACATAATCAATTTTTCCTGGTTCATTTTCACTCATCGACAAGAGATCGGCTGATTTCCAGTCAAAAATAACTTTATTTTTTTTCATATTTTTCTATATTATTTAAATTTCTAAATTAGAAATCATATTTCAGCAATAACTAAAAATTTTTATAAATATTCAAATACAGTTAATCTAATATTTTTTGAATATTCATTGAAAGTTATTATAACATTATGTATCTAGCTCCCTCTCTGCCAATTCAGAAATTGCAATCCTAATGATTGCTAGCCTCGGTATCCCTTTTTTCTGTTTTAATTCATCCAAAAGATCAATTTCATCCTTTGTAAACCTCATTGAGATCGCTTTAAAATAACGAGTTTTTTCATCTTTTTCTTTTCTTTTTCTCTCTTCATCAATTTTTCGTGTAGCTACTTTTTTTCGCTCCTCATCAAGCTTATCAACCTCTTCTATTTCTTCTTTAGATTTTTCAGCGCCTTCAACAAATTTATGAACTTCATCCTCTGTAAATTCTTCTTTTGTTAACTTCGAGGCCGCTTTCTCGCTTGCCTTTTTCATCCCAAAACCTCACTTTTTAAATCTAAAATTTCTTTTTTAGCTTTTCTTATTGACTCACTCGATAAAGTAGACTCTACAACACCCAACCCGTCACTGACACAATCTCGATAAATTTTTCGATCACAAATAATTGTATCCAACAATTTAATTTCTGGAAATTCGATTAAAAATTCTTTCGATTCGTTAATTTCATTAATCACAGGGTTAGTCGGACAAAGAGAAAGAACCGCACAAACTTTCAAATTCGGATTAATTATTTTTGATTGCTGAACGATTTTAAGTAACTCAGGAATTGTATCGAGGTCCAGTTGCGATGGTCTTAAAGGAATCAATAACACATCAGAAACAACCATTGCTGAACGCATTTCCTCTGAATCTCTCCCCGCGGGGTCAATTAATACTAGCTCATATCGAGAATCCAGATCTTCTATTGTTGACGCAATATTATTATGCTTTTCGACACAATGAACTTGGGGTGCGTCGGGTTGACACGTAGAACGCTCAAGAGCCCACGACGCACTTGATGACTGTCTATCAGCATCAATAATTATTACATCCAGACCATCATGCGCGAGAGCAACCGACAGATTCATAGTAATCGTCGATTTCCCCGACCCACCCTTCCTTCCAGCTATCAATATTTTCATTTTAACTTCCTTCATTTAAATACTATAATAATATTATTTGAATATTCATTTAATATTATTATAGTATACATTATTTTTATTCCATCACAAAGAAAATAATAGATAAATTGTAAACATTGCCAACTGAACCACACTTTATTTTAGTATTTAATTAATGTTTTTTGAATACTCAAAAAACATTAAAAACAGCAGACCCAAGAATCATCTCAAAAAAACCACTCAGAAACGCCTTAAAACCTTAATAAAACAACGCTATTTATAAATAAAAACTACGTTATTATTTTTTATAATTCGCGTGATTATAATATAAAACTATAGCACCCCAAAGAGTCAAGACAGATTTTTCAACAATCCTTATTCCATATTCCTAAGCCGCTTCATTCTGCTGTTCATTAGCTAAAATACTTTCTCTATATACATTCATTGGTTTTTTATAGTCCAGGGTTTCATGAAACCGTTGATGATTATAAAACTCAATATAGTCATCAACATCTTCTATTAACGCTCTAATTGAACCATATTCATTTAAATAAATACGCTCACATTTTGCACTTCGCCAAAACCGTTCAATACAAACGCTGTCAGCAGCCCCGGACGGGCTGATAGTCTCCAGAAGGCGCAGGGAAATTTGCCAATCCGAAGTGCGCGATAGCGCGCGAGGGAGGCTAAAATTTTATCCCGAATAGCCGTAGAGCCATTTGTGGTAGCCATGACTGAGCTGCTTTGTGCTCAGTCTGTGGCGGACGCAGGGCGGCTGGAGCATCTCCTATTCGCTGCGTAGGTGAACGAATTACGGCGACAGGAGTCCCGGAATTTCGTGAGGTAGCATGGCGCGCCTTTGTTTTTTAGTCGTTGGGTATGAATTTCACTGGTGTATTGACTGCCTTGATCCGTATTAAAAATTTCAGGTGTTCCGTAGAGAGAAAGCGCTTCATCTAATACATCCATAACTAAAAAAGAATCCATTGTGTTTGATATTTTATGGGCGAGCACTGCTTTTGAGTGCCAATCAATAATCGCCGCTAAATAAACCATCCCTTCTTTGGTTTTAATATAGGTTATATCTGTACTCCAAACTTGGTTAGCGTGTGATATATCAAGATCTCTAAGCTTATAAGTATATTTTTTATGTTCTTTTATGGGGATCGTTGTATTGACTTGTTTTACCGCTAATACGGCTTTCAAGCCCATCTGCTGCCGATAACTCGCCACCGTGTTTAAACTGACTTTAAAACCACCTTCAAGCAACTGCTGGTGTACTTTAGCCGCACCATAAATAGGGATGTCTTTAAAAATGTGATTAATCTGAGTTTTGATCTCTTCTTTCTTTTTATTCTCTCTTTTTTTGTAATAGAGATTGCTTCTATTTAATCCTAATAATGCACACTGCTGTGTTAGAGGTAGAGTGTTAAGCTTGGGCTCAATCAACTGTTTTCTATCAGATGAGTCCAAGCTTTTTAGCTTTTTTTCGAGCCACTCCTTTTCAACCGTCATTTTTCCTACGATTTTTGTGAGCATCTCATTTTGTTCTTGAGCTGCTAATAGATCCTCTTTGTAATCTTTAACGGCTTTGGAGGGCTCCATTGCTATTTCTGCATTGTCTAAGAATATTTTTTTCCAGTTTTGTAGGTTCTTAGGTGTGATGTTATTTGCACTGGCAATTTCTTGCAGTGTTTTTTCATTCTTTAAAACTTCTAATACCAACTTGCTTTTAAATTCAGCACTGTAGACCGTTCTTTTTCTGCTCATTTTAATACTCCAATTTTTTACAAATAGTAACTAATTTGGAATAAGATTGCTTTGATTTCTTGTCTGGATTTGCTGGGGGATTATAATCCTAGTTCCTCGAGAAAATGTATTATGCGTTTGTGGTTGCTGTCAAAACCTTCTCTTCTAAGGATGTTAAATCATTGTGAACTTCTTTTAGGTCGATGATAGGCTCTGGCTTTGCCGTACTAACGTAACGTGAAATATTCAGGTTGAAATCATTTTTTTCAATTTCACGCATGTTTACACACCGGGAATATCTCACTTCTTCAGTTCTGAATTGATAACATTCGACTATTTTTTTAATATCATTTGGCTGGCCATCTTTACCATCACGTAATCGATTCTGACGTTTGCCTTTTTCAAAATATTCACTGGCATTAATAAACAACACATCATCGTGCTTTTTGCATTTTTTTAGCACCAAAATACATACAGGAATCCCTGTTGAGAAAAACAGATTGGCAGGCAAACCAATAACAGTATCGATATGGCAGTCTTTAAGTAGCTTAGTACGAATGTCATCAGTGTTCCCCTATCAATTGAGGCCGTGAAACTAACCTCGCCACAAGAGAGCTCATAAAGCACTGTAAAGACATTCCTGTTATTATCATCAGTGTTCCCATTGAAAGAAGAAGTACCTAAACAAAGCAGCCTATAACCTACCTGAAGGTAGCACCACTCGAATATTTCCATCTTTTTGATTTTAATCACTTATAACAGCAAATAGACACTCTGTAGGCACCGTAAAAAAACAACAAATAATTTCAAATAAAGCTTGCAATTGCCGAAAAAAATTTCCGTTTTAATCACCTCATAAACGGATATCACCCATGCTTAAAGACCTACCACTCTCTGAACATATTCACCAACACTGCAATGAAAGTATGGAACGTGCCCTGTTAGCAGAGCGTCATCCTTTGTGGGCTCGTTCATGCCCAGAGTTGAAGGATATCGACTTTATTCGCCTTGGGTTATTACGCTGTATCAGTGTAGTCGATAGTGGTCGCCATTTCCTCCAAACCAATGAACAGATTTATGGCCAGCTGCTTCCCCACTCAACGTATTTTAAATCACTGAAGTCGCATAGACGAACAAGTATGCTTGAGGCATTTGAACAGCAGAGCTACCATCTTCACTCTGAAACACTGCTATCGCAAGACATTGATTATCTTAAAGCATTACCGGAACTTGACGAATACACCATAGAAGCAGCGGATGGACATTTTATTGATCATGCCTGCCGTACTGAAAAAAACAGCAAGGGGAAAGTTTATGCGGCCGGGGGGATTTACGCGTTGAATCTCAGAAGTGGGTTGCTCAGATTTCTTTGTCTGGTGACAAACGGAACTCAGAGGCATCAAGAAATACCTGTGTTACGAGATCATATTGAAAAGCAAAACAAGGGAAATAACAGCTCTCAGAAACATCTCTATGTCTACGATAAAGCCGTCACCGACTTTGTCTGGTGGGATCGGCAGAAACTACATGCTAATTACATGATTTCAATGCTAAAAGAAAATTCAATTGCGACTCTGGTTGAGTCTATCCCTTTTGACTCCCAGCATGAGATCAATACAGGGGTTGAAGCATACAGTGTGTACGAAAACAAGGGCATCAAATTTAACGTGGTGGATTACCGTGATCCAGAAACCGGAAAACTTCACCGGTTTGTGACAACCTTGCCAATGACTATTAACCCTGGAACCATTGCCATGCTGTATTTCAAGCGATGGACGATTGAAAAGACATTCAATAACACTAAAAGTAATTTCAAGGAAACTAAAGCTTGGTCTTCCAATACCCGCTCACTTGAAAATCAAATGCGCCTGACTGCAATGAGCTATAATTTAATGCGCGTGTTTGAAGAGATTTCAAAAACACAACAGCCAGAATTGATTCATCCATCGGATAAAAAATATAGCGAGGCTCTGGAGATAAGGCAACAACAGGCCCAAAAACGAGATCGTTTTGTGAATCCATTATTTTTCCAGGCAAGAATATCTCGTATCAGCTCGTATACCATTCGGGCAGTTCAAAACGCAATAATAACAGGAATGTCTTTACAGTGCTTTATGAGCTCTCTTGTGGCGAGGTTAGTTTCACGGCCTCAATTGATAGGGGAACACTGATGCTAAATCATCCGAATGTTCAGCAGTCTACATATCAAAAAATAGGCTTTGGCCTACGAAACTGACAACTCGTGTGGACTAAAGCCTACTCCCCATCGCTAAAAACTTTTCATTGTCACTGTAACCTTATCGAATATTCAGGCATCTAACGGTTAACTAAAACCCACTGGACTACTAATCCAGCAATACCAGGAGATATCCATATGAATATTAAAGCAGGCATGTTATCAGGCTTTTTCGCCACCATAGTATTATCCACTGAAGTTTCCCAATACAGGCGCGCCATGCTACCTCACGAAATTCCGGGGTAACTACTCAGCGTACGCTTAAAATCAGGGAAACGGAGCCTAAGCGGAGTGATGATTTTTAGTCTCTGGTAGGCGACAGGGCAATTCGCTGATCCGAAGTGCGCTAGTAGCGCGCGAGGGAGGCAAGAATTGCATTCCGAATAGCCGTCCAGCCATTTGAGGTAGACTTAACTGAGCAGGGTTTTGTGCGTAGTTGAGTAGTTGAGACGGACGCAGGGCGACCAGGGCATCTCCCATTCGCTGCGTAGGCGAATGAATGTTGGTGACAGGAGTCCCAGAATGTTGTGAGGTAGCATGGCGGGCCTGAATAATTAAAAAAGTTCTTGACAGGGTTTTAGTCTGGTTTTTGTGATTTTTAGTAAACTGCCCAACAGTCGATTAATCCACGCTTTATTGCTTCTATCGCTATAGTCATCACAAAATGTCCCCTTAAACATCTACGACCTCGAAGAACTTTTTTATTCGCCTTACAATCGCTTAAAACAAGGAAAATTCGGGATTTAAAACCCATGAGATAATAAGCCTGTCCTTAAAGCAATACAGGTTACCCTTTGAAAATAGACTTCATCGATGTTGATTCCGCAATCAGTCATGCCAAACAGTTACTTGAAACTGAGCGTGATATATCGCCTGCGCTAAAATCAGCACTGGAAGTGATTCTATTATTAGTCACGGTATTACTCAATGGAGTGACACTGAACAGCAAAAATAGCAGTAAACCACCTGCAAGTGATCCCAACCGTAAAAAAGGGAATCGAAAAAAATCAGATAAGCCTTCTGGCGGACAAAAATCGCATGTCGGCACGACACTTCAAGAAATAGATGACCCGGATGAAATCGAGATCATTACCATTGATCGCCGTACCTTGCCAAAAGGGCGATACACGGCAGATGGCTTTGAAACACGCCAGGTATTCGATATTGATATCTCAAGGGTAGTGACAGAATACCAGGCGCAACGGTTGATAAATGGAAAAGGTCAGTGTTTTATCGCTCCTTTTCCAGATGAGGTTACTAAGGCTGCGCAATATGGTAATGGGATAAAAGCCCATGTGGTTTATCTTTCGCAATATCAGTTATTGCCCTACAACCGAATACAGGAGTATTTCGCTGATCAATTAGGTATGCCGATTAGTGAAGGCTCTATCTATAATTTCAATGAACTGGCCTATGAGAAGTTGGCTGGGTTTGAAACTATCAGTAAAGAACACTTAGTCGAATCAGCGTGCATTCATGCGAATGATGCCGTCAATGAAGCAGGTGGCATGCTACTACATAAAGAAGCAGAAAACAGGCGCGCCATGCTACCTCACGAAATTCCGGGACTCCTATCGCCGTAATTCGTTCACCTACGCAGCGAATAGGAGATGCTCCAGCCGCCCTGCGTCCGCCACAGACTGAGCACAAAGCAGCTCAGTCATGGCTACCACAAATGGCTCTACGGCTATTCGGGATAAAATTTTAGCCTCCCTCGCGCGCTATCGCGCACTTCGGATTGGCAAATTTCCCTGCGCCTTCTGGAGACTATCAGCCCGTCCTGGGCTGACAGCGATGGAAGGTACAATACAGAGAATTACTTGGCAAAGCGGAGATCGAATGCCCACCACCCGATAAGCCTAAAGAAGTAAAACGGGAGCGAATAAAACGCAGTAAAGCTAGAAACTTACTGGAAAGGCTGATTAATTATGAAGAGGATGTCTTGCACTTCATGACAAATACCTGGGTGCCATTTACCAATAATGCCGCAGAAAATTCGATTCGGATGACCAAGGTTCAACAGAAGATATCCGGCTGCTTTCGTAGTACCAAGGGTGCAGAGATATTTTGTCGTGTCAGAGGGTATTTATCAACGTGCCGTAAACAAGGTCTATAGACTTTCAGAAAATTAATTTCCGAACAAACAAAAACGACAGAGGGGAAACTGGCTTATAATTTTCGTCCCAACACTAACGGAAACAGTCAAAAATGGTATCCCTCACTTTTTCAAAGTCAATTGTAGACCGACTAAAAAAAAATATGGCGACAGCTCTCAAGCTAAGTAATATTTGTTTATATCGATTAACTCAAGCTCTACTCTGGTTCAGTGAATGCATGGGAATCAAAGAAATAGCACGCCTAATGTGAGTCTGTGAAAAAACCATTATAAATTGGCTGAAAACATTCATGCATAAAGGTGTCGGTTGGTTAATAGGGCAACACTATCAAGGACGTGGTCGGAAGTCAAAGTTAACTAAAGACCAGAAAAATAAATTGGTTGAGTTGATAAAGAAAGGCCCAGAAGACAATGGATTTCATTGTGGAATATGGAATACTGCGATGATTGCCGAGCTTATTTGGTTAAAATTTGAAGTTCGTTATAACTTGAACTATTTATCAAGCCTAATGAAAAAACTGGGCTTCAGTTATCAAAAAGCTCGTTTTGTGACTGATCGCCAAGAAGAAGAAAAGTACGAGCTTGAAAGAAAAACGTGGCTGGAAGAAACATTGCCTGCCATTATGGAAAAGGCGGTAGAAGAAAAGAGTGTCGTTTTATTCGGTGATGAGGTGTCATTTGCTATGTGGGGTTCATTGGCACGAACCTGGGCTCCAATAGGAGAGCAACCCACAGTGAAAACATCAGGGATTCGAAAAGGGTTGAA
>NZ_BLYC01000043.1 GCF_019721995.1 Bathymodiolus japonicus methanotrophic gill symbiont | reverse complement strand
CACGCTAACCAAGTTTGGAGCACAGATATAACCTATATTAAAACCAAAGAAGGGATGGTTTATTTAGCGGCGATTATTGATTGGCACTCAAAAGCAGTGCTCGCCCATAAAATATCAAACACAATGGATTCTTTTTTAGTTATGGATGTATTAGATGAAGCGCTTTCTCTCTACGGAACACCTGAAATTTTTAATACGGATCAAGGCAGTCAATACACCAGTGAAATTCATACCCAACGACTAAAAAACAAAGGCATCACTATTTCTATGGATGGAAAAGGACGAGCAACGGATAATATTTGTATTGAACGGTTTTGGCGAAGTGCAAAATGTGAGCGTATTTATTTAAATGAATATGGTTCAATTAGAGCGTTAATAGAAGATGTTGATGACTATATTGAGTTTTATAATCATCAACGGTTTCATGAAACCCTGGACTATAAAAAACCAATGAATGTATATAGAGAAAGTATTTTAGCTAATGAACAGCAGAATGAAGCGGCTTAGGAATATGGAATAAGGATTGTTGAAAAATCTGTCTTGACTCTTTGGGGTGCTATACATTGATGGAATTGAAACGGCACATATGATCCGAAAGGGACAGTTGTCTGAGGAAAATATTCCTGCTTATAAGCAGTTTATGGCTTTAGCAGGATAGTTATGCCTGAAGACCAGGAGGTCTGCGCTTTTGATAATTATTGCGACAGAACCCGTTATTTTCAACTCCCATAATATCGTATTGATAATGGCAATAAGTTTGGGGTCTACACATATATGGAAATCATTAGGGGCTTCTACAGGACTCCTGGTGCATAAAAAATAACACATACTAATTTGTACGTATAACTGCCGTATCTATGGTA
This sequence comes from Bathymodiolus japonicus methanotrophic gill symbiont, assembly GCF_019721995.1. Lineage (GTDB taxonomy): Bacteria > Pseudomonadota > Gammaproteobacteria > Methylococcales > Methylomonadaceae > Methyloprofundus. Next base: position 25,079 of record NZ_BLYC01000043.1, on the reverse strand, counting down.
TTATTCTGTAAGAGAATATGACTTTAAGTAGGGGGAATATAATGAGTTCAATTTCTACACATAACCAACGCTTAGATATGCGGATTGATTTAGAAACTAAGCAAATGGCTGAAAGATCATCAGCAGCCTTAGGGTGCTCTTCTTTAACTGAATATATCACGCGCTTAATCCGTGATAATTCACCCAGTATTATTCAGCAGCAAACACAAATTACACTCTCTAATCAGCAGTTCGATCAATTTATTACGCTGTGTGAAGACGAAACGATAAAACCTAGTAAATCACTATTGCAAGTAGCTCAACAGTTAGATAAAGAAGGCTACTAATGGCTTTTGCTGCACAATTTGAATTACTTGATCCCAAACTTCATGCGAATAAAGTGTTTGACTGTGGACATGATGAGATGAATCAGTTTTTGAAGCGGTATGCAGATAAAAATAGAAACCTAGGTTTAAGCGCTACTTGGGTGCTGCCTGAACAGGATGAAGGTCAAGGCGAGCAGAAAGTGAAACTGGGCGCTTATTACACCTTAGCTTCATCAACGGTTAAGCAAGAGGATATTCCCTATGATAAAAAATTACCTGCTTATCCTGTGCCGGTGGTACTGCTGGCGAGAATTGCAGTTGACAGACACTACCAAAAGCAAGGGCTTGGTAAAAAAACTTTAATTACTGCATTACGTAAAGCACTTGAATTAACGGAGAAAGGTTTACCTGCTTTAGGCGTGGTACTTGATGTGCTAGATGATAATGCGTTATCTTTTTATCAAACATTTGATGATTTCCAGCCCTTTGATAATAATCCTATGCGTCTGTTTATTTCAATGAAGGTGATAAGGCAGTTGGGTTAGTTATTTTTATAAAAAATAGGGCTTAGAAAAGTTAATTTTACAGTGGTAAAAATAACTTTAAAGGCTGGTCGGCAAAGGGGATAAATCCAAAGGCTTGATAAAACTTAGGAACTGAAGGATTTAAAGCCTCAACAACAATGGCATAAACAGCCAATACTTCACTGGCCTGTTCAACACGCTGTACGGCATCAGCTAACAAAATACAGGCGCGCCATGCTACCTCACGAAATTCCGGGACTCCTGTCGCCGTAATTCGTTCACCTACGCAGCGAATAGGAGATGCTCCAGCCGCCCTGCGTCCGCCACAGACTGAGCACAAAGCAGCTCAGTCATGGCTACCACAAATGGCTCTACGGCTATTCGGGATAAAATTTTAGCCTCCCTCGCGCGCTATCGCGCACTTCGGATTGGCAAATTTCCCTGCGCCTTCTGGAGACTATCAGCCCGTCCGGGGCTGACAGCGGTGGCCAAACGCTGTCCTTGATACTGTTTGTCTACAACAAGCCGACCCAATAAAGCAACAGGAATAGGATAGTTTGGTAAGCGTTGTTTTTGTGCGGGAGGTAAATCATCCGTTCTAATGCGACCCGCGCTCAGTGTGTAGTAACCCACAATCGATTTACCTGATTCGACAGGTGAGGCAACAAACACTCTGTTAATACGATTCTTTATATTCTGACGAGCATAACGCTGTAAATAAGTATTGAGACTTGATTCACCACAGTCAAATGCTTTTCGACGATGATTAGTATTTAGAGAATTAATGTTTAACTGCATACTTAACGAACGACAGACTTTTTATGTAAGGCTAATGCTTCCGTTAATTTCGCATTTTTTGCAGGCGGTTTTTCCAAAGCATCTAAAAATAAATCCCAGTCAGGTTGAGATAAAGTAATCTGCTCATGCTCACTAATAATAGTTTCAGCCGCCGCTAAAGATTGAGAAAGAACAAACTCAGATAGCTTCTTATGGCTATAGCTAGCGGCTTTTTCTAGATTCTGTTTAGATATTGTATCAAGGCGAATATGCATACGCTCTTGCTTAATGGTTTCTATTGTAGGCATAAAAATCTCCAATCGTTTAAAATAATTGTACGCCATTTGTGTGTTTTTATGAATTATTTTATTAGCAACTCCAGTAAATAACCTCTATACTCATTCCCTGCCTCAGTTTCCCATAGATAAGACTCAGGGTGCTGATTACGTTTCTTTCTGGCTCTTTCCTTCGCTGAAAATCATGGAAACGGAGCTTAGCGAAGTGGTGATCTTTAGTCCCTGATAGGCGACAGGGCAATTCGCTGATTCGACGTGTGCTAGCAGCACGCGAGAGGAGCAAGAATTGCATTCCGAATAGCCGTCCAGCCAGTGAGGTAGTAATGACGAAGCGGCTTTTGTGCGTAGTCGTTGCGGACGCAGGGCGTTCAGGGCATCTCCCGCTGAAAATCAGGGAAACGTAGCCTAAGCGAAGTGATGATTTTTAGTCCGCGATAGCCGTAGGGCCGTTGTTTTGTCGGAGTCTGAGCGTTAGCGAAGGTGGAGACAAAATAAAAGGCCATCCGACACGGCGTCAAGTCATTTGGAGCCTATGTTCCGACCCCTTGTTGGGTCGGGACGAGGTGACGAGGACGAATCGGGGCCGCCGGAGGCATAAGTGGTCGCGTTAAGTTTTTGCTGCTTGCTTGGGCTGGGATGCCCAAAACAAGCTTTCGCAAAAATAGCGACTCCCCGATGTAACTATTTCTTATTGAATCAATACCCTCTACTCCAGTCACTAACATTGCATCGAACAAGTGATATTTTCCTATTCTAAGCCATACCCACTACTGTGAGCTTGCTCCATAGCCGAAAGCTCGTCCGCTGAAAATCATCACTTCGCTTAGGCTACGTTTCCCTGATTTTCAGCGTATGGATAAAAGTGGCGCTAACTATGCAGGATTAGCCAATATTAACCTCTTGTTAATCCTCGCTGGGTTTGCCACTATGATCGACATATTACAGGTTAAATATTTGAATAACATCATCGAACAGGATCACCGCTTTATCAAAAAAATAACAAAACCGATGATGGGCTTTAAAGCGTTTCACTCCGCTCAAGCAACCATTGATGGAATTGAAACGGCACATATGATCCGAAAGGGACAGTTGTCTGAGGAAAATATTCCTGCTTATAAGCAGTTTATGGCTTTAGCAGGATAGTTATGCCTGAAGACCAGGAGGTCTGCGCTTTTGATAATTATTGCGACAGAACCATTCATTCGCTGAAAATCAGGGAAACGAGCCTAAGCGAAGTGAGATTTTTAGTCCGCGATAGCCGTAGGGCCGTTGTTTTGTCGGAATCGTAGCGCTAGCGTAGGTGGAGACAAAATAAAAGGCATTCCGAAACGCCGTCCAGTCATTTGAGGGAGTGTTACGAAGCAGCACCGAGTTTACGATGGTAATGGCGAAGTGGCACGTACGCAGGACGTCTGGGGCGCCGAAGGCATTAGTGGTCGCGTTAAGTTTTTGCCGCTTGCTTGGGCTGGGATGCCCAAAACAAGCTTTCGCAAAAATAGCGACTCCCCGCTAGCAAAAGTAATACTGACAAATTTGTCATACCGTACTAATTCCCCCTAATTCGATGTAATAGCCCCAACAGCTTAGTTCACCGCTAAGTATTTAATCCAGGGGGCATTATGTTGAGAATGAATGCTATACCAGTCAGTGCACCAAAAGGTGTAGTGACTGTCAGCACAAGCGCTTCAGTTAATGAGATTACCAATAAGTATGATATTCCTTATTTATATCACATGACTCATATTGATAATCTACCTAGCATTTTAGCTAATGGACTTTTAAGTCATAACTTAGCGCATCAACAATGCACTTTAACGGATATATCTGACTTGGATGTTAATGCACGACGATCAGCAGTAGATCCGATTTATAAGCGCAGTTTACATAATTATGTACCTACTTACTTTAGACCTCGTAACCCTATGAGTTATGCTCGTCGTGAACTATCCAATCATCTCGTTATTTTAAAACTTAATCCTCAGTTATTACTCCAGCCTGGCATGTTATTTACAGAAGGTAATGCTGCTTGTTGCAATACACGTTTTTTTAATGAATTAAATGATTTAAATCAACTCAATTGGGATTGTTTAAATAGTCGTTATTGGAACGATTATTCAGATGGGCGTCGCCTAAGGTGTGCAGAAATGCTAATACCTGATCGTATTCAGGTAAAAAATATCATGCAAATTGCTGTTAAGAGTTCTAACACGCATAGGAATGCGCTAGACTTGATGTCAATGGATATTCAGGTAGTCGTACAACCTGAACTTTTTTTTAGGAAACATTATGAAAATAATACAAGGAAATATCTTTACTAGCACCTGCCAAACTCAAGTCAATACTGTCAATTGTATTGGTGTGATGGGCGCAGGTATCGCGCTGGAATTCAAATTACGTTATCCCGACATGTTTACTAAATATGTGTCACTTTGCAAACAAAAGCAGATTGATATTGGTAAATTATGGCTTTATAAAAATGAGTCTTGTTGGGTGCTCAACTTCCCTACGAAACAGCACTGGAAATATCCCAGTAAAATGGATTATCTTAAGCGCGGATTAGATAAATTCATGCAAACCTATCAAACGAGAGGGATAGAATCCATAGCCTTTCCAGTATTGGGGTGCTGCTAAAGGAGGCTTACCTGAAGATCAGGTACTAAGCCTTATGGAAGGCTATTTAAAAGACTGCACTATTCCAGTTGAAGTCTATCAATATGATCCTAAAGCCACAGATGACCTTTTCATTCAATTCCGCCAGCGTATTTTAGAGAGCTCCGATGCAGAGCTCATGCTGCAAAGTGGCTTAAGAAAACAAGCCATCAATAAATTATCCGATGCACTAACAGATAACAGCATATGTACTATTGGCCAACTCTCGTCAGTGCCTGGTATTGGTGCTGTTACACTAGAAAAGGCCTTTGCATTAATGTGTGCGCCTGTTCCGCAAAAACAAAACAGCATTTTTGATTTAGATTCATCAGTGTTCCCATTGAAAGAAGAAGTACCTAAACAAAGCAGCCTATAACCTACCTGAAGGTAGCACCACTCGAATATTTCCATCTTTTTGATTTTAATCACTTATAACAGCAAATAGACACTCTGTAGGCACCGTAAAAAAACAACAAATAATTTCAAATAAAGCTTGCAATTGCCGAAAAAATTTTTCTAAAAATTTCCGTTTTAATCACCTCATAAACGGATATCACCCATGCTTAAAGACCTGCCACTCTCTGAACATATTTCACCAACACTGCAATGAAAGTATGGAACGTGCCCTGTTAGCAGAGCGTCATCCTTTGTGGGCTCGTTCATGCCCAGAGTTGAAGGATATCGACTTTATTCGCCTTGGGTTATTACGCTGTATCAGTGTAGTCGATAGTGGTCGCCATTTCCTCCAAACCAATGAACAGATTTATGGCCAGCTGCTTCCCCACTCAACGTATTTTAAATCACTGAAGTCGCATAGACGAACAAGTATGCTTGAGGCATTTGAACAGCAGAGCTATCATCTTCACGCTGAAACACTGCTATCGCAAGGCATTGATTATCTTAAAGCATTCCCGGAACTTGACGAATACACCATAGAAGCAGCGGATGGACATTTTATTGATCATGCCTGCCATACTGAAAAAAATAGCGACTCCCCGATTTCTTTGTCTGGTGACAAACGGAACTCAGAGACATCAAGAAATACCTGTGTTACGAGATCATATTGAAAAGCAAAACAAGGGAAATAACAGCTCTCAGAAACATCTCTATGTCTACGATAAAGCCGTCACCGACTTTGTCTGGTGGGGATCGGCAGAAACGACATGCTAATTACATGATTTCAATGCTAAAAGAAAATTCAATTGCGACTCTGGTTGAGTCTATCCCTTTTGACTCCCGCCATGAGATCAATACAGGGGTTGAAGCATACAGTGTGTACGAAAACAAGGGCATCAAATTTAACGTGGTGGATTACCGTGATCCAGAAACCGGAAAACTTCACCGGTTTGTGACAACCTTGCCAATGACTATTAACCCTGGAACCATTGCCATGTTGTATTTCAAGCGATGGACGATTGAAAAGACATTCAATAACACTAAAAGTAATTTCAAGGAAACTAAAGCTTGGTCTTCCAATACCCGCTCACTTGAAAATCAAATGCGCCTGACTGCAATGAGCTATAATTTAATGCGCGTGTTTGAAGAGATTTCAAAAACACAACAGCCAGAATTGATTCATCCATCGGATAAAAAATATAGCGAGGCTCTGGAGATTAGGCAGCAACAGGCTCAAAAACGAGATCGTTTTGTGAATCCATCGCTGAAAATCAGGGAAACGTAGCCTAAGCGAAGTGATGATTTTTAGTCCGCGATAGCCGTAGGGCCGTTGTTTTGTCGGAGTCTGAGCGTTAGCGAAGGTGGAGACAAAATAAAAGGCCATCCGACACGGCGTCAAGTCATTTGGAGCCTATGTTCCGACCCCTTGTTGGGTCGGGACGAGGTGACGAGGACGAATCGGGGCCGCCGGAGGCATAAGTGGTCGCGTTAAGTTTTTGCTGCTTGCTTGGGCTGGGATGCCCAAAACAAGCTTTCGCAAAAATAGCGACTCCCCGATATTTTTCCAGGCAAGAATATCTCGTATCAGCTCGTATACCATTCGGGCAGTTCAAAACGCAATAATAACAGGAATGTCTTTACAGTGCTTTATGAGCTCTCTTGTGGCGAGGTTAGTTTCACGGCCTCAATTGATAGGGGAACACTGATGTTTAGATTAGGAAAAATTATGCAACCTCACGAATATAAAAAACGCATCTTAATTGCCGTTAGCGGCTTATCACCGCAAATATTAACGGAAACTCTATACGGACTGGCGGTAAAAAGCCAACCTGCATTTATACCCACAGAAATCCACTTAATCACCACTATAGAGGGTGCTCATCGCGCTAATTTAAGTCTTTTACATGAAGAGAAAGGGCCGTTTCATGTGCTGTGCCGTGATTACCAATTATCCGATATTAATTTTACAGAGCAGCATATTCACATTATTTGTGACCAAGAGGGCAACGAGTTAGATGATATTCGTAACCCAGCACAAAATGAAGCAGCGGCTGATTTTATTACCAATATAATTAACCAGCTAACGCGTGACGAAGACACGGCGGTACATGTCTCTATTGCAGGGGGGCGCAAAACAATGGGCTACTATATTGGCTACGCCTTATCATTATTTGGACGTACTCAAGACAGGCTGTCTCATGTATTAGTTTCGGACGGTTATGAAGGTCTCCCCGAATTTTATTACCCCACACCAAAAAGTAATGTCATTAATACCCGAGATAACAGGCCGCTAGATACCTCAAAAGCACAGATAACACTGGCTGAAATTCCCTTTATTCGCATGCGTCAGGACATACCTGAAAAGCTGCTTAAAGGTAAGGTTGGTTTTCTCGATACCATTAATCTTGCCCGTAAAGCAGAGCTTATTCCTGAATTAATTATCGATTTAGAGAATAAGAAAATATCAGCTAATGGTGAGGTATTTACCATGCCGGCGATTGCCATTGCCTTTTATAGTTGGTTATTAAAACAAACTATTCACTCACAAGATGCATTAGAAAAACCGCTAGAGTTTGAAGGAAATTCACAATATGCGGAGGATTTTATAATTGATTATCGAACTGTTGTCGGTGAGATGGGCGCAGAAACCACTGAAAATGCATTAATTAAAGGCATGGAAGGTGCTTTCTTTGCTGAAAAAATAACCCGCATTAATAAGCAGCTAAAAGAAAATTTAGGTGAACGCTTAGCAAAGGCGTACTTAATAAAAAGCTCTAGGCATGATGGAGCGATGTTTTACGCCACTGACTTACTTGCCGAACAAGTAACATTTTCCACAATTTAATAATAAACAGGAAATAAGGAATGACACACACATTAATCAGTTTTTTAGGGAAAGCCCGTGAAGGTGGTAAATATCAAACGGCTAATTATGATTTTGAGGGTCAAATAAAAATCACCCAATTCTTTGGTTTAGGATTGCGTGAGGTGATTCAACCTCAGCAGCTCATCATATTAGGTACCAGAGGGAGTATGTGGGATGTTTTTTATGAAAAATTTGCCGACTCCGAACAACAAGAAGAGCATTGGATTGCATTAAGTGAATCAGCGACTTCAAATCAAGTCACTCAGGATCAACTAAATGCGTGTGCTGGCGATTTAACTGAAAAGCTGGGTTTAGTTTGTATCTTACAACTCATTCCTTACGGAGTGAATGAGCAAGAGCAAACGGAAATCTTAAAAATTATGGCAAATGACATTCAGAAGGGTGATCAAGTATCTCTGGATTTAACACATGGATTACGTCATTTGCCTATGCTTGGTTTATTGAGCGCCATGTATTTACAAACGGCAAAACAAGTAATCATCACTGGTATTTATTATGGTGCATTGGAGTTAACTGAAAACCAAAAAACACCGGTAATGCGGTTAGACGGCTTATTAAAAATAGCCGATTGGATTGGTGCTTTACATGGATTTGATAAAACAGGCGACATTGCGCATTTTAGTGAATTATTAAAGCAAGAAGGAATGGTGCCTGAAACAGCCTATTTACTGAAAGAAGCGGCATTTCATGAGGGTACATTAAGCATTACTAATGCGCGCAAACCGCTGCGGGATTTTGCCAAACAAACATCGGGTCAATTGCCAGGCATTGCCGAGTTATTCAGTGATAGCTTAAATGAACGTATTAGCTGGAAAGATCAAAACAGTATTTATTTACGACAACGAGAGAAGTCCCTGTTTTATTTGCAGCAAGGGGATTACGTGAGAGCCTCAGCTTTGGGTTATGAGGCGGTTATTACTCACCATCTTAAAAAAAATAATCCCAGTGCGGATATGGAGAATTATGAGGTTCGAGATGAAGTGCGCAAAACCATTGAAACACAGCTATCGAAAGTCGATGTTACCGCTTATAAATTATTAAGGAATATTCGTAATTCATTAGCTCATGCTAACCGCCCTAATAAAGGGGAAATTCAGTCAATATTGAGTGATGAAGCACTTTTACAGAAAAAATTAATGGAATTATTTAAGCAATTACTCCCAGAAAATTAGGAAACATAGTCGATGCAAAAAATAGAAGCAGAATTTGAAATTGTCACGCCTATGTTTATTGGTGGGGCAGGTAAAGAAGATGACCCTGAAGTTAGGCCGCCGTCAATAAAAGGTGCATTGCGTTTTTGGTGGCGTGCCTTGCAATGGGGAGCGTATTTGGAGCAAGCAAAAGGTAATGCGGATCAAGCATTACAGGCGTTACATGAGCAAGAAGCAGAATTGTTTGGTGCCGCGTTTAAAGATAATAAATACGGGCAAGGGAAGGTTTTATTAAAATTAAAAAAATCATCTGGTAAAGAATTACCAGCTAAAAAAGCCAGTATCCCAAATCCAATCCCAGAGCAGCAATATTTACTAGGGCAAGGGTTGTACCATTGTAGAGACGGACTTTTACAATCTGCCTTAGAAAGTCAGAAAACATTTAAGGTTGTTTTAAAGCTTGATAATGAGGTGGATGCGCAGCCTATTATAAATACTTTAATGCTATTTGGTTTACTGGGTGGTTTGGGCAGTCGTTCTCGTAAAGGCTGGGGATCTGTTGCTATTCGATTTTTAACTTACACCGACAAAGATAAGAATAACAAGAATATAACTATGCCTGATGATAAGGCGAGCTATAAAAAAGTGATCACAGATCTATTAAGCCAACTGCCTGAAGAAATGCCGCCTTTTACAGCTTTTTCTAAACAAACCCGCATTGATTTATCAGCATTTACAAATAAATCAGCCGAAAGTCTATTAACTGAGGTTGGCAATGAGCAGCAAATGTACCGAAGCTATGGCAGAAATACAGAAGGAGGACATAAAGTTAATGGCAAAGATGCAGAACAAAATTTTAAGGGCGATCATGATCTAGTGCTTGATTTTGCACAAGGCAAACACATTACAGAGCATCCAAAGCGTGTTGTATTTGGCTTGCCTCATAATTATTGTTATTCAGATAGAACTAAAGTTGATGTCGACGCTGAAGCTGAATCAGGTAAATCGAGTCGTCGAGCTTCTCCTTTAATGATTCATATTCATCGCTTTGTATCCGGTGAATGTATGGCTGTACAGAGTTTATTTAGAGCAGAATTTTTACCTGATCGGAAACGAATTCAATTAAAAAAAGGACATAAAACACAAATGCTTGAATGTGATGTGGATTGGAAAGTGATTACTAACTATTTAGACCGATTTAATCAGAGAGAGCGCATCTTATGAACGAGCAAGATCAATATTTCCATTTTACCTTAGGCCCTGTACAAGGATTTGTTGCTCAAGCCAGACGCACGCGTGATTTCTGGGCGGGTTCATTTTTACTGTCTTGGTTATCTGCCGTTGCTATGCAGGCCGTTATTAAACAACAAGGGGAAATAATTTTCCCTAAAGTAAGTGATGACTACCTCGACTGGTTAGAACACAAAGGAAAATCAGGCACAGAACCACAACAAGGTTGTATCCCCAACCGGTTTAAAGGCGGATTAGCCAACGTCCCTCATGACTTTAATCCTGATTTAGTCGCAGACAGCATTCAACAAGCATGGGCTGCATTAGCCGAACAAATCTGGCAACAAGATCTAACGCATTGCCCAGCAGAAACTCGTGCTATTTGGGATAGACAGGTAAAGAACTTCTGGGAAATTAGCTGGGCATTATCTGATAACGCAACCGAAAGTAACTTATTAGATAGGCGCAAAAACTGGCGTAATTATTTGCCACCCGAAGAAGCGGGGGTTAAATGTATGATGATGGACGGCTGGCAAGAGCTATCAGGTATTGCCACCCCTAACGCCAAAGGTTTAGATTTATTTTGGCAAGACGTCATTAAGCAAGCTGGATCAGCGATAAAAACCGATTTACGTCCACATGAATATTTATGTGCTATTGCTTTTATTAAGCGTCGCTTTGCCCATTGTTTTTCAGAGTTAAAGGCAGAAATGCCAAATGGTTGGACCTTGCACGGTTGTACAGTTAAATCCTCGATTCCATCCGTTGCTTATATGGCCGCAGCACCCTGGATAGCGCAAGTTCTAACTCATGCACCCGAAGATAAATTAAAAATATTTCACGATGAAGCAAAAAAACTCACGCAAAGCTATGGTGAATATCAAACCCGTTTAGATTGTATTGAGGCAGCACTTGATCGACGCGAGGGAGAAAGATTATTTTGGAATACCAAAAGCCTTGATGGAAACGTATTTTTTGAAGCGGCATTAGAAAACAAAAATATCTACCCCGACCAAGATCAAGCTAAACGCGTAAAAAATGCCTTAAAAGCATTACGCCAATCAGTTGATAACATCGAACCCGTCAGCCCCTTTTATGCCGTGTTAATGATGGATGGTGATTCACTCGGTAAACACATGAGCGACACCATAAAACAAGAAAAGATCAGTACCGGCTTAGAAAAATTCACCTCAGGCGTGCAAGCACTTGTTGAAAACCACAGCGGCTTTCTTATCTACGCAGGTGGGGATGATGTTTTAGCGTTATTACCTTTAGAGCAGGCATTAAACTGTGCTAACGAACTGCGCACACATTATTTAGACAGTTTTAGTGCTTATCCTGATATTAATACCACCTTATCGGGTGCGATTGAATACGCACATATCAAAATGCCGTTAAGTAAAGTGCTGGGCGACGCACATCATTTATTAGACGATATTGCCAAAAATGAAACAGGACGTGATGCCATTGCTGTGAGAGTGTGGAAGCCTGGTGGTCAGCATTTGCAATGGGCGATGCCGTGGGAAAAAGCACTCGAAGGTGGTGTCGTGGTAGTCGATCAATTAGCGAAAGACCTGCAAACCGCACAACAAATAACACCATTTTCTAATAGTTTCTTTTTTCATGTTGAGGAGCGTTTTGTCATGCTGAATGACAATGCCAGAAAAGATAAAGGTTTTCCCTTTACGCCTGACGTTATGACACAGTTAATTGCAGCGGATTATCTCAATTCTGGGGTTAATTCACATAGTAAAGAGAATAAAGTGAGCTTACAAACGGCAATGACTTTACTTGAGCCATTGTTAGCTCAGTGTTTTGAATGGCATAGGAATATAGATAACCAGCAGGAGCCTTTTACGCAGCATTACACGCTACGAACAGATGCTTTGCAGTTTATCCGTTTCTTAGCTGAAAAAGGAGTTGAACGTGGCTAAATATCGTCGAAAACAAAAAGAAGACAAGCAAAAACCAATACAGAAACAAACAGAAAATATAAAACAAGAAGCGTTAGCTAAAGGGCAAATCAACTTACAATTACACCCCTTTGATACCTGGTTTTTTCGTGAATCTCGTCCACATGATGCCGCTGGTGCCAGTGAACTAAGCAGCTTATTTCCGCCTCCTATTCGTACCTTAGCAGGGGCTTTGCGTACCTTTTTAGGTGATCAAATGGAGATCGACTGGAAAACTCTGCAATGTAAAAGCAGTGATTTTGACTTCGAAAAAAGTCTAGGTAATGTCGAGCATTTAGGTCAATTACAGCTTAACGGTGCTTGGATATGCTATCAAGGGCAACGTCTATATCCTGCACCTTTGTACCTCATGCAAAAAGAAGAAAACTTACAGCGACTGCTTATAGGTAAATCAGTGCGTTGTGATCTAGGTACGGTACGCTTACCGGAAATGCCTAAAGACTGCGTGGGTTATAAAAACCTTGAACAACATTGGTTAACCGCCGCCGGTATGAGGCTATGCCTTGAAGGGCAAGTGCCTAATGTAGCCGATGTCGTTAAAAGCGATGATTTATTTAGCCACGAAGCACGTTTAGGGATCGCTCGCGATAATGAAAAACGTAAAGTGATTGATGGCAAGTTGTATCAAACTCAGCACCTACGTTTGAAGGATGAAGTGCATATTGAACTGGATGTAAAGAATCTGGGTGCGAGCTTACTGGAAACATTAGAGACACATCAACAAAACACCATTTGGAGGTTAGGCGGAGAGGGGCGGATGGCGAGTGTTGCTATCAGTGACACAGTAGAGCCTTTCCCCTTTATTAAAAACCATAAAACCGATACTTTAGTTATTCATTTTGTTACCGCAGCGGGTTTTGGTGGCAAGATGTTCCCCGAAAATTTCATTCAAAGTGAGCAAAACGGACAAACCGTTTGGCAAGGTGAGATTAATGGTATTGAATTAAAAATAGAAGCCGCCGTGATAGGTAAGGCACATCGCGAAGGCGGTTGGGATATGAAAAACCATCAACCACGTCCCGTAAAAAGCTATATTCCTGCGGGAAGTGCTTGGTTTTGTCGCTTAACAAATCCAGACGATTACAAAAACCTACACGAAAAATTACACGGCCACTGCATGGGAATAGATAGCGCCTATGGGCGAGGTCAAATTTTAATTGGGCAATGGCAAGATACAGATAATCAATAAGGAATTAGACATGACAACAAAAAATGCATTAATAGGACTTTGGGCAGAAACCAGCATTCATGCAGGGGCAGGTAGTTCAGTCGATGGTATAGATTTACCCATTCAACGTGAAGGGCATAATAACTGGCCGTGTGTCTTTGGCTCATCCGTGAAAGGCGCGTTAAGAGCAAAAGCAGAAGATAAATTAGGCAAAGATAATGACAGCATTACTTATGTTTTTGGTCCTGACAGTAATAGCGATAAAGCCTCAGAACATGCCGGTGCTTTATTGGTCAGTGATGCCCGATTGTTATTGCTGCCAGTGCGTTCGCTGACCAGTCATTTTAAATGGGTCACTTGTCCCGCTTTATTGCAACGCTTAAAACGCGATGCCGCGCGTTTAGCAATAAACCTAGACTTTATCGAGCCGAATACACCTGATAATGGCAGTGCCATCACCGCTGCAACGGAAGTAGTGGATTTATTGTTAGAAGAATACCGATTTAAAACTGAGACTACCGATTTAACAGAGTTAATCACTGTCCTAAATAAAACCACCGGCATTGCCAGTGAGGACTTAAACGAGCAATTAGTGATTGTCAGTAACGATCAATTTAATTACTTAGCCAAGTATGCCACACCAGTTACACCGCACATTGCTATTGAGAACGAAAAGAAAGTTGTTAAAAAAGGCGCACTTTGGTACGAAGAAACCTTGCCCGCTGAAACCGCCTTTTATTTTGCACTCAGTGCGCATAAATCACGCGGGGATGGTATGAGTGCAGATGCGATTTTAAAATGCATTACCGAAGGCTTATTCGGTGAGTCGTCTTATCTACAGTTGGGTGGCAATGAAACCGTAGGCATGGGCTGGTGCAAAGTAACAGTGAGCGAGGCGTAATCATGGGCTTAACCATACAGCAACAGCGGGCTAACTTTGCACTAGAATGCATTCAGGATTTAAAAGATGTATTAACAACAGATAAAGCACAAGGTGAATTCATTAGTTACGCCAGCGGTTTACCTGCCATGATACACATGAATGGCTTAGGTCAGGCAATGGCATTTTGTAAGTTAAAATCAAAAGAGCGAGAATCATACGGACAGTTATATCAATTGGTGTCTGATTGGCTGTGCAAAGAAGGCCAGCCTTATCATCAGAAAAAAGACGTACTGGAAGGTATTACCCAATGTGATATGGCGCATTATCAACTCGCACAAGCCGAAGCCTTAGTTTTAATGAGCTGGGTAAAGAAATTTGCTAAAGCTTTTTTAAAGGAGGAAGAGTGATGATTACCCCTTTATATAAGGAATATCAAACTATACCTAACAAGCCTAATAATGCGCATACAGGTTTATGGTTTGATCGTTTTTTTAATCAATATGAAGAAAACTGGGGTTTAATTAAGGCTAATAAAGACGGTAAAGTTATTTGGATTAATAAAATAAAAGGTCACACTGGAAATACAAAACAACTTGAAATCTTTACCGAACGCCAAATAGCCCTCGTTGCTCAATTAAAAGGTAGTAGCCAACGCTATAAAAGTGATTGGCATTTTATTACAGGCATGGGTAATTCACATCCTGTTGAAAATGGATTTAGCTGGCATCAGACTTTAGCGGTGCCGTATTTAAGTGGCGCTTCTGTTAAAGGTTTGGTACGTGCTTGGGTGGAGCTTAATGATGAAGAGCTGAGCGAGGAAGATAAAAAATCCCGTTTAAAAAGCTGGTTTGGTACAGAAGATAAAAAAGATATTGCAGATCAAACGGGGGATTTTATTTTTTTTGATGCCTTACCTAATAAACAGTCCGAGCTAACTTGCGATATTATGACTCCGCACATGGGGGATTGGTACAGTAAAGGCGATGAAGTAGTACATAATGCTAAAAATATTCCAGCCGATTGGCATGAACCTGTGCCGGTGCCTTTTTTAGTGGTTAAAGAAACCGCCTTTATATTTCATATTGCCCCGCGTAGCGGTGTTAATACAGATGACTTAGACTTAGTCGTATCCGCATTGACCTGTGCATTAGAATGGCTAGGCGCAGGGGCTAAAACTTCTGCAGGGTATGGTTATATGACTGAAGACAGTCGTTATAAGCTAGACCTAAAAGACAAACAAGCCAAGTTGCAAATAGAGCAAGAGAAAGAACAGGCGCTCAATGCCAAATTAGCCAATCTTTCGTCTTTAGCACAAGACTATTTTAGGCAAGCGGAAGCAGGGCAGTGGACGACCAATAAAAATAGTTTTTTACAAGCGGGGCTAATTGAGGGTTGGTTGACCACTTTAGAAGAGACTGTCGATACGTCAATTTTAGAGGATATTGTGAGCTTGTTGGACCAGTATATTGCAGGGCTGTTAAATGATCCTGATAAAGTAAAGGGCAAAAAATCAAAGCCTGTTTATAACGATAGGCAACGCAATATTGCTAAGAGGGTTCAAGCGCTGCAAACCAGCTAGGAATAAAAATTAAATAGCTCGAACAGGAGTAAAAAAGCTTTAGCTTTTTACCTTCGCTGAAAATCATGGAAACGTAGCCTAAGCGAAGTGATGATTTTCAGCGTACGAAGCCAGCACCGAGTTTACGATGGTAATGGCGAAGTGGCACGTACGCAGGACGTCTGGGGCGCCGAAGGCATTAGTGGTCGCATTAAGTTTTTGCCGCTTGCTTGGGCTGGGATGCCCAAAACAAGCTTTCGCAAAAATAGCGACTCCCCGCTTCTCGTTCCCATGCTCCAGCGTGGGAACGCAAAGCGCTCTCAGATGAATTCCCACGTAGAGCATGGGAACTAGACACCAAAAATGTTATGACACAGCTACAAGTACAACGGTACCAATTTAACTGCCAAGTGCAAACGCCGTTTAGGCTCAATGATTACTCAGGCTCTATGCTGCGCGGGGCTTTTGGTCGCGCTTTGCGTAAGTTAGCGTGTGTGACCAAAATGGATAATTGCAAAGCCTGTTTATTGTATCGGCAATGTACTTATCCAAAGATATTTGAAACACCGGCACCGACAAACGCTGATTTACAACGCTTTAGCGCCATTCCTAATCCCTTTATTGTCGAACCACCGCCGATGGGAGAGAGAAACTTACAGGTTGGTGAAGAATTTAGCTTTGGCTTGGTGCTTATTGGGCAAGCCATTCCTCATTTGCCATTAATTATTTATGCTTGGCAAGAAGCGCTACAGCAAGGGCTAGGCAAGAGCCACGCAAAAGCAGCATTACAAAGCGTTATATTTGAGCCAGGCCAATTATCAGAACAAGTGATCTATAGCAGCCAACAAGGTGAATTGTTAGCGGAACCTCAGTTTGAGTGCCCCCTTTTGGAACCAGTTGACAGACTAAAGCTACGCTTACTAACACCACTACGCATTCAACAAAGAGGGCGGGTTTTATCTCATGCCATGCAAGGACGAGATTTTCTTATGGCACTCGTGCGACGCTATTATTTATTGCAAGAATTCCATAGCGAGCACTATCAAGCACCTGATTTTTCAGCACTGGCACAGCAAGCAGAGGGTATTCAATGTAAAACACAGTTTCACTGGTATGAATGGCAACGCTACTCTTCGCGTCAAAAACAAAAAATGGTGTTTGGTGGTGTGTTAGGTGAGTTAGAGCTAGAGGGTGATTTAGCCGATTTTTTACCCATATTAGCACTCGGACAATGGTTGCATGTAGGCAATAAAACCACCTTTGGTATGGGAAGGTATTTGATTGATGGGTAGTGGTTATAATCCCCCAGCAAATCCAGACAAGAAATCAAAGCAATCTTATTCCAAATTAGTTACTATTTGTAAAAAATTGGAGTATTAAAATGAGCAGAAAAAGAACGGTCTACAGTGCTGAATTTAAAAGCAAGTTGGTATTACTCGATGTTCAAGTTTTTCCATCCCGTTGCCATCAAACTCTTACCTTCACCCAGCAGAACAATACTTTAATGATGCTATTGGCCCTAAGCGCCCTAAATCTCTGCCAATCATATGTTTTCCTGATGGCATCAGTTGAAACACATCCTTTATTAATTCACCTAACTCTTTCAGCTTATCACCAGGATCTGGAAACTCTAGCAATGACGTGATGAACTCAAGCAGTACATCCATTTGAGACTTGCGCTGTAAGCTTCCTACGGTATACGCAGGTAGTTTGCTTTCAATGCGGGCTATTTGCTCTGGGTGAAGGAGAAGGCAATGGTCAAACAAAAGACTCAGAATCAGGCGCGCCATGCTACCTCACGAAATTCCGGGACTCCTGTCGCCGTAATTCGTTCACCTACGCAGCGAATAGGAGATGCTCCAGCCGCCCTGCGTCCGCCACAGACTGAGCACAAAGCAGCTCAGTCATGGCTACCACAAATGGCTCTACGGCTATTCGGGATAAAATTTTAGCCTCCCTCGCGCGCTATCGCGCACTTCGGATTGGCAAATTTCCCTGCGCCTTCTGGAGACTATCAGCCCGTCCGGGGCTGACAGCGATTGTTTGGCCTCACGCCCCCATCCTTCATAAAGCTTCCAGTCCTCAAAGAAAACCTCAATCAGCCATCTCAACGTATAGGCTTGAATAATATCTTGTGTGCGCCAAGTCAGGTCTGTCGCCACTAAATAGCGATAGTCGTTTTCACCGTCATATTTTAAGGCAATGACAAAGCGTTTTTTACTGTGAGAACTCACCTTTAATCGTGCACTGCTGACAGTCACTTTAATCTCTTTGCCGCCACGTACACGTATTATCTGATCAATGCCTTTGTTAATCGAATTAAAGTAGCTCTCGACTGACCTTATTCTACCTCTATATTCAATATTTTGGTTTTTACGTAATTGGCTAATCACCTGCGAGCCTCCAGATTCTTTAGCGGCTTCGTCCATAAAGGCTTTTTCACCATACAGCGCATCAGCCAGTACGCCTTTAATTTTAATCAGGCTATGCGCAACTTTAAACTCTTTTAATAAGCCTAATGCAATCTCTGTTTTGGTCGGGTAGGCACTGTCACGTTCAGGCTTAATAGGCCGATCTTTTTTTGCTATACCGCTCTTTTTCAACCGTTTATCTTCTTTATCCCACTGCTTTAAGGCTGGATCCGGCATATAAAAGAAAAAACCGACAGGCACTGTAATGGATGAGGTAACTAGCAGCAATAATACTATCGTTTGTCCATTAACATACCCGCCGGAGCCTTTGTGTTTCTGCTTGTAAACCTTATAAATACGTTTTGTAGACTTAGATCGTGCTCGGTCTGATTCATCAAAGGCCAACACACCTTCAGTAATGCCATAACGTTTTAAAATTAAGACCACACTCACCCGTAGCAACCAGTCCCAGGGTATACTTGCTTTACGAAACACCCAGGATAATGCGGCTACTTTGCAATCTCCAAGGCTTGCTCGCTCAAACTTAGCCCAGCAAACAGAGTTCATTAGCAGTATGCCCGTTAAACAAGTGCCCAACCAAGCGGCTTGAATCCGTGTCAAAGCGGCTCCGGGTTTTAGCTGATTGAGCGCATCATTTAAATCGTCAATATAGCTTTGGATAAAGGTGGCTGGGGCATTCATTAACATGGGCTTACACCGATAAAATTACAACAACCTCAGAATACCTGATTTTACCTTCTCAATATCAAAAACTTGAACATCGAGTTTTAGCATTGAAATCATGTAATTAGCATGTCGTTTCTGCCGATCCCACCAGACAAAGTCGGTGACGGCTTTATCGTAGACATAGAGATGTTTCTGAGAGCTGTTATTTCCCTTGTTTTGCTTTTCAATATGATCTCGTAACACAGGTATTTCTTGATGTCTCTGAGTTCCGTTTGTCACCAGACAAAGAAATCTGAGCAACCCACTTCTGAGATTCAACGCGTAAATCCCCCCGGCCGCATAAACTTTCCCCTTGCTGTTTTTTTCAGTATGGCAGGCATGATCAATAAAATGTCCATCCGCTGCTTCTATGGTGTATTCGTCAAGTTCCGGGAATGCTTTAAGATAATCAATGCCTTGCGATAGCAGTGTTTCAGCGTGAAGATGATAGCTCTGCTGTTCAAATGCCTCAAGCATACTTGTTCGTCTATGCGACTTCAGTGATTTAAAATACGTTGAGTGGGGAAGCAGCTGGCCATAAATCTGTTCATTGGTTTGGAGGAAATGGCGACCACTATCGACTACACTGATACAGCGTAATAACCCAAGGCGAATAAAGTCGATATCCTTCAACTCTGGGCATGAACGAGCCCACAAAGGATGACGCTCTGCTAACAGCGCACGTTCCATACTTTCATTGCAGTGTTGGTGAATATGTTCAGAGAGTGGTAGGTCTTTAAGCATGGGTGATATCCGTTTATGAGGTGATTAAAACGGAAATTTTTAGAAAAATCTTTTCGGCAAATGCAAGCTTTATTTGAAATTATTTGGTAACTACTCAGCGTAATTTAAACTCATAACAGATTGATTTAAAATAATAATTAATGTATCTCTCTGAATTTTAGTCCAATTTTCACCCCTTTTTAAAGGTGAAAATGACTAAAGTAAGGTTAAATTAAAATATATCCATTTGATTTTAAAGTTAAAAAACACGCTGAGTAGTTACATTATTTGTTGTTTTTTTACGGTGCCTACAGAGTGTCTATTTGCTGTTATAAGTGATTAAAATCAAAAAGATGGAAATATTCGAGTGGTGCTACCTTCAGGTAGGTTATAGGCTGCTTTGTTTAGGTACTTCTTCTTTCAATGGGAACACTGATGCTCTAAATAACGATCAAGATCATCCAGCATGATGTTAGCGAGAAGTGGCGATAGCGAGCCACCTTGCGGCACGCCACAAACTGTTGACTCTCGCTTTCCCTTGATGCTCACATCAGTACGCAGATATTTTCCAATCAGTCCTAATAGTTGTTTATCAGTCAGCCACTTGCCGAGCCGGTTCATTAATAAGTCGTGATCGACTTTGTCAAAGACCTTGGATAAATCAATATCCACGGCATAGCCGTAGCCGTCTTTTATCCCTTTCTGCACTGACCTGACAGCATCATGCGCGGAACGGTTGGGACGAAAGCCAATAACTATGATCTGAAAAATCAGGATCAATGAGGGGCTGTAAAACTTGTGTGATGGCTTGTTGGATGACTCTGTCGTGTACGCTGGGAATCCCTAATACTCGATGTTCAAGTTTTCAGCTATAACTGGGCTAAGAAAAGTAAATTTTTCCGGCTTTGTTTTATAAGTGATTGATTTACAATGATGTTGATGCTTTCTTTGTCAGTAAAATTATCAATAAAATCAATCAGTTAAAAAACTTGAACATCGAGTATTAGAAGTTTTAAAGAATGAAAAAACACTGCAAGAAATTGCCAGTGCAAATAACATCACACCTAAGAACCTACAAAACTGGAAAAAAATATTCTTAGACAATGCAGAAATAGCAATGGAGCCCTCCAAAGCCGTTAAAGATTACAAAGAGGATCTATTAGCAGCTCAAGAACAAAATGAGATGCTCACAAAAATCGTAGGAAAAATGACGGTTGAAAAGGAGTGGCTCGAAAAAAAGCTAAAAAGCTTGGACTCATCTGATAGAAAACAGTTGATTGAGCCCAAGCTTAACACTCTACCTCTAACACACAGGCGCGCCATGCTACCTCACGAAATTCCGGGACTCCTGTCGCCATAATTCGTTCACCTACGCAGCGGATGGGAGATGCCCTGAACGCCCTGCGTCCGCAACGACTACGAACAAAAGCCGCTTCGTCATTACTACCTCACTGGCTGGACGGCTATTCGGAATGCAATTCTTGCTCCTCTCGCGTGCTTGCTAGCACACATCGAATCAGCGAATTGCCCTGTCGCCTATCAGGGACTAAAAATCACCACTTCGCTAAGCTCCGTTTCCATGATTTTCAGCGGCAGTGTGCATTATTAGGATTAAATAGAAGCAATCTCTATTACAAAAAAAGAGAGAATAACAGGCGCGCCATGCTACCTCACGAAATTCCGGGACTCCTGTCGCCGTAATTCGTTCACCTACGCAGCGAATAGGAGATGCTCCAGCCGCCCTGCGTCCGCCACAGACTGAGCACAAAGCAGCTCAGTCATGGCTACCACAAATGGCTCTACGGCTATTCGGGATAAAATTTTAGCCTCCCTCGCGCGCTATCGCGCACTTCGGATTGGCAAATTTCCCTGCGCCTTCTGGAGACTATCAGCCAGTCCGGGGCTGACAGCGAAAGAAAGAAGAGATCAAAACTCAGATTAATCACATTTTTAAAGACATCCCTATTTATGGTGCGGCTAAAGTACACCAGCAGTTGCTTGAAGGATGGTTTTAAAGTCAGTTTAAACACGGTGGCGAGTTATCGGCAGCAGATGGGCTTGAAAGCCGTATTAGCGGTAAAACAAGTCAATACAACGATCCCCATAAAAGAACATAAAAAAGATACTTATAAGCTTAGAGATCTTGATATATCACACGCTAACCAAGTTTGGAGTACAGATATAACCTATATTAAAACCAAAGAAGGGATGGTTTATTTAGCGGCGATTATTGATTGGCACTCAAAAGCAGTGCTCGCCCATAAAATATCAAACACAATGGATTCTTTTTTAGTTATGGATGTATTAGATGAAGCGCTTTCTCTCTACGGAACACCTGAAATTTTTAATACGGATCAAGGCAGTCAATACACCAGTGAAATTCATACCCAACGACTAAAAAACAAAGGCATCACTATTTCTATGGATGGAAAAGGACGAGCAACGGATAATATTTGTATTGAACGGTTTTGGCGAAGTGCAAAATGTGAGCGTATTTATTTAAATGAATATGGTTCAATTAGAGCGTTAATAGAAGATGTTGATGACTATATTGAGTTTTATAATCATCAACGGTTTCATGAAACCCTGGACTATAAAAAACCAATGAATGTATATAGAGAAAGTATTTTAGCTAATGAACAGCAGAATGAAGCGGCTTAGGAATATGGAATAAGGATTGTTGAAAAATCTGTCTTGACTCTTTGGGGTGCTATAAGGTCGATCTGTATCTATTATAGCGAAGTGAAGATTTTTAGTCCGCGATAGCCGTAGGGCCGTTGTTTTGTCGGAGTCTGAGCGTTAGCGAAGGTGGAGACAAAATAAAAGGCCATCCGACACGGCGTCAAGTCATTTGGAGCCTATGTTCCGACCCCTTGTTGGGTCGGGACGAGGTGACGAGGACGAATCGGGGCCGCCGGAGGCATAAGTGGTCGCGTTAAGTTTTTGCTGCTTGCTTGGGCTGGGATGCCCAAAACAAGCTTTCGCAAAAACTAGCGACATCCCCGATGGGTGGATATTCTCCCTCAACAGAAGTCATACACGATACATGCCTACGTATGACTGTAGGTTTCCTAGCGTACGTTAATCTTATTTCATCCACCTCTTTTGCCAAAAAACCTTTTAACTCGGGCAGCCCTTTCTTCTTCAACGCAGGGTCTAGGCCTGCAAGTTCAGGTATCCAGCACCTAAGAATATTAAGCATAGAATCCCGGTCTTTTGTATCTAGGCGAACAGAGTCTTTTATGTATTTATGAAGTTCCGCAGGGAGTAGGTATTTAATAAATGAAGTTTTATGGAGTCCTTGATCTCCACCTAGCACCAGCACACATTCATATTTGGGGATAGCATCTGGATGCTTACCTTCATGCTTTGCCATATCAGCGGCCGCACAGCATTGTATTAGCCATCTATACATGGCGACCTTAACCCATTCCTTATCTTCCACTGGCAAGTTATCTACAAGTTCATGGACTGGGTTATTTGTCTTGGTGCGTGTAATGCCTGTAAGCCAATCTCTAACGGGATTAATAACATTGCTTTCAATGATAGATTCTAACTGTTCATCAACAATCGTCCTGCTAAGCTTGTAGTTCCTGCAAATAACTTTGGTGTACGCTACCAAGTCTTTCAATTCATTTCCTTCTACGCCGGGAACGCCTTTAATTGCAGGTGCGTTCAACATTTCATCATAACGGGCATCCACGCCAAAGCGTTTCATCAGCCCCTCAAGCTCTCCACGTTCACCAGGGTGCAACAGTGGTGTTGTTTTGTTCATTCCTCTATATCCTTTGCAGTGTTAATTTATTTATTAATCTAAGTTCTGTCGCTTTTCATGCCTCCACATTTATGAGGATGGAATAGGTGGTTTAACATCTACCTATTCCATTTTTAGAGTTTACTACGCAGGCTGTAGTTCACCTCCTGCCAAAATCTCCTTAAAGGCATAACTCGAAAGCTGCTCTTCAGTCAAGCCAACCTCGGGTTGTGTTGTTGGCTTCTCATGTGTTGGCTCCTCTGGGTAGTGATACCCCCGTGTTTGCGGGTGGAAGGGGACAGATAAATAGGTTGTGTTGTATAAACAGTTTATCTGTCCCCTTTTCAATAAATACGGGGGGCTGTATCCCCTTGCCCTGTAATAAACTCATAACTGAATAAAATATTATCATTTGGCTAGTGGCATAAGTCCGGTCTTTAGGGACTATCTTTATTGTCCCTTCATACGCTGAAAATCATGGAAACGTAGCTTAGCGAAGTGGTGATTTTTAGTCCCTGATAGGCGACAGGGCAATTCGCTGATTCGACGTGTGCTAGCAGCACGCGAGAGGAGCAAGAATTGCATTCCGAATAGCCGTCCAGCCAGTGAGGTAGTAATGACGAAGCGGCTTTTGTGCGTAGTCGTTGCGGACGCAGGGCGTTCAGGGCATCTCCCATCCGCTGCGTAGGTGAACGAATTATGGCGACAGGAGTCCCGGAATTTCGTGAGGTAGCATGGCGCGCCTGTTAAGCAATAGGTACACACGATTACATTTAATAATGGTCGTGAATTTTGCGGGCATCAAACGATTGCAAAGACACTCGATTGCAGCACTTATTTTGCCAAACCTTACCATTCATGGCAAAGAGGCTTAAATGAAAACCATAATGGCTTATTAAGGCAGTATTTTCCAAAAAACGAACCCTTAGATACGGTGACTCAAGAGGAAGTTGACAGCGCTACAGCACTCAATCATCGCCCAAGAAAAACCTTAAACTACAGAACACCCTGGGAAGTTTTTTTGTGAAATGACTGGGTTGAATTTAAATAAATCACAGGGTGTTGCATTTATAGCTTGAATCCGCGACATTTCATTCGAGGAATTATGATGTAAACCTTTTACTTCTCCTAATTATTTAAGTGAAATAACAGATTTAACCCACTACCACTACCACTACCCTTTAATCGTCCTGCAACCTGCTCAGGTTTCTCCAATCATCCTCAATGTGGGCATTGATAATACATTTGATTTCATCCGTCAATTTAACTTCTTTAGGCTTGTTTTTATGACGTTCCTGAGCAAAACCCTCGGCCTGCTTATTTCTATAGCCTCTTTGACCTGTGTTTCTGCCAAGCTCACGCGAAATACTGCTTTGGCTTCGCCCCAGGGATTCTGCAATTTTATTCTGAGAAGTCCCATTTTTTAATTCAATTACTATATAATGTCTTTCTTCAGGACATAGGTGTTTATAGCTCAATTTGTAGCCTCTGTAAATTGTTTGGTAGCTGTTTACTGTACACC
This sequence comes from Bathymodiolus japonicus methanotrophic gill symbiont, assembly GCF_019721995.1. Classification (GTDB taxonomy): domain Bacteria; phylum Pseudomonadota; class Gammaproteobacteria; order Methylococcales; family Methylomonadaceae; genus Methyloprofundus. The sequence continues at coordinate 146 of NZ_BLYC01000043.1, read as the reverse complement.
TATGTCTTGTCCCAATTCAACTGGTGTATTGCTATCCGTTACTTTCAGAGGTTATGCACTTATTATACGAATTCAGGTTTCTTAAACTTACTGTTCTTGGGCGACCACCCGATAACGCGTTGGGTAATAAGGGATTGATGGTCTCC
>NZ_BLYC01000042.1 GCF_019721995.1 Bathymodiolus japonicus methanotrophic gill symbiont | reverse complement strand
AGATTCGGCAGCTGCAGCGGTTAGTCGCTTTGAATCTTATACAAAATATCGGGATTTTAAGACATTTAATTTTAACCAGGCGATAGGATTTAAGAGAAATCTTGCCAAGCAAACTAATCAGCGTACAGGTAAGCCCTTAAGTAGGTCAACGCTTAACTCAACCCTGAGGCATCTTAAAACTTTTTTCCAATGGCTGTCTAGGGAGCCTGGGTATAAGTCCCGCATTCCGTATGCGGATGCCGACTATTTCAATTTATCCGAAAAAGACGTTCGTATTGCAACCGCACGGAGGGAAAAGCCCGTTTCTACAGTAGCTCAAATTAAGCATGTTATTGAGAATATGCCAAATAATTCAGCTATAGAGCGGCGTAATCGTAGCCTAATAGCTTTCATACTTTTAACGGGCGCGCGAGACAGTGCTATTGCATCTATGAAATTAAAGCATGTTGATATTAGTGCTCATAGTGTATTTCAGGATGCGCGAGAGGTGAATACTAAATTCAGCAAGACGTTTACCACTTTCTTTTTCCCTGTTGGGGATGATATTCAGCAAATTATTGCTGATTGGGTGCGTTACCTTAGAGAGGAGTTGCTTTGGGGGGATGATGATCCTTTATTCCCTAAGACTAAAGTGGTTAATGGTGATGATAAAATGTTTCAAGCATGTGGCTTAAAAAGAGAACATTGGAGTACAACTTCTCCTATACGGACTATTTTTCATAATGCTTTTGAATCGGCTGATTTACCGTATTTTAATCCGCATAGTTTTCGTAAGACACTGGTGACACTTGGGCAGAAGATGTGCCGGTCCCCAGAAGAGTTCAAAGCATGGAGTCAAAATTTAGGGCATGAACAGGTTTTAACAACTCTGTATAGCTATGGAGAGGTGCAACAATCTAGGCAAGGGGAGATTATCCAGCAATTAAGCACTCCGCGCGTTGAATCTGTTACTCAAAGTGCTGCTGAGAAGATTATCCAAGTTGTTAAGGAACAGATGAATCCACAACAGGGGTAACTATGAGTTAGTTTACAGTAAGATATAATGCCTGTTTGATAGCGTCAGCATCAAGTCCTTGTCCACCAAGGCGGGTGCTGGCTAATGGTTTTTTTATAAAGCGTGGTAGTTAATTTACTGAAGTTTCCCAATTATTGAGTAGCTGAAATACACCATGCTGGTGTATCGAGGTTTATTTTAGGTGGTTTTGCCATGTTTATAGCAAACCCCTACTTAATTCCCCTTAGGCAATAGCATTTGAAACGAATGAAAAGACTATTTTTTTCATATAGTTGTAGCATAGTTTCAATTTTACCATAAATAATTAGTAACTACTCAGCGTAATTTAAACTCATAACAGATTGATTTAAAATAATAATTAATGTATCTCTCTGAATTTTAGTCCAATTCCCCCCCCTTTTTAAAGGTGAAAATGACTAAAGTAAGGTTAAATTAAAATATATCCATTTGATTTTAAAGTTAAAAAACACGCTGAGTAGTTACGAAAAATTTACAATTACGCCGAACGGGATAAACCATAATAGCAAACCTGCTTTTGTGGCTAACTGGTTCAATGGTGACATTACCCCTCCACAAGGCGACCGTGAAAGCTTTTATTATGAAGGCAGCGGGGAGAATGACAGCCTATTGATTTTTAAAATTGAATGGCAGGATGAAACACCAAATCAAGAACAATTTAATAGCTTGATGGATGAATCTATAACCGCGCTTGATAACTGGATAGCTGAAAGGTTTTAAAAGAATAAAACAATCCCTGTTTTTAGACAATTAAAACACGGGCATCCATGCCCTACCCTACGGGAAAACAGGCAAAAAGCCGCCTGTTTTTTTTAATGGCCTCGACTTCTCAAAGACTGGTCAAAATTGACAAAATCTTAAAAACAATCCTATAACTCGATGTTCAAGTTTTCAGCTATAACTGGGCTAAGAAAAGTAAATTTTTCCGGCTTTGTTTTATAAGTGATTGATTTACAATGATGTTGATGCTTTCTTTGTCAGTAAAATTATCAATAAAATCAATCAGTTAAAAAACTTGAACATCGAGTAATAGAACAATAAAAATGACTAGCTCCGAGATAATAAATGAGTTACCTAAGAATATAATAAATAACAGATCGAACCAGATGGCTGTAAAAAAAGTGTTAAAGGGGCTTATTTTATAAGCCTTTAAGTAAAGCTGATAGCTCAACCCATTAGAGTCAGATTCCCTTGTATTTTCTTAATAAGGGAATCTTCATATATCGAGTATACGCTAAAAAAAGTTACTTTCCCCTAGGGCTGAGAGTCTGCTAAATTAAAGGTCTACTCAAATTGCTCTGATGAACAAGCGATTGGTTATATTATACAGTTTAAGGGATTGCAGTAATTAAACCCAAAGGGAATCTATGGTTCCCCTTAGCCATGATAATTTATCCTAATTGAGCAAGAAATTGATTTCATTCACGTTTAATAATTAGTTGAAATGAAGTCATACGCGTATTGCCCCCAAAGAGGAGTAACTATAAAACCCTAAATTGTAAATGTAATGATTTCGTATAAATATCCATAGGTTGTACATGACAGTAACCCTAGTCTTTGATTATAAAAGGATTATAGATATAGTACAATCTATATTATATTGTACACTAAATAGCGTTTTATTATGAAGTTTAAAAAGTTACTTCCTCCCTAGGGTAAAGAGTCCCCAGAATACTGTTGCTTGTTGCAATAAGCCAACCCTTTATTTTGGAATGGTTTACCGTTTAATCTTTGTTTTCTGTAACAGCTATAACAAACCACATACCACACACCCAAATTAGTCAATCGCTTATTGGGGGGCATGTAAGCCCCTTAAAGACCCACAAAAACCTTTAACGGGTATGTATGATAGGGGGTAGCTGTTAAAGCGCCTTAAAAGCGATATAAAACGCCTTAGCGAAGAGCTGGCGCGCCATATTTACTGTGAGTTATCCTTTTTAGAGTACTCGGATTCAATTGTAAAAACATCAGGCGCGCCCAAGATAGAAGATTACAGATACGATAAAAAAGTTACTTACCCCCTGGGCGAAGAAAAAAAAACAGGTTCATAACCAGGTTTACACAAATACGTACGCTGAAAATCCTGGAAACGGAGCTTTAGCGAAGTGAAGATTTTTAGTCCGCGATAGCCGTAGGGCCGTTGTTTTGTCGGAGTCTGAGCGTTAGCGAAGGTGGAGACAAAATAAAAGGCCATCCGACACGGCGTCAAGTCATTTGGAGCCTATGTTCCGACCCCTTGTTGGGTCGGGACGAGGTGACGAGGACGAATCGGGGCCGCCGGAGGCATAAGTGGTCGCGTTAAGTTTTTGCTGCTTGCTTGGGCTGGGATGCCCAAAACAAGCTTTCGCAAAAATAGCGACTCCCCGATTCAACCGTCATTTTTCCTACGATTTTTGTGAGCATCTCATTTTGTTCTTGAGCTGCTAATAGATCCTCTTTGTAATCTTTAACGGCTTTGGAGGGCTCCATTGCTATTTCTGCATTGTCTAAGAATATTTTTTTCCAGTTTTGTAGGTTCTTAGGTGTGATGTTATTTGCACTGGCAATTTCTTGCAGTGTTTTTTCATTCTTTAAAACTTCTAATACCAACTTGCTTTTAAATTCAGCACTGTAGACCGTTCTTTTTCTGCTCATTTTAATACTCCAATTTTTTACAAATAGTAACTAATTTGGAATAAGATTGCTTTGATTTCTTGTCTGGATTTGCTGGGGGATTATAAATGTGGATTCTATCTATCAACTGAACGTCTGGTTAGCTTTTTTATATTTCATTCATGGAATATAGCAAAGCACCACCACAAAATTCTGTTGCTTGTTGAAATGCATCAGAATAGGTGTAAGCACTTATAATTGTGGTTCGTCCATCTTTGGCTACGACTTTATATGTTTTCATTTTATTGACTCCATAAAATTATTAATTTATTAAATACCCGTATGTTTAAAAACCCAATCTTTATATTGATAGCCAAATATAGACCCATATACTGAACCAGTTACGAAAGAGCAGTCATAAAAAGGAATATTAAGGTCCTTAGCTACAAGTTCAATATCTGACTTATTAGGGTATTCTAAAAATAGCAAGTAAAAGGCATTGTAAATAGCTGGTGCTACATTGATAGCACAAACACTATTAATATCACCAACCTGGCGTCCAAGTTCTATAACTCTGTAGAATATTTTCTGGTTTTTTTCTACTTTTGATAGTACCTGAAGTGCTTCTTTCCAGTATTTTATATCAACAGTAGAAACGATTTTAAGGTCAGTATTAATTACTGACAGTATTTTTTCTGGAATAAATGCTGTTTTTACTCGTTTGCCAGCTATTGATATCAGAGTCATAAATTTAATATGATCTGAGAGCTCTTTCGATGGCTTATCAATTGTTCGGGCTACACTTAAAAATTGAGTACTTAAACTATCAGTTCCAAATAATTTTGGCTTATGTAACATATCACTATAGCTTTGTAAGAGTTCCTTAAGGTCTTCCACATTCTTATCTAGGGATAAATTTTCACCAATTAAGCTGGTGTTGTTTTCAATATTTTTATATTTCCCCAATGCATATATTTGCATAGTCCTATCAACTATTGAAAGTAACACTTTACTGCAATATGATATTCCATGCTTTGTAGCAAGCTCAATCCTTATTTGGTTCATTACCAATTGAGGCCCATCCTCTACGGCTTTAATTTCCCTACTAATTGAACCTAAATACTCAGATTTTTCAAATCCAGAGTTAATAACAAAAGATTTTGAATCGCTATTCCCTACAAACGCTGCATCTAGTTCTTCTAAAATAAAGTCTTTTGCTAATTGTTTATTATCCCCTAAGCGACTTACAATTCGATTAACATATGGGGTACTGATCTGGTTAATGCGTTCTTTTTTGATAGACTCTTTTGAGGTTTTTTTCTCTTCTCTTTCTTTTTGTTGGTTATGCTTTTTATTTCTTTCTTGATATTGCTTTGTTTTTTCTGCAATAAATTGTTTTTCAACAATGATACGTTCCTGCCTATCTTTCTCTTCTTTTAATTTACGCAGGTATTTATTATAGGCTTTTTCTTTTGCCTTCTTTTTGCTCATTATTTAAATTTCCCTGTATATACTTACATTGATCGGGTCTATTTTCTGATTTTTTTATATTAAAAATGGTGGTTCTGTCGCAATAATTATCAAAAGCTCAGGCCTCCTAGTCTTCAGGCATAACTATCCTGCTAAAGCCATAAACTGCTTATAAGCAGGAATATTTTCCTCAGACAATTGCCCCTTTCGGATGATATGTGCCGTTTCAATTCCATCAATTGTTGCTTGGGCGGAGTGAAACGCTTTAAAGCCCATCATCGGTTTTGTTATTTTTTTGATAAAGCGATGATCCTGTTCGATGATGTTATTCAAATATTTAACTTGTAATATGTCAATCATAGTGGCAAACCCAGCGAGGATTAACAAGAGGTTAATATTGGCTAATCCTGCATAGTTAGCGCCACTTTTATCCATAACGACCTTATCAGGAAAGCCATTATTGTTAATCGTTTGTTTGAAAAATGCGGTTGCAGCCTCTTCATCACGGTGCTCAGAAAGCATGAAATCAAGCGTATCCCCGCGACTATCAACAGCTCGGTATAAATAGATCCACTGAGCCTTCACTTTGATATACGTTTCATCCATGCGCCACGATTTATTGGTTTCTCGTTTCTGAGATTTAGCTTTTACAGCAATGGCAGGAGAATAACGGATAACCCAACGATTGAGCGTAGCATGATCCACTTCAACACCTCTTTCTTCCATAATTTCTTCAAGGTCGCGATACGAAACGCCATACCTGACATAAAAGAAAACAGCATAAAGAATGACATCTTTGGGAAGTGAGTGCCTTTGAAGCTGAGCATATGATCTACCTTTTATTGAAATTGAGAATTATGATAGCAGATAACGTCGGGAAGGGGTATTTATGCGACAGAACCTTCTAACTGATTGCGTTGATTGTATTGAGTGTGTTGACTGGTCTTAATCCCTTCATAAACAGGGCTACTTTCTAACCATACTGAAGAGACAGATTACTCCAATTTAAAGGGTCTTAATCCCTTCATAAACAGGGCTACTTTCTAACGAATGTAATTGGAGAACTGTACTAACGTTTGTCTTAATCCCTTCATAAACAGGGCTACTTTCTAACGGAAGAAGTGCTAACAGTAGGAGTGGATCTGTACTAGGTCTTAATCCCTTCATAAACAGGGCTACTTTCTAACACTAGAGTTGACTAGGGCTAATCCCTGCATAAACAGGGCACTTTCTAACTGATAGACAGAGTAAGGTCTTAATCCCTTCATAAACAGGGCTACTTTCTAACAGCTCGCCGCTAATAACCCTTTATTATCAATAGACTGCAAAGGGGGTTCACAAGTGCACTTAAAAATAATTTTTTCGGGGAGTCGCTATTTTTGCGAAAGCTTGTTTTGGGCATCCCAGCCCAAGCAAGCGGCAAAAACTTAACGCGACCACTTATGCCTCCGGCGGCCCCGATTCGTCCTCGTCACCTCGTCCCGACCCAACAAGGGGTCGGAACATAGGCTCCAAATGACTTGACGCCGTGTCGGATGGCCTTTTATTTTGTCTCCACCTTCGCTAACGCTCAGACTCCGACAAAACAACGGCCCTACGGCTATCGCGGACTAAAAATCATCACTTCGCTTAGGCTACGTTTCCCTGATTTTCAGCGTATGACTCTCTTTTTCACACAAATCTTCACTATTCTTACTCTTTTACATTTATCGAGACATGAAGACTAATTGACTCGACAAGACCATTATACATAGTTCCATAAAACACTTAAGCATAATTATTTTGTAAATAACCATCAAAATCGAACACTGTAAGTACGGATTTATAATGATTTTTTTGCACACCAAAACTAGCACCCAAACTAACACAAAGAAAGTAATGATCGCCTTTTAATAAAGTCACTACTGTATCTAGCGCACCTGCATCAGGGTATTGTCCTGATAACATCCGCCTTACTTTAGTATCTCGGACTGAAAAATTCTCATACAATTCGCCCTGATAATAAAAAGCGGTCTTTAGTTTGCGCTCAAATTTGCCGGTAAAACGATTAATTGCGGTATCTAGTGGGGTTAAATCAGCGCATAAAAATAGAGATATTGTTACAAAGCTAATGACTGTCTCATAAATAGAAAAGGCACAGAATCTAGCAAGTGAATGGATGAAAACACACGCTGAAAATCAGTGAAAAGGAGCCAAAGCGAAGTGATGATTTTTAGAGTTCTGTCGCACTAATTATCAAAAGCTCAGGCCTCTTAGTCTTTAAGAATAACTACCCCGCTAAAGCCATAAACTGCTTATAAGCAGTAATATTTCCTCAGACAATTGCCCCTTTCGGATCATATGTGCCGTTTCAATTCCATAAGACTATTTATTTCCTTTTATCATTCAACAATACTCTTCGCTGTTGATACGTACCATTTGTCACCGCACCTAGTTTATTCATTCTTTAACTACGCATCCCCTTGGCAGTCCTAACAATTCGACACTCACTAGAGGGGAGGGGGCAGATGCACTGATAGAGGGAGTAAAAAAAACAAGTGTATTTTTAACATCGCCATAAACACAGCTAATCACCATTAACAAGACCTTATTTATAGTTAATAATGTTAAAAAAGGCTGTTAAAAAACTTATCTCATGCTATAGTTAATAAAACCCATGTTAAAAAAGTAAACAGATGAAAATAGGTTACGCTCGAGTTTCAACATCTTCTCAAGATACATCACTACAAATAGACGCGCTTAATGCAGCTGGTTGCGAAATAATTTATAAGGAAAAAGCGTCAGGAAGTAAAAAAGACAGACCCGAACTTGAACAATGTTTAAAGTCTTTAAGGAAAGCTGATACGCTGGTTGTCTGGAAACTAGACAGGTTAGGAAGATCATTACAACACTTACTTGAAGTTATAAATGATCTTGAAAATAAAGGAATCGGTTTCACTTCATTAACTGAATTAATAGACACGACTACAAGCACAGGCAAACTTGTTTTTAATATATTTGGCTCACTTGCAGAATTCGAACGCTCATTAATTGGCTCTGTCGCATAAATCTCCCTTCCCGACGTTATCTGCTATCATAATTATCAATTTCAATAAAAGGTGGATCACATGCTCAGCTTCAAAGGCACTCACTTTCAAAAAGATGTCATTCTTTATGCTCTTTTCTTTTATGTCAGGTATGGCATTTCGTATCGCGACCTTGAAGAAATTATGGAAGAAAGAGGTGTTGAAGTGGATCATGCTACGCTCAATCGTTGGGTTATCCGTTATTCTCCTGCCATTGCTGTAAAAGCTAAATCTCAGAAACGAGAAACCAATAAATCGTGGCGCATGGATGAAACGTATATCAAAGTGAAGGGTCAGTGGACCTATTTATACCGAGCTGTTGATAGTCACGGGGATACGCTTGATTTCATGCTTTCTGAGCACCGTGATGAAGAGGCTGCAACCGAATTTTTCAAACAAACGATTAACAATAATGGCTTTCCTGATAAGGTCGTTATGGATAAAAGTGGCGCTAACTATGCAGGATTAGCCAATATTAACCTCTTGTTAATCCTCGCTGGGTTTGCCACTATGATTGACATATTACAAGTTAAATATTTGAATAACATCATCGAACAGGATCATCGCTTTATCAAAAAAATAACAAAACCGATGATGGGCTTTAAAGCGTTTCACTCCGCCCAAGCAACAATTGATGGAATTGAAACGGCACATATCATCCGAAAGGGGCAATTGTCTGAGGAAAATATTCCTGCTTATAAGCAGTTTATGGCTTTAGCAGGATAGTTATGCCTGAAGACCAGGAGGTCTGTGCTTTTGATAATTATTGCGACAGAACCCTAAATTTCAATACTTCGCTAAGCTCCGTGCCCCTGATTTTCAGTGGATGATAGGAGGAGAAACCATGAAAAATTTAACTATTGGCATCCTTTTAGGTACATTATCACTTAACATACAAGCGTCTAATCCTCAGGCTATTACTTATGGATTTGGTGAGGGATACGCATGGGCGTATAACTGCGATGATTACACAGCCATCCACATCTATGACTATCAAAACATATCTCAAGAAGATATAAATAATCAGGTAGAGAAGAATGAAAATAGAGATGAGGAAGCTTGTAACGTTGTCGTCATAAGAAATACCGACGCTGAAGAAGAGAAAAGTAGAGGTCTTCTCTACGCCCAAGAAAATAAAGACAGGGATTCCTCTCCAGAGGTACTAGATGTTTTACTAATGTTATGTAGGCTATTCTGTATGTAAGAAATAAGGGGTTCTGTCGCAATAATCATCAAAAGCGCAGACCTCCTGGTCTTCAGGCATAACTATCCTGCTAAAGCCATAAACTGCTTATAAGCAGGCATATTTTCCTCAGGCAATTTCCCCTTTCGGATCATATGCTCAGCTTCAAAGGCACTCACTTTCAAAAAGATGTCATTCTTTATGCTGTTTTCTTTGGTAGTGGGTTAAACCTGTGTTTAGCATGAGAGCAATAGAATAAGAAAGTGATTTATTGCATAATTCCCTCATGAAATATTATCAAGAAATCACCTGCCCTAACTGTACTAATTCCAACCTGATGAAATCAGGTAGTAGCGATCGTGGTGTGCAGCGATATCGTTGCCAGACCACAGCTTGCTCAACCAACACCTTCATGTTGGAATATTGTTATAAAGCATGTGAATTTGGAACCAAAGAACACGTTGTCGAAATGGCTATCAATAGTAGTGGCACTCGAGACACGGCTAGGGTTCTTAAAATCAATAAAAATACGGTGACTCGTACTTTAAAAAACAAAGAAAACAGTCTTGTTCAAGTGAACCCTCTTTTTCAGACCTTTGATCAAGGGAAACCATTGGAAGTCAGACTAGAACAGGTCTGCTGTGATGAAGCCGAAATGGATGAACAGTGGTCTTTTGTAGGAAATAAAAGCAATCAACGCTGGCTATGGCATGCTGTTGATCATAAAACCAACACGGTACTCGCTTATGTTTTTGGCAAGCGTAAGGACATTGTTTTCAAAGAATTAAAAGCGTTACTTTTGCCTTTAAATATCAGTCGTTATTACACCGATGACTGGGGCGCTTATGAACGTCATCTCGATGCTGAGAAACATGAAATAGGTAAGAAAAACACCCAAAAAATTGAACGTAAAAACTTGAATTTTAGAGCATGGATAAAACGATTAACTCGTCGAACAATCTGCTTCTCTAAGTTAGAGAAAATGCATGATATTGTGATTGGTCTGTTAATAAATAAGGTGGAATTTGGCAGGGATATTCATGCAAAAACACAGATTTAACCCACTACCTTTTCTTTTATGTCAGGCATGGCGACAGAACCAAAAATACGTTATACTCTAATTAATAGTTAAAAAGATATATAAAAAATATCTTTTTAACATAAAAAAGACATTAAAAAGGATTGTAGAATGCCAAAAATCTATATAGGTGGAAATAAAGGTGGAACTGGTAAGACCACATTAACTGTTAACCTTGCTGCGCTTTTAGCCAGTCAAAATAAAGATGTAATGATCATTGATGCTGATTTACAAAAATCTTCCACAATGTGGAATGATGAGCGCTCGCAAAAACTTTCAAATGATGTAAAAGAAATTTACAGTGTTCAAAAGCAGTCAGGTGATTTATCAGGTGCGATTAGAGATTTAAGTAGGCGCTATGAGTATGTTTTTTTAGATGCGGCGGGTGTTGATCAGAAAAACCTAAGACATGGCCTAATTACAGCAGATGTTTTTCTTGTGCCCTTGAAGCCGACACAGTTTGATCTCAACAATCTATTTTCGCTTCAACCAATTATTGAAGAGGCTTTAATTGTAAATCCTGAATTAAATGTTTACGCGGTGATATCTATGAGTCCAACAAACCCGCGAGTTAAAGAGGTTGATGAGGCTAAGGATTTTTTAAGCGAATTTCCTCAAATTAAAATTTTAGAAACATTTATCTGTGAACGCAGTATTTATCATTTATCTGCGTCAGAAGGATTAGGGGTTACAGAGTTAAAAGCAAAAACAAAATCTAATAAAAAAGCTCAGAAAGAAATTATTAATTTATTAAAAGAAATTGGAGTTTAATAATGGCTGTAAAAAAAGCAAGTGCGCTGGCAGGAAAACCGCTTGAAACACAAGAAGAATTAACGAAAGTGGTAACAGCTAAAAGCTTTACGGCAAAAGGAGGTTTATCACAAGAAGAGTTGTTAAAAAAAGAACAACGTAGAAAAGAAAGAGAAGCTAAAGCACAGCAACTCATCGATGAAAAAAATCCTAGGGCAAATAAAACTGCGTTATCTATGACAATTCGTTGGAATCAATTTGAATCAGAGCAGTTAGATAAATTACAAGACACACTAGGATTAACAAGAGTTGGCGTTATTCGTTTAGCTGTTAATCAGTTAATCAAAAAAGAGTTTTCATAATAGGAGAGTATTATTTAGATTCTCTTTAGACATTCATTTAATGTATAAAAAGACCGTTTTTAGTATATTAATAATACATGTATTGCTCCTAGGTTTTTATCAAATTATTTGGTTCTGTCGCATAAATACCCCTTCCCAACGTTATCTGCTATCATAATACTAAATTTCAATAAAAGGTGGATCACATGCTCAGCTTCAAAGGCGCTCACTTCCCACAGGCGCGCCATGCTGCCTCACGAAATTCTGGGACTCCTGTCACCAACATTCATTCGCCTACGCAGCGAATGGGAGATGCCCTGGTCGCCCTGCGTCCGTCTCAACTACGCACAAAACTCTGCTCAGTTAAGTCTACATCAAATGGCTGGACGGCTATTCGGAATGCAATTCTTGCCTCCCTCGCGCGCTACTAGCGCACTTCGGATCAGCGAATTGCCCTGTCGCCTACCAGGGACTAAAAATCATCACTCCGCTTAGGCTCCGTTTCCCTGATTTTAAGCGAAAGATTTCATTCTTTATGCTGTTTTCTTTTATGGGAGGTATGGCGTTTCGTATCGCGACCTTGAAGAAATTATGGAAGAAAGAGGTGTTGGAGTGGATCATGCTACGCTCAATCGTTGGGTTATCCGTTATTCTCCTGCCATTGCTGTAAAAACTAAATCTCAGAAACGAGAAACCAATAAATCGTGGCGCATGGATTAAACGTATATCAAAGTGAAGGGTCAGTGGGCCTATTTATACCGAGCTGTTGATAGTCACGGGGATACGCTTGATTTCATGCTTTCTGAGTACCGTGATGAAGAGGCTGCAACCGAATTTTTCAAACAAACGATTAACAATAATGGCTTTCCTGATAAGGTCGTTATGGATAAAAGTGGCGCTAACTATGCAGGATTAGCCAATATTAACCTCTTGTTAATCCTCGCTGGGTTTGCCACTATGATTGACATATTACAAGTTAAATATTTGAATATTTGAATAACATCATCGAACAGGATCATCGCTTTATCAAAAAAATAACAAAACCGATGATGGGCTTTAAAGCGTTTCACTCCGCCCAAGCAACAATTGATGGAATTGAAACGGCACGGCACATATCATCCGAAAGGGGAAATTGTCTGAGGAAAATATTACTGCTTATAAGCAGTTTATGGCTTTAGCAGGATAGTTATGCCTGAAGACCAGGAGGTCTGTGCTTTTGATGATTATTGCGACAGAACCCCTCTATGTTATTCAGCATCAGCCACTTTTCTAAATAAAATTGTTTTTAAATAATCATCCGTCAATTCAAATACAGGATCACAATGATTAAATTTCCTCATTAGTGGGATCATTTTAGTTCTTACCCCCATTCCTCTGGCATCTACATACCCATAATCCCGCAATACCTCCATAATAATGGGGTTTCTAGGTGATCTTTGTCCCAACACCATTTTATCAACCGTCATTGAGTTTTGTAGAGCACCAGGACTAATAACTTCTAACCGATCAGAATAAATACCCACTTCAATATCCACAAAACGCGTCCAATCTCTATGTGCTAATGCATTAATAAGGGCTTCTCTAACAGCACCAGATGGATAAAACCACTCAAGTTCCCTTCTAAAATCCTCATCAATTTCATCCACTTCCTGTGTAATAAAGGGCTTAACCTGCTCAATAAAGTTTTCAATAAGGCCATTATCAATTAATTGTTTTACAGACTCGGTTACATCCCATCGGCCAACCAACGGTGCGTCAATAATTAAATCCAAATTAGCCTTATATTCCTTATCTTCACCATCAAAAGCAAAGACTCGTAAGCCAGCCTGTTTAAGGTATTGTCTTGGGTTTTTCCCAAAAAGAAGCAAACCAGCAACGGAGCATAAACCATTAGGCTCATTCAAAAAGCCTAAGCCAGCCAACCTTATTTCCCAGTCATCATCCGCTTTAGGAATATCAGGGTCTTGCAAAATATCGCTCAGATAGTTCTCCAAACGAGATCTATCAAGGCAATCAGAATTAGTCCTTGCGACAGGCAGCACCTCTGTATGCAGCATTCCACCTAATTCAAACAAACGCATCTGTTGTTCTCGTGTCGCTAATTGAGAGGTAGAACCAATACGAATAAATACTTTTTCTTCCTGGCGATCTCTCAAAACATAAGGTTTAGAAATACCTAAAGGGAAAGTAATAATTGCAACAAAAACACCATCATCTATTTTAATTTTCTCATAGAATGGCAATATTTGAGGATGAATTTTATCGCGTACAACATTCATCACCCACTCTTCAGCATTAGGTCTACGTAAACCTGAAATAGTACCATCATCCTCCACACCAAGAATTATCTGACCACCCTGAAAATTAACTAGGGCAACAATTTCTTTAGCTAATTGTTCTGGTCGAATATCATCGCGCTTAAATTCGACCCCCGAATTTTCACCGTTTGCAATAATCTCCAACAATTCAGTTTTAAGCATACAACACCTCAATATCCATATTTAACTTTACGTTGATTAAAAGCCGTTTTTCCACCTTCCAAAATACTTGCCGCCTTATCACGAACCTTAGGCACATCAATTGCCCCTTGTGACTCATTAGGCATACTTCCCTGTCCTTCAAACGAATCAAAAACACCAATCCACTCAGCATCTCCAAAAACAGGTATATTGGCATTATGTGTTGCAAATATAAATTGACGGCTAATCTTAGCCATACGCAACTCAGCAACAATTCTATCAGCAATAAAAGCATTATCCAGATTGTCTTCTGGTTGATCCATAATTAACGGATCTACATTCTGAAGTAATAAAAGGTGTAAAATAGCAGTACACTGTTGACCAGTTGATAACTTATCCAAAATCCTAAAGTTTTCCTCACCCTCATGGGCAACATTTAGCTCAATACTAATGACATCAGGCAATCCCACCACTTCTAACTGCAAAATATGAGATTGGCTCAATTTAACCAATGCATTTGCAACGGTTTCCGTAATCTCCCAGCCACACCCAACTAAAGCCTCTGTTCCTGATCGAATCAACTCTGCAAGTTTTACAGTAGAAAAATCATCCTGATATTTTATCCAATCTAAGCGCTTTTCACCCACCGAATCTAAATTACACTTCATCAAAAAATCTACAATGGGTGTTCTGTCAGCTTCAGGCTTAACGGTAAGTTTTAACTTGCCTTTCAGCTTTTTATTTAGTTTCTTGAGTGAACGCTCAAAGTGTGAAGATCGCGCAACCTGGTATTCAGACAACTCAGTTAATAACTTTTTGCGTTTTAGCTCCAGCTCGTCTACAACCGCCTTCTGCGTAGTCGCTAAGGCCTGCTTCTGCTTGATTCTCTCAACCTCTTTCAATAAATGCTGAGATTCCAATCCAATTTCTCTACCACTCTTACCTTCACTAGACGGAAACTCTTTATAAGTTTTCTCCAATTTCTCTTCTTCTTCTTTGATACCAATATTTAACTCATTGATTGAAGAATTGATAGTTGTTTTTGACACGTTAAACGCTTTTTTCCACTGGATCACAATATCCTCTGTATCAACTTTCAACTTATCAAGTTCCGTTCTGATATTTTTCAAAACATCAGAATGAGGAAGGTTATCCAGTGTTTTATCACTTAAAAAAACGGTGTCAGGTAAAACATCCTGAATAGCTAAAAAAGCCTGTTCAAGACGATATATTTCCTCTTCTGAAGTACGCTTAAGCAATCGCTTTTCTGTTTCTAAAAAAGGAATAACTTTCAGCTTATCCTCAAGTCCAAGAGATTTAAACTGATTAACTTGCTCTTCTAGCTTTGGTAAGCGAGATAATTCATCCTCAGTAGAAGCTATATTTTTTAATGCACTTTCAAGTTTCAATCTGTTTTCAGACAGTAGCTTTAGGGTTTCTTTTATTTTTCCTTCATTATCAGTTGGTCTCGCCTCAAGAAATCGAGCTAGTAATTTTCTTTGCGAGACTGAATTCTGGGCAATTTCATAAATTTCATTTTGTCCATATAGCTCAATCTCTGGCATCAAGTCAGCAGGTGTAAAGGATGAAATATCATCATTTTCATCCTTTATTACACTGCAACTTTCTCCGTATCGCCGTGCAATAGTGAACTTCTTACCATTCATCGTTGATGATCGGATAGTTAGCTCAACGCTAGCTTTAGATTTCCCCAAATTCTCTTTGATAATGTCCTCATGTTGTTTCTGAGAAACAATACCAATAGGCTTCAATTCAAGAACATAACGAATACATTCCAGCAAGGTAGATTTACCCGTTCCACGACCACCGATTACCGCATTCAGGTGCTCAGAAAATTTAATATCAAGACCATCCAGATAACCACCCGTTACCTTCAAGGATTTAATCTGAGAATAATATTTTTCTTCCACGTCACTATTTAATCTCACTCGAGATTCAGTATCCTGAAAAGCTAACTTAAATGATTTAAAACTTGGCTCAGTCATCTTGATAAGACAAGAGGCTCTTAGATCTTTTAAAGTTTCTGGCGTTTCTATATCCTTGGCATTAATAATAGCTATTGGTAATTCTCGCTTATATGCGACCTCTTTATTACGAATAACTTTTCGATAGAATCCATCTTCAACATTTTTAAGGTCTTCAATAGAACCAGGTATTTGAGCGGCTTTTAAACCTGAAAGTACCCATATATTGTTTAATCTTTTTTTTAGCAAACCATTTTCTAAAGTGCAATGGGCAGCATAAATAAAACCACCTATTTCATTAACCTTTGCAATTAAATGTTCAGCACTTAACCTAGAAGGCTTAACACCCTCCTCAGGATCTACCAAGTGAAGATGACCAAGATAACGATCTAGTTCTTGAGAAGTGGCCTCTTCAGAAAATAAACAAACAAAATGAATTTTTTCACTAGAAGTAATTTCAAACCCAGGGAATACCAGAATGTCATTTTTATTCATCAAATCACGAATAGCATCTACACCATCAATATTACCGTGATTAGCAATACCAAGAACCTTGATATTCTCCTGTAAACAGACTTCAAGCATTTGTTGATTATAGTCTGTTTCTGATAGCTGCTGTTCCTGCCCACGATATGAAATATAACTCGCTGGATTAACCTGTAATGCACACTTCCAGAATTTAGCTTGCGTATGTCCCATTGTTACAATCCTCCCAATGCTGAATTATTCATCTTTTACCTCATTAATTATTGAACCTTCACTTTCACTGTATTTTAAGCCTAATTTGGGTCTAATCCCATAAAGGGACCAAATGTGGCTCTGTCGCAAAAAACGAATGTTTGTGTAAAAAATCAACTGTATCCTGTTTTTATGGGGCAAATGGATAAAACGCCATGCAGGATAAAAGACTTCTCAGCCCATCATTAAAATGGTTATGTCGCATAAATCCCCCTTTCCTACGTTATCTGCAAGATGTCATTCTTTATGCTGTTTTCTTTTATGTCAGGTATGGCGTTTCGTATCGCGACCTTGAAGAAATTATGGAAGAAAGAGGTGTTGAGGTGGATCATGCTACGCTCAATCGTTGGGTTATCCGTTATTCTCCTGCCATTGCTGTAAAAGCTAAATCTCAGAAACGAGAAACCAATAAATCGTGGCGCATGGATGAAACGTATATCAAAGTGAAGGGTCAGTGGACCTATTCATACCGAGCTGTTGATAGTCGCTGGGATACGCTTGATTTCATGCTTTCTGAACGCAGTGATGGAAGGATTGAATTTCACCCAAAGTAGGTTTACATGCTCAACTAAAAATTGTACCATTTTTGGGTAGTGGGTTAAATCTGTGTTTTTGCATGAATATCCCTGCCAAATTCCACCTTATTTATTAACAGACCAATCACAATATCATGCATTTTCTCTAACTTAGAGAAGCAGATTGTTCGACGAGTTAATCGTTTTATCCATGCTCTAAAATTCAAGTTTTTACGTTCAATTTTTTGGGTGTTTTTCTTACCTATTTCATGTTTCTCAGCATCGAGATGACGTTCATAAGCGCCCCAGTCATCGGTGTAATAACGACTGATATTTAAAGGCAAAAGTAACGCTTTTAATTCTTTGAAAACAATGTCCTTACGCTTGCCAAAAACATAAGCGAGTACCGTGTTGGTTTTATGATCAACAGCATGCCATAGCCAGCGTTGATTGCTTTTATTTCCTACAAAAGACCACTGTTCATCCATTTCGGCTTCATCACAGCAGACCTGTTCTAGTCTGACTTCCAATGGTTTCCCTTGATCAAAGGTCTGAAAAAGAGGGTTCACTTGAACAAGACTGTTTTCTTTGTTTTTTAAAGTACGAGTCACCGTATTTTTATTGATTTTAAGAACCCTAGCCGTGTCTCGAGTGCCACTACTATTGATAGCCATTTCGACAACGTGTTCTTTGGTTCCAAATTCACATGCTTTATACTCGATGTTCAAGTTTTTGATATTGAGAAGGTAAAATCAGGTATTCTGAGGTTGTTGTAATTTTATCGGTGTAAGCCCATGTTAATGAATGCCCCAGCCACCTTTATCCAAAGCTATATTGACGATTTAAATGATGCGCTCAATCAGCTAAAACCCGGAGCCGCTTTGACACGGATTCAAGCCGCTTGGTTGGGCACTTGTTTAACGGGCATACTGCTAATGAACTCTGTTTGCTGGGCTAAGTTTGAGCGAGCAAGCCTTGGAGATTGCAAAGTAGCCGCATTATCCTGGGTGTTTCGTAAGCAAGTATACCCTGGGACTGGTTGCTACGGGTGAGTGTGGTCTTAATTTTAAAACGTTATGGCATTACTGAAGGTGTGTTGGCCTTTGATGAATCAGACCGAGCACGATCTAAGGCTACAAAACGTATTTATAAGGTTTACAAGCAGAAACACAAAGGCTCCGGCGGGTATGTTAATGGACAAACGATAGTATTATTGCTGCTAGTTACCTCCATTAAAGTATTGTTCTGCCGGGTGAAGGTAAGAGTTTGATGGCAATGGGATGGAAAAACTTGAACATCGAGTTATAACAATATTCCAACATGAAGGTGTTGGTTGAGCAAGCTGTGGTCTGGCAACGATATCGCTGCACACCACGATCGCTACTACCTGATTTCATCAGGTTGGAATTAGTACAGTTAGGGCAGGTGATTTCTTGATAATATTTCATGAGGGAATTATGCAATAAATCACTTTCTTATTCTATTGCTCTCATGCTAAACACAGGTTTAACCCACTACCCATTTTTGCTTACACTCGATGTTCAAGTTTTCAGCTATAACTGGGCTAAGAAAAGTAAATTTTTCCGGCTTTGTTTGGTTCTGTCGCATACAAAAACATTCTTTCAGAAAGGTATTTGTAGAATATAAAACCTAAAATGTAATCACGGAATTCATCCGCATCCATTTTTCCCCTAAGAGCATTGGCAATGTTCCAAAGCTGTTGCTCTAGTATTCTTTTTTGTTCTTCTGACATTTTTCCCTTGTTTAAAAAATATTTAGTTTGTATATAGCAATTATATAACTTTTATATAATTATCAACTTGTTTTTATATGATTACCATATAATTTAAAACCCAGATTCTTCCATTTTTTCCTTGATGTACGCTTCTTTTTTACCTGAAAAATCATCAATTCTAGTAATAATCGGTAATGAAGCTGAAGGCGATAATAAGCCTTTTTTCTTGATGTGAGTAACAGCAAAACCATCACTTTTCACTTCCTCTAAAATGTCTTCAAGAAGCTTTTGTTTAGCTTCATCATCCAGCGAATTAATGAAATTTTCTTTTTGCTCTTTGCTGAAACTCTTAGAAAGCTTATCTTTTAATTTTGCTTTATTTTCCTTAACGGCTTTCTTCCTTTTATCATCAACAGCTTTCTTTTTTTCATCTTCTTCAAATAATGAGATACGGCTTGCATAGTTATTTTTAATAGCATTCACCAGGTAACCACTAAAATTTTTACTCACCTTCCCTTTCTTGTATTCATTTTCTGAATAAGCAATATTTTTTTCTACCTGCTCAACACTAACACCTTCAATAAGCCCCTTTGCTATTTTGTCACTGATTTTATATTCATCAATCAGCTTAGATAATAGCTTCTCTTGTTCATTTGTTAAGTCACTTTTTACATCACTTTCCAAAGTTTCAGTTCTACCATTTTCTATAAAGCCAGTATTCCTGGTGTTTTTGTAAATTAGAAACCTAAAAGCTACAATTTTTCTACCTTCCTTAATTGCCTCAAACTCAAAATAAATATCTGTCTTTTCTTTAAGTTCCTTTTGAGATACTAAAATCACAAACCTTTTTAAGTCATTAATTTTACTGTACTTAGTACCTTCAATTTTCAAAATCAACCTTATTTCTTGAATAGATAGTACCCTTTCCCCTCTGTACTGATACTGTTTCAGAAGCTCATAAAACCTAATAGCATAAGCACTCTTTAACCGAGCAATATTTGAAAAATAATACTTTGTATAATTTTTTTCCAGATCTAGGATAAGGGGCTTTAGGTCAGGGTGAATTTTGAATGAAATAACTCCTTTATCACTGTAATTCACATCAGTAAAAAAGGCTTTTTGCTGTTCAGCTCCACCCTCCGCTTTTATAACAACAGGTCTTATAAGTCCTTTGGTCGCTTGTTTTAATTGTGTATAATTTGTCTCTGTTAAGTCAAAATCATTTAACAAATTTTTGATAGCAAAAGTGTAGAACTCTTCCGCTGGATTATCCCTCATAGATACAACAACCTTTGCAAACAGTTTTAGTTGCATAAGGTTGAAATCAACAGGCATTTCTATAAGTTCATTAGCTTTAACAACTAACTCTTTAAAGTTTTTCATCCTAAAAAAAGTAAAATAGTAGTAATAATTAACTAAGAGTATATTTCTTAAATGCGAGCTGTCAAAACTTTTCTCGCATTTAAGTTAAAAATTATAAGTATCACTAACCATTAAATAACTCGTCTTTAGAACAAAAAGCATTAAACTTCTCGCTTTTAAGCCTTAACATAACAATATATTATTAGTAACAAGTCATTGAT
Source organism: Bathymodiolus japonicus methanotrophic gill symbiont (assembly GCF_019721995.1). GTDB lineage: Bacteria > Pseudomonadota > Gammaproteobacteria > Methylococcales > Methylomonadaceae > Methyloprofundus. Next base: position 5,853 of record NZ_BLYC01000042.1, on the reverse strand, counting down.
TATAATATATAATATACTGTTTTTTACTCAACTATCACCTTACCATTAAATAACTCGTCTTTAGACCATTAAAAAAGTGATATTTAAGTAGAAATCATCGAAAATAAGCTAAAAACAGCAGTAAATCTCGACTTTAACGACACCATTAAAAAACTCGCTTTAACCATTAAATAACTCGTACTTAACCATTAAATAACTCGCTTTAACCATTAAATAACTCGTACTTAACCATTAAATAACTCGCTTTAACCATTAAATAACTCGTCTTTAGAACTAAAAAAGCCTTATTTAATGCACCTTACAGAGGGGTCTAAAGTATTAAAGTGTTGTTAAAGTAATAAAACAACAAACAAGAGAAAAATGTTGTTGTTGTTTTATAAAAGATTTTTTTATGTCTGAAGGATATAAAATCATAAAACGAAATTAAAACACTTCTAAGAGGTTTTTAGAACAAAACCATAGATAGGTATAGGTTTTCAATGGAAAAGACTGTAAAGCTTAAAATATGACGATTTTTTACTATTTTTTAACAATGGAAGATCCTTAAAAAATAGAGATCCTCAAAAACACCGAAAACCATATAATTAATATATGGTTTTTATACGTAAGCTATATAGCTTAATCATCTCTGTAATGAAGAGATCGGGGAGTCGCTATTTTTGCGAAAGCTTGTTTTGGGCATCCCAGCCCAAGCAAGCAGCAAAAACTTAACGCGACCACTTATGCCTCCGGCGGCCCCGATTCGTCCTCGTCACCTCGTCCCGACCCAACAAGGGGTCGGAACATAGGCTCCAAATGACTTGACGCCGTGTCGGATGGCCTTTTATTTTGTCTCCACCTTCGCTAACGCTCAGACTCCGACAAAACAACGGCCCTACGGCTATCGCGGACTAAAAATCTTCACTTCGCTAAAGCTCCGTTTCCAGGATTTTCAGCGAAAGAAGTAAAGCGGGGGCGAATAACTGGAAAGGCTGATTAATTATGAAGAGGATGTCTTGCGCTTCATGACAAATACCTGGGTGCCATTTACCAATAATGCCGCAGAAAATTCGATTCGGATGACCAAGGTTCAACAGAAAATATCCGGCTGCTTTCGTAGCACCAAGGGTGCAGAGATATTTTGTCGTGTCAGAGGGTATTTATCAAGGTGCCGTAAACAAGGTCTAACGCTGAAAATCAGGGAAACGTAGCCTAAGCGAAGTGATGATTTTTAGTCCGCGATAGCCGTAGGGCCGTTGTTTTGTCGGAGTCTGAGCGTTAGCGAAGGTGGAGACAAAATAAAAGGCCATCCGACACGGCGTCAAGTCATTTGGAGCCTATGTTCCGACCCCTTGTCGGGACGAGGTGACGAGGACGAATCGGGGCCGCCGGAGGCATAAGTGGTCGCGTTAAGTTTTTGCTGCTTGCTTGGGCTGGGATGCCCAAAACAAGCTTTCGCAAAAATAGCGACTCCCCGATCTCTTCATTACAGAGATGATTAAGCTATATAGCTTACGTATAAAAACCATATATTAATTATATGGTTTTCGGTGTTTTTGAGGATCTCTATTTTTTAAGGATCTTCCATTGTTAAAAAATAGTAAAAAATCGTCATATTTTAAGCTTTACAGTCTTTTCCATTGAAAACCTATACCTATCTATGGTTTTGTTCTAAAAACCTCTTAGAAGTGTTTTAATTTCGTTTTATGATTTTATATCCTTCAGACATAAAAAAATCTTTTATAAAACAACAACAACATTTTTCTCTTGTTTGTTGTTTTATTACTTTAACAACACTTAAATACGTTTAGCAATCCACACTCGGCAGACCGCCAGGTGGCATGAAATAAGGTTTTGTCGTCTCGACAAGACGAGCGTATTGGTTCATCACTCCCCTGCTTCCTCCTCGTGCCTCCTCCCTCCACCCTCATCCCCCCCCCATCTCCTCTCCCCTCCCCTCCTTTCCAAATCCACTGCTCTCCTCTCGGCCCCTCTTGCTCTGCCGCCCTCCTCTTTCTCTCATCTATATACCCCCCTACCTCCCCACTCTCCTCCTCCCTCTCTCTCCCCTCCGACCCCCCCCCCTCCATCCCCTCCCCCCATACACCCCTCCCCCCTGAATCCTCCTCCCCCATCCTCTCACTCTCCGTTCATACTGTATCCCTGAGACTACCCTTATAACCTCACTTTTACTTCACTTTCCTCCTTCCTCTTCCCATCCCCTCCCCACGCTTCACGTCGTCCCGATCGATCTCCCCTCTCTTCAGCCGTACGCCCCACTCGCCGCTCCCTTCTACCTCTTCCACTCCACCCCCTCTTCTCCCCATGCCTCCGCTCGCACTGCTCTTGGGCCCCTCCCCCTCCTACTCCCTGAATCCCCCCACGCACTCCCAAACGTTTGTAAATGCCATATCTTGTTTTATTTTGGTTTGTGTGTGTATCAAATCATATTATGAGGAATAAAATGCCTAGCGGGAAAAGACAGCGATAAAGATTAACGATGAGTTTTCCTTTTAACACCTTTTTGCTTATAAGAAAATATTTGTTACACAATATGAATTTTTGTTTGATCTACACTTTCCGAACACTGCTTGTCCTTGCTTTCAACCAGGAGGACACAAATGATTACCAGCAATATCAAAAATACAAATGGCCGACCAAAGGGAGCACCCGGCTGTAAATTCAGACCTTTTGAGTCGTTGTTATATATTAAACAGACCGGCGGTGCTGGGAGAGTTGACGCGGGTGGATGTCCCCCTTTTTGGTTAAAAAGATGATTGCTGTACTACAGCAATACAAAAAAAAAACAAAAAACAAAAAGCCTTCTTTGTTTTCTTATTTTTTCTTTTTAGCCCTTTTTTGTTCGCTTGTTTTTTTTCGTTACTCTTTTTCTACTTTCGTTTTTTTAGTGTATCTTTTGTTCATTTTACTTTTTTTTTACTTTTGTTCTCCCCACTACACTTTTACTTTGACTGTGAGTGTATGGAACAGGACATTACGGCTCATAACGCTTTTAATGTATCTTTTTGCTTTATAGTGTGATTATAATGACTATTGTGTCTTTTGTTGATTTTGTATAATTTTGATCAATTTTTATTTATTAAATTTAAAGGAGAGTATAGTACGTTCTGAGCGTGCGATTCAGTTGTATTTGATTCGAAAATTTCTACCCTTTTTGGTGTAACTCCTAACTAACAAGCCCTTATTGAAAAAAGAAAAATTAATAAAACGGAGGAAAAATGGAAGAAAGAGGAAGATCATAGCGAAAAAAAAAAAAAAAAAAAAAAGAAAAAGAAAAGGGATTGGAAAAAAAGGGAAGAACTGAGGTTGCGGTGAAAAAGGAGGATAGGGAGGGTTTAGTTGTTTTAAAGAACAGCGTGACCTAAGGTGAATTGAGGCCTGGTAACCCCCACTGCACCGAAAGGTCGTCGGAAAAACGCCTCATATCAGCATTAGGGTCGCGCATACATCAGCACTAACACCTTCCCCCCCTCCGCTCTCTCAGCCACTGCCGTCCGTCGAGATGAGATGCATAATGTGACATGCTGTGTAGAACGTTTGTGTGTGAGCAGCACAATTCGATCGTATATCACTGTGTGTCCGACTCACTCTCGTTGCCCCCCGGTTGTGTATCGAGACGGAGTCACCCCCTTTTTTTACACCCGACCTTGTTAGGTCGAGAACAAACGCGAGCAATGTTGAAAATGGCTGTCGCCGAGTAATCTCATAAGAAAAACGCAGTCGACTACACAGGCTTTCACAGTAACGTAGTGCTGCGTTGGCTTATTCTCACTGTTAAAGGAGTGGAACCTATTTGTAGCCTTCATGTCCTTAAGGTCTGACTATTTTAATCCTTCTATGGCTTCTACGTTAAGTTTTCTGTTTCTTGCTTGTTTTCTTTATGATGGCTTCTGACGCTAACATGTCACAGTACAGAGGGGAAAGAAAAGTTAAAGGTTCGAGATCCTAGTTGGAATCGGAATGCCAAGGGTGCCTGGGAAAGTCGGTTTTCTGTTTTACTATCTATTACAAACGGAAAGGAAACCAATATAAGGTTTAGCATTCTTGAGAATAAATAACACGGACCGGTAGAATGTATTTGATCAGTTCTAATAAACCGCTTAAATTCGACGGAAGAAACATAAAAATAATATGAAAAGTTGGAATGTTTATCTCAAAGCCGTAGCTAATGGTGTACCAGAGTGTAAGAAGTAATATGATCCCTCGTAAAAAGTTATGGTTTTTTCGGTGGACTCCTTTATTAACAAGTCATCTCAAAAGGAACTTAAGAAAAGACAGATATTTTATTTTGAGTTTGATGTGTATATGCACTTATGATTAGGTGACAACTTTGGCAACAGGAGTGGGCAATTATTTATAAGGAAGGTACGGGGGGGAATATGAAAGCGGGGAAGAGGACAAAGGATAGAGAGAATAAAAATGTTAATGGCTGGATGAGGACTCGAGACGGGAGGTCGGGCGATCAAGCGAAAAAAGTAAATGGTGACTACTAGGATCTTCGAGTCCGTGTAGGCGTGGGGGGAAAGAAAATATTAGCTAGCGTTATGGGGACGAAAAGATAAGGTGTTTTTTGGGTTGGCGTGGAGGCTGGTAGTCGTCTTTCGGTTAGGCGTTAGGCTATTACACGAAACTATAAACAGGTGATGTCCAAGGTTAATCCCAAATATGAAAAAACAGGGGCGTGTTGTCAGTTGTAGTGTGCGATAAAAAATACGAGAAACCGTAGAGAACATTCTAGAAAAAACACATAATAGGAGACATGGATAACTTAGGGGTGAGACCAATGAAAAAGTGAGGAATATAAAAAGGAAAGAAAAACATGGTATGGACAAGATAAGCACAAAAAGGTTAAAAGAGTAAAAAAAAAAAAGAAAAAAAAAAAAAAGGGGAAAAAGAAAAAAAAAAAAAAAAAACAAAAAAAAAAAAATCACCAAAAGAAAAGAATTAAAAAAAAAAAAAAAAGAAAAAAACAGAGGACCTAAAAGGCGGGTGGGAAATAAAAAAGTAAGAAAAGAGCCCGAAAAAAGAATTGAGGAACTGATATATCCCGATTTCTAAGGCAGAAAATATCAGCAAATAAAGATTGAGCAACAAAGCAAATAATTTATTGAGTGGCAAATTGAAAAAAAGGAAAAAAAATAAAAAACTCATAAAAAAAAGATGAATAAAGACCTGCGATTGAACTAGTGAAAGAGCGACGAAAACGGGATTGAGGCAACGAAAAAGCTAAACAACGCGCCGGGAGGGGGGTTGTGGCTGGGGCCGTATACTTGATGGAAAAAAAAAGCAAAGACAGAAGGACAAAAAAATTAAAATATAGAAAGGAAAAAAAAAGAAGAAAAAGAAAAAAGCGCTAGTGATAATGAGGGGGAAATAAAAAAAGAAAAAATAGGCTCATTGTGAAGGTTAGGAAAAAGAGAAAGAAAAAAAAGAATTTGTATGAATTAAAATGTGAGATGAAAGAAATGACTTGAAATAAAAATTTCAATCGCGAAACAAAAAGTAATATGCGAGGAAAAAAAGTAAAAGAGTATAGTTTTGAACTGAATATAAGCAGCTACAGAGGAGCTGGAGATAAAAAAGGAACAGATAGCGACAGCGACAATCCAGTAAAAAATACTGAAAAATGAAACACCTAATAAATACAATACGGATAGAATATTTACGTTATAAAAGCAAGCTAACTAAAAGAAGATATAAATATTAATCAATCAATTTTGAAATAAAATAGTCTGAGGAGTCAGCAATAAAAAACTAAAATATGTAGACCCAACGGATAAAAAACAAGAAAAAACAGGGAAAATAAATTGAAAAAAACGTGTACTGAAAAAATGAAGATAGAAATAAACTAGA
>NZ_BLYC01000041.1 GCF_019721995.1 Bathymodiolus japonicus methanotrophic gill symbiont | reverse complement strand
CTCGAAGATCCAGTTGAGATTATTCATCAACGATTTTTTAATATCGCTAACTCGTATAGGAAAAATATTAGAGAAAAAGGAATACAAAATGTTGATGGTGAAAAAATACATAAGGAGTGGGATTTTGATGAAGAGTGGGTAAACGATGCTTTATCTGGTGTCACTTTTCATGCACTGCATGGTAAACAAGCTACTTTTTTAAATGATAAAGGTGAGCAAACAGTTGACGGGGACTGGGTTATTGAGGAATGTAAAAAAGTGAGGGGGGTAAAATTAATTGTTTTTGATACACTTAGACGTTGTCATTCAGGAAATGAAAATGATACAGGTGTTATGTCTCAGGTTTTGAAATGGTTTGAATTTATTGCATCTATAACTGGAGCTGCGGTGATTCTTATTCATCACGAAAATAAACTCGGTCTGAATGATTCAGATGCAGGTATATCAGCGATCAGAGGTGCTTCAAGCATCGGTGATAATGCTCGTTGGGCTGCGCGAATGAGAAGAATGGGAAAAGAGGAAGCGGAAGAGCGTGGTATTGATACAGAAACTAATAAGTATAAAAAATATATTAATATGGGTTTACCTAAAATTAATTATGGTGATGATGCGGAAGACGCATGGCTCTTGAAAGATGAAAATGGTGTTATGTTTAAAACAGAGTTGCCTCCGATCATTAATAAAAAGGAAGGTAATAAAATTAAGTATGATAGAAATAATGGGCGATTGTAATGAAAACAGTAGTAAAAAAATCAGACTATGCAAAGGTTGATCCTGCATTTTTTGTTGATGGTCTTTTTGTTCCTATTGCTGATAAAGATAAGGCAATTAACATAGTCCATGATTGGGATGGGGGGATTATTGAGTTTAGAGGAGTTCAATTAGGCGCTGCTCATCAGTCTGTACTGTTAGCTATTTGCGCGCGGGTAGGCAGGAACGGTGAATTGATTGTTAAAGATGATTTTAGGCATTTTAACGGAATCAACTTGTTAAAGGTTGGTGATGACGCTCAGACGGAGCCGTTGGCCATTGTTGAGGTTAATGCTGCTAATTTATTGACTGATGCAGGGCTGGGTCGGTCTGGAGCAAATTATAAGCAATTATCGTGGTATTTGACTGATCTACAAACTTTAGTTGTACATAGAAAAATGAAAGGCTCTAATCGTGGTGCTAATTCAAATGTAATTAGTAGCGAATATAAAGATGATAACTTTAAAATTTCTTTAAATTGGAGGCTTGCAAATGCGATTTTAGGGGAAGATGGAGGGGGTTTCATTCAGGTTTCGCTTCATGAGCGTTTTAAAATGAAAAGTCCTGTCGCTAAAGTCTTGCATGCCTGGTTATCATCTAATATAAGACCAGGGAAAGCCTTGGGTTACGGGGGAGGGGTAATGATAGACTCATTGATGAGTCATGTTTGGGGTGAAAGTAAGGCGAGCAAACAAAGTGTTAGTAATAAAAGAGATAGGTTGAAAGAGGCGATAAAGGAAGTAGGTTCGCTTGGTGGTTGGAGTTGTGTCAAGGATGATGATGTAAAAAATAAGTATCACATTTCGAGGCCAAAAAAAATTAAATGACTTTGTTGGGTTGGTACTTTATACGTAAATGGCGTGTACTTTATACGTAAATGGCGTGTACTTTATACGTAAATGGCGTGTACTTTATGTTTTTAAAAAATCGCTCTATATACTGTTATATATGGCGTGTAGGATTTTTTGTTTTTTCTCTTCTACTAGTACCTACAAGTAACTAGTAGTATCTAGAAATACTTGTAAAGAGTCTTTTGCTTTCAGCTTCAAGACAACTGATTTATTTAAAATCGTCGTAAAAAGGGCAGGAGGGGAATTGATAGTTTTTAAATTATTAAAACAAAAGAAACATCTCCCTGTAAGATAGTTTATATTTTGTATATTTCAATATTTAACTCTTTTATTTCAAGCAAGCACTCTCCATAAAGGTTGGGTCTGTTGTGTTTGTTTGCTGGCTCCATAGAGGCTTCTGATGGATTTTTTGAGAATATGATTGATATGTTTTTGATTCTGAAGTTTTTCGCTCCCTGAGTGCCCTTAGCTCTTAGGTTTAAAGCAAAACCAGATTTTACTCGACCAATGATTTCTTCTTCAATTAGATTAAATTCTTTTTCTTGTGATCTTAATGTTTTTAACCGACCCTCGTAATTAGCAATACGTTTGTATTGTTTATTCTTTGTTGAATTATCTAGTGATATTTCAAGTTTTTCAATTTTGTATTCAAACAGGTCTTTTATGTCACGATGAGAGACTTCTGAAGACCTATATGCGCTGGTGTAACTGTATGTAATGCTGTTAGCATTGAAATCAATAACTGTCGGTTTTGCTGTTGATCTTTGCCCGGAACTAGGTCTTTTGCCATTTTCATTTTTTAGGTTTTGCTCTTTTATTTTTTCTTTTAGGTACTTATTAAATAATGTTCTTGAATCATCCAGGGTCTTTATGAAATCGGAGTGGTTAAAATCACGCGTAGCAATAATTAATGTTCTCCCTCTTTTTTTGATATTTTCTAGGTCTTCCTCAGATTCTATATGTGCTGGCGTGGATTCATTATCAGCTAGAAAGAAAATTTTAATGCTTGGTTTATGTAATAATTTGCTAATCTGATATCTTTCAATTGAAATCATATCTGAATACATTTCGCGCCCATCGTCATCAAGTGAAGGCATTAAAGGTGTAAGTAGTTTTTCGAGTGAATATTTTTGTGTCATTTTGTATTTCCCTTGTAAGGTTCGATTTTCACATGGGGCTGGTTAGGGCTCGCCCTAAAACCCCGCTTTCTGGCAGGCCATTTGCATGGAGCTAAAAACACGTATTGTATGACTGAAATTGATAAAGATGCTTACCACTCATCTGGTAAAAAAAGAAAAAAGTAATGCTGGATAGCGATGGTAATCCAGTTCTCAATGATAATGGTAAGACAATTCCCATTATCGAACCGAAACGCACGGAAGTTATTCATGTTCGCCTTTTCCCTGATGAAAAGGTTTTACTTGATGAAAAAGTAAAAAACTCAGGTCGGTCGGTATCCGAGTTAATTAGGCTTAGCCTGGATAAAGTTAAAACTTTATCCTTAAAAAATATCGAAGATGAGCGTGAAAAAATCAGACAAATAGTTCGTATTGGTAAAAATTTGAATCAGATTTCTCATTGGTGTAATGCATACACTGATGAAATCAGTGCTATTGAATTATTCATGCAATTAAAAGCGATAGAAAACGAATTAAATCCACTAATATCAAATCCCCTCCTGCCCTCTTTGCTTTTGAAGACGTGAGGGATTAACTATGATGATTAAGTTTATAAATCGTGGTACTGGGCCAGGTAAAGGAGCTATTGATCAAAGAGTTGGAGTTGAAGCATCAGGAGGAGCGGGAGATTTTAACAGAGCAATTATCTCACTTAACAAGGGAAGTAGAGCTTTTGAGCAAACAATATCAAAATGTAGTGAAATTATTAAGGGAGGTATTGATAGAGTGATTAAAAATAGCGATGCAGAACTGGATCTATTTAAAACAGAAATAAACCTGGCTGAATACGCTGCATGTCATGGTTACCAAGTGGTTAAGCGAAAATCTTCAAAAGGATTTATAGTTATGGGTAAGTCTGAAAATTCACAGAAAATTACGATTTGCACAGCTGCAGACGGCCATGGTATTTATTTTGAAAACCCGAATATGGGTGCAAAGACTGTTATTGATATGTGTAAGGAGGAAGAAAACTGTAATTTAGGTTATGTACGTAAAATTTTAAGAAAATTTGCGGGTCATCCTGATATTAAAAATCTTCCTGAGCTGAAAAAGCCTCAAAAGACGGAAAAAGATTTAATTAAAGTTAGATCTGAAGTGTCGGTAATGAAGGTTTTGGATGTAAAAAATAGTTATCTTAAAAGTCGCGGTATTTCAGAAGAAACGCTGAAAGATAAGCGGTTTTTAGTACTTCAGGATGAGCCATGGAAAAATGTTACTTTCATTCATTACAATAAAGATAATGAAGTTTGTGGGTACGAACAAAAAAATAAAGGAAAATCTGCGGTTTTTGATGCAAATGGAAATACAGGAAAAAGTTTTACTTTTTTTAGCAAAGGCGGCGAGAAAGGGATTTGGAGGTCAAATAATATAAATAAGGCTGAAGCGGTGGTTATTTGTGAGGCGGGAATAGATGCACTGTCACATGCGGAACTTAAGGAGACGGGCGCAGACGTAGCGTATATGAGTTTTTGCGGTCAGATGAGTGATGAGCAGCTTTTATTAATCAAAAAACTAAGTAATGGTAAGAATATTGTGATTGCGACTGATAATGACAATTATGGAGATGTTTTTGCTGAAAAAATAGAAAAACATGTTAAAGGTGTTGCTTTATCTGTCGAACGAGATATTCCTGAAGGGAAAGATTGGAATAATGATTTGAAAGAAGAAAAAACAACCTCAGAAAGCATTAAGAGTGCTTTCTGAGGGTTATTGGGGCATTTATTAAGCTTCTTTCGGTAGGTTGACTGTATTGTACTGGATGAATTTAAGCAGATAGTTGAACATATAGTGCAAGGTCCCTTTAAGAATAGATCAGAGGGCTATGATTTGTTAATTGATATTATTATGTATAGATGGCTAATACAATGCTGTGCGGCCGCTGATATGGCAAAGCATGAAGGTAAGCATCCAGATGCTATCCCCAAATATGAATGTGTGCTGGTGCTAGGTGGAGATCAAGGACTCCATAAAACTTCATTTATTAAATACCTACTCCCTGCGGAACTTCATAAATACATAAAAGACTCTGTTCGCCTAGATACAAAAGACCGGGATTCTATGCTTAATATTCTTAGGTGCTGGATACCTGAACTTGCAGGCCTAGACCCTGCGTTGAAGAAGAAAGGTCGGGGAGTCGCTATTTTTGCGAAAGCTTGTTTTGGGCATCCCAGCCCAAGCAAGCAGCAAAAACTTAACGCGACCACTTATGCCTCCGGCGGCCCCGATTCGTCCTCGTCACCTCGTCCCGACCCAACAAGGGGTCGGAACATAGGCTCCAAATGACTTGACGCCGTGTCGGATGGCCTTTTATTTTGTCTCCACCTTCGCTAACGCTCAGACTCCGACAAAACAACGGCCCTACGGCTATCGCGGACATCAGTGTTCCCCTATCAATTGAGGCCGTGAAACTAACCTCGCCACAAGAGAGCTCATAAAGCACTGTAAAGACATTCCTGTTATTATTGCGTTTTGAACTGCCCGAATGGTATACGAGCTGATACGAGATATTCTTGCCTGGAAAAATAATGGATTCACAAAACGATCTCGTTTTTGAGCCTGTTGCTGCCTTATCTCCAGAGCCTCGCTATATTTTTTATCCGATGGATGAATCAATTCTGGCTGTTGTGTTTTTGAAACTCTCTTCAAACACGCGCATTAAATTATAGCTCATTGCAGTCAGGCGCATTTGATTTTCAAGTGAGCGGGTATTGGAAGACCAAGCTTTAGTTTCCTTGAAATTACTTTTAGTGTTATTGAATGTCTTTTCAATCGTCCATCGCTTGAAATACAGCATGGCAATGGTTCCAGGGTTAATAGTCATTGGCAAGGTTGTCACAAACCGGTGAAGTTTTCCGGTTTCTGGATCACGGTAATCCACCACGTTAAATTTGATGCCCTTGTTTTCGTACACACTGTATGCTTCAACCCCTGTATTGATCTCATGGCGGGAGTCAAAAGGGATAGACTCAACCAGAGTCGCAATTGAATTTTCTTTTAGCATTGAAATCATGTAATTAGCATGTCGTTTCTGCCGATCCCACCAGACAAAGTCGGTGACGGCTTTATCGTAGACATAGAGATGTTTCTGAGAGCTGTTATTTCCCTTGTTTTGCTTTTCAATATGATCTCGTAACACAGGTATTTCTTGATGCCTCTGAGTTCCGTTTGTCACCAGACAAAGAAATCTGAGCAACCCACTTCTGAGATTCAACGCGTAAATCCCCCCAGCCGCATAAACTTTCCCCTTGCTGTTTTTTTCAGTATGGCAGGCATGATCAATAAAATGTCCATCCGCTGCTTCTATGGTGTATTCGTCAAGTTCCGGGAATGCTTTAAGATAATCAATGCCTTGCGACAGCAGTGTTTCAGCGTGAAGATGATAGCTCTGCTGTTCAAATGCCTCAAGCATACTTGTTCGTCTATGCGACTTCAGTGATTTAAAATACGTTGAGTGGGGAAGCAGCTGGCCATAAATCTGTTCATTGGTTTGGAGGAAATGGCGACCACTATCGACTACACTGATACAGCGTAATAACCCAAGGCGAATAAAGTCGATATCCTTCAACTCTGGGCATGAACGAGCCCACAAAGGATGACGCTCTGCTAACAGGGCACGTTCCATACTTTCATTGCAGTGTTGGTGAATATGTTCAGAGAGTGGTAGGTCTTTAAGCATGGGTGATATCCGTTTATGAGGTGATTAAAACGGAAATTTTTAGAAAAATTTTTTCGGCAATTGCAAGCTTTATTTGAAATTATTTGTTGTTTTTTTACGGTGCCTACAGAGTGTCTATTTTCTGTTATAAGTGATTAAAATCAAAAAGATGGAAATATTCGAGTGGTGCTACCTTCAGGTAGGTTATAGGCTGCTTTGTTTAGGTACTTCTTCTTTCAATGGGAACACTGATGATCGCGGACTAAAAATCTTCACTTCGCTTAGGCTACGTTTCCCTGATTTTCAGCGGCTGCCCGAGTTAAAAGGATTTTTGGCAAAAGAGGTGGATGAAATAAGATTAACGTACGCTAGAAAACCTACAATCATACGTAGGCATGTATCGTGTATGACTTCTGTTGAGGGAGAATATCCACCCAAAGGTGCTAGGTGGGATAGAAGGCTTCTACCCGTTATTGCTAAAGGTCGGTTAGATTATCCACGTATTTCTAATTTTGATTATACAGACTTGTGGGCGTTTATATGGCATGCCTATACACATGGGGGCAATGGTGGCTTACGCCCGAAGAAGAGGCTCTACGTGCGGAAATCTTAGGCTATCCTGACAATAGGTCATTGAAAGATATAGTTTTGGAGGTGTTTGAGTTTACTGATGACAAAACTGGTGAGGTACTTAGTAATAGAACAATTAAAATGACTAGCTCCGAGATAATAAATGAGTTACCTAAGAATATAATAAATAACAGATCGAACCAGATGGCTGTAAAAAAAGTGTTAAAGGGTCTTAATGTGAAGCACAATAGGAGGACTTATTTTATGCCGCCTTTAAGTAAAGCTGATAGCTCAATCCATTAGAGTCAGATTCCCTTGTATTTTCTTATATAAGGGAATCTTCATATATCGAGTATACGCTAAAAAAAGTTACTTTCCCCTAGGGCTGAGAGTCTGCTAAATTAAAGGTCTACTCAAATTGCTCTGATGAACAAGCGATTGGTTATATTATACAGTTTAAGGGATTGCAGTAATTAAACCAAAAGGGAAACTATGGTTTTCCCAACCATGATAATTTATCCTAATTGAGCAAGAAATTGATTTCATTCACGTTTAATAATTAGTTAAAATGAAGTCATACGCGTGTTATCCCCAAAGAGGAGTAACTATAAAACCCTAAATTGTAAATGTAATGTTTTCGTATAAATATCCATAGGTTGTACATGATAGTAGCCCTAGTCTTTGATTATAAAAGGATTATATATATAGTACAATCTATATTATATTGTACACTAAATAGCGTTTTATTATGAAGTTTAAAAAGCTACTTCCTCCCTAGGGTAAAGAGTCCCCAGAATACTGTTGCTTGTTGCAATAAGCCAACTCTTTATTTTGAAATGGTTTACCGTTTAATCTTTGTTTTCTGTAACAGCTATAACAAACCACATACCACACACCCAAATTAGTCAATCGCTTATTGGTGGGCATGTAAGCCCCTTAAAGACCCACAAAAACCTTTAACGGGTATGTATGATAGGGGGTAGCTGTTAAAGCGCCTTAAAAGCGATATAAAACGCCTTAGCGCGAAGAGCTGGCGCGCCATGTGTGCTGTGAGTTATCCTTTTTAGAGTACTCGGATTCAATTGTAAAAACATCAGGCGCGCCCAAGATAGAAGATTACAGATACGATAAAAAAGTTACTTACCCCCTGGGCGAAGAAAAAAAACAGGTTCATAACCAGGTTTACACAAATACGTATCTTTTGCGACAGAACCCGCCTGTGTGCTTTAATCCGCTGGGATAGATCGTGCCAATTCTAGGAGTCTCTGTTTCACCCCCTCATCCTTAGCCCCGTTTTTCTCAGCATACAGTGTGTACTCTTTTGAATCCGTTGCCCAAGAGACTAAAGATACAGCTGCCCCAGAGTTACTTACATTAACTATATATTCCGCAGGTATACCGTTAACATCCTCATTAATTAACTCCTCAGTCATTTGTATGCGACCATTACTCGTAATATAATCAATCTCACTCAGTTTCACTACTCCCAAATCATCGAATTTATAAAAACGGGATATATCTGTCCATTTTCCGTCATGATTAGAGCCTCCAGTGTGTGCGCCAAGTAGTTCCCCATCATCAAATGGCGTACCCTCTAAGTTTGCGGGTTCTTTAACCAGTTGGTTAGCGGCATCTTCATAAGATAACAACAAATGTTTAAAGCGAGACTCAAGGACTCTAGAAATCGTACGTACATTTGATTCCTCAGCTGACGCGTATCCTCGTTCTGCCATCTCTTCAACAGCCTTCTTTGTCAGATCTTTAAATAGTTGAGGTATTGGTTGGTCTTTGTATGAAACTATTGAAACCCCCTCCTCCATCGTATCAAAAGAGGGACTTGCTAATGGATCATTTAAGTCTAACTCTTCATGATCACGATCAATCTCCACATACACCTTTGGTTTGCTAGGCACCTCTGGAACATAATCAGTAAAGGTTTCTCTGACAACCTCAGCAGTCCGTGGTTGCATAGTCTCACTTACTGGTATCTCAGGTTTATTGCCCCAACCTGATAATGCATAAGCTGTACCAAATACCAACAGCAATGCAGGTATAAAAATAAAAGCGTGTTCTTTGTAATATGCCATCTTCTCATCCTCTATATTTTTAATGAAACTAGTGAATCCTAGTTTCACATGGTCATTTATCTATACTAATTAAAAATTACAACTGTTACTCGATGTTCAAGTTTTTCCATCCCATTGCCATCAAACTCTTACCTTCACCCAGCAGAACAATACTTTAATGATGCTGTTGGCCCTAAGCGCCCGCTGAAAATCATGGAAACGGAGCTTAGCGAAGTGGTGATTTTTAGCCCCTGATAGGCGACAGGAGTCCCGGAATTTCGTGAGGTAGCATGGCGCGCCTGCACTACAAAAAAATAGGATTATTTTCTTATTCATACTTTCATATTATGTGTATTGATATGCCATAAACAACATGTATACTATAACTTTCATAAAGTATGAAAGTAGCATCATACCTTCATACTTTCGTATATTGAAAGGTGAGGCAATGAAAAAACCAGACATAAAAAGTTTAGACGGGCTAACGCCTGATGATGCTTTTACACAGACAGCACAGGCCGAGAGTGACAAGGGGCAAAAGGCAGCGAAAAAAACCTTTTCTCTACAGCAAAGGGATATTGACTATATCAATGCTCAAGCCGTGATAATGGCGCAAGAGGTTGGGAAAGTTGTTAGCGCAAGCGAAGCCCTAAGATATATCATTCAAAGAGACAGGAGCGCGAAAGTATGAAAGGTATAGTAATAGTTGGAACTAAGGGCGGAGTAGGGAAAACTTCTATAGCCCATCTTTTAGCGTTAGGCGCAGCATGGAAGAATACCCCTGCTTATTTAATGCACACAGACGACAGAGAGCCTATAGAGGTTAATGGGCGGCCTTATATGTATTATGATGCAAGACAACCAGAAACCCTATCTACTCTAATGGGTGCAGCCATTAATAGTGATGGTTTTTGCATTGTTGATAGCGGTGGTAATCGCCCCAAGTTTGATAAATGGATAGCGGAAAGCGTTGATCTTGTTTTAATGCCTGTTATCCCAGACCCCGAAGGCGTGGACATGGCAATAAAACATATGCAACAACTAGAAGAGTACGGGGCTAAAAATGTAAGGTTCATTATGAATATGGTATCAAGTAATGAAAATGAACATTTACGCGACTTTAGGGAATATTTTTCTAAGCTTCCAGAGGGGAAGATTATCGGAAAAATTAAGAAAGTGGCAGCCGTAAACGATTACGAGAAAGGATATAGAGCCTTTTAAAACGCCGCCTAGTAATGTTAATAACCTAGCGAAGAGCATTGTATTTTTGCGGCGTTATCCCAGCCCAAGCAAGCAGCAAAAACTTAACGCGACCACTTATGCCTCCGGCGGCCCCGATTCGTCCTCGTCACCTCGTCCCGACCCAACAAGGGGTCGGAACATAGGCTCCAAATGACTTGACGCCGTGTCGGATGGCCTTTTATTTTGTCTCCACCTTCGCTAACGCTCAGACTCCGACAAAATAACGGCCCTACGGCTATCGAGGACTAAAAATCATCGCTAGCTCCGTCCGATTTTCGCGGGGCACGTTAAACGATTCGGAAATTAGGCCTAAAACGCGCCTAGTATGTATACCTATCGAGCTATTTTTCCGTAAAGCAGACTGAAAAATCGAGGAGGAGCGGAATAGTATGAAGGTATGATTATACTTTCATACTATCTTACTTTAATTTGTTTCAGGTCGAACCAATGAACCGTAAACGAACCATTCAAAAGGAGGTCATAGCATGATTGAATTATCAAAGGCATGTGTTATCAACTGTAACCTGCAAACTCTTTGCCATTCGTTGCGATCTAGCCACGTAAAGAGCCATGTGGGGCGACACACACCTCAAGGGTTATAAGGGGGTGTATTTTTGTGATAAAACGCCTGTATACGCCACTAGGTTTGCTTTTCCTAACCACGCCCTTTTTATGATTCTGTCGCATAAATTTCCCCTCCCGACGTTATCTGCTATCATAATTATCAATTTCAATAAAAGGTGGATCACATGCTCAGCTTCAGAAGTAGATCATGCTACGCTCAATCGTTGGGTTATCCGTTATTCTCCTGCCATTGCTGTAAAAGCTAAATCTCAGAAACGAGAAACCAATAAATCGTGGCGCATGGATGAAACGTATATCAAAGTGAAGGGTCAGTGGATCTATTTATACCGAGCTGTTGATAGTCACGGGGATACGCTTGATTTCATGCTTTCTGAGCACCGTGATGAAGAGGCTGCAACCGCATTTTTCAAACAAACGATTAACAATAATGGCTTTCCTGATAAGGTCGTTATGGATAAAAGTGGCGCTAACTATGCAGGATTAGCCAATATTAACCTCTTGTTAATCCTCGCTGGGTTTGCCACTATGATTGACATATTACAAGTTAAATATTTGAATAACATCATCGAACAGGATCATCGCTTTATCAAAAAAATAACAAAACCGATGATGGGCTTTAAAGCGTTTCACTCCGCCCAAGCAACAATTGATGGAATTGAAACGGCACATATCATCCGAAAGGGGCAATTGTCTGAGGAAAATATTCCTGCTTATAAGCAGTTTATGGCTTTAGCAGGATAGTTATGTCTGAAGACTAGGAGCTCTGAGCTTTTGATAATTATTGCGACAGAACCTAAAATATGGTTGTTTAAATGAAATTCGATAATGAAATTGAAATATTTATCCGAGATTATGTAAGAGATCTTAATGATGGAACAGCTTCTATTTTTGCTGGTGCTGGATTATCTATTCCAGCTGGTTTTGTTAATTGGTCTGAATTGATGACAGAGATTGCACATGATTTAGGGTTAAATGTTGATCTAGAAAGTGATTTAGTTTCCTTGGCTCAATTTCATGTAAATGAAAATGGCACAAGGTCAAAAATAAATAAAAAAATTATTGAAGAGTTTACAGAGAATGCAGAAGAAACTTTAAATCATAAAATTATTTCTAGGTTGCCTATATCCTCTATATGGACAACTAATTATGATAAATTAATAGAACAAGCTTTTGCAAAAGAAAACAAAGTAACAGATATAAAGTTCACAAATAAGCAATTACCCTCTAATAAATCTAAACGAGATGTTGTTATTTATAAAATGCACGGAGATGCAGAGCACCCTAACGATGCCATATTGACTAAAGAAGATTATGAAAAATATCACCAATCACATGAGCCGTTTCTCAATGCATTAACAGGTGAACTAACGACAAAAACATTTTTATTTATCGGTTTTAGTTTCACTGATCCAAATTTAGATTATGTTTTAAGTCGCTTAAATCTTAGATTCAGTAAAGATATAAAACAGCATTACTGCCTTATAAAAAAACATAACTTAGATGACGCTCAAAATCCAGATAAAGTAACTTTAGATTACAACAACCGAAAACAGCAGTTAGTTATTAATGATTTAAAAAGGTATGGGATTAAATCACTAATTATTGATAATTATCAAATGATTACTATTATTCTTGAAGAGATTGAAAAAAGATTTAAAAAGCAGACAATTTTTATTTCTGGCAGTGCTGAAACTTACGATCCGCTTGATAAAAATGAAGCCCTTGGATTCATACATGTATTATCAAAAAGAATTATTGAACAAAACTTTCGTATTGTAAATGGGTTTGGGTGGGGCGTTGGAAGTTCGGTTATTAATGGTGCATTAGAAGCTATCAATGAAAAACCATTAAAGTATTCTGAAACTCAATTGGTGCTTAAACCATTTCCTCAATTTGAGTCAGGTAAGAAGAAACTACCTGAACTTTGGGAAGAATATCGCCAAAAAATGATTTCATTAAGTGGAGTATCAATCTTTTTGTTTGGTAATAAGCTAGTAGATGGTAAAATAGTTCAGGCTGATGGGCTTATGAAAGAATTTGAAATATCTAAATCTAAAGGAAATATTTGTATACCTGTGGGCTGTACTGGCCATGCTTCTAAAGAGATATCTGACTTAATCTTGAAATCGCCAGAAGAATATTTTGAAGACCATAAAGTAATAGCACCTCTTGTAAAAGAACTAGCACATTGTGATACTAAATTACTTCAAAAGGTAGATATAGTTATTAAAATTTTAAACAAAATAATACAATAAAAGGAGTATAAACTATGGCAAGACAAGCATTTTTTAGTTTTAAATATAAAGATGTCTCTAGGGCTATGATTATTAGAAATAGTTGGGTAACACAAGGAAAGCAAGCCTCTGGTTTTATTGATGCTGCGGATTTTGAAGAAGTAAAACGAAAAGGTGACACTGCCATAAAGAACTGGATAGACAAACAATTAGAAGGCACGTCTGTAACCGTTGTTTTGGTGGGAGAAAAAACTTGTAGTAGTCGTTGGGTAAAATACGAGATTGAAAAAAGTATTGAACGCGGTAACGGTCTTTTAGGTATTGATATAAGTGAAATAAAAGACCTCCAAGGTAATACCTCTGATCGGTGCGGTAAAATTCCAGACGGTTATAAATTTTATTTATGGTATAACAATGATGGTTACAATAATATGGGTGATTGGATAGAAAAAGCAGCGAAAGATGCTGGTAGATAATCACATAACAAGAGCTATCGCCTGAGATCCCGTCAAAGGATATTGTTAGGTTCTGTCGCATAAATCCCCCTCCCGACGTTATCTGCTATCATAATTATCAATTTCAATAAAAGGTGGATCACATGCTCAGCTTCAAAGGCACTCACTTTCAAAAAGATGTCATTTTTTATGCTGTTTTCTTTTATGTCAGGTATGGCGTTTCGTATCTCGACCTTGAAGAAATTATGGAAGAAAGAGGTGTTGAGGTGGATCATGCTACGCTCAATCGTTGGGTTATCCGTTATTCTCCTGCCATTGCTGTAAAAGCTAAATCTCAGAAACGAGAAACCAATAAATCGTGGCGCATGGATGAAACGTATATCAAAGTGAAGGGTCAGTGGACCTATTTATATCGAGCTGTTGATAGTCACGGGGATACGCTTGATTTCATGCTTTCTGAGCGCCGTGATGAAGAGGCTGCAACCGCATTTTTTAAACAAACGATTAACAATAATGGCTTTCCTGATAAGGTCGTTATGGATAAAAGTGGCGCTAACTATGCAGGATTAGCCAATATTAACCTCTTGTTAATCCTCGCTGGGTGTGCCACTATGATCGACATATTACAGGTTAAATATTTGAATAACATCATCGAACAGGATCACCGCTTTATCAAAAAAATAACAAAACCGATGATGGGCTTTAAAGCGTTTCACTCCGCTCAAGCAACCATTGATGGAATTGAAACGGCACATATGATCCGAAAGGGACAGTTGTCGGAGGAAAAAATTCCTGCTTATAAGCAGTTTATGGCTTTAGCAGGATAGTTATGCCTGAAGACCAGGAGGTCTGCGCTTTTGATAATTATTGCGACAGAACCATATATCCCCCTGTACAGCTACGCAGCATATTTGCACTATAAAATTCAATTCCCGCAGGTGAGACGGTATAAACCCGCGACTTCTACTTTATACAAATATGATCTTACTGACTACCTCTACATACCCTTGATCGGTAGCTCTGTCCTGACCTATTCCAATATCATCTAATCCAAAATAGGGGCTGGGCTTGAAAGAAGAGAAGAAAAACCAGAATTGCTTACAAATGAGAAGCTAATTAAGATATAATTAACATTCGTTTGATCGCAAGAGTCTGTTTCTTACTTTCAAGCTGTGGTGAGTGTTTGAAGCACTCATACACAACCTTTATTAAAGGTAAAAAACCCAAGTACTTAAAAATGCTTGGGTTTTTTTTGCCTTTAAGCCCTACACTTTAAAAGTTAGGGGCTTGTTTCTAAACCTGAAATAGGAAATATCAGGTTCTATTGCCAATAACCTTAACCCATACAACCAAGACATAGCAAGTTTAGCTGTAGTTAAGACTTAAAAAGGCGAAGGTTTTGATGGTAGGCATCGACCCTCAGGATCCAGTATTGTACTAATCTCCATTACTAAGCATATAAGTTCTGCAGTATGTTTTTGAGTTTGCCGTAAGAATTCAGTACCAACTGGTGTTTTTAAGTATTCAAAATCATTGTTAAGATAAATAGGAAGTGACTTTCCTTCTTTGTCAGGATTCCTCCAACCTGCATGACATAACATATTCCTAAATTTCACGGCCTCATATAAATAATCTAATTGTTCTTTGATGACATCATCTTTATTAATTAATGAATTATTATTTGCTAAATTATGATATTTTTTAACAAGTGCACGAAATGTTAGTGTCATATTTTTACATAGACTTTTATTAAGCTTATTATTCCAGTCCTCAAAACCTTTCTCATTGTTAACTTTTTTGTCACGTTTCGTCATTACTTCAAATACATAAATTCCTTTTACAAGAGCATCTTCAAGATAGCCAAAAGTGGCTACTGTTCGACCTAAATGCTCCCAAAAGTCGGCTTGATGTTTATGTGTTGGATACCCTTTAGGTATTTTTTCTTTATCTATCATTTAAGTTTATTTCATGGATAAAAAAGTCGATGTCATTCAGGCGATGATATTGCCACAGGAGTAAGTACCCCTACGATGTTCAATACAGATCAATGGGTACAGTTCACAAGCTTTTCACTCACAAATGAATGACTATCAGACTGTACCTTGATTTGCGATCTGGCTTAAAACGTTATTTCTAGTTTTATAACCAAGAGAGACTGCACCAAAGCTTGGATTATCACACACCAAGCGAGGTACGTTTTTTATGAGAATGTTAGATATTTTTCCTAATTATTTGGAGAAAATGGTCTTGACAATAGGGGCCGCTTTAGACCCCAGTTGGCCTTGCCGATATTTCTCTTATTAAGTAATCAACTTGTTTTTCAAGCACTTTATTAGCAATAGCGTAATCATTAAATAGTGGGCTTAAAATAATAAGAGGAAGCCAAATGATCTTAATTATTTTTTCTGAAGCTGATGCAGAAAATACCTCATTATTTTTTTCTATAATAAACACCGACATATCTGAGTAGTAATCAGAAATTACGGGTATTGACATCACTGTTAGGCCTGACAAATAACCGAGAAGAAAGCCTTCCTCTTCTTTCGTTCCGCTAATAATGATTTGAAAATAGAAATGCTTTGATTCTTTTTTGATAAAAGGTGCATATAATATTTTTTTGTATAGCCCTGTAGCTCTCAATTTTTCTTTAACTTCCTCTACAATGTCTTCTTTACTTAGCGCATCAAAACGTCCTATCTCACTTATTAAGTCTACCGAAAACGAGATGTCTTGAAGAGATACAGTATCAGAATCAGTGTATCTTGAAGTCGTCGAGACAGTTTCTGGAGTGTAACCACGACTAAAAGTAGCGCAACCCGTGTTAATAATAATAACAAGACATACTACCAGTTTTCTAGTTAGTGACATTACCTAATTTCCCTTTGATCATAAATACTGCTTTTTGCCTATACTCTCTAACGGTATATTCTCCCTGAATTTCCAGACTACCGTGCGTGGTTGAAGTGCCTGTATAAGAAATACCTGTAGAAACCCTGCCAGAGTGATATGAAGTGTTACTTGTAGGAACAGAGATAGAATACCTATGAGAAATATCGGAAATTTCCTTCGACTGGATAATAATGATACTTGCCCCTATTTTATTGGCAAGATCAATAGCTTTTGTTCTCGCCTCCCACTCCCCATCAAATTTTGAGTCCCCCAAAACAACGTAATTTCTATTTTTATAGTCGGCTACTTTTTTATTTATGTCATTAGTTTCAATAAGTTTTGGTAAAACTAAGGTGGGGATATTTTGTCTCTCGTTACTAGCATAGCTTCCGTAATAAGTAACAAAACGATTTCTAAAGTGATGTTTAGAGCATCCGGATAATACAATAGTTATTAAAACCAATATTAAGATATTCTTTTTTATCATTAAATTCTGTATAAGGATTACGCAGTGATGGAAGGATTGAATTATGGCAGAATATTTTTATTGGTTCTGTCGCAAAAACCAAAATAGCCTATTACCTACGATCATAAGATTTAATTTCACCCAAAGTAGGTTTACATGCTCAACTAAAAATTGTACCATTTTTTAAGTAATTATTTTCCTTAACACCAGATCATACCTGGCTTATCAATTCAATTATCCCGATGAGGTAATAGTATTTTCTCCTCCATGATGCTTTTTTCATGAGAGGAATGAAAACAGGTTTATAGCCTGGTTTACATAAATACGTATCTTTTGCGACAGAACCTTCTTTTTTAACACGGGTTTTATTGACTATATCATGGGATATGTTTTTTAACAGCCTTTTTTAACATTATTAACTATAAATAAGGTCTTGTTAATGGTGATTAGCTGTGTTTATGGCGATGTTAAAAAAACACTTGTTTTTTTAACTCCCTCTATCAGTGCATCTGCCCCCTCCCCTCTAGTGAGTGTCGAATTGTTAGGACTGCCAAGGGGATGCGTAGTTAAAGAATGAATAAACTAGGTGCGGTGGCAAATGGTACGTATCAACAGCGAAGAGTATTGTTGAATGATAAAAGGAAATAAATAGTCTTCAGGCGCGCCATGCTACCTCACGAAATTCCGGGACTCCTGTCGCCAAAAATCGTTCACCTACGCAGCGGATGGGAGATGCCCTGAACGCCCTGCGTCCGCAACGACTACGCACAAAAGCCGCTTCGTCATTACTACCTCACTGGCTGGACGGCTATTCGGAATGCAATTCTTGCTCCTCTCGCGTGCTGCTAGCACACGTCGAATCAGCGAATTGCCCTGTCGCCTATCAGGGACTAAAAATCACCACTTCGCTAAGCTCCGTTTCCATGATTTTCAGCGATGGAATTGAAACGGCACATATGATCCGAAAGGGGCAATTGTCTGAGGAAAATATTCCTGCTTATAAGCAGTTTATGGCTTTAGCGGGGTAGTTATTCCTGAAGACTAGGAGGCCTGAGCTTTTGATAATTAGTGCGACAGAACTCTAAAAAATAATCACTTCGCTTTGGCTCCATTTCACTGATTTTCAGCGTGTGTTTTCATCCATTCACTTGCTAGATTCTGTGCCTTTTCTATTTGTGAGACAGTCATTAGCTTTGTAACAATATCTCTATTTTTATGCGCTGATTTAACCCCACTAGATGCCGCAATATTAAAATATTTATGTGCCATCACATAGTCCTGAACGACACCTTCTCCCGTGGCATACATCACTCCTAAGTTGTTTTGTGCATTAGCATGTCCTTGTTCTGCTGCCTTCCTGTACCACTTAACTGCTTCTTTGTCGTCCTGAACGACACCTTCTCCCTTGACATACATCCTCCCTAATAAGAATTGTGCCTCACCATTTCCTTGTTCTGCTGACTTCCTGAACCACTTAAAGGCTTCTTTGTCGTCCTGAACGACACCTTTACCCTTTTTATACATCAATGCTAAGCTGTATTGTGCACCAGCATTTCCTTGTTCTGCTGCCTTCCTGTCTGAAAAACCCATACATCCATTAAGTGTTGTTAATGAAATTATTATTCCCAAAATTGCATACAGAGGTTTCATCTTAATTATTGAGTAGCTAAAGTGCACGTTGAATAAAAACATATCTATTTGATATTAAAGTTAAAAAATACTCGATGAGTAGTTACCTATACTCTGATGAACCAGCGCTTAGTTACTTGTTCACGTTGAAATGATTTCATTCAAGTTTAATAATTTCAGTAGTATTCATTTGAGAGGTGTGGCTTCCCCTGGGCTGTATACTTTTGAAAAAAACCCAAAAGGGTGGACGAAGATGGACAACTATAAAGCCCTAAATTGTAAATGTACAGGCGCGCCATGCTACCTCACGAAATTCCGGGACTCCTGTCGCCGTAATTTCGTTCACCTACGCAGCCGAATAGGAGATGCCCTGAAAACGCCCTGCGTCCGCCACAGACTGAGCACAAAGCAGCTCAGTCTGTGGCTATACTCGGGATAAAATATTAGCCTCCATCGCGCGCTATCGCGCACTTCGGATTGGCAAATTTCCCTGCGCCTTCTGGAGACTATCAGCCCGTCCATGGCGGACAGCGAAGGAAATAAATAGTCTTAACGTAGCTATCTCGATAACCTCTGCCACTCTATCGAGAGCAGTCCCCAAATCTTTGAAGCATACTTTATTTATCCCTCCCTTAGGTATGCTGCTCACTCGAGTCATAAAGCAAGACCTACTCTCCCCCGCTATCCGAGCATATCTCACTCTAGCTTTACATCCCAACAGGTGTCCTTGGTGCTTTGTCGTACAGACTTAATTATGCCGTAAGGTTCAGCTGTGAGTTTATTACAGGGCAAGAGCCTACACCCCACGTATTCATTGAAAAGCGGACAGATAAACTGTTTATACTACACAAATTATTTATCTGTCCCCCTTTCCGAAAACACGAGGGGCTCCAGACTTCGCTATATTTTTTTGAGTGGGTAGAGCGGGTGAAGAGATCTAATCAGGGGATTATTGATTGTGCCGTAAGGTTGAGCTGTGAGTTTATTACAGGGCAAGAGCCTACAGCCCCCGTATTCATTAAAAAAGGGGACAGATAAACTATCTATAACACACAACAATGTTTATCTGTCCCCTTCCCCAGAAAACACGGGAATATCACTACAGCGTTATGATGCGGAACGAATAAAAGCCGCTATTGACTTTTTGCAAGCCAATTATCAAGAGGTACACGCAGCAGGACTAGGCAATTTCAAGGCTGTTAATCGAAAGTTAGACACACGTACATTAGGACAATTTTTAAAGAAATTCGGTCTGAAACATAAGCGCGTAGGCAAAAACCTCGCCGGGAATTACCAGATAACTGAGGACTCATTAACTCAAATGCTGGATATTAATGAACGCCGTGAAGCAAAAAAAATCAGTGTCTATAATCAGTCGCAGGCATGGTCTAAAAGCATAGATGGAATAAAGATGGCCGCCTAAAAAAGTCATCGAAAGTTTCAGAACTAATATGAAGGGACAATAAAGATAGTCCCTAAAGACCGGACTTATGCCACTAGCCAAATGATAATATTTTATTCAGCTATGAGTTTATTACAGGGTAAAGGTCTACAGCCCCCCGGTGTTTATTGAAAAGGGGACAGATAAACTGTTTATATAACACAACCTATTTATCTGTCCCCTTTCAGCAAACACGGGAATATCACTACCCAGAGGAGCCAACAGCACAACCCGAGGTTGGCTTGACTGAAAAGCGACATAACTTAGATTAATAAATAAATTAACACTGCAAAGGATATAGAGAAATGGACAAAAAAACACCCCTGTTGCACCCTGGGGAACGTGGGGAACTTGAGGGGCTGATGAAACGCTTTGGCGTGGATGCCCGTTATGATGAAATGTTGAACGCACCTGCAATTAAAGGCGTTCCCGGGGTAGAAGGGAAATGAACTGAAAGACTTGGTAGCGTACACCAAAGTTATTTGCAGGAACTACAAGCTTAGCAGGACGATTGTTGATGAACAGTTAGAATCTATCATTGAAAGCAATGTTATTAATCCCGTTAGAGATTGGCTTACAGGCATTACACGCACCAAGACAAATAACCCAGTCCATGAACTTGTAGATAACTTGCCAGTGGAAAGATAAGGAATGGGTTAAGGTCGCTATGTATGGATGGCTAATACAATGCTGTGCGGCCGCTGATATGGCAAAGCATGAAGGTAAGTATCCGGATGCCTTCCCAAAATATGAATGTGTGCTGGTGCTAGGTGGAGATCAAGGACTCCATAAAACTTCATTTATTAAATACCTACTCCCTGCGGAACTTCATAAATACATAAAAGACTCTGTTCGCCTAGATACAAAAGACCGGGATTCTATGCTTAATACTCTTAGTTGTTGGATACCTGAACTTGCAGACCTAGGCCCTGCGTTGAAGAAGAAAGGGCTGTCCGAGTTAAAAGGTTTTTTGGCAAAAGAGGTGGATGAAATAAGATTAACGTACGCTAGAAAACCTACAGTCATACGTAGGCATGTATCGTGTATGACTTCTGTTGAGGGAGAATATCCACCCAAAGGTGCTAGGTTGGATAGAAGGCTTCTACCCGTTATTGCTAAAGGTCGGTTAGATTATCCACGTATTTCTAATTTTGATTATACAGACTTGTGGGCGTTTATATGGCATGCCTATACACATGGGGAGCAATGGTGGCTTACGCCCGAAGAAGAGGCTCTACGTGCGGAAATCTTAGGCTATCCTGACAATAGGTCATTGAAAGATATAGTTTTGGAGGTGTTTGAGTTTACTGATGACAAAACGGGTGAGGTACTTAGTAATAGAACAATTAAAATGACTAACTCCGAGATAATCAATGAGTTGCCTGAGAGTATAATAACTAACAGGTCGAACCAGATGGCTGTAAAAAAAGTGTTAACGGGGCTTAATGTGAAGCACAATAGGAGGGCTTATTTTATGCCGCCTTTACGTAAAGCTGATAGCTCAATCCATTAGAGTCAGATTCCCCTGTATTTTCTTATATAAGGGAATATGAATATACCGGATATACGCTAAAAAAAGTTACTTCCCACTAGGGCTGAGAGTCCGCTAAATTAAAGGTCTACTCAAATTGCTCTGATGAACAAGCGATTGGTTATATTATACAGTTTAAGGGATTGCAGTAATTAAACCCAAAGGGAAACTATGGTTTTCCCAACCATGATAATTTATCCTAATTGAGCAAGAAATTGATTTCATTCACGTTTAATAATTAGTTGAAATGAAGTCATGTGCGTGTTGCCCCAGAACATGGTGTGTTTTGAAGCTGAGATGAATAAACGCTTGAGAGCTGTGGCTTTCCCTGAACTGGATACTTCTGAAAATCCGCTGACCGTAGATGTTCAATAAAAAAAGCTCCAAGAAAGGCGGCCAAAGAGGGGTAACTATAAAACCCTAAATTGTAAATGCAATGATTTCGTATAAATATCCATAGGTTGTACGTGACAGTAACCCTAGTCTTTGATTATAAAAGGATTATAGGTATAGTACAATCTATATTAGGTTGCACACTAAATAGCGTTTTATTATGAAGTTTAAAAAGTTACTTCCTCCCTAGGGCAAAGAGTCCCCAGAATACTGTTGCTTGTTGCAATAAGCCAACTCTTTATTTTGAAATGGTTTACCGTTTAATCTTTGTTTTCTGTAACAGCTATAACAAACCACATACCCACAATTAGTCAATCGCTTATTGGTGGGCATGTAAGCCCCTTAAAGACCCACAAAACCCTTAATTGGTGTGCATGACAGGGGTTAGCTGTTAAAACGCCTTAGCGAAGAGCTGGCGCGCCATGTGTACTGTGAGTTATCCTTTTTAGAGTACTCGGATTCAATTGTAAAAACATCAGGCGCGCCCAAGATAGAAGATTACAGATACGATAAAAAAGTTACTTACCCCCTGGGCGAAGAAAAAAAAACAGGTTCATAACCAGGTTTACACAAATACGTATCTTTTGCGACAGAACCCGCCTGTGTGCGTTAATCTACTGGGATAGATCGTGCCAACTCTAGGAGTCTCTGTTTCACTGAATCATCCTTAGCCCCGTTTTTCTCAGCATACAGTACGTACTCTTTTGAATCAGTTACCCAAAAGACTAAAGATTCAGCTGCCCCTGAATTACTCACATTAACTCTGTATTCCGCAGGTATACCGTTAACATCCTCATTAATTAACTCCTGAGTCATTTGTATGCGACCTCTACTCGTAATATAATCAACTTCACTCAGTTTCACTACTCCCAAATCATCGAATTTATAAAAACGGGATATATTCGTCCATTTTCCGTCATGATTAGTGCCTCCAGTGTGTGCGCCAAGTAGTTCCCCATCATCAAATGGCGTACCCTCTAAGTTTGCGGGTTCTTTAACCAGTTGGTTAGCGGCTTCGTCATAAGATAACATCAGATGTTTAAGTCTAGGCTCAAGGTCTTTAGAAATCGTACGTACATCTGCTTCCTCAGCTGACGCGTATCCTCGTTCTGCCATCTCTTCAACAGCCTTCTTTGTCAGATCTTTAAATAGTTGAGGTATTGGTTGGTCTTCGTATGAAACTATTGAAAACCCCTCCTCCATCGTATCAAAAGAGGGGCTTGCTAATGGATCATTTAAGTCTAACTCTTCATGATCATGATCAATCTCCACATGCACCTTTGGTTTGCTAGGCACCTCTGGAACATAATCAGCAAAGGTTTCACGGACAACCTCAGCAGTCCGGGGTTGCTTAGTCTCACTTACTGGTATCTCAGGTTTATTGTCCCAACCTGATAAGGCATAAGCTGTACCAAATACCAACAGCATGGCGCGCCTGTTTATCCATGAAATAAACTTAAATGATAGATAAAGAAAAAATACCTAAAGGGTATCCAACACATAAACATCAAGCCGACTTTTGGAAGCATTTAGGTCGAACAGTAGCCACTTTTGGCTATCTTGAAGATGCTCTTGTAAAAGGAATTTATGTATTTGAAGTAATGACGAAACGTGACAAAAAAGTTAACAATGAGAAAGGTTTTGAGGACTGGAATAATAAGCTTAATAAAAGTCTATGTAAAAATATGACACTAACATTTCGTGCACTTGTTAAAAAATATCATAATTTAGCAAATAATAATTCATTAATTAATAAAGATGATGTCATCAAAGAACAATTAGATTATTTATATGAGGCCGTGAAATTTAGGAATATGTTATGTCATGCAGGTTGGAGCGATCCTGACAAAGAAGGAAAGTCACTTCCTATTTATCTTAACAATGATTTTGAATACTTAAAAACACCAGTTGGTACTGAATTCTTACGGCAAACTCAAAAACATACTGCAGAACTTATATGCTTAGTAATGGAGATTAGTACAATACTGGATCCTGAGGGTCGATGCCTACCATCAAAACCTTCGCCTTTTTAAGTCTTAACTAGAGCTAAACTTGCTATGTCTTGGTTGTATGGGTTAAGGTTATTGGCAATAGAACCTGATATTTCCTATTTCAGGTTTAGAAACAAGCCCCTAACTTTTAAAGTGTAGGGCTTAAAGGCAAAAAAAACCCAAGCATTTTTAAGTACTTGGGTTTTTTACCTTTAATAAAGGTTGTGTATGAGTGCTTCAAACACTCACCACAGCTTGAAAGTAAGAAACAGACTCTTGCGATCAAACGAATGTTAATTATATCTTAATTAGCTTCTCATTTGTAAGCAATTCTGGTTTTTCTTCTCTTCTTTCAAGCCCAGCCCCTATTTTGGATTAGATGATATTGGAATAGGTCAGGACAGAGCTACCGATCAAGGGTATGTAGAGGTAGTCAGTAAGATCATATTTGTATAAAGTAGAAGTCGCGGGTTTATACCGTCTCACCTGCGGGAATTGAATTTTATAGTGCAAATATGCTGCGTAGCTGTACAGGGGGATATATTTATATATATTCTATAGCGCAGGGGCAGGGCGGAGGTAAAAGGGGCTTAAAAACTCGATTATTCTGTTTATTCTCCCTCGAAATAGCTAAAAAAATCATTAGCATTTTGAGTGGGAAAGATAAACAGGTAAAACCTTACCTTCTATGTGTTTAATAGGTGTTCTTGCGGTTCTGTCGCAATAATTATCAAAGTACAATAAGTACTGGTTGTATTTGTTTTAATATAAAATATATTTATAGTGTTTTTGTGTGTATTAATAAATGTATTGTTTTTTATGTATTTATTAAAGGTATTGTAGTTTATTTAAGCATGGGTTATATTGTGTTCAATGTTTTTATTATATGTAGGAGAACCAATAAAAATGATTATTTCATTATTAAACCAAAAAGGAGGGGTGGGGAAATCAAGCCTTGCTCGTGCGTTGGCAGTTGAGTTTGCGCGTAATAAATGGGCGGTACATGTCGCAGACCTTGACGGAAAACAACAAACATCTTTCTTGTGGGCGGAGCGGCGCAAAGAGAGCGGGGTAGAGCCTTCTATTGATGTTTCTTTGTATTCAGAGCCTAAAACCGCACTAAAAGCCGTGAATAATGCGGATGTTCTTATAGTGGACGGCAAAGCCTTTGCTGATACTCACGCCTTGCCGATAGCCCAAAAAAGTGACCTGATTATAATACCCGTGGGAATTTCAGTGGATGATTTAGAGCCGTCTTTAAAACTGGCCGTTGAATTTGTTAATAAAGGTATAGATAGAGCCTCTATTGTGTTTGTCGTGTGTAGAGTTCCTGACAAGGGCGATAAAGAGGCCATGAATACCCGCGCCAGTATCGAGGCTTGGAATTTTTCCGTGGTGTGTGGCTGGATTCCCATGAAATCGGCATATTCTCAAGCTATGGATAAGGGCTTATCCTTTACGGAAACGCCTTTTAAGAGCTTGAGCGACAAAACAAATAAAATCATAGAACAATTATTTAACAAAGCAACAGAGCAACAAACAGCGAAGCAGGGGAGCGCATAACATGGCAAATCTAAAACCACCAGTAAGCAAAAAAACAGACACAAAAGGCAAAACAGGGCTTGACCCTAACACGATTGATTTAGAGGAGACCATACTAGCCAAAGCCAAGCCAGCAGCAGCGACAGAACAAACGCCGCCTAGCTCGCTTGTTCTCATGCAAATAAGAGTACCAGAGAGCGCAAGAAATGAGTTTAAGGCGTATGCCTCAATGCGTAGTAAGTCAATGAATGTCTTGTTTTTGGAGATGTTCGAGGAATTTAAAACCCGAAATAGTGGCGCATGACCCGAAGTAATAAAGATTCAAATTAATAGAAAATAAGGTTCTGTCGCATAAATCCCCTTTCCTGATAAGGTCGTTATGGATAAAAGTGGCGCTAACTATGCAGGATTATCCAATATTAACCTCTTGTTAATCCTCGCTGGGTTTGCCAATATGATCGACATATTACAGGTTAAATATTTGAATAACATCATCTAACAGGATCACCGCTTTATCAACAAAATAACAAAACCGATGATGGGCTTTAAAGCGTTTCACTCCGCCCAAGCAACAATTGATGGAATTGAAACGGCACATATCATCCGAAAGGGGCAATTGTCTGAGGAAAATATTCCTGCTTATAAGCAGTTTATGGCTTTAGCAGGATAGTTATGCCTGAAGACCAGGAGGACTACGCTTTTTGATAATTATTGCGACAGAACCAACCAAAACGCATGATACATTTCTCGAGGAACTAGGATTGCCAGCTTTACCCTAGATAAATACATGGTCTACAAGGTGCTAGATGGCCTTTTCTGGTTCTGTCGCAAAAGATACGTATTTGTGTAAACCTGGTTATGAACCTGTTTTTATTTTTCGCCCAAGGGGTAAGTAACTTTTTTATCGTATCTGGAATTTTCTATCTTGGACGCGCTTGATGTTTTTTACAATTGAATACGAGTACTCTAAAAAGTATAACTCACAGTAAACATGGCGCGGCAGCTCTTCGTTAAGGCGCTTTATATCGCTTTTAAGGCACTTTAACAGCTAACCCCTACCATACATCAATTAAGGGGTTTTGTGGGTCTTTAAGGGGCGTAGACACCCCCAGCAAGCGATTGACTAATTGTGGGCGTGTGGTTTGTTATAGCTGTTACAGAAAGCAAAGATTAAACGGTAAACCATTTCAAAATAAAGAGTTGGCTTATTGCAACAAGCAACAGTATTCTGGGGGCTCTTTACCCTAGGGAGGAAGTAACTTTTTAAACTTCATAATAAAACGCTATTTAGTGTACAATATAATATAGATTGTACTATACCTATAATCCTTTTATAATCAAAGACTAGGGTTGCTGACATGTACAACCTATGGATATTTATACGAAATCATTACATTTACAATTTAGGGTTTTATAGTTACCCCTCTTTGACAGCCTTTCTTGGAGCTTTTTTTATTGAACATCTACGGTCAGCGGATTTTCAGAAGCATCCAGTTCAGGGAAAGCCACAGCTCTCAAGCGTTTATTCATCTCAGCTTCAAAACACACCATGTTCTGGGGCAACACGCACATGACTTCATTTCAACTAATTATTAAACGTGAATGAAATCAATTTCTTGCTCAATTAGGATAAATTATCATGGTTGGGAAAACCATA
>NZ_BLYC01000040.1 GCF_019721995.1 Bathymodiolus japonicus methanotrophic gill symbiont | reverse complement strand
CTGCATTGGTGGCAGCAGTGTTAGATCACGAGATTACAGCGTGTGACTTAGGGAATCACTACCTTAACGGGACATTAATAGATCAGAACTACAGTAAGGCTATTAAGTGGTTCAAGATTGCTGCAAAAAAGTTTGATTCTAATGCACAATTTCAATTGGGTTGTATGTATCACAACGGGCTTGGGGTGAAACAAGATTATGAGGAGGCTTTTAAGTGGATGAAAGAATCAGCAGATCAAGGTCTAGACATGGCACAAGGAAGCTTAGGCTTTATGTATGAAAAGGGGCAGTACGTTACCAAGGACGAAGAAGAAGCCTTTAAGCTGTACAAGATGGCTGCTAAACAGGGGTTTTATGCCTGTCAATACAGTTTGGGTAGAATGTACAGTGAGGGTATAGGCGTAGATAAGGATATTGATAAAGCCATTAAGTGGCTCAAGAAATCAGCAGCACAAGATGACGTAAGTTCGCAAGCAGTTCTTGGTTGCATTTATGAAGATATGGATGACTATAAGAAAGCCTATAAGTGGCACATGAAAGCGGCAGAAAAAGATCATATCATCTCGCAAAATAGCTTGGGTATAATGTATGCACAAGGTAAGGGTGTAGCTACTAATCATCGTGAAGCCTTTAAATGGTTCAAGAAATCAGCAGATCAAGGAAATACTGATGCACAAGAAAACTTAGAGATGGCTAATGAATATAAAAAAATGACTGAATGGCTTGAACAAGATCAAGACGATCAACCAGAAGCACCTGTATTGCATTAACCTTAATAGGAATAAATAAAATGAACGATATTAAAGTGAACGATAGGAATCCAGATAAAGATGGCAACATTAACTGCAAGTGCAACTGCAAGAACTGCAAGAACTGCAAGAACTGCACGAACTGCAAAGACTGTGATGGGTGCAAGGATTGCAATCACTGTATTGGATGCAGGGGTTGCAATGTATGCATATATTGCAAGGGTTGTGTTGACTGCATGTGTTGCACCAATTGTAAAGAAATAGATGCTATGGAATATGCGGTAGATAGAAGTCCAGAAGTACAGCAAGTTGCAGTGTAATTAACAACTCAATAAATAAGTAGATAAAAGCTCAGGGCTTAATAACTCTGGGCTTTTTTTATGCCTATTCATTCAGGGTAAGATGGCTAGCAATTATGCTATAATTGGTATTTAAATTAATTATGAGCTTAAGATAATGAGTGAAGATAAAATTACGATTCAAATTAAAGATACGGCTGGTAAGGTGTTGTTCACACATACCTGCGAATATAATACCGTTGGTGCAACTGTATCGTATGCAGTTAGTCATGGTGTTGCATTACCAAAGGCTAATCTAGCTAATGCTAATCTTCAAGGTTTAAACCTTATGAGGTTAAATGCAAATGGTGCTACGTTTGAAAACGCATTAATGAATGGCACGAGTATTCAGAGCGGTAGTGTTAAGGATGCAAACTTTATTAATACTGATATGAGACACACTAACATCTCTAATGCAGATATTACTGGGTCATATACAGCTAAAACTGGTAATGTATTAACCTATCTTCTTGATCGTCCGGTTGATTTAATCAGGTTTGCTGGAATGATCTATTGATATGCCATCAAAGAACGAGATTCAAGAATTAGAAGCTAGCGCAGCACTTGGGTTTGCATCATCCGGATACTTATTATATGAGTATTACAATGATTTAAATCCAAGTAAAGCATTGCATTATTTAAAGCTTTCTTGTGAAGCCGGATATGAGGTAGCCATGTTTGAATATGCGAAGTGTATTCAGGATGATGACCCACACCAGGCATTGAAGCTATTTAATAATCTTTCAGGAGATGATAGCGGTAGGTCTGATTATTACTCAGCTAAAATACTTGAACAGCTAGCCATTACTCCAAGAGCATTAAAAGCAGCTTTCAACCGCTATCTCAAGGCTGCTGAATTGGGAGATGTATTAGCAGCGGTAAAAATATCAGATATGTATGCTAATGGTATAGGTTGCAGGGTAAATAATAGGAAAGCTAAGGAATGGTCTGCTATGAAAGGTGCTGATTATTTAGCTAATTATTCAAAGAAAAGCAGGACTTCTTCTGGTGGATATGGCTGTAACACGACAATACCCAATATCATTGAATGGTAATATGAAATCCAATAGGTAAGGCTATCAATCAACAAGAGATTGAGTCTTTAATGATTAGCATTATCAAGATGGATGATGTTGACCAAAAAAAGATTACTTCATTAATAAATAACTGGGAAAGTCTATCTAGCGATTACGATGACTCAAAAGAAGAGATGGCAAGCATTGTTGAGAGTTCTGCGGATTGCTGGATAACTGATCTTGATGATTTCTGGTGTTCAGGTGGTAGCTATACAGCAAAACTAACTGCAAAAGGTAGGGTATCACAAAAGTTTGGATTACATAGGATACTGCTTAAACCCAGTGATATTGTTGTGGCAATTAATATTATAAAGCTAGCAATGAATAGAGAGTATGCACCGCCTACCGTTCGAGTACTTATTAAATACCTGACAGAGACTCAAGGATTTGTAATAAAGAACGCCATGCATGAGTCAAAGAAAACTCCGTATTATGTAATCATAAAAGAGATTGATGAAAAAATAGTGCGT
Organism: Bathymodiolus japonicus methanotrophic gill symbiont; assembly: GCF_019721995.1. GTDB lineage: Bacteria > Pseudomonadota > Gammaproteobacteria > Methylococcales > Methylomonadaceae > Methyloprofundus. Next base: position 24,680 of record NZ_BLYC01000040.1, on the reverse strand, counting down.
TGCCTAAACCCATCGCAGCTTAATGCTTTTTATAAAGCTCAGTTTTCATGACATAAAAGTTCCAAGTCCAACTAGCATCCCTCTTGATCTTGTTCTGTGTGTAGGTATTGGAGTAGGAGGGATAATTCCCAGAATAACACCAAGGCTTGCCATTCCTTTGCCTTTATCAGGTGCTTTTACACCTAAAGTTGACATTGACTTTGCTCTAACAAAACTCATTTCACAAGCCCTTTATTTTAATTGAATGATTCTGTAATATAAACCGCCTGACCATCACCACGACCCATTGCCCATAAGTCTCCTGCATAGTTATCATTGTATGTATCTTTAAAACTTAGCGCTCCTACTTTTTCATCTGGCTTTGCTGATGCTAATACAAACACAACATCGTTGTTTGAAAATGCAGCCTGTACTGAACAGTTAGCCCGCTTATCATCCGCCTTTAGAATCTGTATAGGTGACGTTGGTAAAACCAACGTTTTAGACTTATAAGTTTTTGTTGCTGGAACAGGGTCTACATTGATAGTCCCTGACGCAAGCTTTACATTAACCGTATCAGGGATTGATATGGCTGGCTTACCTGTTAATGTTGTTGCTACATTACCCGTTACAGTGACAGGCTTATTAATAGCAACTGCTGTATCAGGAGCAAGAGCTACAGCACCATCAACTGTTACTTTAGATGGCAGAGTTCCATCAATAGATACTTTACCCTCTACAGTTACAGTATCCTTTATGCTGACTTTAGTATCAGGTGCTAAAGCTACTGCGCCTTCAAGTTTTACTGTTGATGGGAATTTACCGTCAAGAGACACCTTGCCTTGTACAGTTACAGGGTCGGGGATACTAACTTGTGGCTTGCCATCTATCTTTACATGAGATGCAACACCTCCTCCACCAGAGCCTGTTTTATAGAACCATCCAAAGTAATTAATCCTTAGTTTAACAATAGCATCTACCGCTCCATTGTTCTCTATTCTTACACGGTTATAAGTATCAAGCTGATTAGTTGCAAGTGAAGCATTACCGCAACCCTCAGTCATTCCGGGCAAATCTGCGTGCAGCTTATCGCCATACAGAAGCTGAATATCAACCTCGCTGACTCCTGTTATGCTCTCAACAAATATACTATCGCATACTGAGAACTGGATATTTTCCTTTAAGCTGTCATAAGAACTTTTTGCTTTTACGGTTGCAGTTAATAAAAATGATGCATCTTTCATTTGGATTTCTCCTCTTTATATCTGGCAATTACTCTGTTGAGCTTGCCCTAGTTTGTACTATATCACCTGTACCACTTTCCGTAGCATTGATGGTCATACCTGTAGATGTTATACCGCCATCTTCTTTGTTTGTTATTGGTTTTGCAGGGTCAAGTGCTAACCTTTGATGTGTTTCATCCAGCTTTGTTGCTTGAGCAGGCGTTAGTCCTTGGCCTGAAATGTGTAATGACAATGGGTTACCACCAACAACATCTACAACACCATTTGAGTTATCTATAAATGTGTTCTTCTGGAACGAATCTCCGAATTGACTGACAGAAGATTGATTTAAGGATATTTTAACTGCACCGCTAGCTGTTGTTGCATTAGTAGCAGATTGTTTCAAAATCCCTGCATGAACATCGGTGGCTAAATCCATCTTGTTATCTGAGAAAAAAGCCCTTTGTGTTCTAGCCATGAATGCAGATGTTGTTTGGATGTGGTCGACCTTATACGCAATAGCATCAAAATCACTACCTAGAAACTGCCATATACGATTGGTAGCATCCCACCTAGCATCTGAGGCATAATCTGTCGGTAGCTTAATTTCAATATCTTGTGTTGTTGGGTCAAAAACAAACATGTTAGAAATTCTTGTTTGTGCGGTGGTTAGAACAACTGGAATAAGTCCTAGTCCTGTTGATTTATCAATCCTATCTAAGGCGGTATTTATAACGCCACCTAACAGCCCTACAGGCTCTATAATAAAGGGTGCAGTCATATTAGAGCCATGACCCTTAGCAACTGCATAATACTTGACTGTAGGCGATACTACTAGCTGAATATTGATGATTCCAACACCAGCTCTGTATCCAGAAATCATATTAGCTCTGTTACCTGTTCCTTGAGAGAACGGCCATATACCTACAGCAGCAGCCTCAACACCAAAAGGGCAGTGACTCGCAATCTGTCCCCCCTCCTTCCTCTTCCCCCCGATGTTTGCTTTTACCATCGGTTCTTGGAAAGGTAGATCTGTAAGAGATGACAATTGCCTCGAAACTACCAGCCTATTTTAGGAATAATCTGAATTTACCAGGTATTCCTCTTCCTAATAGCATTGTGAACCTACATAATTGTGTTCGCGTGAGCGCCCTAATTGAAGTGGCTGCACTGCTTCCCCCCCAGTCGGACTAAAAAACCAACCCAGTAGTAATTTGGTAATGTTTCACCATCCGTAGTTAAAACATCATCTCGAATTGAAAAGTCACTCTTATTGATGCAAAGCGACCTAATCAATCGTAAAATTGGCAGCAGGGTGTATTTTGCAGCGATGGTCGGGGTTGCACCGACCTGAATGAATTGTCCACTTCCCATAAGTCTGCACGCCGCAAGGCAGGGCAGTAGCAAATTATAATGAATTTGAAGAGAATTGCGCTTCTTTTAAGCCAGCCACTTCTGTATGAAACCTCATATCCTATCTATTGTCTGGTCCGTGCAACACCATAAGTCAGCCACCTGCTCAGTATTGCCCCCCCCCCCCCCCCCCCCCCCCCCCCCCCCCCCCCCCCCCTCCCCCCCCCCCCCCCCCTCCCTCCTCCCTCCTCCCCCCCCTTTCCATACAGTCATTAGATATTGATAACCGTATGCTTTGTTGTTCTCAGTAACTATTTGATAGTTTGGTGTGTTGTTGTTCCTGCTGGCTGTATTATTCTATCTGATGCTACCCTGTAGCTAAATCCTGAGATGTTAGTTCCATCTAAATCCTCTGGGTTAAGAGTCAATGTCCTTTGAATTCTTCTCAAAACTGAGGCATTACCTTTGGGATACATACCCATAAATAAAGGATTTACATATCCATCTTTAAAGTTTAACGTTGTCACACCAAAAACAAGAGATGATGTGTTGAATTGTTTTGCAGCACTTGATTGAACAACAAAATGATTTAGTGTCTTATTATTAGCCACAAACTTTGCAGCAGCGAATCCATTACCAGAAACTAATCCAATACCTTTAGGATTCATTGAGAAATCTCCAGAAGTAATAGACACACCAAAACCAGCAACACGCATAACATTAATCTTTGCAGTTGCTGGTAGTATCATAAAAAAGTAATTGTTAGTGGATGTTTCAGATTCAAGAGTTAGGTCTTGCAGGTTTGTCTGACCATTTGTGCTATTGAATCTTATATCCCCTTCTGTCATGTGTAGATTAAGACCCTTACCTACCCATTTACCACTCCCAGCAACAAGATCAATCACTCCTCTTGATGCTGCTCTGAAATATATTGTTGCTGGCTGAATGTAGGTATCAACATAATCTTCTGATACATATATTGTTCCACCATTTGCATATATCCTTTTACCTGTTGCAAAAATAAGTGTTAATCCGCTGATATTAATCTCAGCATTAATTACTTCTATATGATCTGTACATGACCATATATAGTCATTTCCAGATACCTTTACTGCATCAGCCCAAGCGGTAAGAGATGCAATCATTTGAGTACGTGTTTTATTTGTTGTAATACTTAATTAGCCATGATCTATTACTCCTATTCCTTAAAGCTTATTTTAATTTATCATTTGATTTCTCCTATGCTATGCATCGCCTTTTTCTACAATAATGGCAATATTATAATACTGGCCAATTCTTTCTGGCATATTTATAAATTCTGTCTGGTTTGCAGTCAATGTGTAAGCTGGTGATCTAACTAGGTTGGCTGGTGTTTCGCCTTTCTTCCATCCACCGATTATGAGATATGTATTCTCTCTTGGCACAACTCTAATGATGTTTTCACCCTTGAGTAATGCCCAAGTCTCATCTCCTCTAGCAGGCACTGAAATTCTTGTACCTCTCAACACTGGTGTTTTGACCAATGGAGCTTGTCCGAGTTTTGCGTCTGCTAATCCTGAAAATGTTTCTATAAATATAAAAGCCATATATTAGTCCTATCTATATCTGTTAATTTTTATGTAGCCCATTATAACTATAAAATCAATGAGTTGTTTTAGTTTATTTATCATAGTCATGCTCACCGTGCATCAAATTGTTTATCATTTGACTTATTGTTAGCTCGTCATCCTCTTTAATGTTTTGAGCGATACCTTGTACCGTTTTAGTGATCTGATTAGTACCCGCAAAAGGAACTAATACGCCTATCATATTTATTATCTTCTTCGCGTCCTTACTGCTAAGCTCACCTTTCTCAATCGACTTAAAAAGACTTTTTAGCCCATTCCCCATAACATCAACTGGCGCAAGCCCTAACCCTCTTCCACTCGCAACATTATGAGCTGCATTACCAAAAGGAAAAGCTCCCAACTATAGATGATGTTAGTTGGTATTTAATTTCATCTATAATTTCCAGATCATCATCATCTGTAGCAATACCATACAAAGCATTTATAGCAGTCAAGGTAAAGGCAGGCATGGCTAGCTTATAGAACACCCCTAATATTGACTCAGTAGCAGTTTTATTGCCTCTTACAGCCCCCCTGTACGTCCGAAGTAACGCCATTGAATATAGCAGTCATACTAGTCATAAAAATCATTCCTGTTCTTATGAACTGATTACGTTGACTACGGGATAGCCAGGATAGATTCTTATTATCTGACGCGCCCTGTGTACGCTCAACAACCGAGTCTGCATAAGCAATAGCTTTCTGTTCGTCACTAGCTGTAATCTCAACACCCGCTCTATTCTCTATAGAGTTATTAAAGGAGGCTATCCATATAGGAGTATCAACGCCCCACACCTGAACAACACCAATAGGCTTCATCATAAAATCATTGTATCTTGATTTTTTACCACCTTTTGATTTAAGATTTGTTATAAACTCATTAATGTCACGGTTGAAAGATCCCATTTCAATTCTGTCTGCCATAACAGCACTGCTAGCCATCATGTATGATATTGTCTTTTCACGATACACTTTATCACTGGCTAGCCTTGTATAAATACCAGTTAATCTTGCAATACCTCTTGCTCCTGCTGCTACTTGGCTAGAGTCTTTTGGGTTTGTGCCAACCTCGTCTATTGATGAAAAGGATACCAAGCAATTGCTTAGGAACAGTTTTAAATATACTACCACCAAGCATCACAAGGGTTGTTCCTATGCGTAAGTCCCTGAATGCTCTACTAATAATGTCACTGGACTCTATATTTCTAGTGTTTGCAGTCTCTTTTAGCCATGTATCTAAAGCATTTAATCCATGCACGCCCGCTGCTTTCTGGTAAGCAGCTCTAAACTCTTTGTTTGAGATTAATTTGCTTGCTGATTCTATTGCATCATAGTGACTAATCAGGTGAATAACTGACGTTATGTGATTGATTGACGCTGTGCTTGAGTCAAGCAGTACAGGGTAGTACCCCTCTGTCCGTTCTTTTGAAGCGGATAACTGGTCTCCAAACTCTGAGTTATAATCACCAAAAAATAAACTCAAGGTATCAGCACTTGTATTTTGTTCGGGTGACTTACCTTCATCATAATTAACCTGATACTTTTTATCTCTAAGCAGCGGGTAATACATACCATGAATGACTCCATGATTTTTAGTAGGAATGCGGATACCACTCTCTTTAACTAAATCCTTTCCCCTAACTCTTCTCTCAAGATCGCTGAATGGCTCAAATAAATTATCTATCTGCTTCCATATCTCTTGGACAATAGCCCAATCACCTTTATTAAGATGGCCAATAACTTCTTGTACGACTGGATGATGAATGCTAGCTATATCATTAGCACCTATAATCTCGTAACCCCTGAGAAGTGTGTTTAAATTGTTTTGAGTACCTACGTTAAGAGCGAAAGCAACGATCTGATTACCAGTCATCTTGCCATCAATTATGTACTTGTTACCTTCAAGTGAAGTTATCTTATGTCCTTCCTTCATTTTTAATACTAAGGACGAATCTTTTCTCTGGAAAACATCAATAATAGGTTGCATGTGTTCTCTGAAAAGGATATTACTCTCTTGAATGGCTAGCGTTAGTGGTCTATCTAAAGCATTTTGTAGTGTAGACTGAACAACTCCATGCACATTAGATAATATCTTGAATGACCATGGTAATATGCTGGTTATGGATAGAGCTTCTCTACCTTTATTAGATATTTGTTGATCTTTTGTTTTGGAGTGTGATAAATCAACATTTTTACCATGCTCGTCTAATTCAACTTTTATTTTCCTAACAATTTCATTAAGACTAGAAAGCTCGCCATCTATCATTAGTTGATTATGAGTACTGCCCGCTACATACAATGAGTTCACAATATCATTTATTGCTGTAACCTCACCAAACGGCATGGAGTCAAGGGCAGTGACAGTAGATGGTGGTCTAATTAGCTCGCTTGAGTTTACCCACTCATTATAGGCTTTAATATTTGCAGATACTTCATTGGCTGGAATGATGCCTGCATTGCCTAACAGGATTGAGATTCTATCCCAGAAATTACCACCAAACTTTTTTATCTCAACTTGTCTGGATTTTGCCTTGAATTTATTAAGGTTTTTAGATATATCTCTATACTGCTGCTTAATGTTAAGAGACTCAGTGTATATGTAATTATTTAATAATGCCTGGAATGCAGTATCTGCAATTCTCTGTTTATCTCCTACCCTTACAGCAATGTTGTAATTGCTTATAGATTGGTTCATCCTGCTGTTAAAATCAGTCCCTGACATTGTCAATATATTAAGTCTATATAGCGCATCAATAGCTTTTTGCTTTATCGCTTCACTATTAATCTTAGAGTCTCCATTCTCTAAGCGAGCCTTATCCATATTGCTTATTAATTCAAGCTCCTGACTACCAACATCATTCTCTGCATCAACAGTCATCCTTGCATAATCTTGCATGTTTTCATCTGTAAGCACTTGCGGGGCATCAAGCATTAACTTTTGATACTCCTGCTCTATCATCTTCTCTCGCGATTCCAGTCCTTGAACAGACTCAAGAAAAGCCTCAATAGTCATGTTATTGAATTGATTAGAATCATCAATGCTGCTAATAATGTCTGTTATTGATAATAAAGAACTATCGCTTGTTATTGCCTGTATATCAGCGGGTAATGTATCAACACCTAGCGCGTCCTTTGCGTCATCTGCATCAAGCTTTAACCATTCATTTTTCTTCATTGCATTGACAATAAGAACGATTGGATTACTATCTACAGAGTTGGTTGCTTTTTTAATCGCATCTTGTGTATAAGCATCAATAAGTCCTGCGTTTATATCATTATCAGCCTTATAGTGAATATAAGTAAGTATTGTATTAAGCTCTCTTTCAGCAACATCTTTAGCAGACTTAGCTTCCTGTATCTCAGCGTCCGTTGAGTTAGCATCATTTACTAGCGAGTTATACGCATCTTCTAGTCTGGAAACATTAGCCATCATAATGTCTGTATCAGAATTAAAGTCTATGCTATCTTGCGGTTCAAACTTATAAACAAACATATTGTCAAACATAGCTTTAACATCGCTGCTAACATCCATGTCCTGACGCTCTGTTCCTTTATAAACGAGGTTCATCCACTCCTTTATGGCTCTGAAAGAATCAGACAATTCAATTGATGGGGATTCGCCTTTCTTTAAATAAGCTTCAAAACTTCTTGCAAAAAACTCTTGTATTTCCTCGTACTCTACAGGACTTAAATCTGGATTTAAAAAGGCATGCTCTACCTGCTCTTCTGTTATCTCTAAGTGTTCTGCAATTTCAGGAAAGATAGCACTGATACTGTCAATGCCTTCTGTTCTTTGTTCTGCATCCAACATGAAATGACCAACTTCATGTAAGAACGTACTCAAGTCCTGCTCTGTGCTAAGATTTATTAAGCCATCACCTAGGTTGAAATTACCAAGCACACCATTTAAATCTATCTTACCGTCTATGCTAAGCCCAAGATCAGCGATCAACTGGCTAGGAAATTTATCTGTTCCTTCTGTCTTTACATTAGCCCATGCAGGTATTATGGTCGATAACAACCTTGCGACATTATCATCCACAACGCCGGTTGATACCAATTCATCTCTTATCGTTTGAGTTAAGCTGGCCACATCTTCTGCCTTTGTCATACCGACTTCAAACTGGTCTATTGACTCCCGAATACTTCTTTCGATTTCCTCGTTATCTATTCCGCTTCTGTGTGTTGAGCTTCCATCCTCACTTAATGTCATGTGCTTTCTTAATACTTCGCCTCTATCACGATTAAGTATCTGGACAACCTCAGAAGTTTTAAGCTCAACTTGTTTGCCTGTACTTTCTGCCTGATTGATAGCTGAATTTATTGTCTCTATCCATGGAGTATTATTTGCGTCAAAGCCATCATTTGCGAGAATCTCAATTTCAGCTTTTAGGTCGCTTGCATCCATATAGGTTACTTCGTTACCTGTGGCTGTTAGCGTCTGATTAAGCACTGTTAGATTACTATCTGTATCAGCAAGCGTTGTATTGTTATTCGCCTCTATAATACGCTCTATCGTTTCCTGCTCTGTATGGCTTTGCTCTGCCTTCTGTTTGTGCAATACCAAGCGTGAAAAATTACCAACTCCTGCGCTAGCAACTGCTAATGGTAATGCCCCCATTGCTGCCATCTTTGCTGCTTCTATTGCCCTTTCAACGGTCTCTGGGTTAAGGATGTCTTTTCTATTGTAATACTCCGATCTACCCTCAGCAGTCCATTCTTTGGCAAGCTCTCCGAAAGCATCAAGCACAACCTCTTGACTCCCTTCTGTTACTCCTTCTACGCCTGCACCCACTCCAAGTCCAACAGCTCCTTTTACTACGTCCTTTGCCGATTTAGGAATCCATTTTGCAGAAGCTATTTTTGCCAAAGAAGCTCGTCCAGTTTTCGTCTTAACAGCACTTGATATAATAGAATTGACTGGTTTTGATGCTCCTTTAAATAACACCCCAAGCGCGGCTGTACCTGCAAGATCAAGTCCTGAATTGATGATCGCCTGAGCTTTGGCTGCCGTATCTATTTCTTCTGGTGATAAATACTTTCCATTTACTTTTAGCCTTGAATAATCATAAGACGCACCTACATAGTGCATATCATAGGTTGTTTCAGCAAACCCAATGCCAGCACCTGCTTTAGCGCCAAGTCCTGCACCAGCAATTGCTCCTGCAACACCGCCAACCGAGCCAAGAACAAGACCACTTGCAGCACCCTGAACAGATCTATATAGTGCGCTTCCTGCCGTATCAAACAATGCAGGTAATATTCGTGATGTCTCAACAAGCATTTGAGATGGCAAGCTACCTTCACTGATAACCCTATTATTAACAAGATTAATATTGTCAAGCCTGTTCATTAGGTCTAACGATAAAGGCCTTCCACTTTTGAGTGATGACTCGACCTCATTTTTATATTCAGCCATATCAACAATAGTCGCACCACTCTCATAACCCATTACTAACTTATCTGTAAAGCTCTGCCTATGCGTGCCATTTATGTACCGATCATTAATCAATGCCTTTGTTAGTTGGTCTACAACGTCAAAATTATCTTTTAATGCAGCAATACTATCTGGATTATTTCTTAACTCACTATAAACTGCTTGTGGTAACTTCTTCTTTTTAAGTGCCCTCTTTTCAGCTACTCGCCATGCGTAATCAGGGTCATCTTTTACAACTTGGATAGGTAAGTTCGCATAATGAGCAAGCTGAACAATATCACCCTTAATGTCTTTTGAGTCCTCAAGTATCTGGACAACAAGCTCTGGTGATAATTCGTTGAAACGCTCTTGTTGTTGCTCTGGTGTTTTACCTATGAAGTCTTTAGAGAGTATATGCTTAGTTGTTTTGAGAAGTTGCTCCTCTTCTGTGTTATCAAACTCAACACCTGATACCTCCGTTTCATCCTGAAACAATTCTTTTTCTGGTTCAAACTCTATATTGCCGTAACTATCTTCTTCAACAATTTCAGGAGCAACATTTATAGGCTCACCGAACGCATTTACCTCAACATCCTCAACAACCGGAACAGCATCCATGTTTTGCTCACCAGTAGGAACGCTAGCCACTCCCCCCACTCTCTCTTCAACAACTGGAACGCCATCCATGTTTTGCTCAATAACAGGAACATCGACCACCTTCTCAGGCTCTTTGTATCCATTACCACTAATTATCATGGCCATAGTTTATTCCACTGTTAATTCGTTTAAATCATAATGTATAGCTGCAAACCTAAGTAGCTTTTGCATATAAGTATCGCCCGGCTTCCCTTTGTATTTCATTTGCTCCATTTTATCTATAATTCCGATTAGATTTTTATTACTAATCATTGCAAGATTGATCTTTTCCTTAGAATCCCATACCCAGCCATTAGCTGTCATCTTGCCAGATATTAATACTCTATTTGTTATTCTAGATATTTCTAGTGGGCTTAGTGTCGTATCTTCTGAATTATTAAATCGTCTTGATATTTCCTTATTTATCATGCTCTGTGTAACAATCTTTACATTAAGATATGCGCGCTTATATTCAACACTGTCTGTGTCTGTATCACCGAATGCATTATCAGCTTCTACACGATTTTTAAACGTACTCATGGCTTCCTTGCTTGATTCAGCTACCTGACTATCAACCGATTTAACTGCTTTGTTCTTGTAATCTAAAACTTTTGCTAATCCAGCCTTATCTATATGCGCTCCATTTTTTACAAGCTTTGCGCGAAACTCTACAGCATCAAGGTCTTTTAACTGCTCAACTGGCATTGCAATAATGGTTGCATAAAATGACTCATTGTCTTGACTGTTAAACTGGCTTGTTCTCTCCTTAACAAACGTCCTTACACCAGTGTTCATTCTCGACCAATCTCCTGCTGGTATATCTGGCTCGAGGTAATTTCTATATTTATACGAAAGCCTATCACTCTCTTGTTTTCTGCTGGCTTGTTCGTCACTTAAATTTTGCCGACTAATAGCTAATGCAGCTTTCCGTACCTTGGGATTCTTAATTCCTTTCAGTGCCTGCTGGTTATAAGAAAATGGCGCGTTAGGGTCTGTTAAGTTATCCACTGCTTGTTGCGCTGCACCCAATATATAATCATCCTCATTAACTTTCCTACTTAACTCTATCGCGTTCGAAAGTGCTTTACGCTTGGCAGGGTAAATACTATCTCCATAATCTCTAAGTATTCTTTCGGTGCTACCTAGATCATTATTTGCTAATGCAGACAATCCAGCGTTGTAAGCAAGATTACTTGTTGTATCTGCAATTCTGGTTTCCCTTGTCTCTTTAGAGTCTCCATTCATCTCGGATATTTCATCAACAGCTAGCATAGCAGACTCTAAAGAATCCTTTATTCCTTGCGCTGAATAATTCTTTGCAGCATCATTATTTGCGTTTGTTACTTGAGAATCTAATGACTTTGATTTTGCTACTCTGGTCTGTTCGCCTAGAAATATTAAAGATGATTGTGCGCTTTTGTTTAAAATAGGTGTAGAGTATTTAGCAAACATCTTACGCTGTCCATGAGTAAGCTTATTCTTTATATCTTCTGCTAACTGTTCATTCCCTGTAGAGAAGCCGGGCATACCATCAACTGCTGCCTTACCCCTTTGAGAATAAAACCCAGCTTCCTTTTCATCTCCATAAGCCCTTTTTGTAAGCCCTGCGTTAAGATCATTAATTGCATCATTAACTGCAATCTGATTAATTTTTGTCTCTTCATCACGAATTACCTTTACTATTCCACCCAATGGGTTTTTTATTTGTGGAGGTGCTATAGCCCTATTGCTCATTATAGGATTAAGCTTGGTTGTCGTTAGCTCTGACTCAGGTATTACCATTGACATTAGATTACCCCTCTAACCAGATTCTGCATAAGCGTATGCGTCCGCACCAGCCTTTCCAAGCTCAGCAACACCAGAAGCTACGCCACCAACCAATGTAGCCACTGCCGCGTTTTCACCCTGTGATCGCTCAAGAGATGCGCTGCCTCTAAGTGCTTGGGCTTTCTGATCTGTATTGTATTTTGCTCTCATTACTGCAATATCTGAGTTAAGCTCCGTATCTTTAAATATTGAGAGTGATGACCCTGACTCAAGAGAAACACCCTTTGAAGCTGCAATAGATTTCTGATAGGCAATATCACGCGCCATTTTCATTCTTAGGTCACCTCGCTCTACAACTCCTGCGTTCTCTAATGCAGTTGCTTGATTCCTCTTTACACCTTCATTATATCTTGCAGTCGCTCTCTGGTTTTGAGCGTTTGTTACTGCCAATGCAATATTGACTACGGCTGATATGATCGCTGCTGCAACTGCCATTAGTTAGCCTCCAGAACAAAATCACCATTATCATCTCGCTGCCCGATAACAGCAAACCCAAGAGATAACAGCCAGCGTATGCTTACCTTGTTTGTTTTTATACAAGTTGTTCTTACACCTCCGAAGCGTTTTACCCATAGCCTTACCATTTTAAATGTCTCCCTATGTAATCTAAAAGGCTGCTTCATAGCTTCATTAGTGAGCATAACCCATACTATGTCGTTGATGTCGTCTGCATTTGGTATCTTGATTACCGCGCATGGCTTATCATCCATAATAATACTTAGACACCTCTTATTATTAAGCATATCAGACTTAAAATCATAACCACTCACTAAACATTTCTCTACGTCCTTAGCTGATATAGGGCTAAGGTCTGCCAGAACAGTCTCAACATGGCTAGCAGTCGTTCTTTTTAATATTAATCCACTTGTTCTTTTAGTCATTTTTACTGAACTCCATTGTTATTGATCGAATACACATAGGCAAAGGCGTTGTGTGCTTAATAGATATTTTCCCATAGTCCGTTAGTTTTGATGCTATGTCAATATGTCTTATACCAGTTTTTAGCTCGGTAACTCCTTCCGACTCTCCGCCTCCGAAGCTATACTTCACATTATCAGACTGCATTTCAACAAATTTATAATCATTTAGCTTGTCGTCTATTGTTGCTACTGACAAGCTGTCTGTATTGTATATATCAAGGTACGCTTTATGAACGCTCTTCACCTGACCTGACGATGGCATCCTTGCGCTAACAATAGGCATTGTTTCGATAATAGTCTCATACCCTAGACCAACATGCGCCTTAATGGTTGTAAGCCCGTTAGGTAGCGTTATACCCCCTCTGGTAACAACTAAGCCATTAATAGGCCTGCCATCCGCTAATACTGATACTTCCTTTCCTTCAAGGTGGTGTAACCCTCTAAGCGTATTAGTTGGCGAGCCTGCAAAAGTTAAACCACAATCCATAAAGAAACTATCAGATGGATTATCATCCTTTCTACTAACAAATTTCTCTATGTATACTTTTTCACGACCAGCTATATTTCTATGAACAACGGCGTATGTTGATGACTCATTCCCATTAGGTATAGTCGCTAATGATTTATATTTACCTTGCGTGCTATGCCTGTGGAATCCCCAGACTTTCTGGTCTTTGTCATAGGTTAGACCAATCATCCGTCCGCCACTCGTAACAATCCATACTATACCGTTCGGCTCTTCACTATAAGTCATGTCAACCATGCTTTCGCCTTCAAATATATGCTCGGCTCTAATAGTTAGGTCGCTTGCTTCAACATCACCCAATCCCGGAATCCCTGAACCTAAAGCATTTAAAGCTATAAGCCTATTACCCTGCTCTTTTGAGAATAGTACAGACTGGCCAGCCAATATAGGTGTTAATCTTGATGCACCGAAGTTAGATATAGTCTTTACACCAAAAGTGTTGGGAGTAATAACAAAATCAGAACCTTCTGTTACTTTCATTTCAGCTTCTGACGTTAATAATATCAAGCCCTCAAAAGTTATGAAGTGCCTTATCTGCCCTATAGAGCTGGATACAATATCTTGTATTATAGAATCTGTAGCCTTGGATGGTATAGAAGATCGCATGGAGTCAATAACTCCTGTTTCTGTAAAGAAAATCTTTTGTGGGTCGTCAATAGTTGAACCGAATATCCTACGCTGCTGATAGAACCCAACTACCTTCGGTCTGCCCCCCGCACTGGCGAAAGGTAGGTTAGACCTTGGAGGTGAATTCTCCATTTGTGGAGCATAGTTTGCATCCACAAAAAAACCAGAATCCTCTGGATTTGGAGGTCTATATAATAACTTACAACTACCAATAAAACCAAACAGCCCTGTTCCCTCAACTATTTCTTTGTAAATGTTAAAGCTATCCACAGAATTGGCAGCATAGATGTGCATTCTATTCTCAAAGCCTTCTGCTTTGCTAAGCGGTACTGTCTTGATTAATAAAGGTAACGACTCCCTTCCTTCTGCATCTACACTTGTCACCGCATATCCAAAGAGTACTTTAGGCGTTTCCCCTTTGTCATTCTGGACTATAACTCTTGTGGGCTTTGGTACATGATTTGCAAAGTCAACAGTCTCTAGTCGCCAGTCTCTATGAGCATAACGCTTTAAAACGCTTACTTCATTATGACCGTCTGTCATGGTGATTGTATCAGCAAAATTAGCTGTCTTAATTGCCCATGGATATAAGAAAGGACTTACAATGCGTATTCTTTGCTGACCACCAGAGACTGTAGTTAAAAAATTATCTTTGAAAATAATCTCTATTGCACCGCTCAACAATAAAATAATGTAGGGCTGTTCCTTGTTATAGATGAACGATATAAGCCTTGCGTGACCATTACCAGAGTTGCCAGCCTCACCTATGAAGTAACTACCTTCACGGTTATAGACAGCACCCTGAGTTTTAACATACGCGTTTTCACATTTAGAAAGTGCCGACCCATACCAATCAAGATTATGCCTCTCTGAAACTGCCGGGGATACTTCACCTGCTGTAAAATCACTTTGCGTTGCTTTTGTACTAGATGCTGCTACCATGGCTTTACAACCTATTTAGGATTAATATCTACATGTAATAAAACTGCTCTCTTTTGCTTTTGGGACATAATGATTTGGCACGTCCTCAATCCAAGCTTTAGACAAGTATTGTTTGTACAGTGCGTTAAACTGGGCTATAAGGTTTAATGGAGTTTGAGTACCTAAGAGCGGTAATGCAAGATATGAACTCAATTTTAGTATTACACAATCCCTGAATGTTCCATTAGTTTTTGATATATCAGTAGTCTTTGATAACACAAGAGCGAAAGCGTCCTCTATGTCGCATAAAATAACAGACTGATGGTGCGTATTAGTGCCAGTGCCATCTATGAATAACCGCTGCTGAACAGTATAATTGCGCTGATTATGTGATGACTCGTTTATATGCCTTTGGTGTTGATATTCATTATCAATCTTACCGTATACAGAAATGACCTTTAGAAAATGGTCGTGATACTCATACATATTTTTCCACCCATCAAGATGAAAACCACCACGAACCATACTAGGCGTAACAATAGGCAACGTTACCGGAATCAATCCGAATGACCAGTTAGCCTCACCCAAAACAGAGTGAAACGCCTTGTCATAGTGAAGCTTGCACATGTTCTGATTATCAGAGCCATTCAAATCGTCTCTGAATGAAGAAATAGGCTTTGAACCAATATTAGTTAAAGCCACATTGCATATATCTAAACGCGCTGTTTCGGCAGGTGTCATGATAACTACTCAGTAGTCGTCACAATCTCACCAAAGCTATCCACGTTTGCATCCTGCATTGCCTGAACTTTAATGTTGTGCTGACTGGTTATCTCTTTAACTTGCGCCTTATCCGTTTCTAAACGCATCCATGATGGGCATACTTTGAACTTGGTCTTGGTAACAATAGTATCACCAGAAACATATATATTATCGTGCATGTACCCAGTTCTTTCTGCAATATAAACTGCCATTTTATTTCCTCTTAATTATATTAAATAGTCTTTGTGCTAAATGCCTTGTAAATTTGACTCTTTCCTTTTTATTTGCGGACACTCAATAATTGGAATATCTCTATATGTTTTTACCTCTTTACCCTGCAATTCATTACCGGGTCTTAATCTAATATGATCGTCACCACTTATTGCGTTTACGTTCCACCTGTCCATTATCTGCATAATATCTGAATTACAATAGATATATGTTCCTTCTGATTTATCATGTCTGGATTGATGAGCATAGTACGCCTCTCTCATGTAAAGATATGGGTCAAAAGCAGAATAAGTAGAATCATCTATTTGAATACCAGCGATCCTCACAACGTAACGCCAATCTGCGACAGCTAATCCAGCTTGCCAAGTGAATATAGTCCTGTTCCCTTGAAATGACTTACCAGCACCAGTATCAACATTCTGCTGAGGTAGAAACCTGCTGCTTATACCTGCCATTGAATCTTTAGGATATAGTAAGCTAGTCTTGTCATTACCCCATGTAACAAACCAGATGCTTGTATTCAGATTCTGATTTCCTCCTGCATCAATAATCTGATTTGAACTTAAAGAGCCATGCTTGTGATTGAATCTAGGAGTTAGACCAGTGAACTCTGCTGGATTTTTAGACTTATCACCATAAAAAATATTATACTCAATCTTGCTTGCCATAGCTTCTAGGTTATGTGCTGCTTCTTTCATGCACATGTCCCTTTGCTTATTTATATCATCTCCGCAAAGTGCTTCTAAAAAGTCACTATCTACAATTGAAGTGGATTTTAGCAAGCTGATACCTTCATCAACTATAACTCTAGTAGCTGCTGATGCGGTATGTCCTTGGTAATACTTAACAAAATAAGCTTCTGGCAAGCCTGTAAGCACACTCATTTTATGTGACATACCCTGATTACATTGCATAACATTTGCGTGCATTAGGATAGGGTGCTTACGCATCATCGTATCAATTAACGACGCTTCATCCTTATACATACTCTCGTCTGCATACGCACTTTGCAGATCAGGGTATGTGGTTATTGACTTTGTAGCCATCTATATTCCCCTTCTAAAAGAAGTTTGAGACTTGATTACCTAAATCAGCATTAACCGTTGCAACCTTATTAGCTCCGGGTGCTACTGTACACTTATACACAATCTGCATCTTCATATAACGCATAACACCACTAGGCACTCGCTGAACACCATCGCCTGAACTATTATCAGCTATGTTAGAGCTTAATGTTGTCCATGTCGTATTATCAGGTGAAGTAAGAAAGTTAAACTTATACTCTGCCTTTGCTGCTGGTGGGAATGTTGCGCTAGCAAAGATTGGAATAACACCACCATTGCCAATATCTTTAGGTATGGCAACAGTACCAAAAGGCGGTACTTGTAATGCACCTTGATCGAGTGTATCGGTTAAATCTAGTGTGTGTGAAGCTGTATCATTAGGCAAAGCGATTGACTGCTTGTTTGCGAACGATAATTGAACTGATGCTGTCATTTTAAATCTCCAAAAATATGTTTATACAACTCTAGCTTCTGTATCTAAAATTGCTTGTGTTGAGTGGATGACGTACCCTTTGTAAATTTCAACAGGCTTGCCTTGAATATCCACGCCTGATGATAGTCTAATAAAATTATCGCCAGCACCAGCGTTAGTAGCTAAAGCCTCAAGCCCCTGTTTTACTGTTTGGTTGCAATAAATAACCGTATTACCAGTCATCAACTCGCTTGCGTGATGCTTATAATATGCTTTCCTCATAAAATCATAAAGAAGAACATTACCAGCTTCAATGTCTGAAACATCAAGATTGCAAATTCTTGTTACATACCGCCAATCTGCAACACATAAGCCAGCATTCCAAGTGAACTCTTCAACCATTGCCTGGAACTCACCATTTGACCCTGTTCTTGATTGCTCCCCAAGGTCTTTACGCTTGATGCCAGCCATTGTTTCAGGAGGGTGAATTAATGATGTTTGCCTATTCCCCCATGTAACAAACCAGATGCTTGTATTATCGTTACCAGTGCTACCACCATTAACAATTTGATCTGAACTTGGTGACCCTGTTAGCTTGTTATATCTAGCTGATAATCCAGTGAACTGCTCTTTGTTCTTCTTGTTATTACCGTAAAACACACTCGAAACAACAGCTTGAGACATTGCCTCTAAGTTACCTAACCCTTCACTCAATCTGTATTGCTGTGGATTAGGATTAGAATCTAGTAGATCAGAATCAACAACGCATGAAGATTTAAGCATCGCAATACCTTCTGTTTGCACAGACTTAGTGCCGGCAGATGGTTGATGACCTTGATAGTATTGCGTCCAGTATGTTTCAGGCAAACCTGTTCTAATGGCAATTTTATGCCCATTAGGTGAGTTACATTCCAAGATATTTGCATCCATTAGCAATGCATTGTTCTTAGTCATAACGTCAATAATTTCTATCTGACTACGAGAGCCACCTGCTTCTTGATATTCTGCTAAAACATCTGGATAACGCGTTAAATTACGTACAGCCATTTCTATCTCCTATGATTTTTTTGTGTTTGGGTAATATTCATCTAAATTCGATTCTTCTACAGATTGTGGCTTGCCCTTTCTGCCAACAGGAACATCCTCTTGCATTGCAGCCCCAATGTTATAAAGCATTTTTACTACATGAATATTGTTCCCAAGTCCAGTTGTATGTAGAACATTGGACAATTCATCCGTACCGTACTCCTTTATTGCTTCATGCGCAAGCTGTAGATTAGCCTCTGAGTCGTCACCTGAGAACAAAGGGTCTGCCATAGTCTCTTCCTGCATCATCCTAGTTGCTTCGTGGGCGCGTATATTCATTTCCTCTGTATGCGCCTTAACTACAGCATTAAACTGCTTATTACTAATATTTGCAGCCTTAAAAGCAGGTGCTAATGTGTCTAATAGCGCGCTATCTATCTGTTCATCCTCAAGCGTCTCAAGATATGATTCGTCAATTGTATATTCGTCGGGTGCATCCGGATGAACATACGGCTCTTTTACATTCGTTGCACCAACAATAGTTTTCTTAGGCTTCTTCTCAACCTCAGGCTCTTTAGTCTCTTTAGTTTCACTAGGAGTGTCGGATGCCTTATCATTATCCTGACTTTCACCAAGTATAGTGCTGCCAGCTTCTGTATCAACTACAGTTTCGACTTCTGTATTAGTTTCAGTCTGTTCTGCTTCGCTCATTTTGAATTTCCTCTATCTTCATATTAAAATAATCATCTTGTGCTGATCTCTTTATTGTACTTTCAAGAGACAAGGCATAAGTAGTTAATGCGTTAGCCCTATTTATTCCCTGCTGATCGTTGCCAGAGCATCCCTTTTTTAAGTCTTTCAATATTAATGCAATGAAATCACGACATGTTTTATCACTCATTGCTAACTTAATTATATCGACATCTTTATTGCTCTGCATCACCAACTCCATTAAGGTCTATACCCATTTCCTGCGCGCTCTTTAAAGACTTCATAACATTTGGTGCTGCATTCGCCATCTCCATAACTTGTTGTTGTTGCTGCATTGCTTGTTGCTGTTCAGCTTGTTGTTGTCTCATTTTTTCTACCGTCGCTTTATCGTGTAAGCAATCAGCCGGTGCGCCTACAGAGTCACTGAACGACTCAAGCAGTTTGTCTGCATTCAACTTTTTAAGTACATTTTCATCAATACCAGCAAGAATACCCGCAAAATTAACAACACGCTCTATAGTAACTGTGTCATCCGACTTCTGAGCCTTAGCCAAAGTTGATATGTAAGAAGTCTTTACCGCTTGACCAATAATTGACTCTGGTGGCTCAGGTAACAACCCTTGTCTTAACGCAATGTTAAACACCCTATCAATCATTGGGTCTAATAACTCACTGTGTAACTGTGTCAATACTGGTGATAAACTTAATAATGACTCGTTACGCCTTACCTCAACCTCAGCCTTAGTCATCTCTCTACGGTCTGACGTTAGCATCTGCTGGAATAAATTCTTGTAGAAAGCACCCTCTATTCTTTGCTGAACATTGTATATGTCATTTATAAGCGGGACTACCTCAACTCTTACGTCATAAACAGACTTTATCCCGCCGTTGCTCATGTCATCAACCTGTATATGCGTCCCAGGCTCTATCTCACCTAGCGGAGCATTACCTAGTCCTGCTTGGCTTACAGTAGCTGGATTAGCCATCCTTTCTATAGCCTTATACTTGATTGACTCAGCCTTTTGCAGCATCTTTGTGTCACCTAAGGAGCAAATAGCAGGGGATGATATGCCGTAAGCATCACCAGATCTAACTTCCCACCTAGGACACATGATAGGGAACTCGTCAAAGCCGGATGATTTAAGTATTACAATTGAATCTGAGTCTCTATTCTGCTGCCCTGTCTGATCGCCAGTGTTTATCTGACCACCGTAGACATAGTTACTGGAAAACTTCTTGAACTTATTGAGCTTATTACCCTTCTTATAATTCCTGTTAGGCTCTACAGCATGAATAATACTAAACTGCATATTCGTGTCATTGTCCGTGTACGCCCGCTTTATGTTCTCTGGCAATATATCCATTCCGAACTTAGACACCATGTCATCCGCTGTTAAGCTTAACTCCCTGTAGAACGTATCAACCATCCCCCACTCATTAACAGAGATATAATAAGAGCCAATAGTATACGACTCAAAAAGAAATCCTTTTTCTTTGTGAAAAAATACACCCATTGCAGCAGTACCGAACACTCCAAGTTCTGAGTAAAGATTTAATAAACAGTTGTAAGCATTTGTTTTACCTAGTATTGTTAATATAATCTTTTCAATAGATGCTAGCCATAGCCTTACTTCTTGCTGCTCTTTTAGAGCTTCATTGTCTATTGTGAAATTCACCCATGGGCTTGTTGGTGAGCTAACTCCAGCCATTAGTCCTGCCGCTAAGTCTCTTGCAGCTAATGTGGCTGTGTTGTTTATCATCTTTGTATTTATTCTAGGTGGCGTTCCCTTCTTTGCGCTTGAGAACTTGCCACTCTGTAATAATACAAACTCTGATAACTCATTCCAACGAGATACATAAGAAGTCTGTTCTGACTTCATGTTTGAAAACTTCTTTAATATCGTACTGCCAATGGACATTTGCATGGCTATTCACCCAATAGAGTTTTAGCGTTGGCTGGCTCGTCTGCTAAATTGATGCGTCCGCCTGATGTTTGCGTCTTTCTCTTTAATGATCTACGTTTCCTAATTTTACCTTCCCTGTCATACACAAACGGCGAGTCTATTGGTGCTGGAGGTAAAGGCTCTGGTGGTGGCGGGATTGACATACCCATAATTTAATTCCTATTATTTATAAAAAGATTCCAGCGAATCATGACCCAATGGGTTTTTATACGACTGGTGTTTATGAATCTTGGGTTGCTTCTTTAAATTATTGTTTCTATGCGGATATGCAAGAGTTAATGCTAATGCGTCCGAATCATCTGGAGACTTAGCACATCTCGACTTCATTACCTTTTTAGACTCTATAACAAGCTGCCCTTTCTCATTATACCCATACTCACGAGCTTTAAGCTGATTAATTAATTCAGCATCACGTGGATTTATGCAGCCACCACTCTGTAACCAATCCTTTATATTGTTGTACATCTCAGCAGTACGTAAATGAAACGCTTGACTGTTTATTGCAGAATTACCAAAATGTATACCCTTGCAAGGATAACCCCATCTTAACCAATTCATCTTTTATCGGGCCGCCCATTCCTGTCTCATCTATGTACATCATATCCGGAGGGTTATCAGTGCATGCCTTGTCTATCAGATCAATAAATACTGTGGAATCACTTATTAATCGCCCAGGTATCTTGTACTTTTTGAACGTCCTTGCATCATTACCACGCCTAAACTGTATAACTCCAAAGTCATCACCTCCACGAGCTACATCTATACCACATATTAAAGGCTCGCCATCTAACACCGATGGTATCCTGTTTTTTGAGTCCTCAATAACATTAGTCGCTATAAATTGATCTTCCGATGTCTCAGGAAATTTTCCGTAAACCCTGAACCTTTTCTCGTCCTCCGTGGAACAAGTCTTTAAAAAAACTTCTATCTGCTCATTGTTCAGTAGTGTAGAGTCCCTTGAGTCAACATGGATAGTCTCCCAACTACTCTTGTTATCATGAAAACAGTCAAAAAACATACCGTCCTTTCTAGTCGGGTTGCCAAATACAAAATGAAATGGCTCACCTCCAAACTTACCACCTTCCGTCACCTTCCATATAACAGATGGTATAGCACTGGCTTCGTCAAATAGATACCAAGATGAAGAACCATGAGCATGCTGTCCAGCAAATGCTTCACTATTCTCTTCCTTACACGTTATCGCATCACAACGCCATTCATTCGGGTTACTTACATGACATAAAGACATATTCTGTGGCGCATTGTGATACTCAAACCATTCTCTGGTTACACACATATTTAACCACTTGCTTAGCTCGCCCCAAGTCTTTGTTTTTAACTGTTTAGCACTGTTAGCAGTAATCGTTCCCTTGCTATCAGGCCTTGTAGACATTATCCACAATATAAGCCAACAACTTAAAGCCGATTTACCAACACCATGTCCGCTAGCCACCGCTATCTGTCTGCAAAGTACAGGATTCTTCCCGTCAAACGGCTCTTTAACAAGCATATCCCTAAGCTTTATTAAATAATCCTCCTGCCATTTCTGCATCTCTGTTACATGACTTAATGACGTTCCGGGCTGTCCCCATGGGAATACAGTCTTTACAAACAGTAACGGGTCATTCCTGCACTGAATCATTAATTCCGCTAGCCGTCTATCTACATCACTCTTTAAATCAACCGCCATCTTCGTCACCTATAATTATTACTTCATCATCATGGCTAACTCTTGACTTGTTCGCATTCTCAAGCCCTAAAGCTAATTGCCTACCTATCTCGCTTACGTCCTCAAGCTCTATCTTCTCTGAAAATGCTTTTACTCCAACGTGCTTACCCATCAATTCTAAACACTTAACTTTATCAGGATACCTTAGCTTGGATACACGACCTATTGGCTCGCCATCATCACCACTGAACTCCTTCACTTCAATGTTATTGACACCTTTAAGCCATTTCTCAGGCCATTCACTAAGTGGCTTTATAGTTCCATCATCTCTATGTATGTCCATAACATTAAGCTCCCTAAGCTCCTTTAAAGACGCAAGAATGTAATCACTATCAACCTTTGTCCTTAACTGACGCTCACTTTGCATCGTATCTAGCAATTCCCTGTTACTATCAACAATTGAACGTATGGCACTGCTAGACATCCCCAACCTTTGGGACGTTTCAGGATAACTAAAGTCCAACATGTAAGATGATAACACCTCTCGAACCGGCCTAGTAATAACAGATGAACTCTTCATTCTATAAACTTTCCCTTTTAAATTATATGTATTATAACATTATAAGATGGCTATAAAGCTATAGAGTTATAGAGTATGGAGTTCTATAGTATAAAGATATCCTTTTTGAGTAAAACTCTTAGCCCACGTTTTCCGGTGTACAGTCGAGCTGACGCAGTCTTTGATTATAAAGGTAATAATTAGATCCGTTATATAAAGACTCTATAAGTCCTTGATTATAAGTTTAATAATCTCAGCGTCGATAATATCGACGTTAGAAGTATTGGTTATAAAGCTTTCATAATCATTTTGACTTATAATCTGAGTCTACTAGTAGTATACTCCTACAACATTTGATATATAAGGAATATCTTGAGGTTACTCGAGAGCAACCCTGAGCAAGTCATTGATTATAAAGGCAATAGGACTACTCAATATTGAGGAGTCATATACATAGACATGCAATCTAGCCGGCTGAATATTCAGCTCGCTAAAACAACAACTATTCAACTATTCAGCCACCTGAATATTCAGGTCGCTAACTCGTTTCATATACTTACTTATTGTGAAGCCTTTTTGTTTTTTTTATTTTTTTCCATTCGCACGTAATTGAGTACCCATAAGGATTATAAAAAAATTCAAAACCCCCCTTTTTAATATTTGAGACATGGAAAATTTATGTTTTAGGATTATGAATTATGAATTGTTACGTACGTTTGAAATAGTATTGAACAGTGAACATCTTCACAAGATGAACAGCTTCACAAGATGAACAGCTTCATATATATAGTAAGTTCTTATATTAATAACTTCTAATATAGATATGATTGGTTGATGACCTACTTAGCTGCTACATATATAAAGAGTAACAAGCTTCACAAGTTGTCAATATTGCTAGCCACTGATTAGCTTACTATACGCAGTCACAAGATGAACAGCTTCACAAGTTTTCAATATTGCTATCTATATAGTATAGAGCTGTGAAGCATCAACAATTCATAATTGCTATCTATATAGTATAGAGCTGTGAAGTTATGGAGCTGTGAAGCATCAACAATTCATAATTGACAACATTAGCCGTAAAACTCTTAATATCCTCAGCATTGTGAAATTATTAAGTATTAGTTCCGTAAAACTCTTAATATCCTCAGCATTGTGAAAATTATTAAGTTGAATCCTAAAACTTTAAATATTCCAGAGCATTGTAAAACTTCAAATATCTGGAGCCGTTAAACTTTAAATATCTG
>NZ_BLYC01000039.1 GCF_019721995.1 Bathymodiolus japonicus methanotrophic gill symbiont | reverse complement strand
GCGGGATGTGGGTACAATTGATGCGTACTGGCAGCGAATAGTGAATTGATTGGCCGTCGAACCTGATCTGAATTTATATGATCAAAACAGGCCCATCTGGACCCATCGCTAGGCGCAAAACCCCACCGCCAAATTTGTCTTTGATGACGATGACAGGCGTGTTGGGGAGGTCCAGATTGACTCGATGGGTGTCTGGCGGCTGTGTAATATCTAGGATTTACTATCAGACAATCATTGTCTGTGTATTTTTCCAATTTGTGGCGTGTAAATTCCTATAGAGGTGAGGACTAGCTTTGCTTTTACCGGGGCAAATATCGCTAGAACTTGTCGTTTATTTAGCCAGGCTATCATTGGAAAAGGCTGTAAGAGATTCCTGAGGGCACTGTAATCGGCGGAACAAATAGAGAAGAAATGAAAAGCGCTTTCAGGTCAGTCACGCGGTGGAGTGGTCATGGATACACCAAAATCCAGAGTGGTTAGGACACAAAAGGCACCAATCGTCAGATAAGAAAAAATTAAACTGGTTTTATGCTGGCATATCGCACCAGCCAGAATCCGGGATCGGCAAAACAGGCGAGTTATCAATTGCGTGGACCTATCTTCCTGTTATCAAAGGACTATGTCGATATGGTGCGCCCCCCGGGGCACCTGAAAACCGAGCCTGATGCAAAGCAAGGTGGTCAATTTTGAACCTATTCTACGTTAGAGCAAATTGAAGATATGCAAAACAGGTTAATTTGTTTACTATGCATGATCGCTCTCTTTTGTCTGAAATATAAAAGACCCGATATAGCAGCTTTAGTAATGCCGGACAATTCCAGAAAATGTTGGAATAAGGAAAGGTTTTTGAGCTGATTGAGCCGAGGCATACGTGTAATAAGAACGCCCGACAAATTGACAGCTATCCTGCCTCGATAGTAATTTAGCGCAAATGGATTCTGATGGTGTTTGCGCACACAACATGCGGCACTGGAGCATTTCAGCCAGAATATATTAATTCACCGTTTATCGTGGAATATGCCGGATGGTTGGTATCATCGGCCGTGGGATGGTGTGAAGCTGAAACGGTTAAATATGCTGGATCAAAGGTACTAGCGCTTAATCAACAAGGCGAGTAATTTTACTTTACATGACCGCATTGAAGTCATTGAAAAAATTTTTAATTGGGCGAATTATTTATTCGACAGGTGATATTCATCGCTATGCTGAGGCTCGGAGAAGAAAAGACACAGTAGAGGAACAGGAGGCGGATCAGAATATCAGTAACGCCCTATGGCATCCGATTCTACCTTTAATGCTGGATATTCAATCGGCAGAAAGAAGCCAATGCCCGATGCACCGTTCCTGAATTTGGATGTTTATTCTGGTGGTGAAGCACGAGTTAAAAGTGGCATATCGAACAAGGCAATTGCTTTACATCTCGAAACCGTTTTTTTTGGATGGCCCCCCACTCAAAGGCTGCTGGGCCATCTGGAAGGTGCTGTTAGTGAGAAAAACCTTGAAATCAGGGTGTGGAGGCAGGCTATTTCCTTGGGACTGCAAACCTGGCGGTCAGGTTCTGCATAATAGTTTGCATATTGCTTTATGGTCGAGGGCGCGGATAATCAGCAGAGCATTCACCATCCTTTTCAGCTTAAATGATTACCAAATCCCGTGTTTTTTTCAGCGATGATGGGCCTCTGATTTAATTGGCTTTAAATATTCACATGGCATGCAGATGAGCAGTGGGGGATATGATTTCATCACCTGGAAAATATTGGACGAGCTAGAACCTGAAGGTTGAGTCGTGGTCTCCATTATTATGGATGGTGAAAATGCGGGGGAATTTTTCCGGGAGAATGGCTGATCATTTTTTAGCACTTTTTATAGCGCTGAGCGGAACATCCGGATATCGAATTAACATAATTTTCAGAGTTGTCTTGCATGACAAAGTAAAACCGTCAAAGCGATAGGTAAAATGATGGCAAGGTAGCTGGTATATGGACTTTTTTCAACGTGGATTGGCGCCGATACCGATAAAAAATTCGGGACTTGGGCTATCTAGTGATGTGGGAAAAAGTGCTTGGACAAGGTAGTTACAAAGCAACAGTTTGTCAAGCGGAAAGAACAATTAGCGGAAAGATTCTTGAACTGAAATGTTGTCAGTTGGCTGTTTGTGTGGTGATCAGAGGGTAACTTCCAGGACTGGTTTTAGGTGGGTTTGGGTGTGATTATAATCTCTGCTCAAGCCTAAATTAGTATATAAATCGCCAGGTTTTACCATCAGCGATAGCAGCTAGGCTTTTATCACTTGGAAATTCAACGCCTGGTTCAACGATAGCTCTAGGCACACCAAGCGTTGTGGTGTTCGCTTGTCCTCCTGTGTCTGCTTGATACTTAGTTTTAAACACAACTTCAGCACCTACTAACCCAGCATTACATGATTGATTTAAGGAAATAAATAGTAATGAAGTTAATAATAGTTTTTTCATTGTCAATACCTTCGCCAAACTGAAAAGAAGTTTTAATGGTTCTGTCGCAAGAACTTATTATGACGGTAAAGATTGGTCATAATCATATTTTGGACGATCCCTACGGACCGGGCTTTTCGTTCCAATGAAACAAACGGCTGAGTAAGTTCAGCTAACGGTTCTGTCGCAAAAAAAACAAAATCACCTTATTACCTAGCCGATCATAAGATTTAATTTCTAATAAGTCCCCCCCCCAGCTCTGCTGGGGGACTCATAAAGTTTGACAATTACGGGAATCATCGTGAGTCTCCCTATTTGTGAACCGCCGAAAGTTCAAAAGATAAGGAAACAAACGATGAATGGTTCTGTCACAATAATTATCAAAAGCACAGACCTCCTGGTCTTCAGGCATAACTATCCTGCTAAAGCCATAAACTGCTTATAAGCAGGAATATTTTCCTCAGACAATTGCCCCTTTCGGATCATATGTGCCGTTTCAATTCCATCAATTGTTGCTTGGGCGGAGTGAAACGCTTTAAAGCCCATCATCGGTTTTGTTACTTTTTTGATAAAGCGATGATCCTGTTCGATGATGTTATTCAAATATTTAACTTGTAATATGTCAATCATAGTGGCAAACCCAGCGAGGATTAACAAGAGGTTAATATTGGCTAATCCTGCATAGTTAGCGCCACTTTTATCCATAACGACCTTATCAGGAAAGCCATTATTGTTAATCGTTTGTTTGAAAAATGCGGTTGCAGCCTCTTCATCAGGGTGCTCAGAAAGCATGAAATCAAGTGTATCCCCGTGACTATCAACAGCTCGGTATAAATAGGTCCACTGACCCTTCACTTTGATATACATTTCATCCATGCGCCACGATTTATTGGTTTCTCGTTTCTCAGATTTAGCTGTTACAGCAATGGCAGGAGAATAACGGATAACCCAACGATTGAGCGTAGCATGATCCACTTCAACACCTCTTTCTTCCATAATTTCTTCAAGGTCGCGATACGAAACGCCATACCTGACATAAAAGAAAACAGCATAAAGAATGATATCTTTTTGAAAGTGAGTGCCTTTGAAGCTGAGCATGTGATCCACCTTTTATTGAAATTGATAATTATGATAGCAGATAACGTCGGGAAGGGGGATTTATGCGACAGAACTTAGATTAATAAATAAATTGACACTGCAAAGGATATAGAGAAATGGACAAAAAAACACCCCTGTTGCACCCCGGGGAACGTGGAGAACTTGAAGGGCTGATGAAACGCTTTGGCGTGGATGCCCGTTATGATGAAATGTTGAACGCACCTGCAATTAAAGGCGTTCCCGGCGTAGAAGGAAATGAATTGAAAGACTTGGTAGCGTACACCAAAGTTATTTGCAGGAACTACAGGCTTAGCAGGACGATTGTTGATGAACAGTTAGGATCTATCATTGAAAGCAATGTTATTAATCCCGTTAGAGATTGGCTTACAGGCATTACACGCACCAAGACAAATAACCCAGTCCATGAACTTGTAGATAACTTGCCAGTGGAAGATAAGGAATGGGTTAAGGTCGCCATGTATAGATGGCTAATACAATGCTGTGCGGCCGCTGATATGGCAAAGCATGAAGGTAAGCATCCAGATGCTATCCCCAAATATGAATGTGTGCTGGTGCTAGGTGGAGATCAAGGACTCCATAAAACTTCATTTATTAAATACCTACTCCCTGCGGAACTTCATAAATACATAAAAGACTCTGTTCGCCTAGATACAAAAGACCGGGATTCTATGCTTAATATTCTTAGGTGCTGGATACCTGAACTTGCAGACCTAGACCCTGCGTTGAAGAAGAACAGGCGCGCCATGCTACCTCACGAAATTCCGGGACTCCTGTCGCCATAATTCGTTCGCCTACGCAGCGGATGGGAGATGCCCTGAACGCCCTGCGTCCGCAACGACTACGCACAAAAGCCGCTTCGTCATTACTACCTCACTGGCTGGACGGCTATTCGGAATGCAATTCTTGCTCCTCTCGCGTGCTGCTAGCACACGTCGAATCAGCGAATTGCCCTGTCGCCTATCAGGGACTAAAAATCACCACTTCGCTAAGCTACGTTTCCATGATTTTCAGCGAGAGCTGGCGCGCCGACTCCTAGAGTTGGCACGATCTATCCCAGTAGATTAAAGCACACAGGCGGGTTCTGTCGCAAAAGATACGTATTTGTGTAAACCTGGTTATGAACCTGTTTTTTTTTCTTCGCCCAGGGGGTAAGTAACTTTTTTATCGTATCTGTAATCTTCTATATTGGGCGCGCCTGATGTTTTTACAATTGAATACGAGTACTCTAAAAAGGATAACTCACAGCACACATGGCGCGCCAGCTCTTCGCTAAGGCGTTTTATATCGCTTTTAAGGCGCTTTAACAGCTAACCCCTATCATACATACCCGTTAAAGGTTTTTGTGGGTCTTTAAGGGGCTTACATGCCCCCCAATAAGCGATTGACTAATTTGGGTGTGTGGTTTGTTATAGCTGTTACAGAAAACAAAGATTAAACGGTAAACCATTCCAAAATAAAGGGTTGGCTTATTGCAACAAGCAACAGTATTCTGGGGACTCTTTACCCATCTCCTTACACACAAGTCTGATATAAGAGTGTAAAATCTCATTATTTTAGTAACGATGACTGAGACTTGGGCAGAAATGGAATTTTGTAATTTAGATTTAGGTGATTCACGGCTTAATAAAAGAGCAGTTAAATTGATAGAAACTTTTGTAAAAGCGCCTAAACTAAGCATTCCTCAGGCTTGCCAAGGCTGGGCTGAAACACAAGCGACTTATCGATTTTATGCAAATGAAAATGTGACATGGGAAAAGTTGTTAGTCGCCCATACAGATCAAGTTGAACAGCGCATTATAGTCAGTGAAGAGCCCGTTATTTTATGCTTACAAGATACGACAGAATTAGATTTTAATGGACAAGAAACTGAGGATTTAGGTCGCTTATCTTACGATGCCCAAAGAGGCATGTACTTGCATCCGACACTCTGCATTACACCAGACCGGCTCCCTTTAGGGGTTAGTGATGCGTGGATGTGGGCAAGAGGAAAAAGCAAAGCAGAAGATCAAAATAATCCCACGATAAAAGAAAGTGATCGCTGGATAGAAGGTTATGAACGTGTCGCTGAAATGGCCGAACGTTGCCCTAAAAGTCGGCTCGTTTATGTGGCCGATAGAGAAGGTGATATTTTAAGTCTTATGCAGAGAAGTAAGGCGTTAAATACGCCTGCTGACTGGCTAGTAAGAGCCAGGCATAACCGTAAATTATCAGCGGATGAAACACTGTGGGATAGCGTCGATAAGCAAGAGGTTATGAGTCGCGTTAGTTTTATTAAGCCACGAAAAAAAGGCGAAAAATCGCGACAAGTTCAGCAAGAAATTAAAGTGTTACGCTGCACTTTCCCCGTAAAAGGGAAAGAAGGTATTGAAGTAACTTTGGTTCAGGCAAAAGAAATCAACCCGCCTAAAGGGAAGTCACCGCTCATATGGCGCTTATTAAGCAATCGAAGGGTAGAAAGTGAAGATCAAGCCTGTGAGTTGATTGACTGGTATCGCTGTCGCTGGGAAATAGAAATGTTTTTTGATATTTTGAAAGTGGGCTGCAAGGTTGAAAAGCTTCAATTATCCAGTAAAGAGCGCATTGAAAAAGCCTTAGTCATGGCCATGGTTATTGCTTGGCGGGTGATGTATCTTATGCGCTTAGGTCGCATCTGTCCTGACTTGCCTGCTGAATTAATCTTTGATCCTTTAGAATGGAAATCATCTTATGGTTTATTGGACAAAAAGATACCCAAAAAAGTGCCTACACTGAATGCCGTGTTAAGAAATTTAGCGACATTGGGTGGTTTTTTAGGGCGTAAATCAGATGGTGACCCTGGTGCGAAAAGTATTTGGATCGGTTTTCAGAGGATTCAGGACTGCGTATATGGTATTCAAATGGCCAGAAAGCTAAAAGGCGTATTTTAGGACTTGTGTGTAAGGAGGTGCTCTTTACCCTAGGGAGGGAGTAACTTTTTAAACTTCATAATAAAACGCTATTTAGTGTGCAACCTAATATAGATTGTACTATACCTATAGTCCTTTTATAATCAAAGACTAGGGTTACTGTCATGTACAACCTATGGATATTTATACGAAATCATTACATTTACAATTTAGGGTTTTATAGCTACCCCTCTTTGTATAGCACCCCAAAGAGTCAAGACAGATTTTTCAACAATCCTTATTCCATATTCCTAAGCCGCTTCATTCTGCTGTTCATT
Organism: Bathymodiolus japonicus methanotrophic gill symbiont; assembly: GCF_019721995.1. Classification (GTDB taxonomy): domain Bacteria; phylum Pseudomonadota; class Gammaproteobacteria; order Methylococcales; family Methylomonadaceae; genus Methyloprofundus. The sequence goes on along the minus strand of NZ_BLYC01000039.1, from coordinate 21,873 downwards.
AGCTAAAATACTTTCTCTATATACATTCATTGGTTTTTTATAGTCCAGGGTTTCATGAAACCGTTGATGATTATAAAACTCAATATAGTCATCAACATCTTCTATTAACGCTCTAATTGAACCATATTCATTTAAATAAATACGCTCACATTTTGCACTTCGCCAAAACCGTTCAATACAAATATTATCCGTTGCTCGTCCTTTTCCATCCATAGAAATAGTAATGCCTTTGTTTTTTAGTCGTTGGGTATGAATTTCACTGGTGTATTGACTGCCTTGATCCGTATTAAAAATTTCAGGTGTTCCGTAGAGAGAAAGCGCTTCATCTAATACATCCATAACTAAAAAAGAATCCATTGTGTTTGATATTTTATGGGCGAGCACTGCTTTTGAGTGCCAATCAATAATCGCCGCTAAATAAACCATCCCTTCTTTGGTTTTAATATAGGTTATATCTGTACTCCAAACTTGGTTAGCGTGTGATATATCAAGATCTCTAAGCTTATAAGTATATTTTTTATGTTCTTTTATGGGGATCGTTGTATTGACTTGTTTTACCGCTAATACGGCTTTCAAGCCCATCTGCTGCCGATAACTCGCCACCGTGTTTAAACTGACTTTAAAACCACCTTCAAGCAACTGCTGGTGTACTTTAGCCGCACCATAAATAGGGATGTCTTTAAAAATGTGATTAATCTGAGTTTTGATCTCTTCTTTCTTTTTATTCTCTCTTTTTTTGTAATAGAGATTGCTTCTATTTAATCCTAATAATGCACACTGCTGTGTTAGAGGTAGAGTGTTAAGCTTGGGCTCAATCAACTGTTTTCTATCAGATGAGTCCAAGCTTTTTAGCTTTTTTTCGAGCCACTCCTTTTCAACCGTCATTTTTCCTACGATTTTTGTGAGCATCTCATTTTGTTCTTGAGCTGCTAATAGATCCTCTTTGTAATCTTTAACGGCTTTGGAGGGCTCCATTGCTATTTCTGCATTGTCTAAGAATATTTTTTTCCAGTTTTGTAGGTTCTTAGGTGTGATGTTATTTGCACTGGCAATTTCTTGCAGTGTTTTTTCATTCTTTAAAACTTCTAATACCAACTTGCTTTTAAATTCAGCACTGTAGACCGTTCTTTTTCTGCTCATTTTAATACTCCAATTTTTTACAAATAGTAACTAATTTGGAATAAGATTGCTTTGATTTCTTGTCTGGATTTGCTGGGGGATTATAATCTTAGACACACAAATCCTAAATTAAAATGTAAACTGAATTGGCTAGACCTCTAATAAACCTAGCCAAAACATCATTCTAGGGTGTAATTAAAACCTCGTTTTTATTAGAAGCTCCGTACTGGCATTACACTAAGTCTAAACGCTCTATCCGCCATTGCACCCTTGCTAGTCCATAGATTTTTAGCGTAGGCTTTTGTATTTGGATAATTCAAAATGATAGTAGATGACCACATATAATTAGGAAGTTCCCAACCATCACCCCCTTGGCCTAAAGATTCTTCAAGATTAACATAATGCTCTACCCTATCTAATTCACCTCTTGAGGGAACAATCCAATCATCGTATCCATTAACTACAAATTTATCTACTACAGGGAATACGGTCTCTCCGCCATTATAACTCTCACAATTTTCCCCAAGCATTAGAGCATTATTCCCTGCTCCGGTACCAATATCCCGCCCTTTAGCAGATACAGGTACGTTATAGCAGCCCCATTCTAGGTTTGAGATAATTTCTGGTGAGGATTCCATCCCGTGTCTACCACCCGAAGAGGTATGGAATACAGTACCCCCAGCTAGTCCAGTATCTCCTACTTTAAACAAAATTGCGCACTCAGTATCTTGTAACCCCGTTTGTATCTTTGCATAGCCCGCATCTGTCATCCAAGACTCACGAGTTCTTAATTCTTCACATGTCTTTTTACGCTCAACTATAGCTTCATCATAAGCCGCCAACTGGCTCAATGTTATTTGTTCGATTTGCCCTTCTTGTTCTGGCGGATCACCAGCTTGGTATGCAGTTGCTGTGGTAGATAATGCTAAGGCTAATGTACCTATTACTATTTTAGTGTTTGTTTTATTATTTATTTTATTATTCATTCTTCTTATCCTAATTAATTATTACTTACTAAGGGCTAAATATTCCAATTCTACGTCATAGGTTTTCGCCCAATAGGGTCTCAAGATTTCTAAATAGGAGGCAATCCCAACGGTTCTGTCGCAAAAAATAAAATCACCTTATTACCTACGATTATAAGATTTAATTTGAGCCACAGTAGGTTCACATGCTCAACTGAAAATGGCTCTATTTTTCAAGCCATTACTTTCCTGAATACCCCATGGTAATTGACTTTAACACTATATTATCGTAATTTTAATGATGGGATGAGACTGTTTTTCTCCTGCATGGTGTTTTATCCATTTGCCGCAAAAAAACAAGTTACAGTTGATTTTTACACAAATATTTATTTTTTGCGACAGAACCCGCCTCGGTCATTGTTACTAATGCCACTTTATCACCCGTAATTGTTATTCTATGAAAGTGTAACTATTTATCACATCATAAAATCATCACATATTTAGAGTGAACACGCCCGCTGAAAATCAGGGAATCGGGGAGTCGCTATTTTTGCCTACCCTTTACCCCACCTCCTTACACACAAGTCCTAAAATACGCCTTTTAGCTTTCTGGCCATTTGAATACCATATACGCAGTCCTGAATCCTCTGAAAACCGATCCAAATACTTTTCGCACCAGGGTCACCATCTGATTTACGCCCTAAAAAACCACCCAATGTCGCTAAATTTCTTAACACGGCATTCAGTGTAGGCACTTTTTTGGGTATCTTTTTGTCCAATAAACCATAAGATGATTTCCATTCTAAAGGATCAAAGATTAATTCAGCAGGCAAGTCAGGACAGATGCGACCTAAGCGCATAAGATACATCACCCGCCAAGCAATAACCATGGCCATGACTAAGGCTTTTTCAATGCGCTCTTTACTGGATAATTGAAGCTTTTCAACCTTGCAGCCCACTTTCAAAATATCAAAAAACATTTCTATTTCCCAGCGACAGCGATACCAGTCAATCAACTCACAGGCTTGATCTTCACTTTCTACCCTTCGATTGCTTAATAAGCGCCATATGAGCGGTGACTTCCCTTTAGGCGGGTTGATTTCTTTTGCCTGAACCAAAGTTACTTCAATACCTTCTTTCCCTTTTACGGGGAAAGTGCAGCGTAACACTTTAATTTCTTGCTGAACTTGTCGCGATTTTTCGCCTTTTTTTCGTGGCTTAATAAAACTAACGCGACTCATAACCTCTTGCTTATCGACGCTATCCCACAGTGTTTCATCCGCTGATAATTTACGGTTATGCCTGGCTCTTACTAGCCAGTCAGCAGGCGTATTTAACGCCTTACTTCTCTGCATAAGACTTAAAATATCACCTTCTCTATCGGCCACATAAACGAGCCGACTTTTAGGGCAACGTTCGGCCATTTCAGCGACACGTTCATAACCTTCTATCCAGCGATCACTTTCTTTTATCGTGGGATTATTTTGATCTTCTGCTTTGCTTTTTCCTCTTGCCCACATCCACGCATCACTAACCCCTAAAGGGAGCCGGTCTGGTGTAATGCAGAGTGTCGGATGCAAGTACATGCCTCTTTGGGCATCGTAAGATAAGCGACCTAAATCCTCAGTTTCTTGTCCATTAAAATCTAATTCTGTCGTATCTTGTAAGCATAAAATAACGGGCTCTTCACTGACTATAATGCGCTGTTCAACTTGATCTGTATGGGCGACTAACAACTTTTCCCATGTCACATTTTCATTTGCATAAAATCGATAAGTCGCTTGTGTTTCAGCCCAGCCTTGGCAAGCCTGAGGAATGCTTAGTTTAGGCGCTTTTACAAAAGTTTCTATCAATTTAACTGCTCTTTTATTAAGCCGTGAATCACCTAAATCTAAATTACAAAATTCCATTTCTGCCCAAGTCTCAGTCATCGTTACTAAAATAATGAGATTTTACACTCTTATATCAGACTTGTGTGTAAGGAGATGCCTTTACCCATCATGTAAAAGTTATCACCCTATTTTACCTACCCTAATGAATACTTGATTTCCGTTCAATCCGCATTTAACTATTACTATTAGTGAGGCTTTATTGTCTTGATAACTCACATTAAGACGTATGTATCACACCATGCAGAGATAAATAACCCTGTGACATTACTATGTGTAAATTGTGAGCAACAATTCTTATATCGTAGTTACCCACAAGAACTGTTGATAAAAGTGTGTATTACTTTTGAGTAACTGGATTAAAGCCACGGTACATATGGGATAGGGTTATATTGTGTATTTTTTGTACAGGACATTTATTAAGCTACATTTGATTCACAGTTTCACTATGTTCCTAAGTAATGCCACGCATATAACACTATCAAGGAGTGTCACATAAATGGTCGTTTATGTGGTGATGGTGGCTCAAACGGGTTCTATAAGTGTTTGTATAAAAATCAACTGTAACTTGTTTTTATGCGGCAAATGGATAAAACACCATTAACAATAGCAAATATAAAATGGCTTTTATGCGGTTTTTTTTCCATTCGCAAGGTTTAAACCTTGCGCCTTTCAGCAATACCTTCGCCAGAATTAAAATAAACTCATTTTTATGAATTTTATAGCCTATAATCGATTGATTTATATGGGTGTAAGATTGTCATTCTTGGCTTAAATTAAAATTGGCGAAGTTATTGTTTCAGGCGAGCATATTTATCTCAAATGTTACAATCTAAAGATGGATTATCATTATGGCAGTCATACAGTCTACAATGTCGTTTTAGTTAAATATTACTCTATTTAGCTAAAATCAAGATTTGGCGTTAAAAAAACAAGTGTTTTTTTAACTTCACCATCAACACAGCTAATCACCATTAACAAGACCTTATTTATAGTTAATAATGTTAAAAAAGGCTGTTAAAAAACTTATCTCATGCTATAGTTAATAAAACCCATGTTAAAAAAGTAAACAGATGAAAATAGGTTACGCTCGAGTTTCAACATCTTCTCAAGATACATCACTACAAATAGACGCGCTTAATGCAGCTGGTTGCGAAATAATTTATAAGGAAAAAGCGTCAGGAAGTAAAAAAGACAGACCCGAACTTGAACAATGTTTAAAGTCTTTAAGGAAAGCTGATACGCTGGTTGTCTGGAAATTAGACAGGTTAGGAAGATCATTACAACACTTACTTGAAGTTATAAATGATCTTGAAAATAAAGGAATCGGTTTCACTTCATTAACTGAATCAATAGACACGACTACAAGCACAGGCAAACTTGTTTTTAATATATTTGGCTCACTTGCAGAATTCGAACGCTCATTAATTAAAGATAGAGTAAAAGCCGGCTTAGAGGCAGCTAGAAAAAAAGGAAGAATTGGAGGAAGGCCCTCAGCTCTTGATGAACAACAAAAGGAAATGGCAATAACGATGTTCAACGGCGGTGCATTGAAATCTGATATAGCAAAACATTTTGGTGTTACGAGACAAACTATTTACACAATACTTCAGGCGCGCCATGCTACCTCACAACATTCTGGGACTCCTGTGTCGCCGTAATTCGTTCTCCTACACAGCGGAACAGGAGATGCTTCAGCCGCCCTGCGTCCGCCACAGACTGTGAGCACAAAGCAGCTCAGTCATGGCTACCACAAATGGCTCTACGGCTATTCGGGATAAAGTTTTAGCCTCCCTCGTGCGCTAGTAGCGCGAGAGGGAGGCAAGAATTGCATTCCGAATAGCCGTCCAGCCAGTTGAGACGGACGCAGGGCGACCAGGGCATCTCCCATTCGCTGCGTAGGCGAATGAATGTTGGTGACAGGAGCCCCAGAATGTCGTGAGGCAGCATGGCGCGCCTGGCGCCTTCTGGAGACTATCAGCCCGTCCGGGGCTTGGCAGCGCGTGCGACAGAACCCGTTTAAGCCACCATCACCACATAAACAACCATTTATGTGACAGTCCTTGATACTTAGGAACATAGTGAAACTGTGAATCAAATATAGCTTAATAAATGTCCTGTACAAACGCTGAAAATCCTGGAAACGGAGCTTTAGCGAAGTGAAGATTTCTAGTCCGCGATAGCCGTAGGGCCGTTGTTTTGTCGGAGTCTGAGCGTTAGCGAAGGTGGAGACAAAATAAAAGGCCATCCGACACGGCGTCAAGTCATTTGGAGCCTATGTTCCGACCCCTTGTTGGGTCGGGACGAGGTGACGAGGACGAATCATACCGAGCTGTTGATAGTCGCGGGGATACGCTTGATTTCATGCTTTCTGAGCGCCGTGATGAAGAGTTAGCCAATATTAACCTCTTGTTAATCCTCGCTGGGTTTGCCACTATGATTGACATATTACAAGTTAAATATTTGAATAACATCATCGAACAGGATCATCGCTTTATCAAAAAAATAACAAAACCGATGATGGGCTTTAAAGCGTTTCACTCCGCCCAAGCAACAATTGATGGAATTCAAACGGCACATATCATCCGAAAGGGGCAATTGTCTGAGGAAAATATTCCTGCTTATAAGCAGTTTATGGCTTTAGCAGGATAGTTATGCCTGAAGACCAGGAGGTCTGCGCTTTTGATAAGTATTGCGACAGAACCGATTTATTTTAGCTTACGAATTAAAGCAAATCCAAAATTTAATGGGCTTGTATATATCTGACATATCTCATATTTATCAGAAGGAATAATTTTATTTTGTAAAGTATAAAAAGGTCCATCAACACCACAAAAATTTGGAAATACATCATGGAATAAAATATAACCACCTGTCGCAATATATTTCTCTATATTTAGAAAGTCAGACAAACACCCTTCTTTAGAATGGTCTCCATCAATAAAAACAAAATCGATGGGCTTAAGAATATTACTTAATAATTCATTAATTAAAAGTAAAGAATCTCCTTTATGAATTTCAACAAAATCTTGATATCCACACTTTTTTATATTTTCTTTCATAAATTCTAAAGGGTCATTTAAAGTGACCCCCGGACACCAAGGATTATCTGTGTGATTTGGAAAAGTATCAATACAATATAGCTTTTTATTATATTCATAATCAGCCATTGCTGAGGCTATCCATAGAGTAGAAATTCCTATATAAGAACCTACCTCAACTACTGTTCTAGGAACAATATTCATAATTAAAGCACGCAGTAAATTCCCCATGTTGGGTGATACTGAACCAGGAAAAGACATAGGATGCTCATAAATTTTGACTAACACTTTTGCCCATTCAGAACTGTTACTACTTAAAAAACGAGGAACATCCCATTTATCTCCAGGTTTCGGATCATCTAGCATCGTACCTGAATGAAAAAATTCTAATTGATCAGTTTTCATGTTTTTTTAATTTAAGCCCTATATATTCTTATTTCTGTGAGTCGCTATTTTTATTTTCGGCATCCCACGCTGAAAACCAGGGAAACGTAGACTAAGCGGAGTGATGGTTTTTAGTCCTTGGTAGGCGTGGTATGGCAACTCTCTGATCCGAAGTGCGCCCAGACGTCCTGCGTACGTGCCACTCCCTCAAAATGACTGGACGGCGTTTCAGAATGTCTTTTTTTGTCTCCACCTACGCTAGCGCTACAATTCCGACAAAACAACGGCTCTACGCCTTCAGATGACTATCAGTCATCGCATTCGCTCTCCATGGCTGGCAGCGAAAGGAAGTAATATTAAGAGGCGCAACGAAAGAGGTTTCCTACATGCTCTCCTCCTCCAATAAAAGAAGGGGCAGGTATTTGTTTGATTTCATCTCCAACAAACTCTAATTTTGACACATACACACTTCTTTCAAAGTTCCCATTTCCAATATGGTAAATTAAGTAATATTCCGTACCTATTTGAATAACGGAACCATGTCCAGCATTATAGCCGTGTGAATGTTTATCTGGTCTAGTTTCCCAGCTATTAAACGTCAATCTGCATGAATTTGTATTCGTACTTAATTCGGATAGGCTTGTTGCCTTTTTATAATACATTTGATATTTTGAATCATAATTATTTTCAGAATAAAGAAAATAATAAATACTATTTCTTTTAAAAATAAATGGCGCCTCCGTAATACCTTCATCAAAAGTAAAATTTGGATAGGTATTATTTATAATCTCATTATTTAATAAGTTAACTGTACTATTCGCATTACCATTTCCTGTGAACCACGTATATGACCAATAAGTAATTCCATTTTCAGTAAATTGTTCTGAATCAATGCGTGGAACTCTATTATTAGTGTTCTCTGATGAAATAGCATCGTTTGTCCCAATCACATAATTATCAGGCGAACTAAGAAAAATTGGAGGGCCAAAATTATTTTCCTCCGCATCCCATGTTGCATAAAAAATTGCAGGAGCATAATCCTGACCTCTTATTTTTGAACAACTTTCACCTGTTAATGGTTTAAAAGTAGCTGTAAAGGTAAGAGATAGATTAATACCATCATTATGTATATCAGGAGCAACAATATCACAATATCTATGGAGATCCCCAAAATTAGTATTAACTACATCACGAGGATTGTAATTCAGATAAAAGTTAGCCTTTAAATTGGACTCATTGTTAGCTACATTAATAAAATTTTCTGTTGATGTAGAAAAAAAGTCATCGGGGAGTCGCTATTTTTGCGAAAGCTTGTTTTGGGCATCCCAGCCCAAGCAAGCGGCAAAAACTTAACGCGACCACTAATGCCTCCGGCGGCCCCGATTCGTCCTCGTCACCTCGTTCCGACCCAACAAGGGGTCGGAACATAGGCTCCAAATGACTTGACGCCGTGTCGGATGGCCTTTTATTTTGTCTCCACCTTCGCTAACGCTCAGACTCCGACAAAATAACGGCCCTACGGCTATCGCGGACTAAAAATCATCACTTCGCTTAGGCTCCGTTTCCCTGATTTTCAGCGAGGGATTCAGAGTTAATACCACCAGTTCCTGAAAAATACACCTTATTCGAATAAACTAACGCATCTGGATCAGCAAACCTTGACTTCAAAAGTCCTGTAGAATTTGCAGAAAAAGTGGATAAGGATAGTAAAATTAACAAATATATAGGTATATTCATATTAAAACTGAATCGGTAGTGGGTTAAATCTGTTATTGGGCCTGAGTATCTCGTAAAAATTTAAATTTGAGAACGTGGATTAAACGGTTGGCACGAAAAACTATTTGCTTTTCATGATGTAACTCTAACGCTTTTTTATCCGTTGAACTCAGTGTAATTTTCATGAGCTGTAGTTTGCCTTGATTTCATTAATTTTTCAAGCACCTTCAATAATTTTTGGTATAGATGATATTGGAATAGGTCAGGACAGAGCTACCGATCAAGGGGGTTCTGTCGCAATAATTATCAAAAGCGCAGAGCTCCTGGTCTTCAGGCATAACTATCCTGCTAAAGCCATAAACTGCTTATAAGCAGGAATATTTTCCTCAGACAATTGTCCCTTTCGGATCATATGTGCTGTTTCAATTCCATCAATGGTTGCTTGAGCGGAGTGAAACGCTTTAAAGGGTTCTGTCGCGCCTGATGAAAAGCCGTTCGGAAGTAGTGGGAATCGCTAAAACCGCGTTAATATAACTATCCTGAAGTTTCCCAATAATTATTTATGGTAAAATTGAAATTATAATTAAGGCTTTTTCTTCTTCAATGCGTTAGGAGCCTAAATTTCCAATAATACTTGCGACAGAACCATTTGATTGACGCTTACCTTTATACACTAAACAAATTGGATAACACATGAAATACTTACTATCGATTGCAAAAGCATTTATTTTATCTGTTGCAATCGCTTTTGCTTTTGCCTTCGCTGAAAATCAGGGAAACGGAGCCTAAGCGAAGTGATGATTTTTAGTCCGCGATAGCCGTAGGGCCGTTATTTTGTCGGAGTCTGAGCGTTAGCGAAGGTGGAGACAAAATAAAAGGCCATCCGACACGGCGTCAAGTCATTTGGAGCCTATGTTCCGACCCCTTGTTGGGTCGGGACGAGGTGACGAGGACGAATCGGGGCCGCCGGAGGCATAAGTGGTCGCGTTAAGTTTTTGCTGCTTGCTTGGGCTGGGATGCCCAAAACAAGCTTTCGCAAAAATAGCGACTCCCCGTCTTTCTTGACGAGTTTACTTGGGTGAGCGGAAATGACATTCAGGTGCTCATGGTAATAGCATGCATCATCTCTTTTACTATTAGCTTTTTAGGCATTGAAACAATTCGAGCCGCAATCGGTCTATCGATTGTAAAAGCATTTTTTTTATTTGTTGCAATCGTTGTTGCTTTTGCCTTCTTTCTTCACGAGTTTACTAGGGTGAGTAGAGATGACATGGGTTTGTTAATGGGAATAGTAGGTATCATCTCTTTTACTATTAGCTTTTTAAGTATTGAAATAATTTCAGCCGCAATAGGTGCAGTGAGAGATATCAAAGAAAAAATTGAGTCAAACTTAGAAGACAAGTATAAAAAATTTTATGTACTGGTCGAAGACGAATATGACAATGGAGAAGAAATTGATAAAGAGTTGTGGTCTCAAGCTTTTGTAAACGCTAAGGGTTATGAAAAACTAAGAAAAGTCGAGTACATGAAGTTAAGGGCGAAAGAATTGAAGAAAAGTATAAAAAATAAGCACTGCAGGGACGCCATGCTACCTCACGAAATTTTGAGACCTATGTCTCACATTCGCTGAAAACCCTGGAAACGGAGCTTTAGCGAAGTGAATATTTTTAGTCCGCGATAGCCGTAGGGCCGTTGTTGTGTCTGAGTCTGAGCGGTAGCGAGGGTGGAGACAAAAAAAGGTATTCCGAAACGCGGTCCAGTCATTTGAGGGAGTGCTACGTAGCCAGCACCGAGTTTACGATGGTGTGGCGAAGTGGCACGTACGCAGGACGTCTGGGCAGCCGAAGGCATTAGTGGTCGCGTTAAGTTTTTGCTGCTTGCTTGGGCTGGGATGCCCAAAACAAGCTTTCGCAAAAATAGCGACTCCCCGACGCAAAAATAGCGACTCCCCGCTTGCCGAGCGCGAATGTATATAAAAAATGCGTAGCCATTTTGTATATACATTCGCATAGCTCGCAAATTCTGCCAGCTTCAAGACTTCAAAAACGCCAAGAAATAACCCGCAAGCCTCACACTGGTTTTAATGGTTCTTGTGAGCTTCGTAATAAGAACGCAAAACCGCGTTAATATGGCTTTGATAGCCCTTTCCTTGAGATTTTAGCCAATCCAATACATCTGCATCTAGGCGAATAGATACCGCTTTTTTTACGGGCGTTATTTTCATTTCCACGGTGCGTAAAAATTCCGCGTCAAATTCAGCTATTTCTGAATAATCTATTTCTTTATCTGCCATTGCATCAAGTCGTTTTAAGTCGCTCTTTATAGGTTTTTTGTTCACGGTTATTCGCCTTCCTCATTGAGATAATTCTAGTTTTATTCCCGCGTGGAGTATGGGCTATGACTACGGTTCTATTTTCTAACAATCCAAAAGTTATAAAGCGCGGTTCGCCATAATCTCGCCTTGTATCTTCAAAAGTAACGCATTGCCCTAAAAAAACTTTTTCTGCATCTGAAAAATCTAGCCCTCTTTCCGATAGGTTCTTATTGTTTTTTTCTTCGTTCCATTCATACATGGCTAGTCCCTTAGGTGTATATACAACTGTACATACATGCGAATTCTAAATCAAGCCTTAAATACTTTTAATTTTAATCTTGATTTATTGGTAACTACTCAGCGTAATTTAAACTCATAACAGATTGATTTAAAATAATAATTAATGTATCTCTCTGAATCTTAGTCCGATTTTCACCCCTTTGTTAAAGGTGAAAATGACTAAAGTCAGGTTAAATTAAAATATATCCATTTGATTTTACAGGCGCGCCATGCTACCTCACGAAATTCCGGGACTCCTGTCGCCATAATTCGTTCACCTACGCAGCGGATGGGAGATGCCCTGAACGCCCTGCGTCCGCAACGACTACGCACAAAAGACGCTTCGTCATTACTACCTCACTGGCTGGACGGCTATTCGGAATGCAATTCTTGCTCCTCTCGCGTGCTGCTAGCACACGTCGAATCAGCGAATTGCCCTGTCGCCTATCAGGGACTAAAAATCACCACTTCGCTAAGCTACGTTTCCATGATTTTCAGCGAAGTTAAAAAACACGCTGAGTAGTTACATTTATTGTTACAAAAACCGTTTTATTCCCACATTTTTAAAGCGGTTTCGCGTTCTTCCTGTCCGATTGCGTCCATATAAATCATGGTATTTTCTATGCTGGTATGCCCTAGCCATTTTTGAATTAATCGCGGGTTTCTGGTTTTAATTGAAGCATTCACCCCGAAGCCATGACGCAAGCCTTTAGCCGTTGCCTGTGCGCCTTTAATATCTGCCTGTAACATACTTAGATCGTGTTCTTACCAACTCAGCAATAAATGGAATTGTCGACCAACGAGACTACTTTGATAAAGATATTGCCAACAAAAACAATCTTTCAGGGTATTTTATTGTTGAGAAGGGCGACTATGTTTATAACCCTAGAATTTCTAAATTCGCACCAGTTGGCCCGATATCTAAGAACAAGGTTGGCAAGGGGGGTATGTCGCCTTCGCTGAAAATCAGGGAAACGGAGCCTAAGCGAAGTGAAGATTTTTAGTCCGCGATAGCCGTAGGGCCGTTGTTTTGTCGGAGTCTGAGCGTTAGCGAAGGTGGAGACAAAATAAAAGGCCATCCGACACGGCGTCAAGTCATTTGGAGCCTATGTTCCGACCCCTTGTTGGGTCGGGACGAGGTGACGAGGACGAATCGGGGCCGCCGGAGGCATTAGTGGTCGCGTTAAGTTTTTGCCGCTTGCTTGGGCTGGGATGCCCAAAACAAGCTTTCGCAAAAATAGCGACTCCCCGCTGTATACTGTCTTTAGGTTTCAAAATAGTAGTAATAGTTTTTATGAGCAGTACTTTAAATCCACACACTGGTATAAACATCTGAGAGTAGTGTCTAACAGCGGTGCAAGACACGACCGAATGAGCATTGCTAATGATGATTTTGAAGAAATACCACTTCCCTACCCAATACCAGGCGAACAACAAAAAATTGCCGACTGCCTATCTTCCATAGACGATCTCATCACCGCCCAAGCCAAAAAAATAGAATCACTCAAAGATCATAAGAAAGGCCTGATGCAGCAACTATTTCCCGTCGATAACTAGGGGGGGGATATATAAACAATCAATCAACCTATTTAGACTCGCTGGTTGCACTAATCAGGGTGAAAACAAAAAGTATTTCAAATAAATATTAGGGGATTTTATGACTAATTACAGGTTTAATCCTGAACTATTCCCTAAGCAAATAGATAAAAACATAGAAGAGTCAACCTAATCATGACAAAAGAACAACAGAAAGAACTGGGTAGAACCCTTTGGGGTATTGCCGACCAATTACGTGGCGCAATGAATGCGGATGACTTTCGGGATTATATGTTGTCGTTTTTGTTTTTACGGTATTTGTCAGATAACTACGAGTTAGCAGCCAACAAAGAATTAGGCGCTGATTATCCTAAGCTTGAAGAAATCGATAAGCGTTCCCCCTTGGCTGTGTGGTATGAGAAAAATACAGAGGATATTGCCGAGTTTGAAAAGCAAATGCGCCGTAAAGTGCATTATGTGATTAAGTCAGAATACCTGTGGAGCAGCATCGCAGAGTTAGCTAGAACACAAGATGCTGACTTGCTTGCTACCCTACAGAATGGTTTTAAATACATTGAAAACGAATCCTTTGGAGATAATTTCCAAGGCTTGTTTTCAGAGATTAATTTAAATTCTGAAAAGCTGGGTAAAAATCACGAAGACCGGAATGCTAAACTCTGCAATATCATTTCAAAAATTGCAGAAGGCATTGCTGATTTTTCAACCGATAGTGATGTATTGGGTGATGCCTATGAATACCTGATTGGTGAGTTTGCGGCAGGTTCTGGAAAAAAAGCGGGTGAGTTTTATACGCCGCAACAATTATCCAATATCTTGTCTGAAATCGTCACCCTTGATAGCCAAGACCCAACCACAGGGCAAAAGAAAAAATTAAATAAAGTACTCGATTTTGCCTGTGGTTCAGGTTCGTTATTGTTAAACGTACGTCATAAGTTAGGCGCTAACGGTATTGGTAAAATATACGGGCAAGAGTCTAACATTACGACGTATAACTTAGCCCGTATGAACATGTTGCTACATGGGGTTAAGGATTCTGAATTTGAAATCTATCATGGTGATTCACTGATCAATGATTGGAGCCTTCTTAATGAAATGAACCCTGCTAAAAAGCTAAAGGTAGATGCTGTCGTCGCAAACCCTCCTTTTAGTTACCGTTGGGAACCTAATGAGTCGTTAAGCGAAGACTTTCGCTTCAAAAGCCATGGGTTAGCTCCTAAATCGGCAGCTGATTTTGCTTTTTTATTACATGGCTTTAGCTTTTTAAGTGACGAAGGCACGATGGCCATTATATTGCCTCACGGCGTGCTATTTCGTGGTGGTGCAGAAAACCGCATTCGTACTAAGCTACTTAAAGACGGCCATATCGATACTGTTATTGGTTTGCCTGCCAATCTATTTTTCTCAACTGGGATTCCTGTATGTATTTTGGTGCTAAAAAAATGCAAAAAGCACGATGATGTGTTGTTTATTAATGCCAGTGAATATTTTGAAAAAGGCAAACGTCAGAATCGATTACGTGATGGTAAAGATGGCGAGCCAAATGATATTAAAAAAATAGTCGAATGTTATCAATTCAGAACTGAAGAAGTGAGATATTCACGGTGTGTAAACATGCGTGAAATTGAAAAAAATGATTTCAACCTGAATATTTCACGTTATGTTAGTACGGCAAAGCCAGAGCCTATCATCGACCTAAAAGAAGTTCACAATGATTTAACATCCTTAGAAGAGAAGGTTTTGACAGCAACCAAAACGCATAATACATTTCTCGAGGAACTAGGATTGCCAGCTTTACCCTAGATAAATACATAGTCTACAAGGTGCTAGATGGCATTTTCTCGTTCTGTCGCAAAAGATACGTATTTGTGTAAACCTGGTTATGAACCTGTTTTTATTCTTCGCCCAAGGGGTAAGTAACTTTTTTTATCGTATCTGGAATTTTCTATCTTGGACGCGCCTGACGCTGTCAGCCCCGGACGGGCTGATAGTCTCCAGAAGGCGCAGGGAAATTTGCCAATCCGAAGTGCGCGATAGCGCGCGAGGGAGGCTAAAATTTTATCCCGAATAGCCGTAGAGCCATTTGTGGTAGCCATGACTGAGCTGCTTTGTGCTCAGTCTGTGGCGGACGCAGGGCGGCTGAAGCATCTCCTGTTCGCTGCGTAGGTGAACGAATTACGGCGACAGGAGTCCCGGAATTTCGTGAGGTAGCATGGTGCGCCTGTGTTTTTACAATTGAATCCGAGTACTCTAAAAAGGATAACGCACAGTACACATGGCGAGCCAGCTCTTCGCTAAGGCGTTTTATATCGCTTTTAAGACGTTTTAACAGCTAACCCCTGCTATGTACACCAATTAAGGGTTTTGTGGGTCTTTAAGGGACTCACATGCCCGCCAATAAGCGATTGACTAATTGTGGGTATGTGGTTTGTTATAGCTGTTACAGAAAACAAAGATTAAACGGTAAACCATTTCAAAATAAAGAGTTGGCTTATTGCAACAAGCAACAGTATTCTGGGGACTCTTTGCCCTAGGGAGGAAGTAACTTTTTAAACTTCATAATAAAACGCTATTTAGTGTGCAACATAATATAGATTGTACTATACCTATAATCCTTTTATAGTCAAAGACTAGGGCTACTATCATGTACAACCTGTGGATATTTATACGAAATCATTACATTTACAATTTAGGGTTTTATAACGTTGAGATGGCTGATTGAGGTTTTCTTTGAGGACTGGAAGCTTTATGAAGGATGGGGGCGTGAGGCCAAACAATTAGATCAGGCGCGCCATGCTACCTCACGAAATTCCGGGACTCCTGTCGCCGTAATTCGTTCACCTACGCAGCGAATAGGAGATGCTCCAGCCGCCCTGCGTCCGCCACAGACTGAGCACAAAGCAGCTCAGTCATGGCTACCACAAATGGCTCTACGGCTATTCGGGATAAAATTTTAGCCTCCCTCGCGCGCTATCGCGCACTTCGGATTGGCAAATTTCCCTGCGCCTTCTGGAGACTATCAGCCCGTCCGGGGCTGACAGCGAGTGTATTCATAACTGTAAGATTGAGCTAAACCATCGGAGGTTCTCAGCTTTTTTTGTTGATTTGCTGAAATGAAGTATTTTGGTATGCGTTCCCAATATTCAATTGTATTAGAAACATTATTTTCATTGTTTGTTAAAAATTGAGCAAACAAATCATGTTGAATACTCGCTATTGTTCGACTTGGAGGCTTTTTAAGTTGTTTGTTAGCTGTCATTGATTTATATTTTTATAAGTTAATATATAACGTACAAATAAAAATATATAGTTTTATAGTATCATATTCTATACTATAAATTTTTAGTATTCTCTCCGTATTTTATTAAGAGCATTTTGATAGCTTCCTCAGCTAATTCAGTTGCTTTTTTCCCCTTAACTTTTTTTTGCTTATGCGCTAAGTCATCAAAAGCATTAGAAAATTTTTCTTGAATATAAAAAGCTTTTTGTTTTCGTGGGGGAGCTTTGATAACTCTTACTAATTTTGGCGCGTTATCATTCGATGTTTGTTCATTTTCTGTTAATTCGTCAGCACGCTGTTCTTCTTGGTTCATCCAAGCAGGTTTATTGTTCATGGCTTTTCTTCTTTAGTTTTGAGAGTTGTCTGATTGTTTGAGGAGAATTGCGCCAAGAATTTTTGAAATTTCACGTCGCCGTTCACCCACCTTATAAGCTTTGTTCATACTGCTATCAAAAATACTTCTATAGTCTTCTGATGCGCGACTAAAAACGCCACTAGAAGGAATAACGAATGCACCTTGCTCTTTTAAATAGGCAGTGGTGCTTTTTTCGCTTTTTCTGTGTGCCTGTCCATCAGTTACTACGGTAATAACTTCTTTATTTTTAGTTTTTGCACGTTTAAGCGCGTCAATATAAGTTGCATATTGGTCACGCGCAGGTTTTAAAGGCATGACGAGCAAATGGGTACTAGGAACTTCCCAGTCACTAGCTTGATGGTCAAAAAAGACAATATCTACATCGGGCTTTTCTTGGGGAATTTCACCTAAGACTTCAAAATTAAGGCTTCCTTCTCTGAAATAGTTTATTGATGTTCCCTGTTGATCCTGACAAATAACCATTGGCTTAATACCAATTTCTATAGATGCCGCTGCTAAATTAATCGCAAGCATTGACTTACCTTGTCCTCCCTTTGGGTTCCAAATACTCACAAGTTTTATATTTTTCATAGAGATAGCCTCATTATAGGTAACTATAAAACTCTATAGTATAAAATACTATAGTCTGTTGGATTATAGTAAATACTTTTATACTATATAGTAATTAGAAGTAGATTTTTATTGTGTATTTAAACTTATGCTGGCTATGCTTTAAACTTGAAATAACCCTATTTAACCTGAGTTCGGGATAAGGAATTATAGCAAAGGCAATAAATCTTCTCTTCTTAGGTTGAGAGCAGGCTTTTTTTCTTGGTATGAATAAGCAACCAAGCAGGCGACTGCATTGACCATATAATGGTTCTGTCTCCCGCTGAAAATCATGGAAACGGAGCTTAGCGAAGTGGTGATTTTTAGCCCCTGATAGGCGACAGGGCAATTCGCTGATTCGACGTGTGCTAGCAGCACGCGAGAGGAGCAAGAATTGCATTCCGAATAGCCGTCCAGCCAGTGAGGTAGTAATGACGAAGCGGCTTTTGTGCGTAGTCGTTGCGGACGCAGGGCGTTCAGGGCATCTCCCATCCGCTGCGTAGGTGAACGAATTATGGCGACAGGAGTCCCAGAATTTCGTGAGGTAGCATGGCGCGCCTGCTAAGTGTTTCAGTTTTTTGGTCGATAAGCTTGGACTCAAGGCTTCAAGTACTGCTATGATTTCGAACATGGTCAGATTTTGGTAAGTGCTGTGGTGTTGTGACCTAGTATTTTACTGATTTCTGGCCATCCTTAGTTTTTTCTCTCCCTTATTTTGGCGAAGGTATTGGTATACATGAATATTTTAATAACAGGCGTACTCTTATTAGGGGTAGCCTCAAGTGCACAAGCTTTTACATATGCTGATGATGATTTCGAGTTGTTGGATGTGACAGACGAGTACATTGAACCAGATCCTTGTGATGGATCTCATACACGAGATCCTGAATTAGATGATTTGCAATATACCGAAAAGCTTGTAAATGCCCAAGTAAGTGAGTGCGCAAAGATATTTGAGGTTGGTGATAGGGGTTTAGGAGGTGGGGTTGTATTCTATACGATTGATGATGGACGACATGGTTTAGAGGCTGCGCCAGATAAATTAAAGAATCTTGTGTGGGGATGTCATGGTGTTACGGTTGGATTAGGCGGTATAAAAATTGGAGATGGTCGATATAACTCCGATACAATTCTTTACAATACATCTTGTAATAATAGTTCACACCGATATCCTACAATTTTCGAAGCCGTGGACAACTATGTAGCACCTAATGGAGTCTTAGATTGGTTTACACCATCTTATCTTGAGCTTAGAGAATTATATTATAGTGGGTTTAATGAACCCTATCTTGAGACTGAGCATTCACATCTCAACTATATATTCTCATCTTCTGAGATAAGTGGTACTAATGCGTATGTAACGGACTTCAAGAACGGTATCCATTACAATATAGGTAAGGACTGGGCAATCTCAGTCATTCCAGTACGTGCATTCTAAGTGGGGAGGGTGTCGCAAAAAATAGTTCTGTCGCAATAATTATTAAAAGCGCAGACCTCCTGTCCTTCAGGCATAACTATCCTGCTAAAGCCATAAACTGCTTATAAGCAGGAATATTTTCCTCAGACATCGGGGAGTCGCTATTTTTGCGAAAGCTTGTTTTGGGCATCCCAGCCCAAGCAAGCAGCAAAAACTTAACGCGACCACTTATGCCTCCGGCGGCCCCGATTCGTCCTCGTCACCTCGTCCCGACCCAACAAGGGGTCGGAACATAGGCTCCAAATGACTTGACGCCGTGTCGGATGGCCTTTTATTTTGTCTCCACCTTCGCTAACGCTCAGACTCCGACAAAACAACGGCCCTACGGCTATCGCGGACTAAAAATCTTCACTTCGCTAAAGCTCCGTTTCCAGGATTTTCAGCGTTTGTCCCTTTCGGGTCATATGTGCCGTTTCAATTTATTTTGGACATGGTTTACCGTTTAATCGTAAGCGTCAATTCTCTCCACCTAGACAAGCTACCCTAATTACTTTAGAGGCTTAATTTTTTCAATCAAGTTCCAGGGCAAAAACTGATCCAGTGCTTCTGGTTCATAATGCCTACCCAGCTTGGGTAGTTCAGTTAATAAGTGTTTCAGGTAATCAAAAGGTTCCAGGTTATTAGCAACGGCTGTTTGCACAAGACTGTAAAGTAGTGCGCTGGCATTTGCACCGCGTGGTGTCTGGTTAAACAGCCAGTTTTTACGTCCAATCACAAACGGTTTGATATGCCGTTCAGCGGCATTATTATCAATTTGTATATTACCGTCATCAATATAGCGGATCAAGCTACCCCACTGGTTAATAGTGTAACGAATGGCTTTACCTATTGCGCTGTCCTTTGCTGTCTTGGTAAGGTTGTTATCGCACCACTGCTTTAACTCTTCCAGTAAAGGTTGCTGTTTTTCCTGACGCTGTAATAACGTTGCTCTATCGTCAGGTCTTTGATCTGTTTTTCAAGTGCATACAGTCGGGCAAACTTACGTAATGCGGTTTGAGCCAGCCCCATTTTATTCTTGCGACTCTCTTTAGGAGGGCTTTTAGCGCTTCATCGAATTTACGCCGCGCATGTGCCATACACCCCACGAGGATACAATCATCTGATGCCAGTGCATGATAGCCTGCATAGCCATCTACCTGCAAGTGACCTGAAAAGGCCCGCAAGAAGCTTTCAGCATGCGCTCCTGCCGCGCGTTGGCTGATAATCATACAAAACGATCGGGTGCTCGGATTCATGCTCACGCACTCTGATAGAGCCACATATAGGATTTCGATTTCGTCTCTCGACCATCCCGAATCACATTTAAGGTTGTTTCATCGGCCTGGAGGATCTTCTGTAGAATCAGCAGAGCATGCAGTCGATCATAAAAGGGCTGGAGCAATTCAGCGGACTTTAATAACCCAGTTAGATAGCGTGGCACGAGAAAGGTCAACACTTAAGCGCTTGAAAATGGTTCCTGCCGGTAAAGTGGCAGGCTATCCATGAACTTGGGCGACAATAATGTAAGCTAATAAACTTGCCGAGGCAAAAACTACGAGGAATGGGCTGTGCGGGTTTTGGTGCACTGATAATGCCATTTTCACAGGTGCGGCAGCCATAACTTGATCTGTATATGTTCAATGACTTTGATCTGGGCAGGAATGATTTCTAACTGCTCTGACTTGTCTTCGCCAGCCTCATGCAATGCATGACCGCAGGCACAAAAACGCTCTGCTTCAGGTAATTCATAACGGATAACTTCGCGCGGGATATCTCTGGATAATGGCTTGCGGCCTGGCTTTTTACGCTGATAGCTTAGGGTTTCTTCAGGGTCGGAATCATCCTGCTTTAAGCTATCAAGAATGGACTCCGCTTCATTAAACAACTCCATTGACCCGGGCATTTCTCACTGGAGGTGCAAAACGCTTATGTTGCAACAGACGAAACTGCTCCTCATACCATGTCAGTTTTTCCTGTAATTGATCCACTGTCGACTGATAGTCCAGCACCATTTTGTGCAGTACATTCGTCTCGTGCTGGCAGTGTTTTCAGGAAGTGATTTCATGGTGTTATTATACACCAACAGGTTAAATAATCATTTAACTGGCTGTTTTATTAGATATTTTCCACGTAAAATAACGCAACAAATCAATTATTTATTAAGCAGAAATAGCGGTATGGAGCTTGCGCTTGCCGATAGGATAAACCTTCCAGTAACCAGTGTAATTCACGTAAGGTTAATGATAACGGATGTTCGTTTACTCGGTTGCCACTGAAACTTCCCCTTATCCAGGCGCCGATAATAAAGCCAGAACCCTTACACTCCCAATAGAGTATTTTCAGTTTATCGCGAGAGCGGTTACAAAAGACAAAATACTTCCGGCAAAGGGATCATGGCCAAACTGTTCCGAAACAATCAGTGACAGACCATTGATAGATTTACGCATATCAGTAACGCCGGTCGCCCAAAAACACTTGATTAACAACAAGCCCGTTTATCATGAGATAGACCTAACCAGTTTCAGTAGCGGCTTTAATGATGCAAGTTCTGTACTGGCACAAATTTCCAGACTGAAGCCATTAGAATGAGTCACTTTGATAACTGATGAATCAGCAGGTACGCCTGATCCGTTCAACATGTCCTCTGCAACCAGTGTTACCGGAACCAATTGCTTGGCTTGTAACACTGGTGGAGCGAGCGAACTGAATTGCTTTTTGTAATAACTGAAGATATGCAGCTTGATATCATGGGCTTTGCAATACCCGACCTGAGTTAAACGACTGGCTTGCCATTGCGGTATATGATGTTTTGCATAGCCGCTTTATTTTGAGATGGACTCATAAATTCACTCCTGAGTTAATTGGAGGTATTAGTCTGCCATTTTTTATATTGGTTTAGAATGTGTACTTTA
>NZ_BLYC01000038.1 GCF_019721995.1 Bathymodiolus japonicus methanotrophic gill symbiont | reverse complement strand
TGTTTTTAGCCTTTGGCACTGTTTATGAAGAGCAATACCCTATCATGGGGAGTGCTAGAGTGATGACTATAAAAGTCATCTGGGACTTTACGCTATATTGGAGTGGTATTGCGCTGTTATTTTTTAGCAATAAATTAACTGACCTGGTCTTTATGCAAAGGGGAGGAGCCCAGTTACAGCAGATTTATCAGCTAAATTTCGAGATGCAGGGACTATTCAGGCATTGGGCGGAAGCAGAATTACCGAACGGTGACATGCGCGATAAATTTTTGAATTACACTCGATGTTCAAGTTTTTCCATCCCATTGCCATCAAACTCTTACCTTCACCCAGCAGAACAATACTTTAATGATGGTGTTGGCTCTAAGCGCCCTAAATCTCTGCCAATCATATGTTTTCCTGATGGCATCAGTTGAAACACATCCTTTATTAATTCACCTAACTCTTTCAGCTTATCACCAGGATCTGGAAACTCTAGCAATGACGTGATGAACTCAAGCAGTACATCCATTTGAGACTTGCGCTGTAAGCTTCCTATGGTATACGCAGGTAGTTTGCTTTCAATGCGGGCTATTTGCTCTGGGTGAAGGAGAAGGCAATGGTCAAACAAAAGACTCAGAATCAGGCCACGGCTTGATCCCTCTTCATCTAATTGTTTGGCCTCAGGCCCCCATCCTTCATAAAGCTTCCAGTCCTCAAAGAAAACCTCAATCAGCCATCTCAACGTATAGGCTTGAATAATATCTTGTGTGCGCCAAGTCAGGTCTGTCGCCACTAAATAGCGATAGTCGTTTTCACCGTCATATTTTAAGGCAATGACAAAGCGTTTTTTACTGTGTGAACTCACCTTTAATCGTGCACTGCTGACAGTCACTCGCTGAAAATCCTGGAAACGGAGCTTTAGCGAAGTGAAGATTTTTAGTCCGCGATAGCCGTAGGGCCGTTGTTTTGTCGGAGTCTGAGCGTTAGCGAAGGTGGAGACAAAATAAAAGGCCATCCGACACGGCGTCAAGTCATTTGGAGCCTATGTTCCGACCCCTTGTTGGGTCGGGACGAGGTGACGAGGACGAATCGGGGCCGCCGGAGGCATAAGTGGTCGCGTTAAGTTTTTGCTGCTTGCTTGGGCTGGGATGCCCAAAACAAGCTTTCGCAAAAATAGCGACTCCCCGATTAATCTCTTTTCCGCCACGTACACGTATTATCTGATCAATGCCTTTGTTAATCGAATTAAAGTAGCTCTCGACTGACCTTATTCTACCTCTATAGACTTTCAGAAAATTAATTTCCGAACAAACAAAAACGACAGAGGGGAAACTGGCTTATAATTTTCGTCCCAACACTAACGGAAACAGTCAAAAATGGTATCCCTCACTTTTTCAAAGTCAATTGTAGACCGACTAAAAAAAAATATGGCGACAGCTCTCAAGCTAAGTAATATTTGTTTATATCGATTAACTCAAGCTCTACTCTGGTTCAGTGAATGCATGGGAATCAAAGAAATAGCACGCCTAATGTGAGTCTGTGAAAAAACCATTATAAATTGGCTGAAAACATTCATGCATAAAGGTGTCGGTTGGTTAATAGGGCAACACTATCAAGGACGTGGTCGGAAGTCAAAGTTAACTAAAGACCAGAAAAATAAATTGGTTGAGTTGATAAAGAAAGGCCCAGAAGACAATGGATTTCATTGTGGAATATGGAATACTGCGATGATTGCCGAGCTTATTTGGTTAAAATTTGAAGTTCGTTATAA
The DNA here is from genome assembly GCF_019721995.1 of Bathymodiolus japonicus methanotrophic gill symbiont. Classification (GTDB taxonomy): domain Bacteria; phylum Pseudomonadota; class Gammaproteobacteria; order Methylococcales; family Methylomonadaceae; genus Methyloprofundus. The sequence goes on along the minus strand of NZ_BLYC01000038.1, from coordinate 27,675 downwards.
CTTGAACTATTTATCAAGCCTAATGAAAAAACTGGGCTTCAGTTATCAAAAAGCTCGTTTTGTGACTGATCGCCAAGAAGAAGAAAAGTACGAGCTTGAAAGAAAAACGTGGCTGGAAGAAACATTGCCTGCCATTATGGAAAAGGCGGTAGAAGAAAAGAGTGTCGTTTTATTCGGTGATGAGGTGTCATTTGCTATGTGGGGTTCATTGGCACGAACCTGGGCTCCAATAGGAGAGCAACCCACAGTGAAAACATCAGGGATTCGAAAAGGGTTGAAAATGTTTGGTACGATCGAACTCGAAGGAGGGAGTTTTCAATACCGAGAATCATTGGCTTATGAGATAAAACCAAAGTCACTTAGACTTTTAAAAGAAGCTGGGCTGCCTCAAGAATTTTTAGCTATTCTTAAAAGCTTAAAAAATGAGAAATATCCAACACAGAAGCTTTTTATGGAAGCGATATATTCTATTGCCGACAACGTCTTAATCGAGAGTTATAAGCCAATGATATTACAACACGCTGAAACATCTGGGCGTTTTAATGGTGAAAGCTATGTTGAGTTTTTAACACAATTGCTGGCTTATTATAAAGGCAAGATTATTCTAATTGAAGATGGTGCCCCGTATCATGGAAGCGGTGTTATTAAGGAATTTAAGTTAGCTAATGTAGATCGTTTGACAGTAGAACGTCTCCCTGCGTTCTCGCCGGATTTTAATCCGATTGAGAAATTATGGAAAAATACGAAACGCGATTCGACTCATATGAAGTATTTTAAACATCAGTGTTCCCATTGAAAGAAGAAGTACCTAAACAAAGCAGCCTATAACCTACCTGAAGGTAGCACCACTCGAATATTTCCATCTTTTTGATTTTAATCACTTATAACAGAAAATAGACACTCTGTAGGCACCGTAAAAAAACAACAAATAATTTCAAATAAAGCTTGCAATTGCCGAAAAAATTTTTCTAAAAATTTCCGTTTTAATCACCTCATAAACGGATATCACCCATGCTTAAAGACCTACCACTCTCTGAACATATTCACCAACACTGCAATGAAAGTATGGAACGTTCCCTGTTAGCAGAGCGTCATCCTTTGTGGGCTCGTTCATGCCCAGAGTTGAAGGATATCGACTTTATTCGCCTTGGGTTATTACGCTGTATCAGTGTAGTCGATAGTGGTCGCCATTTCCTCCAAACCAATGAACAGATTTATGGCCAGCTGCTTCCCCACTCAACGTATTTTAAATCACTGAAGTCGCATAGACGAACAAGTATGCTTGAGGCATTTGAACAGCAGAGCTATCATCTTCACGCTGAAACACTGCTGTCGCAAGGCATTGATTATCTTAAAGCATTCCCGGAACTTGACGAATACACCATAGAAGCAGCGGATGGACATTTTATTGATCATGCCTGCCATACTGAAAAAAACAGCAAGGGGAAAGTTTATGCGGCTGGGGGGATTTACGCGTTGAATCTCAGAAGTGGGTTGCTCAGATTTCTTTGTCTGGTGACAAACGGAACTCAGAGGCATCAAGAAATACCTGTGTTACGAGATCATATTGAAAAGCAAAACAAGGGAAATAACAGCTCTCAGAAACATCTCTATGTCTACGATAAAGCCGTCACCGACTTTGTCTGGTGGGATCGGCAGAAACGACATGCTAATTACATGATTTCAATGCTAAAAGAAAATTCAATTGCGACTCTGGTTGAGTCTATCCCTTTTGACTCCCGCCATGAGATCAATACAGGGGTTGAAGCATACAGTGTGTACGAAAACAAGGGCATCAAATTTAACGTGGTGGATTACCGTGATCCAGAAACCGGAAAACTTCACCGGTTTGTGACAACCTTGCCAATGACTATTAACCCTGGAACCATTGCCATGCTGTATTTCAAGCGATGGACGATTGAAAAGACATTCAATAACACTAAAAGTAATTTCAAGGAAACTAAAGCTTGGTCTTCCAATACCCGCTCACTTGAAAATCAAATGCGCCTGACTGCAATGAGCTATAATTTAATGCGCGTGTTTGAAGAGAGTTCAAAAACACAACAGCCAGAATTGATTCATCCATCGGATAAAAAATATAGCGAGGCTCTGGAGATAAGGCAGCAACAGGCTCAAAAACGAGATCGTTTTGTGAATCCATTATTTTTCCAGGCAAGAATATCTCGTATCAGCTCGTATACCATTCGGGCAGTTCAAAACGCAATAATAACAGGAATGTCTTTACAGTGCTTTATGAGCTCTCTTGTGGCGAGGTTAGTCTCACGGCATCAATTGATAGGGGAACACTGATGGTGTGCGACGAAACACCCAGACAACCTGAACGGGTCGTTTCAATGTTTTCAGCATGACAACGCGACTATAAGCCCTGACTTCACGCTGTTTTCCATAGAGATTCACGGTATACGATCGGGCCTTTTGTTGTACTGTTTTTGCCATGTCTGTGGCTGACCCCAGACGCTGCCCGTACTTTTTATTCCGCCCCCTCGCTGAAAATCATGGAAACGGAGCTTAGCCTATCTTCGTGACATATACAGTCAATTTCCCATTATTTCAATGAGTTAAATTTTCAATCGGCCCCAGTTGGCACTACAGGTTTCATATCAACGATCGTTTTAACTTTTCCAATCGGGTCGGGGTTAATATTCAACGCAGTGTATATTTGTTTTTGTCTGGTTTCTGCTTTGCTTGTGGTTCGCAGGTGAATGATTGTATCGTTATCCGTGGGTAAAGTAATGGTCATGCGTTGCTGGGTCGACATCCTGTTGCGAATGCTTTCCCAGCTTAGATGGATGTCCTGCAATCTAAGTTGATAACGCAGTACATGTACCAGGTGGTAAGCTAATAATGTGATGAATAGGTGTCCGGTAACCCGCTCTTCTTTTTTGTGATAGACAGGGCGCAAGCCTAGCTCGGTTTTCAGGCTTCTAAAGGTCGCTTCAATCTCAGTCAGCATGGTATAGGTTAGCCATAACTGTTCTTCCGACCAGTCAGGGATATTCGTTCTTAGGCAGTAAACACCACAGTGCTTATCTTTTTGGTCACTTTCAGGTTTACGTTGCCATTCTATACCGATGGCTTTGTTTTTTTTGTCATCCGCGATAACGTTAATGGTGTAATCTGCAGCAACACGGCTATGTTTTTCACGTAGTCGTCCGATACGTTCCAGTATTTTGTCGTATTTTTTAAGGGTGCCTTTTTTGCTCAGACCTGTGTGCAGTTTTTCCAGGGCCTCTTCCAGACGAGCATGGAAGCGATTACGGATACCTTGTTCTTTTTTTGCTTTTTGTTCTGAATGACAATAGAGTCGGGTTTCCCCGGTTTCTTGATCAACTTCACGATAAACAACAACATTGCTGTCCCGGGTATCCCTGACCGCTACCGGAGTTTTCTGATCTCTTGGGTTTTTTACATGTTGTTCTCGACTGACAACGAGATAATGATAATCTTGTTCGATTAACCAGGCAATATTGTCAGCGCTGGCAATGCCGGCATCCATGATAACCACCGGCTTTATTTGATGAAAGGGATCCTTGTCTCGCAGTTCGTCAAGCATCAGTTTCAAGGTCGCGGGCTCACTGGCGTTGCCGGGAAAAACCTGACTACTCAATGGAAAGCCGTCACCATCCAGAACCAGCCCCAGAGTAACCAACGGGCAATCAGTGCGTTTCTCTTTAGAGCGACCGAATTTCGCTTTCGGGTTTCGGGCGCACTGGCCTTCAAAATAAGTATTGGTCAGATCGTACAATACAATCTTGCGGTTTAAATTGAACAACGTCTGCTCTCGGTCAGCCAGAAAATATTCAAGAGTTGCCGATGTTTGAGTAGCTTGTCACTGACTGTATATAATCGCGTCAGGCTGGTGTTACCGTAGTCATGACCCAGTAATTCGCCCAGGCCTGTTCGATTTTGCAACCAGTCATGTGTTTGCAGTTCACTGCCGGGTGAAACCATACGTCCTATGATAGTGCCCAGGGCCGTCGCCGTATCTACTTTATTAAAGCCCAGCGCCATGAGTTTTTCGTCTAGCTGTAACTGCTGTGCGGCATGCAGTGCCAGGGTTTCAACACCAATACTACGGGCATTAATGGCTTCGACATGATTAATATCGACATGATGAAAATCTCGCGTTGTTGTTTTTGAATCTAGCGGTTGTGACAGTTTTGCAGTCATCAGTGAGCTATAGCGCTGGGCTGTTGCTTCCAGAAGTTGATTTAAATCATCGGCTAAATTGAATAGCTCTTCCTGATGTGGTTCCAAACCTTGCTGTAATTGTTCGATTCTGGCCGTCAGCAAGGGCCAGTACTTTTTATCAATCGTAAAGTCCGCACCTATATTGAGCAATGTACGTTGCTTGACTTGTTTTCCTATACGCACAGATTCTACAATGCGGTAAGTGAAATAAGCTGAGCCGTCTTCAAGGCTTTTTGTTTTGGTTCTTCGAATATACATACCACTAGCATCGGTGAAAAACCAGGGAAAATCAAGGGGCAGAGCAAGTTAAGATGGCACTACAGAGACACTCAAAAAAAACACCATTGATTCTAAAGGGATTTTTACGATGAATTTTTAATGCGAATTATAAATCAATGACTTGAAGAGATAAAAGTGACGAAGATAGGTTAATAAGCCTAATGCAATCTCTGTTTTGGTCGGGTAGGCACTGTCACGTTCAGGCTTAATAGGCCGATCTTTTTTTGCTATACCGCTCTTTTTCAACCGTTTATCTTCTTTATCCCACTGCATTTAAGGCTGGATCCGGCATATAAAAGAAAAAACCGACAGGCACTGTAATGGATGAGGTAACTAGCAGCAATAATACTATCGTTTGTCCATTAACATACCCGCCGGAGCCTTTGTGTTTCTGCTTGTAAACTTTATAAATACGTTTTGTAGACTTAGATCGTGCTCGGTCTGATTCATCAAAGGCCAACACACCTTCAGTAATGCCATAACGTTTTAAAATTAAGACCACACTCACCCGTAGCAACCAGTCCCAGGGTATATTTGCTTTACGAAACACCCAGGATAATGCGGCTACTTTGCAATCTCCAAGGCTTGCTCGCTCAAACTTAGCCCAGCAAACAGAGTTCATTAGCAGTATGCCCGTTAAACAAGTGCCCAACCAAGCGGCTTGAATCCGTGTCAAAGCGGCTCCGGGTTTTAGCTGATTGAGCGCATCATTTAAATCGTCAATATAGCTTTGGATAAAGGTGGCTGGGGCATTCATTAACATGGGCTTACACCGATAAAATTACAACAACCTCAGAATACCTGATTTTACCTTCTCAATATCAAAAACTTGAACATCGAGTTATAGCAATATTGGCTTTATACAGCAATTAAATAAGGATTTGCATGCGCAGCTGACGGATGAAGAATTACAGCAGCAACTTGTTGTGAACATTATCTTTATCCAAGAGCTGGCAAATGAAATTGGCACGGAAGCAATACAACTTTACCCAGATTTGAAAGAATATGCCCCTGAAATACAAGCGAGCCATTCTAGTCACTTACAAGATATTTTTACAATATTTCGTTAAATCAATACTTGTGCATAATCTGCAGGCTAAAGACCCGCACCCCAGAGTTGATTGTGTCGGTGGATATGTAGGTTAAAGCCTATTCCCCTGTGAGTTGTTGCTTTTTGAATTTAGTAAAGGCGTGGTTTTCCTTGAATTCTACAAATTTATTAATTAAATACAGAAACTTAAATGCTAGCAGAGGGAATTTTATTTGCGAATTCTTATAAGCATCGCCAGCCAAAACCGAGATCACAGCAGATTTCAGTTTCTGTTTAACCGGGTGCTTGCTGGCTTCATCAGATCCATTAGTAATTTATGCAGAGCCGGGCTATTAAAACGATAAATAAACCAGCAGAAAGCTTTGATTTCAGCGTTTACCGACGCTGTCAGCCCCGGACGGGCTGATAGTCTCCAGAAGGCGCAGGGAAATTTGCCAATCCGAAGTGCGCGATAGCGCGCGAGGGAGGCTAAAATTTTATCCCGAATAGCCGTAGAGCCATTTGTGGTAGCCATGACTGAGCTGCTTTGTGCTCAGTCTGTGGCGGACGCAGGGCGGCTGGAGCATCTCCTACGCTGAAAATCATGGAAACGGAGCTTAGCGAAGTGGTGATTTTTAGTCCCTGATAGGCGACAGGGCAATTCGCTGATTCGACGTGTGCTAGCAGCACGCGAGAGGAGCAAGAATTGCATTCCGAATAGCCGTCCAGCCAGTGAGGTAGTAATGACGAAGCGGCTTTTGTGCGTAGTCGTTGCGGACGCAGGGCGTTCAGGGCATCTCGCAAGTCCTAAAATACGCCTTTTAGCTTTCTGGCCATTTGAATACCATATACGCAGTCCTGAATCCTCTGAAAACCGATCCAAATACTTTTCGCACCAGGGTCACCATCTGATTTACGCCCTAAAAAACCACCCAATGTCGCTAAATTTCTTAACACGGCATTCAGTGTAGGCACTTTTTTGGGTATCTTTTTGTCCAATAAACCATAAGATGATTTCCATTCTAAAGGATCAAAGATTAATTCAGCAGGCAAGTCAGGACAGATGCGACCTAAGCGCATAAGATACATCACCCGCCAAGCAATAACCATGGCCATGACTAAGGCTTTTTCAATGCGCTCGTTTACTGGATAATTGAAGCTTTTCAACCTTGCAGCCCACTTTCAAAATATCAAAAAACATTTCTATTTCCCAGCGACAGCGATACCAGTCAATCGGGACTCACGAGGCTTGATGCTTCACTTTCTGACTGCTTGCGATTGGGCTGGGATATAGCACCCCAAAGAGTCAAGACAGATTTTTCAACAATCCTTATTCCATATTCCTAAGCCGCTTCATTCTGCTGTTCATTAGCTAAAATACTTTCTCTATATACATTCATTGGTTTTTTATAGTCCAGGGTTTCATGAAACCGTTGATGATTATAAAACTCAATATAGTCATCAACATCTTCTATTAACGCTCTAATTGAACCATATTCATTTAAATAAATACGCTCACATTTTGCACTTCGCCAAAACCGTTCAATACAAATATTATCCGTTGCTCGTCCTTTTCCATCCATAGAAATAGTAATGCCTTTGTTTTTTAGTCGTTGGGTATGAATTTCACTGGTGTATTGACTGCCTTGATCCGTATTAAAAATTTCAGGTGTTCCGTAGAGAGAAAGCGCTTCATCTAATACATCCATAACTAAAAAAGAATCCATTGTGTTTGATATTTTATGGGCGAGCACTGCTTTTGAGTGCCAATCAATAATCGCCGCTAAATAAACCATCCCTTCTTTGGTTTTAATATAGGTTATATCTGTACTCCAAACTTGGTTAGCGTGTGATATATCAAGATCTCTAAGCTTATAAGTATATTTTTTATGTTCTTTTATGGGGATCGTTGTATTGACTTGTTTTACCGCTAATACGGCTTTCAAGCCCATCTGCTGCCGATAACTCGCCACCGTGTTTAAACTGACTTTAAAACCACCTTCAAGCAACTGCTGGTGTACTTTAGCCGCACCATAAATAGGGATGTCTTTAAAAATGTGATTAATCTGAGTTTTGATCTCTTCTTTCTTTTTATTCTCTCTTTTTTTGTAATAGAGATTGCTTCTATTTAATCCTAATAATGCACACTGCTGTGTTAGAGGTAGAGTGTTAAGCTTGGGCTCAATCAACTGTTTTCTATCAGATGAGTCCAAGCTTTTTAGCTTTTTTTCGAGCCACTCCTTTTCAACCGTCATTTTTCCTACGATTTTTGTGAGCATCTCATTTTGTTCTTGAGCTGCTAATAGATCCTCTTTGTAATCTTTAACGGCTTTGGAGGGCTCCATTGCTATTTCTGCATTGTCTAAGAATATTTTTTTCCAGTTTTGTAGGTTCTTAGGTGTGATGTTATTTGCACTGGCAATTTCTTGCAGTGTTTTTTCATTCTTTAAAACTTCTAATACCAACTTGCTTTTAAATTCAGCACTGTAGACCGTTCTTTTTCTGCTCATTTTAATACTCCAATTTTTTACAAATAGTAACTAATTTGGAATAAGATTGCTTTGATTTCTTGTCTGGATTTGCTGGGGGATTATAATTCTATACCGATGGCTTTGTTTTTTTTGTCATCCGCGATAACGTTAATGGTGTAATCTGCAGCAACACGGCTATGTTTTTCACGTAGTCGTCCGATACGTTCCAGTATTTTGTCGTATTTTTTAAGGGTGCCTTTTTTGCTCAGACCTGTGTGCAGTTTTTCCAGGGCCTCTTCCAGACGAGCATGGAAGCGATTACGGATACCTTGTTCTTTTTTTGCTTTTTGTTCTGAATGACAATAGAGTCGGGTTTCCCCGGTTTCTTGATCAACTTCACGATAAACAACAACATTGCTGTCCCGGGTATCCCTGACCGCTACCGGAGTTTTCTGATCTCTTGGGTTTTTTACATGTTGTTCTCGACTGACAACGAGATAATGATAATCTTGTTCGATTAACCAGGCAATATTGTCAGCGCTGGCAATGCCGGCATCCATGATAACCACCGGCTTTATTTGATGAAAGGGATCCTTGTCTCGCAGTTCGTCAAGCATCAGTTTCAAGGTCGCGGGCTCACTGGCGTTGCCGGGAAAAACCTGACTACTCAATGGAAAGCCGTCACCATCCAGAACCAGCCCCAGAGTAACCAACGGGCAATCAGTGCGTTTCTCTTTAGAGCGACCGAATTTCGCTTTCGGGTTTCGGGCGCACTGGCCTTCAAAATAAGTATTGGTCAGATCGTACAATACAATCTTGCGGTTTAAATTGAACAACGTCTGCTCTCGGTCAGCCAGAAAATATTCAAGAGTTGCCGATGTTTGAGTAGCTTGTCACTGACTGTATATAATCGCGTCAGGCTGGTGTTACCGTAGTCATGACCCAGTAATTCGCCCAGGCCTGTTCGATTTTGCAACCAGTCATGTGTTTGCAGTTCACTGCCGGGTGAAACCATACGTCCTATGATAGTGCCCAGGGCCGTCGCCGTATCTACTTTATTAAAGCCCAGCGCCATGAGTTTTTCGTCTAGCTGTAACTGCTGTGCGGCATGCAGTGCCAGGGTTTCAACACCAATACTACGGGCATTAATGGCTTCGACATGATTAATATCGACATGATGAAAATCTCGCGTTGTTGTTTTTGAATCTAGCGGTTGTGACAGTTTTGCAGTCATCAGTGAGCTATAGCGCTGGGCTGTTGCTTCCAGAAGTTGATTTAAATCATCGGCTAAATTGAATAGCTCTTCCTGATGTGGTTCCAAACCTTGCTGTAATTGTTCGATTCTGGCCGTCAGCAAGGGCCAGTACTTTTTATCAATCGTAAAGTCCGCACCTATATTGAGCAATGTACGTTGCTTGACTTGTTTTCCTATACGCACAGATTCTACAATGCGGTAAGTGAAATAAGCTGAGCCGTCTTCAAGGCTTTTTGTTTTGGTTCTTCGAATATACATACCACTAGCATCGGTGAAAAACCAGGGAAAATCAAGGGGCAGAGCAAGTTAAGATGGCACTACAGAGACACTCAAAAAAAACACCATTGATTCTAAAGGGATTTTTACGATGAATTTTTAATGCGAATTATAAATCAATGACTTGAAGAGATAAAAGTGACGAAGATAGGTTAATAAGCCTAATGCAATCTCTGTTTTGGTCGGGTAGGCACTGTCACGTTCAGGCTTAATAGGCCGATCTTTTTTTGCTATACCGCTCTTTTTCAACCGTTTATCTTCTTTATCCCACTGCATTTAAGGCTGGATCCGGCATATAAAAGAAAAAACCGACAGGCACTGTAATGGATGAGGTAACTAGCAGCAATAATACTATCGTTTGTCCATTAACATACCCGCCGGAGCCTTTGTGTTTCTGCTTGTAAACTTTATAAATACGTTTTGTAGACTTAGATCGTGCTCGGTCTGATTCATCAAAGGCCAACACACCTTCAGTAATGCCATAACGTTTTAAAATTAAGACCACACTCACCCGTAGCAACCAGTCCCAGGGTATATTTGCTTTACGAAACACCCAGGATAATGCGGCTACTTTGCAATCTCCAAGGCTTGCTCGCTCAAACTTAGCCCAGCAAACAGAGTTCATTAGCAGTATGCCCGTTAAACAAGTGCCCAACCAAGCGGCTTGAATCCGTGTCAAAGCGGCTCCGGGTTTTAGCTGATTGAGCGCATCATTTAAATCGTCAATATAGCTTTGGATAAAGGTGGCTGGGGCATTCATTAACATGGGCTTACACCGATAAAATTACAACAACCTCAGAATACCTGATTTTACCTTCTCAATATCAAAAACTTGAACATCGAGTTATAGCAATATTGGCTTTATACAGCAATTAAATAAGGATTTGCATGCGCAGCTGACGGATGAAGAATTACAGCAGCAACTTGTTGTGAACATTATCTTTATCCAAGAGCTGGCAAATGAAATTGGCACGGAAGCAATACAACTTTACCCAGATTTGAAAGAATATGCCCCTGAAATACAAGCGAGCCATTCTAGTCACTTACAAGATATTTTTACAATATTTCGTTAAATCAATACTTGTGCATAATCTGCAGGCTAAAGACCCGCACCCCAGAGTTGATTGTGTCGGTGGATATGTAGGTTAAAGCCTATTCCCCTGTGAGTTGTTGCTTTTTGAATTTAGTAAAGGCGTGGTTTTCCTTGAATTCTACAAATTTATTAATTAAATACAGAAACTTAAATGCTAGCAGAGGGAATTTTATTTGCGAATTCTTATAAGCATCGCCAGCCAAAACCGAGATCACTATAATCCCCCAGCAAATCCAGACAAGAAATCAAAGCAATCTTATTCCAAATTAGTTACTATTTGTAAAAAATTGGAGTATTAAAATGAGCAGAAAAAGAACGGTCTACAGTGCTGAATTTAAAAGCAAGTTGGTATTAGAAGTTTTAAAGAATGAAAAAACACTGCAAGAAATTGCCAGTGCAAATAACATCACACCTAAGAACCTACAAAACTGGAAAAAAATATTCTTAGACAATGCAGAAATAGCAATGGAGCCCTCCAAAGCCGTTAAAGATTACAAAGAGGATCTATTAGCAGCTCAAGAACAAAATGAGATGCTCACAAAAATCGTAGGAAAAATGACGGTTGAAAAGGAGTGGCTCGAAAAAAAGCTAAAAAGCTTGGACTCATCTGATAGAAAACAGTTGATTGAGCCCAAGCTTAACACTCTACCTCTAACACAGCAGTGTGCATTATTAGGATTAAATAGAAGCAATCTCTATTACAAAAAAAGAGAGAATAAAAAGAAAGAAGAGATCAAAACTCAGATTAATCACATTTTTAAAGACATCCCTATTTATGGTGCGGCTAAAGTACACCAGCAGTTGCTTGAAGGTGGTTTTAAAGTCAGTTTAAACACGGTGGCGAGTTATCGGCAGCAGATGGGCTTGAAAGCCGTATTAGCGGTAAAACAAGTCAATACAACGATCCCCATAAAAGAACATAAAAAATATACTTTATAGCACCCCAAAGAGTCAAGACAGATTTTTCAACAATCCTTATTCCATATTCCTAAGCCGCTTCATTCTGCTGTTCATTAGCTAAAATACTTTCTCTATATACATTCATTGGTTTTTTATAGTCCAGGGTTTCATGAAACCGTTGATGATTATAAAACTCAATATAGTCATCAACATCTTCTATTAACGCTCTAATTGAACCATATTCATTTAAATAAATACGCTCACATTTTGCACTTCGCCAAAACCGTTCAATACAAATATTATCCGTTGCTCGTCCTTTTCCATCCATAGAAATAGTAATGCCTTTGTTTTTTAGTCGTTGGGTATGAATTTCACTGGTGTATTGACTGCCTTGATCCGTATTAAAAATTTCAGGTGTTCCGTAGAGAGAAAGCGCTTCATCTAATACATCCATAACTAAAAAAGAATCCATTGTGTTTGATATTTTATGGGCGAGCACTGCTTTTGAGTGCCAATCAATAATCGCCGCTAAATAAACCATCCCTTCTTTGGTTTTAATATAGGTTATATCTGTACTCCAAACTTGGTTAGCGTGTGATATATCAAGATCTCTAAGCTTATAAGTATATTTTTTATGTTCTTTTATGGGGATCGTTGTATTGACTTGTTTTACCGCTAATACGGCTTTCAAGCCCATCTGCTGCCGATAACTCGCCACCGTGTTTAAACTGACTTTAAAACCACCTTCAAGCAACTGCTGGTGTACTTTAGCCGCACCATAAATAGGGATGTCTTTAAAAATGTGATTAATCTGAGTTTTGATCTCTTCTTTCTTTTTATTCTCTCTTTTTTTGTAATAGAGATTGCTTCTATTTAATCCTAATAATGCACACTGCTGTGTTAGAGGTAGAGTGTTAAGCTTGGGCTCAATCAACTGTTTTCTATCAGATGAGTCCAAGCTTTTTAGCTTTTTTTCGAGCCACTCCTTTTCAACCGTCATTTTTCCTACGATTTTTGTGAGCATCTCATTTTGTTCTTGAGCTGCTAATAGATCCTCTTTGTAATCTTTAACGGCTTTGGAGGGCTCCATTGCTATTTCTGCATTGTCTAAGAATATTTTTTTCCAGTTTTGTAGGTTCTTAGGTGTGATGTTATTTGCACTGGCAATTTCTTGCAGTGTTTTTTCATTCTTTAAAACTTCTAATACCAACTTGCTTTTAAATTCAGCACTGTAGACCGTTCTTTTTCTGCTCATTTTAATACTCCAATTTTTTACAAATAGTAACTAATTTGGAATAAGATTGCTTTGATTTCTTGTCTGGATTTGCTGGGGGATTATAGATGCTAATACGATGAGTTTTTCAAACAGAGGTAAATTTATTGGCAATAAAGATTCACCGATATGAAAGCGGGGGTGATGCATTTTTTCCAGTAAGCAAACGCTATGTCCGTTATCTGCTAACAAGCTGGCTATTGTTGTACCTGCGGGGCCGCCGCCAATCACTAGCACATCAAAGTGAGATATCATCTATGCCATTGCTCCATTGATATTAATAATCTGTCCTGAAATATAGCTTGCTTCATCCGAGCATAGAAACGCAGCGAGGGCTCCAACTTCTTCTGGCTTGCCAGCGCGCTTCATCGGGACGATGTTTTTAATCATTTGTTTATCAAAGCTGTTTTCTGTCATCGAGCCCTCAATAATACCCGGGGCAATGGCATTGACAGTAATTTTGCGTGAAGCGAGTTCCTGGGCTAATGACTTGGTAGCGCCATTTAACGCAGCCTTTGCTGCTGAATAGTTGCATTGTCCGCGATTTCCCATTACACCAGCTACCGATGACATATTGATAATACGTCCCCAGCGACTTTGTATCATTGGCATTAGCAAGGGCTGGGTGACATTGTAAAAGCCATGTAAAGAGACATCGATAACATCTGTCCAGTTTTTTCTGTTCATGCCGACTAAAGGTGCATCTCGATGGATGCCGGCATTATTAATAATGATTTGAATAAGCCCCGTTTCAGATAGCTGCTTTAGTGCTGCTTCTGTCGCCTGTACATCGCATACATCAAACGCTATTGCTTCTGCAGAGCCACCCTGTTGACTTATCGAGTCGGCTATCGATTGTGCTCTGTCAAAATTATGGTTGCTATGCACAATAATATGGATATTATCTTGTGCAAGACGGGAACAAATCGCGGAGCCTATGTCGCCACGGCCGCCGGTAATCAGTGCTCTTTTCATGGTTGGGTATGGATGACAGTTGCCCGGGCATCAAGTAGTAAAGACTCTTCATCATCGGTAATACGAAAGGAATAGACCGCCCCATTTTTAATCTTTAGCTCTGCATAGGCTTTTATATGCAGTGCACCAGTGATGCTATCTAGATTATCTATATGAAAGTGCGCGCCGCGTACCGCAGCCAAAAAGCCAGGTGAGGATCTGCCAGATAGTAAACCACCGTGGATTGCCATAGACTGTGCGCCATATTCGATTAGGTGCATGACCGAGAGGCTATCCTGTAAGCGTAATGGATTATCACTGGCTAAATGAGATTGCGTTGTGCAGTGAATTTGCTTATTACTCCATGAATCGACCTGATCAATTAACATCATTGACCCTGCATGAGGGATCAGGTGGGCAAATTGTGTCTGGGGTAAGGGTTTATTGTTTGTCATTGTGCCAATAATCATAAAAATTAAACCAGTTATAAGGTGTTTCCAGCATTTGTTTTTCTAATATATCGACATATTTCTGGGTGTAATCCTGTATATCTTGCTGCCTAGTTTTTCGCTTAAGTATGACTTCCTCGGCAAGTAACTCAAAATGAATTTTATAGCGATTGCCACCTAAGTAAACACCAAAAAAGACAATCAGGGGTACTTTTAAAGCGGCTGCTAGCAGAATGGGTGCGGTTGACATTTTAACGGGCTCCCCTAATAGTGTGCAGATTACCGTTTTTTCACTACCTTCACCTAAAATTCGGTCACCTAAGAGGCCTACCGTTGTGCCACAATCTATCGCTTCTTTTACTTTTAATAGTCCGCTAGGGGAGCCATCCAGAGAAATCAGAGTGTCGGCAACATCTGCATTCAGCGCATTAAGCACTTTTACCATCATCGGTGCCTGTTGCTCATACATTAGAATTTTGATGGGTAATGGATAGTTACTGACAGCATAGCTACGTAATACTTCGAAGCTACCGATATGACTGCCGAGAAGAAGGCAGCCTACGCCATCCTTGCTATAGCTTAAGGGAATGTTCTCGTCTGGGAAAGTAATATCCAGTTTTGCAAATTGGCCGGTCAGTAAATAAACACGATCTAGAATGGTTGAAGCGAATGCATGTATATGTTTTGCACTGTCCAGCCAGGTGACTTTATGCTTTAGCACTCTGTTCAGGTATTGCTGTGATGCTCTGCGTTGCGGGCCGGCAAATAATAGAAAATATAAACTAATCGGGTAGAGCAGGCTGCGCGCCACAGGGCGGCCTAGGTGTAAGGCTATCCAGCGTATCAAAAGAAGGGTGAATGGGGTGCTACGTTCTTTATTTTCCTGCCATGTTTTAGTCATGATTAGGACCTATTTCCTGAATAAGCAATGACCCGGTCGCGAGTATATCGGTGTGGCGAGTACAGATAAATTTTATATTACGTGCCGAGGCTAGAGTCAGGCTTATAGTAAAGTCTTCTTCGGGGTGTAAGGGGTGTAAAAATTTTGCCTGGGCTAAGCTGATGATCTGATAATCTGGCAGCCAGCGTAAAAGTTGATGCTCTACAAAATTTAAAATGACCACCCCCGGGACAATTGGGTTGCTCGGGAAATGTCCGGCAAAGCACGGATGAGTTGCTGGAATGCAATAGTGTTGTTTATTTTCTAGCAAGTTGACATGCCTGTATTAGTTGATCGAGCTCGGTTTTTATTATTTTTCCCATGTTATTCCGGGGTATGGCAGAGACTGAATAAATGGTGCGGGGCATAAAGACTGCATCAATAGACTGTTTTAAGTGCTGGATAATTTCTGCCCTGGATAATTGACTAACTACTATGGCAGATAAACGCTCATTATTGCCGGGAAAGAAGACACCATCTTCAATACTGTCAATTGATGTAAGCCGGTGATTCAGGTCGCTTAAAGAGGCTCTTTTACCTGCAATTTTAATTAAATCAGCCGAACGACCCAGCAGGGTAAAACACCCATTACTATCTATGCTGAAATTATCATCTAAAATCTGCGCTTTGGTAATATGACCACCCTGTAAAACAAATTGCTGCCGATTTTTTATCAGCTTGATGCTTGTATACGGTTGCCATTTTTCAGACAGGGTCACTCGGCGTGATGCGAATGAGAGTGTTTCTGTGCTACCAAACAGTTCAAAGAGGGGGGCTTGCAGATTTTGTTCTATTGGTATTGCCAGAATTTTTTCCAGCGGAGCAGTTGAAGATAAAATAAATGTAATAGCATTCCAGTCGCTATCAATGTCACTACAACTTTTTAAGTGCCTGGGAGTAGAGATCAGGATTTTATCAGTGCTTATATTATTCAAGGTAGAACATATATCCTGGGGGTAAAAAGGGCGGCTATTATGCAGCATCATTTGCGAAAATAACACCCAGAATAATGAAGTTTCCAGACCATACATATGCTGCATAGGGACTGTAGAAACCAGCGTGATTTGCTGGTTTTGTAGTTTAAAACGCTGCAGAGCTAATTCGGCAGAAGCTTGAAACTCACGCCAGGTTTTTGATATGGCTTTAGGTTTCCCGGTACTACCTGAAGTAAACGAGATGGATAGAGGCTGGTCAATCTCGATCAGGGGAAAAGGCTTGTTGATTTTTTCTAATAAGTCATAAGTAATAAGGAAATCACAGTTGCTTTTGTTATCGCCTAGTCGGTAACTATCAGGATAAGTCTCTTGTAATTCGAGCAGAGTTTTGGGCGCCTGAATGGAGGGTAGTAATGATATTTGCTTGCGGATGCAAACAGCTAAATAGGCAACTATAAACAGGTAGCGATTCTGGCATAGGTTAATGGCATAACTCTTATCAGGTAATTTCTCACTTAGCGCGATCGCATGAGCTAATAAATCCGTACGATTCATTATGCCTGTGGCGCAAATACAAAAAGGCATCGCTAGTGTTTTTTCCAAACGTTCAGCCAGTAAAATTGTATGTTGATTGTGTGCTGTCACGATAAGAGTAGTAAATAAATAAGGTGATTAATTATACAGGATACTTTACAACTGAAGTTTCTTAGAAATTCATCAAGCAACCATTCGCAATAAAACGGCTACCACCGAATTTACAGGGGGGGGGGCTGCTGTATTTGGGGCAAACCCTTTCAAAATCCGGATCCAAAGCCGCTTCGGCAATGATGCGGCGGACATCTGAAAAGGCGAAACTGGCTCGCCCCTTCACTTTGTGCCGACGTTCCGGATCGGTTTTTAAACGATCCGCGTAAATCCACGTCAGCGTTGTTGCCATCATACAGAAGTTCAAATGGTTGGTCACTGCCTGCGCATTTCGACACTGACTTTTATGGCTCCCTATGTCTTGCTTGAGCTCTTTGAACCCGGATTCGATTTTCCATCGCGCACCATAATACTCAATAATCTGTGTGACGGATAAACTTAGATCGGTCGTAAACAAAGCAATCCACTGTGTGCGACGAAACACCCAGACAACCTGAACGGGTCGTTTCAATGTTTTCAGCATGACAACGCGACTATAAGCCCTGACTTCACGCTGTTTTCCATAGAGATTCACGGTATACGATCGGGCCTTTTGCTGTACTGTTTTTGCCATGTCTGTGGCTGACCTCAGACGCTGCCCGTACTTTTTATTCCGCCCCCCTCTGCTTGGGTTTTCTTTTTTCTGGACGATCGTACAGTACATTATTGCACCTTAACCTAGAGAGAATATTAAACCGGCTTCCGATAGCTTTGTAAACAGGCTTCCATAGGTCATTGTTGCCAAACCAGCTATCAGTGACTGTCAATATCGGAGCGGTGGAAAAATGTTCTGCAATTGCAATCAGCATTTGAGCCGCCTGAGTCATCTTGGTCTGGAAAGGAGCGACTTCCCCTCTTATCGTGGCAGTTTCTTTTTTTGCCTGAATTGTTTTTAAGGGGAGATAAAAACGGGGAGTCGCTATTTTTGCGAAAGCTTGTTTTGGGCATCCCAGCCCAAGCAAGCAGCAAAAACTTAACGCGACCACTTATGCCTCCGGCGGCCCCGATTCGTCCTCGTCACCTCGTCCCGACCCAACAAGGGGTCGGAACATAGGCTCCAAATGACTTGACGCCGTGTCGGATGGCCTTTTATTTTGTCTCCACCTTCGCTAACGCTCAGACTCCGACAAAATAACGGCCCTACGGCTATCCAGGCGCGCCATGCTACCTCACGAAATTCCGGGACTCCTGTCGCCGTAATTCGTTCACCTACGCAGCGAATAGGAGATGCTCCAGCCGCCCTGCGTCCGCCACAGACTGAGCACAAAGCAGCTCAGTCATGGCTACCACAAATGGCTCTACGGCTATTCGGGATAAAATTTTAGCCTCCCTCGCGCGCTATCGCGCACTTCGGATTGGCAAATTTCCCTGCGCCTTCTGGAGACTATCAGCCCGTCCGGGGCTGACAGCGGCGGACTAAAAATCATCACTTCGCTTAGGCTCCGTTTCCCTGATTTTCAGCGACTGTAATGGATGAGGTAACTAGCAGCAATAATACTATCGTTTGTCCATTAACATACCCGCCGGAGCCTTTGTGTTTCTGCTTGTAAACCTTATACTCGATGTTCAAGTTTTTCCAGCCCATTGCCATCAAACTCTTACCTTCACCCAGCAGAACAATACTTTAATGATGGTGTTGGCTCTAAGCGCCCTAAATCTCTGCCAATCATATGTTTTCCTGATGGCATCAGTTGAAACACATCCTTTATTAATTCACCTAACTCTTTCAGCTTATCACCAGGATCTGGAAACTCTAGCAATGACGTGATGAACTCAAGCAGTACATCCATTTGAGACTTGCGCTGTAAGCTTCCTACGGTATACGCAGGTAGTTTGCTTTCAATGCGGGCTATTTGCTCTGGGTGAAGGAGAAGGCAATGGTCAAACAAAAGACTCAGAATCAGGCCACGGCTTGATCCCTCTTCATCTAATTGTTTGGCCTCACGCCCCCATCCTTCATAAAGCTTCCAGTCCTCAAAGAAAACCTCAATCAGCCATCTCAACGTATAGGCTTGAATAATATCTTGTGTGCGCCAAGTCAGGTCTGTCGCCACTAAATAGCGATAGTCGTTTTCACCGTCATATTTTAAGGCAATGACAAAGCGTTTTTTACTGTGAGAACTCACCTTCAATCGTGCACTGCTGACAGTCACTTTAATCTCTTTGCCGCCACGTACACGTATTATCTGATCAATGCCTTTGTTAATCGAATTAAAGTAGCTCTCGACTGACCTTATTCTACCTCTATATTCAATATTTTGGTTTTTACGTAATTGGCTAATCACCTGCGAGCCTCCAGATTCTTTAGCGGCTTCGTCCATAAAGGCTTTTTCACCATACAGCGCATCAGCCAGTACGCCTTTAATTTTAATCAGGCTATGCGCAACTTTAAACTCTTTTAATAAGCCTAATGCAATCTCTGTTTTGGTCGGGTAGGCACTGTCACGTTCAGGCTTAATAGGCCGATCTTTTTTTGCTATACCGCTCTTTTTCAACCGTTTATCTTCTTTATCCCACTGCATTTAAGGCTGGATCCGGCATATAAAAGAAAAAACCGACAGGCACTGTAATGGATGAGGTAACTAGCAGCAATAATACTATCGTTTGTCCATTAACATACCCGCCGGAGCCTTTGTGTTTCTGCTTGTAAACTTTATAAATACGTTTTGTAGACTTAGATCGTGCTCGGTCTGATTCATCAAAGGCCAACACACCTTCAGTAATGCCATAACGTTTTAAAATTAAGACCACACTCACCCGTAGCAACCAGTCCCAGGGTATACTTGCTTTACGAAACACCCAGGATAATGCGGCTACTTTGCAGTCTCCAAGGCTTGCTCGCTCAAACTTAGCCCAGCAAACAGAGTTCATTAGCAGTATGCCCGTTAAACAAGTGCCCAACCAAGCGGCTTGAATCCGTGTCAAAGCGGCTCCGGGTTTTAGCTGATTGAGCGCATCATTTAAATCGTCAATATAGCTTTGGATAAAGGTGGCTGGGGCATTCATTAACATGGGCTTACACCGATAAAATTACAACAACCTCAGAATACCTGATTTTACCTTCTCAATATCAAAAACTTGAACATCGAGTAATAGCAAAAAAGCTAATAGTCGCATCAGCCTGTCGGGTTTCGACTGCAAATAACGCATCTTCAATGCGATCTACGAAGAGCGGAGTGATATCGTGTACATCAGTGTTCCCATTGAAAGAAGAAGTACCTAAACAAAGCAGCCTATAACCTACCTGAAGGTAGCACCACTCGAATATTTCCATTATTTCCATCTTTTTGATTTTAATCACTTATAACAGCAAATAGACACTCTGTAGGCACCGTAAAAAAACAACAAATAATTTCAAATAAAGCTTGCAATTGCCGAAAAAATTCTTCTAGAAATTTCCGTTTTAATCACCTCATAAACGGATATCACCCATGCTTAAAGACCTACCACTCTCTGAACATATTCACCAACACTGCAATGAAAGTATGGAATGTGCCTTGTTAGCAGAGCGTCATCCTTTGTGGGCTCGTTCATGCCCAGAGTTGAAGGATATCGACTTTATTCGCCTTGGGTTATTACGCTGTATCAGTGTAGTCGATAGTGGTCGCCATTTCCTCCAAACCAATGAACAGATTTATGGCCAGCTGCTTCCCCACTCAACGTATTTTAAATCACTGAAGTCGCATAGACGAACAAGTATGCTTGAGGCATTTGAACAGCAGAGCTATCATCTTCACGCTGAAACACTGCTATCGCAAGGCATTGATTATCTTAAAGCATTCCCAGAACTTGACGAATACACCATAGAAGCAGCGGATGGACATTTTATTGATCATGCCTGCCATACTGAAAAAAACAGCAAGGGGAAAGTTCAGGCGGCCGGGGGGATTTACGCGTTGAATCTCAGAAGTGGGTTGCTCAGATTTCTTTGTCTGGTGACAAACGGAACTCAGAGACATCAAGAAATACCTGTGTTACGAGATCATATTGAAAAGCGAAACACAGGCGCGCCATGCTACCTCACGAAATTCCGGGACTCCTGTCGCCGTAATTCGTTCACCTACGCAGCGAATAGGAGATGCTCCAGCCGCCCTGCGTCCGCCACAGACTGAGCACAAAGCAGCTCAGTCATGGCTACCTCAAATGGCTCTACGGCTATTCGGGATAAAATTTTAGCCTCCCTCGCGCGCTATCGCGCACTTCGGATTGGCAAATTTCCCTGCGCCTTCTGGAGACTATCAGCCCGTCCGGGGCTGACAGCGGTGGTGGATTACCGTGATCCAGAAACCGGAAAACTTCACCGGTTCGTGACAACCTTGCCAATGACTATTAACCCTGGAACCATTGCCATGCTGTATTTCAAGCGATGGACGATTGAAAAGACATTCAATAACACTAAAAGTAATTTCAAGGAAACTAAAGCTTGGTCTTCCAATACCCGCTCACTTGAAAATCAAATGCGCCTGACTGCAATGAGCTATAATTTAATGCGCGTGTTTGAAGAGATTTCAAAAACACAACAGCCAGAATTGATTCATCCATCGGATAAAAAATATAGCGAGGCTCTGGAGATAAGGCAGCAACAGGCTCAAAAACGAGATCGTTTTGTGAATCCATTATTTTTCCAGGCAAGAATATCTCGTATCAGCTCGTATACCATTCGGGCAGTTCAAAACGCAATAATAACAGGAATGTCTTTACAGTGCTTTATGAGCTCTCTTGTGGCGAGGTTAGTTTCACGGCATCAATTGATAGGGGAACACTGATGAATTGATAAGTAAGAATTAAGAATCATCATGCCAGAATACGCCTTATAGTGCCGTAATATTAATTGATGAGCTTTAAGTATAGACTAAAATTTTACAAGGCCGAAATTCAGGAAATAGCAGAAATATGAGTAGCGAGAATAATCAGCAAAAAATAACCGTGTTCTATCATGCAGATTGTCTAGATGGATATGGCGCTGCCTGGGCTGCGTGGAAGTCGCTGGACGACAGGGCGCATTATCAAGCGGTACGGCATCAAATGCCTATGCCCAAATTTCCTGTTGGCGCGGTGCTGTATATACTGGATTTCTGTTATCCCATGGAGCAATTAATCCGTGCTGCGCAAACAGCTAGCAAGATCGTTGTATTAGATCATCATATCAGCGCAGAAAAAGCATTTGAAAATTATCAGGGAGTCATGCCGGCTAATCTGGAAATGCACTTTAATATGCAGCAAAGTGGCTGCATGCTGGCGTGGCATTATTTTCAGGGCGATATTGAACCTCCAATGTTATTACGGCATATTGAAGACCATGATTTATGGCGGCACCAGATAAAGCGGACAGAGGAAATAGTGAAAGCTTTGTTTTTGCATCGCCCCATTGCTTTTGCCAGATTTGAGCAGTTGCAGCTTGATATATTATACCGCGAAGGAAAAATCCTGTTAAAACAGCATGGGCAAATGGTTAAAGCGCTGTTAAATTCCAAACATTCGATAAAGCTGGGTGATACGCTAGGCTTAGCTGTGAATGCACCTGGTGCATTTGCCAGTGAATTAGGCCAGGCTTTGGCGAAGCAATCAGGGACTTTCGGTTTAACCTATCACTACCATGGCAGGCGGCAATGTTATGAATGTGGTCTGCGCTCAATCGGTGTATTTGATGTATCTAGGCTGGCAGTAAATTTCGGTGGCGGCGGGCATCAAAATGCAGCGGGCTTTAGTATGGACAGAGACGCATTTTCAGCTTTGTTTTAATGGATTTGTTAGGTTTATTGGCTGGCTTCAAAGCAGAGTATCTTCAAACCTTTAGCTTGCGCTTCCCGATAAACTTCAGGCGGCTTTATTTCTTCAGTGTAGGTGTATTTTGGTGCGAGTTCAGCGACAAGTTTGAGCAAATAATTACGGCTTAATTCGGGCGCATTTAAGCATAGTAACAGGGTAGCGTCTGGTGCCATAAATTGATCCAGGCGGCGTAATATTTTCGGATAATCCTTTGCAATATCAACACTGCCTTTTTGCAAAGTGGGTGGGTCGCAAATCAGTAGATCAAATGGCCCGCGTTTCTTGAAGCGGCTAAAGGACTTAAAGATATCCAGTTTTTCAAAGCGCACTCGATCCAGGGTTTGCTTGTTTAAGCGATGATTTTCGCGCCCGACAGATAGCGCGGTACTGCTCATATCAACGTTGAGTACCGATCTGGCATTGCCTGCTATTGCAGCCACAGAAAAACCACAGGTATAAGCAAATAAGTTAAGTACACGTTTATTCGCGCTCTGCTCCTGTGCCCATCTGCGCCCATTACGCATATCCAGAAACAAGCCGGTATTACGGGTCTGTCCTAAATGGATATTGAAGAGTAAATGATCTTCCTGAACAACTAGTCGGTTAATCGTTTCACCGCGAATAATATCAATCGGCCCTGATAACAGATAGCGATGTTGCAATTGTACGCTTTTACAGTCTGCTAATCGGGGTAATAAATAATCTGCTAGTATTTCAACTGCAGCTAGAGGTTCAGGTGCAAATAAAGTGATTAATGCCACGGGAGGCAGCCAGTCGATAGTGACATGTTGTAAATCAGCATAGGCATGTCCCCTGCCATGAAACAAACGCTGGGCTTGTTGCAAATCTGCTGCTGTTTTGGGTAGTTGTATGTGCTGTGGAAGCTGAGCTAAGGTGGACATCGCTATTTTTCTCAATATAATTGCGGGACAGTATATACTAAATGCCCTTATACACTATCTTTGCAATGATATCTGGAGTCTAGATGAATACTGAAACTGAAGTGACTGCGCTGGAGCATATAATCAATCGCCCGGGATGGTTTAGATTTAAAGGTATCAGGCGCGCCATGCTACCTCACGAAATTCCGGGACTCCTGTCGCCATAATTCGTTCACCTACGCAGCGGATGGGAGATGCCCTGAACGCCCTGCGTCCGCAACGACTACGCACAAAAGCCGCTTCGTCATTACTACCTCACTGGCTGGACGGCTATTCGGAATGCAATTCTTGCTCCTCTCGCGTGCTGCTAGCACACGTCGAATCAGCGAATTGCCCTGTCGCCTATCAGGGACTAAAAATCACCACTTCGCTAAGCTCCGTTTCCATGATTTTCAGCGTATGATGCTGGTATTAGGCTCGGTGTTATCTTTATTCTCAATCGTCGCTCCTAATATGCAAATGTTAGATACGAGTTCCTCATGGTTGCCCGTTGCAGCAGCCTTGATTATGCTGGCAGGCATTCTGCGTTGTGTAGATGCCTATGCTGCTACAAGCAAACCGATGCTATTAGTCAATATACAAGGGAGTATGATCGATTTGGTCTGTGGCTTTATTATTTTGACGAGTGTCGGCGAGACCATGCTTACCTTTAGCCTGCTAGCCACAGCGTACCTACTTATTCAAGATCTATTCCGAATTATAGTTACTTTTCTGCTAGAAAGACCAAACGCTAAATCGGCGAGAATTGGTGGGGCGGTAAGCGTATTAATGGGGCTTATGGCCTGGATGAACTGGCCTTTTTCAGACTTGTGGTTTCTTTCCTTTGCGCTGAGTGCTGAAGTTGCTATTCGTGGCTGGGCGCTAATGCATTATGGTAATGCGATACATAAACAAGTAATGATGACTAAGTGATGCTGTGATCCCTGTCGTTTTGCAAGGTGAATTCAACAAACAAAGACAGTAGGCTGATGATATGGACTCCTCTCCCACCAACAGTGTCATAATGCACCTAAGAGTAATAACGGAGCAAAGAGGAGCCCGACATGAATAATAGCGTAATTGGATTGGATATAGCAAAAAATATTTTTCACATGTATACATTTGATGAAAAAAAATCACAACCTGTTAAGAAAAAGCTAAAACGAGCTGAGCTTTTAATATTTTTTGCAAATTATCCAGTGAGCTTAATTGGAATAGAAGCCTGTGGCGGAGCTCATCACTGGGCAAGAGAGTTAACTAAACAACTGAAGTTTCCCAATTATTGAGTAGCTGAAATACACAATACTGGTGTATCGAGGTTTATTTTAGGTGGTTTTGCCATGTTTATAGCAAACCCCTACTTAATTCCCCTTAGGCAATAGCATTTGAAACGAATGAAAAGACTATTTTTTTCATATAGTTGCAGCATAGTTTCAATTTTACCATAAATAATTATTGGGAAACTTCAGCTAAACAAGGGCATGAAGTCATTTTTCTTAATGCCCGTTATGTAAAGGGTTTTGTTGTGGGGAACAAAAATGACTTTAATGATGCCGCTGCTATATTTGATGCGGTTACCCGTCCAAATAAGCGCACAGTGTCGATAAAAACGATTGAACAGCAAGACATTCAACTCGTTCATAGAATACGTGAAGGCCTTGTTGACAAACGTACTGCGCTGGTTAATCAAGTGCGAGGGCTACTCAGTGAAAGAGGCATTGTTATTCCTAAAGGTATAAAGAAAGTAAGAGTAGAATTACCGTTGATTTTAGAAGATAGCGACAATGATTTGACTGATTTAAGTCGGGAAATGTTTGCTGAGCAATATGAAAAACTAGTTGCACTAGATGAAGAGATTAAACAACAGGACAGACGTATTAGCCGGCTATGTAATAGCAATCAGTTAAGCCAGCGTTTTCTTGATGTGCCAGGTATTGGGGCAATAACAGCCACCATCATTGCCTCAGACATAGGGACAGGTAAAAGCTATCAGAGTAGCCGAGATTATGCAGCCAGCTTAGGGATTGTTCCGAGACAACATAGCAGTGGTGATAATCAGGTTTATTTAGGAATTAGTAAGCGAGGTAACCGCTATATTCGTACGATGTTAATTCATGGAGCACGATCGGTGTTAAAGCACTGTAGTGGTAAAAAAGACAAATTAAGCCTATGGCTACAAGCACTCATTGAGCGGCGTGGATTTAATAAAGCCGCCGTTGCGCTGGCCAATGAAAATGCCCGAATACTGTGGGCGATGGCGAGTCAGGATAAAGAATATGATGCAGCTCTGACATAGTTAGAGTGCATAAGCAGGGTTACCCACCCTTTGCCCACCGACTGCGAGCTAGGAGGGCTCTTCGTCTGTGGACAAAGCGTGGATAACCCTGAGATAACCGAGTAACCAAGATTGCGGAGGCAAGTTAACCAATATTGATGACAACAACAGGTCAGACCGATACTTTTACAGAACCCTTGCAACCCAGAGAGTCCATTGCGAGACCGTTAGGCTGGTAGGGGCAAAAAGTATGCGAATAGATTCATCAGGAGTTCTGAGGCAAAAAAGCCTCTGTTAGAGACCCAATATATGGCTGCAATCTTGTTCACTGTTATTAGCATCAATTATGTAAAACTTGGCTTGCAATAAACGAGGAGTCCATATAAGGGGTAAGTGAGCCGTAGTCTTTATTGTGTCATAAATTATAAAGCTGAAGTTTCCCAATTATTGAGTAGCTGAAATACACAATGCTGGTGTATCGAGGTTTATTTTAGGTGGTTTTGCCATGTTTATCATCAGTGTTCCCATTGAAAGAAGAAGTACCTAAACAAAGCAGCCTATAACCTACCTGAAGGTAGCACCACTCGAATATTTCCATCTTTTTGATTTTAATCACCTCATAAACGGATATCACCCATGCTTAACCCATCTTCGTCACTTTCATCTTTCTAAGCCATTGATTCATCGGTTTAAGCGATTTTTTGTCGAAAAATTCTCTTTAAAATCAATGGTTTTTTTTTGAAAGTTTTGTAGTGCCATTTATATTATTTTTGTCGATAAATTCATTGACTTTTGTCAAAAAAATCATCATTATTTGAGTGTAATTTACATGCGACAAAAATACTCTAAAAAATCCAACGTTTTATACAAAAACACAAAATCTGTAGTGCCAACTGGCTACTTTTTAAAATTTCAACCAATTGATTTATAACAACTACATCATCAATAGTGACGAAGATGGGTTAAAGACCTACCACTCTCTGAACATATTCACCAACACTGCAATGAAAGTATGGAACGTCCCTGTTACTCGATGTTCAAGTTTTTGATATTGAGAAGGTAAAATCAGGTATTCTGAGGTTGTTGTAATTTTATCGGTGTAAGCCCATGCTAATGAATGCCCCAGCCACCTTTATCCAAAGCTATATTGACGATTTAAATGATGCGCTCAATCAGCTAAAACCCGGAGCCGCTTTGACACGGATTCAAGCCGCTTGGTTGGGCACTTGTTTAACGTGCATACTGCTAATGAACTCTGTTTGCTGGGCTAAGTTTGAGCGAGCAAGCCTTGGAGATTGCAAAGTAGCCGCATTATCCTGGTTGTTTCGTAAAGCAAGTATACCCTGGGACTGGTTGCTACGGGTGAGTGTGGTCTTAATTTTAAAACGTTATGGCATTACTGAAGGTGTGTTGGCCTTTGATGAATCAGACCGAGCACGATCTAAGTCTACAAAACGTATTTATAAGGTTTACAAGCAGAAACACAAAGGCTCCGGCGGGTATGTTAATGGACAAACGATAGTATTATTGCTGCTAGTTACCTCATCCATTACAGTGCCTGTCGGTTTTTTCTTTTATATGCCGGATCCAGCCTTAAAGCAGTGGGATAAAGAAGATAAACGGTTGAAAAAGAGCGGTATAGCAAAAAAAGATCGGCCTATTAAGCCTGAACGTGACAGTGCCTACCCGACCAAAACAGAGATTGCATTAGGCTTATTAAAAGAGTTTAAAGTTGCGCATAGCCTGATTAAAATTAAAGGCGTACTGGCTGATGCGCTTTATGGTGAAAAAGCCTTTATGGACGAAGCCGCTAAAGAATCTGGAGGCTCGCAGGTGATTAGCCAATTAAGTAAAAACCAAAATATTGAATATAGAGGTAGAATAAGGTCAGTCGAGAGCTACTTTAATTCGATTAACAAAGGCATTGATCAGATAATACGTGTACGTGGCGGCAAAGAGA
>NZ_BLYC01000037.1 GCF_019721995.1 Bathymodiolus japonicus methanotrophic gill symbiont | reverse complement strand
AAATGCGGCCTAAGGGCATTATAGGGACTCTAATTATCATCGGTAAGCATGAGCGTCTTTATGACTTTCTTAATAATGTCAACCTGATGATTTATCCCTTCTTTTATGGCACAAGGAAATAATCTACGAATATTGTTTTCCCAGTATTTAGACGCGTCTTTATTTTTCCAAGGGTTATCTTTTGAATCTATCGTCTTGGCGTTCATCCAAAACATCACATAGATAATTTGAACCATGTGATCCGGTAATGTCCAAAAAACATCTGTACTGGTCTCTATATTAGGGATTGTTTTTTGTCTTAAGGCAGCTGTGATTTTATGTTCCTCATTATCTATTAATATTTTTGGTTGTAATTCTGGGAAAAAAGAACAGATAAATACTCCAAATATCTTGAGCATAGGAACACCAATGTTTTCTTGAGTAAATTCAAGTTTGTCGGAAGCTAGAAGGCTATAAATTTTTAAGTTTTTTGTGAACGTTTCAACTTCACGTAGCGAGAGTTGGTTATTTTTAAATAATTCTACCCAAAAATATTTGATCTGATCGTTTAATAAGGAAGGAAAATCAGCTTCAATTAATGTACAAAAATGTTCTGTTGATAAGTCTTGATCTTTACCGGTTTGTAGAAAGGTAACAGGTAACGTAAAACTGAATCTAATAAATTTATCTAAGTATTTTTTGGCATCAATAGATGTTCCGTAAGAGTGATTAATTGAGGCTCTTAATTGCTCTGAGTTAGTAACCAAAACAAACTGCACACCATCAACATTAAAGATATGCTTAATGTTCTCTAGCATAGATACTGCAAAGTCAGGTCGGCAACGATCTAGCTCATCAACAAAAATAACGATAGAGCTAGTTTCTGTCAGCTTTTTTAAAGCGTCCTGTAATACTTGAATATTTTTATTAGCATCTTTATGTTCTTTTAGTAAAGCATCAACAGTATTGTTAATTATCTCATTTCCAGTTTTATTCATTTCATCTTTGAGACCTTCATTCAACTCGTCTACTCCCTGTTTGAATACCCATATTAAACTTGTTTTACCTATCGTCTTTAAAGAAAATCTAAGAACAGAAATAATACGTTTTTTAAACGGACTACTATCAAAGTTTTCTTTTTTTTCCATTAAACTTAAAATGGATGCTAACAATGTCATTAAAGGTTCATCCGCATGATCAGCTTGAAATGCATTGATGTAAATTGGATTTAATTTCTGTTCATCCTGACTTATAATCTGTTCATCCTGACTTATAAGGTTAATCAATTTATGGCAAAATTCTGTTTTACCTGTTCCCCAGCCTCCATCAATAATCATAGGTGATACTGATATAGAACTTTTTTGTAAAAGACTAATTACTTTTTCCGCAATAGGCTTTCGGTTGTATTCATCTCTATCGTCAAAAGTGCGTTTTTCAATATTAATATTATTAGTCATATTGGTATATCAGAAGTGGTGTTATAGTGATGTTGAGGAAATATGTGGTCTAGTGTTGTAGGGGCGGATAATATCTTTTCGTCAGACAATTGTCCCTTTCGGATCATATGTGCTGTTTCAATTCCATCAATGGTTGCTTGAGCGGAGTGAAACGCTTTAAAGCCCATCATTGGCTTTGTTATTTTGTAACTACTCAGCGTAATTTAAACTCATAACAGATTGATTTAAAATAATAATTAATGTATCTCTCTGAATTTTAGTCCAATTTTCACCCCTTTTTAAAGGTGAAAATGACTAAAGTCAGGTTAAATTAAAATATATCCATTTGATTTTAAAGTTAAAAAACACGCTGAGTAGTTACGTTATTTTTTTGATAAATCGATGATCCTGTTCGATGATGTTATTCAAATATTTAACCTGTAATATGTCGATCATAGTGGCAAACCCAGCAAGGATTAACAAGAGGTTAATATTGGCTAATCCTGCATAGTTAGCGCCACTTTTATCCATAACGACCTTATCAGGAAAGCCATTATTGTTAATCGTTTGTTTGAAAAATGCGGTTGCAGCCTCTTCATCACGGCGCTCAGAAGGCATAAAATCAAGCGTATCACCGTGACTATCAACAGCTCGGTATAAATAGGTCCACTGACCCTTCACTTTGATATACGTTTCATCCATGCGCCACGATTTATTTGTTTCTCGTTTCTGAGATTTAGCTTTTACAGCAATGTCGGGCGAATAACGGATCACCCAACGATTGAGCGTAGCATGATCCACTTCAACACCTCTTTCTTCCATAATTTCTTCAAGGTCGCGATACGAAACGCCATACCTGACATAAAAGAAAACAGCATAAAGAATGACATCTTTTTGAAAGTGAGTGCCTTTGAAGCTGAGCATGTGATCCACCTTTTATTGAAATTTAGAATTATGATCATCAGTGTTCCCCTATCAATTGAGGCCGTGAAACTAACCTCGCCACAAGAGAGCTCATAAAGCACTGTAAAGACATTCCTGTTATTATTGCGTTTTGAACTGCCCGAATGGTATACGAGCTGATACGAGATATTCTTGCCTGGAAAAATAATGGATTCACAAAACGATCTCGTTTTTGAGCCTGTTGCTGCCTTATCTCCAGAGCCTCGCTATATTTTTTATCCGATGGATGAATCAATTCTGGCTGTTGTGTTTTTGAAATCTCTTCAAATACGCGCATTAAATTATAGCTCATTGCAGTCAGGCGCATTTGATTTTCAAGTGAGCGGGTATTGGAAGACCAAGCTTTAGTTTCCTTGAAATTACTTTTAGTGTTATTGAATGTCTTTTCAATCGTCCATCGCTTGAAATACAGCATGGCAATGGTTCCAGGGTTAATAGTCATTGGCAAGGTTGTCACAAACCGGTGAAGTTTTCCGGTTTCTGGATCACGGTAATCCACCACGTTAAATTTGATGCCCTTGTTTTCGTACACACTGTATGCTTCAACCCCTGTATTGATCTCATGGCGGGAGTCAAAAGGGATAGACTCAACCAGAGTCGCAATTGAATTTTCTTTTAGCATTGAAATCATGTAATTAGCATGTCGTTTCTGCCGATCCCACCAGACAAAGTCGGTGACGGCTTTATCGTAGACATAGAGATGTTTCTGAGAGCTGTTATTTCCCTTGTTTTGCTTTTCAATATGATCTCGTAACACAGGTATTTCTTGATGCCTCTGAGTTCCGTTTGTCACCAGACAAAGAAATCTGAGCAACCCACTTCTGAGATTCAACGCGTAAATCCCCCCGGCCGCATAAACTTTCCCCTTGCTGTTTTTTTCAGTATGGCAGGCATGATCAATAAAATGTCCATCCGCTGCTTCTATGGTGTATTCGTCAAGTTCTGGGAATGCTTTAAGATAATCAATGCCTTGCGATAGCAGTGTTTCAGAGTGAAGATGGTAGCTCTGCTGTTCAAATGCCTCAAGCATACTTGTTCGTCTATGCGACTTCAGTGATTTAAAATACGTTGAGTGGGGAAGCAGCTGGCCATAAATCTGTTCATTGGTTTGGAGGAAATGGCGACCACTATCGACTACACTGATACAGCGTAATAACCCAAGGCGAATAAAGTCGATATCCTTCAACTCTGGGCATGAACGAGCCCACAAAGGATGACGCTCTGCTAACAGGGCACGTTCCATACTTTCATTGCAGTGTTGGTGAATATGTTCAGAGAGTGGTAGGTCTTTAAGCATGGGTGATATCCGTTTATGAGGTGATTAAAACGGAAATTTTTAGAAAAATTTTTTCGGCAATTGCAAGCTTTATTTGAAATTATTTGTTGTTTTTTTACGGTGCCTACAGAGTGTCTATTTGCTGTTATAAGTGATTAAAATCAAAAAGATGGAAATATTCGAGTGGTGCTACCTTCAGGTAGGTTATAGGCTGCTTTGTTTAGGTACTTCTTCTTTCAATGGGAACACTGATGACTTTCAGAGAGGTTATACACTTATTATACGAATTCAGGAGAGATAAAAAAATCAACAAACTTGTTCTGTCGTAAAAAAAAACATAATCCCCCAGCAGTGATGATGAGCCAGATTATCTAACAAGCCAGCCATGTTTTTTTTTGCATGTAATTCTCTATCCCTGAAAATCCTGGAAACGGAGCATAGCGAAGTGAATATTTTTAGACCGCGATAGGCAACGCTGTGGATGAATACTCGTAGTATGAGCGGTAGCGAATGGAGAATAGGATTTAGTAACAGCTTTAGTTGGCGTAGAGTCATTGAGGTAATCATGATGAGTGCAACCCGCGTAGCTAGGTTGTACGAAATCGTGATGGACGCAGGGCGAATCGGGGCATCGAAAATTATAACTAGTCCCGTTAAGCTTTTTCCGCGAACTTGGGCTGGGATGCCAAAAATGAGCTTTCGCAAAAGTAGGGACTCTTACACCCGTTATCAGCCCCGGACGGGCTGACAGCGATGGTTTTCAGGACGCGACTCTCAGGGGTGTCCATAATTTCACTATATAGTTGCTTGATAATTGACGTTAAAAAAACAAGTGTATTTTTTACATCGCCATAAACACAGCTAATCACCATTAACAAGACCTTATTTATAGTTAATAATGTTAAAAAGGCTGTTAAAAAACATATCCCATGATATAGTTAATAAAACCCGTGTTAAAAAAGAAGGTTCTGTCGCAAAAGATACGTATTTATGTAAACCAGGCTATAAACCTGTTTTCATGCCTCTCATGAAAAAAGCATCATGCAGAAGAAATACTATTACCGTCAGCGGGATAATTGAATTGATAAGCCAGGTATGATCTGGTGTTAAGGAAAATAATTACTTAAAAAATGGTACAATTTTTAGTTGAGCATGTAAACCTGACTTTGGGTGAAAATCAATCTTCCATCCACTGCGTAATCCTTATACAGAATTTAATGATAAAAAGATATCTTATATTGTTTTAATAACTATTGTATATCCGGATGCTCTAAAGATCACTTTAGAAATCGTTTTGATACTTATTACGGAAGCTATGCTAGTAACGAAGACAAAATATCCCCACCTTAGTTTTACAAACTTATTGAAACTAATGATATAAATAAAAAAGTAGCCGACTAGAAAAATAGACAAGTACGTTGTTTGGGGACCAAAATTGTGCACCACCTCGCCGGGAGTGGGAGGCTCGAGACAAAGCTGTCGCCTGATCTTGCCAATCAACATAGGAGCACGTACGCATTATTATCAGATCGACGGAAATTCCGAATGATTTCTCATAGATATCTACTATCTCTGGTCCTACAACGTACCACTTCATATCACAGCGTCCTGGCAGTGTTTCTACAGGTATTTCCTATCTATCAGCACTGTCAACACGCACGGTAGTACTGGAAATTCAGGGCAGAGACTTATACCGTGAGAGAGTATAGGCAAAGCAAGTATTTAGGATGTCAAGGGAAATGTCAGGTAATAGTCACTAACTAGAAAACAGTGATGTCACTTGTTAATGAATATTAACTTACAGCGGTTGCGCTACTTTAGTCGTGGTTAACAACTCAGAAACTGTCAACGACCGACTTCAGAAGACACTGATTCTGGTAGTCTGTACCTCTTCAGACATTTTTGCTCGTTTACTTCGATAGACTTAATCAGTGAGATAGGGACGAGTTTTGATCGCGTCTAAGTAAAGAAGACATATGTAGCCAGGATAGTATAAGAAAATTGAGAGCTCACAGGACTATACAAAAAAATATTATATGCAGCCTTTTATAAAAAAAGAATCAATTAGAAGCATTTGTCTAATTTCACACATCATTATGAGCGGAACGAAAAGAAGAGGAAGGCTTTTTTCTCGGTTATTTGTCAGGTCTAACAGTGTATGTCAATACCCGTAATTTCTGATATACTACTCAGATATGTCGGTGTTTATTATATATAATGAGGTATTTTCTGCATCGCTACTTCAGAAAAATAATTAAGATCATTTGGCTTCTCTTATTATTTTAAGCCCCTTGTTTAATGATTACGCTATTGCTAATAAAGTGCTTGAAAAACAAGTTGTACTTAATAATGAGAGAATTATCGGCAAGGCCAACTGGGGTCTAAAGCAGCCCTATTGTCAAGACCATTTTCTCCAAATGATTAGGAAAAATATCTAACATTCTCATAAAAAACGTACCTCGCTTTGGTGTGTGATATCAAGCAGACTTTTGGGAGCATTTAGGTCGAACAGTAGCCACTTTTGGCTATCTTGAAGATGCTCTTGTAAAAGGGATTTATGTACTTGGAAGTGATGACGAACTCGGACAAAAAGTGAAAGACTTAGAGCAGTTTTGAGAGAGAGCTGGTATTCGAGATACTCTTAATAGCAGGCTACTTAAGAATATGTCCCTTGACTCAACCATTGGAAAGCATTGTTAAAAAATATCATATTTAGCAATAATAATTCTTTAATTAATAAAGAGTGATGTCCTCAAAAACATTAAAATTTTTAGATGATGAGGTCGTGAACATTTAGGAATATGTTCTGTCATAGCAGGTTGGAGAGTGCTGACAAAGCAAGAGACGAGTGCACTTCCTATTTATCTCAACATAATGGAGACTACTTTAAAACATTACCAGTGGTACTGAATTCTTACAGCAAACTCAAAACACATATTGCAGAACTTATATGCCTTAGTAATGGAGATTAGTACAATATGGATTCCTGAGGGCCGATGCCTACCATCAAAACCCTGGTATTGTTGAATAAAATAACGTTTATAACTGAAGTTTCCCAATTATTGAGTAGCTGAAATACACAATGCTGGTGTATCGAGGTTATTTTAGGTGGTTTTGCCATGTTATAGCAAACCCTACTTAATTCCCCTTACGGACTACGGCAGATTTTAGAGGTAATATTTAGTTTCCATTTTGCCATCGCTTACCTCCGGCAATGAAAAAGGTTCTGTCGCGATAAGGTATGGGTATAAAAATAGTTTCTAACCAGTTTTTTGTAAGAAGTTTTACAATATTTTAAAATGTAATTACACTATTGTGATTAAAAAAAAGGGGGGGTGATGGCTAGAAAAACAGAATTAACACAAGACTTAGTATTGCTGGTTTCGCGATAGAACCCAGGTATAGTTCTTCTCATAATCTGCATACAGCAATATGTCCCGTAGGTAGCCAATATATTGTCCACATGAACGGTATATCGCAGAATTTGCAAAATGCGGGCTGTGATAATTAGTATTCACAAGCATCTGGACGACGCCTCGGAATATCTTTTGTTTTCTCACCATGGCTGGCAGCGTCACTTTGAAATCCCAGTAGTGTACTGTGTTTATTTGTTTCACTCTCGAATTTATAATTCTGTTTCTCCAACTTTTGCTTGATTGGATTCACCTTTTCTGCAACCAAATAGTTTAAATGAGGAAGAATAAAAATATACAACGCCGTTAATGTTAATGGTATAAAGAACAAATCGAGAAAACCGGGATACGTTAAAAGATTACGTACAGACATCTCTTGCAACATATTTTTTATTCTTACGTCTGGTGTTCCTGTACCAAAAAACAATAAAGCCAACTTACCCCAATTACATAAAGCCCATGAAGATATAAATGGACCAAGAATTAGATCATTAATTCTTTTTCGAAAACTCATTGCCACAGAATTATAAATATCATCAAAAATTTCCATTACACTTACATTGAGCGGGTCTATTTATTCATGTAACACATTGATTTTAAATGATTTCATATAAGCCATTGAAATCTACTAAACTTATTGTAACTATTTGTTTTAAAATAAAAATATAAATCCATACCCGCTCAATGTGAGATTACATATTATTTTTCTAGTCTTTAAGAAAGCTCTTCCCACCACCTACAGCTAACACGGACGGAAAAATGTTCACTTTGCTAAAGCTCTATTTTCATCCGCAATTTTTTATGCTATTGAAAATGAGAGATTAGTTAGATTACACATTCTGATTGTGTGATTCTATCCAATCTCGTGATAATTTCTGGGCATTATTTATTTTCTCAATTGATAGCAATCTGCCTATCTTTTCCCTGTTAGCTATTGCCTTTTCAAAGTTGCCATTATATGCTGAAATATTAAAGTACATATATGCTTTATTATTGTCCTGATTCCCCACGTTTCCGTTAGCATACATCACACCTAGATTATATTGTGCTTTAGAGTCCCCTTGCTCTGCTGACTTGGTAAACCACGTTTCCGCTTTCCTATAGTCTTTAGTGACGCCTTTGCCACTGCTATACATTTCCCCTAGGTTGAGTTGTGCGTTAGCATTCCCTTGCTTTGCTGACTTAGTAAACCACTTCGCTGCCTGATTATAGTCTTGAATAACCCCTTCTCCTTTGCTACACATCACCCCTAGATTGTATTGTGCGTTAGCATTTCCTTGCTCTGCTACCTTCGTAAACCACTTCACTGCCTGCTTATAGTCTTGAGTAATGAGTTCTCCTTCCAGATACATCACCCCTAGATTATATTGTGCTTTAGCATTCCCTTGCTCTGCTGACTTGGTAAACCACTTCACTGCCTGCTTATAGTCCTGTTTTACAACTTGCCCTTCCAGATACACCACCCCTAGATTATATTGGTCTTCAGCGTTCCCTTGCTCTGCTACCTTCGTAAACCACTTCTCAGCCTGCTTATAGTCTTGAGTGACGCCTTCTCCTTTGCTACACATCACTCCTAGATTATATTGTGCGTCAGCATTCCCTTGCTCTGCTGACTTGGTAAACCACTTCACTGCCTGCTTATAGTCTTGAGTAATGAGTTTTCCCTCCAGATATATCACCCCTAGAGTGTATTGTGCGTTAGCATACTCTTGCTCTGCTGACTTGGTAAACCACTTCACCGCCTGCTTATCGTCTTGAGTAATGAGTTCTCCTTCCAGATATATCAACCCTAGATTATATTGTGCTTTATCATACCCTTGCTCTGCTGACTTGGTAAACCACTTCACCGCCTGCTTATCGTCCTGTTTTACACCTTTTCCGTTTTCATACATCACGCCTAAATTGTATGGTGCTTTAGCATTCCCTTGCTCTGCTACCTTTGTAAACCACTTCTCAGCCTGCTTATAGTCTTGAGTGACGCCTTCTCCTTTGCTACACATCACTCCTAGATTATATTGTGCGTCAGCATTCCCTTGCTCTGCTGACTTGGTAAACCACTTCACTGCCTGCTTATAGTCCTGTTTTACAACTTGCCCTTCCAGATGACACCACCCCTAGATTATATTGGTCTTCAGCGATTCCCTTGCTCTGCTGACTTGGTAATATCATTTATATCCTCTGTTTTTTCATTCAACGACGTTCCCCTTTAATATAAAAAATGTGTAACTGCTTTCATTGGACTAGGA
Source organism: Bathymodiolus japonicus methanotrophic gill symbiont (assembly GCF_019721995.1). Taxonomy (GTDB): domain Bacteria; phylum Pseudomonadota; class Gammaproteobacteria; order Methylococcales; family Methylomonadaceae; genus Methyloprofundus. Next base: position 21,285 of record NZ_BLYC01000037.1, on the reverse strand, counting down.
TCTCATAACTGGTAGTGGCTCAAACCTGTAATTATATATAAATATCTCGACAAAATTCTACCTTGTTGAGCAGTAATCCGACCACGCTTTGAGCCACTACCTACTTCCCCTTCTCAAGCCATTACTTTCCTGAACACCAGTTCACATCTGGCTTATCCGTTCAATTATCGCGATGGGGCGAGAATACTTTTTTCCTGCATGGTGTTTCATCCATTCATCGCATAAAAACAGGTTACAGTTGATTTTTACACAAACATTTGTTTTTTGCGACAGAACCCTATTTTATTATCCGCATAGTGAACAACATCTTTGATAACCAGTTTTTGTATCGCGGAAATAAAGGTTTCCATTGAAGAATAGTCTGGTTGATTGTTTTGTGTCGGGAGTGAAATTTCGTCTTTTTGAATCTTTCTGTTGCTAATACTGTCGCCCCAAGAATATTTATGACCCAAACTTTTATTGATACAGGTCGCTAAAAAGAGCTGGTTAAACTTGTTTCTTTTTTCTTCATTCTTTAGATACAGGATTAAATTGTGGCTGTCGTTCGAATAAAAGTCTTTTTCTTGATAGCTAACAACAAAAGTTTTCCCGCCTATAAAAACACAATTTCCCTTATCCAAATACTCTTCATCATAAGAGATGTAAGAACTTACCGCATTGTTTTTATTACTTGAGCAGAGGTAAGGTGTTTCTCCTCTATTTTCAATAATATCTCTGGATAAAATATTTCCAGAGTTTTTCACGTTAAATATATTAATAACATTAAACTCTTCAAAATTAAGGTCTTTAAAATCATCTAAAGCCTGCTGTTCTTGTAGAGTCAATGAGGTGTTTTTTAAACCAGCCGCAGATAGATAAGCTTCCAGCTCCGCTATGCGCTCTGCTTCCAGCTCCGCTATAAATTTTTCCATAAATTCAAAATCAGTCTCGCCATTTTTGTCTGGGCAGTTGATTTTAGATTTTAATAAATTCTTATCTTTTTCGAACTATATTGTAATAATTGGTAATTTGTTTAGTGCTGAGTAAGAAATATTATGCAATTTCTTTTATTTAAATTCATATTTTAGTGTTATTTTCACTTGCTCCCTGCATAGAAGGTCTTTCTTGATAAGAAATCGTTTTGCATGACAAGTACTCAATTTCCTAATTAAATTAGTCATTTACAAAGCTCAGTTTCTCAATAATCCCATTGTTTTTTGATTTCTGATACAAATCATATATCAACTAGCATCTTTTTGAAAACTATCTTTTGAACGTTTAGTTTTATGTGTTAATCTCAAATCAAATCACCCAACCCTAAATTCACCCCCACTCAACATGTTTCAGTCTCGTTAAGTGGGGCAGTCTACTTTCCCGACTGTTTACCTTCACCCGCTTGTTGTTTAAGAAGGTTTGAAACTTCCCAAGCCAAATAATCACCGACCGTTTTCTTAAAATCCTGCAATGTAGGCTTAGTGTCAACGGGTATAGACTGATTCCAGTCAGCCCCGTTTTTGGGATCAATGGTGTTTTCGTAATATTCATTTTCGGTAAAAATAGTGAGTTTACTTTTACCAAAGCGCACTAAACTGATTAGCTCTTCATAGCGTTCTTTAGCGCGATCCGTATCTTTGAGGTTATTGCTGGATTTTTTCCGGTTGGTGCGTGTATAGCCATCGTTTGAAAAGTCGATAAACTTAACCATTTCATCTTGATGATGTGGTTCGTTTACCTTAAACACGTAGATGTGTGTTTGCACGCTGGATTTACCAATAAAGAGGTCTATCGGCATTTTGATGCTTGCCAATAGCGTGTGTTTTTTTAGAATTTTCTGATTGATTGCTTCCGCTTTTCCTGAACCAGATGAACCTTGAATAATAATGGCGGCATACCCTTTGTTCATCATTCCCAACGCTTTTTCGACAAATTCCATACCGTTGCCTTGGGCAGAGTACGGCGGATTAAGGATAAAAGCATCAGCGGGAAATTTTTTATCCGTTTCACCAAAGCCATATTTTCCGTCAAAATCCTGCAAAGAGTCTTTGTTTAGAATGTTGGAGCTGCCATCCCCCATCAAAATCATATTGAGAATAGCCAACATATAAACACTTGATAGCATTTCTAAACCGAGCAATTGTTCAGCCTTTATTTCCGCTTCTTTTTTTGCGAGCTCTTCAGGTGAAGTGATGGTGTTTTTGGCATCGTTCAGCATTTCATTCATTGCTGCAACCAATAGTCCCGCTGAACCCGTGGCAAAATCCCACACATACGAATCCTTATTAACGCGTGCTAGCTTTGCTAAAAGGGTTGCAATATAAGACGGTGTAAGCACGACATCATTAAGTTTGTCTTGCGAAAAACCAAGCCAGCCATACATTTCATTAAAGAGCTTACCGGTAAAATCGGTGGTTAAGCCAATTTTGTAGTAGATCCCCAGGTCATCAACAATTTTTGTAAAAACTCTTTTAAGTTGGCTTTCACCGTTTTTAACCTTATTGATATTATCAGTTAAAAGTGTGTTTTTTAATGTTCTTAAAATGAGTTCTTTTTTCTGTTCCGGCAGCTCCTTTTCACCCAAAAATGCTTCTATTTTTCTTACTATTATTTCACCATCTGTGCTGCCTTTTTCGGTAGAAGACTTTAAATAAGATTTTTCAAGCGGAGATACTTTTCCTGGAATCCCCAACGTAGAAATGATTGAAGCGGCAACCAGATAAACGCGGTCATTTTCGCCCAAGCCTTTTTCATTTTGGTAAATATCATTATTCAGCCTGACCAGACTGGTATCAATTTCTTTTTCACGCTGTTCTTTGATCTTGTCGAGTTCTGCTTGCGACAAGCTTAAGGTTCTTACCTGCTCGACAAACGCATCAAAATGTTTTTCTGACAAAAAAGAAAAATCGGTAAATTCGCCAACTTTTTGTCCGATGCCGAAATTTGATTTTGAAACGTAATAAACACCTATTTCGTGCTGAATATTATTGGACTCATCTTTGTGTCCTGTCATCCCAATGGCGATAATGTCGGTATAGCTGGTGTGGTGTAGTAATGCATTGGCATAATGCACTGCGCCATTTATTGCAAACGAATTGATGTTTTTAAAATGAGATTCGTTTTTAGCTGTTCTGTTTTCTACCTTTCCACTCGCGTCGAGTTTGACAAGCTTATCTTTGTAGCCTTTGTACTCAATGAGTATAGGGAAGTGATCCAGATTTTTATCTTTCAGTAATAGCTTTGCATCTGGGCGATTGGCGCCTGAGCCGCCATTTTTGGTGAAGTAATCAGACAGTGCTTTGTCTGTTTCAGTGTTTAAAGATTCTTGCTCTAGCTTGTAATCAAGGTTGTAAGATTTAAGCCAGCCATTTGCTAGGTCTGCAATATTAGGTTCAATTGATTTTGCCATATTCCACGTTCTATTCCGTTCTATTATAAAATGTCAGCATTCTTGTCAATACCTTCGCCAAAATGAAAGTACACTCATTTTTATGAATTTTATAGCCTATAAGCGATTGATTTATATAGGTGTAAGATTGTCATTTTTGGCTTAAATTAAAATTGGCGAAGGCATTGTTCTTGTTCAATAGTATTCCACTGACTATTCATGGGTTCTGTCAAACACCATACATGATCATAAAGATGTTCAGATAAAACCTCTGCCTCTAATAATGCATCCCGTTGTAAATCTAAAATTTGTGGTTCAGTCGAAAAGTCCACACCTTGGTTCTGTCGCATAAAAAAGGTTACAGTTGATTTTTACGCAAACATTTTGTTTTTTTGCGACAAAACCAGAACTTGGTCATCACTGCCCTTTATGTGATTTAATGAACAGCGATGACAGGACGTCCCAATGCTTCATGAAACTTAGGGGGGATGACGTGCCAAGAAAAAATGGCTAAAAGGCTTATTAGAAGTTTAACTACAGCTAAACTTGCTATGTCTTGCTTGTATGAGTTAAAGTTATTGGCAATACAAATCTGATATTTCCTATTTCAGTTTTAGAAACAAGCCCCGAACTTTTAAAGTTTAGGGCTTAAAGGCAAAAAAAAACCCAAGCATTTTTAAGTACTTGGGTTTTTTGCCTTTAATAAAGGTTGTGTATGAGTGATTTCAGTCACTCACCACAGCTTGAAAGTAAGAGACACGACTCTTTCTTTCAAACGAATGTTAATTATATCTTAATTAGCCTCTCATTTGTAAGCATTTCTGGTTTTTCTTCTCTCCTTTCAAGCTCAGCCCCTATTTTGGACTCAAGATGTTTTGGAATAGGTCAGGACAGTGTTGCGATCAAGGGTACTTGCTAAGGCAACCCATAAGGCACTTTTTGCATAAAGTAGAAGTCGCAAGCTTATAGCGTTTTGAATGCGGGATTCGAATTTTATAATGCAAAAGGTGGCGCGTTTGGAGCAGGGGTGGATATTTTATATATCTGGTAACGCGCAGGGCGTAACGGTAGTGAAAGGGGCTTAAAAACTCAAGTAACTCGATTCCAAGATTCACTGAAACTCTAGTCCGCATTATCTGTTTTTTTCATGCAGTTGTGGGGGGGGCTGTGAAAGGGGATTAGTGGGCCTGCCTTTTGCTGTGATTGATAGTGATTGTGGGGAATGCGGTCTGCGGGACTTCATATCATACTGCCCACTCTCGCAAACACAACAGGTTGGCGCGAAAGATGGTTCTGTCGCAAAAGAACAAATGTTTGTGTAAAAATCAACTGTAACCTGCCGCTGAAAATCCTGGAAACGGAGCTTTAGCGAAGTGAAGATTTTTAGTCCGCGATAGCCGTAGGGCCGTTGTTTTGTCGGAGTCTGAGCGATAGCGAAGGTGGAGACAAAATAAAAGGCCATCCGACACGGCGTCAAGTCATTTGGAGCCTATGTTCCGACCCCTTGTTGGGTCGGGACGAGGTGACGAGGACGAATCGGGGCCGCCGGAGGCATAAGTGGTCGCGTTAAGTTTTTGCCGCTTGCTTGGGCTGGGATGCTTTATAGCACCCCAAAGAGTCAAGACAGATTTTTCAACAATCCTTATTCCATATTCCTAAGCCGCTTCATTCTGCTGTTCATTAGCTAAAATACTTTCTCTATATACATTCATTGGTTTTTTATAGTCCAGGGTTTCATGAAACCGTTGATGATTATAAAACTCAATATAGTCATCAACATCTTCTATTAACGCTCTAATTGAACCATATTCATTTAAATAAATACGCTCACATTTTGCACTTCGCCAAAACCGTTCAATACAAATATTATCCGTTGCTCGTCCTTTTCCATCCATAGAAATAGTAATGCCTTCGCTGAAAATCCTGGAAACGGAGCTTTAGCGAAGTGAAGATTTTTAGTCCGCGATAGCCGTAGGGCCGTTGTTTTGTCGGAGTCTGAGCGTTAGCGAAGGTGGAGACAAAATAAAAGGCCATCCGACACGGCGTCAAGTCATTTGGAGCCTATGTTCCGACCCCTTGTTGGGTCGGGACGAGGTGACGAGGACGAATCGGGGCCGCCGGAGGCATAAGTGGTCGCGTTAAGTTTTTGCTGCTTGCTTGGGCTGGGATGCCCAAAACAAGCTTTCGCAAAAATAGCGACTCCCCGCAAACCATATTCATAACGCTCAGACTCCCAAAAGCAATCAAATATATCCGTTGCTCGTCCTTTTCCATCCATAGAAATAGTAATGCCTTTGTTTTTTAGTCGTTGGGTATGAATTTCACTGGTGTATTGACTGCCTTGATCCGTATTAAAAATTTCAGGTGTTCCGTAGAGAGAAAGCGCTTCATCTAATACATCCATAACTAAAAAAGAATCCATTGTGTTTGATATTTTATGGGCGAGCACTGCTTTTGAGTGCCAATCAATAATCGCCGCTAAATAAACCATCCCTTCTTTGGTTTTAATATAGGTTATATCTGTACTCCAAACTTGGTTAGCGTGTGATATATCAAGATCTCTAAGCTTATAAGTATATTTTTTATGTTCTTTTATGGGGATCGTTGTATTGACTTGTTTTACCGCTAATACGGCTTTCAAGACCCATCTGCTGCCGATAACTCGCCACCGTGTTTAAACTGACTTTAAAACCACCTTCAAGCAACTGCTGGTGTACTTTAGCCGCACCATAAATAGGGATGTCTTTAAAAATGTGATTAATCTGAGTTTTGATCTCTTCTTTCTTTTTATTCTCTCTTTTTTTGTAATAGAGATTGCTTCTATTTAATCCTAATAATGCACACTGCTGTGTTAGAGGTAGAGTGTTAAGCTTGGGCTCAATCAACTGTTTTCTATCAGATGAGTCCAAGCTTTTTAGCTTTTTTTCGAGCCACTCCTTTTCAACCGTCATTTTTCCTACGATTTTTGTGAGCATCTCATTTTGTTCTTGAGCTGCTAATAGATCCTCTTTGTAATCTTTAACGGCTTTGGAGGGCTCCATTGCTATTTCTGCATTGTCTAAGAATATTTTTTTCCAGTTTTGTAGGTTCTTAGGTGTGATGTTATTTGCACTGGCAATTTCTTGCAGTGTTTTTTCATTCTTTAAAACTTCTAATACCAACTTGCTTTTAAATTCAGCACTGTAGACCGTTCTTTTTCTGCTCATTTTAATACTCCAATTTTTTACAAATAGTAACTAATTTGGAATAAGATTGCTTTGATTTCTTGTCTGGATTTGCTGGGGGATTATAGTTTACATGCTCAACTAAAAATTGTACCATTTTTTAAGTAATTATTTTCCTTCGCTGTCAGCCCCGGACGGGCTGATAGTCTCCAGAAGGCGCAGGGAAATTTGCCAATCCGAAGTGCGCGATAGCGCGCGAGGGAGGCTAAAATTTTATCCCGAATAGCCGTAGAGCCATTTTCTGTTATGAGTTTCAATTACGCTGAGTAGTTACATGTGTTTTTGATATTCTTAATCTAAAGGACAATACCTTTACCAAAATAAAAATACACTCATTTTTATGAATTTTACAGCCTATAAGCGATTTATTTATATAGGTGTAAGATTATCATTTTTGGATTAAATTAAAATTGGCGAAGGTCAGGCGCGCCATGCGACCTCACAACATTCTGTGACTCCTGTCGCCGTAATTCATTCCCTGATTTTCAGCGATAGCGACTCCCCGACGCCTGCGTAGGTGAACGAATTACGGCGACAGGAGTCACAGCAATATGGTTTCTCTTAAACCGCGCTCCGCGCATCAATAATAAACAATGATAATTTTTAAGGATAAAAGAAAGCATGGAAAGAATAAGCGTGCATGGCTACATCTTGCATAGACATCATAAAGAGTAAGGTTTTACCTGTTTATCTTTCCCACTCAAAATGCTAATGCTTTTTTAGCTATTTCGAGAGAGGATAAACAGAATAATCGAGTTTTTAAGCCCCTTTTACCTCCGCCCTGCCCCTGGGCTATAGAATATATATAAATATATCCCCCTGTACAGCTACGCAGCATATTTGCACTATAAAATTCAATTCCCGCAGGTGAGACGGTATAAACCCGCGACTTCTACTTTATACAAATATGATCTTACTGACTACCTCTACATACCCTTGATCGGTAGCTCTGTCCTGACCTATTCCAATATCATCTAATCCAAAATAGTGGCTGGGCTTGAAAGAAGAGAAGAAAAACCAAATTGCTTACAAATGAGAAGCTAATTAAGATATAATTAACGTTCGTTTGATAGCAAGAGTCTGTCTCTTACTTTCAAGCCGTAATACGTGTTTGACGCACTTATTACAACCTATAAAAAAACCTCTACATACAATGTGTGTGGAGGTTTTTTTATGCCTTAAATACTACCTTTATTGGCTAATAATGGAATAGGTAGCGTTGTTTTTTATAAACAGTGCCTTTCAGTATCCGTGTTATTAACCTAAAACAAAATCATAAATTAACCAGTAAATACAATTAGTTAAACTGATTTATTGGGCGGTAATTGATTTTTTTCCTTTTTGTTTATTCCTAAAATAACGATAATTATCCTCGAATTATTTGCACTCATTGCCGTTATTTTTCCCTTTCTATAAAAAGGCTAGAGAGTATTATCTGTATAGCGGGTACAGGGATATCTATCCCCTATGTTAGCTGATACCCTTCATTGTGACAATACAATCCATCACTTAAATAACTTTGAGAACACCCCTCTAATCACTGTTTTATCTGCTGATGTTTCGCTTTGTGTCGTATCAATTTTATGTTCAAGTAATGCCATTAATCGAATTTCACGAGTTAGGGAATCGTCTCTAACTTGTTTTATATCCTCCCTAAGCCCATCGACCTGTTTCTCAAGCCATTCTATATGAGACCTCTCAACCTGCACCACTGGCACGGATGTTTTTGTAACCTTTGACGTTGTGTTTTGTTTCAGTTCACCGTACACACGGATTAATTCCGCAGTATCAAGAAAACCATCACTCTTCCTCGATCGCTGAAAATCATGGAAACGGAGCTTAGCGAAGTGGTGATTTTTAGTCCCTGATAGGCGACAGGGCAATTCGCTGATTCGACGTGTGCTAGCAGCACGCGAGAGGAGCAAGAATTGCATTCCGAATAGCCGTCCAGCCAGTGAGGTAGTAATGACGAAGCGGCTTTTGTGCGTAGTCGTTGCGGACGCAGGGCGTTCAGGACATCTCCCATCCGCTGCGTAGGTGAACGAATTATGGCGACAGGAGTCCCGGAATTTCGTGAGGTAGCATGGCGCGCCTGGCTATAACCTGTTTTTATGCCTATCATTAAAAAATCATCATTCAAGGGTATTGTCAAGATGAAATATTATCACCCCATCGTGATAACTGTAATGGGCAAGCCAGGTATAATCTGGTGTTCAGAAAAGAAATGGCTTGAAAAATAGAACCACCTTTCGTAGAACATGCGAATCTTCTTTGGCTGAAATTTAATCTTATGATCGTAGGTAATAGAGTGATTCTGTTTTTTGCGACAGAACCCATTTTATAATAAAACGGAAAGAGCGTGGAATATGGCAAAATCAATTGAACCTAATATTGCAGAGCTGGCAAATGGCTGGCTTAAATCTTACAACCTTGATTACAAGCTAGAGCAAGAATCTTTAAACGCTGAAATAGACAAAGCACTGTCTGATTACTTCACCAAAAATGGCGGCTCAGGCGCCAATCGCCCAGATGCAAAGCTATTACTGCAAGATAAAAATCTGGTTCACTTCCCTATACTCATTGAATACAAAGGCTACAAAAATAAGCTTGTCAAACTCGACGCGAGTGGAAAGGTAGAAAACAGAACAGCTAAAAACGAATCTCATTTTAAAAACATCAATTCGTTTGCAATAAATGGCGCAGTGCATTACTACACCACACCAACTATACCGACATTATCGCCATTGGGGTAACGGGCTATAAAGATGAGTCCAGTATCATTCATCACGAAATAGGCGTCTATTACGTTTCAAAATCAAATTTCGGCATCGGACAAACAGTTGGCGAATTTACCGATTTTTCTTTTTTGTCAGAAAAACATTTTGATGCTTTTGTCGAACAGAGCCCATAATTGTAAGCTTGTCTTGTTTAGATCCTAAAAACCCCGTGTTTAAATATAGAGTGTTAAAATGTAAAATTAAGCCTCTCTAAATCCTTTAGAGGTCTTGAGCAGGTTCTGTCGCATAACTCCACAAAAGGTGGATCACATGCTCAGTAAGTATAAATTGATGATTAATAGCAAAAGGGAAATGTATGAAAACATGGTTAGCAACAAGTAAAGATGGCAGAACAACATTGATTTCTGCATATACTTACTCAGACGCTTTTCAACAGGCAGCAGAATGGGCAGGAGATGATCTTTTAGATGATCTGGTTGAGCAATAATCCTAATTCTATGTGAGTCGATTGGCTATGGCTTGAATGCTTTATAAAAAGAGTGATGGTTTTTGGCTTCCCTGGTGAGGATTTGGATTTTGCTGTATTCTGTATGTTTCAATATTTTTGGTAACTACTCAGCGAAGCTGAGTAGTTACGATAGTGGAAGCATGATTCTTGAATAGTTAGTTTTGGACTTTCAGTCCAGTCGCAACCTATGCACTTTCAGTGCATAGTGGTTGAGTTATTCACAATACCTTCGCCAAAATAAAAATACTCTCATTTTTATGATTTTTACAGCCTATAAACGGTTGATTTATATAGGTGTAAGATTGTCATTTCTGGCTTAAATTAAAATTGGCGAAGGTATTATTATTCATGTAACACATTGATTTTAAATGATTTCATATAAGCCATTGAAATCTACTAAACTTATTGTAACTATTTATTTTAAAATAAATAGTTAATCTAAAAATATAAATCCATACCCGCTCAATGTGAGATGGTATTTTTAACACTAGTTAATAAATTTGTAAATAAGTCTATTTTAGGGGGGGGGGGTATGGAGATTTTTAAGCAAAAAGTAACTGAGTATTTTGAGTTTTACTTTGACTTTATTGATAAAAAATCTATTAGGTCAGTAAATGATCTACTTAGTTCAGCAGTAAGGGTTAATGAGCTTCTTAGAAAGGATACGCGAAACAGTATAAAGAAGGACCTTTTTGGTTCTGGTGATTTTTTGCTAATTAAAATGCTCAGAAACTACAATGAGCATAGTGGTCATGTCATTGGTGAATTTAAAATGACTGATAAGTTTGCCGCTAAAGAATTGAACCTGGACTTGAGTTTTTGTTGTTTGATCCCCGCTAAGATGTATATTTTGGCTAAAAATGGTCAACAAGTAAATTTAGCTGATATTCCTAAAATAGATGCAGCAGCATCTATGGTTGGTGATTATGTGGATATTCATCCGGCAATCTTTAATCTATCTGTGTATATCTATGAATGCTTGATTGGTCTTGGAATTTCTCTTGATACTAAAGAGTTTTTAATGATGAAGGATTCCTATGATAAAGAGACCCTTCATGGACTTGATCATTATATTGCCTCCGTTAATTACTTAGATACTGTTTTATCGGATGGAATGTCTTTTGAAGAGCATGTGGTGCCTTTTGTCGCATCTGACCAAAATACCAGTGGGTTACCTGATTACAACCTAATGTCTGGATTGGATGCGCCTTTAGATATTAGTGCCATAAATTTTGATGATATAGCTATGAATTTAAAGTTATATCTCAAATGTATTGATGGAAAGCCAATATCATATTATGAGAATGATTTACTTAGGTTTGAGGAGTTACACGCAAGCAATGTCTTTTCACCAGTAAAACATATGTTAGCTTATAGCCATGAAAAATTTGAAGAATCAGTTTTAGATATAGGAGCTATGATTGAATCAATTAAAACAGAAGAAATACGTTTAAAACTTCTTAATTATAACGCCTCAGCAATTTTTACTTTTGGTGATGAGTATATGACTCGGTATGACCATACTTACGATTTAATGTTGTATTTGTCTATGCTGATAAATATAAATATTCATGGTCTTGATCATAGGGAAATCAAGGTGATGTTTAAGATTATTAATTCAGATAGCTCGGTTAGCGTGACCAAGGCTCTTAGCAGGATGCGTATAAATAAGAAATCTAAGCTTAAATTCTCAGGTTTGATTTTCTCTCAAATGGTTATGCTACTTATTGAATTTCCGTTTAAAGATCATCAGAGTGGTTAGCAAGTGTCTGATGTAGGGATGAAAATTTAAAAGCACCCTAAAAGAATGCTTCTATTTTATCGATATGTTACTTAGACGTTGTAACTAGAATTTCCGCTATTTTTTCATATGGTTCTTCGTCATTGCGAAAAAACACTTGTTTGCTGATGTTGTTTTCCTTCCAAATATAGGCTTCCCGTCTAAGCCGGGACACCAGTAATTTCAAGGGGTCAAGAACAGCCTTAGGTCGGCCATTTCTGGGCAGAGGTAATTCACCCATCTTGCCTAAAACCCATGAAAACAAACCAGAAAATCCTGCTCAAAAAACGTTTAGAAGCGGTTGTTCCATCTTGGCGTTTTAATCCATAATACTGGGTGTCCCGGCTTAGACGGGAAGCCCTGTTGACGTAATAGCATGCTTCAACGTTACGATTAATCGGATCAAAATCCCGTAAAAACAGAACAGAATCAAGCCTTGTTTTAATTTAAAAAATCCCGGATAAAAGCTATGTCTTATTAAGGGTAAAATTGAGGTCTACTAAAACCGCTGGATGCTTTGATGCGTCTAGGTTACAAAGGATTTAGGATTGTAACTACTCAGCGTACGCTTAAAATCAGGGAAACGGAGCCTAAGCGGAGTGATGATTTTTAGTCTCTGGTAGGCGACAGGGCAATTCGCTGATCCGAAGTGCGCTAGTAGCGCGCGAGGGAGGCAAGAACTGCATTCCGAATAGCCGTCCAGCCATTTGAGGTAGACTTAACTGAGCAGGGTTTTGTGCGTAGTTGAGTAGTTGAGACGGACGCAGGGCGACCAGGGCATCTCCCATTCGCTGCGTAGGCGAATGAATGTTGGTGACAGGCGTCCCAGAATGTTGTGAGGTAGCATGGCGCGCCTGCCACGCCTTTAAATTTCTCAATAAAGTCGGCAATCTTTTGAAACACACTTTGTTTCTTAGTTAAGTATTGTGGATTAAGTGGACTCATTTTAGGCAGAATTGCATTTAGATCAGTGCCATTTTCACTGGCATATTCTCGTTTTTACGATGCTGCTATATAGCGCTAAGCGGAGTGATGATTTTTAGTCCCTGGTAGGCGACAGGGCAGTTCGCTGATCCGAAGTGCGCTAGTAGCGCGCCTGTGCTTCACGTTGTTGTTCAGCTTGAGCAAAGGTAAAGAAAGCATCAATAATACTGGCTTTATCGGGGATATTATCTAAATTGGTTTGATTAATAAAAGCCACAACCAAACTTTCTTTCGCTCGATGGTCGTGGCTCAAACCTGTGATTATGTGTAAATATATCGACAAAATCCTACCTTGTTGATCAGTAAGCCCATCACGGTTTGAGCTACCACCCATTTTTAGACTAATCACAGGTTTGAGCCACGACCCATCATACGAACCCACCAGCTAAAGCAGGTGGTTGTTTAGTTAAATTATATTCAGGAGTAATTATGAGTTCATTATTTGTTTTTATAGTAATATCTGTTTTTTCACTCTCTACAGCAATATATCTTTATATCTTAAACGGCCTATTCAGTTGGAGTGGTATAATATCTGTCCTGTTACTCAGTATTATTACTTGGCCGGCTCTTGACATTACGTTTTTTTCATCAGAAGAGGAGCGAGATAAAATGACTGGAGTTCATGAACATGGAAAGCCGAACCTAATCCGGTTACTAGCTGAATTGCTATTCCTTAGTCGGTATGTTGTGTACGCAATTACAGCATATCTTCCCTTTATTGGCTTTTCTTTTTACACTGTACTGTTAACGGCTATTGCTCTATCTTTGACACATACCTTCGAGCCTATCAACATTAATATGATATTTCACGCAAACAGGGTAGGTGGTGTCGTAGGTGTTTTAAAGCATTACTGTTGTTTGTATATTCCAAGCCTTATAATTGTTTCTTTTTTTTACGGCCTAGGATTACTTATTCAGAAGGTTTTATGAAGATGCTGTCGCAAGTATTATTGAAAACGTAGCAATACCGATCTTCAGGAATAACTATCCTGCTAAATCTATAAACTGCTTATACTCGATGTTCAAGTTTTATAAGTGATTGATTTTACTGACAAAGAAAGCATCAACATCATTGTAAATCAATCACTTATAAAACAAAGCCGGAAAAATTTACTTTTCTTAGCCCAGTTATAGCTGAAAACTTGAACATCGAGTTATAAGCAGACATATTTTGCTCACGATCTTAAGTGATTGAAAAAATAAGTTATTTTAAAATTCCACACTTAACGGTGACATAGCCAAAAATAACGGCAATGAGTGCAAATAATTCGAGGATAATTATCGTTATTTTAGGAATAAACAAAAAGGAAAAAAATCAATTACCGCCCAATAAATCAGTTTAACTAATTGTATTTACTGGTTAATTTATGATTTTGTTTTAGGTTAATAACACGGATACTGAAAGGCACTGTTTATAAAAAACAACGCTACCTATTCCATTATTAGCCAATAAAGGTAGTATTTAAGGCATAAAAAAACCTCCACACACATTGTATGTAGAGGTTTTTTTATAGGTTGTAATAAGTGCGTCAAACACGTATTACGGCTTGAAAGTAAGAGACAGACTCTTGCTATCAAACGAACGTTAATTATATCTTAATTAGCTTCTCATTTGTAAGCAATTTGGTTTTTCTTCTCTTCTTTCAAGCCCAGCCACTATTTTGGATTAGATGATATTGGAATAGGTCAGGACAGAGCTACCGATCAAGGGTATGTAGAGGTAGTCAGTAAGATCATATTTGTATAAAGTAGAAGTCGCGGGTTTATACCGTCTCACCTGCGGGAATTGAATTTTATAGTGCAAATATGCTGCGTAGCTGTACAGGGGGATATATTTATATATATTCTATAGCCCAGGGGCAGGGCGGAGGTAAAAGGGGCTTAAAAACTCGATTATTCTGTTTATCCTCTCTCGAAATCATCAGTGTTCCCCTATCAATTGATGCCGTGAGACTAACCTCGCCACAAGAGAGCTCATAAAGCACTGTAAAGACATTCCTGTTATTATTGCGTTTTGAACTGCCCGAATGGTATACGAGCTGATACGAGATATTCTTGCCTGGAAAAATAATGGATTCACAAAACGATCTCGTTTTTGAGCCTGTTGCTGCCTTATCTCCAGAGCCTCGCTATATTTTTTATCCGATGGATGAATCAATTCTGGCTGTTGTGTTTTTGAAATCTCTTCAAACACGCGCATTAAATTATAGCTCATTGCAGTCAGGCGCATTTGATTTTCAAGTGAGCGGGTATTGGAAGACCAAGCTTTAGTTTCCTTGAAATTACTTTTAGTGTTATTGAATGTCTTTTCAATCGTCCATCGCTTGAAATACAGCATGGCAATGGTTCCAGGGTTAATAGTCATTGGCAAGGTTGTCACAAACCGGTGAAGTTTTCCGGTTTCTGGATCACGGTAATCCACCACGTTAAATTTGATGCCCTTGTTTTCGTACACACTGTATGCTTCAACCCCTGTATTGATCTCATGGCGGGAGTCAAAAGGGATAGACTCAACCAGAGTCGCAATTGAATTTTCTTTTAGCATTGAAATCATGTAATTAGCATGTCGTTTCTGCCGATCCCACCAGACAAAGTCGGTGACGGCTTTATCGTAGACATAGAGATGTTTCTGAGAGCTGTTATTTCCCTTGTTTTGCTTTTCAATATGATCTCGTAACACAGGTATTTCTTGATGCCTCTGAGTTCCGTTTGTCACCAGACAAAGAAATCTGAGCAACCCACTTCTGAGATTCAACGCGTAAATCCCCCCAGCCGCATAAACTTTCCCCCGCTGAAAATCAGGGAAACGTAGCCTAAGCGAAGTGAAGATTTTTAGTCCGCGATAGCCGTAGGGCCGTTGTTTTGTCGGAGTCTGAGCGTTAGCGAAGGTGGAGACAAAATAAAAGGCCATCCGACACGGCGTCAAGTCATTTGGAGCCTATGTTCCGACCCCTTGTTGGGTCGGGACGAGGTGACGAGGACGAATCGGGGCCGCCGGAGGCATAAGTGGTCGCGTTAAGTTTTTGCTGCTTGCTTGGGCTGGGATGCCCAAAACAAGCTTTCGCAAAAATAGCGACTCCCCGATTGCTGTTTTTTTCAGTATGGCAGGCATGATCAATAAAATGTCCATCCGCTGCTTCTATGGTGTATTCGTCAAGTTCCGGGAATGCTTTAAGATAATCAATGCCTTGCGATAGAAGTGTTTCAGCGTGAAGATGATAGCTCTGCTGTTCAAATGCCTCAAGCATACTTGTTCGTCTATGCGACTTCAGTGATTTAAAATACGTTGAGTGGGGAAGCAGCTGGCCATAAATCTGTTCATTGGTTTGGAGGAAATGGCGACCACTATCGACTACACTGATACAGCGTAATAACCCAAGGCGAATAAAGTCGATATCCTTCAACTCTGGGCATGAACGAGCCCACAAAGGATGACGCTCTGCTAACAGGGCACGTTCCATACTTTCATTGCAGTGTTGGTGAATATGTTCAGAGAGTGGTAGGTCTTTAAGCATGGGTGATATCCGTTTATGAGGTGATTAAAACGGAAATTTTTAGAAAAATTTTTTCGGCAATTGCAAGCTTTATTTGAAATTATTTGTTGTTTTTTTACGGTGCCTACAGAGTGTCTATTTTCTGTTATAAGTGATTAAAATCAAAAAGATGTAAATATTCGAGTGGTGCTACCTTCAGGTAGGTTATAGGCTGCTTTGTTTAGGTACTTCTTCTTTCAATGGGAACACTGATGCTCGAAATAGCTAAAAAAGCATTAGCATTTTGAGTGGGAAAGATAAACAGGTAAAACCTTACCTATCCTGTGGTCATTGAACGCTCTTGTCCACCTGGCTCTTCACGCCTGGGCTTCTTTTTTTATCTTTTATTCTTACCAATTATCATTTCTTATTATTGATGCGCGGAGCGCGGTCTAAGAGAAACCATATTGCTGTGCTTGATAGTGATTGTGGGAAATGTGTTGGCTAGTGTTGGTAAGGGGTGGATAACATCTTTTCGTTATCCATGCTTTACCAATACGTCCCGTAGGGAGTCAATATATTTCCCACATGAACGGGTCAAAACTTGCAAAATGCGCCTTGTAGGCATTACAGGGGCTAAATTTTACTTGTATGCGAACGTGAAAAACAAAATAGGACGATTAGCTATGGCGATCAACGATGAGAATATACCTAACAAGGATAAAGAAGCCTTAAAACATTTCTTAAAAGGTAAAGAAATATGGAACGAATATGTTAAGAGTCACTCAGAGAAGGTGGATTTTCATGCGGTGAATTTTTCAAAATAAAATGTTATCACCCCATTGTGATAACTGAATGGATAAGCCAGGTATAATCTGGTATTCAGGAAAAAAACACTAAAAAGTGGAGCATTTTTAGTTGAACATGCGGATCTTCTTTGACTGAAATTAAATCTTATGATCGTAGGTAATAGCTATTTCTGGTTTCTGCGACAGAACAGAAAAGGTCGACCTAATGTTGTTCTTGACCCATTGAAATTACTGGGTGTCTCGCCGCTTAGACGGGGAGCGAATCTCATCTATAAAACGAGATACATATTGCCCCTTAACCCCTCCCCAAGGCATAGTTCTCTGCCTTGGGGAGGAGATATAAAGCTGTCGTTTAGCTCTTGTTATTGCCACAAAGGCACTGTTTCGTTCTTCATTAATATCAGCAGTAGTCTTAGCCCGATAATCAGGAAACACACCTTCACACATAGACATCAAAAAAACAATTTCTTTTTCCAATCCTTTCATTGTGTGCACTGTGCTTAAGGTTAATCCATCATTAATAACATCTTCAGTTATCTGACCTAATGCCATCGCATTTCTAAATGCCTGTAATGAATCACCCAAACCTTTTTGTTTAAACCGGATCCAGTATTTTTGAAACTCTTTTAATTCAAGAATACTTATTTCCAACTCAGATTCATAATTTTCCAATTGTGGAGCATCAGAAAATTTCTCTAATTTATCAATAAAGGATTTAGTTAGTTTTCTAATATTAGGTTCATTAATATCCAGCTGGTCTATTACTACTAACAATTCTGACTGTAATTCAGGAAACAAAATTTCTGAACTTAAAACATCTTCGGAGCATTTCTTTAAGATTTCATTATTTCCCCATTCAGAAGGAGAAGAAAGCTTTAATAAAGAACAAAGCTTCTTACCATCCACCCAATCTTTAGGATTCAGTTTTACACGCATAGCATAGTCTAATACCCTACAAAATAATGAAATAGGCTCTACTTGCCTTTCCCCTTTTTTTAAAGAAAATCGCATTTCAGAATTATTTAAAGCGTCTTCTAAAGCAGAAAAAACATATCGGTTTCTAGCAATAACAACCATCTTATCAAGCGTTATTTCGCCTTCAATTTCCTTATGTGTTTTCATCTCTAAAAGGTGCTTAATTTGATTAACTATCCAACGAGCTTCCTCAAACTCATCGGCTTGAGTTTCAACTGTTACGCCACCTTGTAAAGCAAAATCACTTTCTTTCTGTGACCCTGGTTTTAATTTGTTTGCAACATGAATAACAGCCCTGCTACTTCGGTAATTTTCCTTTAACTCATAAACTGATGGCTTAAAATCATCAATAAAAAAAGAACAAAGATATTCAGATGAAGACCCATTAAATCCATATATCATCTGATTCGGATCTCCAACCATTAATATACTGGTAATTGACTCACCACAGAGTGTCTTTATAAACTCGTATTGAATTTTATTTAAATCCTGTGCTTCATCCACACAAATATGCTTATATTTAGCACGATAAATATTAGCAACCCAGTCATGGAGAAAAAGTATTTTATAAGCATACTTTAAAATATCATCATAATCGATGCCCCCACTGGCAAGCAGTGCATCTTGATAGTCTTGATATATTTTCCATAATCGTGAATCATTTGGATATTTCTCAGCAACCTCACTTTCATTAAGAATTTCACGTTTTATCGCAGCAAAAGCATCCATATGTTTTTGCATAACACCTTCACGGTTACGTCTCTCTCTTGAACCTGAAACATTCAGATATTCATCAATATCCACATTATCATCACGTAAAGATTGTAAAAAAACCTCCATCCTATCTTTATCACGCTCATAGATATGCAATTCAGCAGGAAGCCCTATGGTATGTCCGTATTGCTCCAATATACGTTGAGCAACAGAATGAATAGTGGCAACCCAAGCCCTGTCTTCTATAGCATCAACATTATCAAGACGTTCAGCCATTTCTTCAGCCGCTTTATTAGTGAATGTTAAAGCAATAACACTGTCTTTTTTAGTGTTTTCAAGAATAAACCGGATTCGTTCAGTCAATACACGAGTTTTTCCTGAACCAGCAGAGGCTAAGACTTGTAGTGAATTTTCAATGGGAGCTTTAACAATAGATTCTTGATCGGGTGATAAAGCCATCATAATATCCGCCCCACTTTAATTTTTTCAAATAATTCAATTATTTTAGGTGGTAATTTATCAGAGTCCAATTTACATAATTGCTCTGTAACAGCTTGAGCATACCTTGGCTTTTTAGCATCTAAAATTTCCAACATTGCTTTTTTTCGCCCATCAGGACAAGAATAATCACGTAAAGACGAGTCAAATATTGGCTGCTTACAAGTTTCACAGGGTGGCTGGTCAGTTTTTCGTGATTTTTCTTGAGTACCTTGCTTTTTGTTTATCCATTTATCAATTGCGTCAGTACCATCAATTTCCACAATTGCATTTTCAATTGACTTCGCAAACCCTGAATCAAACAGATACCCTTCAAAATCAGTTCTATCCAATATTGTTATATTCGGGCTATTATCAATATCGGTTTCACCAAATATTTTGTCATAGTTCTTTTTTAATTCTTTAGTTGTATTTATTTCGCCGTCACTAAAAACAAAGACAGGGATATTAAAATCATGTGCAAAACTCAAAAATGGTCGATACTTTGCTCCTGAGCCACTCACACCAATGAAATTTATTCCCATTGAAAATTCATTGTCACCAAAATATTTAGTAAATAGCTGTGGTAAAGATTGTTCCTCAGTTTCACCCTCAGACAAAACAATTGCTTTAGAAAAAAGTAATTCACCTCTCGAATGAATGACCTCCCTCTGCAATTTACGTTTGTCTTCAGCGGGTAAGTTAACATTGAGTTGGTTGACACATACACCTTGAGATGCAATTGATAATGCTCTTAGTTCACTTTGATTAGCCAATGCAGCAAGATATGGTGAATGAGTGCTAATAATTATTTGTCCATTAGAAGCGATAAGCTGTTTATAAAGTGTTCGTTGAGCGTTAGGGTGCAAATGTGCCTCAGGTTCTTCAGCAGCAATCAAAGGGAAAAAAGGTTTTGCTTCTTCTTGATGATTTTTTCCCGTTAATTCGACAAACGCTTTTACCGTTAGCATGGATGCCCAACTACGGGTTCCCATACCATGATATTCCATGGAAAACGAATTATTCGCCTGATCACCAAAATGAACAGTAAATTGCTTTGAAATATCTCTAATTTTTTTGGGGAAAGGCGTTATTTCAGCTTCTCCAGAACCTTGAAAGGATTGGTTCAGTTGTTCTAAATGTTCTTTTAAGTCTTGTAAAGGCTGACTTTTTTCGACAGCCTCATCATTAACAGCCTTTACCAATTCTTCCAGCTTAGTAATATCGGCTTTATCATATTCCACATTGGATAGCACTTTACCAATAAATGAAGATTTCTCTCTCAATTCTTGATGTATATCTCGTTGGGCATCTATTGAAATAAAAGGTAATGCATCAAATCGCTTACGCAACTGTTTTTTACGTTTAGTTGTTTCACTTTTCCAATTTGGATAATCAGGCCAGCGATCCAAAGCAAAGCGCGTAATGCTAAAACCTCCTTTTATTTTATCCTGCTCACATTGAGTTCTTAGAGCTAAAAATTGATAGCCATTGGCTTCTGATTGAATCTTATCTCCAAAATGCTCAGCCCATTCATCATCAAATATTGACTTACGTTTACCCTCTAAATCCATTGCTACTACACGAACATCAACTAGAATGGAATCAACCCTTTTATCATCCGTATCAATATAAAAATCTTCTTCTGCCAAATAACGAGAATAATCACCCAAAGCCAATTGCATAGCCTTAATCACTGAAGTTTTACCCGAATTATTTGTGCCTATTAATACAGTAACTCGAGGCAATGTAATTTCAAGTTCAGCAATACCCCGAAAACCCGCAATACGAACTTTATCGACTAAAATACTCATACACTCACCCTAGAAGCTGTCTGTGTTAATTCGAGTTTACCTGGCTCTGTCGCAAAAAAAATATTTGTGTAAAACCGGCTATAACCCGTTTTTATGTCGCTCATGAAAAGAGCATCATGCAGGAGAAAAATATTATCACCCCATCGCTATAATTGAACGGATAAGCCAGGTGTGTACTGGTATTCAGGAAAAATAATCACTTAAATTATCATGCTCAATTTATAATTGAGCATGATAACATATTATGGTTCTGTCGCAAGTATTATCAAAAGCACAGACCTCCTGTCCTTCAGGCATAACTATCCTGCTAAAGCCATAAACTGCTTATAAGCAGTTTATGGCTTTAGCAGGATAGTTATGCCTGAAGGACAGGAGGTCTGTGCTTTTGATAATACTTGCGACAGAACCATTGTTAAAACATAATTAAA
>NZ_BLYC01000036.1 GCF_019721995.1 Bathymodiolus japonicus methanotrophic gill symbiont | reverse complement strand
AATCAGATAACTAAAAAAATATGGCTCTATGTGAATCCTAGTGGGTAGTGCGATAATAATACCATGAATAATGAATCTTTATTTAGTATGGCTTTAGGCTATAGCACCCCAAAGAGTCAAGACAGATTTTTCAACAATCCTTATTCCATATTCCTAAGCCGCTTCATTCTGCTGTTCATTAGCTAAAATACTTTCTCTATATACATTCATTGGTTTTTTATAGTCCAGGGTTTCATGAAACCGTTGATGATTATAAAACTCAATATAGTCATCAACATCTTCTATTAACGCTCTAATTGAACCATATTCATTTAAATAAATACGCTCACATTTTGCACTTCGCCAAAACCGTTCAATACAAATATTATCCGTTGCTCGTCCTTTTCCATCCATAGAAATAGTAATGCCTTTGTTTTTTAGTCGTTGGGTATGAATTTCACTGGTGTATTGACTGCCTTGATCCGTATTAAAAATTTCAGGTGTTCCGTAGAGAGAAAGCGCTTCATCTAATACATCCATAACTAAAAAAGAATCCATTGTGTTTGATATTTTATGGGCGAGCACTGCTTTTGAGTGCCAATCAATAATCGCCGCTAAATAAACCATCCCTTCTTTGGTTTTAATATAGGTTATATCTGTACTCCAAACTTGGTTAGCGTGTGATATATCAAGATCTCTAAGCTTATAAGTATATTTTTTATGTTCTTTTATGGGGATCGTTGTATTGACTTGTTTTACCGCTAATACGGCTTTCAAGCCCATCTGCTGCCGATAACTCGCCACCGTGTTTAAACTGACTTTAAAACCACCTTCAAGCAACTGCTGGTGTACTTTAGCCGCACCATAAATAGGGATGTCTTTAAAAATGTGATTAATCTGAGTTTTGATCTCTTCTTTCTTTTTATTCTCTCTTTTTTTGTAATAGAGATTGCTTCTATTTAATCCTAATAATGCACACTGCTGTGTTAGAGGTAGAGTGTTAAGCTTGGGCTCAATCAACTGTTTTCTATCAGATGAGTCCAAGCTTTTTAGCTTTTTTTCGAGCCACTCCTTTTCAACCGTCATTTTTCCTACGATTTTTGTGAGCATCTCATTTTGTTCTTGAGCTGCTAATAGATCCTCTTTGTAATCTTTAACGGCTTTGGAGGGCTCCATTGCTATTTCTGCATTGTCTAAGAATATTTTTTTCCAGTTTTGTAGGTTCTTAGGTGTGATGTTATTTGCACTGGCAATTTCTTGCAGTGTTTTTTCATTCTTTAAAACTTCTAATACCAACTTGCTTTTAAATTCAGCACTGTAGACCGTTCTTTTTCTGCTCATTTTAATACTCCAATTTTTTACAAATAGTAACTAATTTGGAATAAGATTGCTTTGATTTCTTGTCTGGATTTGCTGGGGGATTATACTTTTATCTTTCTAAGCTATTGATTCATCGGTTTAAGCGATTTTTTGTCGAAAAATTCTCTTTAAAATCAATGGTGTTTTTTTTGAAAGTTTTATAGTGCCATTTATATTATTTTTGTCGATAAATTCATTGACTTTTGTCAAAAAAATCATCATTATTTGAGTGTAATTTACATTCGACAAAAATACTCTAAAAAATTCAACATTTTATACAAAAAACACAAAATCTGTAGTGCCAACTGGCTTATTTTTAAAATTTCAACCAATTGATTTATAACAACTACATCATCAATAGTGACGAAGATGGGTTAGGGCCAACAGCATCATTAAAGTATTGTTCTGCTGGGTGAAGGTAAGAGTTTGATGGCAATGGGATGGAAAAACTTGAACATCGAGTGTTAATTTATATAGGCGTAAGATTGTCATTTTTGGCTTAAATTTAACTTTGCGAAGGTATTGTGCTATAGTAAAATAGAATTTTTTTAAAATTCTATTTATAGTGAGTGAATCTATTCCCTCTTAAATCTTAGACAATTTTTTTTGTAAGGAAAAGAAAATGAAAACTGAAAATAAATTTTCAAAAAAAGACTTAGAGAAAATTCGTGGCCTTGTAAAAAACATACAGGCGAAAGAACGTAAAAATGGCATTGGACCAATGTCATATACACGCTAATTATTTCCAATAACTGAAGTTTCCCAATTATTGAGTAGCTGAAATACACAATGCTGGTGTATCGAGGTTTATTTTAGGTGGTTTTGCCATGTTTATAGCAAACCCCTACTTAATTCCCCTTAGGCAATAGCATTTGAAACGAATGAAAAGACTATTTTTTTCATATAGTTGTAGCATAGCTTCAATTTTACCATAAATAATTATTGGGAAACTTCAGTTTCCAATAATATACGTGATGAAATACAAATTTCATCACGTATATTATTGGCTCTATGTGAAATACAGTGGGTAGTCGAATTTTAACTTACCACAAAGAAAGTAAATCATATTGATAAAATTATTAATATTACGATAACCTCTTGCTCGCCGTTTGGCCAGTTGGACCTTGCTATTAATTCCCCCAAGAATTCCATTTGTAATCTTCGTTTCAACGAAATGAATAATGCCAGACCAATGGCTCCGAACGGTCTTTACAAACTTCATAAATGCTGAGATTTTAGGTTTTTCTACTTCTTCACACCACTGCTTTAGAAAGGCTTCAGCCGATACTTTATCGGGCATTGACCATAAATCATTAAAAAGCTCTTTCAATCGATATGCCTGCCCTAACGTAGGATATATACTCAAAATTATTGAAGGTGCTTGAAAAATTAATGAAATCAATGCAAGCTACAGATCATGAAAATTACACTGAGTTCAAAGGATAAAAAAGCGTTAGAGTTACATCACAGTAAAGTGCGTGATGTGCGCGAGAGCGACCGAATTAAAGCGGTCTTATTAAGCTCAGAAAACTGGTCAGTTTCTCAGATTTCTCAAGCATTACGCAAACATGAAACAACGATTCTTCGTCATCTCCGTGACTTCCAAAAAACACAAAAATTGAAACCTGAAAATGGTGTTTCAAAGAGTTATTTGTCATCAGAGCAAACCGATGAATTAACAGGTTATTTATTAGGTATTACCTATGTCCATGTACACCATATTGTTGATTATGTCGTCAAGACGTTTGGGGAGTCGCTATTTTTGCGAAAGCTTGTTTTGGGCATCCCAGCCCAAGCAAGCAGCAAAAACTTAACGCGACCACTTATGCCTCCGGCGGCCCCGATTCGTCCTCGTCACCTCGTCCCGACCCAACAAGGGGTCGGAACATAGGCTCCAAATGACTTGACGCCGTGTCGGATGGCCTTTTATTTTGTCTCCACCTTCGCTAACGCTCAGACTCCGACAAAACAACGGCCCTACGGCTATCGCGGACTAAAAATCATCACTTCGCTTAGGCTACGTTTCCCTGATTTTCAGCGATAGCGTTCAATACAGTGTCTCTGGCATGACTCAATGGTTACATCAGAATGGATTTAGTTATAAACAGCCTAAAGGAGTTCCACGCAAATTTAATCCTGAGAAACAGGCTCAATTTATCCATGACTATAAAAAGCTCAAGGCTGAACTGACAGAGGATGAGCCTTTATTGTTCATTGATGCCGTTCACCCAACGCAAGCGACAAAAATAACATCCGGTTGGATTAAAACAGGGGTTGATAAACCCATTGAAACCACAGGCAGTCGGACACTCCTAAATATAATCGGAGCCATCCGATTAGGGTATTTATCTGAAGCAGTGACTGATCAATATAAGGCCATCAACAGTGAATCCATTATGGATTTCTTTGATCAAATAAAAGGATGCTATGCCTCCAGTTCTTGTATTAATATTGTCCTTGATGGAGCGGGATATCAGCGTTCAGCTCAAGTCGTCAATAAAGCAAAAGAGTTAAATATTAAGCTCCATTATTTACCGCCTTATAGCCCCAATTTAAACCCAATAGAGCGGGGAGTCGCTATTTTTGCGAAAGCTTGTTTTGGGCATCCCAGCCCAAGCAAGCAGCAAAAACTTAACGCGACCACTTATGCCTCCGGCGGCCCCGATTCGTCCTCGTCACCTCGTCCCGACCCAACAAGGGGTCGGAACATAGGCTCCAAATGACTTGACGCCGTGTCGGATGGCCTTTTATTTTGTCTCCACCTTCGCTAACGCTCAGACTCCGACAAAATAACGGCCCTACGGCTATCGCGGACTAAAAATCATCACTTCGCTTAGGCTCCGTTTCCCTGATTTTCAGCGGCGGCTCTGGAAAGTGATGAATGAACAGGTTAGAAATAATAAATATTTTGCGACTGCCAAGGAATTCAGGAATCAAATAAATCATTTTTTTGATGATATTTTGCCTGAAATAGCTGAATCTTTAAATGGAAGAATAAACGACAACTTTCAAGTGCTCAATTCTGCATCTTGAAGTCATTTGGGTATAAAAGCCTTGATAAGCCTTTTACTATTCTTGTTTCACGCTGCCCCCCAGTAGGTAATGAATTTGAAAATCTGCGCTTAGGGCTTGCTGCTCATGGGCTTGTTTGTCCTTATTCGACCAATAACAGGAATGTCTTTACAGTGCTTTATGAGCTCTCTTGTGGCGAGGTTAGTTTCACGGCCTCAATTGATAGGAGAACACTGATGAAATTTTTAGAAAATTTTTTTCGGCAATTGCAAGCTTTATTTGAAATTATTTGTTGTTCTTTTACGGTGCCTACAGAGTGTCTATTTGCTGTTATAAGTGATTAAAATCAAAAATATGGAAATACAGGCGCGCCATGCTACCTCACGGAATTCCGGGACTCCTGTCGCCGTAATTCGTTCACCTACGCAGCGAATAGGAGATGCTCCAGCCGCCCTGCGTCCGCCACAGACTGAGCACAAAGCAGCTCAGTCATGGCTACCACAAATGGCTCTACGGCTATTCGGGATAAAATTTTAGCCTCCCTCGCGCGCTATCGCGCACTTCGGATTGGCAAATTTCCCTGCGCCTTCTGGAGACTATCAGCCCGTCCGGGGCTGACAGCGTTGGAGTGGTGCCACCTTCAGGTAGGTTATAGGCTGCTTTGTTTAGGTACTTCTTCTTTCAATGGGAACACTGATGTGATTTTCAGCGAATGTCAGCGATTCTATCTTTGATATATTGAACATCATCACATTGATAATATGATTGAATCAAGGATTCAATCGTTTTATATCCCTTAAATCCATCTTTGAGCCTATACAAACAATTATCAAAATCTCCTGAATTGCACGACCTGCAGGTTTTAATCGAACCTTCTTCACACTTTGCCTGCAACCCTTTTATACAATTAACTAACTCCCGTGAAAAGATACCTATTAACCATTTACCTTTCGATATACTTTTTAGCGTATCAATACAGTGGTTAATGCCACGATCGGCTGCAAAATAATCTAAATCGTGCTTTTTATCTGATAGGTATTCTATAGTCTGAGGCTTGATTTCATAACCAAAGTTACTTGAATATGAAATTGTTCCTGAGTAACCTGGAACTATAGAGTTGCGTAGAGCCTCCAAAGACAAATAGTATAGATCTGAAAGCTTTGCCTCTATTTCATCCATCATTTGAGTGCATAGCTCATCACTAACCAGATCTAGATTCGCTTTTATAGTATTACTCAAGCAACAGGAAATGATCTGATCTGATACAAAGTGACTTTCGATAGAGTAATACTTAAGAACAAGAAGTGGCTCTATTCCAGGAAGTTCTTGCCTATAATCTCTGACATCTTTATCAATGATTCCTAATATATGATTAGATAGCGTATGCGTGTCATTTGGCAAAGAGTTTAATTCTTGAATCGCTGAAATAACCTGATCGCTCCCTCCGGAAAAACCGTCGATATGTTCTATCGCATAAACTTCCACACCACATGACTCTCCCATATTGCTGTAAATAGATATGTCATTTATACCTTCTACTATAATTACTGGTTTACCTGTCATAATAGCTTCATTAAGAACCTCATCTATTTCATAACAGCAGCCACTCATTTAATCTCTCCAGACTTTTAGCTCAGAAAGATATTTTCTATTTCTCTTTGCCAAAGCAGGCGAGTGCGATGCCACTATTATTTGGGTGCTAGGCAGCAACATGGAAAAGAGCTGCATAAGTTCTCGCTGCCATGTAATATTTAGGGAAATCTCAGGCTCGTCAATTATCAGAAAATCCCTTCCTTGGCCTCCCAAGAGCACTAAGGACAAAAATGTTAAAATATGCCTCTCACCGCTTGATAGCTCGTCAATAGAGTGTCTTTCATTACCTATTTCAATATAAACCTCATTTCTGCTAAAGACTAATTTCTTATCATTAATAAGGTAAGCATTAAACTTATTTACAATAAGACTAATAGATCTGAGCATGAGATTTTCGACTTCTTCCAGCTCATCAATCATGTTTTGGAATAGCTTACTTAACAAAGAATTCCCTAGAATATTATCTAACTCCCCGGGCTGATCAATTTTTTTTAGAATATCCACAATTTTATTTTTTAAATTGCTATTCTCATCACCGTCATTTAGAGCTTCAATAATTCTATCTTTTCTTTCTAATATTCGTTTTCGAAGGGAACATTTATCTGTATCTGTGCTTTCCGCACTACTATTTTCTACCTCGATAGCAACAGCAAGCGTATCAAAAAGGGCCCTTTGAATTTTTTCAGTAGCTATTAACCTTGCGTCTCTATGGCGTTTCAACAACATCTCTTCGATATTGTTCATTTTTATATTCTGGAGATATAAGTGTTTTTTGTCAAAGTCGAAATCTAATCGCCGACTTCTACGTTTGCCAGCGTTCCTTCTCGTCAAGAACAATGAAAGCTCTTCAGATAGTTCGTATAGATGATTCTTTTGCGATAGTTCAATACCGCGAAAACCTCTCAATAAGTACCTATGTCGCTGAAAAAACATCATTATAACTTCTGGTCCAATTATTAAAGGTTGAGTGCTAATCCCCCGCTCAACTCCTAAGGAAATCGATTTAGAGTTAACCAAACAACTGGCTTCAAAGTCACTCCAGTCGTAACCTTTTTCGTTAAATGTGACACATATAGATTTAGGATTACCTTCATCCACTGCATTACATATAATTTTTTTTATTCCGATGGAGGATAGCTCGTCATTATTTTGTGACAAGAATGAGTTTATGGCTTTGAGAAAAGTTGTTTTCCCACAGCCGTTGTCGCCATAAATCACTGTGACATTATCAGATGAAAACTCTACTTTTGCGTATCTGTTTTCGGCTTTGAAGCCGTGAAACTCAATATTATCAATCCTCATAGATTTTCCGTTTGCATGTATTTCTCATTGAATAACAAGTTATTGTCTCGATTAGTTATCATACACTCTAACTTTCTTCAAACACACTCCATTTCTGAATAGTGTAGCCAGAGAGGTTTATGACCTAAACCCTGCAAGCCTGTGTTGGAAGCTAAAATATAATTTGTTTTATACGATAGGACTGTAACCTGTTTTTATGCAACCAACGGACAAGACATCCTCTAGGAGAAAAACTTTCTCAGGCCATCCGATAAATTAGTGGGAAAGTCAGGTGCCATATGACATTCGCGAGAATAATCACTTGAAAAGTCACTTTCTTTTTAGTTGAACATGCTAACCTTCTTTGGCTGAAATTTAATCTTATGATCGTAGGTAATAGGCTGGTTTTGGGTTTTGCGACAGAACCTACTTTTTTAACATGGGTTTTATTAACCATGGCATGAGATTTGTTTTTTAACAGCCTTTTTTAACATTATTAACTATAAATAAGGTCTTGTTAATGGTGATTAGCTGTGTTTATGGAGATGTTAAAAAAACACTTGTTTTTTTGACATAAACTATTGGAGCAATCAGTCATTAATAATCTGTTGATTTGCTGGCTATTTTCTTTTTTGCAAATCAATCGCTGAAAATCAGGGAAACGGAGCCTAAGCGAAGTGATGATTTTTAGTCCGCGATAGCCGTAGGGCCGTTATTTTGTCGGAGTCTGAGCGTTAGCGAAGGTGGAGACAAAATAAAAGGCCATCCGACACGGCGTCAAGTCATTTGGAGCCTATGTTCCGACCCCTTGTTGGGTCGGGACGAGGTGACGAGGACGAATCGGGGCCGCCGGAGGCATAAGTGGTCGCGTTAAGTTTTTGCTGCTTGCTTGGGCTGGGATGCCCAAAACAAGCTTTCGCAAAAATAGCGACTCCCCGAATTTTTTTTGTTTTTGGATTTTCTGAAAATCAATGTCGTTTTTTTTTGATTCTCCCCCCCCGCCCCCTATAGGTAACCCTGAATGTTAAAAGAGCAAAAAAAAATAAAAAAAGATTCAGGATTTTCCGTGCTAGTCATTTTTTCTATCATTTTTTTTGTGACAGAACCCAATAGAACTGCTCAATGTAAGATCACGGCTAGGATGCAACACAAAATACTTGCCGCCACTTCTTGATGAAATAGTATCCATCGGAGCAACTGTCCACTTCCATAGAGTTAACAGGTTTTAAAGTGGGAGAGTGAATTTCAGAGTCGAAATCTATTACGAAATCCTGAGCCTATTAAAAACACAAGTACAAACGATAGTACGCCCTGAAGTAGGCTAAAGAAATAGACCCCGTCCGGTATTATTGTTTCGCATGGAAATAACTTATCAAGAATAGCAATTGTGATGCTACGTCCGGCAGGGACGAATGAAAATACCTGAGATAAAGAATACAAGAGCCCGTAACAGAAAGGAAAATAATCTAAGCTAGACGGCTCTGTCGCAAAAAAGGATTTCCGTCTAAAATGGGACAAAATTTGGTTTTGAAAAAGAAATCATTCTCCTAAATGTCAGATGGTACTTGGCTTATCCGCTCAGTTATCGAAATCTTGAGGAAATACCTGAAGAACGAGGCTATCATGTTGACGACAGCACCCTTAATCGGTGGGGGATAAATTATGCACCTTAATTAGAGAAAGAATTTCATAAATAACCTGAGTTCGGGATAAGGAATTATAGCAAAGGCAATAAAACTGGTTCTGTCGCAATAATTATCAAAAGCGCAGACCTCCTGGCCAATGATGGGCTTTAAAGCGTTTCACTCCGCTCAAGCAACCATTGATGGAATTGAAACAGCACATATGATCCGAAAGGGACAATTGTCTGAGGAAAATATTCCTGCTTATAAGCAGTTTATGGCTTTAGCAGGATAGTTATGCCTGAAGACCAGGAGGGCTGCGTTTTTGATCATTATTGCGACAGAACCCTAAAAATCATCACTTCGCTTTGGCCCCGTTTCCCTGATTTTCAGCGGAAGCCAGAAACAAAAAAAACAGAACCAGTTAGACGTCATCTTTTACAGGAACTACAACAACAGATAATATGTGTCTTATTGCTGAAGGTATGATTGTAGTAAATATGTGCCTAATCTCGATAACTCTAAATACGTACCCTGATTCCAGATTGTGGTTACCCAAGTCAATAGGATTAATTTTGTCTCCAATTGCTACAGAAATTGGAGACAAAATTTCAAGCTCATGAAAAGCATCATTTATTATTGATTTCTCGTGAAACTCAATTCTATAGTAAACAGGTAAGAATTTTTCTTCTATTTTTTGCATTTGTAACTCCACACGATTATTTATGACAAATATATTTGTCACTAGATTAGCACAGAGTGCTGAAAACCGCAAAAATAAACTCACAGGCGGGCATGCTACCTCACGAAATTACGGGACTCCTGTGTCGCCGTCGCTGAAAATCAGGGAAACGGAGCCTAAGCGAAGTGATGATTTTTAGTCCGCGATAGCCGTAGGGCCGTTATTTTGTCGGAGTCTGAGCGTTAGCGAAGGTGGAGACAAAATAAAAGGCCATCCGACACGGCGTCAAGTCATTTGGAGCCTATGTTCCGACCCCTTGTTGGGTCGGGACGAGGTGACGAGGACGAATCGGGGCCGCCGGAGGCATAAGTGGTCGCGTTAAGTTTTTGCTGCTTGCTTGGGCTGGGATGCCCAAAACAAGCTTTCGCAAAAATAGCGACTCCCCGAAATGCGTTCTCCTACGCAGCGAACAGGAGATGCTTCAGCCGCCCTGGGTCCGCCACAGACTGAGCACAAAGCAGCTCAGTCATGGCTACCACAAATGGCTCTACGGCTATTCGGGATAAAATTTTAGCCTCCCTCGCGCGCTATCGCGCACTTCTGATTGGCAAATTTCCCTGCGCCTTCTGGAGACTATCAGCCCGTCCGGGGCTGACAGCGGAAGCAGCTGGCCATAAATCTGTTCATTGGTTTGGAGGAAACGGCTACCACTATCGACTACACTGATACAGCGTAATAACCCAAGGCGAATAAAGTCGATATCCTTCAACTCTGGGCATGAACGAGCCCACAAAGGATGACGCTCTGCTAACAGGGCACGCTCCATACTTTCATTGCAGTGTTGGTGAATATGTTCAGAGAGTGGTAGGTCTTTAAGCATGGGTGATATCCGTTTATGAGGTGATTAAAACGGAAATTTTTAGAAAAATTTTTTCGGAAAATGCAAGCTTTATTTGAAATTATTTGTTGTTTTTTTACGGTGCCTACAGAGTGTCTATTTGCTGTTATAAGTGATTAAAATCAAAAATATGGAAATATTCGAGTGGTGCTACCTTCAGGTAGGTTATAGGCTGCTTTGTTTAGGTACTTCTTCTTTCAATGGGAACACTGATGTGATTGGCAGAGATTTAGGGCGCTTAGGGCCAACAGCATCATTAAAGTATTGTTCTGCTGGGTGAAGGTAAGAGTTTGATGGCAATGGGATGGAAAAACTTGAACATCGAGTGTCAGGTATGGCGTTTCGTATCGCGACCTTGAAGAAATTATGGAGGTAAGAGGTGTTGAAGTGGATCATGCTACGCTCAATCGTTGGGTTATCCGTTATTCTCCTGCCATTGCTGTGAAAGCTAAATCTCAGAAACGAGGAACCAATAAATCGTGGCGCATGGATGAAACGTATATCAAAGTTAACCCATCTTCGTCACTTTCATCTTTCTAAGCCATTGATTCATCGGTTTAAGCGATTTTTTGTCGAAAAATTCTCTTTGAAATCAATGGTGTTTTTTTTGAAAGTTTTGTAGTGCCATTTATATTATTTTTGTCGATAAATTCATTCGCTGAAAATCAGGGAAACGTAGCCTAAGCGAAGTGATGATTTTTAGTCCGCGATAGCCGTAGGGCCGTTGTTTTGTCGGAGTCTGAGCGTTAGCGAAGGTGGAGACAAAATAAAAGGCCATCCGACACGGCGTCAAGTCATTTGGAGCCTATGTTCCGACCCCTTGTTGGGTCGGGACGAGGTGACGAGGACGAATCGGGGCCGCCGGAGGCATAAGTGGTCGCGTTAAGTTTTTGCTGCTTGCTTGGGCTGGGATGCCCAAAACAAGCTTTCGCAAAAATAGCGACTCCCCGAGACTTTTGTCAAAAAAATCATCATTATTTGAGTGTAATTTACATGCGACAAAAATACTCTAAAAAATCCAACGTTTTATACAAAAACACAAAATCTGTAGTGCCAACTGGCTACTTTTTAAAATTTCAACCAATTGATTTATAACAACTACATCATCAATAGTGACGAAGATGGGTTAAGGGTCAGTGGACCTATTTATACCGAGCTGTTGATAGTCACGGGGATACGCTTGATTTCATGCTTTCTGAGCGCCGTGATGAAGAGGCTGCAACCGCATTTTTCAAACAAACGATTAACAATAATGGCTTTCCTGATAAGGTCGTTATGGATAAAAGTGGCGCTAACTATGCAGGATTATCCAATATTAACCTCTTGTTAATCCTCGCTGGGTTTGCCACTATGATCGACATATTACAGGTTAAATATTTGAATAACATCATCGAACAGGATCATCGCTTTATCAAAAAAATAACAAAACCTCGGGGAGTCGCTATTTTTGCGAAAGCTTGTTTTGGGCATCCCAGCCCAAGCAAGCAGCAAAAACTTAACGCGACCACTTATGCCTCCGGCGGCCCCGATTCGTCCTCGTCACCTCGTCCCGACCCAACAAGGGGTCGGAACATAGGCTCCAAATGACTTGACGCCGTGTCGGATGGCCTTTTATTTTGTCTCCACCTTCGCTAACGCTCAGACTCCGACAAAACAACGGCCC
This sequence comes from Bathymodiolus japonicus methanotrophic gill symbiont, assembly GCF_019721995.1. Lineage (GTDB taxonomy): Bacteria > Pseudomonadota > Gammaproteobacteria > Methylococcales > Methylomonadaceae > Methyloprofundus. The sequence continues at coordinate 18,825 of NZ_BLYC01000036.1, read as the reverse complement.
TACGGCTATCGCGGACTAAAAATCATCACTTCGCTTAGGCTACGTTTCCCTGATTTTCAGCGGATGATGGGCTTTAAAGCGTTTCACTCCGCCCAAGCAACAATTGATGGAATTGAAACGGCACATATGATCCGAAAGGGGCAATTGTCTGAGGAAAATATTCCTGCTTATAAGCAGTTTATGGCTTTAGCAGGATAGTTATGCCTGAAGACCAGGAGGACTACGCTTTTTGATAATTATTGCGACAGAACCCATATTTAAGGGGGGAAGAATTTTGTTAACCCATCTTCGTCACTATTGATGATGTAGTTGTTATAAATCAATTGGTTGAAGTTTTAAAAAGTAGCCAGTTGGCACTACAGATTTTGTGTTTTTGTATAAAACGTTGGATTTTTTAGAGTATTTTTGTCGCATGTAAATTACACTCAAATAATGATGATTTTTTTGACAAAAGTCAATGAATTTATCGACAAAAATAATATAAATGGCACTACAAAACTTTCAAAAAAAACACCATTGATTTTAAAGAGAATTTTTCGACAAAAAATCGCTTAAACCGATGAATCAATGGCTTAGAAAGATGAAAGTTCGGGGAGTCGCTATTTTTGCGAAAGCTTGTTTTGGGCATCCCAGCCCAAGCAAGCAGCAAAAACTTAACGCGACCACTTATGCCTCCGGCGGCCCCGATTCGTCCTCGTCACCTCGTCCCGACCCAACAAGGGGTCGGAACATAGGCTCCAAATGACTTGACGCCGTGTCGGATGGCCTTTTATTTTGTCCCCACCTTCGCTAACGCTCAGACTCCGACAAAATAACGGCCCTACGGCTATCGTGGACTAAAAATAATCACTTCGCTTAGGCTACGTTTCCCTGATTTTCAGCGGACGAAGATGGGTTAATGATGGCATCTTTTCTTTCTTTTGGGTATTGAGTTGTCATGGTTTTATTTTTCCGCCCCTTGTTTGAGTTATTATTTTTCAAATAAGGCGAAAACTATCCTGACACGGGGGGGGGATACCTGCTAATGTTTTTTGAGCACTATAGAAGTTTTTAAAGCCCAGCATATAGACTCTCAGAAATTAAATGTACACTATTCGGACTTCAGGCAATGTGTCTATGGTGAGTTGTTCGCCATATTTGCGAGGCTTTCCTTTTCCAACGTATTCACCTGCAAACGGGAATAGAAAGTAGAATCGTGACGTAATTTAGACACCAAATGTAATCCGAGCTGCTTGACCATTTGTAACCCCGCGTTATTAGTTTTTGCGGCAGAACCCTAGGGGGCACTGATGTTCATTTGAGATCAAAATAAAAATCGTCAGAGGTAGTTCTTCTTTTCGTCGGGATATCTTCATCCTCATCAGAACTGTCAAAGGGATTACTTCCTTTCGTCGGGATATCTTCATCCTCATCAGAACTGTCAAAGGGATTACTTCCTTTCGTCGGGATATCTTCATCCTCATCAGAACTGTCAAAGGGATTACTTCCTTTCGTCGGGATATTTTCATTCTCATCAGAACCGTCAAAGGGATTACTTCCTGACTCGTTCCTGACTACAGAAGAGCTGAATGAATCCCCCAAAGAATTAGGAAGGGCATCAACCTTACGTGTCCTTGGTGCCGGTTTTATTTCCTGACGTCTCTTCTTCTCACGTTCTTCTCCTTGCTTTCTATGATAGGCATCGATCTCAGTTTGTCGACGCTGGGTAGATTTGAACCAGTAACCAGGACTCTCCACCCCAGCGGGGCGGGGCGGCAGGACTGGCTGTATTGAATTCTTATTGATCTTTACCTTATCTGGCGTATTTGAAGCACGAACTCTAGTTAAGTTTTCACTAGATATTTTTGAACGGGGATATTCCTTCTCAGCCTTTCCCTTCCTAAAAAAACGACGCAGAGTATTTTCTTCCTCCATTTCCCCTGAAGGATCCGATGACAAAATAACTTGCCCGTTACCATACACGTATTGAGAGAAAAACTGTTTTTGCGGATCTTGCGTTAGGAAGCGCCCTGTTTTTAAGCTCAGGTATCTAGCATGGAGGTGACTAAGGTTCCCCATGATCGGTTGGCCAAGAAACATATCAGCTTGCACTGAACAGGGTAAAAATGATAGTAGTATTTTCATCAAAATAATGCTTCTGTCGAAAAAATTGGTTATGTCACCAATACCTTCGCCGATTTGGATTTTAGATCTTATTTTCCTGGAATTCAATATTCTCACTATAATAACTAAACTGAAGTTTCCCAATTATTGAGTAGCTGAAATGGTTCTGTCGCAATAATTATCAAAAAGCGTAGTCCTCCTGGTCTTCAGGCATAACTATCCTGCTAAAGCCATAAACTGCTTATCGGGGAGTCGCTATTTTTGCGAAAGCTTGTTTTGGGCATCCCAGCCCAAGCAAGCAGCAAAAACTTAACGCGACCACTTATGCCTCCGGCGGCCCCGATTCGTCCTCGTCACCTCGTCCCGACCCAACAAGGGGTCGGAACATAGGCTCCAAATGACTTGACGCCGTGTCGGATGGCCTTTTATTTTGTCTCCACCTTCGCTAACGCTCAGACTCCGACAAAATAACGGCCCTACGGCTATCGCGGACTAAAAATCTTCACTTCGCTAAAGCTCCGTTTCCAGGATTTTCAGCGTAAGCAGTAATATTTCCCTCAGACAATTGCCCCTTTCGGATCATATGTGCCGTTTCAATTCCATCAATTGTTGCTTGGGCGGAGTGAAACGCTTTAAAGCACATCATCGGTTTTGTTATTTTTTTGATAAATCGGTGATCCTGTTCGATGATGTTATTAAAATATTTAACCTGTAATATGTCGATCATATTGGCAAACCCAGCCGCTGTCAGCCCCGGACGGGCTGATAGTCTCCAGAAGGCGCAGGAAAATTTGCCAATCCGAAGTGCGCGATAGCGCGCGAGGGAGGCTAAAATTTTATCCCGAATAGCCGTAGAGCCGCCATGACTGAGCTGCTTTGTGCTCACAGTCTGTGGCGGACGCAGGGCGGCTGGAGCATCTCCTATTCGCTGCGTAGGTGAACGAATTACGGCGACAGGAGTCCCGGAATTTCGTGAGGTAGCATGGCGTGCCTGGAGGATTAACAAGAGGTTAATATTGGATAATCCTGCATAGTTAGCGCCACTTTTATCCATAACGACCTTATCAGGAAAGCCATTATTGTTAATCGTTTGTTTGAAAAATGCGGTTGCAACCTCTTCATCACGGCGCTCAGAAAGCATGAAATCAAACGTGTCACCGTGACTATTAACGGTTTTGTCGCATGAAAACAGCTTACAGTTGATTTTTACACAAACATTTTCTTTTTGCGACAGAACCAGATTCTTGCTATTCAGGAAACAGAGGAACCGCCCCCATGGCCTTCAGTCTCTCTTCAGTCATAACCCTAGGTTTATGCGCATGTTGCTGATTGAGTACATCTACCATCTCATCATATTCCTCTATTGATCTTGCAGCACCTATGCGTATCAATTTTTCTTCATTAGATTCTACATCGTCAGGGGGTGCGTTCATATCTTCGTCAGGGGGTGCGTTCATATCTTCGTCAGGGGGTGCGTTCATATCTTCGTCAGGGGGTGCGTTCATATCTTCGCCAGGGGGTGCGGCGTTATGCTCCTCCTCACTAATATCTTTTCCTCCCCCATTTCTTGAATTGGGATCAAGCTCTGGACCTATAGAAGGGTTTCCTGGGCTGCTGCCCGCCTGTATAACTTCATTCCCTGACTTTGTGTTCTTTGCTGCCTCCGAGCCATTGGTTGTAACTATTTCTTCATGTGAGGCAGAAATAGGCGCTGTTTCGCCTCGAACTACCTGCTCGGTTCTCGACGAATCAAAAATAAGCGTCGCTTCACGAGCCTGCTCAAAAGGAAATACCTCCCCAGAAGGGTCAGATGATAAGATGACCCTCCCATTACCATACACGTAATGGGAGAAAAACTGTTTTCGTATGTCTTGCGTGATAAACCGCCCTGTTATGAGGTTCAAGTATCTCGTATTAAGATGGCTAATACTTCCTGATATAGGACGGTCAATAAACCTATCAGCCTGTGCTATATTTGGCAACAATGATAGAGATATTAGAATTATTTTTCTCAAGATAATGGGGCTACCACATAAAGTTAACTTCTCCACTTTATCTGCTATCATGATTCCCAATTCGAATAAAAGAATGTTCATATGCTCAGTTTTAACTCACATTGAGTGGGTGCTACCCACAAGAAAGTTGATATATTTCAGCCACAGTCGGGCCAAAGAGTAATAAAATTTTCTCTCGCAAAGGCGTAAGTCCTTCAACCATCTGATGTGACTGATTTTCCGTCGATATTTTAAGGCCAGGCGCGCCATGCTACCTCACGAAATTACGGGACTCCTGTCGCCGTAATTCGTTCACCTACGCAGCGAATAGGAGATGCTCCAGCCGCCCTGCGTCCGCCACAGACTGAGCACAAAGCAGCTCAATCATGGCTACCACAAATGGCTCTACGGCTATTCGGGATAAAATTTCAGCCTACCTCGCGCGCTATCGCGCACTTCGGATTGGCAAATTTCCCTGCGCCTTCTGGAGACTATCAGCCCGTCCGGGGCTGACAGCGAATGAATGCCCAATAATAACTGGAATACCCAGCGTAAAGTCGGCGCTTCTGTTGCCTGCTGAATTTGATTGGGCAACGTTTCCTTTTGTGAGGCCAGGCAAGCCCGCATACGTCTTCCGGCAATGCCATATACCAGAAAGGATAACAGCATGACCATTAATAATGCCATGATACGCTGGGGTGTTTTAACAAACTGAAGTTTCCCAATAATTATTTATGGTAAAATTGAAACTATGCTACAACTATATGAAAAAAATAGTCTTTTCATTCGTTTCAAATGCTATTGCCTAAGGGGAATTAAGTATGGGGTTTGCTATAAACATGGCAAAACCACCTAAAATAAACCTCGATACACCAGCATTGTGTATTTCAGCTACTCAATAATTGGGAAACTTCAGTTAACAAATAATGATGAGACAAAAAACAGAAAGGGGTCAATGACAAAGGCTTATTAGAAAACCCCAATCCATTGATAACCATACCTGCAACCGCTTCACCCGCTGATAAGATTTCTCCTTCATAGTTCCCAAGGCGTGCGTCAATCAGCTCTACGATTTTTAAATCCTTGATAACTCCTGAGATGATGCCTAAGTGATCAAGGCGTTCAATTGAGTAGCTTGCAGAATTATTTTCTTGTGGCATGTTTCTACATTCTAAAATTATACAATACCTTCGCCAAAAATAATACAACATTCGCTGAAAATAACATCAGTGTTCCCCTATTTGGTTCTGTCGCATAAATCCCCATTCCCGACGTTATCTGCTATCATAATTCTCAATTTCAATAAAAGGTGGATCACATGCTCAGCTTCAAAGGCACTCACTTTCAAAAAGATGTCATTCTTTATGCTGTTTTCTTTTATGTCAGGTATGGCGTTTCGTATCGCGACCTTGAAGAAATTACGGGGAGTCGCTATTTTTGCGAAAGCTTGTTTTGGGCATCCCAGCCCAAGCAAGCAGCAAAAACTTAACGCGACCACTTATGCCTCCGGCGGCCCCGATTCGTCCTCGTCACCTCGTCCCGACCCAACAAGGGGTCGGAACATAGGCTCCAAATGACTTGACGCCGTGTCGGATGGCCTTTTATTTTGTCTCCACCTTCGCTAACGCTCAGACTCCGACAAAACAACGGCCCTACGGCTATCGCGGACTAAAAATCATCACTTCGCTTAGGCTACGTTTCCCTGATTTTCAGCGATGGAAGAAAGAGGTGTTGAAGTGGATCATGCTACGCTCAATCGTTGGGTTATCCGTTATTCTCCTGCCATTGCTGTAAAAGCTAAATCTCAGAAACGAGAAACCAATAAATCGTGGCGCATGGATGAAACGTATATCAAAGTGAAGGGTCAGTGGACCTATTTATACCGAGCTGTTGATAGTCACGGGGATACGCTTGATTTCATGCTTTCTGAGCGCCGTGATGAAGAGGCTGCAACCGCATTTTTCAAACAAACGATTAACAATAATGGCTTTCCTGATAAGGTCGTTATGGATAAAAGTGGCGCTAACTATGCAGGATTATCCAATATTAACCTCTTGTTAATCCTCGCTGGGTTTGCCACTATGATCGACATATTACAGGTTAAATATTTGAATAACATCATCGAACAGGATCACCGCTTTATCAAAAAAATAACAAAACCGATGATGGGCTTTAAAGCGTTTCACTCCGCCCAAGCAACAATTGATGGAATTGAAACGGCACATATCATCCGAAAGGGGCAATTGTCTGAGGAAAATATTCCTGCTTATAAGCAGTTTATGGCTTTAGCAGGATAGTTATGCCTGAAGACCAGGAGGTCTGTGCTTTTGATAATTATTGCGACAGAACCCAATTCTTTGCCTCCCTCGCGCGCTGCTAGCGCACTTCGGATTGGCGAATTGCCCTGTCGCCTACCACGGACTAAAAATCATCACTTCGCTTTGGCTCCGTTTCCAGGATTTTCAGCGGCTGAATAACCGGGCGCCTGAGAGGCGAAGTAGCCACGTGTTTTATCCTCCAGTCCCAGTCTGTATCATGTTTTAAGCCAAAAAACTCCTGATACGCTGGTTCAATACCTTCTAGTAATACTTCTGGAAATTCTCTTATTACTGTTTCGCCTCTACCAGGGGTTATTCCTTCCGGTCTATATTTCAATCTCAGATTTGGGTTACTGGCACCATCGACGATTTTAAGCTCCGCATCACCGCGCTCATTGAAAAATACTTTAGGTATCGAAAGCTTGCTTAACTTGCCTTCTTTTGCCGTTTTAAAGAGTATTGAAGGGGCTCTGGGGACCATAACTTCTGGGGTCGGGATAATAACGTTATGATTTTCTAATCGCTCCCCCTTTCCCCCAACCTCTTTTAATGGAGTAGTACGCTCACCTTGGATTATTTCCGGAATCCTATGTTGTTCTACGGAGATAGCCTGTTTGATTACTTCGTTACTCTCATCTGCCATCATGTCGCCAGTGGGATCGGAAAACTTAATTACATTACCGGAACCATAATTGTATCCAGAATAATATTGTTTCTTTCTATCAGTTGTTAAGAACCTCCCAGTATTGTGATTTAAAAAACGATCGCCTAGTTGGCTCAATCCGCCGACACTAGGCTTGTCTAAGAAATACCCCGCATGGCATATACTGGGTATTAGTAAAATAACGCTAAATATTTGGTTCTGTCGCATAAACTCCACTTCCCGACGTTATCTGCTGCCATAACGGATCTTTATATGGATTGTAAAAGAAACTCTCAATACCTTCGCCAATTTTAGTTTAATCCAAAAATGACAATCTTACACTCGATGTTCAAGTTTTTCCATCCCATTACCTTAATGATGCTCTAATTACAATGGTTTTTGTGCTGGCTGTGCTGGTGGACTCGACTTAAAAATATCTTTTATTATTTCAGGGCCTTCTATCATTGCCCCAACCATAACGCCTTGTGAAACCACTTCTTTTGCTGCTGACTTGGCAAAACCGATTATTTTTTGAGTGATCGTTTTCTTTTTCTCCTCACTGTCTTTATCATCGCTATTTTTGTCCTCACTCTGTTTTCTGTTATCTTTTTTCTCAACCCCATTCTTACTCTCTTTCTTGGGTTCATAAGCTATTTTTTCTTTATCCTGAGTTTCAGTTTCCTTACTTATCGTGCCTTCTCTTTCATCTGTTAATGGTTCTTTTACCTCAGTTTGGTTTGGGTCGCCAGCCAGACTATCTTTTATGCCTTTCAGTTGGTGAACTTCTGAGTTACTCCCATCTATAACTGAATTAGTAGACTGATCTACTGTAGTACCTATATCTTTTGCGTCTGATAGTTCAGGAATTAGCATTCCTGATGATGCGCTAACTGTTTCATCTATTGTAAGAGAACTTGCTGTTACTTCTGATATGGCTACTTCTGAATCAATGATGGGTGATAGTTCTGGAACTACTGCTGTCGCTGCGAGAGCCACTATAACTTCTCCAACCTCTTCAAATACTTTAATCATTGGCATGTTTCCTGTGGGGTCAATGTAAATCAAAGGATTAGCGCTTGCATAATTATATTCCCCATTTACTTTTTTCTTACGATCGGTGGTTAGAAAGCGACCCAACAAATCAGAATAGTATCTGTTTTCCATGTGGTAAACATTTGAGGTCATTACCTTTGGTGTGTCAATGAATGAACCCTCTGTTCCGGCCATAGAGAGAGTAGGTGCTAATATGATTGATGCTATTATTTTTTTCATAAGTAATGGGTCATTATTTCCAACTGAAGTTTCCCAATTATTGAGTAGCTGAAATACACAATGCTGGTGTATCGAGGTTTATTTTAGGTGGTTTTGCCATGTTTATAGCAAACCCCTACTTAATTCCCCTTAGGCAATAGCATTTGAAACGAATGAAAAGACTGTTTTTTTCATATAGTTGTAGCATAGTTTCAATTTTACCATAAATAATTATTGGGAAACTTCAGTGCAGATAGACTGGTAAAAGATAAAAACCTACGAGTATCAAACCTGCGCCAAAATGAAAATACACTCATTTTTATGAATTTTTACAGCCTATAAGCGATTGATTTATATAGGTGTAAGATTGTCACTTTTGGCTTAAATTAAAGTTGGCGAAGGTATTGTATTTCACCAGTATTTTCCAATTAGCAAATGAGGTTCTGTCGCAAAAGTTTATCGTGCGTGTAAAAATCGGTCATAACCGGTCTTTATGCGGCTAATGAATAAAACTGTCCTGCAGGAGACAAACCATCTCCTCCTATCATTTGCCCTTTTTTGATCATTTTCATTAGCTCAATACCGGTGTTTTTCAAGATAGTTTTCGCCTACGCTGAAAATCAGGGAAACGTAGCCTAAGCGAAGTGATGATTTTTAGTCCGCGATAGCCGTAGGGCCGTTGTTTTGTCGGAGTCTGAGCGCTAGCGAAGGTGGAGACAAAATAAAAGGCCATCCGACACGGCGTCAAGTCATTTGGAGCCTATGTTCCGACCCCTTGTTGGGTCGGGACGAGGTGACGAGGACGAATCGGGGCCGCCGGAGGCATAAGTGGTCGCGTTAAGTTTTTGCTGCTTGCTTGGGCTGGGATGCCCAAAACAAGCTTTCGCAAAAATAGCGACTCCCCGATTTCTTTTATGTCAGGTATGGCGTTTCGTATCGCGACCTTGAATAAATTTCATGGAAGAAAGAGGTGTTGAAGTGGGTCATGCTACGCTCAATCGTTGGGTTATCCGTTATTCTCCTGCCATTGCTGTAAAAGCTAAATCTCAGACGCTGAAAATCATGGAAACGGAGCTTAGCGAAGTGGTGATTTTTAGTCCCTGATAGGCGACAGGGCAATTTGCTGATTCGACGTGTGCTAGCAGCACGCGAGAGGAGCAAGAATTGCATTCCGAATAGCCGTCCAGCCAGTGAGGTAGTAATGACGAAGCAGCTTTTGTGCGTAGTCGTTGCGGACGCAGGGCGTTCAGGGCGTATCCCATCCTCTGCGTAAAGGCGTTGTCATTTGTTCTGGTGGATAACATGAGAACGAAGGTGGCCAGTCCTTTAGATGATAAAGGTTGATTGAACCAATCCTACAGATTACTCTGGTTTCATCTGGCTGACTTTTAATCACGACATTGCTATGTATACATGCTTTTTTCTCTGGGTCGTCATCCTGTAGTTCGCAAGGATTCTGACCATTGACAAAGTGTGTAAAAATGGAAATATAAGTATCACATCCTTCGGTAAAATAGAATGTAGGGTCATATGCATTATGGTTAGTTCCATAGATTGTACCATTAGCCTTTACATTTCTTCTGAAACATTCCGCCGCTTCACCATAACCACATTTATATGAATACCATGTAACTATAACGTCTGTGAATGTATTATTATATATCCCCACGTGGTAGGCTGATGCCTGCGTGGGTGCAAGTGATACTAAGATAGATACGGATAGAAATAGTACTAGATATAATTTTTTCATGATAATTTATTCCTTTGATTAGTAATAAGCATAAAATAACTTCGACAATTCATGATTGCTCCGCACTTGCAGGCACAGCCACATAATTCCATCGGCTCAAGTGCCCATCAAAAACGATTTGCATGGATTCTTTAAAAACCATCAGCAACTTTTCGTGTCTCCTATTCTGAGTGTGCTAAATTAACTTAAGGGGGTAGTCAGTTAGCACCTCCACCCCCTATATATTGTGCTGGTGCCAATTAAATCCATGAGCAATTTCTGTGGTTCTGTCGCAAAGGTTATCAAAAACGCAGAAAGCCTTGTCTTCAGGCGTAACTATCCTGCTAAAGCCATAAACTGCTTATAAGCAGGAATATTTTCCTCAGACAATTGTCCCTTTCGGTTCATATGTGCCGTTTCAATTCCATCCATTGTTGCTTGGGCGGAGTGAAACGCTTTAAAGCACATCATCGGTTTTGTTATTTTTTTGATAAATCGGTGATCCTGTTCGATGATGTTATTAAAATATTTAACCTGTAATATGTCGATCATATTGGCAAACCCAGCGAGGATTAACAAGAGGTTAATATTGGATAATCCTGCATAGTTAGCGCCACTTTTATCCATAACGACCTTATCAGGAAAGCCATTATTGTTAATCGTTTGTTTGAAAAATGCGGTTGCAGCCTCTTCATCACGGCGCTCAGAAAGCATGAAATCAAGCGTATCCCCGTGACTATCAACAGCTCGGTATAAATAGGTCCACTGACCCTTCACTTTGATATACGTTTCATCCATGCGCCACGATTTATTGGTTTCTCGTTTCTGAGATTTAGCTTTTACAGCAATGGCAGGAGAATAACGGATAACCCAACGATTGAGCGTAGCATGATCCACTCCAACACCTCTTTCTTCCATAATTTCTTCAAGGTCGCGATACGAAACACCATACCTGACATAAAAGAAAACAGCATAAAGAATGACATCTTTTGGAAAGTGAGTACCTTTGAAGCTGAGCATGTGATCCACCTTTTATTGAAATATGAGAGTTATGATAGCAGATAACGCGGAGAATGGGGATTTATGCGACAGAACCCTTGATTTCATTCTTTCTGAGCACCGTGATGAAGAGGCTGCAACCGCATTTTTCAAACAAACGATTAACAATAATGGCTTTCCTGATAAGGTCGTTATGGATAAAAGTGGCGCTAACCAGGCGCGCCATGCTACCTCACGAAATTCCGGGACTCCTGTCGCCGTAATTCGTTCACCTACGCAGCGAATAGGAGATGCTCCAGCCGCCCTGCGTCCGCCACAGACTGAGCACAAAGCAGCTCAGTCTGTGGCTACCACAAATGGCTCTACGGCTATTCGGGATAAAATTTTAGCCTCCCTCGCGCGCTATCGCGCACTTCGGATTGGCAAATTTCCCTGCGCCTTCTGGAGACTATCAGCCCGTCCGGGGCTGACAGCGCACGACTAAAAACCTTTCTCGACAAACCTTCTACCTAAAATCCTAATTACCTTTTATAATTAATGAGTTACACGCCCCTTATATATTCTTATATATATTCTTATATATATTCTTATATATATTCTTATATATATTCTTAAAGAATATTGTGTTTCTAAATAAAATCTCCTGTGGATAACTATTTTTATAAACCGAAGTTTCCCAAAAACATCGGTAACATTGCCAGTGCTATAACATTCATTTTAACTCACCTATTTTTGTTTAAGATAATGAAATATAAGCTCATTATTCATGAGTTGATAGTTTGTTGCATCATAAAGGTCTCTATCTGTACTTGCCATGTCTGACCTTGCTAAATTGTTACGCGCTCTCATGATTGACAATTCCCTTATGATTTCAATATTTTCAGCCGTGTTGCGTGATAGTGTTGATTCATGGCGTTTAATGTCAAGTTGTTCTTCATCCGTTGAAAGACCGAAATATTGCTTGTCTTTCATTCGCTTATAATTATTTAATTGATAGTCAGTTACCCTTAGTATTTCCTGCTTTAACTGATCGTCTGTTAAATAAGGCTGACGCATTAGCACCGTATCTTTTGCTGTTATCTCCAGTGAACGCCTCATGGATATTAAATTTCCACCGTCTTTATTCCTTGCAAACCACTTGCCCCAATCCTTATAATTCATTCTTGGCTGGGTTACAATGCTTCTTGTGATAATAGGTTTTTTCTCTAAAAAACTAAAGGCACTTTTACTGGATAGCTTGCTAACATGCTCAACATTTTCTGATTGCGCACCAAGTCTGCTGCTTACAATTTCCTCTATTGAATCTTTTTCTTCTAGCTCTTCATGCACCATCCTGCCTGTGGGGTCAGAGCTGATAATGACATGACCAGCATCGTAGCTGTAGTGGCTAGTGAATTGTTTTACGGGGTCTTGAGAAATAAATCGTCCGGTCGCATGGTTTAAATACCTATCATTAAGATAACTTAAATGACCAATAGAGGATAAATCTAAGAAAAGTGAGAATAAGAGTGGTGACATTTTTTTTCAAAAAAACCGGTTTGCAGGTTAAATATTTTAATAACCCTGCCCTGACGCATGAACTCAACCACTATGCACTGAAAGTGCATAGGTTGCGACTGGACTGAAAGTCCAAAACTAACTATTCAAGAATCATGATTCCACTATCTTTGTTTGAAGGATCGCGGTGGTACTCAAGATATGCCTGAACCATTTCTTCTTTGGCATCACAGCCCAAGTTCGCGGAAAAAGCTTAACGGGACTAGTTATAATTTTCGATGTCTCGATTCGCCCTGCGCCCATCACGATTTCGTACAACCTAGCTACGCGGGTTGTACGAAATCGTGATTACCTCAATGACTCTACGCCAACTAAAGCTGTTACAAAATCATTCTTGTGAGCAGGTGGCACCTCCATTATCACCGCACCGCCATTACCTCCAGTTCCACCATTATACCCAAAATCTTTGAAGATGCTTGAAAAGTTCATGGAATAAAAGCAACCGGTTCTGTCGCATAAATCCCCATTCTCCGCGTTATCTGCTATCATAATGCTCATATTTCAATAAAAGGTGGATCACATGCTCAGCTTCAAAGCTGAAGTTTCCCAATAATTATTTATGGTAAAATTGAAACTATGCTACAACTATATGAAAAAAACAGTCTTTTCATTCGTTTCAAATGCTATTGCCTAAGGGGAATTAAGTAGGGGTTTGCTATAAACATGGCAAAACCACCTAAAATAAACCTCGATACACCAGCATTGTGTATTTCAGCTACTCAATAATTGGGAAACTTCAGTTTTCTGATTTTTACATTAAAAATACGTAACTACTCAGCGTAATTTAAACTCATAACAGATTGATTTAAAATAACAATTAATGTATCTCTCTGAATTTTAGTCCAATTTTCACCCCTTTTTAAAATAGAATGAAATATTTAATATTATTAGTTGTAGCACTATCAATGTCAGCCATTGCGGATGATCAGGCTTACGTCCCAATTACTGGAAAATTCTCAGTTGATGGAAAAGGGGCATCTAATTACACAATCAAAATAGACACTGTGCCAGCAAAGCACCAGCCACGAGTTGCACTATCCTATAACTCACAAGGGGGTGGTGGATTTGTAGCCCATGGCTGGAGCTTGCACGCGTCACCCTTAATCAGAATATGCTCACTGAACAAGCGTCAAGATAATAAGTGGGCTAACATCTCACTCAACATGGGGGCTGATGATTACAAGGTTAATCGTTTCTGTATGAACGGCAAGCGGCTATCAGCCATCAATGGTAATTATGGTGCTGATAAAACGACCTATCAGACTGAACTGTTTAGCAGGAAAGTTATTACATCTAATGGTAAGTGTGGCGATGGCCCCTGTTCTTTTACCGTGCAGAGTAGCGATGGTTCAGTACAGGTTTATGGTGGTGATGCTAACTCGACCGTTCAAATGGAGGATAAGGATATTCTAGTGTGGGGTGCGAAGAGTGACACCGATAAATACGGGAACACTATACAGTTTTCATATCTACCCAGCGACCAGACTAATGTGCTTTACCCGAGTGAGATTAATTACTTTATCTCTAAAGATGGTAAAGATTCAAGAAAGGTTACATTTACCTACGACACCATTGCGCCAACAAATAGAATTGCAAAGCGTGTAGGACTTGGTGGTTACTCGTTCAAACCAGACAAAATACTCACTCAGGTTAATACGTATGATATTGGCAATCGTGCTGTCTTTCAATACACACTAACAAATGATTTTGATAAATTTAGCAATGGCTACAAGCTGCTCTCTTTGGATAAAAAATCAGCAGACGAAACTCAGAATTACTACACGCACACCTTTGGCTACAAAGACTATCAACCTGACACACCCTCATTCAATAAGGTAAACACGGTAGCTATTCCAGCCACTGTGACTGATTGGGATAGCATTAAGCTTGTTATCATGGATAAGTACGGTGATGGGTACAAAGGTGTCGGGGTTATAAGTAACGAAAATAACAGAGCTATATTCAAGTTTGCACGTGGCGATAAAGATGGCAAGCTAACACTTGCAGAGGATGAAGCTGATCTTGGAGAATTCACACCCACAGATAAAAACTCAGATTCTTATACGTTCTTAGCAGTTGATAAAAATGGCGATGGATTAAATGACTTAGTTAAAATTTTCAAGGGCACAGATGGTGATGCTTATGTTGAAACTTATCTAAGCATTTCAGGCAAGCCAGACTTTGAGAAAGACCCCGTTGTTCAGCCGTTCAATTCACCTTATGTAACAGGTGGAAAGAATGCAACTCACTATGTTGGAAGAGATATTAATGGAGATGGGCTTACGGATATTATTGAGATGAAGCCAACATCCGATGAACAAGTATCAACCTATCAGATTACAGTTTATTATGCAGATGTTAAAGGCGGCTTTCCAACTAAAAAACTGATTAACTCAGAGATAGAAAATGATGTCATTCCAAAAGTAAATCAGTCTGTTAGTTTTTCTGATTCTGATAAGGACACGCTATCTGATTTGTTCTTGTTGTCTTCGCAGTCGGGGGATGTGTTTGCTACGCCGTTATATAACAGGCAAGGAAAATTCCTTGCGCCAGATGGTGATTCAACAAAGAACATTAAGCTGGGTAAGAGTGGTGACTGGAAAGGATTACCCGCTTATAATTTCCTTGACTTTAATAATGATGGACTAAGTGATCTAGTTAAATTTGATTACAGCGATACCATGCCAGTTACTGGAAACATCTATATTAATACAGGTAATCTTTTCGGTGATATGCTCGCAGGCTCTGGTGTAGGTGACAATACCACGGATGTATTTTCTCTCACGTCAGCAGGTGAAGACCAGAACAATGCACATAATATTACTTTTGTTGATATAAATGGGGATGGTCAGCCGGATGCTCTAAAATACATGGGTGGTACTGGCGACCCTAAAGATCAGGACAACACTTACTTTGAGACATTCCTGCATACCGGTAACACGTTTGTTAAGTCACAAGATACCCCTCTGTTCGGAGCGCATACTCGCAACGTAGTATCCAGTATGGGTGATAATCCTATCGCTTCTATTATCAGTGTTATGCAATCAAATGGTACCGTGAATATCTCAGTCTATGAAAACTCAATCAAGCCACCTGATCTTGAAATGATAAGTATTGATAATGGTATTGGGCTGACATACAACATCGACTATCAAAAAGTAAGTCCCTTCATTGACTATGCGAAAATTGAACAGCCCGGCTATCCTAACATTTTGTTAAGCAAGGTACGCATGGTCGTTAATTCCTACACTACACATCAGGACGATGGTACAGAGCATGGTTTTAAAAGACAGCATGACTATACTTATAAGTTCCCTATTTATAACCGTCATGACTGGATGTTTTCAGGATATAGGAACGTAACAGAATCCATTGCATCACTGGATAAATTAAAGTCAATGGAGTACTACGTTACGTATCCGATTCGTGGCAAGATAAAAAGCACCACAGTCTCTCAGCTTAGTACGGGTATTCCTTTCAACAAGGACGAGACGACTTGGGGCTTTGATATTAAGTACCCTAATGTAGGCCCTAAGGTTGTTATGGTTTATAAAACAGGTGCAAAGTCTACCGTGTATCAGGACAGCCAGCAAGTTAATGCGCCTATCGCATGGGTTAAAAATAAAACATTCACCTATGAAAATGAATGGGGAATGGACGTGTCATCAACAGAAGGTTATGACGGTGGGGACGTGCTTTACAAGTGCAAGCGTTATACTAATAATGTGTCGGGTAAAGGTGCGTTTATAATCGGAATGGAAACTGGACAGTTGAGTACTAAGAGCGATAAGCAATGCACTCAGTTCAAAGGTAATCATTTGTATGACGTGCCTTACGTGCCAACGACTGATGATCTGATGCTATCATATACTAAGCTATCAACTGATGGGTTAATGAGCAGCGCAGCTAATCTTCGGTATTCAGATTCTAACAAGGCTTACCACACCAAGCAGTTTACTTATGATGCACAGGGTAATGTTATTACCTCTTCAACCTCAGCAGATTACACGGACATAACAGGGGAATTTAAAGACCCAAAGAAAACACTTGTTATGACTAATTTGTATGATGATACAGGTTATGTTGTGAAAAGAACTAAGGGTGAATTCTCTGAATCATTTAAAACAGATTCACGCTTTGGTGCTACCACTTACTACAAGGACGCCTCAGGAAAAGAAACTGATAAAACCATTAACTCAATCGGTGCTGTGGTTAAGACAACCATCAATGGCAAGGTATCAGATAGTTATGGGTATGCAGTTGATAATGAGGGACGGTTTAAGTATGGAGTTGCGATGGTGGCTGGAAATCCAGTTGAAACAAAATCCTATCTTAATGCGGCCGGTAAACCTTGGAAACATACCAAGCTAACCAATGAAAATAAACTACTCACATTCGGCGAGGTAAAACTTAATCCAAATACAGGACAGATAATAGCTAAACTATCAGGTTACTTTAATGAAAAAGATGCCGAACAAAAGCTAATTTCCTATGATAAACGTTGGGTTAAGAACAAAGAAGTTAAAGGCGTTCAGGTAGACTTGTTCCAGCATGTATATAGCGAAGGCGAATTATCCATTACCCACTCTGGAAATGACCCTACCCATGCGTCAAAAGGAACAGTGATACTAAGTAAGTCTATCCACAATCCTGCCAATAGAACCACCACTAAGGTTGAAGCTGATAAAACTCAGTCGACTGTTTATAAAAACTTGCTTGGAAACATTATCAAAGAAGTTGATAACAGAGGCTTTACATCAACTCGCACTTTTGACTTTGATGGAAAAATGATTGGCAGTTATACGCCAGATTCAGGTAACGAAGTATTTGCTTGGGATGGCTCGGGCAAGCTGATAGTGCATAATAAAGGCATTGAACATAATACCTATACTTATGACATCCATGAAAGAGCATTAACAGCAACACGCACCGAGGGGGATATGGCACGTACTGTTCATTACACATGGGATGATCAGGTCAAGGGGTTCTTTAACCTAGGCAGGCTCACAGGAATTCAGGATAAAGGAAATCATATTAATGTTAATTATGACAATGACGGGAACATTACCCAGAAAATATGGAATGTTGCTGCAAAACAGTATGATTATGAATTCCTTTATTACCCGAATGCTATCCCGCTATCTGTGACTTACCCTGATAAATCTTCTGTAACTTATAGTTACAATAAGACTGGTGAATTAGCTACCGTATCTTACGCTGGCGAGACGAAAGCAGTTAATCCAGATGCAACTATAGGGTTTAGTGATTATGGCATTACATTAAAGCCACAGCAGATAAATTATGGTAAGTCTGTTTCATTGAAACGAGCCATTGATGGCTGGGGTCGCTCTATAGAAGATACATTCTCTCAAGGTGATAAAGTTATTTCATCACTAAAATACGGATGGGATAATACGGGCAACATAACATCGCAAACTCGGGATGGTAAAGTTACTCAATATACATTCGATATGAGAAAGAGACTGGTTAATGCTAAAAGTCCAACACTTGATTTAAGCTATCAGTATGATGCTAACAACAATCTTTTGCAGAATGGAGCTAACAAGTTTACCGTTGAAAGTAAAACAAACAGACTCGCCACTGGGACAATCGCTGGTAAACCTGTGACGTTTAAGCATGATGCGCTAGGCAGGTTACTAGGTGATGGTGAAGAATCCTATGCGTACGGTGACAGTGGGCGACTTGAATCTATAAAGAATGGTGGCAACACGGTATCAATTAGCTATTTCAATAGAAAGAAGTTACAGGATAACGTAGCAATTTACTTAGATGGTGGCTTGGAAATTGTCAAAGCCGGGCACAAAAAGCGCATCCAGTCTTTCAGTCAAACGTGGGAAGTAATACACCCAGATGGAAAGATTGATTACATATTCCCAGACAGATTGAGAAGTAACTTAATGAGTGTTGATTCAAAAACATTAACGCCTACATCATCTTTTGAATATGAACCTTACGGAAAAGCGCATGCTACTAAGTAAAGTTATCTCTCTTATGCTCTTGGCAGTTTGTGCTGAGAGTATGGCAGGTGAACAAAGCCCCCGATTTATTGGGGGCGATTCATCATCTAATTTAATTCATCTTGGAGACAAGCATGGTTCTGTCGCAAGTATTGTTGAAAATGTAGGAAGCCTGGTTTTCAGGAATAACTATCCTGCTAAAGCCATAAATTGCTTATAAGCAGGAATTTTTTCCTCAGACAATTGTCCCTTT
>NZ_BLYC01000035.1 GCF_019721995.1 Bathymodiolus japonicus methanotrophic gill symbiont | reverse complement strand
ATCGTTGCACATTTGTTGGGGAGTTGGCTAAAGCCAGCGCATCAAGCCCCAATGGATGCGCTTCGTACCTGATCATCCTATGCATGTTGCCTAAGGGACTTACATGGAATAACTTAAGCAATGGCTTGTCTTTTTATCCGTCTTCTGGGTTATAGAAGCACTTAGGTAGCTGGCTATGCAGCTGTTTCTTTGCTTTGAATACGAATAAAAATTCTGCGCCAGATGCTCAACTTATTCCGCAAATGCGCCTGACTGCAATGAGCTATAATTTAATGCTCGTGTTTGAAGAGATTTCAAAAACACAACAGCCAGAATTGATTCATCCATCGGATAAAAAATATAGCGAGGCTCTGGAGATAAGGCAGCAACAGGCTCAAAAACGAGATCGTTTTGTGAATCCATTATTTTTCCAGGCAAGAATATCTCGTATCAGCTCGTATACCATTCGGGCAGTTCAAAACGCAATAATAACAGGAATGTCTTTACAGTGCTTTATGAGCTCTCTTGTGGCGAGGTTAGTTTTACCGCCTCAATTGATAGGGGAACACTGATGCCTTTAGCAGTGAATAAATTAATGTAATGCCGGGCTACCGCTGAAAATCATGGAAACGGAGCTTAGCGAAGTGGTGATTTTTAGTCCCTGATAGGCGACAGGGCAATTCGCTGATTCGACGTGTTCTAGCAGCACGCGAGAGGAGCAAGAATTGCATTCCGAATAGCCGTCCAGCCAGTGAGGTAGTTCGGGGAGTCGCTATTTTTGCGAAAGCTTGTTTTGGGCATCCCAGCCCAAGCAAGCAGCAAAAACTTAACGCGACCACTTATGCCTCCGGCGGCCCCGATTCGTCCTCGTCACCTCGTCCCGACCCAACAAGGGGTCGGAACATAGGCTCCAAATGACTTGACGCCGTGTCGGATGGCCTTTTATTTTGTCTCCACCTTCGCTAACGCTCAGACTCCGACAAAACAACGGCCCTACGGCTATCGCGGACTAAAAATCTTCACTTCGCTAAAGCTCCGTTTCCAGGATTTTCAGCGAATGACGAAGCGGCTTTTGTGCGTAGTCGTTGATTAAATTAATGATCGCGCACGGAATAAGTTGAGCATCTGGCGCAGAATTTTTATTCGTATTCAAAGCAAAGAAACAGCTGCATAGCCAGCTACCTAAGTGCTTCTATAACCCAGAAGACGGATAAAAAGACAAGCCATTGCTTAAGTTATTCCATGTAAGTCCCTTAGGCAACATGCATAGGATGATCAGGTACGAAGCGCATCCATTGGGGCTTG
This sequence comes from Bathymodiolus japonicus methanotrophic gill symbiont, assembly GCF_019721995.1. Lineage (GTDB taxonomy): Bacteria > Pseudomonadota > Gammaproteobacteria > Methylococcales > Methylomonadaceae > Methyloprofundus. Next base: position 30,564 of record NZ_BLYC01000035.1, on the reverse strand, counting down.
ATGCGCTGGCTTTAGCCAACTCCCCAACAAATGTGCAACGATTACAAACACACCTTCACTCGCAAACTCAGGCTGCGTATCTGCTCAGCAAATTTTTGTAATTGATCCATGCTTGCGCTAGTAATAATATTTACCTCAGGCTGTAATGAGGGTCTGGCCAGGCTGTATAGCATCACGCCCTGTAATGGGACCTGCTGAATTATCTTTGCTAATAAAGCCAGATAGGCTTGCTGCTCTTGTGTGTCTAGTAGACCACCCTGCCCTTGGCTGGATGTAAAACCTAATACACAAGTCTGAATCCAGGTCGAACACAGATTTGCCGAACTGATTAAATTATCCAGCTGTTTTTGCGCACTTAAGCCAGCATGGTTCACTGCTTCCCGTCCTAGATCGGTAGCGCTGTCTAATTTAAACCAGAGTTGACCGTTATATTTGTTAAATAACTGCAAGCCCTGCTGTACATCGGCTTTATGCATCAGGCTGCCATTGCTAATCAATACATATTGAAACGGGTCGGGAATATTGGCCTGCTCGAGAGTTTGGGTAATGAAGGCTATTGCTTTGGCGAACTCATGCACGCTGGTTGGCTCGCCATTGCCGGAAATAGCGATGTCTTTAATAATTTGTCTTGCCGGCTCTATTTCAAAGCGCTGGTAAAATGTTCCATGCAATACATCCTGCAAAAAACCGGCTAATTCTATTGCTAATAATTCAAAATCCAGTTCTGGTGCTGCACCTACGCTTAAGTCAGGTACCTGACAATAGATACAGCGCCAGTTACAGGCATTATTAGTATTAAAATTAATACCGATAGATAAGCCACCCGAGCGTCTGGAGTTAACTGGATAAATATATTGATAGCCTGCAATATTACGATCATGATTTTTTACTGTAAGTTTGGACATAACGCTAAAAAATAATCTTAAAAAATGTTATTCTACTGGGTTACATAATTATACTTTAAGTTTTTTGGAGAGAAAAATGAGCGATAGAATCGTATTGCGTACCGGCGAAGCATTAGTTGCTGGCGGCCCCGCTGGAACGGCAGCAGAGCCTGAAATTGTTATCGGTGAATTAGATGGTCCGGTCGGAACTGCATTAGCCACTTTAACGGGTGACCAGGCTAAAGGCCACTCTAAAGTATTCGCTATTTTAAACACGGATATTCAAGTACGCCCGGTGACCTTAATGGTCAGTAAAGTCACGGTGAACAACAGCCGTTATACTAATATTTTGATGGGTACTGTACAGGCTGCGATTGCTAACGGTGTTTTAGATGCCGTTCGTGCCGGTGATATCCCGAAAGAAAAAGCCAATGACTTAGGAATTATTTGCTCAGTCTGGTTAAACCCTAGCGTTGCGACTGATGATAATCTGGATCATCAGATTTTGTTTGATATTCATCGTAAAGCAACGGCTTTAGCGATTAAGAAAGCAATGAACAATGAGCCTAGCATAGACTGGTTGTTAGATAATCAGGACAAAATCACCCACAAATATTTCCAGATGGGTCTGGATGGCAAGATTTAATCTAATACTTTAATCTTTGCTAAAAAAGCCTCCATGCAAGTTATTGCATGGAGGCTTTTTTGTGCTCGTTTGCATTCTCCGCGTCACTGCCGTTAAGTTGAGCGTTTTGATATAGGATGTGTTGACGATAGGAAACGCATCAAGTAGCCGAAAGATGCGCTTCGTGCCTCAGCACATCTTGTGTTTCTCTCCTTAATTTAATGGCAATGACGTGGAACTTGGGTACTTCCTCTATTCTATTGAAGCAAGTTCAATACCTAAAAACTGAAAATCTTTCATATTGAAACTGATCAATTGATAACCATGGACAGCTGCAGTTGCTGCAATGAGTGCATCAGCAAGATACAAATTATGAGATAAGCCGTAAGACCTTACCCACAAACGCGCTTTAACTGATATTTCTTCATTAAGATCAATAATCTGAATACCCAACTGCTGTAACAGTTTTTCATTTAAGATTTAAGCTCTGCCTTGTTTCGAACTCCCTGAGCAACCCCCATATCCGTGACAGAGGATATTTTCATCTACCCTCTATTCTCTATTCTCTATAACTCGATGTTCAAGTTTTTCCATCCCATTGCCATCAAACTCTTACCTTCACCCAGCAGAACAATACTTTAATGATGCTGTTGGCCCTAAGCGCCCTAAATCTCTGCCAATCATATGTTTTCCTGATGGCATCAGTTGAAACACATCCTTTATTAATTCACCTAACTCTTTCAGCTTATCACCAGGATCTGGAAACTCTAGCAATGACGTGATGAACTCAAGCAGTACATCCATTTGAGACTTGCGCTGTAAGCTTCCTACGGTATACGCAGGTAGTTTGCTTTCAATGCGGGCTATTTGCTCTGGGTGAAGGAGAAGGCAATGGTCAAACAAAAGACTCAGAACCAGGCCACGGCTTGATCCCTCTTCATCTAATTGTTTGGCCTCACGCCCCCATCCTTCATAAAGCTTCCAGTCCTCAAAGAAAACCTCAATCAGCCATCTCAACGTATAGGCTTGAATAATATCTTGTGTGCGCCAAGTCAGGTCTGTCGCCACTAAATAGCGATAGTCGTTTTCACCGTCATATTTTTCGGGGAGTCGCTATTTTTGCGAAAGCTTGTTTTGGGCATCCCAGCCCAAGCAAGCAGCAAAAACTTAACGCGACCACTTATGCCTCCGGCGGCCCCGATTCGTCCTCGTCACCTCGTCCCGACCCAACAAGGGGTCGGAACATAGGCTCCAAATGACTTGACGCCGTGTCGGATGGCCTTTTATTTTGTCTCCACCTTCGCTAACGCTCAGACTCCGACAAAACAACGGCCCTACGGCTCAGGCGCGCCATGCTACCTCACGAAATTCCGGGACTCCTGTCGCCGTAATTCGTTCACCTACGCAGCGAATAGGAGATGCTCCAGCCGCCCTGCGTCCGCCACAGACTGAGCACAAAGCAGCTCAGTCATGGCTACCACAAATGGCTCTACGGCTATTCGGGATAAAATTTTAGCCTCCCTCGCGCGCTATCGCGCACTTCGGATTGGCAAATTTCCCTGCGCCTTCTGGAGACTATCAGCCCGTCCGGGGCTGACAGCGAAGGAAATGGATCACAACTGCATCGCCACGAAAGTGATTAATCAAAATACAAATATCAATCAGCATTAAAACTGATCCCTGGGTTTTCTTAAATTCCGGACATAAGCACTAGCATCAGTCATATCTTCACGATCTGCCCACATACCAAAACCCGAAACATCACCTATACTCACATTTTTTTTGACTTTTCTATGCTTTCGGGAGCGACCATAACAGCGGCTACCTTACCATGAAAGGTAATATCAACCAGCTCTCCACGCTTTACCGCGTCCAGAGCAGACTTTGTGTGAAAGCGTAAATATTTTGATGATAATTGCATTTCAAACCCCACTAGATATATTTACATTTTAAATGTATATATAATCACAGGCGCGCCATGCTACCTCACAACATTCTGGGACTCCTGTCACCAACATTCATTCGCCTACGCAGCGAATGGGAGATGCCCTGGTCGCCCTGCGTCCGCAACGACTACGCACAAAACCCTGCTCAGTTAAGACTACCTCAAATGGCTGGACGGCTATTCGGAATGCAATTCTTGCCTCCCTCGCGCGCTACTAGCGCACTTCGGATCAGCGAATTGCCCTGTCGCCTACCAGGGACTAAAAATCATCACTCCGCTTAGGCTCCGTTTCCCTGATTTTAAGCGATTGAGGTTATGCAATTTATTATTCCTTTAATCCTCTATAGAGCTATAGATGTGTAAATTTCAATCAACGTGTAATATGCCCCAGGCATAATCTTCCTGTTTTCCTACCTGCTTAAATACCTCACCTGACTTTAAGTCTTCTACACAGCTACTAAAATCTTTATACAGATGCTGTTCGGCAATCATATCAGGCACAATACCAATGCGCTTCAACATGTCTTTAGGTTGATCCTGTATGCCCGTCATGACCACAATAATATTTCTTTCCTGTAAGGCCATCACGGCATCTTCAATCACATACATACCAGACTGGTCTATATAGGGAACTTTTTTCATACACATAATAACCACATCTATTTCTGGCAATGCTCGAGTCATTTCCTGAAACTTTGTGGCGAAGCCAAAAAAGATCGGGCCATCAAAGTGCTTAATATAGACCTTCTGTAATATATCATCACTTAATTCAGTCTCATCCAGCCAGGCGACTTCACGTGCAAATTCATCCACTGAACTGGTAGATGATTGATCTTCAACGATATCACTCATTTTTTTCATAAACAAAATTGAAGCCAGTAACATACCCACTACAACTGCCTGCAATAAATCAACAAATACAGTCATGGTTAATACAATCAGCATCACCACTGCATCTGATTTAGGCACATGGAGAATATGCTTCAGACCTTTGTAGTCTATGATCCCTATGCCTACTGTGATTAAAATTCCAGCTAAAACCGGTAGCGGAATCAGCTTTGCATAGGTACCGGCACCAATCAGTACAAACAATAGCGCGAAGCTATGAATAACACCCGATAGCTTAGTCTTTCCACCGGAATTAATATTCACTACGGTACGCATTGTTGCTCCCGCGCCTGGTATGCCTCCGATAATGGCACTGGCCATATTTCCTATCCCTTGTCCGATCAATTCTTTATTACTGTTATGCTGCGTTTTAGTCATATTATCCGCAACGATAGAGGTCAATAAAGAATCGATAGTACCTAATGCGGCTAACGTCAGCCCCGGGATAATAATCAGCATGGGATCACTAAAATCGATATGACTCAGTGCGTCAATATGTAAGGCCGGTAAACCTTCCGGAATATTACCGATAATAGCAACATCCAGCCCCATAAAAGTAGAAGCAGCCGTTAATACCACCAGGGCAATTAAAGCACTGGGAATCAGCCGGGTTACTAGTGGAAAAAGGTAAATCGTGATAATGGTTGCCATCGCCAATCCGACAGACTCATAATTTACCTGCGGCAAAATACTGGGTAACTCGGTAAATATATCAGGTATCTTTTTCGGAGACACCTGCCCTAGAAAAGGAAAAATTTGCAATACAATAATAATCACGCCGATCCCGCTCATAAAACCAGAGACCACAGGGTATGGCATATAGCGAATATATTGGCCTATTTTTAAAACACCTAATACTATTTGTAATAACCCTGCCAGAAGGAAAATCGCGATAATGGTTCCCAGTGCGGCATCCAGGCTACCATGCAACTCAATTTCATTGGCAATAACTACAGCAGAAACCACCGTCATAGGCCCCGTGGGGCCACTAATCTGAGTATTAGTACCCCCGAACCAGGCAGCAAAAATACCCAAAGCAATAGCACCATAAATTCCTGCAATGGCTCCCATACCTGATTGCACACCAAATGCCAAAGCAAGAGGTAAGGCCACAACACCGGCAGTTAATCCACCAAAAAAATCCCCACGTAAGCTTGAGGTATCGATTAGTTTGTTTATATTCATAAAATCTCATCAAATGCGACAGGAGAATTTCAGCTTCTCCTTAAATTTATCTGTTAAATTTTACCCCATATGGCACTGACGTATTTATTTTTCTCTGCATTTCCGGCCTTAAAATCACAGCGAGAATACGGGAACATAGTCCAGCTTACAGGTTATAATCTAACCCATAGTTACCAGCATTATTTCAGTACAACACCATGCATTTTGAAGATAACACACTCTATTATATATATGACCCGATGTGTAGCTGGTGCTATGCTTTTGAACAATCACTAGTAATACTGCAACAGCACAAGCCTGCTGAACTTCAGTTTAAAGCTATCCTCGGAGGGTTAGCAGCAGACTCAGATACGCCGATGACGGTTGCGACTCAGGCCATGATTCAACACGCATGGCAGCAAATAGAAAACACTGTGCCCGAGGTGAGCTTTAATTTTGACTTCTGGACACACAACACCGCTTACCGCTCCACCTACCCCGCCTGTCGGGCGATAATTGCGGCAACAAATCAATCAACCGAATTTGCCACACCGATGCGACTAGCCATTCAGCGCGCCTATTACCAGGATGCAAAAAACCCATCCTTAAATGCTGTATTAATCAACTGTGCAACAGAATTAGGTCTTGATATAACTCAATTTAGCAATGACCTGGTAAGCCTCGCAACGAATATAAAACTCACTGAACATCGGCATTTTGCACGGCAATTAGGTGTCAGTTCCTATCCATCGCTACGGCTGGTGCTTGACTCGGAAATTCACACTATTGCTGTAAACTATACTGACACAAAGCCAGCCGTAGAGCAGATCAACCAGCTATACAATAGCCAGCAAAAAGTTAGCCTGGAATCCCCCTGTATAAAAAACTGCAGCCTGAATGATGACGATATGTGCCTGGGCTGTTTTCGCTTAATGGATGAAATCACCCACTGGGCATATTGTAATAAAGCAGAACAACAGGCGATTCTGGATCGCGCAGCACAGCGTAAATCTCAACTTTCCAATAAACCAAATTAACAAAGACTATGACTACCACACTAAGCTGTGTAGAAATACCTGCAACCTCTACCCCACGCTACTGCATTATCTGGTTACATGGCCTGGGTGCAGACGGACATGATTTTGAAGGCATCGTTCCAGAGCTGAACATTGATCATATAGAGCATATTAAGTTCATATTTCCCAACGCGCCAATTCAGGCTGTCACGATTAATGGCGGCATGCAGATGCGCTCCTGGTATGACATACTCGAAGCATCCCTAGATAGAGAGGTTGCTGTTGATGACATTTACCAATCCTCCGCGCTCTTACAACAAATCATTCAGGGCGAGATTGATAAAGGGATTAAGAGCGAAAACATCTTGTTGACGGGATTTTCTCAAGGTGGTGTTATTGCCCTGCACACCGCCCTGCGTTACCCACAAAAACTCGCCGGGATTATGGCCTTATCAACCTATATGCCAACCACCGAGCAGCTTAAAACTGAACGCGCGCCAGCGAATAATACTACCCCCATTTTTATGGCACATGGCACGATGGACCCCGTAGTATATCCACAAATTGCCAAGGAGTCATTCCATCGCCTAAAGGCTATGGACTATCCTATTAGCTGGCATGAATACCCGATGCAACATTCACATTGCCTGGAAGAAATCACTGATATTTCACATTTTATCAATCAAGTTTTCGCTGCATAATTAGAACTTGAGAAAGTATTTTACTGAAGTTTCCCAATAATTATTTATGGTAAACAGGCGCGCCATGCTACCTCACGAAATTCCGGGACTCCTGTCGCCGTAATTCGTTCACCTACGCAGCGAATAGGAGATGCTCCAGCCGCCCTGCGTCCGCCACAGACTGAGCACAAAGCAGCTCAGTCATGGCTACCACAAATGGCTCTACGGCTATTCGGGATAAAATTTTAGCCTCCCTCGCGCGCTATCGCGCACTTCGGATTGGCAAATTTCCCTGCGCCTTCTGGAGACTATCAGCCCGTCCGGGGCTGACAGCGATTGAAACTATGCTACAACTATATGAAAAAAATAGTCTTTTCATTCGTTTCAAATGCTATTGCCTAAGGGGAATTAAGTAGGGGTTTGCTATAAACATGGCAAAACCACCTAAAATAAACCTCGATACACCAGCATTGTGTATTTCAGCTACTCAATAATTGGGAAACTTCAGGTATTTTATACCCCACTTTAAATTGGCGATCAAAGAACCCCCGAAACTTATAGGGTGTGCTGAGGAACAAAGCGCATCACCGACAACGGTGCGCATTTTACAAGCAGTGTTATACTGTCAATCATTAGGGTACTCTTATGTAGCCTGTGACTACATAACCCCACTCTTCAAATATGCCTATGCCATTGTTTACTGACCTTACCCAGCGCCGTTTTTTTCCTATCGCATTGATTGCATGTCTAATTCTTGCAGTTGCTATCGTTAAATTACAACCTAAGATGGAGCACGAACCTAGCGCTGGACTGGTCACTCCGGTTAATATTATCGAAGTAAAGCCTTATACGCTTAGACCTGCCATTCTAGGCTTTGGTACAGTTGAACCCGATATATTGCTGGAGTCTAAAGCAGAAATTTCGGGCAAAATTACCTATGTACACCCGCAGTTACGCAATGGTTCAATCATCAGGCGCGCCATGCTACCTCACGAAATTCCGGGACTCCTGTCGCCATAATTCGTTCACCTACGCAGCGGATGGGAGATGCCCTGAACGCCCTGCGTCCGCAACGACTACGCACAAAAGCCGCTTCGTCATTACTACCTCACTGGCTGGACGGCTATTCGGAATGCAATTCTTGCTCCTCTCGCGTGCTGCTAGTACACGTCGAATCAGAGAATTGCCCTGTCGCCTATCAGGGACTAAAAATCACCACTTCGCTAAGCTCCGTTTCCATGATTTTCAGCGAAAGCTGGTATTTCATAAAGTTAATAACAAAATCTAAGATAAACTGAGTAATAATTTCAAGATATCAAAAATTTTCAACACCTGAAGCTTGACATTATTTTTGCTTGGTAGAAACTATACGCAACTTAACTAACTCTATATCCCCTTTTGAACGACATTCCTCTTAGTATACTGTTTAGTGTACTCGCCGCATTACTCGTACTTTCCGCTTTTTTCTCCGGCTCTGAAACCGCCTTAATGACCCTGAATCGTTATCGGTTGCAACACCTGGTAAAGCAAGGTCATAAAAGCGCAAAAAAAGCTCAGCGATTATTAAAACGCCCCGACCGCCTACTAGGCCTAATCCTGTTAGGTAATAACTTCGTTAATATTCTTGCTTCCTCACTGGCCACCATTATCGGTATGCGCCTGATGGGCGATGAAGGTATCGCATTAGCTGCAGGTATTCTAACCCTGGTAGTATTGATCTTTTCCGAGGTTGCTCCGAAAACCCTTGCGGCTCTAAGACCTGAAATCCTGGCATTTCCCGCTTCGTGGGTTTATACCCCACTGTTAAAAATATTTTATCCTATCGTATGCTTCGTTAATCTGATTGCCAATGGCCTGTTACGCATTTTTGGCATAAAGGCGAGTGAACATAATCATGTAACTCTTAATAAAGACGAACTTAAGAGTATCGTTGCAGAAACTGACTCGATTATGCCGGATAGATATAAAAATATCCTGCTGGGCATTATTGATCTGGAAAATGCGACTGTCGAAGATATCATGACCCCGCGTAATGAAATTATCGGCATTAATATTGAAGATCCCTTGGATGAGATTATTTCACAGTTAAAAAGTAGTCCGCATACACGCCTACCGGTTTATAAAGAAAGCATAGACCGGGTCATTGGCTTTTTACATTTACGCACAATTCTTACCCAGCTATTTAATACCGAAAGTTTCACTAAGCAAGATATCACTAAGCAAGATATCACTAACAATCTGATTACGCCGATTTTCATCCCCGAAACCACCCCCTTACACAAGCAAATCCAGAGCTTTAATGTAGACAAATTGCGCATTGGCCTGGTGGTAGATGAATATGGTGATGTGCAAGGACTGGTCAGTATGGATGATCTATTACAAGGCATCGTCGGCGAAATCATGACCGAAGAGGCAGATGTTAGAAAATATTCTGATGGCAGTTACCTGGTTGATGGTAGCGTAACCATTCGCGAACTCAATCGTATTACGCACTGGAACCTACCCACCGAGGGCCCAAAAACTATTAATGGCTTAATTATCGAGTTTCTGGAAACGATCCCTCAAATTGGCACAAACTTGATATTGCATGACCATCACTTAGAGATTATTTCACGTAATAAGCACGCGATTACCCAGGTTAAATTTTTACCTGATTAATAAGCATAGCGCTAAGCAATACAATAAACTTTTTTGCCATGTAGATGAACCTGTAAAATGTTTTTTTCAACCGCTGAAAATCAGGGAAACGTAGCCTAAGCGAAGTGATGATTTTTAGTCCGCGATAGCCGTAGGGCCGTTGTTTTGTCGGAGTCTGAGCGTTAGCGAAGGTGGAGACAAAATAAAAGGCCATCCGACACGGCGTCAAGTCATTTGGAGCCTATGTTCCGACCCCTTGTTGGGTCGGGACGAGGTGACGAGGACGAATCGGGGCCGCCGGAGGCATAAGTGGTCGCGTTAAGTTTTTGCTGCTTGCTTGGGCTGGGATGCCCAAAACAAGCTTTCGCAAAAATAGCGACTCCCCGAATACTGCATAATATTGTCTATACTAAATGTAATTGAACACTATTTCTAAAAAAAATGGCGAAATTTTGCGTTTTCTATAATGATAACCCTATCCACACCGCGACATTTGAGTCAGGTGTAGTGCATATAGGCCGTGATGAAAGCAATGACTTAAATATTGATAGCCTGGCATTTGCACCCGCACATGCAGCCGTTATCCTGCATGACACTGAAAATATTATTAAGCAGCTCAATGCTGACTTTCCTCTGCTTATCAATGGTGTCCGCCATAGCAAACATAATTTGCAAGATGGCGACATAATTACCATAGGCAAGCACCGCATCGTATTCAACCCTGCAGAAACAAAGACTACTTTTCCCGGTTCTAAATCCAGTGCTGCTATACAGGCATCGGTAAAACAAGGCATGTTCCCTGAAGCAAATTTACAAATCATGGCGGGTAAGCATATTGGTCATGTCGTATCGCTGAAAAAAAACATGACTCGCATAGGCCATAAAGAGGTAGGCATCCTTGTCATTACCCGTAGAAAAGAGGGCTATTTTGCCTCACTTCTGGAACCAAATGACAATATCAAAATTAATAATAGTGGGTTAACTGATACTGCCGTATTATTACAAAATAACGATATTATATTTATCAACCATATTCCCATGCAATTCATCTGGACTGTTAAATCATGAAACCTGATAAAGACCTGCAGCAGTTCCACACTATTTTTGACGGCGCTATCGCGCTTCTAAGTCATGACGATGTTGAGTACCCGTGTGAACTTATCGATATTTGCCTGCACGGTTGCCTGCTGGGCTTTCAGAATACCTGGGAAGCACATAATCTGGACACCCTGTATACCCTGACTCTGCAACTATAGACTTTCAGAAAATTAATTTCCGAACAAACAAAAACGACAGAGGGGAAACTGGCTTATAATTTTCGTCCCAACACTAACGGAAACAGTCAAAAATGGTATCCCTCACTTTTTCAAAGTCAATTGTAGACCGACTAAAAAAAAATATGGCGACAGCTCTCAAGCTAAGTAATATTTGTTTATATCGATTAACTCAAGCTCTACTCTGGTTCAGTGAATGCATGGGAATTAAAGAAATAGCACGCCTAATGGGAGTCTGTGAAAAAACCATTATAAATTGGCTGAAAACATTCATGCATAAAGGTGTCGGTTGGTTAATAGGGCAACACTATCAAGGACGTGGTCGGAAGTCAAAGTTAACTAAAGACCAGAAAAATAGATTGGTTGAGTTGATAAAGAAAGGCCCAGAAGACAATGGATTTCATTGTGGAATATGGAATACTGCGATGATTGCCGAGCTTATTTGGTTAAAATTTGAAGTTCGTTATAACTTGAACTATTTATCAAGCCTAATGAAAAAACTGGGCTTCAGTTATCAAAAAGCTCGTTTTGTGACTGATCGCTAAGAAGAAGAAAAGTACGAGCTTGAAAGAAAAACGTGGCTGGAAGAAACATTGCCTGCCATTATGGAAAAGGCGGTAGAAGAAAAGAGTGTCGTTTTATTCGGTGATGAGGTGTCATTTGCTATGTGGGGTTCATTGGCACGAACCTGGGCTCCAATAGGAGAGCAACCCACAGTGAAAACATCAGGGATTCGAAAAGGGTTGAAAATGTTTGGTACGATCGAACTCGAAGGAGGGAGTTTTCAATACCGAGAATCATTGGCTTATGAGATAAAACCAAAGTCACTTAGACTTTTAAAAGAAGCTGGGCTGCCTCAAGAATTTTTAGCTATTCTTAAAAGCTTAAAAAATGAGAAATATCCAACACAGAAGCTTTTTATGGAAGCGATATATTCTATTGCCGACAACGTCTTAATCGAGAGTTATAAGCCAATGATATTACAACACGCTGAAACATCTGGGCGTTTTAATGGTGAAAGCTATGTTGAGTTTTTAACACAATTGCTGGCTTATTATAAAGGCAAGATTATTCTAATTGAAGATGGTGCCCCGTATCATGGAAGCGGTGTTATTAAGGAATTTAAGTTAGCTAATGTAGATCGTTTGACAGTAGAACGTCTCCCTGCGTTCTCGCCGGATTTTAATCCGATTGAGAAATTATGGAAAAATACGAAACGCGATTCGACTCATATGAAGTATTTTAAAACTTTTGAAGATCTTCATGATTCAGTTGTGCAAACTTTTAACACTTATATGTATGATGCCAGTAAAGTGATTTGTGTTATGCAAAAATTGCGGGAAGATTTCGTTGTTACCGCCTAAGTTTAAGCGCTCCAAATTTGGAAATTATTTATCTGAGAAACTATAGCTGATACCCCTCCGATAGTAATGAACTTATCAATTAGTCATGCGGTTGACAATGAGGTAAGTTTCCGGTGCGAACATATTGATCAAGATGATATCTCAGCGCCAAGCCATTTCGTTAAGCTTAATCTGGCAAATAGAGCATTACTGGATAGAAAGCTTATTGCACTAATGCACTGCTGTTAATTTACATTGCCTTTTATATATCTCCCTGAAAAATTCATCATTTGCAGAATGGCGCTTTAGCCTGCTGGTAATGCATAATGAGCGCGACCCTACATCATAATAAAACAATCCATGGCAAAAAAAATAACTGCATTTGTATGCACAGATTGTGGTGCTGGCTCACCCCGCTGGGCAGGCCAGTGCAGTGCCTGCAAAGCCTGGAACACAATTAAGGAAGTACGCCTGGGTAATGATACAGGCAGCACACAACATCTGGGGTATAGCGGCACAAAAAGCACCGTACAATTGCTCTCTGAAGTTACCCTGGCGAAAACTGAGCGTCTGGCAACAGGCATTTCCGAGTTTGACCGGGTACTAGGCGGTGGCATTGTACGCGGTAGCATGGTGTTGATAGGCGGCAGCCCAGGCGCAGGAAAAAGCACCTTACTCTTACAGGTTATCGCTAAACTTGCAGACCAGCAGATCAGCGTCTTGTATGTCTCAGGTGAAGAATCTTTGCAACAGATTGCTGAACGTGCCATTCGCCTGGGTTTACCGCTGAATAAAATTCATATGCTAACAGAAACCTCGGTGCAAAGTATTTGCAATACACTGGATGAAATTCAGCCCAAAATTCTGGTAATCGACTCTATTCAGGTCATGCATACGCACACATCAGAATCCACTCCGGGCTCAGTTTCCCAGGTTAAAGAATCAGCCAGCTACCTTACTCAATACGCAAAAAAAAATGCGGTCTCGGTATTTATGGTAGGACATGTGACTAAGGATCAGTCCCTTGCAGGGCCTATGACCTTAAGTCATATCGTTGACACCCAGCTTATCCTTGCCTCCACTGATGATGCCCGATTCAGAGTACTGCGTGCAGATAAGAACCGCTTTGGCAGTGTTGGCGAATTAGGTTTTTTTGCTATGGATGGCAGCGGACTAAAAGAAGTTAAAAACCCGTCTGCAATGTTTCTAAACCGTACTGAAAAACCCTCACCGGGCAGTGTCGTCACCGTTTTATGGGAAGGTACTCGTCCATTACTAGTTGAAATACAGGCATTAGTCACCGAATGCCAATACGGCAATCCACGCAGATTAGCCGTAGGCTTTGATCAAAACCGGCTCGCTATGTTACTGGCAATCTTAACCCGTCACGGTGGAATATTCACTGCTAGTGATGAAATCTACGCCAATGTCGTGGGCGGTATAAAAGTAACCGAGACTAGTTCTGACCTCGCTATCCTGATCAGCATTGTTTCCAGCCTGAAAGATACGGTTGTGCCACACGATAGTTTTTTCTTTGGCGAGCTTGGCTTAAATGGTGAAATTAGACCGGTTGCCAATGGTTATGCTCGCTTAAATGATGCTGCAAAACATGGTTTTAAAAAGGCCATTATCCCCAAAGCTAACGCCCCTAAAAAGACCATCCCTGGACTACAGATTTTTCCTGTTAGCAGTTTAACTGAAGCACTGTCAGCTCTTGATGATATCAGTTAATTGCGGGGAGTCGCTATTTTTGCGAAAGCTTGTTTTGGGCATCCCAGCCCAAGCAAGCAGCAAAAACTTAACGCGACCACTTATGCCTCCGGCGGCCCCGATTCGTCCTCGTCACCTCGTCCCGACCCAACAAGGGGTCGGAACATAGGCTCCAAATGACTTGACGCCGTGTCGGATGGCCTTTTATTTTGTCTCCACCTTCGCTAACGCTCAGACTCCGACAAAACAACGGCCCTACGGCTATCGCGGACTAAAAATCATCACTTCGCTTAGGCTCCGTTTCCCTGATTTTCAGCGTCAGCAATACGCCACCAAGTTCATACTTCCAGGATTATGGATTCAGCGTTTCTTCAGTGATTAAATCCTATTTTACAGGCTTATAATTTAACTCCTGCCCGATAAAAACGGCACAAAGCTCACTGGCTCCAGGCTTTCTATTTCATAACCTGACTCAGTACGTACCACTCTCTGCAATTCCTGTACACCGCGCTCACGACCGATAGGAATCAGCATAATTCCTCCGACAGCCAATTGCTCTAGTAACTTCTCAGGAATTTCTGGCGGTGCTGCAGCAACAAGAATACCATCGAATGGTGCCTTTGCCTCCCACCCCCATCCGCCATCACTATGCAAATAGCTGACATTGCGTATATCTAACTCCCATAGTCTGTCTTTTGCCTGTTTGTATAAGGGGTAAATACGCTCCACCGTATTCACATGCTCAATCAAGTCGGCTAAGACCGCTGTCTGATAACCACATCCGGTACCAATTTCGAGTACATTTTTTAACTGCCGCTGATCGATTAATAATTCAGTCATTTTGGCAACAATATACGGCTGCGAAATAGTTTGTCCATGGCCGATAGGCAGCGCAGTGTCTTCATAAGCACGACTAGCTAAAGCATCATCCATAAATAAATGCCTGGGCACATTGCGCATCGCATCCAGAATTTTATGACTACTAATACCCTGCTCAATCAAGCGATTAATCATGCGCTCACGCGTGCGCCGGGATGTCATGCCTATGCCTTGTCTAGAGTTCATCCTAGAAACCGCAGTTGAACACTGAATTTATGGAAAATCTGTGCATGAAAGTCAGAGCACAGCTCGCAGGCAATAGCTGTAGCCCTTGGCAAGAGCTGTAACGCAGGATTTCGTGCACAGATTTATTTACAAAACTTTGCAGCAGTGGACACTCACCCAACAGGTAACGAGTTTTTACGATCATTATTTTTAATAGTCAGCAGTTTACAATGTTATGTAGCGGTCAACTGCGGTTTCAAGGTTTATCAAGGCAGCCATGCCTTTAATGTATCAAGTGTATCATAACGCGTTAAATCCAGTTGCAATGGAGTCACAGAGACATAGCCCTGAGCTACTGCATAAAAATCGGTGCCTGGTCCGGCATCCTGTTCAGCGCCTGGAGGCCCTACCCAGTAGATTGTTCTACCGCGTGGATCCGAGGTTTTAATAACCGGCTCTGCCTTATGCCGCTGACCCAGGCGAGTCGATTGAAAGCCTTTTATTTCAGACCAGGGAAGATCAGGCACATTAATATTTAACAGTACATCCTTTGCCAAAGGCTGCTCCAGCAAGCGCTGTAAAATGTTCACTGCGACTTTAACAGCCGTATCAAAATACTGCGGGTCGCTGCTCACCATGGAAATGGCAACAGCAGGCAAGCCTAAAAAACGCCCTTCGGTTGCCGCCGCGACAGTGCCTGAATATAACACATCATCACCCAGATTAGCGCCATGGTTAATTCCGGCAAAAACCATATCGGGCTCGTTATCTAATAAGCCGGTTATTGCCAGATGTACGCAATCTGTCGGCGTACCATCGACTTTAATAAAACCATTATCAGTTTGATGGGCACGTAAGGGCATTTCCAGTGTTAAGGAATTACTTGCCGCACTGCGGTTTTTATCGGGTGCAACTACTGAAATATCTGCAAAGGATTGCAGTCCATTAGCCAGCGCAATAAGCCCTTGCGCTAAATATCCATCATCATTACTCAGCAGAATATGCATTTTTTTATTACGACCCATAAAACTGAAGTTTCCCAATTATTGAGTAGCTGAAATACACAATGCTGGTGTATCGAGGTTTATTTTAGGTGGTTTTGCCATGTTTATAGCAAACCCCTACTTAATTCCCCTTAGGCAATAGCATTTGAAACGAATGAAAAGACTATTTTTTCATATAGTTGTAGCATAGTTTCAATTTTACCATAAATAATTATTGGGAAACTTCAGCCATAAAAGTGTTAATATTAGCAATAAATTCAGTTAAATACTAACGTGACAGACAAATCAGAAAAAAACCAGATAGCGATCTCTTCCTTGAGGCCATAGGCAAAGTGACACCTATTAAATCGGATAAACGTAGCATCGTACCCACACAAAAACCCCAACCCTTCCCACAGAAAAAAAACCTGCACATTGCTGATAAGCTAAGCCTTGCACATACTGAAGCTGTTGATGCATTACACGCAGAAGATACTTTTAGCTATACCGCATCCGGATTACAAAAGAATGTCCTGAAGAAAATGCGTCGCGGTCATTATGGACTCGATGCCGAACTGGACTTGCACGGCCTAACCAGCGCAGAAGCCATGCGAGAACTGCTCAAATTCCTGCATTATTGCGAGCAAGATGGTTGCCGTTGTGTACGCATTATTCATGGCAAAGGCTACCGCTCGGAAAATAATTTACCCGTATTAAAGAATGACATTAATATCTGGTTAAGGCAACATCAGGAAGTACAGGCTTTTTTCTCCGCCGCCCAGAAAGAAGGCGGCGCGGGTGCCGTTATTGTGCTACTACGCCTGTCCGGCAAATACACCGATCAAGACGACACCTAATACCAGGCGATACCAGACAAACGGCATCATGCCGATTCTGTCCAGTAGCCTTAAAAACCACGAAATGCTTAGATAAGCAACGATTGCCGATACACCCGCACCAATAAACATAAAATTCCAGTTAACGGCTATACCAGACTGGTACAACTCCAATGCTTTCAAAGAACCCGCTAATGCAATAACCGGAATAGACAGCAGAAAGGAGAATTTGGCCGCATACTCGCGCGTTAATCCCAATAACAAGCCTGCAGTAATCGTAATGCCCGAGCGTGACGTACCTGGAATAAGAGCAACAGCCTGGAATAAACCAATCATCACTGCATCCCACCAGCTAATAATCTCATGTTGCTCTTTTGCCCGCTTTTCAGCCCACCACAGCAATACAGCAAACACAATGGTTGCTGCAGCAATAACTAAAGGCGAACGTAATGCCTCCTGCGTAGCATCCGATAAACTAATCCCAACCAGACCCACTGGAATAGTTCCCAGCCCGACATACCAGGCTAACTTTGCCTCCTCATTAAACCCCTTTCCTGCCAAAGAGCCAAACCATGCAACAATGATTTTTGCCAAAATTTTACGAAAATAAACCACAACAGCCGTTAATGTCCCTACATGCACTGCCACATCAAAAGCCAGCCCCTGATCTTCCCCGCCCGCTACTACCGGTAATAAAATCAAATGCGCCGAGCTAGAAATCGGTAAAAATTCAGTCAGTCCCTGTAAAACAGCTAAAGCTATAGCTTGAAAAATATCCATTAATAATCCTAATGATAAAAAACAGTGATAAAATAATGTTATATTTTACCTTGATTTACCTTCGGCTTATAACATTATGAATAAAAAAATTATTTCCTTAAGCGCCATTGCCCTAAGCACAATCTTAACAACCGGCTGCTCGACAACATCAAACAAAAAAACCAATAGTGAACCGACTGAAACAGGTACTGTTGTCACCAATGATTACCCAACCCGAGACCGCGTTGAATATGTATTTAACTGTATCGCCAAACACGGCGGCAGACTGGATTATGTGACCCAGTATGCCTGTGGATGTAAAATCGACAAGATCGCCGAGAAACTGAGCTTTGCAGAATACGAAGCCGCATCAACCTTTACAATGCTACGCAGCACACCCGGTGAAAATGGCGCAGTTTTTCGCGATCCAAAGCAATCTAAAGACTTACGCACCCGCCTGAAGGAAGCTGAAGCGTATGCTGAGAGAAGTTGTTTTATAAAATAACTTTTTTGATCATCAAAAATATTTTTGCCACTCATGGCTATAACGCGCTTTCATCACGGTCATTTATGCACGGCTGAGCAACTGACCACCGCCCTACTCTTAATTGGAGAGAGTCAGTCACTACGGTTTTACGATTGTAGAGATTTCAGTGCCTTTCGCGTAGGCCTATTCTATAACTGAAGTTTCCCAATTATTGAGTAGCTGAAGTACACAATGCTGGTGTATCGAGGTTTATTTTAGGTGGTTTTGCCATGTTTATAGCAAACCCCTACTTAATTCCCCTTAGGAAATAGCATTTGAAACGAATGAAAAGACTATTTTTTTCATATAGTTGTAGCATAGTTTCAATTTTACCATAAATAATTATTGGGAAACTTCAGTAATTAATTTGACAAAATGAATTGATACGACAAGGCTTTCACCCGCAAGATTAAGGCCCTGTCGACCCTGCCACCCATTACTCCATTACTTGCTAATAAGGCTCCAAACTCAGCGACCGAGATGAGGTATGCTTAATCCTTTTTATTCTTTTTATTCTTTTTATTCTTCTTGTTCTTATGCTTCTTATCTTTAATACCCAGTGTATCTTTAGCCGCTTCGGCTGCTGAACAACGACCTCCAACACCTACTGCAGCCTTCATCGCTGCACTTTCAATAGCTTTTTTTGCTGTACAATCTGGATTCAGAACACCTGCACTAGAAAATGTACTCCATAACATAAATATTGTACTCAATAAAAATACCTGAATTCGTATAATAAGTGCATAACCCTCTGCAAGTATTGGCTAGACTAACACCTGTTGAATTAAGACAAGACTCGGGGAGTCGCTATTTTTGCGAAAGCTTGTTTTGGGCATCCCAGCCCAAGCAAGCAGCAAAAACTTAACGCGACCACTTATGCCTCCGGCGGCCCCGATTCGTCCTCGTCACCTCGTCCCGACCCAACAAGGGGTCGGAACATAGGCTCCAAATGACTTGACGCCGTGTCGGATGGCCTTTTATTTTGTCTCCACCTTCGCTAACGCTCAGACTCCGACAAAATAACGGCCCTACGGCTATCGCGGACTAAAAATCATCACTTCGCTTAGGCTCCGTTTCCCTGATTTTCAGCGATAGGTGTAAAGTAAACAGCTACCAAACAATTTACAGAGGCTACAAATGAGCTATACACACCTATGTCCTGAAGAAAGATATTATATAGAATTGGGGAGTCGCTATTTTTGCGAAAGCTTGTTTTGGGCATCCCAGCCCAAGCAAGCAGCAAAAACTTAACGCGACCACTTATGCCTCCGGCGGCCCCGATTCGTCCTCGTCACCTCGTCCCGACCCAACAAGGGGTCGGAACATAGGCTCCAAATGACTTGACGCCGTGTCGGATGGCCTTTTATTTTGTCTCCACCTTCGCTAACGCTCAGACTCCGAAAAAACAACGGCCCTACGGCTATCGCGGACTAAAAATCTTCACTTCGCTAAAGCTCCGTTTCCAGGATTTTCAGCGATTGAATTAAAAAAGGGAACTTCACAGAATAAAATAGTCGTTTTCACCGTCATATTTTAAGGCAATGACAAAGCGTTTTTTACTGTGTGAACTCACCTTTAATCGTGCACTGCTGACAGTCACTTTAATCTCTTTGCCGCCACGTACACGTATTATCTGATCAATGCCTTTGTTAATCGAATTAAAGTAGCTCTCGACTGACCTTATTCTACCTCTATATTCAATATTTTGGTTTTTACGTAATTGGCTAATCACCTGCGAGCCTCCAGATTCTTTAGCGGCTTCGTCCATAAAGGCTTTTTCACCATACAGCGCATCAGCCAGTACGCCTTTAATTTTAATCAGGCTATGCGCAACTTTAAACTCTTTTAATAAGCCTAATGCAATCTCTGTTTTGGTTGGGTAGGCACTGTCACGTTCAGGCTTAATAGGCCGATCTTTTTTTGCTATACCGCTCTTTTTCAACCGTTTATCTTCTTTATCCCACTGCTTTAAGGCTGGATCCGGCATATAAAAGAAAAAACCGACAGGCACTGTAATGGATGAGGTAACTAGCAGCAATAATACTATCGTTTGTCCATTAACATACCCGCCGGAGCCTTTGTGTTTCTGCTTGTAAACCTTCGCTGAAAATCCTGGAAACGGAGCTTTAGCGAAGTGAAGATTTTTAGTCCGCGATAGCCGTAGGGCCGTTGTTTTGTCGGAGTCTGAGCGTTAGCGAAGGTGGAGACAAAATAAAAGGCCATCCGACACGGCGTCAAGTCATTTGGAGCCTATGTTCCGACCCCTTGTTGGGTCGGGACGAGGTGACGAGGACGAATCGGGGCCGCCGGAGGCATAAGTGGTCGCGTTAAGTTTTTGCTGCTTGCTTGGGCTGGGATGCCCAAAACAAGCTTTCGCAAAAATAGCGACTCCCCGAATAAATACGTTTTGTAGACTTAGATCGTGCTCGGTCTGATTCATCAAAGGCCAACACACCTTCAGTAATGCCATAACGTTTTAAAATTAAGACCACACTCAACCGTAGCAACCAGTCCCAGGGTATACTTGCTTTACGAAACACCCAGGATAATGCGGCTACTTTGCAATCTCCAAGGCTTGCTCGCTCAAACTTAGCCCAGCAAACAGAGTTCATTAGCAGTATGCACGTTAAACAAGTGCCCAACCAAGCGGCTTGAATCCGTGTCAAAGCGGCTCCGGGTTTTAGCTGATTGAGCGCATCATTTAAATCGTCAATATAGCTTTGGATAAAGGTGGCTGGGGCATTCATTAACATGGGATTACACCGATAAAATTACAACAACCTCAGAATACCTGATTTTACCTTCTCAATATCAAAAACTTGAACATCGAGTTTAAGGGTAAACTGGTTACTGCTTAAATGCTGAAGTTTCCCAATAATTATTTATGGTAAAATTAAAACTATGCTACAACTATATGAAAAAAACAGTCTTTTCATTCGTTTCAAATGCTATTGCCTAAGGGGAATTAAGTAGGGGTTTGCTATAAACATGGCAAAACCACCTAAAATAAACCTCGATACACCAGCATTGTGTATTTCAGCTACTCAATAATTGGGAAACTTCAGTTATTGAATGTCTTTTCAATCGTCCATCGCTTGAAATACAGCATGGCAATGGTTCCAGGGTTAATAGTCATTGGCAAGGTTGTCACAAACCGGTGAAGTTTTCCGGTTTCTGGATCACGGTAATCCACCACGTTAAATTTGATGCCCTTGTTTTCGTACACACTGTATGCTTCAACCCCTGTATTGATCTCATGGCGGGAGTCAAAAGGGATAGACTCAACCAGAGTCGCAATTGAATTTTCTTTTAGCATTGAAATCATGTAATTAGCATGTCGTTTCTGCCGATCCCACCAGACAAAGTCGGTGACGGCTTTATCGTAGACATATAGACTTTCAGAAAATTAATTTCCGAACAAACAAAAACGACAGAGGGGAAACTGGCTTATAATTTTCGTCCCAACACTAACGGAAACAGTCAAAAATGGTATCCCTCACTTTTTCAAAGTCAATTGTAGACCGACTAAAAAAAATATGGCGACAGCTCTCAAGCTAAGTAATATTTGTTTATATCGATTAACTCAAGCTCTACTCTGGTTCAGTGAATGCATGGGAATCAAAGAAATAGCACGCCTAATGGGAGTCTGTGAAAAAACCATTATAAATTGGCTGAAAACATTCATGCATAAAGGTGTCGGTTGGTTAATAGGGCAACACTATCAAGGACGTGGTCGGAAGTCAAAGTTAACTAAAGACCAGAAAAATAAATTGGTTGAGTTGATAAAGAAAGGCCCAGAAGACAATGGATTTCATTGTGGAATATGGAATACTGCGATGATTGCCGAGCTTATTTGGTTAAAATTTGAAGTTCGTTATAACTTGAACTATCTTATCAAGCCTAATGAAAAAACTGGGCTTCAGTTATCAAAAAGCTCGTTTTGTGACTGATCGCCAAGAAGAAGAAAAGTACGAGCTTGAAAGAAAAACGTGGCTGGAAGAAACATTGCCTGCCATTATGGAAAAGGCGGTAGAAGAAATCGGGGAGTCGCTATTTTTGCGAAAGCTTGTTTTGGGCATCCCAGCCCAAGCAAGCAGCAAAAACTTAACGCGACCACTTATGCCTCCGGCGGCCCCGATTCGTCCTCGTCACCTCGTCCCGACCCAACAAGGGGTCGGAACATAGGCTCCAAATGACTTGACGCCGTGTCGGATGGCCTTTTATTTTGTCTCCACCTTCGCTAACGCTCAGACTCCGACAAAACAACGACCCTACGGCTATCGCGGACTAAAAATCATCACTTCGCTTAGGCTACGTTTCCCTGATTTTCAGCGAGAGTGTCGTTTTATTCGGTGATGAGGTGTCATTTGCTATGTGGGGTTCATTGGCACGAACCTGGGCTCCAATAGGAGAGCAACCCACAGTGAAAACATCAGGGATTCGAAAAGGGTTGAAAATGTTTGGTACGATCGAACTCGAAGGAGGGAGTTTTCAATACCGAGAATCATTGGCTTATGAGATAAAACCAAAGTCACTTAGACTTTTAAAAGAAGCTGGGCTGCCTCAAGAATTTTTAGCTATTCTTAAAAGCTTAAAAAATGAGAAATATCCAACACAGAAGCTTTTTATGGAAGCGATATATTCTATTGCCGACAACGTCTTAATCGAGAGTTATAAGCCAATGATATTACAACACGCTGAAACATCTGGGCGTTTTAATGGTGAAAGCTATGTTGAGTTTTTAACACAATTGCTGGCTTATTATAAAGGCAAGATTATTCTAATTGCGGGGAGTCGCTATTTTTGCGAAAGCTTGTTTTGGGCATCCCAGCCCAAGCAAGCGGCAAAAACTTAACGCGACCACTAATGCCTTCGGCGCCCCAGACGTCCTGCGTACGTGCCACTTCGCCATTACCATCGTAAACTCGGTGCTGGCTTCGTAACACTCCCTCAAATGACTGGACGGCGTTTCGGAATGCCTTTTATTTTGTCTACACCTACGCTAGCGCTACGATTCCGACAAAACAACGGCCCTACGCCTTCTGGGGACTACCAGCCCTCGCTTTCGCTCTCCATGGCTGGCAGCGGAAGATGGTGCCCCGTATCATGGAAGCGGTGTTATTAAGGAATTTAAGTTAGCTAATGTAGATCGTTTGACAGTAGAACGTCTCCCTGCGTTCTCGCCGGATTTTAATCCGATTGAGAAATTATGGAAAAATACGAAACGCGATTCGACTCATATGAAGTATTTTAAAACTTTTGAAGATCTTCATGATTCAGTTGTGCAAACTTTTAACACTTATATGTATGATGCCAGTAAAGTGATTTGTGTTATGCAAAAATTGCGGGAAGATTTCGTTGTTACCGCCTAAGTTTAAGCGCTCCAAATTTGGAAATTATTTATCTGAGAAACTATAGAGATGTTTCTGAGAGCTGTTATTTCCCTTGTTTTGCTTTTCAATATGATCTCGTAACACAGGTATTTCTTGATGCCTCTGAGTTCCGTTTGTCACCAGACAAAGAAATCTGAGCAACCCACTTCTGAGATTCAACGCGTAAATCCCCCCGGCCGCATAAACTTTCCCCTTGCTGTTTTTTTCAGTATGGCAGGCATGATCAATAAAATGTCCATCCGCTGCTTCTATGGTGTATTCGTCAAGTTCTGGGAATGCTTTAAGATAATCAATGCCTTGCGATAGCAGTGTTTCAGCGTGAAGATGATAGCTCTGCTGTTCAAATGCCTCAAGCATACTTGTTCGTCTATGCGACTTCAGTGATTTAAAATACGTTGAGTGGGGAAGCAGCTGGCCATAAATCTGTTCATTGGTTTGGAGGAAATGGCGGCCACTATCGACTACACTGATACAGCGTAATAACCCAAGGCGAATAAAGTCGATATCCTTCAACTCTGGGCATGAACGAGCCCACAAAGGATGACGCTCTGCTAACAGGGCACGTTCCATACTTTCATTGCAGTGTTGGTGAATATGTTCAGAGAGTGGTAGCTCTTTAAGCATGGGTGATATCCGTTTATGAGGCGATTAAAACGGAAATTTTTAGAAAATTTTTTTCGGCAATTGCAAGCTTTATTTGAAATTATTCGTTGTTTTTTTACGGTGCCTACAGAGTGCCTATTTGCTGTTATAAGTGATTAAAATCAAAAAGATGGAAATATTCGAGTGGTGCTACCTTCAGGTAGGTTATAGGCTGCTTTGTTTAGGTACTTCTTCTTTCAATGGGAACACTGATGATAAACATGGCAAAACCACCTAAAATAAACCTCGATACACCAGCATTGTGTATTTCAGCTACTTAATAATTGGGAAACTTCAGTTAAGTAAAAATAGTTCCTAAAGATTATGACCAGAATCATAAAGCGAACAGGACCCTGCAAAAACCTCTCAGGCGCGCCATGCTACCTCACGAAATTCTGGGACTCCTGTCGCCATAATTCGTTCACCTACGCAGCGGATGGGAAATGCCCTGAACGCCCTGCGTCCGCAACGACTACGCACAAAAGCCGCTTCGTCATTACTACCTCACTGGCTGGACGGCTATTCGGAATGCAATTCTTGCTCCTCTCGCGTGCTGCTAGCACACGTCGAATCAGCGAATTGCCCTGTCGCCTATCAGGGACTAAAAATCACCACTTCGCTAAGCTCCGTTTCCATGATTCTCAGCGGTCGCTGTTCTGACCTGGATGATTTACTGCGTTTTAGAAATAAGCTGCCTAGCCATGTCAAAAACCAGGCAATGAGATAGGCAACAACTACAATACCTATCAATACCACCATTTGCCATGGCTGAAAAGCAAGCCCCTTAAATTCAGGTATCAGCGTAGAAAGTTTATCTCCCAGTTCACCATAACCATATAGTTCATACAGCCTGGGGATCTCCATAACCGTACGGTTAGAAACTTTCCATATATGGTCACCTTTTTTATCGCCGGGGACTCTTTGCATTAAGATATCCACAGGCCCATCCGGAGTGTTTATCGTAGCGACCCGGTCACGGTAGCTGGGTAAGCCATCATCCAGATGCCCTGTAGGTTCAATACTTAAATTTTCAGGCCCCATCCAGAAAATCCATAACAAGATTCGGCCCCCCTTGCTTAATTGATTCCGACAATGACATCACGCTACCACGTGGCGTTCCCCTATTTAGTCGGTCATACGACGCTTGTTCCTTAGGCGTTTCCTGCGTTACTTCTTTGTCGTTATCTACCTTAAGAATATCTTTGACTGTGGGTGCCTCTATAGTTATGTCTTTGGCAAAAGCGGGGATCTGAAATAGCACCGATATCAGTGCAAAAAGTACAGTTAGGCGATATTTAACTAGGCTTACTTTTATCATAGGAACTTTGAAAGCAGTTTTGAATTGAATTATAACCATTAACTGGAAGCGGGGGCTTTAGCCCCGCAGATATCAATCGGGGCTAAATCCCCGCTTCCTAATACCTACTAATTATTACACGTTAGCTAGTACAGCGGCTCTTGATAAAATATCAATATCAGGCCGATCTGAAAAAAAGCAAATACAGAAATAAAACCCGCGATGTTCTTTCCGGGCGAATCCAGCTTTAATTCCAGCCAGCGCCCTATCGCCATAATCAAGGCAAACAAGCCCATAAAGGTATGTCCAATCTGGATAAGAAAATAACTTTTCGCCTGGAAGCCCACATGCGAGTGAGTCAATAACATCAAGCCGCCAAACGCGCATAAAATAGGAAAGACATACGGTAATTTACTATCGGGATCACTCGTCATTCTGGCACGTAATTCCATTCCCCCCAGTAAAAATACTAACAGAGTTGCAATACGGTGCTGAAATATTTCACCATTTTTCAGCATACTCTCCCAAAAGCCCATGGTGCCATTCGGCCAGGTTTCAGCATCCGCACGTAACAGGATAAAAACCCCCAGACCGATAAAGCCTATCGGCCAATAACGCGTCCAGGTGAGTGACTTTCTGTAAGACAGCATGGCAAATAGACTCATCACAGTAACAAAAATGCCGGCAATATTATGATTATAATCAGACCACGCAGTGGCTGCTGCTGAAGGCGTTTGGCCAATAATCGCCAGACGCCCTGCTTCTCCAGCAAGCAATGCTGCATGGCTAGGTGAAGTGGTACGCGGAATACGTGGTGCAAATGAATGTAACACCTCACCCCAGGTTGCAGTTAACTCAGGGATATCTATCGCAGGCGGCTGTGAAGCCAGGCTCGCAGCCGTAAATAATAAGGTAATCAAGACAAATGTTTCTGCCTCAATATAATAAGGCACCCGACTGAACACATTCTGTTTATTAGCTGAAGAGAAATACTGCAAGACAGCGCTACGATTCAGCCAGGCAAAGCCCAATGCAATTGCCAGCAGTAAAATCTTAACTAGCAGAATATTGCCGTAACCCGTGCCTATAAACCCATTCCAGGTAGTAATATAGCCCCATGCCATAGGTACTCCAGACATTAAAATCCCAGCTACTGTAACCATTCCTACTCGAGAAAACCGCTTCAGGCTATCTGGCCAATAGTTATCAGAAATTTGCTTCTGACTAGTTAATTGCCAGATACTGACTAACTGAAATACGCCACCTATCCATGCTGCCGCTGCAACCTGATGCATTGTTGTCAGACTCATTAACAACAGACGATCATCAAACCGACCGGCGGCATGCACTAGCCAGGCACCTGAAATAATCATTAATACGGCAATACATGCCGTATTAACCCAGTGCTTTCGAGAGTTTACATGCTGTCGTAATACGTAATAAACATAGCCCGCCAGAGTTAAAGCTAACAACAACCGAATAATGCCGCCAATAAACTGTGTGGTTTCAGCAAACTCAGGAAACGGCCAGCGGCCCAGAATAGAGTCCATCAACCAGATTTTCAGGAAAATCTTAGTGAGCTGAACCAGCGCTAATGAAAAAGCGCCTTGATAAATCAGACGCACCGTTCTTACTGACAAAATATCTCGTGCAGGGTCTTGCTTATGTGTATTTTCCCAGGGACGTAAAATAAACAGCCCCCAAATTAGGCCTCCAATTGCCAGGGAATAGCTAATGAGATCTATGCCTCCGATAATGGAGTCTAAAAAATCAGCGATACCTTCCATTTGTTTTCCTTAAGGCTGAACTGTGAAATGGATAATATCTTCGGTAATATGTCCATCTGCCGCAAAGATTTTATAGTGTAGCGCATATACACCAGCATCCAGAGCAGGCATATCTATAATTGCCACTCCAGGTTCTTCACCTGCCGTCACAGGTAGCACTTCTTCCACATCCCCCGTACGTACCAGAGAAACCTGAGATAGACCCAGTTCTATACTAGAATTAAAGTTTAATTTAACCTGACTAGCTTTGCCTGCGCTAACGGGCTGTATTTTTAAGGAATAGTCTGTCACCACAGCATGGGCGCTAAGCATTCCTGAATAACAACAAGAGAAAAGTACTAACCCACATAACAAACGTTGCATCTGGCATTTTCTAAAACGCATATAAGGCTTCCCAATAGATATAATTGACTAAAACCCTGTATTTTATAACTGAATTAGCGTGGAATAAAGAAATATGCATCACTCATCGACAATGAGGGTATGCAACAACACAGCCATACTTACATACTCCTAGCCGCTTTTGATCACAGCCCCCGGTAGTCAGTCCAGTAGCATTTTAGTATTATTACTATATACTGAAAATGAATGCTTATTAAAGGTTAATTCCATCAGTGTTCCCCTATCAATTGAGGCCGTGAAACTAACCTCGCCACAAGAGAGCTCATAAAGCACTGTAAAGACATTCCTGTTATTATTGCGTTTTGAACTGCCCGAATGGTATACGAGCTGATACGAGATATTCTTGCCTGGAAAAATAATGGATTCACAAAACGATCTCGTTTTTGAGCCTGTTGCTGCCTTATTTCCAGAGCCTCGCTATATTTTTTATCCGATGGATGAATCAATTCTGGCGGTTGTGTTTTTGAAATCTCTTCAAACACGCGCATTAAATTATAGCTCATTGCAGTCAGGCGCATTTGATTTTCAAGTGAGCGGGTATTGGAAGACCAAGCTTTAGTTTCCTTGAAATTACTTTTACTCGATGTTCAAGTTTTTGATATTGAGAAGGTAAAATCAGGTATTCTGAGGTTGTTGTAATTTTATCGGTGTAATCCCATGTTAATGAATGCCCCAGCCACCTTTATCCAAAGCTATATTGACGATTTAAATGATGCGCTCAATCAGCTAAAACCCGGAGCCGCTTTGACACGGATTCAAGCCGCTTGGTTGGGCACTTGTTTAACGGGCATACTGCTAATGAACTCTGTTTGCTGGGCTAAGTTTGAGCGAGCAAGCCTTGGAGATTGCAAAGTAGCCGCATTATCCTGGGTGTTTCGTAAAGCAAGTATACCCTGGGACTGGTTGCTACGGGTGAGTGTGGTCTTAATTTTAAAACGTTATGGCATTACTGAAGGTGTGTTGGCCTTTGATGAATCAGACCGAGCACGATCTAAGTCTACAAAACGTATTTATAAGGTTTACAAGCAGAAACACAAAGGCTCCGGCGGATATGTTAATGGACAAACGATAGTATTATTGCTGCTAGTTACCTCATCCATTACAGTGCCTACCCGACCAAAACAGAGATTGCATTAGGCTTATTAAAAGAGTTTAAAGTTGCGCATAGCCTGATTAAAATTAAAGGCGTACTGGCTGATGCGCTGTATGGTGAAAAAGCCTTTATGGACGAAGCCGCTAAAGAATCTGGAGGCTCGCAGGTGATTAGCCAATTACGTAAAAACCAGAATATTGAATATAGAGGTAGAATAAGGTCAGTCGAGAGCTACTTTAATTCGATTAACAAAGGCATTGATCAGATAATACGTGTACGTGGCGGCAAAGAGATTAAAGTGACTGTCAGCAGTGCACGATTAAATCGGGGAGTCGCTATTTTTGCGAAAGCTTGTTTTGGGCATCCCAGCCCAAGCAAGCAGCAAAAACTTAACGCGACCACTTATGCCTCCGGCGGCCCCGATTCGTCCTCGTCACCTCGTCCCGACCCAACAAGGGGTCGGAACATAGGCTCCAAATGACTTGACGCCGTGTCGGATGGCCTTTTATTTTGTCTCCACCTTCGCTAACGCTCAGACTCCGACAAAATAACGGCCTTACGGCTATCGCGGACTAAAAATCATCACTTCGCTTAGGCTCCGTTTCCCTGATTTTCAGCGGGTGAGTTCTCACAGTAAAAAACGCTTTGTCATTGCCTTAAAATATGACGGTGAAAACGACTATCGCTATTTAGTGGCGACAGACCTGACTTGGCGCACACAAGATATTATTCAAGCCTATACGTTGAGATGGCTGATTGAGGTTTTCTTTGAGGACTGGAAGCTTTATGAAGGATGGGGGCGTGAGGCCAAACAATTAGATGAAGAGGGATCAAGCCGTGGCCTGGTTCTGAGTCTTTTGTTTGACCATTGCCTTCTCCTTCACCCAGAGCAAATAGCCCGCATTGAAAGCAAACTACCTGCGTATACCGTAGGAAGCTTACAGCGCAAGTCTCAAATGGATGTACTGCTTGAGTTCATCACGTCATTGCTAGAGTTTCCAGATCCTGGTGATAAGCTGAAAGAGTTAGGTGAATTAATAAAGGATGTGTTTCAACTGATGCCATCAGGAAAACATATGATTGGCAGAGATTTAGGCCGCTTAGGGCCAACAGCATCATTAAAGTATTGTTCTGCTGGGTGAAGGTAAGAGTTTGATGGCAATGGGATGGAAAAACTTGAACATCGAGTTTTAGTGTTATTGAATGTCTTTTCAATCGTCCATCGCTTGAAATACAGCATGGCAATGGTTCCAGGGTTAATAGTCATTGGCAAGGTTGTCACAAACCGGTGAAGTTTTCCGGTTTCTGGATCACGGTAATCCACCACGTTAAATTTGATGCCCTTGTTTTCGTACACACTGCGGTGTTTTTCAAGATAGTTTTCGCCTAAATTATTTAAGCCGCTTCATCAGTCCTGTCAGGATTTAATGAAACTGGCCCTGTAGCATCCCAGTTTCTGGTTGAGCCAGACCATCTGGAAGGTTTTTCTTTTTTTTCTTTTTTCTTCTGGAGATATAATTTATCTCGCATTTCAAGAATATTTTTGTCTTTTCCTTCATGTCCTTCCGCAGGTGTGACGAATTTTATTTTGCTGTGCCGGTGCTCGTTGTTATACCATTCGACAAAGTCACCTACC
>NZ_BLYC01000034.1 GCF_019721995.1 Bathymodiolus japonicus methanotrophic gill symbiont | reverse complement strand
GAAAATATTCCTGCTTATAACATCAGTGTTCCCATTGAAAGAAGAAGTACCTAAACAAAGCAGCCTATAACCTACCTGAAGGTAGCACCACTCGAATATTTCCATCTTTTTGATTTTAATCACTTATAACAGCAAATAGACACTCTGTAGGCACCGTAAAGAAACAACAAATAATTTCAAATAAAGCTTGCAATTGCCGAAGAATTTTTCTAAAAATTTCCGTTTTAATCACCTCATAAACGGATATCACCCATGCTTAAAGACCTACCACTCTCTGAACATATTCACCAACACTGCAATGAAAGTATGGAACGTGCCCTGTTAGCAGAGCGTCATCCTTTGTGGGCTCGTTCATGCCCAGAGTTGAAGGATATCGACTTTATTCGCCTTGGGTTATTACGCTGTATCAGTGTAGTCGATAGTGGTCGCCATTTCCTCCAAACCAATGAACAGATTTATGGCCAGCTGCTTCCCCACTCAACGTATTTTAAATCACTGAAGTCGCATAGACGAACAAGTATGCTTGAGGCATTTGAACAGCAGAGCTATCATCTTCACGCTGAAACACTGCTATTGCAAGGCATTGATTATCTTAAAGCATTCCCGGAACTTGACGAATACACCATAGAAGCAGCGGATGGACATTTTATTGATCATGCCTGCCATACTGAAAAAAACAGCAAGGGGAAAGTTTATGCGGCCGGGGGGATTTACGCGTTGAATCTCAGAAGTGGGTTGCTCAGATTTCTTTGTCTGGTGACAAACGGAACTCAGAGGCATCAAGAAATACCTGTGTTACGAGATCATATTGAAAAGCAAAACAAGGGAAATAACAGCTCTCAGAAACATCTCTATGTCTACGATAAAGCCGTCACCGACTTTGTCTGGTGGGATCGGCAGAAACGACATGCTAATTACATGATTTCAATGCTAAAAGAAAATTCAATTGCGACTCTGGTTGAGTCTATCCCTTTTGACTCCCGCCATGAGATCAATACAGGGGTTGAAGCATACAGTGTGTACGAAAACAAGGGCATCAAATTTAACGTGGTGGATTACCGTGATCCAGAAACCGGAAAACTTCACCGGTTTGTGACAACCTTGCCAATGACTATTAACCCTGGAACCATTGCCATGCTGTATTTCAAGCGATGGACGATTGAAAAGACATTCAATAACACTAAAAGTAATTTCAAGGAAACTAAAGCTTGGTCTTCCAATACCCGCTCACTTGAAAATCAAATGCGCCTGACTGCAATGAGCTATAATTTAATGCGCGTATTTGAAGAGATTTCAAAAACACAACAGCCAGAATTGATTCATCCATCGGATAAAAAATATAGCGAGGCTCTGGAGATTAGGCAGCAACAGGCCCAAAAACGAGATCGTTTTGTGAATCCATTATTTTTCCAGGCAAGAATATCTCGTATCAGCTCGTATACCATTCGGGCAGTTCAAAACGCAATAATAACAGGAATGTCTTTACAGTGCTTTATGAGCTCTCTTGTGGCGAGGTTAGTTTCACGGCCTCAATTGATAGGGGAACACTGATGGCTTATAAGCAGTTTATGGCTTTAGCAGGATAGTTATGCCTGAAGACCAGGAGCTCTGCGCTTTTGATAATTATTGCGTCAGAACCCAGATATTGATATCTTTGTGGCTAAAATTGAGGGGGATAAAACTTCTTAAGTGTTGTATCGTGAGCGTAAGTTACGCTAAACTAAGTAATCTTTCTGAGAAACTTAGGCTCTACGGTGTTATTTTTTATATAAATTGAGGTGTAAAATGAAGAGATATAATTTTTTAGTGTTATTAGTAAGTGTTTTAGTGTTATTCCCTGCGCGAGCAGATGATCTTGAGGTGTTCACCCCGTACGCTCTTTATGATAATCCTATAGTAGAATTTACTCAGGAACCTGAGTACGATGATTTTTGTACATCATCGTTTGCTCCTTATGGAGCTTTAGAAATGGATGAAGAAGAAATGTCTCAGTATCTAACATCTTTGCAGGATGGTCCTTGTGCCAGAATTTATGAGGTTGGTGATGAGGGTCCCGCGGGAGGTCGTGTATTTTATATTTCGGACGATGAAGGAAAACATGGATTAGAAGCTGCTCCCGATGATTTTAGTGGTGTTGAGTGGGGCTGTCATGGAATTAAGGTAGAAGGAACTAATCATACAGAGATTGGTGGGGGGAAAGATAACTCTGATGCACATGCAGAATTTAACTGTAAAAGTCGCTGGGGCGGAAGAGTTGCTTTCGATGTAGTTAAGGATTATAAATTACATGGATATCTGGATTGGTACGTGCCCTCTCGTGACGAGTTGCTGACTATGAAGTCTGAGTTGAGTGTTAAGGATCTCGGTAACTTTGCTAAATCTTGTTATTGGGCTTCTACAGAAGCATGGGGTACATTCAGTTGGATGGTAAATTTTGGTTCCGGCGGGTACGTATATGGCGAGAAAAGCCTGAGAGTCCGCGTCAAGCCTATTAGGACTTTTTAATTACAGTCCGCAGTTTAGACTTTAAAAACATCCGCTGTCAGCCCCGGACGGGCTGATAGTCTCCAGAAGGCGCAGGGAAATTTGCCAATCCGAAGTGCGCGATAGCGCGCGAGGGAGGCTAAAATTTTATCCCGAATAGCCGTAGAGCCATTTGTGGTAGCCATGACTGAGCTGCTTTGTGCTCAGTCTGTGGCGGACGCAGGGCGGCTGGAGCATCTCCTATTCGCTGCGTAGGTGAACGAATTACGGCGACAGGAGTCCCGGAATTTCGGGAGGTAGCATGGCGCGCCTGTAAGAATCGAGAGAGTCTTCGCATTTTATAATCACCCCAAGGCATCATTTTATTTTTTGGGTAAGTAACATATAAAAATCGTTTTGCACGGGTAAAAGCAACATATAGGTTGTTTTTTTCCTGTGTCATCTCAATACCACCATTACGTACTGCTCTATAATCAGGAAAAGTCTCATCATCCATCCCCATAATAAAGACAATATCAAACTCTTGACCTTTCATTGTATGAACTGTACTTAATGTGATTCCAGAATGCTGTGCCAATGGATGAGTTTGCCCTAAAGCCATAGCATTTTTAAATTGATGTAAAGATTTATTATCAGTCTTACTAGCGTAATTATGCCAATGTTTCAGTATTTCGTTAATATCATTGATGATCATGCTTTTTTCATTTTCATCCTCAATATTTATATTATCCTTTAAATTTTCAAAACTCCTTTTTAAGTTGCTTCCATCATCATTCAATGATAGCACTAAAATAATAACCTCTTTTAAAGATTGGTCTGATATTAATGATGTAATGTTTTTTAAATCTGGGTTGTTGTTACCCTCTATTTTCAACCTGTTAAACAATCGCTGTTTGTGTAAGATGTCTTGAGGGTTCAGTCGAACTCTTAACCCAAGATCAAATGTCTTCATTAAATCAGACTCAAATCGAATAGTTCCTGGAGTCATTTTGTAGTAGAAAGGAAGGTTACTTTCTACAAGTTGAGCTTCTAATTGATTAAAAAAATATTTGTTTCTTGCAAGCACAGCAATTTTTTCATAGGAAATTTCACCTTCAATATCACCATGTACCTTTAATGAAACTAATGATGTTATCTTATTAATAATCCACTGAACTTCATCGCCTTCATCCTCAAAACCTTTTATTTCAAAGATACCTTTTTTAACTGTTTCTGCAAAATTTTCTACATCAGGAATGTTTTTTTTACAGCAGATAAAACGGATCAGGCGCGCCATGCTACCTCACGAAATTCCGGGACTCCTGTCGCCGTAATTCGTTCACCTACGCAGCGAATAGGAGATGCTCCAGCCGCCCTGCGTCCGCCACAGACTGAGCACAAAGCAGCTCAGTCATGGCTACCACAAATGGCTCTACGGCTATTCGGGATAAAATTTTAGCCTCCCTCGCGCGCTATCGCGCACTTCGGATTGGCAAATTTCCCTGCGCCTTCTGGAGACTATCAGCCCGTCCGGGGCTGACAGCGGATGTTTTTAAAGTCTAAACTGCGGACTGTAATTAAAAAGTCCTAATAGGCTTGACGCGGACTCTCAGGCTTTTCTCGCCATATACGTACCCGCCGGAACCAAAATTTACCATCCAACTGAATGTACCCCATGCTTCTGTAGAAGCCCAATAACAAGATTTAGCAAAGTTACCGAGATCCTTAACACTCAACTCAGACTTCATAGTCAGCAACTCGTCACGAGAGGGCACGTACCAATCCAGATATCCATGTAATTTATAATCCTTAACTACATCGAAAGCAACTCTTCCGCCCCAGCGACTTTTACAGTTAAATTCTGCATGTGCATCAGAGTTATCTTTCCCCCCACCAATCTCTGTATGATTAGTTCCTTCTACCTTAATTCCATGACAGCCCCACTCAACACCACTAAAATCATCGGGAGCAGCTTCTAATCCATGTTTTCCTTCATCGTCCGAAATATAAAATACACGACCTCCCGCGGGACCCTCATCACCAACCTCATAAATTCTGGCACAAGGACCATCCTGCAAAGATGTTAGATACTGAGACATTTCTTCTTCATCCATTTCTAAAGCTCCATAAGGAGCAAACGATGATGTACAAAAATCATCGTACTCAGGTTCCTGAGTAAATTCTACTATAGGATTATCATAAAGAGCGTACGGGGTGAACACCTCAAGATCATCTGCTCGCGCAGGGAATAACACTAAAACACTTACTAATAACACTAAAAAATTATATCTCTTCATTTTACACCTCAATTTATATAAAAAATAACACCGTAGAGCCTAAGTTTCTCAGAAAGATTACTTAGTTTAGCGTAACTTACGCTCACGATACAACACTTAAGAAGTTTTATCCCCCTCAATTTTAGCCACAAAGATATCAATATCTGGGTTCTGACGCAATAATTATTAAAAGCGCAGACCTCTCTTGGCCTTCAAGCATAACTATCCTGCTAAAGCCATAAACTGCTTATAAGCCATCAGTGTTCCCCTATCAATTGAGGCCGTGAGACTAACCTCGCCACAAGAGAGCTCATAAAGCACTGTAAAGACATTCCTGTTATTATTGCGTTTTGAACTGCCCGAATGGTATACGAGCTGATACGAGATATTCTTGCCTGGAAAAATAATGGATTCACAAAACGATCTCGTTTTTGAGCCTGTTGCTGCCTTATCTCCAGAGCCTCGCTATATTTTTTATCCGATGGATGAATCAATTCTGGCTGTTGTGTTTTTGAAATCTCTTCAAACACGCGCATTAAATTATAGCTCATTGCAGTCAGGCGCATTTGATTTTCAAGTGAGCGGGTATTGGAAGACCAAGCTTTAGTTTCCTTGAAATTACTTTTAGTGTTATTGAATGTCTTTTCAATCGTCCATCGCTTGAAATACAGCATGGCAATGGTTCCAGGGTTAATAGTCATTGGCAAGGTTGTCACAAACCGGTGAAGTTTTCCGGTTTCTGGATCACGGTAATCCACCACGTTAAATTTGATGCCCTTGTTTTCGTACACACTGTATGCTTCAACCCCTGTATTGATCTCATGGCGGGAGTCAAAAGGGATAGACTCAACCAGAGTCGCAATTGAATTTTCTTTTAGCATTGAAATCATGTAATTAGCATGTCGTTTCTGCCGATCCCACCAGACAAAGTCGGTGACGGCTTTATCGTAGACATAGAGATGTTTCTGAGAGCTGTTATTTCCCTTGTTTTGCTTTTCAATATGATCTCGTAACACAGGTATTTCTTGATGCCTCTGAGTTCCGTTTGTCACCAGACAAAGAAATCTGAGCAACCCACTTCTGAGATTCAACGCGTAAATCCCCCCGGCCGCATAAACTTTCCCCTTGCTGTTTTTTTCAGTATGGCAGGCATGATCAATAAAATGTCCATCCGCTGCTTCTATGGTGTATTCGTCAAGTTCCGGGAATGCTTTAAGATAATCAATGCCTTGCGATAGCAGTGTTTCAGCGTGAAGATGATAGCTCTGCTGTTCAAATGCCTCAAGCATACTTGTTCGTCTATGCGACTTCAGTGATTTAAAATACGTTGAGTGGGGAAGCAGCTGGCCATAAATCTGTTCATTGGTTTGGAGGAAATGGCGACCACTATCGACTACACTGATACAGCGTAATAACCCAAGGCGAATAAAGTCGATATCCTTCAACTCTGGGCATGAACGAGCCCACAAAGGATGACGCTCTGCTAACAGGGCACGTTCCATACTTTCATTGCAGTGTTGGTGAATATGTTCAGAGAGTGGTAGGTCTTTAAGCATGGGTGATATCCGTTTATGAGGTGATTAAAACGGAAATTTTTAGAAAAATTTTTTCGGCAATTGCAAGCTTTATTTGAAATTATTTGTTGTTTTTTTACGGTGCCTACAGAGTGTCTATTTGCTGTTATAAGTGATTAAAATCAAAAAGATGGAAATATTCGAGTGGTGCTACCTTCAGGTAGGTTATAGGCTGCTTTGTTTAGGTACTTCTTCTTTCAATGGGAACACTGATGTATTGAGAAGGTAAAATCAGGTATTCTGAGGTTGTTGTAATTTTATCGGTGTAAGCCCATGTTAATGAATGCCCCAGCCACCTTTATCCAAAGCTATATTGACGATTTAAATGATGCGCTCAATCAGCTAAAACCCGGAGCCGCTTTGACACGGATTCAAGCCGCTTGGTTGGGCACTTGTTTAACGGGCATACTGCTAAT
Organism: Bathymodiolus japonicus methanotrophic gill symbiont; assembly: GCF_019721995.1. Taxonomy (GTDB): domain Bacteria; phylum Pseudomonadota; class Gammaproteobacteria; order Methylococcales; family Methylomonadaceae; genus Methyloprofundus. The sequence continues at coordinate 26,935 of NZ_BLYC01000034.1, read as the reverse complement.
GAACTCTGTTTGCTGGGCTAAGTTTGAGCGAGCAAGCCTTGGAGATTGCAAAGTAGCCGCATTATCCTGGGTGTTTCGTAAAGCAAGTATACCCTGGGACTGGTTGCTACGGGTGAGTGTGGTCTTAATTTTAAAACGTTATGGCATTACTGAAGGTGTGTTGGCCTTTGATGAATCAGACCGAGCACGATCTAAGTCTACAAAACGTATTTATAAGGTTTACAAGCAGAAACACAAAGGCTCCGGCGGGTATGTTAATGGACAAACGATAGTATTATTGCTGCTAGTTACCTCATCCATTACAGTGCCTGTCGGTTTTTTCTTTTATATGCCGGATCCAGCCTTAAAGCAGTGGGATAAAGAAGATAAACGGTTGAAAAAGAGCGGTATAGCAAAAAAAGATCGGCCTATTAAGCCTGAACGTGACAGTGCCTACCCGACCAAAACAGAGATTGCATTAGGCTTATTAAAAGAGTTTAAAGTTGCGCATAGCCTGATTAAAATTAAAGGCGTACTGGCTGATGCGCTGTATGGTGAAAAAGCCTTTATGGACGAAGCCGCTAAAGAATCTGGAGGCTCGCAGGTGATTAGCCAATTACGTAAAAACCAAAATATTGAATATAGAGGTAGAATAAGGTCAGTCGAGAGCTACTTTAATTCGATTAACAAAGGCATTGATCAGATAATACGTGTACGTGGCGGCAAAGAGATTAAAGTGACTGTCAGCAGTGCACGATTAAAGGTGAGTTCTCACAGTAAAAAACGCTTTGTCATTGCCTTAAAATATGACGGTGAAAACGACTATCGCTATTTAGTGGCGACAGACCTGACTTGGCGCACACAAGATATTATTCAAGCCTATACGTTGAGATGGCTGATTGAGGTTTTCTTTGAGGACTGGAAGCTTTATGAAGGATGGGGGCGTGAGGCCAAACAATTAGATGAAGAGGGATCAAGCCGTGGCCTGATTCTGAGTCTTTTGTTTGACCATTGCCTTCTCCTTCACCCAGAGCAAATAGCCCGCATTGAAAGCAAACTACCTGCGTATACCGTAGGAAGCTTACAGCGCAAGTCTCAAATGGATGTACTGCTTGAGTTCATCACGTCATTGCTAGAGTTTCCAGATCCTGGTGATAAGCTGAAAGAGTTAGGTGAATTAATAAAGGATGTGTTTCAACTGATGCCATCAGGAAAACATATGATTGGCAGAGATTTAGGGCGCTTAGCCCATCTTCGTCACTACTTTTAGATGATTCATGGTTTAAGCATTGTCGAAAATCTTTTAAAATCATGGTGTTTTTTTGATTTTTGTCAGTGCCATTGAAAGAAGAAGTACCTAAACAAAGCAGCCTATAACCTACCTGAAGGTAGCACCACTCGAATATTTCCATCTTTTTGATTTTAATCACTTATAACAGCAAATAGACACTCTGTAGGCACCGTAAAAAAACAACAAATAATTTCAAATAAAGCTTGCAATTGCCGAAAAAATTTTTCTAAAAATTTCCGTTTTAATCACCTCATAAACGGATATCACCCATGCTTAAAGACCTACCACTCTCTGAACATATTCACCAACACTGCAATGAAAGTATGGAACGTGCCCTGTTAGCAGAGCGTCATCCTTTGTGGGCTCGTTCATGCCCAGAGTTGAAGGATATCGACTTTATTCGCCTTGGGTTATTACGCTGTATCAGTGTAGTCGATAGTGGTCGCCATTTCCTCCAAACCAATGAACAGATTTATGGCCAGCTGCTTCCCCACTCAACGTATTTTAAATCACTGAAGTCGCATAGACGAACAAGTATGCTTGAGGCATTTGAACAGCAGAGCTACCATCTTCACTCTGAAACACTGCTATCGCAAGGCATTGATTATCTTAAAGCATTCCCAGAACTTGACGAATACACCATAGAAGCAGCGGATGGACATTTTATTGATCATGCCTGCCATACTGAAAAAAACAGCAAGGGGAAAGTTTATGCGGCCGGGGGGATTTACGCGTTGAATCTCAGAAGTGGGTTGCTCAGATTTCTTTGTCTGGTGACAAACGGAACTCAGAGGCATCAAGAAATACCTGTGTTACGAGATCATATTGAAAAGCAAAACAAGGGAAATAACAGCTCTCAGAAACATCTCTATGTCTACGATAAAGCCGTCACCGACTTTGTCTGGTGGGATCGGCAGAAACGACATGCTAATTACATGATTTCAATGCTAAAAGAAAATTCAATTGCGACTCTGGTTGAGTCTATCCCTTTTGACTCCCGCCATGAGATCAATACAGGGGTTGAAGCATACAGTGTGTACGAAAACAAGGGCATCAAATTTAACGTGGTGGATTACCGTGATCCAGAAACCGGAAAACTTCACCGGTTTGTGACAACCTTGCCAATGACTATTAACCCTGGAACCATTGCCATGCTGTATTTCAAGCGATGGACGATTGAAAAGACATTCAATAACACTAAAAGTAATTTCAAGGAAACTAAAGCTTGGTCTTCCAATACCCGCTCACTTGAAAATCAAATGCGCCTGACTGCAATGAGCTATAATTTAATGCGCGTATTTGAAGAGATTTCAAAAACACAACAGCCAGAATTGATTCATCCATCGGATAAAAAATATAGCGAGGCTCTGGAGATAAGGCAGCAACAGGCTCAAAAACGAGATCGTTTTGTGAATCCATTATTTTTCCAGGCAAGAATATCTCGTATCAGCTCGTATACCATTCGGGCAGTTCAAAACGCAATAATAACAGGAATGTCTTTACAGTGCTTTATGAGCTCTCTTGTGGCGAGGTTAGTTTCACGGCCTCAATTGATAGGGGAACACTGATGATCATTATTCAATCTTAAAGTTTTCGATACACCGATATTTATGAGCCTGCCATCACTTTCTAGTAAGAATGAAAATAAGGATTTTTTTATATGTGATGTTTTTGATTCTTTTAAAGATGATATTGCATCGATGGAGCATCCTGTTTTTAGCCTTTCAAAAAAACCTGATCATAGGGTTTTAAAATATGAACATAATGGAATAAAAATAACTATTAAGCCTAGTTATACTGGGTTAGCAACTATTTTGGATAAAGATATTTTACTATATCTTTCAAGTTCATTGATGAATGCGAAAAATTCTGGAGAGAAGATTTCTAAAACAGTTCGATTTACTTCATATGATTATTTAATTGCAACAAGTAAAGGTACCGGTGGTTTTCAGTACAATCAACTTCAAGAAGGACTTGAGCGTTTAAAAGGTACTGTTATTCAGACAAACATCAAGACAAATAAAGTTGAGACTACAGAAGAGTTCGGATTGATTGATGCTTGGAAGATTGTTAAAGAAAACGAACAAGGTCGAGCTTCATCTATTGAAGTAAGGTTATCTGATTGGTTTTATAATTCAGTGTTGGGTAATGCAGTATTAAGTATTGATAAAGACTATTTCACGCTAAGGAAACCAACTGAAAGGCGACTGTATGAGTTAGCTAGAAAGCACTGTGGTAATCAAGTAGCTTGGAAAATTAAGCTAGAAAATCTTAAAACAAAAATTGGTATTACTTCACAGATAAAGGCCCTTCGATTTAATATCAAAAAAATCATCGAAACTAATCACCTTCCTGAATACAACATATCAATGGAAAATGATGTTGTGATGTTTACACGAAAAGAACCACCTAAAGAAAGCAAAGCATCTCAACAACTACCTAAGCATGTTAGTAAAAAAGAGATTGAGAAGCTGGCTAAACCTGGAGAAAGTTATGACCAAGCGGAGAATAGGATTAAGCGGTTGAGGGATGCGTTGAAAAAGTGAGCTTAGAGGCTATAACTCGATGTTCAAGTTTTTTAACTGATTGATTTTATTGATAATTTTACTGACAAAGAAAGCATCAACATCATTGTAAATTAATCACTTATAAAACAAAGCCGGAAAAATTTACTTTTCTTAGCCCAGTTATAGCTGAAAACTTGAACATCGAGTATAAGAAGTTTGGGGAGTTATGCCTGAAGACCAGGAGGTCTGTGCTTTTGATAATTATTGCGAAAGAGTTGCACGCCTACACCATTACCAATGCCATTGACGATAGAAATGTACTCAGCTTTCATATTGATTATTTTGGCGAAGGACATAATAGTAAAAAACAAAAAAGTGAGAGCCTACCGACTGATGCCGTGGTAAAAGAGATATTGGCAAAGCACGACGCAGTAACCAATCACCGCCGCTTTAATGCAGTACTGGCAACCGCCTCTATTAACCATGCGATAGACTATGTTGAAGAATTCAAAATTCAACAAGAACAGCAGCAAGTCGAATATCAGAACCTTACGCCTCTGAATATTGTCTGTGTATTCTCACCGCCTGCTCAAAGGGGAGCGAAAGATAAAACCAACTCAGATAATAGCAATGTAGATAAAAACAGCAAAGATATTAAACAACTACAAGAAGACTTGCCGCAAGAAAAAGCGGACAACCAAGTAGAGCCAGAAAAGAAAAAAGAAGCTCTTAAAGAAATTATTGCCAACTATAATCAGCAATATGGCACTAACCATAGAATTAACGAATTTGATCTTTACTACCAAGATGTACAGCAACGCATTAAAGACCAAAAATACAGCAATGCCGGTTTCCCCCACAAAAATAAAATTGATATTGTCATTGTGGTGGATATGTTACTGACAGGGTTTGACTCTAAATTCCTTAATACACTTTACGTGGATAAAAACTTAAAATACCACGGCTTAATTCAAGCCTTCTCGCGGACAAATCGCGTCCTTAATGACAGTAAGCCTTGTGGTAATATTCTCGATTTTCGTGGGCAAGAAACTGGAGTTAACGCCGCTATCGAGCTTTTCTCAGGGGCGGCTAAAAACCGTGCTAAAGAAATCTGGTTAGTAGATTCTTCCCCTGTAGCAGTTAAAAATTACCAAAAATCCATCGAAACACTAGATACTTTTATGCAAGAAAAAGGGCTGGATTGTAGCCCGTCAGAAGTGGCTAATCTAAAAGGTGATATTGCCAGAGCTGAGTTTATTAACCACTTTAAAACCGTGCAAAAGCTCAATACCCAAATTGAGCAATACACTGAGCTTAGTGATGAGGAACAGCAACACATAGAGACTGCTTTATCTATCGAAGACTTGCGTGGCTTCAAAAGTGCTTACTTAGAAATAGCAAAAGACTTCAAGCGCAAGCAAGATAAAGACGGTGAAGGTATTGAGATCGAAGTGCAACAATTAGATTTTGAATTGGTGATCTTTGCTTCTGCTGTGATCGATTACGATTTCATTATGGGATTAATCGCCAAATCCACCCAAGACAGCAACAAAGAAAAAATGACCCGCAAAGAACTAATCAACATGATTAGTAGCCATGCAAACCTAATGGAAGAAAGTGAAGATATTATTGATTATATCAACAGCCTCAAGGTTGGCGAAAAACTAGATGAAAATCAAATCCGCAAGGACTACCAAGCCTTTAAGGCAGATAAAACGACCAATGAACTAAACACGTTAGCTACAAAACATGGGCTACAACCACAAACCTTACAAGATTTTGTCGGTACGATTATTAACCGCATGATTTTTGATGGTGAGAATTTAAGTGATTTATTGTCACCGCTAGAACTTGGCTGGAAAGACCGTGTAAAAAAAGAATTGGCGTTAATGAAAGACTTAGCCCCACATTTACATAAACTGGCGCAAGGACGTGAAATCTCGGGGTTATCGGCGTATGAGTAAGAAGAGTAAAAAAGGCCTGATGCAGCAGCTATTCCCTGCTGAAGGTGGAACTGTTCCCCAACTGCGATTTCCTGAGTTTCTGGATGCGGGAGAGTGGGGTATTAAACCTCTAGGTGAATCATGCGATATTTTAAATAATTTGCGAAAGCCAATCACAGGAAGTAACAGAGAAAAAGGGTTTTATAGATATTATGGTGCTAGTGGAATAGTTGATTATGTAAAAGATTATATATTCGATGAGAAGCTTCTATTGATTGGTGAAGACGGAGCAAAATGGGGTGCGTTTGAAAAAACGGCATTTATTGTTACAGGTAAGTATTGGGTTAACAATCATGTGCATGTGTTAAGAGTAAAAATGGTTAACGATATTTTCTTAGAAAATTATATTATTATGTTGGATATAGCTCCCTTCATTACAGGGTCGGCACCTCCAAAACTAACTTTGAAAAATCTCAAAAAAATACCGATCCCCGTTCCTCAGGATAAGAAAGAACAACAAAAAATAGCCGACTGCCTATCTTCCATAGACGATCTCATCACCGCCCAAGCCAAAAAAATAGAATCACTCAAAGATCATAAGAAAGGCATGATGCAGCAGCTATTCCCTGCTGAAGGTGAAACTGTTCCAAAACTTCGCTTTCCTGAGTTTCGGGATGCAAGGGAGTGGGAGGAGAAGCAATTAGTTAATTTAATATCAACGGTCATACCACCCCAAAAACTATTGTCTGAAAGCTACTTAGCTGAAGGCTTATATCCCATTATTGATCAATCACAAAATTATATTTGTGGTTGGACAAATGACCAAAAAGCTGTGATAGCTGATTTTTTACCTTTGATTATTTTTGGTGATCATACTTGTCTTTTAAAATTTGTAACGGAGCCGTTTGTTCAAGGTTCTGATGGTATCAAGATATTAAAAACAAACGAGCTAGTTGAGTCGCACTATTTGTATCAATTCCTGCGATTTAACCCCCTCGTTATGGAGAGTTATAAAAGGCACTTCTCAGATCTCAAGGAAAAACAGATTGTTTTTCCAAGAAAAAAAACAGGCGAACAACAAAAAATTGCCGATTGTCTATCTTCCATAGACGATCTCATAACCGCCCAATCTCAAAAAATAGAATCACTTAAAGCGCATAAAAAAGGCCTGATGCAGCAGCTATTCCCCGTCGATAACGAGGAGTATATGTAAACAATCAATCAACCTATTTAGACTCGCTGGTTACACAAATGCACTAATCAGGGTGAAAACAAAAAGTATTTCAAATAAATATTAGGGGATTTTATGACTAATTACAGGTTTAATCCTGAACTATTCCCTAAGCAAATAGCGACTCCCCGTAAAGCTCCGTTTCCAGGATTTTCAGCGATAGAAGAGTCAACCTAATCATGACAAAAGAACAACACAAAGAGCTGGGTAGAACCCGCTGTCAGCCCCGGACGGGCTGATAGTCTCCAGAAGGCGCAGGGAAATTTGCCAATCCGAAGTGCGCGATAGCGCGCGAGGGAGGCTAAAATTTTATCCCGAATAGCCGTAGAGCCATTTGTGGTAGCCATGACTGAGCTGCTTTGTGCTCAGTCTGTGGCGGACGCAGGGCGGCTGGAGCATCTCCTATTCGCTGCGTAGGTGAACGAATTACGGCGACAGGAGTCCCGGAATTTCGTGAGGTAGCATGGCGCGCCTGTTATTAATTTGTTTTGCTTTTTCTTGGTTTTTTCTTTTAAGAAATCAATAAATATATATACAATGAGATATAAACCAATTGTCACTTAGGTTGTTTTGCTTTTTCTTGGTTTTTTGTTTTTATGTTTATATATAATGCATTTATAGTTGAGAATATTCCACTTAAGATATTGTTTTCAATAAGGTTTTAAGGGTTTAGGATTTTGATTTTTTTTGTTTTTTTCTTAAGAAATCAATAGATATATATATATTAGATATAAACCAATTATCATTTACGTTGTTTTGATTTTTGTTTTTTTTATATTTATATATAATGCATTTATAGTTGAGAATATTCCACTTAAGATATTGTTTTTAATAAAGTTTTAGAGGTTTTGGGTTTTGATTTTTTTTGGTTTTTTTTCTTAATAAATCAATGAATATAAATTACTTATCATTTGCGTTGTTAGGTAAAGCCATTCGTTACACTATTAACCAGTGGGGTAGCTTGATCCGCTATATTGATGACGGTAATATACAAATTGATAATAATGCAGCTGAACGGCATATCAAACCGTTTGTGATTGGACGTAAAAACTGGCTGTTTAACCAGACACCACGCGGTGCAAATGCCAGCGCACTACTTTACAGTCTTGTGCAAACAGCCGTTGCTAATAACCTGGAACCTTTTGATTACCTGAAATACCTAGTAACTGAACTACCCAAGCTGGGTAGGCATTATGAACCAGAAGCACTGGATCAGTTTTTGCCCTGGAACTTGATTGAAAAAATTAAGCCTCTAAAGTAATTGGGGCAGCTTGTCTAGGTGGAGAGAATTGACGCTTACGATCATATGCTCAGCTTCAAAGGCACTCACTTTCCAAAAGATGTCATTCTTTATGCTGTTTTCTTTTATGTCAGGTATGGCGTTTCGTATCGCGACCTTGAAGAAATTATGGAAGATAGTTAATAACTGAAGTTTCCCAATTATTGAGTAGCTGAAATACACAATGCTGGTGTATCGAGGTTTATTTTAGGTGGTTTTGCCATGTTTATAGCAAACCCCTACTTAATTCCCCTTAGGCAATAGCATTTGAAACGAATGAAAAGACTATTTTTTTCATATAGTTGTAGCATAGTTTCAATTTTACCATAAATAATTATTGGGAAACTTCAGGTTAATAAAACCCATGTTAAAAAATCAAACTAAAAATCTTCACTTCGCTAAAGCTCCGTTTTCAGAATTTTTCGGGCGATGGTGGATTATCATTTTCAAGATCATCCACCAGGCATAAACACTTTGGATGCTTGAGGAACTGCTATCATCTAGTAAACCATGAGCTACATCATTGCGTAAATTACTCCCCAAAGGGTCGGTAAAAATCGATTTTATTTCAAATACCAAATCTTCACCAAACACTTCTTTACACTCAGGTAAGTCCATCAAACTACTTAGACATATTTCATGCTCAATGTGGTTGTTAGTTATAGGACGTGTTTGAGCTCCAACTCGTTTTAATTCAACACGAATCATGTTTTCAAATTGGGGGCAAAGTAAATGAATAGCATTACCAAAATCACCACCAAAACCCAACCACAAAGCGTAAGCGGTTAAATTTTCTCTGCCTTTAGGAACTAATACCGAGCACTCACATAGAGATTTTAAAACAGGCAGCGTAACTGAATACTCATCCCGAAGCTTAGATAAAGCGGGTAAAATATCTCCTTTAACAGCAAAACATATATTTATCTGAAAGTTTTTTTGAATTCGATGATTGAGAACAGCATCCACTCCATCAAAATTAATACCCGGTACACTTGCAACACAACGACCATCTTGAGCTATTATTATCGAGTGTATATCATCGATAATAGATGGATTTTCTATTGACTTTTGCTCAACTTCTTTAACATCTTTCAAACTAGGGAGGATACATACAGTAGAAAAATAAAAGAGAGCTATTCTTAATGACTCTTTCCCGGATACGTGCTCTCTGGATTTTTTTACACTATCCGAAATATCAACCGGTGGTAATTCTAGCTCCACCATTTGAGCTAGAGCATTTTTTCCAGATATTTCAATTTTGTCGCGAATGGTGATAATTTTTTTTTGTACCCCTAATTCTTCTCGATATTTGTTCGGTATCTTTAGATAGTATTTAAGGGTTTCTTCATAAAAGTACTTGGCAACACTTTGACTATCAGATGACCTTAGATCCCCCTGATGTTTATTGCTATCAGCAATAAACAATAAACAATTTAACCATTCTGATTCATCTTCATTTTTCTGTTCTTTTTCAGCCAGATCAAAATAATCTATCGATCCCAGGTAGTCTCCAGATTCGGATAATTTTTGGCCTAGAGTAATAAGCCGGTTGACTATATTTACCCTACAATTACTCTTAATATCTAATTCATTTAGAAGTAATAGCTGAGCCAATGATCCGCACATAAAAGGGCAATCTGGATAATCTTTCTGAAAGGAGGTATAAAGTTTATTTTTAATTTCTTTTGATCCGTCCTTGTATTTTACCCCCTTACATAAGACAATAGCCCTATAAAAACAGTCGTTTACGTCTTTGTGAAAGTTACCTGAGTCGATGGAGTGTGATATATAAGCATTTACTGCAATTTTTGCATGATCTACATTTTTCTTCTTTTTGCACAACCACAATAGATCAGCTAATCGAGCCTTAAGCCACATGCTATCTACTACAGGCAAAATTTCTTCAAAAAATACTAACGCGTCCTGGGTAAATGAATCAGGAGTAAGATAGGGGCGATTACTTATTCTACACAATGCTTTAAATGGCTGATTAATATCTTTTGCTGAAAGATACATGGAGGTCGCATTGGACAGCAAGTTTAAAATTTCGGATTGTTCATATTCCCCCTGTTTTTCTTTTTCTATAGCCGCTACCAAGAGGCTATTCATGACACCCTCATAGCCATCATGATTTTCAGTTTCTTTGTCGAAGTGCCATTCACAAGCAGTAAAATTCGATTTAGAAAGTTTTTTTTTCATAATATTGCTCCTCTATACCCAAACAACTTCAAGACGGTTCTTTTGCAAAAAAACAAATGTTTGTGAAAACTCAACCACTATGCACTGAAAGGGTTCGGTCGCAAACCAATCAATAAAAAACGGTAGTACTTCAACTTTTAAGATGTCCTCTGAAAAAAAAACATCACAAATGTGTAACTACTCAGCGTGTTTTTTAACTTTAAAATCAAATGGATATATTTTAATTTAACCTGACTTTAGTCATTTTCACCCGCTGAAAATCATCACTTCGCTTAGGCTCCGTTTCCCTGATTTTCAGCGGATGCACCAACAATAGCTGGATACCACCTATTCTCGCTATTAATTTTTGATGTTTCAGCAATTAATTTTGCAATTTACGCCTGTATTTTTTCATGCTGAGCAAGTTCTTCTTTAGTTGCTTGATTACTCATTATTACCCCTTTACTTTTGTTCGTTATTTTTCATGTCTTTCCAGCTCCAGATAGCCAAAAAGTATAACAACTGAAAGAACCGCTAAACCTACAAATATTTGATTAAACATCTTTAAGCTACTTTAGATAGTGATAGGTTTAAACCTAATCGTACTGAAAAATCAAACAACATATCTAAACGAAATCCGTTAATTTTCCCTTTTCTCAAGGCTGATACTCTAGGCTGAGTGGTTTCTAAAATAAGGGCTAATTCTTTCTGTGTTTGCCTGCCTTCATTAATTTTGGCGTTAATCTCACTCATTAATTGAGATCGTAGCTTTAAGTTTTTGCGCCTAACAGGATCATCCTCTAACGCATCAAACACATCATCAAATATTTCATTTGCCATTTTCAACTTCCTCCAATACTAACTTTAATCGCTGCTTGGCTAAATCTAAATCTTTTTTAGCGGTCTTTTCTGTTTTCTTTTGAAAAGCATGTAATACAATTACTCGCTCCAAATACTTAACCACATAAACAACTCTAAAAATTCCTTGCTCATCTTTTACCCGTATTTCTTTTACACCCACTCCAATGCTTGACATTGGCTTCCAATCTGTTGGCTCATTGCCTTTTTGAACTTCTCGCAACTCATAACCAGCTTCGTTACGAGCCGCTTCAGGGAAACCTCTTAAATCCTTTAATGAAGTCCCCTTAAATTCTATTTGTTTCATCTTTAGTTTTTCCTAATATCCACATGTAATTATATCAATAGATATATAAACATACAAGTATCAGTATTAACTTGATCCCATGCTTTCATTACCTACTTCGGGGGAATCACCCCAATCAATCAATTCTTGATGTATTGGGGCTGTTTGGTTCTGTCGCAATAATTATCAAAAGCACATACCTCCTGGTCTTCAGGCATAACTATCCTGCTAAAGCCATAAACTGCTTATAAGCAGGAATATTTTCCTCAGACAATTGCCCCTTTGGGATGATATGTGCCGTTTCAATTCCATCAATTGTTGCTTGGGCGGAGTGAAACGCTTTAAAGCCCATCATTTGAAAGTGAGTGCCTTTGAAGCTGAGCATATGATCTACCTTTTATTGAAATTGAGAATTATGATGGCAGATAACGTAGGGAAGGGGGGGGGGTATGCGACAGAACCGCCTAAATTTATACTGTTTTCTCTCGATCAATAATATTCTTCACTGTTGATGCGTGCCATTTACCCCCGCGTCTCGTTTTTACGCCTAGTTTATTTAATTCATTAGCCACATTCCCCATTGATAAGCCTTTAATCCGATACCCCTCGATAATGTCGCTTACGGTTCTAGCGAAGTCACTGGCTAGCTCCTTGTTTATTTCATTGCTCTTTAGCCGTGCTTCATCTAAATTTGTTTGATTACCTAGTTGAACCCCTCGCGCCTTTAATATTTGTAGAGCCGCCTTTGTTCTAGTGCTAATCAACTCCCGTTCCTTTTCGGATAGAGCCGCGTATAGGTGGAGCATAAAGGTGTCTGCGTCTCTTCCAAGTTGTGCTGCAATGAATGGGGTTTTATTTGCCATTAGCGATGATATAAAAGCAACATCGCGACCTAGTCTGTCTAACTTATTCACAATGATATAAGCTGATTCCTTTTTAGCGCAATTTAATGCTTGAGATAATACAGGGCGTTTCTCTAAAGCATCAAACCCTTTTCCGCTTTCCACTTCGGATAATATCTTGATTAACTCAATACCCTCATTTTTACAGAATTCCTTTATATTCGATTCTTGAACCTTTAGCCCTAACCCACTTCTTCCTTGTTCAGAGGTTGATACTCTTACGTAACCTATAGCTTTCTTAATCATAATCACACCTTTTTATTTAGTTATACAAATTATAAACGGTGGTTTATAATTTGTATATGCAACTAAAAACGCGTCGTTGCTTAGTGAACTGAAGTTTCCCCAATAATTATTTATGGTAAAATTGAAACTATGCTACAACTATATGAAAAAAAACAGTCTTTTCATTCGTTTCAAATGCTATTGCCTAAGGGCACCTCCTTACACACAAGTCCTAAAATACGCCTTTTAGCTTTCTGGCCATTTGAATACCATATACGCAGTCCTGAATCCTCTGAAAACCGATCCAAATACTTTTCGCACCAGGGTCACCATCTGATTTACGCCCTAAAAAACCACCCAATGTCGCTAAATTTCTTAACACGGCATTCAGTGTAGGCACTTTTTTGGGTATCTTTTTGTCCAATAAACCATAAGATGATTTCCATTCTAAAGGATCAAAGATTAATTCAGCAGGCAAGTCAGGACAGATGCGACCTAAGCGCATAAGATACATCACCCGCCAAGCAATAACCATGGCCATGACTAAGGCTTTTTCAATGCGCTCTTTACTGGATAATTGAAGCTTTTCAACCTTGCAGCCCACTTTCAAAATATCAAAAAACATTTCTATTTCCCAGCGACAGCGATACCAGTCAATCAACTCACAGGCTTGATCTTCACTTTCTACCCTTCGATTGCTTAATAAGCGCCATATGAGCGGTGACTTCCCTTTAGGCGGGTTGATTTCTTTTGCCTGAACCAAAGTTACTTCAATACCTTCTTTCCCTTTTACGGGGAAAGTGCAGCGTAACACTTTAATTTCTTGCTGAACTTGTCGCGATTTTTCGCCTTTTTTTCGTGGCTTAATAAAACTAACGCGACTCATAACCTCTTGCTTATCGACGCTATCCCACAGTGTTTCATCCGCTGATAATTTACGGTTATGCCTGGCTCTTACTAGCCAGTCAGCAGGCGTATTTAACGCCTTACTTCTCTGCATAAGACTTAAAATATCACCTTCTCTATCGGCCACATAAACGAGCCGACTTTTAGGGCAACGTTCGGCCATTTCAGCGACACGTTCATAACCTTCTATCCAGCGATCACTTTCTTTTATCGTGGGATTATTTTGATCTTCTGCTTTGCTTTTTCCTCTTGCCCACATCCACGCATCACTAACCCCTAAAGGGAGCCGGTCTGGTGTAATGCAGAGTGTCGGATGCAAGTACATGCCTCTTTGGGCATCGTAAGATAAGCGACCTAAATCCTCAGTTTCTTGTCCATTAAAATCTAATTCTGTCGTATCTTGTAAGCATAAAATAACGGGCTCTTCACTGACTATAATGCGCTGTTCAACTTGATCTGTATGGGCGACTAACAACTTTTCCCATGTCACATTTTCATTTGCATAAAATCGATAAGTCGCTTGTGTTTCAGCCCAGCCTTGGCAAGCCTGAGGAATGCTTAGTTTAGGCGCTTTTACAAAAGTTTCTATCAATTTAACTGCTCTTTTATTAAGCCGTGAATCACCTAAATCTAAATTACAAAATTCCATTTCTGCCCAAGTCTCAGTCATCGTTACTAAAATAATGAGATTTTACACTCTTATATCAGACTTGTGTGTAAGGAGATGCCCTAGAAATACTGTAGATACAAAAGGGGGAGTAAAAAAAATTAATACCTACTGTCATTGTCATTTTAACGGCCATATCTCTAAGCAACTTGAAGATGATCTTAATGGTGGCAGTTTGAAGTCACTGACCCTCATTTCAAGTAACCTAGATAGCATTGTCGGTTATGACGCTCAAAATCACAAGAGTATGAAAGAGTTTAAGATATCAATACAAATAGATAAAGGTAACATATTAAAATCAGGAGGTAATTACAAATATATGGGTCTTATCAAAAATAATGATGCAAAGGCCATGAATATGGAATCAATCAAAATTTCATTTAAAGACGATGGTGATATTTACCATACTGCCGAAATAGACACCAATACAGGAAAATTAATCAATTCTGAAAATTACGTTAAAAAAATTAAAATCACAGATTTTAAAGATTTTTCAGCAACGTCTGTAGGCCAGATATATAAACCAATCATCACTAAGATGTTAGAGCATATTTAGATATGAAAAGATATAAAGTGATTGTTTATCAGTTAACAAGACCAATCTCATATTTATTCCTAAAACACCCCGCGGGAAAGGTCTACAACTGGATAATACCACTTATCCTAACTGTAATCAGTTTAGCCATTTTAGTGTTCTTAGCTGAAATAAGCGATGTTGTTGGTAAAAATGGTTTGGTTGAAAATTTAACTGATTTTGTAATTAGTCTTCCAGGTTTTTTAATTACCGCCCTAGCTGCAATAGCTACTTTTAACCGACCAATTATTGATCAAGAAATGATTGATGCTCCAACTATTAACATCAAGGCTGGTAATACAGAGTTAGAAGATCAAGCACTAACACGTAGAGACTTTCTTTTACGCTTATTTTCGTTTTTAACGGTAGATAGTATATTTCTAATTATTTATGCAAAAGTTGGATCAATCGCATCTGTTCCCAGCTTTTTAGAAACTCAATACCATATCGCTGAATGGGTTTTCGCAGGTATATTTATAACAATATTTTGGCAATTGCTTACTCTTTTGCTTTTTGGAATGTATTACCTCTGTGAACGGTTAAATTTAAATATATAAAATCGGTTATAAAACACAACTGAAGTTTCCCAATTATTGAGTAGCTGAAATACACAATGCTGGTGTATCGAGGTTTATTTTAGGTGGTTTTGCCATGTTTATAGCAAACCCCTACTTAATTCCCCTTAGGCCATCTCCTTACACACAAGTCTGATATAAGAGTGTAAAATCTCATTATTTTAGTAACGATGACTGAGACTTGGGCAGAAATGGAATTTTGTAATTTAGATTTAGGTGATTCACGGCTTAATAAAAAAGCAGTTAAATTGATAGAAACTTTTGTAAAAGCGCCTAAACTAAGCATTCCTCAGGCTTGCCAAGGCTGGACTGAAACACAAGCGACTTATCGATTTTATGCAAATGAGAATGTGACATGGGAAAAGTTGTTAGTCGCCCATACAGATCAAGTTGAACAGCGCATTATAGTCAGTGAAGAGCCCGTTATTTTATGCTTACAAGATACGACAGAATTAGATTTTAATGGACAAGAAACTGAGGATTTAGGTCGCTTATCTTACGATGCCCAAAGAGGCATGTACTTGCATCCGACACTCTGCATTACACCAGACCGGCTCCCTTTAGGGGTTAGTGATGCGTGGATGTGGACAAGAGGAAAAAGCTATGCAGAGAAGTAAGGCGTTAAATACGCCTGCTGACTGGCTAGTAAGAGCCAGGCATAACCGTAAATTATCAGCGGATGAAACACTGTGGGATAGCGTCGATAAGCAAGAGGTTATGAGTCGCGTTAGTTTTATTAAGCCACGAAAAAAAGGCGAAAAATCGCGACAAGTTCAGCAAGAAATTAAAGTGTTACGCTGCACTTTCCCCGTAAAAGGGAAAGAAGGTATTGAAGTAACTTTGGTTCAGGCAAAAGAAATCAACCCGCCTAAAGGGAAGTCACCGCTCATATGGCGCTTATTAAGCAATCGAAGGGTAGAAAGTGAAGATCAAGCCTGTGAGTTGATTGACTGGTATCGCTGTCGCTGGGAAATAGAAATGTTTTTTGATATTTTGAAAGTGGGCTGCAAGGTTGAAAAGCTTCAATTATCCAGTAAAGAGCGCATTGAAAAAGCCTTAGTCATGGCCATGGTTATTGCTTGGCGGGTGATGTATCTTATGCGCTTAGGTCGCATCTGTCCTGACTTGCCTGCTGAATTAATCTTTGATCCTTTAGAATGGAAATCATCTTATGGTTTATTGGACAAAAAGATACCCAAAAAAGTGCCTACACTGAATGCCGTGTTAAGAAATTTAGCGACATTGGGTGGTTTTTTAGGGCGTAAATCAGATGGTGACCCTGGTGCGAAAAGTATTTGGATCGGTTTTCAGAGGATTCAGGACTGCGTATATGGTATTCAAATGGCCAGAAAGCTAAAAGGCGTATTTTAGGACTTGTGTGTAAGGAGGTGATTTCTAGGGTGGTCAATCTCAAAATCGTCTTTATTTTCTTGTAACTACTCAGCGTAATTTAAACTCATAACAGATTGATTTAAAATAATAATTAATGTATCTCTCTGAATTTTAGTCCAATTTTCACCCCTTTTTAAAGGTGAAAATGACTAAAGTAAGGTTAAATTAAAATATATCCATTTGATTTTAAAGTTAAAAAACACGCTGAGTAGTTACATTTTCTTTTGCTATTATTTTTAATAACTCATTTAGATAACTGGAAACTAGTCTTACTGGTAAAGCAGGCGATTGTTCATATAATGCGAGCCAACTTACATTTGCTTCGGGATCAGGTTTTATGATTATGTGTGATGAAAAATCAGTACCTACACCATTCTTTTTAGCATTAACTTTTCGAGTATCGTCATTACCACCAAGCTCCCTGTGAACACATCTCCTTACACACAAGTCTGATATAAGAGTGTAAAATCTCATTATTTTAGTAACGATGACTGAGACTTGGGCAGAAATGGAATTTTGTAATTTAGATTTAGGTGATTCACGGCTTAATAAAAAAGCAGTTAAATTGATAGAAACTTTTGTAAAAGCGCCTAAACTAAGCATTCCTCAGGCTTGCCAAGGCTGGACTGAAACACAAGCGACTTATCGATTTTATGCAAATGAAAATGTGACATGGGAAAAGTTGTTAGTCGCCCATACAGATCAAGTTGAACAGCGCATTATAGTCAGTGAAGAGCCCGTTATTTTATGCTTACAAGATACGACAGAATTAGATTTTAATGGACAAGAAACTGAGGATTTAGGTCGCTTATCTTACGATGCCCAAAGAGGCATGTACTTGCATCCGACACTCTGCATTACACCAGACCGGCTCCCTTTAGGGGTTAGTGATGCGTGGATGTGGACAAGAGGAAAAAGCTATGCAGAGAAGTAAGGCGTTAAATACGCCTGCTGACTGGCTAGTAAGAGCCAGGCATAACCGTAAATTATCAGCGGATGAAACACTGTGGGATAGCGTCGATAAGCAAGAGGTTATGAGTCGCGTTAGTTTTATTAAGCCACGAAAAAAAGGCGAAAAATCGCGACAAGTTCAGCAAGAAATTAAAGTGTTACGCTGCACTTTCCCCGTAAAAGGGAAAGAAGGTATTGAAGTAACTTTGGTTCAGGCAAAAGAAATCAACCCGCCTAAAGGTACAAAGGCCACATAAACGCCGCCCACGTTCGAGAATTTGCCCTTATATGCCACCGCAGAGACAAACGCGCCCTATTTGTTCATACTGGTAAAACTGGAAAGCAAGCAGCGCAGATTGCAAAAAATGCAAAAATGAAAATGGTAAGCGGTGATAGGCTTTTAAATCTGCTTTGTCCAAAAAACCAGCGAACAAGAAAAGAATAAAACATCCCTGTTTTTAGACAATTAAAATAGGGGCTTCCCTGCCCCTACCCTAGCGGGAAAATGGCGAAAAGATGCCATTTTTTTTAATGGTCTCGACTTCTCAAAGACTGATTTTTAGTAACCTTTTTTTTACGATCAAAAGAAAAAAGCGTTAATTAGCAAATGATATAAAAAAGTCAGGCGCGCCATGCTACCTCACGAAATTCCGGGACTCCTGTCGCCGTAATTCGTTCACCTACGCAGCGAATAGGAGATGCTCCAGCCGCCCTGCGTCCGCCACAGACTGAGCACAAAGCAGCTCAGTCATGGCTACCACAAATGGCTCTACGGCTATTCGGGATAAAATTTTAGCCTCCCTCGCGCGCTATCGCGCACTTCGGATTGGCAAATTTCCCTGCGCCTTCTGGAGACTATCAGCCCGTCGGGGCTGACAGCGTTAGCGATGATGCAATCACAGAAATTTTTCAAGCAGGGGCAAGGGTTCAAAAAGAAATCAATAGCCTTAAAGGTGCGGAGACAGAGGAAGACAAAGCCCGATTAAGTGATCTTGTTCACCGCATACAGCCCAACGTGCAAGAAACATTAGAGAGGCATCAAGGGGATTTAGAGGATGGGCGTGTTTTAGGCTGGGATAATCCGTGGTAATTCTGCCCTGCCCTACTCAGCCGCCTTTTTAGCTTCTGCCAATATTCAAAATTCGGACATCGCCGATAAAGCTTTCCAAGGTTTGAAGATGTGGCTGGATAGATTTTGGATAGGCAGATACTACAGGCTCAGGAACGACAAGCTGGACTCCTGCATTTATCATTTCCTTGAACTGATTTTCAGAAACACCTTCCTGCAAGGTCAACAAGTGCTTTTGCTCAATTCTTTCAGTAATAAGGGTCAGTGACTTCAAAAAGCCACCATTAAGATCATCTTCAAATTGCTTAGAGATATGGCCGTTAAAATGACAATGACAGTAGGTATTAATTTTTTTTACTCCCCCTTTTGTATCTACAGTATTTTTAGGGTGGTCAGTCTCAAAATCGTCTTTATTTTCTCTTGCTATTATTTTTAATAACTCATTTAGATAACTGGAAACTAGTCTTACTGGTAAAGCAAGCGACTGTTCATATAATGCGAGCCAACTTCCATTTGCTTCGGGATCAGGTTTTATGATTATGTGTGATGAAAAATCAGTACCTACACCATTCTTTTTAGCATTAACTTTTCGAGTATCGTCATTACTACCAAGCTCCCTGTGAACTTCATCGGCTAATGTCGTATCAGTAATATTGACCAGTAATTTCCAACAACAATTTTCAGAATCATATTTAATATCCGCCAAATAAACTTCTTTTTTGTTATCTTCTGAACGACTAATCATATTGACGTTATTTGCTTCTCGGATAGCTTCAATTTTTTTAAATAATTCAGTTAGGGTAAAATTATTACGCAACCCTTTAATTTTATGTGAAGCCGTTTTGAGATCAATATGCAAGTCGAGAAACAATATTGTCCGTTCATTTTTCTTTATCATTTTTATAGTGCCTGCTCAATACTTTTATGGTTTCTTACGCTATTGTAACCTGAGTTCTGGATAAGTAATTATAACAAAGGCAGTAAACCCTCTCTTCTTAACTTAACTGAAGTTTCCCAATTATTGAGTAGCTGAAATACACAATGCTGGTGTATCGAGGTTTATTTTAGGTGGTTTTGCCATGTTTATAGCAAACCCCTACTTAATTTCCCTTAGGCAATAGCATTTGAAACGAATGAAAAGACTGTTTTTTTCATATAGTTGTAGCATAGTTTCAATTTTACCATAAATAATTATTGGGAAACTTCAGCCACCAAAGGCCAACCCGCTAATAAGGTTGGAGGTTTTACGGGCGTAGTGAACGCCACAAGAGAAATTTTCAATATAACCGCCGAAGAAATCGCAAAAGATGAAAGTTTCATTGAGCGCAACGGCGCAGAAAGTGGCGTATTTTGTCTAGTACCGGAAGAGCTGGACATACCTTTTTGAAAATGACATTTTCGCCCACTTAGCAACCATCTATCTAGTATAATAAGTATTGGTTGTATTTGTTTTAATATAAAATATATTTATAGTGTTTTTGCGTGTATTAATAAATGTATTGTTTTTAATGTATTTATTAAAAGTATTGTAATTTATTTAAGTATGGGTTATATTATTTTCAATGTTTTTATTATATGTGGGAGAAGCAATAAAAATGATTATTTCATTCGCTGAAAATCAGGGAAACGTAGCCTAAGCGAAGTGATGATTTTTAGTCCGCGATAGCCGTAGGGCCGTTGTTTTGTCGGAGTCTGAGCGTTAGCGAAGGTGGAGACAAAATAAAAGGCCATCCGACACGGCGTCAAGTCATTTGGAGCCTATGTTCCGACCCCTTGTTGGGTCGGGACGAGGTGACGAGGACGAATCGGGGCCGCCGGAGGCATAAGTGGTCGCGTTAAGTTTTTGCTGCTTGCTTGGGCTGGGATGCCCAAAACAAGCTTTCGCAAAAATAGCGACTCCCCTCCGCTGTCAGCCCCGGACGGGCTGATAGTCTCCAGAAGGCGCAGGGAAATTTGCCAATCCGAAGTGCGCGATAGCGCGCGAGGGAGGCTAAAATTTTATCCCGAATAGCCGTAGAGCCATTTGTGGTAGCCATGACTGAGCTGCTTTGTGCTCAGTCTGTGGCGGACGCAGGGCGGCTGGAGCATCTCCTATTCGCTGCGTAGGTGAACGAATTACGGCGACAGGAGTCCCGGAATTTCGTGAGGTAGCATGGCGCGCCTGGAGAAATGTATTATGCGTTTTGGTTGGTTCTTATTTTCTATTAATTTGAACCTTTATGACTTCGGGTCATGCGCCACTATTTCGGGTTTTAAATTCCTCGAACATCTCCAAAAACAAGACATTCATTGACTTGCTACGCATTGAGGCATACGCCTTAAACTCATTTCTTGCGCTCTCTGGTACTCTTATTTGCATGAGAACAAGCGAGCTAGGCGGCGTTTGTTCTGTCGCTGCTGCTGGCTTGGCTTTTGCTAGTAGGGTCTCCTCTAACTCAATCGTGTAAGGGTCAAGCCATGTTTTGCCTTTTGTGTCTGTTTTTTTGCTTACTGGTGGTTTTAGATTTGCCATGTTATGCGCTCCCCTGCTTCGCTGTTTGTTGCTCTATTGCTTTGTTAAATAATTGTTCTATGATTTTATTTGTTTTGTCGCTCAAGCTCTTAAAAGGCGTTTCCGTAAAGGATAAGCCCTTATCCATAGCTTGAGAATATGCCGATTTCATGGGAATCCAGCCACGCACCACGGAAAAATTCCAAGCCTCGATACTGGCGCGGGTATTCATGGCCTCTTTATCGCCCTTGTCAGGAACTCTACACACGACAAACACAATAGAGGCTCTATCTATACCCTTATTAACAAATTCAACGGCCAGTTTTAAAGACGGCTCTAAATCATCCACTGAAATTCCCACGGGTATTATAATCAGGTCACTTTTTTGGGCTATCGGCAAGGCGTGAGTATCAGCAAAGGCTTTGCCGTCCACTATAAGAATATCCGCATTATTCGCGGCTTTTAGTGCGGTTTTAGGCTCTGAATACAAAGAAACATCAATAGAAGGATCTACCCCCGCTGAAAATCATGGAAACGTAGCTTAGCGAAGTGGTGATTTTTAGTCCCTGATAGGCGACAGGGCAATTTGCTGATTCGACGTGTGCTAGCAGCACGCGAGAGGAGCAAGAATTGCATTCCGAATAGCCGTCCAGCCAGTGAGGTAGTAATGACGAAGCGGCTTTTGTGCGTAGTCGTTGCGGACGCAGGGCGTTCAGGGCATCTCCCATCCGCTGCGTAGGTGAACGAATTATGGCGACAGGAGTCACGGAATTTCGTGAGGTAGCATGGCGCGCCTGGCTCTCTTTGCGCCGCTCCCCCCACAAGAAAGATGTTTGTTGTTTTCCGTCAAGGTCTGCGACATGTACCGCCCATTTATTACGCGCAAACTCAACCGCCAACGCACGAGCAAGGCTTGATTTTCCCACCCCGCCTTTTTGGTTTAATTCGGGGAGTCGCTATTTTTGCGAAAGCTTGTTTTGGGCATCCCAGCCCAAGCAAGCAGCAAAAACTTAACGCGACCACTTATGCCTCCGGCGGCCCCGATTCGTCCTCGTCACCTCGTCCCGACCCAACAAGGGGTCGGAACATAGGCTCCAAATGACTTGACGCCGTGTCGGATGGCCTTTTATTTTGTCTCCACCTTCGCTAACGCTCAGACTCCGACAAAACAACGGCCCTACGGCTATCGCGGACTAAAAATCTTCACTTCGCTTAGGCTACGTTTCCCTGATTTTCAGCGGAGGAACTAGGATTGCCAGCTTTACCCTAGATAAATACATAGTCTACAAGGTGCTAGATGGCCTTTTCTGGTTCTGTCGCAAAAGATACGTATTTGTGTAAAACTGGTTATGAACCTGTTTTTTTTCTTCGCCCAGGGGGTAAGTAACTTTTTTATCGTATCTGTAATCTTCTATCTTGGGCGCGCCTGATGTTTTTACAATTGAATCCGAGTACTCTAAAAAGGATAACTCACAGTACACATGGCGCGCCAGCTCTTCGCTAAGGCGTTTTATATCGCTTTTAAGGCGCTTTAACAGCTACCCCCTATCATACATACCCGTTAAAGGTTTTTGTGGGTCTTTAAGGGGCTTACATGCCCCCCAATAAGCGATTGACTAATTTGGGTGTGTGGTATGTGGTTTGTTATAGCTGTTACAGAAAACAAAGATTAAACGGTAAACCATTCCAAAATAAAGGGTTGGCTTATTGCAACAAGCAACAGTATTCTGGGGACTCTTTACCCTAGGGAGGAAGTAACTTTTTAAACTTCATAATAAAACGCTATTTAGTGTACAATATAATATAGATTGTACTATATCTATAATCCTTTTATAATCAAAGACTAGGGTTACTGTCATGTACAACCTATGGATATTTATACGAAATCATTACATTTACAATTTAGGGTTTTATAGTTACTCCTCTTTGGGGATAACACGCGTATGACTTCATTTCAACTAATTATTAAACGTGAATGAAATCAATTTCTTGCTCAATTAGGATAAATTATCATGGTTGGGAAAACCATAGTTTCCCTTTTGGTTTAATTACTGCAATCCCTTAAACCGTATAATATAACCAATCGCTTGTTCATCAGAGCAATTTGAGTAGACCTTTCATTTAGCAGACTCTCAGCCCTAGGGGAAAGTAACTTTTTTTAGCGTATACTCGATATATGAAGATTCCCTTATATAAGAAAATACAAGGGAATCTGACTCTAATGGGTTGAGCTGTCAGCTTTACTTAAAGGCGGCATAAAATAAGTCCTCCTATTGTGCTTCACATTAAGACCCTTTAACACTTTTTTTACAGCCATCTGGTTCGATCTGTTATTTATTATATTCTTAGGTAACTCATTTATTATCTCGGAGCTAGTCATTTTTATTGTTCTATTGCTAAGTACCTCACCAGTTTTGTCAGCAGTAAACTCAAACACCTCCAAAACTATATCTTTCAATGACCTATTGTCAGGATAGCCTAAGATTTCCGCACGTAGAGCCTCTTCTTCGGGCGTAAGCCACCATTGCCCACCATGTGTATAGGCATGCCATATAAACGCCCACAAGTCTGTATAATCAAAATTAGAAACGCGTGGATAATCTAACCGACCTTTAGCAATAACGGGTAGAAGCCTTCTATCCCACCTAGCACCTTTGGGTGGATATTCTCCCTCAACAGAAGTCATACACGATACATGCCTACGTATGACTGTAGGTTTCCTAGCGTACGTTAATCTTATTTCATCCACCTCTTTTGCCAAAAACCCTTTTAACTCGGGCATCCCTTTCTTCTTCAACGCAGGGCCTAGGTCTGCAAGTTCAGGTATCCAACAACTAAGAATATTAAGCATAGAATCTCGGTCTTTTGTATCTAGTCGAACAGAGTCTTTTATGTATTTATGAAGTTCCGCAGGGAGCAGGTATTTAATAAATGAAGTTTTATGGAGTCCTTGATCTCCACCTAGCACCAGCACACATTCATATTTGGGGATAGCATCTGGATGCTTACCTTCATGCTTTGCCATATCAGCGGCTGCACAGCATTGTATTAGCCATCTATACATGGCGACCTTAACCCATTCCTTATCTTCCACTGGCAAGTTATCTACAAGTTCATGGACTGGGTTATTTGTCTTGGTGCGTGTAATGCCTGTAAGCCAATCTCTAACGGGATTAATAACATTGCTTTCAATGATAGATCCTAACTGTTCATCAACAATCGTCCTGCTAAGCTTGTAGTTCCTGCAAATAACTTTGGTGTACGCTACCAAGTCTTTCAATTCATTTCCTTCTACGCCGGGAACGCCTTTAATTGCAGGTGCGTTCAACATTTCATCATAACGGGCATCCACGCCAAAGCGTTTCATCAACCCTTCAAGTTCTCCACGTTCTCCGGGGTGCAGCAGGGGTGTTTTTTTGTCCATTTCTCTATATCCTTTGCAGTGTTAATTTATTTATTAATCTAAGTTCTGTCGCTTTTCATACCTCCACATTTATTAGGATGGAATAGATAGGTGGTTTAACATCTACCTATTCCATTTTTAGAGTTTACTACGCAGGCTGTAGTTCACCTCCTGCCAAAATCTTCTTAAACTCGATGTTCAAGTTTTTTAACTGATTGATTTTATTGATAATTTTACTGACAAAGAAAGCATCAACATCATTGTAAATCAATCACTTATAAAACAAAGCCGGAAAAATTTACTTTTCTTAGCCCAGTTATAGCTGAAAACTTGAACATCGAGTTAAAGGCATAACTCGAAAGCTGCTCTTCAGTCAAGCCAACCTCGGGTTGTGTTGTTGGCTTCTCATGTGTTGGCTCCTCTGGGTAGTGATACCCCGTGTTTGCGGGGGAAGGGGACAGATAAATAGGTTGTGTTGTATAAACAGTTTATCTGTCCCCTTTTTCAATGAATACGGGGGCTGTATCCCCTTGCCCTGTAATAAACTCATAACTGAATAAAATATTATCATTTGGCTAGTGGCATAAGTCCGGTCTTTAGGGGCTATCCTCGTTGCGTTCTCAAATTCATCTAGTGATTGCGTATTGCCTAGACTCTCGTTTACTATCTCAAATCTCTTGAGGACAGGTCCTAGCGTTCCACCATCCCACAATTGAATATCCTTCTCTGAAACCTCTTCTCCGAGTGCTAGTTGCTCTCTACATTCAAACCTCTCTATTGCGTTGTGATCGGATTCTGTAACTTTCGATGACTTTTTTAAATTACCGTACTCAATAGCGGAAATAGGGTTCTGTCGCATAAATCCCCCTTCCCGACGTTATCTGCTATCATAATTATCAAATTCAATAAAAGGTGGATCACATGCTCAGCTTCAAAGGCACTCACTTTCCAAAAGATGTCATTCTTTATGCTGTTTTCTTTTATGTCAGGTATGGCGTTTCGTATCGCGACCTTGAAGAAATTATGGAAGAAAGAGGTGTTGAAGTGGATCATGCTACGCTCAATCGTTGGGTTATCCGTTATTCTCCTGCCATTGCTGTAAACGCTAAATCTCAGAAACGAGAAACCAATAAATCGTGGCGCATGGATGAAACGTATATCAAAGTTAAGGGTCAGTGGACCTATTTATACCGAGCTGTTGATAGTCGCGGGGATACGCTTGATTTCATGCTTTCTGAGCGCCGTGATGAAGAGGCTGCAACCGCATTTTTCAAACAAACGATTAACAATAATGGCTTTCCTGATAAGGTCGTTATGGATAAAAGTGGCGCTAACTATGCAGGATTAGCCAATATTAACCTCTTGTTAATCCTCGCTGGGTTTGCCACTATGATCGACATATTACAGGTTAAATATTTGAATAACATCATCGAACAGGATCACCGCTTTATCAAAAAAATAACAGAACCGATGATGGGCTTTAAAGCGTTTCACTCCTCCCAAGCAACAATTGATGGAATTGAAACGGCACATATGATCCGAAAGGGGCAATTGTCTGAGGAAAATATTCCTGCTTATAAGCAGTTTATGGCTTTAGCAGGATAGTTATGCCTGAAGACCAGGAGGACTACGCTTTTTGATAATTATTGCGACAGAACCAACTTACAGCATCACCTTATCTCTTAGATCAGTGTAGGTTTTAATAACATCATATTTTATATCTGCATGACCCAAAGCTTCAAAATGCTTTTTAGCGTAATCAATTCTTTTCTCTTCAATTGCCCTTAATTGCATACTCTCCATGCTACCTTTTGTTTCTGCAATAAAATAAACATATTTGAATTTATCGGTATCAAAAACAATTGCCCAATCAGGGTTATAGTTACCAACAGGGGTAGAGATTTTAAAGTCATTGGGAAGTTTGGCATAAACTAAAACCTCACCGCTCTCTAGCTCTTTTGCAAACTCTTGTTCTATTTTAGAATCTGTTTTTAAGTAATCATAAATATGCTTTTTAACCTCTAAAATATTACTGTTTAAAGAGCCTTTAAACTTATTAACTGTAAATATTTTATCTTCGTAAGTGTTGTCGGTTTTAGAGTAGACAATATTATTGATTAAGGTGGCTGCTTTTTCATCGTTGATGATTTTAGATATTTCTTTGATGAAACTTTCAGGGTTCACCTGAAAATTATAAAAGGTATTTGCCTTTATTTCTTGCAAAATGG
>NZ_BLYC01000033.1 GCF_019721995.1 Bathymodiolus japonicus methanotrophic gill symbiont | reverse complement strand
CGCTCACTTGAAAATCAAATGCGCCTGACTGCAATGAGCTATAATTTAATGCGCGTGTTTGAAGAGATTTCAAAAACACAAGAGCCAGAATTGATTCATCCATCGGATAAAAAATATAGCGAGGCTCTGGAGATAAGGCAGCAACAGGCCCAAAAACGAGATCGTTTTGTGAATCCATTATTTTTCCAGGCAAGAATATCTCGTATCAGCTCGTATACCATTCGAGCAGTTCAAAACGCAATAATAACAGGAATGTCTTTACAGTGCTTTATGAGCTCTCTTGTGGCGAGGTTAGTTTCACGGCCTCAATTGATAGGGGAACACTGATGATCTTTAGACACTAATATGACGTGCGTATCACTCGATGTTCAAGTTTTTCCATCCCATTGCCATCAAACTCTTACCTTCACCCAGCAGAACAATACTTTAATGATGCTGTTGGCTCTAAGCGCCCTAAATCTCTGCCAATCATATGTTTTCCTGATGGCATCAGTTGAAACACATCCTTTATTAATTCACCTAACTCTTTCAGCTTATCACCAGGATCTGGAAACTCTAGCAATGACGTGATGAACTCAAGCAGTACATCCATTTGAGACTTGCGCTGTAAGCTTCCTACGGTCGCTGAAAATCAGGGAAACGGAGCCTAAGCGAAGTGATGATTTTTAGTCCGCGATAGCCGTAGGGCCGTTATTTTGTCGGAGTCTGAGCGTTAGCGAAGGTGGAGACAAAATAAAAGGCCATCCGACACGGCGTCAAGTCATTTGGAGCCTATGTTCCGACCCCTTGTTGGGTCGGGACGAGGTGACGAGGACGAATCGGGGCCGCCGGAGGCATAAGTGGTCGCGTTAAGTTTTTGCTGCTTGCTTGGGCTGGGATGCCCAAAACAAGCTTTCGCAAAAATAGCGACTCCCCAAATACTCAGGTAGTTTGCTTTCAATGCGGGCTATTTGCTCTGGGTGAAGGAGAAGGCAATGGTCAAACAAAAGACTCAGAATCAGGCCACGGCTTGATCCCTCTTCATCTAATTGTTTGGCCTCACGCCCCCATCCTTCATAAAGCTTCCAGTCCTCAAAGAAAACCTCAATCAGCCATCTCAACGTATAGGCTTGAATAATATATTGTGTGCGCCAAGTCAGGTCTGTCGCCACTAAATAGCGATAGTCGTTTTCACCGTCATATTTTAAGGCAATGACAAAGCGTTTTTTACTGTGAGAACTCACCTTCAATCGTGCACTGCTGACAGTCACTTTAATCTCTTTGCCGCCACGTACACGTATTATCTGATCAATGCCTTTGTTAATCGAATTAAAGTAGCTCTCGACTGACCTTATTCTACCTCTATATTCAATATTTTGGTTTTTACGTAATTGGCTAATCACCTGCGAGCCTCCAGGTTCTTTAGCGGCTTCGTCCATAAAGGCTTTTTCACCATACAGCGCATCAAGCCAGTACGCCTTTAATTTTAATCAGGCTATGCGCAACTTTAAACTCTTTTAATAAGCCTAATGCAATCTCTGTTTTGGTCGGGTAGGCACTGTCACGTTCAGGCTTAATAGGCCGATATTTTTTTGCTATACCGCTCTTTTTCAACCGTTTATCTTCTTTATCCCACTGCTTTAAGGCTGGATCCGGCATATAAAAGAAAAAACCGACAGGCACTGTAATGGATGAGGTAACTAGCAGCAATAATACTATCGTTTGTCCATTAACATACCCGCCGGAGCCTTTGTGTTTCTGCTTGTAAACCTTATAAATATGTTTTGTAGACTTAGATCGTGCTCGGTCTGATTCATCAAAGGCCAACACACCTTCAGTAATGCCATAACGTTTTAAAACTAAGACCACACTCACCCGTAGCAAACAGTCCCAGGGTATACTTGCTTTACGAAATACCCAGGATAATGCGGCTACTTTGCAATCTCCCGCTGAAAATCAGGGAAACGGAGCCTAAGCGAAGTGATGATTTTTAGTCCGCGATAGCCGTAGGGCCGTTATTTTGTCGGAGTCTGAGCGTTAGCGAAGGTGGAGACAAAATAAAAGGCCATCCGACACGGCGTCAAGTCATTTGGAGCCTATGTTCCGACCCCTTGTTGGGTCGGGACGAGGTGACGAGGACGAATCGGGGCCGCCGGAGGCATAAGTGGTCGCGTTAAGTTTTTGCTGCTTGCTTGGGCTGGGATGCCCAAAACAAGCTTTCGCAAAAATAGCGACTCCCCAAAAGGCTTGCTCGCTCAAACTTAGCCCAGCAAACAGAGTTCATTAGCAGTATGCCCGTTAAACAAGTGCCCAACCAAGCGGCTTGAATCCGTGTCAAAGCGGCTCCGGGTTTTAGCTGATTGAGCGCATCATTTAAATCGTCAATATAGCTTTGGATAAAGGTGGCTGGGCATTCATTAACATGGGCTTGCACCGATAAAATTACAACAACCTCAGAATACCTGATTTTACCTTCTCAATATCAAAAACTTGAACATCGAGTTATAGCAAACCCCTACTTAATTCCCCTTAGGCAATAGCATTTGAAACGAATGAAAAGACTATTTTTTTCATATAGTTGTAGCATAGTTCTAATTTTACCATAAATAATTATTGGGAAGCTTCAGTTTAATGTGATTTTTATGCTTTCTGTAATTGCATAGTCAGTACATACTTGTTATTATCAGGGTTCTGATTTTTTAAGCATAACAATAACAAAGAGGGTTGTGATGAGCGAAGAAGCAAGTTTATATGATCAAATTGGTGGGGAAGCAGCAGTTGATGCAGCCGTTGAGCTGTTTTATCGAAAAGTGTTAGGCGATCACCGTATTAATCGTTTTTTTAGTAAAACTAATATGGAAGAGCAGATTGCTAAACAGAAAGCATTTTTTACCATGGCGTTTGGTGGACCGAATAATTACACCGGTGGTGATATGCGCAGCGTTCATGCACGTTTGGTAGAAATGGGTTTAGATAGTTCACATTTTGATGCGGTTATGGAGCACTTAGGTGCAACGCTAAAAGAATTAGGCGTACCTGATGATCTAATTGGACAAGCAGCAGCGATTGCAGAAAGCACGCGAAAGGATGTGCTTGGAAAATAAAGTTTTATGCCTTCCTAGAGTAAATTTAGGATGGCATTTTTCTTAAATGGCACTGAGTAATTGACCAGCGCCCTAGACGTTACATTCTTCTTGAATACCCCCCCCCATCCCTATAGGCTGAGATTGATATACTCACGCTGTCAGCCCCGGACGGGCTGATAGTCTCCAGAAGGCGCAGGGAAATTTGCCAATCCGAAGTGCGCGATAGCGCGCGAGGGAGGCTAAAATTTTATCCCGAATAGCCGTAGAGCCATTTGTGGTAGCCATGACTGAGCTGCTTTGTGCTCAGTCTGTGGCGGACGCAGGGCGGCTGGAGCATCTCCTATTCGCTGCGTAGGTGAACGAATTACGGCGACAGGAGTCCCGGAATTTCGTGAGGTAGCATGGCGCGCCTGAATCACACTTGGTTTTGCGCAATGCAATAGGATTCGCCATTATTTTCTAAAGCTTCAGTAATCATTTCATCACTAAGCAGGCTGGGATCTCTAGCGGGTTGATAGCTAGCAGGCTGGTCATCTGGTATATCTATTTTGATTAATAACTGACAATCCACCAGTTCTGATAGGATGGGTTGTAAAATGGAAATTGGCAGTTGATTGTGTATGCTCAGTTCTTCAGCAGAATAGGGAGATGCACCTGCTTGTTTGAAGCGATCAATAATCGAGTGCATAATTTGCTGGGCTAGCGTTACTTTAGATGCGAAGTTCAGGTTTTTAATATGCTGATTAAATTGATAAAAAGCAAGGTTCTGATGAAAAAAGGATATTTCTGAGCCTATCAATACAATAACCCAGGTAATCTGCAGCCATACCAGAAATAAGGGTAGTGCAGCAAAGCTACCATAAATCGCGTTATAACTGCTCACCCCAATTTGTAATGAGACATATAAAGACTGCACTATATAATAGATAGTCCCTGAGATAATGCCGGCAAATAAGCCAGAGCGGTAACTCACCGTAGTATTAGGCATAAAAATAAACACAAAGCTAAATAAGCCCCATAAAATGAGTATCGGCAAATAGCTGAGTAGCTTTAATGCAAGGATTGTGCCTGGTATTGCGATGGCATTGATAAGAGACGTTAACTGGGTTTGTACATATAGTTTCTCAGATAAATAATTTCCAAATTTGGAGCGCTTAAACTTAGGCGGTAACAACGAAATCTTCCCGCAATTTTTGCATAACACAAATCACTTTACTGGCATCATGCATATAAGTGTTAAAAGTTTGCACAACTGAATCATGAAGATCTTCAAAAGTTTTAAAATACTTCATATGAGTCGAATCGCGTTTCGTATTTTTCCATAATTTCTCAATCGGATTAAAATCCGGCGAGAACGCAGGGAGACGTTCTACTGTCAAACGATCTACATTAGCTAACTTAAATTCCTTAATAACACCGCTTCCATGATACGGGGCACCATCTTCAATTAGAATAATCTTGCCTTTATAATAAGCCAGCAATTGTGTTAAAAACTCAACATAGCTTTCACCATTAAAACGCCCAGATGTTTCAGCGTGTTGTAATATCATTGGCTTATAACTCTCGATTAAGACGTTGTCGGCAATAGAATATATCGCTTCCATAAAAAGCTTCTGTGTTGGATATTTCTCATTTTTTAAGCTTTTAAGAATAGCTAAAAATTCTTGAGGCAGCCCAGCTTCTTTTAAAAGTCTAAGTGACTTTGGTTTTATCTCATAAGCCAATGATTCTCGGTATTGAAAACTCCCTCCTTCGAGTTCGATCGTACCAAACATTTTCAACCCTTTTCGAATCCCTGATGTTTTCACTGTGGGTTGCTCTCCTATTGGAGCCCAGGTTCGTGCCAATGAACCCCACATAGCAAATGACACCTCATCACCGAATAAAACGACACTCTTTTCTTCTACCGCCTTTTCCATAATGGCAGGCAATGTTTCTTCCAGCCACGTTTTTCTTTCAAGCTCGTACTTTTCTTCTTCTTGGCGATCAGTCACAAAACGAGCTTTTTGATAACTGAAGCCCAGTTTTTTCATTAGGCTTGATAAATAGTTCAAGTTTTATAACGAACTTCAAGTTTTAACCAAATAAGCTCGGCAATCATCGCAGTATTCCATATTCCACAATGAAATCCATTGTCTTCTGGGCCTTTCTTTATCAACTCAACCAATCTATTTTTCTGGTCTTTAGTTAACTTTGACTTCCGACCACGTCCTTGATAGTGTTGCCCTATTAACCAACCGACACCTTTATGCATGAATGTTTTCAGCCAATTTATAATGGTTTTTTCACAGACTCACATTAGGCGTGCTATTTCTTTGATTCCCATGCATTCACTGAACCAGAGTAGAGCTTGAGTTAATCGATATAAACGAATATTACTTAGCTTGAGAGTTGTCGCCATATTTTTTTTTAGTCGGCCTACAATTGACTTTGAAAAAGTGAGGGATACCATTTTTGACTGTTTCCGTTAGTGTTGGGACGAAAATTATAAGCCAGTTTCCCCTCTGTCGTTTTTGTTTGTTCGGAAATTAATTTTCTGAAAGTCTATAGATACTGATACTGCTGGCTGCAATCATCAATAGTGGAGCGAGTAACATGACCGAGAGATAATCACTTAGCTTGCGTGCCAGAGTCCGTGATTTTGTCACTCGCCAGATATGATTAAATGACTCTTCGATATTGCTAATGACTTTTAGCACGGTCCAAAAAAGAATTGCAACGCCAACGCCAACGCCAACGCCGGCAACGACACCACCTTTAGTGGAGTCTAACAGGTGCTTTGCCATCTCAAATAATTTTTCGATAAGGGCGCTTTGTTCGGATGATTGTTCTAGCAGTCGCTGTTCTAAAAGTGCTTCAAAGCCAAAGCCCTTGGCGATACCAAATAACATGGCAATAACAGGTACTATAGATAAAAGCGAATAAAGTGTGAGTGCCGATGCTCTCAAGGCGCCATTATCTTTAATAAAAGCCTTGATGGAGAGCGTGAATATTTTTAGCAAACGTATGAGGTATGCTTTTAGTTGTCGCTCTTCGGTTTCTGTTTGTTGTAACCACAGCCCTATACGAAAATAGTCCATTATTTGTTGCAGCATAATCAGTCACCTTGAATAAAGAATAGCTTCAGGGGAAATAGTTCCTAAGCAAGACATATTTATTCTAGTACAGCATCTCTTAAATTCAACTATTAATATTTGATACAAAATAGGGAGGCACTAGTCGCAAGCTAGATTAAACTGATAGGCTGAGTGTAGTGGGTTATTCTGAGGGCTAGGGGGAGGGAGAGAAGGTGTGAATGGATCTGCTGTGGCTAATCAGGTTAGTTGGGAGAGTCACTTGTCACCTTGCGTGCCTATGCCCAACTTACGGTGTTTACTCTTCTTCTACAGTCGATCTTTCTATGCCTGAATAAACCGGGCAAAATCCAGTGTAACCAGTAGCAACCAGTATCAGGCCGATTAATAGTAAAGGCACAGAAGCTATAAATAGGGAAACAAACAATAAAGCGGCACCTGAATAGATGCGCATTTTTTTTTCTTTTGTGCCGACGTTAATTTCAAATTTTAGCATGCGTTTAAAATCAAAGTTCATGGTTTTTCCTTTTTTATTCTAATTTATAATAAGAGGACAGATAGTCAGTGTTTAACAATAGTAAACTGAAGTTTCCCAATTATTGAGTAGCTGAAAGACACAATGCTGGTGTATCGAGGTTTATTTTAGGTGGTTTTGCCATGTTTATAGCAAACCCCTACTTAATTCCCCTTAGGCAATAGCATTTGAAATGAATGAAAAGACTGTTTTTTTCATATAGTTGTAGCATAGTTTCAATTTTACCATAAATAATTATTGGGAAACTTCAGATAGTAAATATACAGGCCTAATAAAAATGTGCAAGCTCAGGATGAAAATAACCGGTAAAACCAACGCATTTTTAATTCCTGAATTCAAGTCATAAGTACATAACCCAATAAATTTTTCATATCTATCCCAGTCAGCTCTTCAAATACCTCATAAGGTGTTTTGTAATTGAGACACTTTTTAGGGCGACTATTTAGCTTATCAACGGCTATAAAAACCTCTTTTATCGTAACATCAATCAAATCCATTACTTTAGGGAAATACTGTCTTAATAAGCCATTAGCATTCTCATTTTGCCCTCTTTCCCAAGAGCTGTATGGAGTCGAAAAATACGTATCACAACCTAGTGCTTCTGCTATTTTTTCATGCAGGGTAAACTCTTTCCCGTTATAAAAAGTAATTGTTTTAACAAAGCTTTTTATAGGATCAAGCATTAAAATAGTTGCGTCTAATACATATTGAGCCTTTTTCCCCGCTAAAGGGAAGGCCAACCGTAATTTAGAGACTCGCTCATCCAACGTTACAATCGCCCCTTTGTGATTTTTCCCAATGATTGTATCTGCCTCCCAATCACCTATACGCTTACGGTTGTTGACCTCTTCAGGACGCTCATCTATATCGACTCTATTAGGGATTCCTGTCCTATTATGGGCTGACCCATACCGCTTGCGATAGGTTTTGTTCTGATGCCGAAGATGCTTGTATAGTTCACCCCCTGCCTTTTTGTCCGCCAGAATATGCTGGTAGATTGTTTCATGATGAAGACTAATTATACCTTCTTGTTTTAACCGCCCTGCAATCTGCTCAGGACTCCAGTCATCCTCAATGCGAACATTAACAATGCCTTTTATTTCATCCGTTAATTTAACCTCTTTAGGCTTGTTTTTGTGTCGTTCTTGGGCAAAATCTTCTGCTTGTTTATGCCTGTAGCCTCTTTGACCTGTATTGCGTTTAATCTCGCGTGAAATATTGCTTTGGCTTCGTTCTAAGGCTTCTGCTATTTTATTCTGTGAAGTTCCCTTTTTTAATTCAATTTCTATATAATATCTTTCTTCAGGACATAGGTGTGTATAGCTCATTTGTAGCCTCTGTAAATTGTTTGGTAGCTGTTTACTTTACACCTATGTCTTGTCTTAATTCAACAGGTGTTAGTCTAGCCAATACTTGCAGGGGGTTATGCACTTATTATACGAATTCAGGATTCATTATTTTGATCAGGTATAATGTTTGATTTTTTATCGCCTTATTGAATGCTGTAGAGCGTGGCTTTAGTCCGCTGGTAAAACAGTTTAGAAAGGCGCACTAAAGTCACGCTCTACCGTGTACTTATAGTAAATGCCAAATAGGTTAAGTAATGGATGTAACGGCAATTATTGATTCTCTAAATGATGCGCAGCGTGAAGCAGTCTCAGCACCCACTCGGTCTATGCTGGTACTGGCGGGTGCGGGTAGTGGTAAGACGCGTGTGCTGGTGCATCGTATAGCCTGGTTAATTAAGATAGAGCATATTTCACCTCATAATATCCTGGCGGTTACCTTTACTAATAAAGCGGCTAAAGAAATGCGTAGCCGTGTTGAAGATCTGTTAAATATTTCAGCGCGTTCCATGTGGATTGGTACTTTTCACGGCCTGGCACATCGCTTATTACGCCAGCATAATAAGGAAGCAAAATTACCAGATACCTTCCAGGTAATCGATTCAGATGATCAATTACGCTTAATTAAGCGCTTGATGAAGGCGATGAATATAGATGATAACCGCTGGCCACCTAAGCAGGTGGTGTGGTATATCAATGCGCAAAAAGATGAAGGCATACGCGCTAAACATATACAGGAAACGGGCGATTTATATCAGCAGCAATTGTTGGTTATTTATCGCACCTACGAAGATCTATGTCAGCGCTCGGGGTTGGTGGATTTTGCAGAGTTACTGTTACGAGCGCATGAAACCTTACGTGATAATGCCGAATTATTAGCTTTCTATCGGGCGCGTTTTAAGCATGTGCATGTGGACGAATTTCAGGATACCAATACCGTGCAATATGCCTGGTTACGTTTATTAACCGAAGGGCAGGACAATTTGTTTGTCGTGGGGGATGATGATCAGTCAATTTACGGCTGGCGTGGGGCGAAAATTGAGAATATGTTTAATTTTCAACAGCATTATCCTAATCATCTATTGATTAGACTCGAGCAAAATTATCGTTCTACTGGAAATATTCTTAAAGCGTCTAATGCGCTAATTGCATGCAATGATGGGCGTATGGGGAAAGAACTTAGAACCGATGGCGGTGATGGTGATTTAATCTCGCTGTATTCTGCTTTTAATGAGCAGGATGAAGCCTACTTTGTCGTAGAGCGGATACGTAAATGGGTTGCAGAAGGAAATTTACGCTCGGATATTGCTATTCTGTATCGGTCCAATGCCCAGTCGCGCCAGTTTGAAGAGAAGTTGATGGCGACCGGTACGCCGTATCGAGTTTACGGTGGGTTGCGCTTCTTTGATCGTATGGAAATCAAAAATGCCTTGGCGTACCTGTTTCTTATGTTGCATAAAGATAATGATTCAGCGTTTGAGCGCATTATTAATACGCCAACGCGTGGGGTTGGAGCAAAAACCCTGGATGATATACGCCAGCTAGCTAGGTCTAAACAAATAAGTTTATGGCAGGCAATGATTGAGTTGCTTAAGGCGGGGCACTTTACTCCGCGTGCGGAAAATGCGCTTAAAGGCTTTGTGCAGTTAATTAACAGTCTGGGGGAGCAGGCGGAAGATCAGGAGTTATATGAGCAGGTCAAATATGCGATCGAAAAAAGCGGTCTAATTGAATTCCATAAGAAAGAAAAAGGAGATAAGGGTGAGGCGCGGGTAGAAAATCTGGAAGAACTAGTTAACGCAGCGCGGCAATTTGAATTTGACGAAGATAATGAAGAAAACTTTTCAGAGCTGGATTTGTTTTTAGCGCATGCCGCTTTAGAGTCAGGCGATGCACAAGCAGATGACTTTGAGGATTGTGTACAGTTAATGACCTTGCATTCGGCAAAAGGCTTGGAGTTCCCTCTAGTATTTATGGTGGGCCTAGAAGAAGGTTTATTTCCTTCGCAGCAGTCAGTCGATGATATAGCCCGATTAGAAGAGGAGCGCCGCTTGTGTTATGTAGGCATGACTCGTGCGATGAAGTTATTATATATAAGTTATGCGGAGTCCAGACGTTTATATGGTAAGGAAAATCATCCTAGACCTTCGCGCTTTTTAAAAGAAATTCCTGCTGAACAGATGCAGGAAATACGGCTGCGTGCCAGTGTCAGCAAGCCTGTATCAACAAATACTAAAGCAAAGGTAATACTTGGAACCAGTGGGCGTTATCAATTAGGGCAGCGGGTAAGGCATGAGAAATTTGGTGAGGGGGTGGTGTTGCAAGTCGATGGTGAAGGTAGTCAGGAGCGAGTGCAAATTAATTTTGCCAATGTGGGTATGAAGTGGTTGATGCTGTCTTATGCCAAGTTAGAGGTTGTATAACTCGATGTTCAAGTTTTTCCATCCCATTGCCATCAAACTCTTACCTTCACCCAGCAGAACAATACTTTAATGATGCTGTTGGCCCTAAGCGGCCTAAATCTCTGCCAATCATATGTTTTCCTGATGGCATCAGTTGAAACACATCCTTTATTAATTCACCTAACTCTTTCAGCTTATCACCAGGATCTGGAAACTCTAGCAATGACGTGATGAACTCAAGCAGTACATCCATTTGAGACTTGCGCTGTAAGCTTCCTACGGTATACGCAGGTAGTTTGCTTTCAATGCGGGCTATTTGCTCTGGGTGAAGGAGAAGGCAATGGTCAAACAAAAGACTCAGAACCAGGCCACGGCTTGATCCCTCTTCATCTAATTGTTTGGCCTCACGCCCCCATCCTTCATAAAGCTTCCAGTCCTCAAAGAAAACCTCAATCAGCCATCTCAACGTATAGGCTTGAATAATATCTTGTGTGCGCCAAGTCAGGTCTGTCGCCACTAAATAGCGATAGTCGTTTTCACCGTCATATTTTAAGGCAATGACAAAGCGCTTTTTACTGTGAGAACTCACCTTTAATCGTGCACTGCTGACAGTCACTCGCTGAAAATCATGGAAACGGAGCTTAGCGAAGTGGTGATTTTTAGTCCCTGATAGGCGACAGGGCAATTCGCTGATTCGACGTGTGCTAGCAGCACGCGAGAGGAGCAAGAATTGCATTCCGAATAGCCGTCCAGCCAGTGAGGTAGTAATGACGAAGCGGCTTTTGTGCGTAGTCGTTGCGGACGCAGGGCGTTCAGGGCATCTCCCATCCGCTGCGTAGGTGAACGAATTATGGCGACAGGAGTCCCGGAATTTCGTGAGGTAGCATGGCGCGCCTGTTAAACTCTTTTAATAAGCCTAATGCAATCTCTGTTTTGGTCGGGTAGGCACTGTCACGTTCAGGCTTAATAGGCCGATCTTTTTTTGCTATACCGCTCTTTTTCAACCGTTTATCTTCTTTATCCCACTGCTTTAAGGCTGGATCCGGCATATAAAAGAAAAAACCGACAGGCACTGTAATGGATGAGGTAACTAGCAGCAATAATACTATCGTTTGTCCATTAACATACCCGCCGGAGCCTTTGTGTTTCTGCTTGTAAACCTTATAAATACGTTTTGTAGACTTAGATCGTGCTCGGTCTGATTCATCAAAGGCCAACACACCTTCAGTAATGCCATAACGTTTTAAAATTAAGACCACACTCACCTGTAGCAACCAGTCCCAGGGTATACTTGCTTTACGAAACACCCAGGATAATGCGGCTACTTTGCAATCTCCAAGGCTTGCTCGCTCAAACTTAGCCCAGCAAACAGAGTTCATTAGCAGTATGCACGTTAAACAAGTGCCCAACCAAGCGGCTTGAATCCGTGTCAAAGCGGCTCCGGGTTTTAGCTGATTGAGCGCATCATTTAAATCGTCAATATAGCTTTGGATAAAGGTGGCTGGGGCATTCATTAACATGGGATTACGCCGATAAAATTACAACAACCTCAGAATACCTGATTTTACCTTCTCAATATCAAAAATTTGAACATCGAGTATAAGGTATTTAAAATATACGTTCGTTAATTTTCAAAGGATGTATATGTGGATGTATCCTGAATTCAGGTATTCACAATATCTATTTATATATGTATTTTCTAAATTTGTCTTCAGTAGCTGTATGTTCTTCATGCTAAAAAATAAGTTTTTATCGAGTTTTGCTGAAGAACTCTGATTGAGCAAGGCTGTCTTTTATGGGATAATATTGGGGTTTTTCGTATTGAAGTGCCTCTTGTTTTCGGTGAGCTAGAAAATTAAGGGGGGTTAACCTCAACTTGTCTGGACAACAGGCTTATTTACTATGCAATTTACTATAAAAGAAAGTTTGGATCTTCCGATTACCGGGACGCCCAAACAGGCCATTGAAGAGGGTAATCAGGTTTCATCTGTTGCCATCTTGGGGATGGATTATGTGGGCATGAAGCCTAAAATGCTGGTTGCTGAGGGTGATAAAGTAA
The DNA here is from genome assembly GCF_019721995.1 of Bathymodiolus japonicus methanotrophic gill symbiont. Classification (GTDB taxonomy): domain Bacteria; phylum Pseudomonadota; class Gammaproteobacteria; order Methylococcales; family Methylomonadaceae; genus Methyloprofundus. The sequence goes on along the minus strand of NZ_BLYC01000033.1, from coordinate 21,540 downwards.
CATTAGGTCAGGCTCTTTTTGAAGATAAAAAGAATCCTGGCGTTATTTTTACCGCACCTGGCGCAGGTACAGTAAAAACCATCCATCGTGGAGAGAAACGGGTTCTACAATCCGTTGTAATTGAATTAAAGGGAAAATTACAGGAGTCGTTTCAGAAGTATCCAGCTCAGGAAATCCCGAATCTAACAGCTGAACAGATTACCGCAAACCTTGTTGCTTCTGGACTCTGGACAATGCTTAGAGCACGTCCTTACGGCAAGATTCCTGCACCTAATAGCACGCCTAGTTCTATCTTTGTTACTGCAATTGATACTCGTCCACTCGCGGCAGACCCAGCTGTAATTATTAATGAGCGTAGTGACGATTTTATCAATGGTTTGACAGCAATTGCTAAATTAAGCGGAGGCAAAACCTGTCTTTGCAAAGCAACGGGAGCGGATATTCCGGATGGCGCTATTGCGACTGTTGAAGTTGCTGAGTTTTCTGGTGCGCACCCCGCAGGCTTACCGAGTACACATATCCATTTCATCGATCCGGTGAATGTTGATAAATCGGTATGGTATCTGGATTATCAAGCTGTTATTGCTATTGGTGCATTATTTACTACCGGTAAACTCAATGTTGAACGTGTTATTTCCCTGGCAGGTCCTGCAGTAAAAGAGCCGCGCTTGATCCGTACCCGCCTGGGTGCTAATACGGATGATTTAGTACAGGGCCAGTTAAATGATGGTGAAAATAGGGTTATTTCCGGTTCTGTTTTATACGGTCGTGAAGCCACTGGATGGGCTGCATTTCTAGGTTGTTACAGCAATCAGGTTTCAGCATTACGCGAAGGCCGTGAACGTGAATTATTTGGCTGGATAGTCGCAGGTAAAGATAAGTATTCTGCAATGAATGTTTATACTTCGAGTAAAGATCGTGCTTCAGGACGATTGTTTCCATTAACGACCGATAAAAACGGCTCGAATAGAGCGATTGTACCGGTGGGTGTTTTTGAATCAGTCATGCCTATGGATATATTAGCCACGCCTTTATTAAAAGCGATGGTGGTTGGCGATACAGATCAGGCACAACTATTAGGTTGTCTGGAGCTAGATGAGGAAGATGTTTCTTTGTTTACCTTCGTTGATCCGGGCAAACATGATTTTGCGCCTGTGTTACGGGCTAACTTAACTAAAATCGAGAAGGAAGGCTAATGAATGCTAGATCTTTATTAGATAGTATTGAGCCGGTCTTTACCAAAGGCGGCAAGCTGGAGAGGTATTACGGTCTCTATGAGATGGTCGATACTTTTATTTATACCCCTGCAGATGTCACGCGTGGCACGACACATGTACGCGATGGTAATGACCTGAAGCGTACTATGACGTTTGTGGTTATCGCAACCTTCTTTGCCGTGTTAATGGCAATGTATAACTCAGGTTATCAGGCTAATTTGGCGATAGAAGCAATGGGCTTAAGCGAGACTACCAACTGGCGTAGTATTCCTATGTCATTGTTTGGTTACAGTCCAATGAACCCTATTTCCAATTTTGTTCACGGCGCTTTGTTTTTCCTACCTATCTACCTGATTACATTAGCAGTGGGTGGTGTATGGGAAGTGTTATTTGCCACGGTTCGTGGACATGAGGTGAATGAGGGTTTCCTTGTTTCTTCGATGTTATATACCTTAATTTTACCTCCAGATATGCCTTTATGGCAGGTTGCTTTAGGTATTTCATTCGGTATTGTGATCGGTAAAGAAGTCTTTGGTGGTACCGGTAAGAACTTTTTAAACCCTGCTCTAACCGGACGTGCATTTTTATTCTTTGCTTATCCCGCTGCAATTTCAGGTGATACTGCCTGGGTTGGTGTGGATGGCTATACCATGGCAACGCCTCTGGGTATCGCTGCACAAGGTGGAATTGATGCGGTTAATGCGGCAGGATATGGCTGGTTTCAGAGTTTTATGGGCTTTATACCGGGTTCTATCGGTGAAACATCGACGCTTGCAATTCTAATTGGTGCGGCATTCCTGCTCTATACACGTATTGCGTCATACCGTATTATGGGCGGCGTACTAGGAGGAATGGTCGCGACTTCATTATTGTTTAACATTATTGGTAGTGATACCAATCCAATGTTTGCCATGCCTTTTTACTGGCATTTAACCTTAGGTGGTTTTGCCTTTGGAATGGTATATATGGCAACCGACCCAGTCTCAGCAGCATCTACTAATACTGGCCGCTGGATATTTGGAGCCTTAATTGGTGTGATGGTTGTATTAGTGCGAGTAGTAAACCCTGCCTTCCCGGAAGGCATGATGTTATCTATTTTATTCGCTAATATGTTTGCGCCTGTGATTGATTATTTTGTCGTTCAGGAAAATATTAATAGAAGGATAAAACGTCATGCCTAACGAAAATAAACTATGTAAGTATTTAGGGCCGCTTTGTGAAAATCTGGACAATTGCGAGCATTATCAGAAATTAAAAAAGTACTGGGAAAAAGTTCTAAGCTTAAGTAATGATAGTTTGCAAAAGACTGTTTCAGTTGCTTTGGCACTAAGTTTTGTTTGTGCGATTCTGGTTTCATTCGCAGCGGTTGCATTAAGACCACTGCAAATTGAAAACAAAGCGATGGATATGAAGAAGAATATTCTCGATGTCGCAGGTCTTTTGCAAGAGGACACTGATATACACACGGCTTTTGCGCAGCAAATTGAAGCTAAATTAGTGGATGTTGCTACGGGTGATTATGTTGAGGGTGATGTGGTTGCCTACGATCAACGTAAAGCTGCAAAAGATCCTGAGCTAAGTGTTGCTTTAACACCTAATCAGGACATTGCCAGCATTAAAAAACGTGCAAAAATTGCTAAAGTCTACCTAGTTAAAGACGGTGAAACCATTAAGTCTATTATCCTGCCTGTGCATGGTTATGGTTTATGGTCAACTATGTACGGCTTTCTTGCCCTAGATGCCGATGGCGAGACAGTACAGAGCATTAACTTTTATGACCAGGCTGAAACTCCAGGACTGGGTGGCGAGGTAGTCAATCCTAACTGGCGTGCATTATGGCAAGGTAAAAAACTCTATGATGGATCTGGGCAGGTTGCTTTAGGTTTAGCCAAAGGCGTGGTTGATACATCTAAACCAGGTGCTGAATATAAGGTTGATGGTTTGGCGGGTGCGACACTTACTAGTGTCGGTGTTACTAATCTTGTTAAATACTGGATGGGTCGGGAAGGTTTTAAGGCTTATCTGGATAAAGTAAAAACTAAGGGCTAGGAGGTTATTATGAGTGCCGTTATGAATGACGAAACAAAGAAAACACTGATCGATCCACTGGTCAATAACAATCCGATTACTCTGCAAGTATTGGGTATCTGCTCTGCCTTGGCGGTGACATCGCAAATGTCTACGTCTTTGATTATGGCAGTGGCATTGACCGCAGTAACCGCTTGTTCGAGTGCCGCGATTAGCTCCATCCGTAACCATATTCCGAGTAGTATTCGTATTATTGTGCAGATGACGATTATCGCTTCACTGGTTATCGTGGTTGACCAAATTCTAAAAGCCTTTGCTTATGAAATCAGTAAGCAATTATCGGTTTTTGTTGGCTTGATTATCACTAACTGTATCGTGATGGGGCGTGCTGAAGCCTATGCTATGAAAAATCCGCCGATGGCGAGTTTTATCGATGGTATTGGTAATGGCTTGGGTTATAGCTTAATCTTGATTATTGTTGCATTTTTTAGAGAACTGCTTGGTTCGGGTAAATTACTGGGTATTGATGTTTTTACCTTAACTAAAGATGGTGGCTGGTATGATCCAAACGGCTTAATGCTATTGCCACCGAGTGCATTTTTTATTATTGGTATTATTATCTGGGTTTTCCGTCAATGGAAGCCTGAGCAAAATGAAGCCGCTGATTTTAAAATTATGGCAATTGCTCATGGTGAAGGAGGGCATCACTAATGGAAGCTTATATTAGTTTGTTTATCAAAGCAGTTTTCATTGAAAACCTGGCTTTGGCATTCTTTCTGGGAATGTGTACCTTTCTTGCGGTATCAAAAAAGATTTCGACAGCGATAGGATTAGGTATTGCGGTAATGGTTGTACAGACTATTACTGTTCCGGTTAATAATATTATTTATCATACATTACTTAAAGAAGATGCTTTGTCATGGATGGGCATTACCGGTGTTGATTTAAGCTTTTTAGCATTATTAAGCTGTATCGGTATGATTGCTGCATTAGTACAAATGCTGGAAATGATTTTAGATAAATTCTTTCCTGCCTTGTATCATGCATTGGGCGTATTTTTACCATTGATCACTGTTAACTGCGCAATTCTGGGTGGTAGTTTGTTTATGATTGAACGAGACTACGACTTCACTCAAAGTGTTGTTTACGGTATCGGTAGTGGTTTTGGCTGGGCACTGGCAATTACTGTAATGGCAGGTGTACGTGAAAAACTAAAATACAGTGATATTCCTAAAGGCCTGGAGGGTCTGGGAATTACATTTATTAGCGCGGGTCTGATGTCACTTGGCTTCATGGCTTTCTCTGGAATTCAACTTTAAGAAGGTATCGTAATGCTAGAGATTGCATTAGGAATTATTATTTTCACGGTGATCGTGATTGCACTGGTATTTATTATTATCGGTGCAAAGAGTCAACTCGTTGCCTCTGGCGATGTGGAAATTCTTATCAATGATGAGAAAAAAATTCATGTTCCAGTCGGTGGTAAATTATTAACCGCACTTGCCGATGTCGGCTTATTTGTCCCGTCTGCCTGTGGTGGTGGTGGAACGTGTGCGCAATGTAAAGTTAAAATCCACTCAGGTGGCGGTGAGATTCTGCCCACTGAATTAGGACATATTACCAAGCGTGAAGCAGCAGAAGGTGAGCGTCTGGCTTGTCAGGTTGCGATTAAGCACGACATGAACATTGAAGTCGAAGACAGTGTCTTCGGGGTTAAAAAATGGGAATGTACAGTTAAATCCAATCACAACGTAGCGACATTTATTAAAGAATTGGTTTTAACTCTGCCTGAGGGTGAAGAAATCAACTATCGGGCAGGTGGCTATATTCAGATTGAATGTCCACCGCATATTGCGAAATATTCTGACTTCGACATAGAAGAAGAATTTCGTGAAGACTGGGATAAGTTTGACTTATGGCGTTATACTTCTGATGTAAAAGAAGATGCTTTGCGTGCATATTCAATGGCTTCTTATCCTGAAGAAAAAGAAATTATGCTCAATGTACGTATCGCTACACCACCACCTGGTGCACCTGATTCAGTACCTCCAGGTATTATGTCATCGTATATCTTTGACCTGAAACCAGGAGATAAATGTATTATTTCAGGTCCTTATGGTGAGTTCTTTGCTAAAGAGACAGATGCTGAAATGGTATTTGTCGGTGGTGGAGCAGGTATGGCACCCATGCGTTCGCATATCTTTGATCAACTGCGTCGCTTAAAATCAAAACGTAAAATGTCATTTTGGTATGGCGCGCGTAGTAAGCGTGAAATGTTCTACGTAGAAGATTTTGATATGTTGGCGGCCGAAAATGATAACTTTGAATGGCATTGTGCTTTGTCTGATGCATTGCCAGAAGATAACTGGGAAGGTTATACCGGTTTTATTCATAATGTCTTGTTTGAAGAGTTTATTAAAAACCATCCAGCTCCAGAGGATTGTGAATTCTACATGTGTGGACCTCCAATCATGAATTCATCAGTGATTAACATGTTGATTGAAAATGGCGTTGAGCCAGAAAATATCATGTTAGATGATTTTGGCGGTTAAATAATGGATGTAGGGTGGGCTAAGCACACCGCTGAAAATCATGGAAACGTAGCTTAGCGAAGTGTTGATTTTTAGTCCCTGATAGGCGACAGGGCAATTCGCTGATTCGACGTGTGCTAGCAGCACGCGAGAGGAGCAAGAATTGCATTCCGAATAGCCGTCCAGCCAGTGAGGTAGTAATGACGAAGCGGCTTTTGTGCGTAGTTGTTGCGGACGCAGGGCGTTCAGGGCATCTCCCATCCGCTGCGTAGGTGAACGAATTATGGCGACAGGAGTCTCGGAATTTCGTGAGGTAGCATGGCGCGCCTGTCTATGCTTCATATGTAACATATACTTACAAAGAATAACAATGAAAAAAATAATCTCTAAACGAGGGTTAAGCTTGAGCTTGATTCTCGTTTTTTTGTTATCAGGCTGTGCAAATAATAGTGTAGAAAAATACCCGTTTAACTTTTCAGGCCCAACGATGGGCACGAGTTTTTCAGTAAAAGCTAGTCAGTTACCCCAGGGCGTTAAGACCTATAGACTAGAGACGCTTATTAAGAATCGCCTGGATGAAATAAATCAGCGTATGTCTACTTATATTAGCGATTCAGAAGTAGCGCTAATTAATAGCTCACCCAATCCCGGAGCTACATTTATAACGCCTGAATTAGAAAAAGTTATGTTGCAGGCTCAGGAAATCAGTGAATTATCCAATGGGGCATTTGATATTACTGTCGCACCACTAGTTAATTTATGGGGCTTTGGTCCTGAGAAGACGGACAATAAGGCACCCAAAGCAGAAGAAATTCAGCAAGTGCTAGAGGTCGTTAATTATAAAAATTTAGTGATCAATAAGCGCATAACAACACTTAGTAAAACCAAACCGGATGTAGCAATCGATTTATCTTCTCTAGCAAAAGGCTATGCTGTCGATGAAGTCGCTAAAGTATTAGATAAGCAGGGCATCACTGATTATATGGTGGAAATTGGTGGTGAGCTGTACTTAAAAGGGAAAAACCTGCAGGGTGAAAACTGGCACATTGCCATTGAGAAGCCTAATGCAGAAAAGCGTGAATTACAGCGAGTTTTACCTATTACAGATATTGCCATGGCAACATCAGGTGATTACCGGAACTTTTTTGAGCAGGATGGCAAGCGTTTTTCGCATACGATAGATCCTCGAACGGGTTATCCAATTACACATAAACTGGCATCTGTGACCGTTTTAAGCGATACTACAATGAAAGCCGATGCCTGGGCGACTGCCTTAATGGTATTGGGTGAGGAAGAGGGGTATAAAATTGCTGAGCAACAAAAGTTGGTAGCCTTTTTTATAATTAAAACTGATCAAGGATTTGTCGAAAAAGAGACCCCTGCATTTTCTGAGCAGACAAAGGTAGAGCAATGATATATTTTTTAGTGACATTTGCGTTTATGCTGATAGTCATTGTGATAATGGCTATCGGTGTAATTTTAGGTCGCAATGCAATTAAAGGCTCATGTGGCGGTACAGGTGCTGGAAATTGTATTTGTGTTGAAAAATGTGATAAAAGAAAGAAAATCGAAGCTGAGGCGGAAGCTGGTTAATAGTTTTATTTCATTAGAGAAGGAGAGGACTATGTTGGCAAAAATTACAGTTGCAGATTATATGACCACGCGGTTAATTAAATTAACTAAAGAGATGACTGGCATTGATGCAATAAAAAAAATTCTTGATCATAAAATTACTGGTGCGCCAGTATTTGATGAACATGATAAAGTGATTGGCATGTTTTCTGAGAAAGATGCCCTGAAAATGGTTCTGGAAGTCGCTTATAATCAGAGCAGCGCTGGAAATGTAACTGAGTATATGACTGCTGATGTGGTTAAGGTCGAAGCCGAAATGAGCATTGTGGACTTGGCTGAAAAATTCCAGAATACCTCGGTCAGAAGTTTTCCAGTGTATCGCGACAAGGATTTGGTCGGCATTATTAGTCGTACCGATATACTGAGAGCCTTAGCAACAACGGCTTACGCTGAAAATCATGGAAACGTAGCTTAGCGAAGTGGTGATTTTTAGTCCCTGATAGGCGACAGGGCAATTCGCTGATTCGACGTGTGCTAGCAGCACGCGAGAGGAGCAAGAATTGCATTCCGAATAGCCGTCCAGCCAGTGAGGTAGTAATGACGAAGCGGCTTTTGTGCGTAGTCGTTGCGGACGCAGGGTGTTCAGGGCATCTCCCATCCGCTGCGTAGGTGAACGAATTATGGCGACAGGAGTCCCGGAATTTCGTGAGGTAGCATGGCGCGCCTGTTCCAGCTCCCTTATGCAAAAAAAATACCATGAAGGCCATGAAGATATTGAAGGAAAAGAATGTCCTTAATGTCCTTCACGAGCTTCATGGTAAAATTGAAATTATAAGAGACACACTACACGTTAATAATTTCCCATAAGCTCTCGCATGTAGATTGTTATCAATTCGCTAGTGAAGAATCTTTTATACTGCGAAAACTTATGCAACTATTAACATATCCTGCTTGATGCTTCACTCTATCTTAACAACATAAGGCAGCAAGATGCGTAAACGAATTATTAGCACTGATAAAAATAACAGGTCGACACCTGATGATGCCTGGTTAGACCTGGAGGCAATTGCAGAAGTAGAAATCAGCTCTGAAGATGTTGCTTACCCAATTGAGTCCGCGCTAATACCGGGACAGTCATCAGGCTGGCGTGCTATTGAACCAGGCCAGCAAGTGATCCGTATAATGTTTGCTACACCGCAAAAACTTACACGTATCTGGTTATGCTTTGCAGAGACGAATGCAGAACGTACTCAGGAATTCAGGATGCGTTGTTCATCCGATAATGGCCAGTCGTTTCAGGAAGTAGTGCGTCAGCAGTGGAATTTTAGCCCATCGGGAGCAATCAGTGAAACCGAAGACTATAGCGTAGAATTTGCTGCAGTGACAGAACTGGAACTAAGTATCAATCCTGACATTAATAACCAGAAAGCTTTTGCTTCATTAGCGCAATTGCGTCTGGCATAGAACCTATGGAGCACAATAGCTTTAGCTATTGTTATTATTAGAAAAAAGCTAAAGCTTTTTTACTCCCGCTGAAAATCATGGAAACGTAGCTTAGCGAAGTGGTGATTTTTAGTCCCTGATAGGCGACAGGCAATTCGCTGATTTGACGTGTGCTAGCAGCACGCGAGAGGAGCAAGAATTGGATTCCGAATAGCCGTCCAGCCAGTGAGGTAGTAATGACGAAGCGGCTTTTGTGCGTAGTCGTTGCGGACGCAGGGCGTTCAGGGCATCTCCCATCCGCTGCGTAGGTGAACGAATTATGGCGACAGGAGTCCCGGAATTTCGTGAGGTAGCATGGCGCGCCTGTGCTATATAATCAATGTTTTTGCTACTTCCCCTTGCTGTTCCTTTACTAACTTAGGCACCAGATACCCAGGCAATACCTGTTGTAATTTCTGATGTAACTTAATTGCCTTTATCTGGCTCATTTCAAAATGTGCAGTCCCCTTCGCCTTATCTAATAAGTGCAAATAATAGGGCAGAACTCCCGTCGTAAACAACTTTTCACTTAACGCTTGCAATACTTGCGCGTTATCATTAATACCTTTGAGCAATACCGATTGATTTAATAAGGTAATATTCGGCTGCTTTAATGCCAGACATGCTGTGATCACCTGCTCACTTAGTTCATGCGCATGATTACAATGCATAACCATAATAACCGGGATGGGTAAGTTATTTAATATTCTAATAAGTTCGGTTGTTACGCGAGTGGACAACACAATAGGCAAGCGCGTGTGGATGCGTATGCGCTTTATATGCGCAATACTAGATAACTTCTGCAGTAAAGCCTTTAGCCTCTGGTCACTTAACAGCAGGGGATCACCCCCGCTTAAAATCACTTCATGAATAGTGGAATTACCCCGGATGTAGTTCAGAGCTATCCCTTCCTTTTGTGTATTCAGTTGTACGTTGGCATACGGAAAGTTACGTCGAAAACAAAAGCGACAATTAATTGCACATCCGCCAGTGATAATTAATAAGACTCTGCCCTGATATTTGTGGATTATGCAATTTTCAGTAATAGCAGCCAAATCACCGACCGGGTCATCCTGAAAATCAACTGGGTTATTCAGTTCATCAGCAATTGGCAAAACCTGCATCAGTAGTGGGTCGCTGGGTTCGCCTTTTTGCATGCAGGCTGCATAACTCAGAGGTACACGCATAGAAAAATCATCCCTGGCCTGAGCTGAATATGCCTTGAAATCCAGCTTTAGATATTGGAGTAAAGCTTCTGGATTGCTAAAGCCTGCAGCCAGGTCTTTTTGCCAGCTAGGTAAGTGTGCTGTCATAATTTAAATATGGAATATTCTACAGAATTCAAATGATGCAAGGTATAATAGCAAAAATTTAAGCGGACATATTAGAGATATAAATGGCGAATTACAGTACAAGTGAGTTCAAGGGTGGATTAAAGTTAATGCTGGATGGTGACCCTTGTTCTATTATCGAGAATGAGATTGTTAAACCGGGAAAAGGGCAGGCTTTTAACCGCGTTAAATTTAGAAACCTAAAAACAGGACGAGTAATTGAACGCACATTTAAGTCAGGTGAATCGCTTGAAGGTGCGGATGTCGTCGAGTTAGATATGCAGTTTTTGTACAATGATGGCGAGTTTTTTCATTTTATGGATCCAGAATCTTTTGACCAGTATCAGGCGGATGAGACTGCGGTTGCCGATGCTAAATTATGGCTAAAAGACCAGGCGATGTGTATTTTAACTTTATGGAATGATGCGCCTATTTCAGTGACTCCGCCTAATTTTGTTGAATTGGAAATAACTGAAACTGACCCTGGTCTAAAAGGTGATACATCAGGTGGTGGCGGTAAGCCAGCGACATTAGAAACTGGGGCTGTGGTGCGTGTGCCATTATTTGTGCAGATCGGCGAAGTAGTTAAGGTAGATACCCGCACTGGGGAATATGTTTCGCGGGCAAAAGCTTAAACTAGATAACTAGTGACAGCAATTCGATAAATAGCAAATGACAATAAGCTGGCAACCTGCTTGCTCGATTGAGATAATCCAGTTACGCGCTAAGTTACTGCATGTAATCAGGCAGTATTTTTATGCTGAAAATGTACTGGAAGTTGAAACGCCAATACTGTGCCATGCGATTGGAACTGACCCGCATTTAGATTTTTTTGCCACCAGTCAACTTTCGGGTAAGCAGCAGGCTTTATATCTGCAAACTTCTCCAGAGTTTGCCATGAAACGCCTGTTAGCTGCACAGACAGGCTCTATTTACCAGATAATCAGGGCATTTAGGAACGGCGAGTCAGGACGTTTGCATAACCCTGAGTTCAGTATGCTGGAGTGGTACCGGGTCGGCTATGACTTAGCGCAACTGATGGATGATGTAGAGCTATTGTTAGACCGATTATTACCCGCTGACCGCTTCGCAGAGCCTGCAGAGCGGATTAGCTATCAACAGGTTTTTCAGCAATACACCGGATTGGATGCACTGCAGTTTGACCGGGGGATCTATAGCCATAGCGCAAAGAGACTGGGGTTTTCAGAGGCGATTAATATCTGTACTGATGATCATGCTACCTGGCTGGATTTTTTATTTAGTCATTGCGTGCAACAGCACTTGGGAGAAACCGGCGTATGTATGGTTTATGATTATCCCGCTTGCCTGCCTTCGCTGGCACGTTTAAATACTGGCAAACCGCTTACTGTGGCACGTGTGGAAGTGTTTATTGATGGTATTGAACTTGCGAATGGCTATCATGAATTAGCCGATGTAAAGCAACAGGAGAGTCGCTTTGATCAGGAGATTGCATTGCGAGAGAAAAATGGGGCTATTGCGGTGAGTAAGGATCTGCACTTTTTAGCGGCGCTACAAAGTGGTCTGCCAGATTGCTCGGGTATCGCCATGGGTATAGACCGATTATTGATGGTTATCAGCCAGAAAAATCATATCGATGAGGTTTTAGCATTTCCTATTGAAAATGCTTAGGAGTGAGGGCTTAAGAGTACCTGCAAGTATGACGCAGGATTTTGGTTTCACAGGCGTGCTAGGAAAACTGGCGCATAGCAGACTACGCAACTATTTTTCTAGTGAGCCGATGGAGTCAAAAGACCAATCAGACTCGGGTATTATTGAATTCTCGCTCCTTAGGGGCCAGTTTTTTGTTTTTACGGATTTTCTTCTGCTACGACTAGTACATGAAATTTAAAGTTTTTCTGCCATTATTTTTGCTGTTATTGTCACTACCTTCCATTGCATATAGTGAAGAGCCGGGCTTTATCGTACAAGATATCCGTGTCACAGGCTTGCAGCGCATATCAGTGGGTACGGTATTCAATTATCTGCCGGTGAATATAGGTGAAAAATTACTGGATAAAAACATCGCACCTGCGATCAGAGCCTTGTTTAAAACCGGGTTCTTCCAGGATATTTCCATGGGGCGTGAAGGTGACGTATTACTGGTCGAAGTGCAGGAGCGTCCTTCCATCGCTGAAATCGAGATAGAAGGTAATGATGATCTGAAAACTGAAGATTTATTAACCGCATTAACGACTATTGGGCTGGCTAAAGGCAAGGTGTTTAACCGGCAAATACTGGATAAAGTAGAACAGGAATTACGCCGTCAGTATTTTAGTCATGGTAAATATAGCTTAAAAATTGATACCAATGTTTTGCCGCTGGAAAGAAACAGGGTCAGTATCAATATCAATATATCAGAAGGTGTGGTCGCAAAAATAAAGTCTGTCAACATAATTGGTAACAAAGTTTTCTCCGAAAAGGACTTAATAAAGAATTTTGAATTAAGCGTCACTGGCTGGCTGTCTTTTTATACCAAAGATGATCAATACTCCAAGCAAAAACTATCTGCCGATTTAGAGCGCTTACGCTCCTACTATCTGGATCGTGGTTATATTAACTTTAATATCAAATCTACCCAGGTTTCGATTACACCGGATAAAAAAGATATTTATGTGGTGGTGAATATCGAAGAGGGCGACTTGTTTACTCTGGGCAGTGTTAAGCTCAGCGGTAATCTAGTAGTCGATCCTGAAGAGCTAATTGCTCTGCTACTGGTGGGGCCGACTGAAGTTTTTTCACGGAAAAATGCAACTCTGACCTCGAAGGCAATTTCTGATCGGCTGGGAGAAGAAGGCTATGCATTTGCCAATGTCAATATGGTGCCGGATATTCATAACGACACTAAAATTGTCGATATGACATTTTTTGTAGACCCTGCTAATCGTGCCTATGTTAGGCGTATTAGCATGCATGGTAATACTAAAACCCGCGACGCAGTGCTGCGCAGAGAGATGCGTCAGATGGAAGGGGCTTGGGCATCGTCACTTAAAATCGAGCGCTCTAAAGCACGCTTAAATCGCCTAGGCTATTTTGAAAATGTTGGTATAGAAACACCTAAAGTGCCAGGTACGCGTGACCAGCTAGACTTAAACTTTGCAGTGACTGAAAAATCCTCGGGTAATCTAATGGCCGGTATTGGTTATTCGCAAACCCAGGGAATTATCTATAATGCCAGTGTGACTCAGGACAATATCTTTGGTTCGGGTAAGCGAGTCAGTGTTAATTTTAATAAAAGTAATGTTTCGACGCTCTATAGCCTTGGTTTCACTAATCCCTATTTTACACGGGACGGGGTTAGTCTAGGTTATAACTTCCTATTTAAAACAACTGATGCACAACAAGCTAATATTTCAAATTATTTAACTGACGTGATCAGTGGTGGGTTTAACTTTGGTTTTCCACTTAATGAAAACCAACGATTTAGTCTTGGTTTTAATATTAAACATACCAAACTTAAGCAGGGGCAATTTTCTCCTCCTGAACTACCGGTCTGGATTGCTGCAAATGGGGATAGTTTTTTAAACTTTCCTTTATCTATGGGATGGGTGCGTGATACGCTGAATAAAGCTATTTTTCCAACGGTAGGTAGTCAACAACGTGTTTCAGGTTTAGTGACAATTCCGGGCAGTGATTTGACCTATTATAAAGTGAGTGCAAAAGATCAGCATTATTTTCCTCTCGCAAAAGACCTGGTTTTAAAATTGATGGCTTCTGTTGCTTATGGTAATGGCTATGGAGACACTGAGACTTTGCCTTTCTTTGAGAATTATTTTGCGGGTGGAGTGAACTCGGTTCGAGGCTGGAGGCAAAATACTATAGGACCGCGTGATCACTGTAATGGGACTTGTGATCTAAATGATGGTTCTCAACCCAGACCTTATGGGGGTAATATTAAAATGATAGGAAACACGGAACTTATTTTTCCTATCCCTTTTATGCCCGATGTTGACTCGGTTCGAATCATGGCCTTTTTTGATATAGGGTCGATTCAAGGCCCTTATATTCAGAAAAAATCGGATGAAAGTTTTGATACTGTAAAACCTGGTTTTTCATTTAAGGATTTCAGATATTCAACCGGGATAGCAGCCAAATGGTTATCACCTTTTGGTGCTTTACAGGTCAGTTATGCAATTCCTCTGAATGCTCAACCAGGTGATCAGCTGCAATCATTTCAATTCAATTTTGGCTCGCAGTTTTAATGTATTATTGTAACTAGGGTTAGATTTTTTTGCATTGTAACAAAACGTAACCCAGCACCTTCGGATATATGCAATATGCTGGGTTACGTTATCAGCGCTGCGCTTGATAATCTAGCCCAGCCTACGATACTAAGAAACGAGAAAATACACTTATGCAAACAGTCTTAATCACCGGCGCAAATCGAGGCCTGGGTCTGGAATTTAGCCGTCAATATGCACAGGCTGGCTGGCATGTTATCGCTTGCTGTCGTAATCCTGAATCAGCAACGGCATTAGCGCAATTGGCAGGTCACTCTAAGCACCTGCGTATCGTCCAGCTAGATGTACAGAATCATCAGCAAATAGACGCACTTGCAGCAGAGTTAAAAGACGTAACTATAGATATATTAATCTCCAATGCGGGTGTTTATGGTGAACGTTATGGGCTGGGTGCTATTGATTATCAGCACTGGCAAACTGCGATGGAAGTCAATGTGTTTGGCGCTTTAAAACTGGCTGAAGTTTTTGCTGGCAATCTGGCTTTAAGTGAGCAAGGGCTGTTTGTTGCCATTAGTAGCTTAATGGGTAGCATGGCAGATAATAGCAGTGGTGGCAGTTATATTCATCGCTCCAGCAAAGCTGCGCTAAATGCTGCGATGAAAAGCCTGTCATTTGATTTTCGCCAACAGGGAACCGGCGTACTTATCTTTCATCCTGGCTGGGTCAGAACCGATATGGGTGGTCCGCATGGTTTGATAGATGTGGATGAAAGCATCGCTGGCATGAGGCGGGTGATGCAGAAATTCGAACTGTCGCAAACCGGCAGCTTTATTAAATATAATGGACTGCCTATGCCCTGGTAAGTTGAAGGCGTACAAGCAATGAATAATAAACTGATTGCTTTATTTCCACTAACCGCAATGCTATGTTCTGTTATTGCCTACTTATATCCGGCAAACTTTGTCGCGGCCAAAAGTGCGATTATCCCATTGCTCGCCGTGGTTATGTTCTTAATGGGCATGACCCTGAACTGGCAGAATTTTAGGGCAGCACTAAAGCAGCCGCTGGTTATCCTGCTCACCCTTGGCATACAATTTACCTTTATGCCCTTGTTTGCCTATCTACTGGCACAGGCACAGGAATTGTCCACAGCGCAAACCATAGACATGGTGCTAGTAGGTTGCAGTGCGGGAGGCACAGCCTCAAACGCTGAAAATCATGGAAACGTAGCTTAGCGAAGTGGTGATTTTTAGTCCCTGATAGGCGACAGGGCAATTCGCTGATTCGACGTGTGCTAGCAGCACGCGAGAGGAGCAAGAATTGCATTCCGAATAGCCGTCCAGCCAGTGAGGTAGTAATGACGAAGCGGTTTTTGTGCGTAGTCGTTGCGGATGCAGGGCGTTCAGGGCATCTCCCATCCGCTGCGTAGGTGAACGAATTATGGCGACAGGAGTCCCGGAATTTCGTGAGGTAGCATGGCGCGCCTGTGTTATCTGTTATTTGGCTAAGGGGAATGTTGCCTTATCTATCTTAATGACCATGGCATCAACTCTGTGTGCAGTGCTGGCGATGCCGCTATTACTCGATGTTCAAGTTTTCAGCTATAACTGGGCTAAGAAAAGTAAATTTTTCCGGCTTTGTTTCATAAGTGATTGATTTACAATGATGTTGATGCTTTCTTTGTCAGTAAGATTATCAATAAAATCAATCAGTTAAAAAACTTGAACATCCGCTGAAAATCCTGGAAACGGAGCTTTAGCGAAGTGAAGACTTTTAGTCCGCGATAGCCGTAGGGCCGTTGTTTTGTCGGAGTCTGAGCGTTAGCGAAGGTGGAGACAAAATAAAAGGCCATCCGACACGGCGTCAAGTCATTTGGAGCCTATGTTCCGACCCCTTGTTGGGTCGGGACGAGGTGACGAGGACGAATCGGGGCCGCCGGAGGCATAAGTGGTCGCGTTAAGTTTTTGCTGCTTGCTTGGGCTGGGATGCCCAAAACAAGCTTTCGCAAAAATAGCGACTCCCCGAGAGTATTAAGTTATCTGTACCTGAACCAGAGTGTCGAGGTGCCAGTGGCAAGCATGATGCGCAGTATCTTGCTAATTGTATTATTGCCGGTGCTGGCGGGTACTACGATTAACTCGTTTTACGCACACTTAACTCATAAGCTGAAGTTTCCCAATTATTGAGTAGCTGAAATACACAATGCTGGTGTATCGAGGTTTATTTTAGGTGGTTTTATAGCAAACCCCTACTTAATTCCCCTTAGGCAATAGCATTTGAAACGAATGAAAAGACTATTTTTTTTCATATAGTTGTAGCATAGTTTCAATTTTACCATAAATAATTATTGGGAAACTTCAGCTCATAAGCTGCTGGGGTTTTTTCCAGTATGGCGATCGTGCTTATTATTGCGATTATCGTTGCTTTAAACCAGCAAAATATTGCCACGCTTGCGTTGCCGGTTATTGTTGCAGTAGCGCTGCATAATTTACTCGGTATGACAGTAGGTTACTTTATTCCAAGATTATTAAAATATGATGCAGTTACCTGCCGCACGGTTAGCATAGAGGTCGGTATGCAAAATTCAGGACTCAGTGTTGCATTGGCAATGCAATATTTTTCTGCCGCAGCGGCACTGCCTGGGGCAATATTTAGTATCTGGCATAATATTTCCGGCTCGTTATTAGCGGTGTACTGGCGAGGCAAACAATAACCTAGTACAATTCAATTAGCTGATACCTGTGCCGCCAGGTTTTTTTGTACATAAGCATTTAATGAGAGACTTGGCTATCGGAAGCCGGTTTAATATTCTCTCTAGGTTAAGGTGCAATAATGTACTGTACGATCGTCCAGAAAAAAGAAAACCCAAGCAGAGGGGGCGGAATAAAAAGTACGGGCAGCGTCTGGGGTCAGCCACAGACATGGCAAAAACAGTACAACAAAAGGCCCGATCGTATACCGTGAATCTCTATGGAAAACAGCGTGAAGTCAGGGCTTATAGTCGCGTTGTCATGCTGAAAACATTGAAACGACCCGTTCAGGTTGTCTGGGTGTTTCGTCGCACACAGTGGATTGCTTTGTTTACGACCGATCTAAGTTTATCCGTCACACAGATTATTGAGTATTATGGTGCGCGATGGAAAATCGAATCCGGGTTCAAAGAGCTCAAGCAAGACATAGGGAGTCAGAAAAGTCAGTGTCGAAATGCGCAGGCAGTGACCAACCATTTGAACTTCTGTATGATGGCAACAACGCTGACGTGGATTTACGCGGGTCGTTTAAAAACCGATCCGGAACGTCGGCACAAAGTGAAGGGGCGAGCCAGTTTCGCCTTTTCAGATATCCGCCGCATCATTGCCGAAGCGGCTTTGGAACCGGATTTTGAAAGGGTTTGCCCCAAATACAGCAGCTCCCCTGTAAATTCGGTGGTAGCCGTTTTATTGCGAATGGTTGCTTGATGAATTTCTAAGAAACTTCAGTTTACAGTGCTTTATGAGCTCTCTTGTGGCGAGGTTAGTTTCACGGCCTCAATTGACAGGAGAACACTGATGATTGCTTTAGAGGTTAAGAATATTATTTTTCTACATCCAGACTTTTTAATGATAAATCGTATCAAGCTGATTAGAAAGTAATAATCATATCCATAGCAAATTCGACTTGATCATTGCCAGTATTACCATTAAATACTTTTTCATCAGCCCAGTCTAAGCGAAGTTCCGGGCGTAGTTTAAGCCAGGGAAGTGGCGTGTAGTTGACACCGAAAGAGGCAGCAAGGTAATTTGCGCCAACTGCATTTACTTTTTGCGCACCGCCTTTGTCATTAAACCATTCTGCACGTAGTCCAACGCTAAGTTCATCCATTATGTCGTAGACAAAATATTGGTTAATACCAAACCAGTTACCGGCACTTACAGGACCATTTCCATTAGGAGAAATCCTTGTAGTACCTCTCGTTGTACCAAAGTCATGTTGAAATACATAATGGAAATTTTCGGTGAAGTCATGGGTTGCAACAATGCTGTACATGGTTCTATTGCTAGCCTCTGTGTCGCTAATGTCTCCACTGATTAATTGCACTGTTACAGATGTAGCCTGGCTATCACTCGTCCAGCTAGTGCCCCCTAGAAAACTCCACGCGCCAGCATAATCAGTCATATTATCCCAGCCCATCACTGCTCCACCATTGACATACCAGTTATCATCGATATCATAGCTAAGCAAGGCACCTGTATGGGTAAATGGTTCGCCATAGTTCATGGTATAGGCATGTGAATAGAAGAAATTATCAGGTGATGGGACGACTTCATAGCCGATCGTGGTGTAGAAATGTCCTAGTTTAGCGGTAACGCCATTGCCTAAAGGTGCGTAGACTTCCATATATAATTGTGGCATTGCTATATTGTAGTAGCCACCTGCATTATTAACCCACCATGCATCATCCCAGCCAGATGCCTGGGTATTGTTGGCATCAGCCCCATACAAGAAATCCATGCGCATACCAACATCCCATTTGTCGCCTTTGGTGACTGCTCGTTCAATATAGAAGTTTAGCTGATTGAAGACGACTTCATTAACACGGTCATTGAATTGAATGGGTGAATTATTAAAGGCTCCGCCATTAGCTGATTTGCCGCCATTTGTATTACCGGTAATACCTGCAGATGCCCACATGCCCACTTTAAAGCCTGTGTCTTGCATAAAAGCAGTGTCATTGATAAGGCCTGTAAATAGGCTGTCAGACGTTAGCAGGTAATGAAAATCATCAGCAGCAACTACTTGCAGGCTTGCTGTGAGCAGCGCGCTACTGAGTAGAGTACGCTTAAATATTTGTTTCTTGTTCATAGGTCGTTAAGTCCTAGTTTTTATTAAAAAATACTGCATTATCTTACAGGTGTCACATATCTTAGTCTAGCAAGCATTAATAATGCCACTTGTAATAAAGCACTGTAAGTCATAAAGATAGGAGGTGAAGGCGAATATTGGATTTGTCTGTTTGCACCAAAGTAGAGCAATAAGTTCCATTATGAGGCGGCCCATTAGTTATACTTCGCGCGGTCACGGATGCGGAATTTATAGTGCACTGATTTTTGTCGAGGGCAAGGCGCTAAAACAGGCGCATAGCTGGCTACGCAACTGTTTTAGCAACGCCGCTATTGGCAAAAACTCAGTCGTTAGAAATCCGCAGTTGTGACCGCGCGAAGTATATATTCAGGGGGGATCTTTTGCAGTACGAAACTTAGGTAAAACGCAATAAATAACCTACCAATATTGCGCGGGATTTTTGTTCGCCTTCAAGGCGTAGAAAGAGGTGAATAGCCGGCTATGTAACTATTCCTACAACGCAGAAGACGGACAAAAAGACAGGCAAGGTGGGTGGGTTATTTGTTGCGAGCTACCTTAGGCAGTCTAACGAAAAAAACTACTAACCTTTCTTGCCTTTTTACTCCTGACTAAACGACCTCTATCGTTACTTAGAATGACTGTGCTCCTCTTGAGATAGTTGTCCAGAATCAAATTTTCTTCGCAATCTTGGTAACTTTATTCCGTCAAGCTGCATTAATACTAAGACCTTAAGGGCTGAAATATAAAACCAGCTGACTGACAATCGCTGAAAATCATGGAAACGTAGCTTAGCGAAGTGGTGATTTTTAGTCCCTGATAGGCGACAGGGCAATTCGCTGATTCGACGTGTGCTAGCAGCACGCGAGAGGAGCAAGAATTGCATTCCGAATAGCCGTCCAGCCAGTGAGGTAGTAATGACGAAGCGGCTTTTGTGCGTAGTCGTTGCGGACGCAGGGCGTTCAGAGCATCTCCCATCCGCTGCGTAGGTGAGCGAATTATGGCGACAGGAGTCCCGGAATTTCGTGAGGTAGCATGGCGCGCCTGGGTTCAAAGTTATAATCATACTGAAAAAGTAGAATATATCGGTTTATAGTAGTAAATTAGAAAATATGCTGCGAGCAATGTATAAGGTTGGTGCTGTTAAATGTCCAAATATTAAACAGGGTTACATGGAGTTGCGCATCATTTTGGTGCGATTATTTCAGCTGAGTTAACACAGAGTTGTTAGCGAAATATTAAAAACACTTTAAAAACAATGGTATAAATCTTTGGCATGGGCTGTGCTTGTTGTTAAGTGTTAAATGAATTGTTAATTAACGGAGACATAAATGAAATTGATTACCGCAATTGTTAAACCCTTTAAACTGGATGATGTGCGTGAGGCCTTGTCTGATGTAGGTATAGCAGGAGTAACCGTAACCGAAGTTAAAGGCTTTGGTCGTCAGAAAGGCCATACAGAGCTGTACCGTGGCGCTGAATATGTTGTAGGTTTTTTACCTAAAGCAAAAATTGAAGTGGCAGTGTCCGACGAAATACTGGATCAGGCAATAGAAACAATTGCTACTGCGGCTAATACGGGAAAAATTGGTGATGGCAAAATATTTGTCACCAATCTGGAACAGGTGATTAGAATCCGTACTGGTGAAACCGGTAATGAAGCAATATAACTATTAGATAAAGTGAGAGTGTAAAGTGGAAAAATTAATAGAATTAAGCTACGCATTAGATACGTTTTATTTCTTAACTGAAGTTTCTTAGAAATTCATCAAGCAACCATTCGTAATAAAACGGCT
Organism: Bathymodiolus japonicus methanotrophic gill symbiont; assembly: GCF_019721995.1. Taxonomy (GTDB): domain Bacteria; phylum Pseudomonadota; class Gammaproteobacteria; order Methylococcales; family Methylomonadaceae; genus Methyloprofundus. The sequence continues at coordinate 545 of NZ_BLYC01000033.1, read as the reverse complement.
ACCACCGAATTTACAGGGGAGCTGCTGTATTTGGGGCAAACCCTTTCAAAATCCGGATCCAAAGCCGCTTCGTCAATGATGCGGCGGATATCTGAAAAGGCGAAACTGGCTCGCCCCTTCACTTTGTGCCGACGTTCTGGATCGGTTTTTAAACGATCCGCGTAAATCCACGTCAGCGTTGTTGCCATCATACAGAAGTTCAAATGGTTGGTCACTGCCTGCGCATTTCGACACTGACTTTTCTGACTCCCTATGTCTTGCTTGAGCTCTTTGAATCCGGATTCGATTTTCCATCGCGCACCATAATACTCAATAATCTGTGTGACGGATAAACTTAGATCGGTCGTAAACAAAGCAATCCACTGTGTGCGACGAAACACCCAGACAACCTGAACGGGTCGTTTCAATGTTTTCAGCATGACAACGCGACTATAAGCCCTGACTTCACGCTGTTTTCCGTAGAGATTCACGGTATACGATCGGGCCTTTTGTTGTACTATTTTTGCCATGTCTGTGGCTGACCCCAGACGCTGCACGTACTTTTT
>NZ_BLYC01000032.1 GCF_019721995.1 Bathymodiolus japonicus methanotrophic gill symbiont | reverse complement strand
CCCAATATTGAGTAGCTGAAATACACAATGCTGGTGTATCGAGGTTTATTTTAGGTGGTTTTGCCATGTTTATCATCAGTGTTCCCATTGAAAGAAGAAGTACCTAAACAAAGCAGCCTATAACCTACCTGAAGGTAGCACCACTCGAATATTTCCATCTTTTTGATTTTAATCACTTATAACAGCAAATAGACACTCTGTAGGCACCGTAAAAAAACAACAAATAATTTCAAATAAAGCTTGCAATTGCCGAAAAAATTTTTCTAAAAATTTCCGTTTTAATCACCTCATAAACGGATATCACCCATGCTTAAAGACCTACCACTCTCTGAACATATTCACCAACACTGCAATGAAAGTATGGAACGTGCCCTGTTAGCAGAGCGTCATCCTTTGTGGGCTCGTTCATGCCCAGAGTTGAAGGATATCGACTTTATTCGCCTTGGGTTATTACGCTGTATCAGTGTAGTCGATAGTGGTCGCCATTTCCTCCAAACCAATGAACAGATTTATGGCCAGCTGCTTCCCCACTCAACGTATTTTAAATCACTGAAGTCGCATAGACGAACAAGTATGCTTGAGGCATTTGAACAGCAGAGCTACCATCTTCACTCTGAAACACTGCTATCGCAAGGCATTGATTATCTTAAAGCATTCCCAGAACTTGACGAATACACCATAGAAGCAGCGGATGGACATTTTATTGATCATGCCTGCCATACTGAAAAAAACAGCAAGGGGAAAGTTTATGCGGCCGGGGGGATTTACGCGTTGAATCTCAGAAGTGGGTTGCTCAGATTTCTTTGTCTGGTGACAAACGGAACTCAGAGGCATCAAGAAATACCTGTGTTACGAGATCATATTGAAAAGCAAAACAAGGGAAATAACAGCTCTCAGAAACATCTCTATGTCTACGATAAAGCCGTCACCGACTTTGTCTGGTGGGATCGGCAGAAACGACATGCTAATTACATGATTTCAATGCTAAAAGAAAATTCAATTGCGACTCTGGTTGAGTCTATCCCTTTTGACTCCCGCCATGAGATCAATACAGGGGTTGAAGCATACAGTGTGTACGAAAACAAGGGCATCAAATTTAACGTGGTGGATTACCGTGATCCAGAAACCGGAAAACTTCACCGGTTTGTGACAACCTTGCCAATGACTATTAACCCTGGAACCATTGCCATGCTGTATTTCAAGCGATGGACGATTGAAAAGACATTCAATAACACTAAAAGTAATTTCAAGGAAACTAAAGCTTGGTCTTCCAATACCCGCTCACTTGAAAATCAAATGCGCCTGACTGCAATGAGCTATAATTTAATGCGCGTATTTGAAGAGATTTCAAAAACACAACAGCCAGAATTGATTCATCCATCGGATAAAAAATATAGCGAGGCTCTGGAGATAAGGCAGCAACAGGCCCAAAAACGAGATCGTTTTGTGAATCCATTATTTTTCCAGGCAAGAATATCTCGTATCAGCTCGTATACCATTCGGGCAGTTCAAAACGCAATAATAACAGGAATGTCTTTACAGTGCTTTATGAGCTCTCTTGTGGCGAGGTTAGTTTCACGGCCTCAATTGATAGGGGAACACTGATGATGTTTATAGCAAACCCCTACTTAATTCCCCTTAGGCAATAGCATTTGAAACGAATGAAAAGACTATTTTTTTCATATAGTTGTAGCATAGTTTCAATTTTACCATAAATACTTTTAATCATTACAGACCTCCCCTTTTTTCAAGAAAACAAACAATTCATCAATAACGAGTCAAACCTCTAATACAGCTTTATTCCAATTATTGATTTGTGTCGCATGGATGCCATATGTTCGCAGTACTCTCTGCTATTGTCTTTTCTCCTTTTAGCGCTTCTAGCACTACTTTTACTTTGGTTTGCGTACTATGCTTCTTACGATTTATGGTCATTTCTTAATCCTCAGTTTTGAGGGCAAGATTCTATCTTAAATACTGGTCTAGTTTTTGGGGATCATTATAGTGAGCGTAATGAGGTTCTAGCAGCTAAAAATTTACGTAATGAAATAGCAAGAACAATTAAAGAAGCCGGACAATATTATTAACCAATGATGAATTGTAACTACTCAGCGTATTTTTTAACTTTAAAATCAAATGGATATATTTTAATTTAACCTGACTTTAGTCATTTTCACCTTTAAAAAGGGGTGAAAATTGGACTAAAATTCAGAGAGATACATTAATTATTATTTTAAATCAATCTGTTATGAGTTTAAATTACGCTGAGACTAGTTCCGAGGTTTCCTTTGAGGACTGGAAGCTTTATGAAGGATGGGGGCGTGAGGCCAAACAATTAGATGAAGAGGGATCAAACCGTGGCCTGATTCTGAGTCTTTTGTTTGACCATTGCCTTCTCCTTCACCCAGAGCAAATAGCCCGCATTGAAAGCAAACTACCTGCGTATACCGTAGGAAGCTTACAGCGCAAGTCTCAAATGGATGTACTGCTTGAGTTCATCACGTCATTGCTAGAGTTTCCAGATCCTGGTGATAAGCTGAAAGAGTTAGGTGAATTAATAAAGGATGTGTTTCAACTGATGCCATCAGGGAAACATATGATTGGCAGAGATTTAGGGCGCTTAGAGCCAACACCATCATTAAAGTATTGTTCTGCTGGGTGAAGGTAAGCGTTTGATGGCAATGGGATGGAAAAACTTGAACATCGAGTATTAGGGATTCCTGTCCTATTATGGGCTGACCCATACCGCTTGCGATAGGTTTTGTTCTGATGCCGAAGATGCTTGTATAGTTCACCCCCTTCCTTTTTGTCCGCCAGAATATGCTGGTAGATTGTTTCATGATGAAGACTAATTATACCTTCTTGTTTTAACCGCCCTGCAATCTGTTCAGGACTCCAGTCATCCTCAATGCGAACATTAACAATGCCTTTTATTTCATCCGTTAATTTAACCTCTTTAGGCTTGTTTTTGTGTCGTTCTTGGGCAAAATCTTCTGCTTGTTTATGCCTGTAGCCTCTTTGACCTGTATTGCGTTTAATCTCGCGTGAAATATTGCTTTGGCTTCGTTCTAAGGCTTCTGCTATTTTATTCTGTGAAGTTCCCTTTTTTAATTCAATTTCTATATAATATCTTTCTTCAGGACATAGGTGTGTATAGCTCATTTGTAGCCTCTGTAAATTGTTTGGTAGCTGTTTACTTTACACCTATGTCTTGTCTTAATTCAACAGGTGTTAGTCTAGCCAATACTTGCAGAGGGTTATGCACTTATTATACGAATTCAGGTCCTGTTAAAATAGATGTTGCAGAGCTTATGCATTTCGCCTTTAATTGACTGTGATTTTATATTGCTCTTAATAAGATGACAATATGCCAATTTTTATATTAATTGATTCCTCTAAGAAAACAAAACACCTGCCGCTATGTTAGACGAAGAACTCAGACTCACCCTGGAAGAAAGAACCACCGATGCCTACGAGAAGCTAATCGAGAATATGCCACCCATAGGCCTTATCAGTCGCAAAAAACGAATTAAAGCCTATCAACAAATAACCGATATTGCACAATATATGATCACTAGCGGTGAAATAACCGAAGAAAGTGCCATGTATATTTTCTCGGTGATGATGCGTAAGTGTTCCAGGTTTCAGAAATCTGCAACAATGACTGCGCTCAGCCTAAACACTATTGTAAAAAATGCCTTTTCCCCGATAGGCCTGATATTTATTCTGGAAGTTCGGCGCACCTTAAATTTGCCCGCTACACATCATAGCGTGGATGAAAAGCTGGTCAACGAGGAAAAGCCTGATTAAGTATGCTGCAAAAGTTACAAGCGTACCGTAACACACAAACTACTGGATTATCGCTGGACTTCTCTATACAGCTCATAGATACTTAGCCACCTGGAAACAAACAACACTTTATAACACTCACCGGAGAAATAAAAATGGGATTCATGCAAGGTAAACGCGTCTTAATTGTTGGCCTAGCCAGCAATCGATCAATCGCCTGGGGTATCGCACAAGCAATGCACCGTGAAGGCGCAGAGCTCGCTTTTACATTTCAAAATGGAAAACTTCAGGGACGCGTGGAGAAAATGGCCGCCGACTGTAACTCAAATATTACCATTGAATGTGATGTCAGCAGTGATGAACAGATTGATAATGTCTTTACTCAGTTAGCCAAGCAGTGGGACGGGCTAGACTGCATCGTACACTCTGTTGCCTTTGCACCTAGAGAAGCACTAGACGGTGATTTTGTCGCCGCCACCACACGCGAAAATTTTAAAATAGCACATGACATCAGCTCATACAGCTTTACAGCTTTAGCAAGTGCGGGACGTAAAATGATGGCGGGGCGTAATGGTTCATTACTAACGCTGAGCTATTTAGGTGCTGAGCGCGCAATCCCGAACTATAATGTAATGGGAGTTGCCAAAGCCAGCCTGGAAGCCAATGTACGTTATATGGCCGTTGCTTTAGGCGCAGAAGGAACACGAGTAAACGCGGTTTCTGCGGGGCCAATTAAAACATTGGCATCTGCTGGCATTAACAACTTTAAGTCTATGCTCAGTAAAGCTGCAGATACAGCCCCACTGAAGAAAAATGTCACTATTGATGAAGTCGGTAATGTCGCCGCGTTTCTATGTTCAGGCCTTGCGTCTGGGGTGACTGGTGAAATTACCTATGTAGACTGTGGCTACAATATCGCGGGTATTGCGGCTTCTTAAAAGTCCACACACTGTCAGGCGCGCCATGCTACCTCACGAAATTCCGGGACTCCTGTCGCCGTAATTCGTTCACCTACGCAGCGAATAGGAGATGCTCCAGCCGCCCTGCGTCCGCCACAGACTGAGCACAAAGCAGCTCAGTCATGGCTACCACAAATGGCTCTACGGCTATTCGGGATAAAATTTTAGCCTCCCTCGCGCGCTATCGCGCACTTCGGATTGGCAAATTTCCCTGCGCCTTCTGGAGACTATCAGCCCGTCCGGGGCTGACAGCGAGAGCGGACTTCAGTCCGCTCGTCTTAAAGTCAACCATTATCATTGCGGACTAAAGTCAGCTCTACCCTGGTTTATTAAGTATTCTGCACCACAATATTAGGAAATTTACTACTATAGTCCTTGCTCTTTAAAGCTAGCTTGGCTGACATTTTGCGTGCAACTTCTTTATAGATTTCTGTGGGCCTGCCACCCGGGTCTGCAACTACCGTAGGCCTGCCACTATCGGCAAACTGGCGTATATGTATGTCTAAAGGTAAAGAGCCTAATAATTCGATATTATTTTTCTCAGCCATTGCCTTGCCGCCACCTGAACCAAAAATAGCTTCTTCATGACCGCATTCGCTACAGATATGCATGCTCATATTTTCCACCACACCTAGTACCGGCACATTAACCTTTTCAAACATCCCCAGACCACGCTGTGCATCAATCAGTGCAATATCCTGTGGTGTGGTAACGATAACCGCCCCGCTGACCGGTATTTGCTGTGAGAGTGTCAGCTGAATATCCCCCGTACCTGGTGGTAAATCGACTATCAGATAATCAATATTTGACCAATTAGTATCATTTAAAAGTTGCTGCAAGGCATTGGTTACCATAGGACCACGCCAAATCATAGGCTGGTCTGGCTCGATTAAATAGCCAATCGATATGGTCTGGATACCATAGGATACTTTAGGCATCATGGTCTTATTATCCTGACTTTCAGGATAACCAGATAGACCCAGCATGGTCGGAATACTCGGACCATAGATATCCGCATCCAGAATACCGACTATTGCACCTTCTGCCGCTAAAGCTAATGCCAGATTTACCGAAGTCGTTGACTTGCCTACCCCGCCTTTACCAGATGCAACAGCAATAATATTTTTTATATTATTAATCGGCTTAAGGGAATTTTGTACGCCGTGAGCCACAATATTAACGCTAATATTAACGCCAACCGAACTGACATCCTCCAGCGCGGAAATCTTGTCAGTAATTTGTTGCTTAAACCCTGCAATAAAACTTTTTGCTGGATAGCCAAGTTCCAAGCTCACTTTAACATGTCCGGCTTCAACAGTAATTGACTTTACTGAGCGCGCACTCACTAAATCGGTTTCAACATTTGGATCTATAATATTTTTTAATAAGTTTTCTATCTCTTTTTTTTCAATCATCGACATTTTAGCTACTCTCAGGCAGCATTGTTTTATTCAGGTAATTGCCTAGTATTTTACTTGGTAATTGCGTAAGTTTCTAGTATTCCTGATTTATCACTGTGTTCTAGTCAAAATAATAAGTTATTTTATGCCATAATATAGTGTTTATTTTAGCCATATATTTCAAGCAGACTTTACTCTTTATGTCAGACCGAAAAATCCTGATTACTAGCGCACTTCCCTATGCAAACGGCCCGATTCACTTAGGCCATTTAGTCGAATATATACAAACTGACATCTGGTCCCGGTTTCAAAAGCAACGTGGCAACCAGTGCTATTATGTTTGTGCAGATGATGCTCATGGCACACCTATTATGCTCAAGGCTGATCGCGAGGGCATTACTCCTGAAGAACTCATCGCCCAGGTTGGCAAGGAACACTTAAGCGACTTTACTGATTTTGGTATTCAGTTCGATAACTACCACAGCACGCATTCAGACGAAAACAAGCTATTTTCCAGCCTGATATATGAGCGTTTGCGTGATGATGGACATATTACTTCACGCAGCATTACCCAGGCATACGACCCGGTAAAAGAAATGTTTCTACCTGATCGCTTTATTAAAGGCGACTGCCCAAAATGTAATGCTAAAGACCAATATGGTGATAATTGCGAAGTCTGTGGCGCTACCTACTCACCTACCGAATTAAAAAATGCAGTCTCTGTAGTATCAGGTGAAAAGCCTATAGAAAAAGATTCAGTCCACTACTTTTTCAAGCTTGCAGATTTCAATAATATGTTGCAGGAGTGGACTACTACTGAGGGACACTTGCAGAACGAAGTCAGTAATAAATTAGCTGAATGGCTGGAAGGTGGCTTACATGAATGGGATATCTCTCGTGATGCACCGTATTTTGGCTTTGAAATCCCGGATGCTCCTGGCAAATACTTTTATGTCTGGCTAGATGCCCCTATCGGTTATATGGCCAGCTTTAAAAACCTGTGTGCAAAGCAGAACCTGGATTTCGACGAATTCTGGAGCAAAGACAGCAAAACCGAGCTATATCATTTTATCGGTAAAGATATTATCTACTTCCATGCCTTATTTTGGCCTGCAATGCTAGATGGTGCTGGCTTTAGAACTCCGAGCGCTGTATTCGCGCATGGTTTTTTGACTGTTAATGGCGAAAAAATGTCTAAGTCGCGCGGCACTTTTATTAAAGCGCTGACTTATCTTGATCATTTAAACCCTGAATATCTACGTTATTACTTTGCTGCCAAACTAGGTGCTGGCGTTGATGATATAGATTTGAGCTTTGAAGACTTCACACTAAGAGTGAATTCCGATTTAGTGGGTAAGGTGGTTAATATTGCCAGTCGCTGTAGCGGATTTATCAAGAAGCGCTTTGCAGGTCAATTATCTGCACATTGCTCTGAGCCTGAATTGTTCCAACAATTTATATCAGCCAATGACGAGATTGCTGAGTTATATGAATCGCGTGAATACGGCAAGGCTATGCGTGAAATTATGGCGCTGGCTGATAAAGCCAATCAATACATCGATGAGAAAAAACCCTGGCTGATTGCCAAAGAAGAGGGAAAAGATCAAGAGTTACATGATATCTGCTCTATGGGTATAAACCTGTTTCGCTTACTAGTTGCCTATTTAAAGCCAGTCTTACCCAAACTGGCAACAGACAGTGAAGATTTCCTGAATATTCCAGAGCAAGTATGGCCTAGTGCTGCAGAGCCTCTGCTCAGCCATGAAATTAAATCATTTAAAGCGCTCATGACTCGCGTTGATGAAGCTAAAATTGCGGCTATCGTAGCAGAGTCTAAAGAAAATCTAGAAAAAATAGCCGAGCCTGTTGCGAAGAAATTTGACCCTATTGCTAATGAAATTGAGTTCGATGACTTTGCCAAAATAGATTTACGTATCGCCAAAATCATTAAAGCAGAACATGTTAAAGGAGCAGATAAACTACTGCAATTAACCGTTGATATTGGTGATGAAACTCGCAATGTCTTTGCCGGAATTAAGTCCGCTTATAAGCCTGAAGAGCTGGAAGGAAAGCTAACCGTTGTGGTCGCTAATTTAAAGCCGCGTAAAATGAAGTTTGGCATATCGGCGGGCATGGTGCTTGCTGCAGGACCAGGTGGTGAGGATTTATGGGTCTTACACCCAGATGATGGAGCACAGGCCGGAATGCGGGTTAAATAATGGAGGGATACAGCTTGGCTTCTTGCACAGAAAAAGAGCCAAACCAAAATTCTAAAAAATGTCGAGTTAACTCATCTATTTTCACTTGATAATCTAAGCAAGACACTTTCTTCCAGACATAAAAAAAGGCCTACAGTGTAGGCCTTTTCCAAAAAGCTTAAAAACTATTAAGCTTCTAATTCAGCAAGACGACCTGCTAATAACTCTTCTAAAAGTACCAATGCTTTTTCAAAGCCTTTAATACCTTCATCTAGTTTTTCAGTCGCCATCCGATTTTCAGCGTGCATTTTATCAAATGTCGCTTTATCAACATTGATTTCTGCGATATCCATCGCCTTTGCTTTAGCCGCGTCTAACTTAACTGGCAAATTACCTTCAGTAGATTGTAGTTCATCTAGTAATGCAGGAGAAATTGTCAGTAAATCACAACCTGCCAATTCAGTGATCTCACCGATATTACGGAAACTTGCTCCCATTACTTCAGTTGTAAAACCAAATTTTTTATAATAGTTGAAAATTTCAGTCACAGAAACAACGCCAGGATCTTCAGCTGGCGCATAAGAGTCACGACCGGTATCTTTTTTGTACCAATCTAAAATACGTCCTACGAAAGGAGAGATCAATGTGATGCCATTTTCAGCACATGCAATCGCCTGATGTAAACCAAATACTAATGTCAGGTTGGTATGAATGCCTTCTTCTTCAAGCACTTTTGCTGCCATAATACCTTCCCAGGTTGCAGCAACTTTAATCAAAATACGTTCTTTGCTTACACCTGCAGCTTCGTACTGTGCAATTAAATCACGACCTTTGGCAATCGTAGCATCTGTATCATATGAAAGGCGCGCATCAACTTCAGTAGAAACACGGCCCGGAACGATTTCAAGAATTTTCAAGCCGAAAGATACCGCTAAACGGTCAAAAGCAAGCCCAACAACCTCAGATGCAGGAGCAGAAGCACCTACAGTTTCACGTGCACCTTTTAATGTATCATCTACAATCGCCTGATATTGTGGCATTTGTGCAGCTGCAGTAATCAACGAAGGGTTAGTCGTTGCATCTCTTGGTGTAAATTTTTCAATTGCGCCAATATCGCCTGTGTCTGCGACAGCAACAGTTACTGCTTTAAGTTGGTCTAAGTAATTAGCCATTGTTAAATACCTTTAATATAGTGAAAGAAAATTAAAATAGGTTTACACATTACATTAATATATAAACGGAACTTGATTAGCTTTGAAAGCTTTGCCGCTGGAAATTAAGTCGTAATCTCCTGCACGACAGGCTTCTTGGTGATAGCTTTTCGCGCAAGATTAATCTTGCCAAAAGACATTTAAATCTACTTTCCTTACTTTTTATAGTAAGGAAAGTAGATTTAAATAATAATGCTATTCTCTGTAATCATTACTTTCAGCTTATTAGCTGAAAGTAATGATTACAAAGCGGGTTTGTCCTGTATAAAAACAGGGCATGTAAACTTAGGTCACTACCTGCTTCTGGGCAACTACTCGTTTCGCAATATATTTAGCAACACTACTCGTTAGCATTGTAGGCTTGTTTTCGATATATTTAGTCACACTAGAAGGAGGGATAATAACTACCTCTGGCTTATTTTTATCTGCCTGAGCTTTTTTGATTACATATCTATCAACACTGCTTACCTGCGCATCAGCACGATTAAACAAATATCTAGCTACACCTGTAAGAGCAGGCTTATTCTCAACAATATTTGTTAAATATTTAGCCACACCGGTAAGAACTGGCGCAGCTTCCTGGGCATCTCTTATGGCTTGCTCCTGGCTTTCAACATACCTGGCCACACCACTTAACTCTTTATCTTCTGCACTCATTAAGTTCTCCTCTATTTTTCTTAGTTCTATCGTTTCTTTAAGCCGGGCATTTGTCACGTCTTTTTCTTCACTCGTAAGCTCAATTGAGCGAGCATTTCGCGTATTGATATATTCACCAACGCTACTTAACTTTTTTGCATAAACACTACCACCCTGCTCAACAGGTTTATTACGTAGATATTTAGCGACACCAGTTAAACCGTCTTCCGATGGTTCGATTACATCATCACGATAAATATTTTGACTAGTTTGCTTACTGGAAAAAATACCTGATAAAAATCCCATGTTAATTATCCTCGCTTCTGGTTACGCATATATTTTTCTACACCCGTTACCTTTTCAGAAGCTGTTTTTTTAGCGGCAACGACTTTTCTTGCAACATATTTTGCAACACCTGATTTAGGCGCGACCTGGTTTGCTTCTAAATATTTATCTACACTAGAAAGCTTTGGTACTTTATTCTGTAAATATTTAGCAACGCCACTGACACCATCAGCATTGCGAAAATTTCCTGAGTTTACTGGCTTTCTTGATACAGCTGCTTGCTTAGGCTTGGCTGTTCCTTTAGCTGCCTTACTATAAAGAAAGCCAGCTACGCCTAAAACAACAATGGCAAACAAAGGATTCATTGAAGAGTCATCACTAGAAGTAGTGGTTTCTGCTTCAACAGGAGCCGCAGATGACACAGCCGCTCTTTTTAGAGGAACCGAACTATTCGTAACTGTACCAGCTTTGTGTTGGTAACCTTTGTCTATATACAGCACTTCAGGTTGAAAATTCGCTGCAGGATAATTGGCATCTGCAGTTGATTTTTCGCCTTGAGAAGAACTAGATGACCCTGAACCCTGATGCTGATAACTTTCATCCTGATACAAAATTTTAGGTTGAAAATCAGCTGCCGGGTAATCAGTACCTGCCGTCACAAAAGGACTTGCAAGTAATAAGGCAGTAAATATACCTTTTTTTAAATTATTTTTTTTCACGCAATTCACCTATAGGTAGTAAGAAACGAATTAAGCCACTGATGAGTATAACTAATCAGTGGCTATTCGTAAATGAGGTATGCTACCTCAATACGTTTTTAGACTATAAAACTTCTTTTACAGCCTTAACAACGTTATCCACTGTGAAGCCAAAGTGCTCCATCAATACACCACCAGGAGCAGATTCACCGAATGTATCGATACCAACTACAGCGCCATCTAAGCCAACATACTTACGCCAGAAATCAGTGACGCCTGCTTCAACAGCAACACGTTTTACACCTGGAGTTAATACACTGTCTTTATAAGCCTGATCCTGACGATCAAACACATTAGTCGAAGGCATAGAGACAACACGGGCATTAATGCCCTCAGCGGCTAAAGCTTCTTGCGCTTTTGCTGCCAAGTCTAACTCAGAACCTGTGCCGATAATAATAACTGCTGCGTCACCTTTTGCTTCTGATAACACATAGCCACCTTTACGTATGGCCGCAAAATCAGCCGCATCATGGTTACGCCCAGGAATACCTTGACGACTTAATACCAGACTAGATGGACCATCCATACGCTCAACAGCCGCAGTCCATGCAACTGCAACCTCAGTTGAATCTGCAGGACGCCATACATCCATATTTGGAATGTAGCGCATTGCAGATGTATTTTCAATCGGCTGATGTGTTGGACCATCTTCACCCTGACCAATAGAGTCATGAGTCAAAACTGCAATGGTACGAATTCCCATTAATGCCGCCATGCGGAATGCACTTTTTGCATAATCAGAGAACATGTGGAATGTACCACCGAATAGAATTAATCCACCGTGCAGCGACATACCATTCATGATTGCGTACATACCAAATTCACGTACACCGTATGAGATGTAGTTACCTGGTTTTTTACCGTCAACATGAGTAAAGCTATCACAACTGGTTAAGTTAGAACCTGTTAAATCAGCCGAACCTCCTAAAAATTCAGGCAGTAATGGAGCGAATGCTGCAATGGTTTTTTGTGATGCCTGACGCGAAGCCAGGCTTGCTGCTGCTGTGTTAGTCTCAGCAATAAAAGCATCGGTTGCTGATTTCCAGTTAGCGGGTAAATCACCTGCCATGCGACGCGTGAACTCCGCTGCTTCTGCTGGAAATTCACTTGCATAAGCTGCAAATTTCTCATCCCAGTTTTTTTCAGCTGCAGCGCCTTTTTCTTTACCATCCCAGCCAGCATAAATTTCAGCAGGGATTTCAAATGGAGCAGGTGTCCAGCCTAACTCTTTACGAGTTAGTGCAACTTCTTCATCACCTAGAGCCGCACCATGACAATCATGGCTACCACTCTTATTAGGTGAACCAAAACCGATAATTGTTTTACAACAGATGAGTGAAGGCTTATCAGTGACTGCTTTAGCTTCTGCTATCGCAGCATTAATTGCATCAGCATCATGACCGTCTACAGAGATTACATGCCACTGGTAAGCTTCAAAGCGCTTAACAGTATCATCGGTGTACCAGGCATCGATGTGACCATCAATAGAGATATTATTATCATCCCAGAAGGCGATTAATTTACCTAAGCCCCATGTACCTGCTAAAGAACAAGCTTCATGAGAAATACCTTCCATCAAACAACCATCACCTAAAAATACATAAGTATTATGGTCTACGATGTCATGCCCTGGCTTATTGAATTGATCCGCCAATAACTTTTCAGCCATTGCGAAACCCACTCCATTTGTTATGCCTTGGCCTAGAGGACCTGTCGTTGTTTCAATACCAGGTGCATACCCATACTCAGGGTGACCCGCACACTTTGAGTGTAATTGACGGAATGTTTTTAATTCATCCATTGGCAGGTCGTAACCTGTCAGATGTAATAATGAATAAATCAGCATTGAACCATGACCATTGGATAAAACAAAACGGTCTCGATCTGCCCAATCAGGGTTAGTCGGGTTATGCTTTAGATGATCATTCCACAATACTTCAGCGATATCCGCCATACCCATAGGTGCACCAGGATGACCTGATTTTGCTTTTTGAACAGCATCCATGCTTAAAGCGCGTATGGCGTTCGCAAGTTCTCTACGCGAAGACATATAGTTCTCCAGAGTTTTTTTAATTATTAAACGAAAAATAGACATGAGAAAGCCTCATGTCTATTCGTGTGATTCTTATCTTGCAGTAAAAAACGAGTGGTATAAGCCACTCGCTTTTTTCTATTCCATGTTGGCGTGTCTTTCTCTCATCTTTTCCTCTGGAATATCTTTCTCCCAGATCAAATGTGAGACAACTGCTTCCAGGAAGCATAAAGTAGATAGTTCGAAAACTGTTCCCATCGGCATACCTTTCACTGATTGATACAGCTCTTGTTTGCCAATCTGGAATACACCATCCGCTAAATCGCCAATGGTAGACTCAGCTTTTGAGCAAATTAGTATAATTTTAGCACCCACACTTTTTGCTTTTTTGGTAAATGCGACTAATTGCTCTGTTTCCCCAGACCCTGAAATGATAATTAATAAATCACCATTCTTAATGCTTGGAGTAACGATTTCCCCTACCATACTAACATCGTAACCACTGTGCATAAGACGCATGCCCAGAAAATTACCGACTAACTTAGACCGACCGGCACCGGAAATAAATATCCGTTTGGCACCGTCAAACATTTCTGTCATTTGGTCAGCGTACGCAAGATCAGTTGCATCAAGAATTTCTGAAATCTTATTGATGACCAACTTCTGGTTTTCTTGTTGCCACGTCATAGTCTTACTCCGCTTTATGCAGCGTCAACTAATTCGCGTAGTTCACGAGCTGAATCTGCTGGAGAATCTGCACCGTAGATAGCCGCACCAACAACAACGATGCCAGCACCGGCACGAACTACATCCTGAATTGTAGATGAATTAATTCCACCTGCAACAGAAACACGAACGTCTAAGCCTAGATCAGAAATCATTGCTAAGTCATCAAAAGGTGTGTCGCCCGCTGCCTGTGCATCAAGACCAGTATGAACACCAACAATCTGTGCGCCCGCTTCTGCACATGCACGTGCACATGCTGCTTTATCACCAACGTTGATCAAATCAATTTGTGCTTCAGCACCATGTGCATTCGCTGCATTGATAACACCAGCACATGTTGCTAAACCTGAAACACCTAGCACAGTACAAATATCAGCACCTGCCGCATAGAAAGGAGTGGCTTCATATTCGCCAGCATCCATTGTTTTTAGGTCAACTAATAGTAAGTGATTAGGAAATCTAGCTCTTAATTCTTTTACTAAGTTAATACCATTGTGTTTGATACATGGTGTACCGATTTCGAAGATATCAACAGAATCAGCTACTTGCTCTGCAAGTGCTACAGTTGCGTCGAAATCTAGTGAATCTAATGCCATTTGAATTAATGGTGTTGCCATGTTATGTACTCCAATTTAGTTATAATTTTGTTACGTACTTTTATTTTTATGCGGACAGAACTTTAAATCAGAAAGCAGGTTAATGTCAAATTCTAATGCCTTCATTCAAGCATTAACTAACTCCCATGCGCTCTATCCACACCCCTTTTTAAGCTTTGCTTAAGTCTTTTTCTTACTGCTTAACATCATTCTTCTTAATTATAAACAGTAAGTCACATCATTTATCTCATGATAAATATTGAAATATTTATCATGAAAATTCAGCTCCTAAAGAAACTTTTCTTTTTCTTTAATTTTCTTCCCTTGAGTAATCTATATATTCAAAAACTGTAATAATTTTCTTCACCCCGGCAACATTCTGTACTGCTTTTGCTGACGCCAAGCCTTCTTCTTCATGCACCAGCCCCATTAGATACACAAACTTGTTCTCGGTAACAACCTTTACCCGGGTTGCGTCAAAGCCTGGCTTATCTTTTATCTCGGCTAAAGCATCTTTAACCTGAATGGTCAGCAGAGAGTCTTCTGCGCGCGACTGCATACTGGAGACCGGCCCCACAACCATTTCATTATGAACTAGTTTTACCCCGGAAATAATCCTGACATTAGCAATTATTATTTCGCGTATATCTTCGGTTTCTGCTTCACCTGTAACTAACACTTTACCATTATAAGAGGTAATATTAAAGTGTGATTTATCTTTTATCCCATCAAGGCCGTGCAACTCTATAATAGCGCTATCTTCAATTCGCTCATCTAGCGTAATGGTGGCACTATCGCGTCTATCATGCAGAAATGAAAGCCCGGTCAGCTCGGCAAGTCCCTGCCCTAGATTACCACACGCAGTGAGCAATAAAATCGATATAAGCAATAGAAAGTATTTCATAATAATGTGTTACCAAAGAGCTGACTGTCTACTAGATCACATAAACAATGGGTAATCAATAGATGTGCCTCATGAATTCTTTGCGCAGACTGGCTCGGCACATTAATGCAAACGTCAACCTCATGTAGCAGAGCAGGCAATGTTGTTTCACTCTCACCCACTAGCAATATCACGATTATTTGCTTATCATGCGCTGCATTTATTAGCTTCACCAGATTTAGCGCGCTGCCTTCAACATTGTATACTAATAGCACATCATCAGCTTGCCCTAATGCACGTAATTGTTTGGCATAAACATCGTCATAGTGTTGCGTATTAGCGATTGAAGTAAGCATTTGCACATCGTTTACTAGTGAAATTGCTGGCAAGGAGGGGCGCACACGATCATAGCGGTTGATCATAAGCACAGTAAAATACTGTACATTAGATACAGAAGCAGCATTCCCGGCACTTAAAATCTTTCTGTCGGCAAGTAATGCATTCACAATATGTTGCGCAGCAAACTCAACTACTTCACTTAACTCATCTAGAACCAATTGCTGTGTATGTATGCTCTCGGTAATTTGCTGCTTGATATTATTATTCGAACTCATCTTAAAATGCGTTTTTAATCCAGTCTAGCTGGATATCACCGGTGATATCCAGTACATCAAAGCGCATCGGCTGATTTATTTTATGGTTCATTATATAGTGTTTAGTCGCCGCGACAATACGCGCCTGTTTGTTTGCCGTCACACTTTCCCCTGCACTGCCATAACGGGCATTTTTTCTATAACGCACTTCTACAATAACCAGTGTGCTCTGCTCTAGCATCAGCAAATCCAGCTCACCCCACTGACATTTGTAATTTCGCGCAATGAGTTTCAGCCCCTGTTTACGCAGATAGGCTAACGCCAAGTCTTCGTATTGCTGGCCTTTCTGTATACTATTTGTGGGTTTGGCTTGCATATTACAATGCGTTAACCGGAAAAACATCCTGCACAGGAGTTTCAACATCATGCTCTTCAGCCATTTCAACCAGCACAGCCTCTCCATCTTTAAATCTCGCACAGACCAGATGACGCTCGATACGGTTGCTGCCATTTAATAGCAGATCACCAGCTGCACCATAAAATGGTATGTCCGCCAGCTCATTCAGGTGTGCCACTACAGCATACGCATCTATGCCAAAAGCTATCAGACTTAATAAGCTACGGGGAAACTGCGCTTCAATCTCTTGTAGCGAGGCACGGCTCAAATCGCTTTGGTAAGTTTCAGCAAATAACCAGGGTATAGTACAGAAATTAACGCCCTCAAGATCTATATCTTTATTTTTATCGGCATAGCCCTGATACAACTTTGCCAAACCATACACAGCAACAGATCCTGCACGATTATGATAAAATTGCGGATTAATCAATCGCGCATGCTTTTCACTAGCGGCTAGAAAGATTACATCCACATCCTGCCGCCGCCTAGGCTGATATTCAACCACACCAATGATTTTTTGTACTTGCTGGAGCCTGGATTGACTCTCATTAATACTGAGCATTTCTCTTACTGGAAAGCTAAAATCTCTTGCTTTCGGATCAAAGCTTTGCAGCCGCAAAACATTACCCCCATTTGCTTCCCATGCTTGCTGAAAGTACTGACTCAAGCGCTCGCCATCAGCAGTTTGAGGTGCAAGAATTATTGCATTCCTATGTCCCGCAAGCCTTGCCTGCTTTACTGATTGCTGCACTTCATCAAGAGGGCTGAGTGCAAATTGATATAGATTCGACTTGACCAGTCCCTCAACGTAATTCAGCGCCATAACCGGAACAGTTAAATCATTACGCTCCACCAGCGCTTTAATATGCTTTTTATTTAGCGGCCCAATTATTAACTGTGCCCCATCCGCAACAGCTCTACGGTAAATTGTTAAAATATCTGCCTGCTGGGTATCATAAAAACGTATCGTTGGCCTTACCGAGGTATGATCCCGCTCATACGCCGCCACAAAGCCAGCCTTTAATGCAGCCGCGTAGGAACGATAAGGCCCTGATTCCGGTAAAAATACGGCAATAACCCGTACATTAGCTAATTTAAATCTGGAAACCTGAAAATATCCCGAAGAAATTAAGGCCTGTGCCGGGTGTCCCGGGTATTGATCAGCCCAATCATTAAGTGCTTCCTGCTGTTTCACACCCACAGGAAATTGCCGCCTGGCATGTTCCAGGGACAGCCAGCCTGAGTAAATAATTGATTGCTGCGGCTGTCGGCGCTGCTGTTGCAAAGTTTGCTCAGGCATCAGGCTTAGTAACTCTGAAATAGCGCGATTATTACTGTCTCTTTCCTGCTGCGTACGCAAATATAAATCGAGTGCAACCCTCTCATGCACGCTTTTCACTATCTGCTTTGTTAGCCCGTAGGCAAAGGCGGTCAATTTATAGTATTCCGCTTTTCGTGAATGGCTTAACGAGGAGACTGAAATACGCCGCAAGAAATCCAGTGCCTGTTCAACATTACCTGCATTTATGTCTATTTGCGCATACATCAGATGTAGATGGCTAAGCTGTGCAGTACTTAATTTTTCAGTTCTAACCAGATCCAGGTTTTTTTTTGCCTTATCGTCCCGGGGTATTTTTGAAAAAGCCTGCGCAGCCTGTAAATGCAAAACATCCTGTCGCTCCGAAGGCTGCTGCGCAAGGCGTTGATACGCACGAGCTGCATCACTGTATTGTCCTTGTTCGTACAATCGCCGAGCTTTACGCTCCTGCGCACTTTTCTTAACACCAGGTGAGTCCGCCCCAGCTTTCACGGCACATCCCGAAGCCAGTAATAACATAATACTAAGCAACAAGAAGGTAATAATTGCCTGATTGCTCCAGGCTCGGTCTGTATAACACTTCATAAATACCACAATCAATTTAAAGATACTTTCACTCGGCACTGTTGCTCGAAGTATACTACTAAGCCATCATTCCACTTCAGGACTCAAGCATGCCCAATCAACATGGCAAATTATATGTTGTTGCGACCCCTATCGGAAATTTAGCCGACTTTAGCCTCAGAGCTATCGAAACATTGCAGCAGGTCGACCTAGTCTGCGCAGAAGATACCCGACATGCGCGCACCTTACTACAGCACCACGGCATTACAACACATTGCATCGCACTTCATCAACACAACGAGCAACAAAAAGCCGCCGAGTTAATCCAGCAAATTCAGCAAGGGCTCTCTATTGCGATTATTTCAGATGCCGGCACCCCAATGATCAGCGACCCAGGCATGCCCGTTGTCGCTTTAGCACAGACAGCAGGTATTTCAGTTTCACCAATACCCGGGGCATGTGCCTTAATAGCCGCTTTATCAGCATCGGGGCTCGCTGTCACACAATTTTCTTTTTTAGGCTTTTTACCCCGCACCACTAACGCACGAATCAGCCTATTCAAACAACAGAAAAACAATACTGCAACCTGGGTATTCTACGAATCCTGCCACCGCATAGCTGCGTGTCTTAATGACCTGGCCAGCGTATTGCCTGCCAGCCAGGAAATAGCCGTCGCCCGTGAAATCACAAAATTACATGAAACCATTATAAAATCAAGCATTGCAGACATGCTCACATTATTTTCCCAAGACAGTAATATGCAGCGCGGTGAGTTAGTCGTTATGGTTTCAGGCGTTAAACCCGATAAAAATCCTGCTGTATTGAGTGAACAACAGCTTAATACTCTGCAAGTACTGCTAGCAGAATGCTCTATTAAAACAGCCGTAAAAATTGCTGTCGAGATTACCGGCGCGCGCAAAAAACTCCTCTATCAGGCTGCACTAGAGTTATCAGCTGCGCAAGAACAATAGCAGTGTTGCCATCTTTAATTACGTATAAAACTCTGCATCCTATTTTGACTACAGTTAATTGTTAAACTGAAGTTTCTTAGAAATTCATCAAGGAACCATTCGCAATAAAACGGCTACCACCGAATTTACAGGGGAGCTGCTGTATTTGGGGCAAACCCTTTCAAAATCCGGATCCAAAGCCGCTTCGGCAATGATGCGGCGGATATCTGAAAAGGCGAAACTGGCTCGCCCCTTCACTTTGTGCCGACGTTCCGGATCGGTTTTTAAACGATCCGCGTAAATCCACGTCAGCGTTGTTGCCATCATACAGAAGTTCAAATGGTTGGTCACTGCCTGCGCATTTCGACACTGACTTTTCTGACTCCCTATGTCTTGCTTGAGCTCTTTGAACTCGGATTCGATTTTCCATCGCGCACCATAATACTCAATAATCTGTGTGACGGATAAACTTAGATCGGTCGTAAACAAAGCAATCCACTGTGTGCGACGAAACACCCAGACAACCTGAACGGGTCGTTTCAATGTTGTCAGCATGACAACGCGACTATAAGCCCTGACTTCACGCTGTTTTCCATAGAGATTCACGGTATACGATCGGGCCTTTTGTTGTACTGTTTTTGCCATGTCTGTGGCTGACCTCAGACGCTGCCCGTACTTTTTATTCCGCCCCCTCTGCTTGGGTTTTCTTTTTTCTGGACGATCGTACAGTACATTATTGCACCTTAACCTAGAGAGAATATTAAACCGGCTTCCGATAGCTTTGTAAACCGGCTTCCATAGGCCATTGTTGCCAAACCAGCTATCAGTGACTGTCAATATCGGAGCGGTGGAAAAATGTTCTGCAATTGCAATCAGCATTTGAGCCGCCTGAGTCATCTTGGTCTGGAAAGGAACTACTTCCCCTCTTATCGTGGCGGTTTCTTTTTTTGCCTGAATTGTTTTTAAGGGCAGATAAAATCGGAAATCTAAAAATAAGCACGCCCAGCGACCTTTGACCTGTTTCAGCAACCCTACCGACACAATATTTTGTGCCCATGGATATTTGCTTTGATTCGATTTGGCCGCGAGGTCAAAAATGGCTTCACAGCCGAAGATATTTTTGCCTACTTTAGTGATAATGGAGTCATCCAGTGCAACCAATATGCGCCCATCTGTTTCAGGAGACGGAATCAGCTCCCAGATAGTTTTCCACAGCCCAGCCCACGGCAAAGTTGAAGAAGCCATGAAAGTGTAAACGCGCTTATTCTTGATCTCAAACCCAAACAGCGTATCAAGGCAACGCCAAAGATTAGATGTCATCGACGACGTAAAGGGAACGATAATAGACAGTATCGTGTAAACAAACAGAGAGGCTCGTTCGCGGCCTAAAGTGGTTTTGGAAAAATGATCTTGAAGCGGAAGTAAAGTATCGCGTAAAATGAACATGAATGAGGCCGGTTTGTTTGTATAATCAATGTGTTAGAAACTTTCATTATACAGTAAAACTAGGCCTCATTCACGATTAACCTGTTGTTTTTAAAAAGAACTCAAGGCTTTTAGTCAACGGAATGCCATTAATATTAGTAATATCTAATATTTCTTAAAAATAAGCATTAGCTTATATTCTTATGCTTTAAAAACTAGGAAACTTCAGTTGTTAAATATTCGCTAGCCTTTATTAGCTGCAAAATTCAGCTATAATACAGCAAGAGTTGGTCAGGCAGTCGCTGTATGAACTTGGTTTCAAGTGTTTATACAGAGGAAAGTCCGGGCTCCACAGGGCAAGGTACCAGATAACGTCTGGGGGGCGAAAGCCTACGGAAAGTGCAGCAGAAAATAAACCGCCCAGCCCCTGAATCTAATATTCAGGGGCTGGGTAAGGGTGAAATGGTGCGGTAAGAGCGCACCGCGTGACTGGTAACAGGAGCGGCATGGCAAACCCTACCTGGAGCAAGATCAAATAGAGGAGCAGACGCGCGGCTCGCGCGGCTCCTGGGTAGATCGCTTGAGCTATAAGGTGACTTATGGCCTAGATGAATGACTGTCCTAGACAAAACCCGGCTTATCGACCAACTCTAACCTATTTCATCAGCAGAAATTAAATCGTGCGCAGAATTATTGAATGATTCGTATAACGACTAAAGGAAAAACAACTGTAACTACTCAGCGAAGCTGAGTAGTTCAATGAAATTATAAAGCAAATTCAGGTAACTTTCACTCAAAGACCAAGGTCATTGCCTGAGTTGCACTTAGACCTTGTTTACGGCACGTTGATAAATACCCTCTGACACGACAAAATATCTCTGCACCCTTGGTACTACGAAAGCAGCCGGATATTTTCTGTTGAACCTTGGTCATCCGAATCGAATTTTCTGCGGCATTATTGGTAAATGGCACCCAGGTATTTGTCATGAAGCGCAAGACATCCTCTTCATAATTAATCAGCCTTTCCAGTAAGTTTCTAGCTTTACTGCGTTTTATTCGCTCCCGTTTTACTTCTTTAGGCTTATCGGGTGGTGGGCATTCGATCTCCGCTTTGCCAAGTAATTCTCTGTATTGTACCTTCCATCGCTGAAAATCCTGGAAACGGAGCTTTAGCGAAGTGAAGATTTTTAGTCCGCGATAGCCGTAGGGCCGTTGTTTTGTCGGAGTCTGAGCGTTAGCGAAGGTGGAGACAAAATAAAAGGCCATCCGACACGGCGTCAAGTCATTTGGAGCCTATGTTCCGACCCCTTGTTGGGTCGGGACGAGGTGACGAGGACGAATCGGGGCCGCCGGAGGCATAAGTGGTCGCGTTAAGTTTTTGCTGCTTGCTTGGGCTGGGATGCCCAAAACAAGCTTTCGCAAAAATAGCGACTCCCCGATTTTCTGCTTCTTTATGTAGTAGCATGCCACCTGCTTCATTGACGGCATCATTCATTTTTTCAAGTAGTCGTTTCATTTCAAGCGCCCACTCCTGTTTATCCTGCTCCCAGGCGCGCGTTAATTCCCTCAAATGATGTGCATTACAAAGCGAATGAGTACAATCATATTTATAGTAGGGCTTCCAATGATCATGACATAAAATCCCATGAAAATGGGGTAAAATACCAATGTCATTCATTGCCTCTGTGCCACGTTTGGCATGGGGAAAGAAGTGTGTCCACTGAACATTGGAGGCCCCATGTAGCCAATGGCGCTTACCATTAATATTAATGCCTGTTTCATCCGCATGAATGCACGCTGATTCGACTAAGTGTTCTTTACTGATAGTTTCAAACCCAGCCAACTTCTCATAGGCCAGTTCATTGAAATTATAGATAGAGCCTTCACTAATCGGCATACCTAATTGATCAGCGAAATACTCCTGTATTCGGTTGTAGGGCAATAACTGATATTGCGAAAGATAAACCACATGGGCTTTTATCCCATTACCATATTGCGCAGCCTTAGTAACCTCATCTGGAAAAGGAGCGATAAAACACTGACCTTTTCCATTTATCAACCGTTGCGCCTGGTATTCTGTCACTACCCTTGAGATATCAATATCGAATACCTGGCGTGTTTCAAAGCCATCTGCCGTGTATCGCCCTTTTGGCAAGGTACGGCGATCAATGGTAATGATCTCGATTTCATCCGGGTCATCTATTTTTTGAAGTGTCGTGCCGACATGCGATTTTTGTCCGCCAGAAGGCTTATCTGATTTTTTTCGATTCCCTTTTTTACGGTTGGGATCACTTGCAGGTGGTTTACTGCTATTTTTGCTGTTCAGTGTCACTCGATTGAGTAATACCGTGACTAATAATAGAATCACTTCCAGTGCTGATTTTAGCGCAGGCGATATATCACGCTCAGTTTCAAGTAACTGTTTGGCATGACTGATTGCGGAATCAACATCGATGAAGTCTATTTTCAAAGGGTAACCTGTATTGCTTTAAGGACAGGCTTATTATCTCATGGGTTTTAAATCCCGAATTTTCCTTGTTTTAAGCGATTGTAAGGCGAATAAAAAAGTTCTTCGAGGTCGTAGATGTTTAAGGGGACATTTTGTGATGACTATAGCGATAGAAGCAATAAAGCGTGGATTAATCGACTGTTGGGCAGTTTACTAAAAATCACAAAAACCAGACTAAAACCCTGTCAAGAACTTTTTTAATTATTCAGGCCCGCCATGCTACCTCACAACATTCTGGGACTCCTGTCACCAACATTCATTCGCCTACGCAGCGAATGGGAGATGCCCTGGTCGCCCTGCGTCCGTCTCAACTACTCAACTACGCACAAAACCCTGCTCAGTTAAGTCTACCTCAAATGGCTGGACGGCTATTCGGAATGCAATTCTTGCCTCCCTCGCGCGCTACTAGCGCACTTCGGATCAGCGAATTGCCCTGTCGCCTACCAGAGACTAAAAATCATCACTCCGCTTAGGCTCCGTTTCCCTGATTTTAAGCGTACGCTGAGTAGTTACCCCGGAATTTCGTGAGGTAGCATGGCGCGCCTGTATTGGGAAACTTCAGTGGATAATACTATGGTGGCGAAAAAGCCTGATAACATGCCTGCTTTAATATTCATATGGATATCTCCTGGTATTGCTGGATTAGTAGTCCAGTGGGTTTTAGTTAACCGTTAGATGCCTGAATATTCGATAAGGTTACAGTGACAATGAAAAGTTTTTAGCGATGGGGAGTAGGCTTTAGTCCACACGAGTTGTCAGTTTCGTAGGCCAAAGCCTATTTTTTGATATGTAGACTGCTGAACATTCGGATGATTTAGCATCAGTGTTCCCCTATCAATTGAGGCCGTGAAACTAACCTCGCCACAAGAGAGCTCATAAAGCACTGTAAAGACATTCCTGTTATTATTGCGTTTTGAACTGCCCGAATGGTATACGAGCTGATACGAGATATTCTTGCCTGGAAAAATAATGGATTCACAAAACGATCTCGTTTTTGGGCCTGTTGTTGCCTTATCTCCAGAGCCTCGCTATATTTTTTATCCGATGGATGAATCAATTCTGGCTGTTGTGTTTTTGAAATCTCTTCAAACACGCGCATTAAATTATAGCTCATTGCAGTCAGGCGCATTTGATTTTCAAGTGAGCGGGTATTGGAAGACCAAGCTTTAGTTTCCTTGAAATTACTTTTAGTGTTATTGAATGTCTTTTCAATCGTCCATCGCTTGAAATACAGCATGGCAATGGTTCCAGGGTTAATAGTCATTGGCAAGGTTGTCACAAACCGGTGAAGTTTTCCGGTTTCTGGATCACGGTAATCCACCACGTTAAATTTGATGCCCTTGTTTTCGTACACACTGTATGCTTCAACCCCTGTATTGATCTCATGCTGGGAGTCAAAAGGGATAGACTCAACCAGAGTCGCAATTGAATTTTCTTTTAGCATTGAAATCATGTAATTAGCATGTAGTTTCTGCCGATCCCACCAGACAAAGTCGGTGACGGCTTTATCGTAGACATAGAGATGTTTCTGAGAGCTGTTATTTCCCTTGTTTTGCTTTTCAATATGATCTCGTAACACAGGTATTTCTTGATGCCTCTGAGTTCCGTTTGTCACCAGACAAAGAAATCTGAGCAACCCACTTCTGAGATTCAACGCGTAAATCCCCCCGGCCGCATAAACTTTCCCCTTGCTGTTTTTTTCAGTACGGCAGGCATGATCAATAAAATGTCCATCCGCTGCTTCTATGGTGTATTCGTCAAGTTCCGGTAATGCTTTAAGATAATCAATGTCTTGCGATAGCAGTGTTTCAGAGTGAAGATGGTAGCTCTGCTGTTCAAATGCCTCAAGCATACTTGTTCGTCTATGCGACTTCAGTGATTTAAAATACGTTGAGTGGGGAAGCAGCTGGCCATAAATCTGTTCATTGGTTTGGAGGAAATGGCGACCACTATCGACTACACTGATACAGCGTAATAACCCAAGGCGAATAAAGTCGATATCCTTCAACTCTGGGCATGAACGAGCCCACAAAGGATGACGCTCTGCTAACAGGGCACGTTCCATACTTTCATTGCAGTGTTGGTGAATATGTTCAGAGAGTGGTAGGTCTTTAAGCATGGGTGATATCCGTTTATGAGGTGATTAAAACGGAAATTTTTTTCGGTAATTGCAAGCTTTATTTGAAATTATTTGTTGTTTTTTTACGGTGCCTACAGAGTGTCTATTTGCTGTTATAAGTGATTAAAATCAAAAAGATGGAAAT
The DNA here is from genome assembly GCF_019721995.1 of Bathymodiolus japonicus methanotrophic gill symbiont. Taxonomy (GTDB): domain Bacteria; phylum Pseudomonadota; class Gammaproteobacteria; order Methylococcales; family Methylomonadaceae; genus Methyloprofundus. Next base: position 9,038 of record NZ_BLYC01000032.1, on the reverse strand, counting down.
ATTCGAGTGGTGCTACCTTCAGGTAGGTTATAGGCTGCTTTGTTTAGGTACTTCTTCTTTCAATGGGAACACTGATGTGATTTAGTGATCACGTTCCTTTAGGATTGCTTTGATAAGATCTTCGGGTACTTCATCAGGAAGCTTTGCATCAGGAGCAGAACAGGCGCGCCATGCTACCTCACGAAATTCCGGGACTCCTGTCGCCGTAATTAGTGTAGAATGGTTTTGAAAGCTGTCAAATCCACGAAATGCAGAAACAAATGCCTCTTGCACAGCATCTTCAGCCATTGCTGAGTCCTTTAACAACCGTTCTTCAACACGGATCATCCAGGCGATATTGTCGCGCACCATATCTTCCATAACGAAGGTATCAAGGGATGATTTCACAGGATGTTCTGGTGTTTTCATAATCTTAGAAACCGCAGTTGAGCACTGAATTTGTGGAAAATCTGTGCATGAAAGTCAAGGCACAGCTCGCAGGCAAGAGCTGTAACGCAGGATTTCGTACACAGATTTATTCACAAAACTGTGAAGCGGAAGACACTCATCCAACAGGTGACAAGTTTTTACGATCATTATTTTTAATAGCCAACAGTTTACAATATTATATAGCGGTCAGCTGTGGTTTTTAGGACAAGGGAGCTGGAAATAAATAATTGTCCAATATTGAGCAGGTTTTTTGTTCGTATTCAAGACATAGTAACAGGCGCATGGCAGGCTACGTAAAGTTATTACAACGCAGAAGACGGACAAAAAGACCAGCAGTTTTGGATGATGTGTGTTTCCATCTCCCTATTGCATCAACTGTATGTTTTGTGTATGCCAGAGTAGCAAATATCTAGACTCTTAAACATATTTCATTTTATAGCTTACGCAAGGGCAAGAGTGCATAAAAGCTTAATTTTTCGTTCCTAATCTACAATCAAACCATCAGCCATATGTAATACTTTATCCATACGCCCAGCCAGATCAGGGTCGTGCGTGACTATCAAAAAGCTAATCTGCAATTCCTGATTCAGTTCTAACATTAGCTGATAAATGCTTTCAGCCGTTTTACTATCCAGATTTCCTGTCGGCTCGTCTGCCAGGATGCACTTGGGCTTATTAATTAATGCTCGTGCTATTGCCACTCTTTGCCGTTCACCACCGGATAACTCACCCGGCTTATGTTTAACTCTATGCTCTAAACCCACACGCAGTAGAATTTCCTCAGCAGCCTGCTTAGCCTCTGTTATTGAACTCCCTCCGATCAATGCTGGCATAGCGACATTTTCTAACACCGTAAATTCACCTAATAGATGGTGAAACTGATAGATAAAACCTAATGAACGATTGCGTAATTTTGATAGTTTCGCCTGGCGCACTTTCTTTAAGTTCACGCCATCCAGAATAACTTCGCCACTCGTTGGCCTATCCAGACCACCGAGTAAATGTAGCAGCGTACTCTTGCCTGAGCCTGATGCGCCCATAATGGCTACCCGCTCTCCTGCATAAACTGAAAAATCGATACCTTTTAAAACTTCGACATCCAGATCGCCCTGCTTAAATCGCTTGGTTAATTGATGACACTGTAAGATAGCGTGATCACTCATAGCGTAATACCTCCGCCGGATTTACTCGCGAAGCCTGCCATGCGGGATATATCGTTGCTAATAATGCCAATGTAAAAGCCACAACAGCAATCACATACACATCAGCCCACACCAGTTTTGAAGGCAAGCTACTGATATAGTACACATCAGCAGCCATAAAATTAACTCCGAAAAATTCTTCTATTGCAGGCACTATCGTTTCTACATTTAAGGCTAATAGGACTCCCCCTACAGTGCCCAGCACAGTCCCAATTAAACCAATAATCGCGCCTAACACAATAAAGATACCCATGACAGCCATCGGCGTTAAACCTTGCGTTTTTAAGATAGCAATATCACCACGTTTATCAGTGACCACCATAACCAGGGTGGAGACAATATTAAAGGCAGCAACCGCTACAATTAATAATAAAATGATAAACATCACCCGCTTCTCGGTTTTAATTGCCTGAAAAAAATTACTATGAGCATTGGTCCAGTCACTGACAAAATAATCACCATATAATTGTCGCGCTAACTGATAGGAAATTTCTGGCGCATTAAACAAGTCATCCAGCTTTAAGCGTAGACCTGAGACATTGTTATTCATGCGAAACAATTTTGCCGCATCATCGATATGAATAATCGCCATATTCCGGTCATACTCATACATACCCACTTCAAAAATGCCGATGACAGTAAAGCGACGTAGACGCGGAATAATACCTGCTGGAGTTGAATTTACCTGAGGGCTGATCACGGTAATTTTATCCCCTACCACCGCGCCTAAATAAGATGCCAACTCGGCACCCAGAACAATTTGATATTTTCCAGATTTAAGATCCGAAAGTGCGCCAATTTCCATTTTCTCACCGACTTCAGACACCGCTATTTCCTGGTCAGGCAGAATACCCCGCAGTAAAGTCCCGCTAACTCTACGCCCCGCATTCACCATTACCTGACCACGCACAAAAGGCGCAGCACCTTCAACATGCGGCAGGTCTTTAACCTGCTGTTTTAAGCTTTGCCAGTTATTCAACTTACCTCCTCTGCCGGTAATGGTCGAGTGTGCTGTCATACCCAGAATACGCTGGCGTAATTCATCCTCGAAGCCATTCATGACAGAGAGCACGGTAATCAATGCGGTCACGCCTAAAGCGATACCTAAAACAGAAGTTAAAGTAATAAAGGAAATAAACTGGGTGCGGCGTTTGGCGCGCGTGTAGCGCAAACCTATATAAATAGTCAGGGGTTTAAACATAAAATGTGTTGGGGTAAAGAGAGGAAGCTAATCGGAGTAAGTATTCAATAATACCCTCACTCCTAAGAGTTACTTACACTTTGGACATAAGCCATATAAATACAAGCTATGATCAGTGAGTTCATAGCCTAAATCTTTGGCAATCTGCTTTTGACGGTCTTCAATTATTTCATCGGTAAATTCATCAACCATGCCACATTTAACGCAGACCACATGATCATGGTGCGGGCCTTTATTAAGTTCAAAAACCGAGTTACCCCCTTCAAAATGATGCCGGGTCACCAACCTTGCAGTTTCAAACTGGGTTAATACCCGATAGATTGTCGCCAGGCCGATTTCTTCATTTTCGCTTAATAAAATCTTGTATACCTGTTCTGCATTTAAATGACGCTCATCGGTTTCCCGCTCCATAATTTCCAGAATTTTCATTCGCGGCAGCGTGACCTTTAAACCTGCATCACGCAATTCTTGTGTTTCCACTTTTTACTCCTTAAATCTAATTTAGATGCCTATAGAAAATGCATTTAGGGGTTTATTGTAAAGCTTTTCAGGCAAAAGAAAAAAATATAGTTTGCTTGCACTTATTTCGTTTTACAATATAGCATCAGGTATGATATTGATCTGAATTTACCCTAAACCGAAAAAATCACATTCCAATGTTCCTAGCACTACGTCTAACTTCTATATTAACTGCATTAGTCTGGTTATCAGCCTGCTCTACCCTGGCTATTGACGTGCCTTTAGTTTATAAAATTGATATAGACCAGGGTAATGTCATCGATCAAAACATGGTCAATCAACTCCGGCCTGATATGACCAAGCGACAAGTGATTTATGTCCTGGGCTCCCCACTTTTGATCGACCCTTTTAGCACCAATCGCTGGGATTATATCTATTCCGTACAGCCCGGCGGAGAAGATAGACTGCAAGACCGTATTGCACTGTTTTTTGCAGGCGATCATTTGATTCATGTAGAAGGCAATTTAACACCAGACTTGAACCCTCCCCCTCCACCGCCCACCGAAACGACCATAGAAGCACCTAAACGAGACCTGAGAAGAACATTATATGAAATGATAGTAGATTTATTTACTTTCGTCGAACGTTGAAGATCCAGACAACGAAGCCTTATCGAAGTAAAGATTTTAGTCCCTAGATGCAGAGCATCGCAGATTTTAATCAGCCCCGTTAAGTTTTTACCACAAGCCAGGGGGTGAATACTCAATGCAAATTAGGGACACCTCGGTGCTAACGTCCTTGCTTAAGCGATCGCTGCCGCCGTGCCTCCATAGGATCAATCGCCAGATTTCGGTATATTTCAACGCGATCATTTTCCTGTAACCTAGCATGCAAGCCACAGATCTGACTAAAAATACCTACCTTATTTTTTGCCAGGTCAATTTCCGGAAATTCTGCGCTAATATTCGATAATGCGATTGCCTGTTCTACCGTGCAGGTCTCAGGTACTTGCAAAGCTACAATCAATTGCCTGTCCTGTCTCGCATAAGCGACTTCAATCTGCAAAAGGCGTAACTCCTCTATGATTCAAACCATCCGACAACACTAATAGATTTGCCTGGCACGTTCTGTAAAAGACGTCACCATGGTATTACAAATCTGATTAAACACGGCACCAAAGGCAAAATTTGCTAATACACCGTTGATTTGAAATTCCAGATCCAGGGAAATTTTACTGGCATCTTCGCGTAAGGGCATAAAATTCCATACGCCATCTAATGACGAAAATGGGCCATCTAGCAAAGAAACCGTGATGCGTCCGCCTTCATCATTGATATTACGGGTCGCAAAGGAATTTTTAAAGCCACCTTTGGAAATCTGCAATTCAGCCTCAACCACATTGCCTTCACGACCGATTATTCGACTCCCCGTACACCAGGGCAGGAATTCAGGATACGCTTCAATATCGCTGACGATATCATACATTGCATGCGCAGAATATTTAACCAGTGCGCTTTTGTTAACTGCGGTCATTAGCTAAATATCCCAAATACACCAAGCACATGCAGGAAGACAATAAATACCTCAGCAGGTGCAACGTAACTGACCAGAAATTTCCAGATGGCATATAAATCATCACTACTTAGATCCAGCTCTTCTTTACTATGTTTTTCCAGCATTATCCTGCCGGCAAACACAGCAATAAAAAACCCGCCCAATGGCAGCATCAAGTTTGCTGTCAGGTAATCCAGAGCCTCAAAAATAGTAGCTCCAAAAAAGGTAACGCCGGACCAGTTGTTAAATGAAAATACCGTTCCCAGGCCTAGTGTCCAGGTAAACCCACCCATAATCACACAGGCTTTTTTTCGTTCAATATTATAGTTCTCTACGCACCAGGCTACAGCGGGTTCGATTAATGAAATAGCCGAAGATAATGCGGCGAAAACCAGTAAGACAAAAAATAATACTCCGAATAACCAGCCACCGGCCATATTGCCAAAGGCAATAGGTAAGGTCTGAAAAATAAGGCCTGGACCAGAGCCCACCTCTAGCCCATTTGCAAAAACGATAGGGAAAATAGCAATCCCTGCCAGCAATGCCACCAGGGTGTCAGCCCCAGCAATAATGATCGTAGTTTTGGCAATCGAAACATCTTTGGGTAAATATGAGCCGTAAACCATAATTGCGCCCATGCCCAAACTCAGTGTAAAAAACGCATGTCCCATCGCAGTTAAAACACTAGCACCGGTAATTTCACTGAAATCAGGCTTAAACATAAACTCCAGACCTTGCAAATATGCGCCAGTCGTCATGGCGTAAGCGACCAGTAAAATTAGTAGAATAAATAAGCCCGGCATTAAAAAACGCACTGCTTTTTCCAGCCCACCCTGTACACCATGGGCAACAACCGCCATGGTTGCAACCATAAACACAGTATGCCAGAAAATCTGCTGTACCGGGCTCGCCTGCAAATCGGCAAACAGGCTATTAATATGCGCTGCACTCTCACCTGAAAAGCTACCGGTAAATGCTTTTATCACATAAGCCATAGACCAGCCAGCAATCACGCTGTAATAAGATAAGATCAAAAAACCAGCAATAACGCCAAGCCAGCCGACATAATGCCAGTTAGTATTTGCGCCCGCTTCTTTAGTCAGCACTTCCAGGGTATTAATCGGGCTTTGTCTACCGCGCCGCCCCATCATCGTCTCGGCAATCATAATAGGTATGCCTATCGCAGCAACACAGAGCAAATAAATAATAACAAATGCCCCGCCTCCGTGCTCTCCGGTAATATAGGGGAATTTCCAGATATTACCCAGACCGACTGCCGAACCAGTTGCAGCAAGTATAAATGCAAAGCGTGAAGACCATTCACCATGAATAGATTTATTTGTATCTGCCATTAAGCTACCTACGCGTTAGAAAAATTTAATTTTTACCGGTAAATTACAGTAAAATACAGGCATTGTCTTTAGAAATAGTGTGTAATGTATTTTTTTATACTGGCAGTGGCATAAAGCCGTATTGCAATATATAAAGACACTGAAACGATAACATTATACATTCTACCTCCGTATTAGAAAACAGAATTGGGCTGCCATGGCTGGAAAAAAAACCAAGAAAAGAAAACAGGGCGATAATATAATCGCAAAAAATCGCCACATCTCACACGAATACTTAATTGAAGAACGCTTTGAAGCAGGTCTTGTACTCGAAGGCTGGGAAGTAAAAAGTATGCGTGAAGGAAAAGTCCAGCTAAAGGAAAGTTATGTGTTTATAAAAAATGGCGAAGTCTGGATTTCAGGTATGCATATTTCTGCGCTTAATTCTGCATCTACACATATTACCCCGTTTGCTACCCGGGTAAGAAAACTGTTATTACACCGCCAGGAAATCAATAAACTGATTGGTAATGTTGAGCGTAAAGGTTATACCTTAGTACCAACGTTTTTATACTGGAAAAATAACCGTGCAAAATTAGAAATTGCCCTGGCAAAAGGTAAAAAATTGCACGATAAACGCGCAACTGAAAAAGATCGTGACTGGCAGCGGGAAAAAGCACGTAATTTAAAACTAAATTAAGACACCGGTTTTCCCAAAAGGATCATCAGTGTTCCCCTATCAATTGAGGCCGTGAAACTAACCTCGCCACAAGAAAGCTCATAAAACGCTGTAAAGACATTCCTGTTATTATTGCGTTTTGAACTGCTCGAATGGTATACGAGCTGATACGAGATATTCTTGCCTGGAAAAATAATGGATTCACAAAACGATCTCGTTTTTGAGCCTGTTGCTGCCTAATCTCCAGAGCCTCGCTATATTTTTTATCCGATGGATGAATCAATTCTGGCTGTTGTGTTTTTGAAATCTCTTCAAATACGCGCATTAAATTATAGCTCATTGCAGTCAGGCGCATTTGATTTTCAAGTGAGCGGGTATTGGAAGACCAAGCTTTAGTTTCCTTGAAATTACTTTTAGTGTTATTGAATGTCTTTTCAATCGTCCATCGCTTGAAATACAGCATGGCAATGGTTCCAGGGTTAATAGTCATTGGCAAGGTTGTCACAAACCGGTGAAGTTTTCCGGTTTCTGGATCACGGTAATCCACCACGTTAAATTTGATGCCCTTGTTTTCGTACACACTGTATGCTTCAACCCCTGTATTGATCTCATGGCGGGAGTCAAAAGGGATAGACTCAACCAGAGTCGCAATTGAATTTTCTTTTAGCATTGAAATCATGTAATTAGCATGTCGTTTCTGCCGATCCCACCAGACAAAGTCGGTGACGGCTTTATCGTAGACATAGAGATGTTTCTGAGAGCTGTTATTTCCCTTGTTTTGCTTTTCAATATGATCTCGTAACACAGGTATTTCTTGATGTCTCTGAGTTCCGTTTGTCACCAGACAAAGAAATCTGAGCAACCCACTTCTGAGATTCAACGCGTAAATCCCCCCGGCCGCATAAACTTTCCCCCGCTGTCAGCCCCGGACGGGCTGATACTCGATGTTCAAGTTTTTGATATTGAGAAGGTAAAATCAGGTATTCTGAGGTTGTTGTAATTTTATCGGTGTAAGCCCATGTTAATGAATGCCCCAGCCACCTTTATCCAAAGCTATATTGACGATTTAAATGATGCGCTCAATCAGCTAAAACCCGGAGCCGCTTTGACACGGATTCAAGCCGCTTGGTTGGGCGCTTGTTTAACGGGCATACTGCTAATGAACTCTGTTTGCTGGGCTAAGTTTGAGCGAGCAAGCCTTGGAGATTGCAAAGTAGCCGCATTATCCTGGGTGTTTCGTAAAGCAAGTATACCCTGGGACTGGTTGCTACGGGTTGACCAGAGCAAATAGCGCCCCGCATTGAAAGCAAACTACCTGCGCCTATACGTAGGAAGCTTTACAGCGCAAGTCTCAAATGGATGTGACGAGCTTCGAGTTCATCACGTCATTGCTGAGAGTTCCCGATCCTGGCTGATAAGCTGAAACGCGTTAGAGCTGAATTAATACAGGATGTCGTTCACAACTGATGCCATCAGGAAACCATATGATTGGCAGAGATTTAGGGCGCTTAGAGCCAACAGCATCATTAAAGTATTGTTCTTCTGGGTGAAGGTAAGAGTTTGATGGCAAGGGATGGAAAAAACTTGAACATCGACTTCTCACATGTGTATCGTCATAGTCCGTTTACATGCTGTAACTCGATGTTCAAGTTGATGTAACTGATGGCATTTATGATTTAGACCTAACTATTATTGACTAAAGACAGAGCACATCAACATCATATGTAAATATCAATCACTCTATAAAACAACGCCCGGATAAAAAATTTACGTTCCTTAGCCCACAGTATAGCTGAACAAACATTGAACATCGACGTTTACAAGATAATGACTTGATAAGTATTCATCCATCGGATAAAAATATAGCGAGGCTCTCGGACGATTCGGTGGAGTCGCATATTTTTGCGAAAGCTTGTTTTGGGCATCCCAGCCCAAGCAAGCAGCAAAAACTTAACGCGACCACTTATGCCTCCGGCGGCCCCGATTCGTCCTCGTCACCTCGTCCCGACCCAACAAGGGGTCGGAACATAGGCTCCAAATGACTGTGACGCCGTGTCGGATGGCCTTTTATTTGTCTCAACCTTCGCTAACGCTCAGACGCGACAAGTGAACTAACGGCCATACGGCCTATCGCGGACTAAAAATCATCACTCGCTTAGGCTCCGTTTCCCTGATTTTCAGCG
>NZ_BLYC01000031.1 GCF_019721995.1 Bathymodiolus japonicus methanotrophic gill symbiont | reverse complement strand
CATGCGAGAAGTACAACCTTTCAACCGCTTTACTAAATAACTGATACATAATTTTGGAGGATATTCTATATGCATGTGGACATGATCTTTACTTACCCTCTTTTAAGATCTGGACATCCTCTGCATCACATACCTGAATTATCAATTCACGACAACGCTTTTTAATATCGCCCTTTAATATCGGATATTATAGCACCCCAAAGAGTCAAGACAGATTTTTCAACAATCCTTATTCCATATTCCTAAGCCGCTTCATTCTGCTGTTCATTAGCTAAAATACTTTCTCTATATACATTCATTGGTTTTTTATAGTCCAGGGTTTCATGAAACCGTTGATGATTATAAAACTCAATATAGTCATCAACATCTTCTATTAACGCTCTAATTGAACCATATTCATTTAAATAAATACGCTCACATTTTGCACTTCGCCAAAACCGTTCAATACAAATATTATCCGTTGCTCGTCCTTTTCCATCCATAGAAATAGTAATGCCTTTGTTTTTTAGTCGTTGGGTATGAATTTCACTGGTGTATTGACTGCCTTGATCCGTATTAAAAATTTCAGGTGTTCCGTAGAGAGAAAGCGCTTCATCTAATACATCCATAACTAAAAAAGAATCCATTGTGTTTGATATTTTATGGGCGAGCACTGCTTTTGAGTGCCAATCAATAATCGCCGCTAAATAAACCATCCCTTCTTTGGTTTTAATATAGGTTATATCTGTACTCCAAACTTGGTTAGCGTGTGATATATCAAGATCTCTAAGCTTATAAGTATATTTTTTATGTTCTTTTATGGGGATCGTTGTATTGACTTGTTTTACCGCTAATACGGCTTTCAAGCCCATCTGCTGCCGATAACTCGCCACCGTGTTTAAACTGACTTTAAAACCACCTTCAAGCAACTGCTGGTGTACTTTAGCCGCACCATAAATAGGGATGTCTTTAAAAATGTGATTAATCTGAGTTTTGATCTCTTCTTTCTTTTTATTCTCTCTTTTTTGTAATAGAGATTGCTTCTATTTAATCCTAATAATGCACACTGCTGTGTTAGAGGTAGAGTGTTAAGCTTGGGCTCAATCAACTGTTTTCTATCAGATGAGTCCAAGCTTTTTAGCTTTTTTTCGAGCCACTCCTTTTCAACCGTCATTTTTCCTACGATTTTTGTGAGCATCTCATTTTGTTCTTGAGCTGCTAATAGATCCTCTTTGTAATCTTTAACGGCTTTGGAGGGCTCCATTGCTATTTCTGCATTGTCTAAGAATATTTTTTTCCAGTTTTGTAGGTTCTTAGGTGTGATGTTATTTGCACTGGCAATTTCTTGCAGTGTTTTTTCATTCTTTAAAACTTCTAATACCAACTTGCTTTTAAATTCAGCACTGTAGACCGTTCTTTTTCTGCTCATTTTAATACTCCAATTTTTTACAAATAGTAACTAATTTGGAATAAGATTGCTTTGATTTCTTGTCTGGATTTGCTGGGGGATTATAATTTAACGGATTCTTTGTAGTCCTGAACAACACTTCTCCTTCGTGATACATGAATCCTAAGTTGTATTGTGCTTGAGAATCTCCTTGTTCTGCTTCCTTCCTGAGTAATGGCGAGGGTTCTTTTGTGTCATAAACAACGCCTACCCCTCCTTGTTCTCCTAAACTCATGTCTACAGCCCTCATACATCCATTAAGTGTTGTTAATGAAATTATTATTCCCAAAATTGCATACAGAGTTTTCATATTATTTTATTTCTTTTAGTTGAATATTCCGTAACTACTCAGCGGAGCTGAGTAGTTCAATGAAATTATAAAGCAAATTCAGGTAACTTTCCCTCAAAGACCAGGGTCATTGCCTGAGTTGCACTTAGACCTTGTTTACGGCACGTTGATAAATGGTTCTGTCGCAATAATTATCAAAAGCACAGACCTCCTGGTCTTCAGGCATAACTATCCTGCTAAAGCCATAAACTGCTTATAAGCAGGAATATTTTCCTCAGACAATTGCCCCTTTCGGATCATATGTGCCGTTTCAATTCCATCAATTGTTGCTTGGGCGGAGTGAAACGCTTTAAAGCACATCATCGGTTTTGTTATTTTTTTGATAAAGCGATGATCCTGTTCGATGATGTTATTCAAATATTTAACCTGTAATATGTCGATCATAGTGGCAAACCCAGCGAGGATTAACAAGAGGTTAATATTGGCTAATCCTGCATAGTTAGCGCCACTTTTATCCATAACGACCTTATCAGGAAAGCCATTATTGTTAATCGTTTGTTTGAAAAATGCGGTTGCAGCCTCTTCATCACGGTACTCAGAAAGCATGAAATCAAGCGTATCCCCGTGACTATCAACAGCTCGGTATAAATAGGTCCACTGACCCTCGCTGAAAATCCTGGAAACGGAGCTTTAGCGAAGTGAAGATTTTTAGTCCGCGATAGCCGTAGGGTCGTTGTTTTGTCGGAGTCTGAGCGTTAGCGAAGGTGGAGACAAAATAAAAGGCCATCCGACACGGCGTCAAGTCATTTGGAGCCTATGTTCCGACCCCTTGTTGGGTCGGGACGAGGTGACGAGGACGAATCGGGGCCGCCGGAGGCATAAGTGGTCGCGTTAAGTTTTTGCTGCTTGCTTGGGCTGGGATGCCCAAAACAAGCTTTCGCAAAAATAGCGACTCCCCGATAACTTTGATATACGTTTCATCCATGCGCCACGATTTATTGGTTCCTCGTTTCTGAGATTTAGCTTTCACAGCAATGGCAGGAGAATAACGGATAACCCAACGATTGAGCGTAGCATGATCCACTTCAACACCTCTTTCTTCCATAATTTCTTCAAGGTCGCGATACGAAACGCCATACCTGACATACAGGCGCGCCATGCTACCTCACGAAATTCCGGGACTCCTGTCGCCGTAATTCGTTCACCTACGCAGCGAATAGGAGATGCTCCAGCCGCCCTGCGTCCGCCACAGACTGAGCACAAAGCAGCTCAGTCATGGCTACCACAAATGGCTCTACGGCTATTCGGGATAAAATTTTAGCCTCCCTCGCGCGCTATCGCGCACTTCGGATTGGCAAATTTCCCTGCGCCTTCTGGAGACTATCAGCCCGTCCGGGGCTGACAGCGGGGGAGTCGCTATTTTTGCGAAAGCTTGTTTTGGGCATCCCAGCCCAAGCAAGCAGCAAAAACTTAACGCGACCACTTATGCCTCCGGCGGCCCCGATTCGTCCTCGTCACCTCGTCCCGACCCAACAACAGGCGCGCCATGCTACCTCACGAAATTCCGGGACTCCTGTCGCCGTAATTCGTTCACCTACGCAGCGAATAGGAGATGCTCCAGCCGCCCTGCGTCCGCCACAGACTGAGCACAAAGCAGCTCAGTCATGGCTACCACAAATGGCTCTACAACTATTCGGGATAAAATTTTAGCCTCCCTCGCGCGCTATCGCGCACTTCGGATTGGCAAATTTCCCTGCGCCTTCTGGAGACTATCAGCCCGTCCGGGGCTGACAGCGATTGTTAGGGCTGCCAAGGGGATGCGTAGTTAAAGAATGAATAAACTAGGTGCGGTGGCAAATGGTACGTATCAACAGCGAAGAGTATTGTTGAATGATAATCGGGGACTAGAAATCATCACTTCGCTTAGGCTACGTTTCCCTGATTTTCAGCGAAGGAAATAAATAGTCTTTCGGGGAGTCGCTATTTTTGCGGCTTGTTTTGGGCATCCCAGCCCAAGCAAGCAGCAAAAACTTAACGCGACCACTTATGCCTCCGGCGGCCCCGATTCGTCCTCGTCACCTCGTCCCGACCCAACAAGGGGTCGGAACATAGGCTCCAAATGACTTGACGCCGTGTCGGATGGCCTTTTATTTTGTCTCCACCTTCGCTAACGCTCAGACTCCGACAAAACAACGGCCCTACGGCTATCGCGGACTAAAAATCTTCACTTCGCTAAAGCTCCGTTTCCAGGATTTTCAGCGAATGTAGCTATCTCGATAACCTCTGCCACTCTATCGAGAGCAGTCCCCGAATCTTTGAAGCATACTTTATTTATCCCTCCCTTAGGTATGCCGCTCACTCGAGCCATAAAGCAAGACCTACTCTCCCCCGCTATCCGAGCATATCTCACTCTCGCTTTACATCCCAACAGGTGTCCTTGGTGGCTTTGTCGTACAGACTTAATTATGCCGTAAGGTTCATCTGTGAGTTTATTACAGAGCAAGAGCCTACACCCCACGTATTCATAAAAACAGGGGACAGATAAACTGTTTATATAACACAACTTATTCATCTGTCCCCCTTTCCCAGCAAAACACGAGGGGGACTCCAGGCTTCACTATATTTTTTGAGTGGGTAGAGCAGGTGAAGAGATCTAATCGGGGGATTATTAATTCAATACAACAGAACCGCAAAGCCGGCATGGGTTAGACCGGTGTCTGTTTTTTATATAAGTGGGGCAGGAGGCTTGGTTTTGGGATAAGTGTTAAAAATATCTTGAAAAAGACTTGCAATCCAAAATAAAGTAGCTATTATATTATATAATAGCTGTGAGAAACAGCTAGATATATGGAATAAGTCCTGCTCCCCATCAAAATAAATTAATGGGGAGCAGGACTTATTTTTACTACGCACTATAAAGATGAAACCTTTAGCCGGGGAGATTCTTTATAGGGCTTTAATTGCTAGACAACTATGAGGACAACACAGAGCATCTAACAAGATTTTCTAATACTACAAATACATTATATCATGTATTTCAAGAAAGTCTAGTTGTTCTGCTAAAAGCATGAATAAACTACATAAAAACACCCCCATTCAAGATAACACCGATTGTGCCACTGGGGTATCTACATCAAAAACAAAACGTCAAGCGAACCCTGCACCTGATTGTAAAGGCATCGGCAACGTTTCATACATGCCCCGGGTAAACACTCCGAAAAACCACTCTAATAAATCCCTTGATGATGTTATTGGTGATTAGATCCCCTAAATATGAGCCGGTTACTCAATCATTAAGGGATTTGCGAGAGAAAAGTGAGAAAGCTTATAAAAAACAAAAGGCGATTATTTGTGAGGCTGTTAGCTTCAACGGTACATTCAAGTTAGGTCAGTCCGTAAAAAATGGGACTTTCGAGAAGTCGAGCGGTTTATTGATTGTAGACCTAGACCATCTGGAAGATGTTCACTTAGCTAAGTCGGACTTGATAACAAAACCTAATATTGTTTTTTGCTTTATCAGTCCCTCGGGCGATGGTTTAAAGCTAGGGGTTCGGGTTGATGCTAGTCTAATTAATAACGATGCAGACTTTAAGCAGGCTTATTTTCAGATAGAGTCGATATGGTTCTGTCGCAATAATTATCAAAAGCGCAGACCTCCTGGTATTCAGGCATAACTATCCTGCTAAAGCCATAAACTGCTTATAAGCAGGAATACTTTCCTCAGACAACTGTCCCTTTCGGATCATATGTGCCGTTTCAATTCCATCAATGGTTGCTTGAGCGGAGTGAAACGCTTTAAAGCCCATCATCCGCTGAAAATCCTGGAAACGGAGCTTTAGCGAAGTGAAGATTTTTAGTCCGCGATAGCCGTAGGGCCGTTGTTTTGTCGGAGTCTGAGCGTTAGCGAAGGTGGAGACAAAATAAAAGGCCATCCGACACGGCGTCAAGTCATTTGGAGCCTATGTTCCGACCCCTTGTTGGGTCGGGACGAGGTGACGAGGACGAATCGGGGCCGCCGGAGGCATAAGTGGTCGCGTTAAGTTTTTGCTGCTTGCTTGGGCTGGGCTATAGCACCCCAAAGAGTCAAGACAGATTTTTCAACAATCCTTATTCCATATTCCTAAGCCGCTTCATTCTGCTGTTCATTAGCTAAAATACTTTCTCTATATACATTCATTGGTTTTTTATAGTCCAGGGTTTCATGAAACCGTTGATGATTATAAAACTCAATATAGTCATCAACATCTTCTATTAACGCTCTAATTGAACCATATTCATTTAAATAAATACGCTCACATTTTGCACTTCGCCAAAACCGTTCAATACAAATATTATCCGTTGCTCGTCCTTTTCCATCCATAGAAATAGTAATGCCTTTGTTTTTTAGTCGTTGGGTATGAATTTCACTGGTGTATTGACTGCCTTGATCCGTATTAAAAATTTCAGGTGTTCCGTAGAGAGAAAGCGCTTCATCTAATACATCCATAACTAAAAAAGAATCCATTGTGTTTGATATTTTATGGGCGAGCACTGCTTTTGAGTGCCAATCAATAATCGCCGCTAAATAAACCATCCCTTCTTTGGTTTTAATATAGGTTATATCTGTGCTCCAAACTTGGTTAGCGTGTGATATATCAAGATCTCTAAGCTTATAAGTATATTTTTTATGTTCTTTTATGGGGATCGTTGTATTGACTTGTTTTACCGCTAATACGGCTTTCAAGCCCATCTGCTGCCGATAACTCGCCACCGTGTTTAAACTGACTTTAAAACCACCTCAAGCAACTGCTGGTGTACTTTAGCCGCACCATAAATAGGGATGTCTTTAAAAATGTGATTAATCTGAGTTTTGATCTCTTCTTTCTTTTTATTCTCTCTTTTTTTGTAATAGAGATTGCTTCTATTTAATCCTAATAATGCACACTGCTGTGTTAGAGGTAGAGTGTTAAGCTTGGGCTCAATCAACTGTTTTCTATCAGATGAGTCCAAGCTTTTTAGCTTTTTTTCGAGCCACTCCTTTTCAACCGTCATTTTTCCTACGATTTTTGTGAGCATCTCATTTTGTTCTTGAGCTGCTAATAGATCCTCTTTGTAATCTTTAACGGCTTTGGAGGGCTCCATTGCTATTTCTGCATTGTCTAAGAATATTTTTTTCCAGTTTTGTAGGTTCTTAGGTGTGATGTTATTTGCACTGGCAATTTCTTGCAGTGTTTTTTCATTCTTTAAAACTTCTAATACCAACTTGCTTTTAAATTCAGCACTGTAGACCGTTCTTTTTCTGCTCATTTTAATACTCCAATTTTTTACAAATAGTAACTAATTTGGAATAAGATTGCTTTGATTTCTTGTCTGGATTTGCTGGGGGATTATATGCGTGTTGAACCCAAAACGATAGTTCAAGAATATCTTAAGGGGAAATAACCATGGAAGAAATTGCCCAGAAAGAAATTACTAGTACTTGTTTGCTGTTGATGACCGACGATATTGAATTTATCGAAGGATGTCGAAAGCTGGTCTTTTTGAGAAATCAATACGACCTAGCTGAAGACTTGACCTTTTCTCCTATCGTAGGGATTGTATCAGAAACAGATGATTTCCCAGACAAAAACGCAAGAGAGAATTTCAGCAAAGACTATTTAGAACGAATTGATAAGGAAGTCATGGATTATATATTGGAAGTTCGTCCATCAATAATTGATGCGTGTAGTATTCTTATCGAGAAATACGTTTCTGTCGCAAAAAAACAAAATAATCCTATTACCGGATCTATGTAAGCGTCTATTTTTCCCACCTATAGTTTCTCAGATAAATAATTTCCAAATTTGGAGCGCTTAAACTTAGGCGGTAACAACGAAATCTTCCCGCAATTTTTGCATAACACAAATCACTTTACTGGCATCATGCATATAAGTGTTAAAAGTTTGCACAACTGAATCATGAAGATCTTCAAAAGTTTTAAAATACTTCATATGAGTCGAATCGCGTTTCGTATTTTTCCATAATTTCTCAATCGGATTAAAATCCGGCGAGAACGCAGGGAGACGTTCTACTGTCAAACGATCTACATTAGCTAACTTAAATTCCTTAACAACACCGCTTCCATGATACGGGGCACCATCTTCAATTAGAATAATCTTGGGCTTCCCGTCTAAAGCGGGACAAAATTTAATGTTATGCAGATAATTTTGTATGATAATCGTATGAAAAAAACAATACAACTGCCAAAGTACAGGCGACTAGAAAATCAATTATTAAGGGCGCTGTAGAGTAAGTACGGACAAAAAAGTTTACGTGAAATAGCCCAAGCCATTTCAGGAACAAAAAGCAGTGTTCATCGTAGCGAAAATGCTAGAAAGAAGCGCAACCAGAACCCTGAGTCTTATCTATGGGAAACTGAGGCAGGAAATGAGTGGACGCGATTATTATTCTTTGCGACTATTTACCATTTTGGCTTTGAATGTGGGGTGGGTGCCGATAAGTTATCCGATTATTTTAAATTAATTCGTATGGATACGCACATTGGTTCATCACCGTCTACTTTTCTGAGACAACTCCAGAGAATGGAAGGGTTATTGCCGGAGTTTCAAACACTATGTGAAAACCAGGTTGAATGGACAACGCGAGAGTCAGTTGTTGCTATGGATGAAACCTTTTTCGGTCATTTCTTAATTTTAGTCTTAATGGATTTACGTTCAGGCTACTTGATTTTAGAGAGTGTGGCAACTGACCGTTGCTTTGATACCTGGTTTACTCATGTAGAGCTACGCCTTAAGGGCCTGGGTGTTCATGTTAATCATGCGGTGACGGATCGTGCCAAAGCCTTAATAAAAATGGCGATCACAGGTTTTGGGTGTGAATCGGGGGCGGATATTTTTCATGCACAACAGGATGCCGTGCGATGGTTGGGGGCTTCATTAGGCAGGCGATTGTCGAACGCTGAAAAACAACAGGCTGATACCACCGAGTCAGAGGATCTGCATCCGTTTTCATTGTTGAATAACCAGCCGCAAACTGAGGGCATATTGCTCGATAAACTTGAAAAAAGAGTCCGTTGCTTCGAAGAAATCGCGAAAAAACAAACCATACCAGATAATAACAAAACCGCTAAAAAACTACGCAATCAAATTCCCTCTTTAGTGGTGAATGTGATGGCATGGTGGCTTTTGGTCAACGAAAATTTACAGGCATTAAAGGTCGATGCAATTTTACGAATATGGATTATAGACGCTTTATGGTTCTGTCGCAAAAAACAAAATCACCCTATTACATACGATCATAAGATTTAATTTCAGCCAAAGAAGATCCGCGTGTTCAACTAAAAATGGTACTATTTTTTAATTTATTATTTTCCTGAATGGCGCATGCTACTTGGCTTTACAACTATATTATCGTAATTTTAATGATAGGATGAGAGAGTTTTTCTCCTGGATGATGTCTTATCCATTGGTTTCATAAAAACAGGTTACAGTTGATTTTTACACAAATATTTATTTTTTGCGACAGAACCCGGATCGGGGCCGCCGGAGGCATAAGTGGTCGCGTTAAGTTTTTGCTGCTTGCTTGGGCTGGGATGCCCAAAACAAGCTTTCGCAAAAATAGCGACTCCCCTCAGGCAAGTTAGTCTTTGGAATATTTGCGGCACTGGCTGAGTTTGAAAGAGATTTGATTTCAGAAAGAACTAAAGATGGATTGGCTTCTGCTCGTGCTAGTGGTAGAAAAGGCGGGGCTTCCTACAAAATGACTCACGCAAAATTAAGATTAGCTGCAGCTGCTATGGGAAAACCTGAAACCAAGGTTTCTGACTTATGTAAGGAAATCGGGATTACCAGACAAACACTTTATCGTTATGTTGCTCCTGATGGATCTCTGCGAGAAAGTGGAAAAAAGGTATTGAAAAAATCTTAAGGGGGTTTATGTTCCGAATTCTGTGTCGACCCCAGGATATAACAAATGCCACATTCCTTCGGAAACAGGGCTACTTTCTGACGAATTGCTTCAATTTGATAAGGTTTCATATTTTATGATCCTTACAATAATGTTATTTTGGTTAATGTACTTTTTTACTGGCTTAGGTAGTTGAGTCGGTAAGCACATCGCTAGTGTTATTAGTGCGATGTATAGCTTCATGCGCTGAAAATCCTGGAAACGGAGCTTTAGCGAAGTGATGATTTTTAGTCCGCGATAGCCGTAGGGCCGTTGTTTTGTCGGAGTCTGAGCGTTAGCGAAGGTGGAGACAAAATAAAAGGCCATCCGACACGGCGTCAAGTCATTTGGAGCCTATGTTCCGACCCCTTGTGGGTCGGGACGAGGTGACGAGGACGAATCGGGGCAGCCGGAGGCATAAGTGGTCGCGTTAAGTTTTTGCTGCTTGCTTGGGCTGGGATGCCCAAAACAAGCTTTCGCAAAAATAGCGACTCCCCGATTATTGCTCCTATTTTAGTGCGCGTACTGGTTCTGTCGCAAGCGCTGAAAATCAGGGAAACGGAGCCTAAGCGAAGTGATGATTTTTAGTCCGCGATAGCCGTAGGGCCGTTATTTTGTCGGAGTCTGAGCGTTAGCGAAGGTGGAGACAAAATAAAAGGCCATCCGACACGGCGTCAAGTCATTTGGAGCCTATGTTCCGACCCCTTGTTGGGTCGGGACGAGGTGACGAGGACGAATCGGGGCCGCCGGAGGCATAAGTGGTCGCGTTAAGTTTTTGCTGCTTGCTTGGGCTGGGATGCCCAAAACAAGCTTTCGCAAAAATAGCGACTCCCCGATATTATTGGAAATGCAGAAAACCTAGTCTTCAGGCATAACTATCCTGCTAAAGCCCAGCCCTGACGCATGAACCTTGCAATATTCAGGTGTTTATGACGGTTAACTATAAACGCGAGTTTCCAAGTTTTTGATCTCGAAATCTTAAAGTAACAACGTATAAAAGGGTCAATTAAGCAACACAGTGAAATTAGACTTAGACTGCGATTAGTCTTTATTTACGCTCAAAAAATCATAGTATTGCAATTCAAAACACTAGCAACAAATATCTCACGATAACGCACCAACGACGGCACTCACTGCCGTCTTCTCAATAAGACTCACGTCCCTGTATGGTTTTTCATTTCAAGCCACCAGTGCACCATAGGATGGATATTTATGTCGCACAGACACAGTGCTCCGAATTATTCAGACGCTGAAAATCATGGAAACGGAGCTTAGCGAAGTGGTGATTTTTAGTCCCTGATAGGCGACAGGGCAATTCGCTGATTCGACGTGTGCTAGCAGCACGCGAGAGGAGCAAGAATTGCATTCCGAATAGCCGTCCAGCCAGTGAGGTAGTAATGACGAAGCGGCTTTTGTGCGTAGTCGTTGCGGACGCAGGACGTTCAGGGCATCTCCCATCCGCTGCGTAGGTGAACGAATTATGGCGACAGGAGTCCCAGAGTTTCGTGAGGTAGCATGGCGCGCCTGGGCGCGTATAACTTAGGAGCATAGTAAAACGGTGAATCAAATGTAGCTTAATAAATGCCCTGTACAAGAAATGTACAATATAACCCTAGCCTATATGTATTGTGGCTTTCAGTCAGTTACACAAAAGTAGCACACACTTTTATCAACAGTTCTTGTGGGTAACTACGATATAAGAATTGTTGCTCACAATTTACGCATAGTAATGTCACAGGGTTATTTATCTCTGCACGGTGTGATACATACGTCTTAATGTGAGTTATCAAGATAATAAAGCCTCACTAATAGTAATTATTAAATGCGGATTGAATGAAAATCAAGTATTCATTTTGCTTTAAGTTTTGTGAGTAGTGTTTGTGTTATTTGTGCGCTGGGATTTTTGGTGATGGTATCCTTTGTGAATTCGTGAGCGCGGATTATAGCCACTGAGTTTGTGCGTTTGACAGGTGCGTCTTTTAGCTTTAGCTTTTCTATGTTTACGCTTATTGCGCCTTTGTGTCTGACTCTTTCTGTGCTCAGGTGCTCAACTGCATCAAGTAGCGCGTCATCGTCTAGCTCGTCGACAATAGAGATGCCTTTGTAGCTTAACTGGGTTGATAGATCATCCTCTGCATGTCCGAGTATCTCGCAAAAGAATGATTCAATCGTGCGCTTGTTTGGGTCATGGAATGTCTGGCTAGCGCTTGTTGCGTAAATAGCTCTTAAGTCTTTAAACGTAAACGGCTTGCCCAGCAGTGCTTTAACTCGATTATTGAGAGCCTTTGACAGGCTTGTGTTGATCTCGTCGTGAGTAAGGTTGGGGACGGGTTTACCAAGGAAAATGGAGCGGCTTAGTATCTCGCGTAGCTTTTTCCATATTTTATTAAAGTCCTTGAGTGGCACTAGGATAGGAATATTGAGTGCGCCGACATTATCTCGACCTTTTGTTTTGGCTTGCCCTGAGAACTCAATGTGCGCTGTTCTATTACATCCCTTGGCTGGAGCAAAGTCGCCAGTTGATAAAACCTCGATGCACCGCCGTCCACTGGCTAATGCGATGTAAATGGATAGGTTTATCCAGTTATCACTCGTTGCAAGTGTCTCAAATATGCTATTTATTCTTTGTCGAGAAACGAGCCGTACATTAGAGTGCTTTAGGTTTAAATTCTTTTGTGATGATTTTCTTGTTGAATCTGCAATGGTGTTAACGGGTGTTAGTCCGTAATAAGGTTTAAGCTCTATCCTAAGGTTGCATAAATCGTTATAAAGGCTCACGTTGTCCTCTAGGCATTGAGATTTGAGCTTGGATAGATTCTTCTGGAGACCATCATCCCGTTCGTGGATGACAGCGTTAGAATCGACAATTAGAATTCACGAATAGCTCGCGTGTCTTGAGCTGCGTCTTTCACTGTGCCGGTAATATCCATTTCTTCACTCTTTTTATCCCCAAATACGATGGCCTCCACCGATTGGTAGGCATATATGCTAACCTTATCCGTGCCATGATAATCTTCTATAGCCTCACTTGAACTTACATACATTCTAAACCTAAAAGGGTAAATTCTCGGTTCCCATAGGTTTTTGTACATTAATACTAATTCCCCTGTTGAAGGGATAAACCAGTCACTATAACCATTGAGCTTGTACTCGTCTACTATCTGGGCATTGGTTTTGTGCGTAGTTGAGACGGACGCAGGGCGACCAGGGCATCTCCCATTCGCTGCGTAGGCGAATGAATGTTGGTGACAGGAGTCCCAGAATGTTGTGAGGTAGCATGGCGCGCCATGTCTGTAGCCGATCCTAGACGCTGACCATACTTTTTATTCCGGCCCCGCTGCTTTGGTTTTCTTTTTTCTGGAAGGTCATACAACACATTCGCTGTCAGCCCCGGACGGGCTGATAGTCTCCAGAAGGCGCAGGGAAATTTGCCAATCCGAAGTGCGCGATAGCGCGCGAGGGAGGCTAAAATTTTATCCCGAATAGCCGTAGAGCCATTTGTGGCAGCCATGACTGAGCTGCTTTGTGCTCAGTCATGGCGGACGCAGGGCGGCTGGAGCATCTCCTATTCGCTGCGTAGGTGAACGAATTACGGCGACAGGAGTCCCGGAATTTCGTGAGGTAGCATGGCGCGCCTGTAGGGCTGAGAGTCTGCTAAATTAAAGGTCTACTCAAATTGCTCTGATGAACAAGCGATTGGTTATATTATACTGTTTAAGGGATTGCAGTAATTAAACCAAAATGGAAACTATGGTTTTCCCAACCATGATAATTTATCCTAATTGAGCAAGAAATTGATTTCATGCACGTTTAATAATTAGTTGAAATGAAGTCATACGCGTGTTGCCCCAGAACATGGTGTGTTTTGAAGCTGAGATGAATAAACGCTTGAGAGCTGTGGCTTTCCCTGAACTGGATACTTCTGAAAATCCGCTGACCGTAGATGTTCAATAAAAAAAGCTCCAAGAAAGGCGGCCAAAGAGGGGTAGCTATAAAACCCTAAATTGTAAATGTAATGATTTCGTATAAATATCCATAGGTTGTACATGACAGTAACCCTAGTCTTTGATTATAAAAGGACTATAGGTATAGTACAATCTATATTAGGTTGCACACTAAATAGCGTTTTATTATGAAGTTTAAAAAGTTACTCCCTCCCTAGGGTAAAGAGTCCCCAGAATACTGTTGCTTGTTGCAATAAGCCAACCCTTTATTTTGGAATGGTTTACCGTTTAATCTTTGTTTTCTGTAACAGCTATAACAAACCACACACCCAAATTAGTCAATCGCTTATTGGGGGGCATGTAAGCCCCTTAAAGACCCACAAAAACCTTTAACGGGTATGTATGATAGGGGTTAGCTGTTAAAGCGCCTTAAAAGCGATATAAAACGCCTTAGCGAAGAGCTGGCGCGCCATGTGTGCTGTGAGTTATCCTTTTTAGAGTACTCGTATTCAATTGTAAAAACATCAGGCGCGCCCAATATAGAAGATTACAGATACGATAAAAAAGTTACTTACCCCCTGGGCGAAGAAAAAAAAACAGGTTCATAACCAGGTTTACACAAATACGTATCTTTTGCGACAGAACCCGCCTGTGTGCTTTAATCTACTGGGATAGATCGTGCCAATTCTAGGAGTCTCTGTTTCACCCCCTCATCCTTAGCCCCGTTTTTCTCAGCATACAGTACGTACTTTTTTGAATCCGTTGCCCAAGAGACTAAGGAATAAGCACGAAACAACTTCCCGATATTAATTATTTTTGAGGAATTGCACGGTAATTCCATTTTGGTAAATGTGTATCAAATACAATCGGCATTATTTCTTTGAAGTCAGCGGCATATTTTCGTCCTGTCTCGTATATTTTGTCGAGTATGTGAACAATTGTTGTTAGTCCTTTTGACGTTGATGTTCTAGAAATCAATGCTTTAACTGTTTCAACCGAGTCAAATACAACACCTTCACAAGCACGAGTAACATGAGGAAAAAAACGATGTTCAATGGGATTATACTGGGAGGGATAAGGAGGATAGTGGGCAATCCTAATTTCCAATCCAAGTGCATTCGCAGTCTTTTGTAAATCTTCTTTAAAAATGTAGTGCCGTGAGCTGTTACTCCCTCCAGCATCGCAAAGGATCAACAATGATTTTGCTTTAGGATAATGAATAATACCCTCGTTTACCCACCATTGAAATAAGCTATCACAGGCAAATTCACTGGTATCATGACTCGTTCCAAGCGTGATATATCCTGTGTTTCGTTTGAGGTCATAAAACCCATGAGGAATAACACTGCCTGTTGCAGAGCTAGGGAAATCATGATCATTCGTTTGAATGGCTGCTTGTGTATAGAGCGATCCATTACGATAAAAAGTACCCAATAACGCTTTCTTTTTGGTATCCATACTAATAACAGGGTTTCCCGCATCCAGGTAGTCCTGCTTCAATTGGGTAATATTTTCAAATTGAGCATTGCGGTCAGGATGACCACCCATCGTAATGTTTTTCTGGGCTTTGCGCTTAACATATTCATGTTTTTTTAATAAATATCGAACGATATTACGACTGACAGAATAACCCTTTTTTAATAATTCACTGACGATTTCACGCGGCTTTAGATAAGTCCACCTAATAGATGAATTCATTGGATTGCCTGCTGTATGCTGTTGAAGAATATCTAAAAAGTCTTGATCTATTCCACTGTATTCAGGGGTAGAGGTCTTTTTTTTCGACCGCCTCCAGGTTGTCTGATTCCTGTTATATCCAGTTCTAATTCGGTGAGTTCTTTTTTTCCTTGGCGGATAGTTTTTGGGTCACACTCTAATAGGGGTCCTGTGGAAGAACCCCCAAAAGTGTTCGTTCTGAGCTAATCCACTTTCCAGAAATACCGTTTTAAATGTTTTTCAAGCTCATTTACCATCGCATCTACATCAATATCACCATCGCTTTTTCTAAAATTATACTTGCCAGTGAATGCAATATGCGACCAGGCAATGGGTGAGATTCTGGCAAATTCATCAACAATTTCCTGGCTCGTTCCAGCGGCAAGCATCCGTTCATAAACGGTGTTTAAAATAATGGCGTTATAGGCGATGATGGAATTTGCAACGAGCCTTACTGCATGTGCGCTGATTTGATTGTTTTCTATCTTTTTACCTTCGCTGAAAATCAGGGAAACGTAGCCTAAGCGAAGTGAAGATTTTTAGTCCGCGATAGCCGTAGGGCCGTTGTTTTGTCGGAGTCTGAGCGTTAGCGAAGGTGGAGACAAAATAAAAGGCCATCCGACACGGCGTCAAGTCATTTGGAGCCTATGTTCCGACCCCTTGTTGGGTCGGGACGAGGTGACGAGGACGAATCGGGGCCGCCGGAGGCATAAGTGGTCGCGTTAAGTTTTTGCTGCTTGCTTGGGCTGGGATGCCCAAAACAAGCTTTCGCAAAAATAGCGACTCCCCGATAAAAATTCCACGATAAATTTTCCTGATGAGCCCTTGTAGTTGGTGATAAGCCTCCGTTCTATTCCTAGCTGTTCGTATGGCTTTTCGCAGAGCCATGTTATCAATTAAATTTAACACATGGGTACTTTTAAATATTGAATTATATTCAATCAGTGCTTTTTTAAGTCCGGTATAACGCGCATAAGAGTTTAATTTTCTAACGATGGTACTTTGCGTGTTTTCTTGTAGTAGTAAAGAAAGTAATACCCGCAAGATGCCGCTTTTTTTCGATTTAATCAGGTTTTTATCGATGACTCCCTGTGAGCGAATAATCCCAGTATAGTTGTCAGTCGTTTTTACTGAATACAAGTTGTTTGCCGCGTCCTTTATGTCTTTAATGCTAGGAACATAATCAACATCGATAGAATCCAATATGACGAAGTTGAGCTTATTGAGAGAGTGATTGT
The DNA here is from genome assembly GCF_019721995.1 of Bathymodiolus japonicus methanotrophic gill symbiont. Taxonomy (GTDB): domain Bacteria; phylum Pseudomonadota; class Gammaproteobacteria; order Methylococcales; family Methylomonadaceae; genus Methyloprofundus. The sequence continues at coordinate 20,143 of NZ_BLYC01000031.1, read as the reverse complement.
CTCCTGTCACCATATCAATGTTAATGTTTGTTTTATTTCCCTGAATGACGTCGTAAAGAGCGTGCCCTTCATATTCGTTAAGCCCAATATTTTTAGCATTGGCGGCAACAAAGTTTGCAATCAATGTATAAATCGATAGCCCTGGGGATTTTCCAAGATATTTTTTTGAATATCTTGATTGAATGGTGCTTTCACTAGTTGCTAATTTTTAGCCCGTCAGCATCGGCCAGCATTTTGTCATCCATTATATTCCACAGTTTAAAAATAGGCAGCGAATGAATCAGGTTGCCCACCATGTCATTCGCAGCGCATAACGTCTCTATGCGCATAAAATCTTCATGAGTTGAACGCATCAGGTTGTAATTAAGATCAGACATCTCAGCCATCTTTTCAATGCCAATACCAAAAGCATCCGATAAAATACAAGCATTACAGGCGCGCCATGCTACCTCACGAAATTCCGGGACTCCTGTCGCCGTAATTCGTTCACCTACGCAGCGAATAGGAGATGCTCCAGCCGCCCTGCGTCCGCCACAGACTGAGCACAAAGCAGCTCAGTCATGGCTACCACAAATGGCTCTACGGCTATTCGGGATAAAATTTTAGCCTCCCTCGCGCGCTATCGCGCACTTCGGATTGGCAAATTTCCCTGCGCCTTCTGGAGACTATCAGCCCGTCCGGGGCTGACAGCGATGGCCAATACTATGGGCGTCTTTTTTTTATTGTATCGGGTTTTCATATGAGTAAAGGATCGCCACATGCCAATGTGATCACCTATATACATCATGATGCTAGGTATTTCTACTTGAGATAGGGTTCTGAAAAAAGCATCATCCAATTTATCCAGGCTGTCATAACCCAAACTCCAGTCCTGCTGCTCACCCGTTTTCATTTCTTTGATATTGAACGCTAAATTTTCACCGTCACTGATTCGTTTTGTCGTTCTATTCCATGTGGAATCTAGCGTCATAAGAGCTGCGTCCAAGCGTTCATCACAATAAATTGGAATTTTTGGATAGCCAAACTCATTGGCTATTTTTTCAACATCATCGACTAATGCATCGCTAATCAAATCATGATCGATGTCGCAGTAAGAAACACTTTCATTACAACAGAGCAGGCCTTTATCCAGGCGACGATACATCTTATGGTAAACGAAAAACTCGAATAAATGAGGATCTACCTGCGCATCATCTGAATCTTTTTTCAAATAAGGGAGCTGTGTCTTTGATAGGGTGTCTTCTATATCTTGTGGTAATTTAAACGTAGATGGGCCTTTGCCACTACCATAGTGCATTTTCATTAAATCAATGAGCGCCATGATATCGTTGTCTTCCGCTGAAAATCAGGGAAACGTAGCCTAAGCGAAGTGATGATTTTTAGTCCGCGATAGCCGTAGGGCCGTTATTTTGTCGGAGTCTGAGCGTTAGCGAAGGTGGAGACAAAATAAAAGGCCATCCGACACGGCGTCAAGTCATTTGGAGCCTATGTTCCGACCCCTTGTTGGGTCGGGACGAGGTGACGAGGACGAATCGGGGCCGCCGGAGGCATAAGTGGTCGCGTTAAGTTTTTGCTGCTTGCTTGGGCTGGGATGCCCAAAACAAGCTTTCGCAAAAATAGCGACTCCCCGATTTGTAAAATACAAAGGGTACAGCCAGTAGAATTGGCCTCAAATAAAGCGCGAATGAACGTGACGATTTGAAATAAAATTCACGCATGGACGCTTTTGTGTCAAAGGTACTACCCTGCAAAAATTGAGCTAACGCTGGAAACTGCCCTTCCGGCAATATTTTGTAGGCCGCTTGGTTTAGTTCATCATGATCCAGTCCCGACTTGCGGCTTGGGAACCACTTGAGAAACTTGGCCAACTTGGGTAAATCAACAACCAAGCCAGAATGGTACTCACCTGCAGCCTTCTTCGCATAAGCCTTCGCATCAACCGTAATAGCCCTTGTATGGTACATAAAGCTGGTGATTAAATTATCCATGATTTGTTGATATCGATAATAAATAAAACAAAGGCCATGCAGCCATTGTTGCGGCTTGTCTAACCTTCTCAACCGGGAAGCCGCATATTGTCCTGCTATATCAGCATAATAACGAATGGCATTTTTGGATAACAGAAGGGTTGGAAGAAAACCCTTTGCAAATTTATACAAGCCCTCAAGCTCCAATGCCTTTTCAACCTCAGCACTGATAGCGGTGTAGGTGAAATTTTTTTGATCGGCACGTATGATGTTTAGCTTGGTTATCCCATCTTCCCGGTCGATCAATTCAGATAACTGTTCTTGTTGCCCAAGGGGCATTAACAATATGAGCTGATCAAGCCTGTCGCGTTCATTAACAAAGGATTGAGTAAACATATCCTGCAAACTTCGGTAGGTCGGAATAACAATTTTTTGATTATCAAGGTAGACCAGTAGTTGACGAAATGCGTCATGAACTTTGGGGTAGTATCGGAGCAATTCACCTATGTGTGCCTCAACCTGAATTATCTGTTCCATTGACCTGGTTTGATAATCAAACAGTTTGAGAATAATTTGCTTTTGCTGATTGATGCGTTGACGAGTGATGTTGCCCTGAAATACCCCTGTTAGTTGAATCTAAGAAATAAAGACACTTTTAAATCCGAAATTTCAGATGTTTTCAAAATCCGCAACCGTGACCGCGTGAAGTATATATCTGAAAACTTGAACGTCGAGTGTAACGGCTCCACGTATTTTCGCGTCTTTTTTGATGTATTCTAGTTTTTAATAGGGTGTTCTAAAAAAATAAGTTGATAAAAAATCCAAGTAAAAAACATATATTCTTAATATATTAAAAACAATCTTTTTATACATTAAATGAGTATCTAAAAAGATACTAAATAATACTCAAAAAGTTATGTCAGCTCTTTTTTTATTAACTGATTAACAGCTAAACGAATAACGCCAACTCTTGTTAGCCCTAGTGCGTCTTGTAATTTCTCTAACTGATCTGATTCAAATTGATTCCAACGAATTGTCATCGATAACGCAGTTTTATTTGCCCTAGGATTTTTCTCATCAATGAGTTGTTGTGCTTTGGCTTCTCTTTCTTTTCTACGTTGTTCTTTTTTTAACAACTCTTCTTGTGATAGGCCTCCTTTTGCTGTAAAGCTTTTAGCTGTTACAACTTTCGTTGATTCTTCTTGTGCTTCAAGCGGTTTTCCTACCAGTGCACTTGCTTTTTTAACAGCCATTATTAAACTCCAATTTCTTTTAATAAATTAATAATTTCTTTCTGAGCTTTTTTGTTGGACTCTGTTTTTGCTTTTAACTCTGTAACACCTAATCCTTCTGACGCAGATAAATGATAAATACTGCGTTCACAGATAAATGTCTCTAAAATTCTAATTTGAGGAAATTCTCTTAAAAAATCCTTAGCCTCATCAACCTCTTTAACTCTTGGGTTTGTTGGGCTCATAGATATCACCGCGTAAACGTTTAATTCAGGGTTTACAATTAAAGCCTCTTCAATAATTGGTTGAAGCAAAATTAGGTTATTAAGATCAAACTGGGTCGGCTTAAATGGCACAAGAAAAACGTCTGCTGTAATTAGACCATGTCTTAGGTTTTTTTGATCAACACCCGCAGCATCTAAAAAAACATACTCATAGCGTCTATTTAAATCTCTAATCGCACCCGATAAATCACCTGACTGCTTTTGAACACTGTAAATTTCTTTTACATCATCTGAAAGTTTTTGCGAGCGTTCATCATTCCACATTGTGGAAGATTTTTGTAAATCAGCATCAATGATCATTACATCTTTATTTTGACTTGCTAAAAGCGCAGCAAGGTTAACAGTTAATGTGGTCTTACCAGTTCCACCTTTATTTCCACCTATATAGATTTTTGGCATTTACTATCCTTTTTAATATCTTTAAAATGTTAAAAAGATATCTTTTTAACTCTAAATTAAAGTATAACGTATTTTTAGTGTGTGTCTATAAATAATATTAAAAAGATACTCATTTAATATATTTTTTAACATCTAAAAAGTTCCAATAAAACTTTAAGATGGGAACAGGAATTAAGGTAAGTAACTTTAAAACAACCGATATTAGATTTAAATAGGTTGATAGTCTCCAGAAGATGTAGGGAAATTTATCAATCTTTAGTGCTCTCTATTAGAGATCGAGGGGAACCTAAAACTTTATTCAGAAGTAATCGTTAATAGCTGTTTTAAGATGATTTAAATTTTTAATTCGGGGAGTCGCTATTTTTGCGAAAGCTTGTTTTGGGCATCCCAGCCCAAGCAAGCAGCAAAAACTTAACGCGACCACTTATGCCTCCGGCGGCCCCGATTCGTCCTCGTCACCTCGTCCCGACCCAACAAGGGGTCGGAACATAGGCTCCAAATGACTTGACGCCGTGTCGGATGGCCTTTTATTTTGTCTCCACCTTCGCTAACGCTCAGACTCCGACAAAACAACGGCCCTACGGCTATCGCGGACTAAAAATCATCACTTCGCTTAGGCTACGTTTCCCTGATTTTCAGCGAGTGTGAGAGATAGAAAGATATACTTTTGTTTACTGTAGAGCATTTAACGTTTGATATATTGATTAAAAATCATCATTGATGACTTTAAAAATATGTTTTTTTGATTTTTGTTTAAAAAAATAAGTTTAGAAATCCAGTTAGATAAGTTAGATACTGAAGTTTCCCAATAATTATTTATGGTAAAATTGAAACTATGCTACAACTATATGAAAAAAATAGTCTTTTCATTCATTTCAAATGCTATTGCCTAAGGGGAATTAAGTAGGGGGTTGCTATAAACATGGCAAAACCACCTAAAATAAACCTCGATACACCAGCATTGTGTATTTCAGCTACTCAATAATTGGGAAACTTCAGGTTAGATATAGTTACAGCCTAAAAAAACTTCTGTATCCCTTGATACTCATATCATGTAATTTTTTAAGCGTTCCAAGAATGCTACTAAAGTTATAATGTTCTTAATATGCCGATACTTTTAATGAAAAGTTCGATAGAATAAAACAAAAAATGTTCTTGATATGCCGATACTATGACTAAAAATTTAATGCCCGATAGATATAAACAAACAGATTTTTTTATCTGTGATATTTTTGATTCGTTTAAAGACGATCTGGCATCAATGGAGCACCCTGTTTTTAGTTTATCAACTAAACCAGATCATCGACTTCTTGAGTACGACTATAAAGGGGTTAATATCAAGATAAAACCGAGTTACACGGGACTTGCGACTATTTTTGATAAAGATATATTAATGTATTTAGCGAGTTCGCTAATGAACTCTAAAAACCAAGGTGAGTGCATTTCTAAAATTGTCAGATTTACAAGCTATGACTATTTTTTATCTACAAATAAAAAAACAGGTGGTACGCAATATAAACAGCTTAATGAATCGCTGGAGAGGTTGAGCGGTACTAGAATACAAACAAACATCAAAACAAATGGTAAAGAAATTACGAGAGATTTTGGTTTGATTGATTATTGGGAAACGGTTAAAGAGGATAAAGGCGGTAAATCTATTCTTGTAGAAGTTAAATTATCGGACTGGTTTTATAATTCGATTCTTGGTGATGAAGTTCTAACAATAGATAAAGACTATTTTAGATTAAGAAAACCGACGGAGCGAAGGATATATGAGTTAGCGAGAAAGCACTGTGGCAGCCAAATTGCATGGAAAATAAAACTAGAAAACCTTAAAGAAAAAATTGGGACAGTAACAACAATAAGGAAGCTACGATTCAACATGAAGCAGCTTGCTGAAAGTAACCATTTACCAGAATACAATGTAAGCATTCAAGATGATGTGGTTTTGATAAGCAGAAAAGAGGACCACCAAGAAGTTAATAAAAAATCGCATGACATGTTGCCTAAGCATGTAAGTAAAAAAGAAATAGAAAAACACGCAAGGGTTGGAGAAACATACGATCAAGCAAGAGAACGACTAGGCAATAAAGATAATATACGGAATTTGAAAAAAGCTATACAAAATAAAGGCTCTATGTGAAATACGAAACTGGGCTATGAGTATTCAATTAAGTAGGCAAGCTCAAAGTAACAGGCGCGCCATGCTACCTCACGAAATTCCGGGACTCCTGTCGCCGTAATTCGTTCACCTACGCAGCGAATAGGAGATGCTCCAGCCGCCCTGCGTCCGCCACAGACTGAGCACAAAGCAGCTCAGTCATGGCTACCACAAATGGCTCTACGGCTATTCGGGATAAAATTTTAGCCTCCCTCGCGCGCTATCGCGCACTTCGGATTGGCAAATTTCCCTGCGCCTTCTGGAGACTATCAGCCCGTCCGGGGCTGACAGCGGATGTATTGTAAAGAATTGTATCGGAGTTATATCGACCATCTCCAATTTTTATACCGCCTAATCCAACCGTAACACCATGACATCCCCACACAAGATTCTTTAATTTATCTGGCGCAGCCTCTAAACCATGTCGTCCATCATCAATCGTATAGAATACAACCCCACCTCCTAAACCCCTATCACCAACCTCCGCTGAAAATCAGGGAAACGGAGCCTAAGCGAAGTGATGATTTTCAGCGTTTGTAGGGATAAAACATATAAAAAGGCTTAGCTAGAAGTCCGATATTTTGGGTTAAGTAGCCCGCTATGAACTCTATTTTTTATATTTCATCATAAAAGCTGTTTTGCTTAACGTGTAGCCTTCTTTTTCCAGAATTTCAAAGCCTTCTTTATAGCTCTGTATATGCCTAAAACGAGATTTTTGGAATTCTTTGTACGTATCTTCTGGCGAAAGATACTTTTTAGGGCTATTAGGATGTGTTCCTAGGGTTTTACGCTTCTTTTTAATGCTGAAGTGAAAGGCAACAATCGAACGGCCACATTTGATGTTTTTATAGCTTACATTCAGGTCTGTTTCAGTATTTATTTCCTTAGTTGCAACATCCAGAACCCACTTTTTAAAATCACACATAGTTTTGTACTTAGTGCCTAACGACAGAGTCTCCCTAATTTCCTTAACCTCAATTTCACGTTCGCCAATTTTTTTATATTGAACCAATAGTTCATAGAGCCGAATCCCATATGCTGATTTCAACCCTCCTATATTTTCAAGACGATAAATCGTAAAGGAGCCCTTTTTTTGTAAATTAATCAGGTACGGTATTACTTGACTAGAAAAATGTATTTCTGCACCTCCATCTTCATATTCAGCATCAGCTGATACCCAGCGGCATCGTAAGGGCTTCCTTCCTTCTCGCTTGATGACTAACTCCCTATCCCAAATAGAATTTACCGCTTTTCTTATTTCTCTATGCACGTTTTTTGGATCAATCCCAAATGCTTCTGAATATTCCATCGCTGAAATATAAAAAGGCTCTTCTTTGCTGATGGTTTTCTCAAATCCAATCTTTGAAATACAAGAATAAATCAAACGTAATTCTGGCACACTCATATAGTAACAAGCTTCGATTACATCATTGTGTTTTCTTACCATGTTTGTTTTCATTCGGGACCCAAATATAAAGAGTAAAAAATATAATCTCGTTACATTGTAGAATATAACAGGAGATAAATAAAAAAATTCGTTATATCACCGTAAATTACTCGTTATATCACCGTAAATTACTCGTTATATCACCGTAAATTACTCGTTATATCACCGTAAATTACTCGTTATATCACCCTATTTCGTATTTAAAATCATAGGGATATAAGGCTGAAAGCTTTTAAAGCTTTTAAAGCTTGGAAAGGAGGAAAGTGCCAATACACAGAAAAAAAAGGATAAAAAGATGGGTAATATCCCCATTTTTTTAAATTGCGCAGCAAAAAAGAAAGAGTTTACATAACTTCACCAGTTCAAAAAAACGTAAGCGAAGCTTCCCACCTAGACAAGTTACGCCACTTACTTTAACGGCTTGATTTTTTCAGTCAGGTTCCAGGGTAAAAACTGATCCAATGCATCTGGATTCAGGCGCGCCATGCTACCTCACGAAATTCCGGGACTCCTGTCGCCATAATTCGTTCACCTACGCAGCGGATGGGAGATGCCCTGAACGCCCTGCGTCCGCAACGACTACGCACAAAAGACGCTTCGTCATTACTACCTCACTGGCTGGACGGCTATTCGGAATGCAATTCTTGCTCCTCTCGCGTGCTGCTAGCACACGTCGAATCAGCGAATTGCCCTGTCGCCTATCAGGGACTAAAAATCACCACTTCGCTAAGCTACGTTTCCATGATTTTCAGCGAAGTTAAAAAACACGCTGAGTAGTTACATTTATTGTTACAAAAACCGTTTTATTCCCACATTTTTAAAGCGGTTTCGCGTTCTTCCTGTCCGATTGCGTCCATATAAATCATGGTATTTTCTATGCTGGTATGCCCTAGCCATTTTTGAATTAATCGCGGGTTTCTGGTTTTAATTGAAGCATTCACCCCGAAGCCATGACGCAAGCCTTTAGCCGTTGCCTGTGCGCCTTTAATATCTGCCTGTAACATAAAGCTTGTGTTCGCTTCCACGGGAACAAATACGGGGCTTTTTTTGCACTCTCTGCGCCTTTCTAATCCCGTGGACTAATTCCAAAGCATAATATGTCATTGAAAGATATAGTTTTGGAGGTGTTTGAGTTTGAGTTTACTGATGACAAAACGGGTGAGGTACTTAGTAATAGAACAATTAAAATGACTAACTCCGAGATAATCAATGAGTTGCCTGAGAGTATAATAACTAACAGGTCGAACCAGATGGCTGTAAAAAAAGTGTTAAAGGGTCTTAATGTGAAGCACAATAGGAGGGCTTATTTTATGCCGCCTTTAAGTAAAGCTGATAGCTCAATCCATTAGAGTCAGATTCCCTTGTATTTTCTTATATAAGGGAATATGAATATACCGGATATACGCTAAAAAAAGTTACTTCCCACTAGGGCTGAGAGTCCGCTAAATTAAAGGTCTACTCAAATTGCTCTGATGAACAAGCGATTGGTTATATTATACAGTTTAAGGGATTGCAGTAATTAAACCCAAAGGGAAACTATGGTTTTCCCAACCATGATAATTTATCCTAATTGAGCAAGAAATTGATTTCATTCACGTTTAATAATTAGTTGAAATGAAGTCATGTGCGTGTTGCCCCAGAACATGGTGTGTTTTGAAGCTGAGATGAATAAACGCTTGAGAGCTGTGGCTTTCCCTGAACTGGATACTTCTGAAAATCCGCTGACCGTAGATATTCAATAAAAAAAGCTCCAAGAAAGGCGGCCAAAGAGGGGTAACTATAAAATCCTAAATTGTAAATATAATGATTTCGTATAAATATCCATAGCAGGCGCGCCATGCTACCTCACGAAATTCCGGGACTCCTGTCGCCGTAATTCGTTCACCTACGCAGCGAATAGGAGATGCTCCAGCCGCCCTGCGTCCGCCACAGACTGAGCACAAAGCAGCTCAGTGATGGCTACCACAAATGGCTCTACGGCTATTCGGGATAAAATTTTAGCCTCCCTCGCGCGCTATCGCGCACTTCGGATTGGCAAATTTCCCTGCGCCTTCTGGAGACTATCAGCCCGTCCGGGGCTGACAGCGGTTGTACGTGACAGTAACCCTAGTCTTTGATTATAAAAGGATTATAGGTATAGTACAATCTATATTATGTTGCACACTAAATAGCGTTTTATTATGAAGTTTAAAAAGTTACTTCCTCCCTAGGGCAAAGAGTCCCCAGAATACTGTTGCTTGTTGCAATAAGCCAACTCTTTATTTTGAAATGGTTTACCGTTTAATCTTTGTTTTCTGTAACAGCTATAACAAACCACATACACACACCAAATTAGTCAATCGCTTATTGGCGGGGCATGTAAGTCCCCTTAAAGACCCACAAAAACCCTTAATTGGTGTATAGTAGGGGTTAGCTGTTAAAGCGCCTTAAAAGCGATATAAAACGCCTTAGCGGAGAGCTGGCGCGCCATGTGTACTGTGAGTTATCCTTTTTAGAGTACTCGGATTCAATTGTAAAAACATCAGGCGCGCCCAAGATAGAAGATTACAGATACGATAAAAAAGTTACTTACTCCCTGGGCGAAGATAAAAAACAGGTTCATAACCAGGTTTACACAAATACGTATCTTTTGCGACAGAACCCGCCTGTGTGCGTTAATCTACTGGGATAGATCGTGCCAACTCTAGGAGTCTCTGTTTCACTGATTCATCCTTAGCACCGTTTTTCTCAGCATACAGTACGTACTCTTTTGAATCAGTTACCCAAAAGACTAAAGATTCAGCTGCCCCTGAATTACTCACATTAACTCTGTACATCGCAGGTATACCGTTAACAGCCTCATTAATTAACTCCTGAGTCATTTGTATGCGACCTCTACTCGTAATATAATCAACTTCACTCAGTTTCACTACTCCCAAATCATCGAATTTATAAAAACGGGATATATTCGTCCATTTTCCGTCATGATTAGAGCCTGAAGTGTGTGCGCCAAGTAGTTCCACATCATCAAATGGCGTACCCTCTAAGTTTGCGGGTTCTTTAACCAGTTGGTTAGCGGCTTCGTCATAAGATAACATCAGATGTTTAAAGCGAGACTCAAGGGCTGTCGAAATTTGGCGTACATCTGATTCCTCAGCTGATGCGTATCCTCGTTCTGCAATCTCTTCAATAGCCTTCTTTGTCATATCTTTAAATAGTTGAGGTATTGGTTGGTCTTTATATGAAACTATTGAAAACCCTCCTCCATCGTATCAAAAGAGGGGCTTGCTAATGGATCATTTAAGTCTAACTCTTCATGATCATGATCAATCTCCACATGCACCTCTGGTTTGCTAGGCACCTCTGGAACATAATCAGCAAAGGTTTCACGGACAACCTCAGCAGTCCGGGGTTGCTTAGTCTCACTTACTGGTATCTCAGGTTTATTGTCCCAACCTGATAAGGCATAAGCTGTACCAAATACCAACAGCAATGCAGGTATAAAAATAAAAGCGTGTTCTTTGTAATATTCCATTTTCTCATCCTCTATATTTTTTAATGAAACTAGGGAATCCTAGTTTCACATGGTCATTTATCTATACTAATTAAAAATTACAACTGTTACTCGATGCTCAAGTTTTTCCATCCTATTTCCATCAAACTCTTACCTTCACCCAGCAGAACAATACTTTAATGATGCTGTTGGGCCTAAGCGCCCTAAATCCCTGCCAATCATATGTTTTCCTGATGGCATCAGTTGAAACACATCCTTCGCTAAAGCTCCGTTTCCAGGATTTTCAGCGGGAGAAGGCCATGGTCAAACAAAAGACTCAGAATCAGGCCACGGCTTGATCCCTCTTTATCTAATTGTTTGGCCTCACGCCCCCATCCTTCATAAAGCTTCCAGGGTTCTGTCGCAAAAAATTAATATTTGTGTGAAAATCAACTGCAACCTGTTTTTATGCGACAAATGGATAAAACACCATGCTGGAGAAAAACATTCTCACCACATCATTAAAATAACGATAATCTCCAGTAATGCCTATAACGGCGTTTACAGTCACGTTTTTACTATCGGCCTGTAATTGCTCACATGCAGCATTAGCCGCGCTTTGCGTTACCTTGCTTTTGCGTTCCATAATTTCACCTGATTTATGTAGTAGATAGTAGTATCTACTACATGCTACCAGCTAAGTAAAGGAATATATACCTATTAGTACAATAAGTACTGGTTGTATTTGTTTTAATATAAAATATATTTATAGTGTTTTTGTGTGTATTAATAAATGTATTGTTTTTGATGTATTTATTAAAGGTATTGTAATTTATTTAAGTATTGGTTATATTGTGTTCAATGTTTTTATTATATGTAGGGGAAACAATAAAAATGATTATTTCATTATTAAACCAAAAAGGCGGGGTGGGAAAATCAAGCCTTGTATAGCACCCCAAAGAGTCAAGACAGATTTTTCAACAATCCTTATTCCATATTCCTAAGCCGCTTCATTCTGCTGTTCATTAGCTAAAATACTTTCTCTATATACATTCATTGGTTTTTTATAGTCCAGGGTTTCATGAAACCGTTGATGATTATAAAACTCAATATAGTCATCAACATCTTCTATTAACGCTCTAATTGAACCATATTCATTTAAATAAATACGCTCACATTTTGCACTTCGCCAAAACCGTTCAATACAAATATTATCCGTTGCTCGTCCTTTTCCATCCATAGAAATAGTAATGCCTTTGTTTTTTAGTCGTTGGGTATGAATTTCACTGGTGTATTGACTGCCTTGATCCGTATTAAAAATTTCAGGTGTTCCGTAGAGAGAAAGCGCTTCATCTAATACATCCATAACTAAAAAAGAATCCATTGTGTTTGATATTTTATGGGCGAGCACTGCTTTTGAGTGCCAATCAATAATCGCCGCTAAATAAACCATCCCTTCTTTGGTTTTAATATAGGTTATATCTGTACTCCAAACTTGGTTAGCGTGTGATATATCAAGATCTCTAAGCTTATAAGTATATTTTTTATGTTCTTTTATGGGGATCGTTGTATTGACTTGTTTTACCGCTAATACGGCTTTCAAGCCCATCTGCTGCCGATAACTCGCCACCGTGTTTAAACTGACTTTAAAACCACCTTCAAGCAACTGCTGGTGTACTTTAGCCGCACCATAAATAGGGATGTCTTTAAAAATGTGATTAATCTGAGTTTTGATCTCTTCTTTCTTTTTATTCTCTCTTTTTTTGTAATAGAGATTGCTTCTATTTAATCCTAATAATGCACACTGCTGTGTTAGAGGTAGAGTGTTAAGCTTGGGCTCAATCAACTGTTTTCTATCAGATGAGTCCAAGCTTTTTAGCTTTTTTTCGAGCCACTCCTTTTCAACCGTCATTTTTCCTACGATTTTTGTGAGCATCTCATTTTGTTCTTGAGCTGCTAATAGATCCTCTTTGTAATCTTTAACGGCTTTGGAGGGCTCCATTGCTATTTCTGCATTGTCTAAGAATATTTTTTTCCAGTTTTGTAGGTTCTTAGGTGTGATGTTATTTGCACTGGCAATTTCTTGCAGTGTTTTTTCATTCTTTAAAACTTCTAATACCAACTTGCTTTTAAATTCAGCACTGTAGACCGTTCTTTTTCTGCTCATTTTAATACTCCAATTTTTTACAAATAGTAACTAATTTGGAATAAGATTGCTTTGATTTCTTGTCTGGATTTGCTGGGGGATTATATAAAATCATAGAGCAATTATTTAACAAAGCAACAGAGCAACAAACAGCGAAGCAGGGGAGCGCATAACATGGCAAATCTAAAACCACCAGTAAGCAAAAAAACAGACACAAAAGGCAAAACAGGGCTTGACCCTAACACGATTGATTTAGAGGAGACCATACTAGCCAAAGCCAGCAGCAGCGACAGAACAAACGCCGCCTAGCTCGCTTGTTCTCATGCAAATAAGAGTACCAGAGAGCGCAAGAAATGAGTTTAAGGCGTATGCATCAATGCGTAGTAAGTCAATGAATGTCTTGTTTTTGGAGATGTTCGAGGAATTTAAAACCCGAAATAGTGGCGCATGACCCGAAGTAATAAAGGTTCAAATTAATAGAAAATAAGGTTCTGTCGCATACCCCCCCTTTCCTGATAAGGTCGTTATGGATAAAAGTGGCGCTAACTATGCAGGATTAGCCAATATTAACCACTTGTTAATCATCGCTGGGTTTGCCACTATGATTGACATATTACAAGTTAAATATTTGAATAACATCATCGAACAGGATCATCGCTTTATCAAAAAAATAACAAAACCGATGATGGGCTTTCAGGCGCGCCATGCTACCTCACGAAATTCCGGGACTCCTGTCGCCGTAATTCGTTCACCTACGCAGCGAATAGGAGATGCTCCAGCCGCCCTGCGTCCGCCACAGACTGAGCACAAAGCAGCTCAGTCATGGCTACCACAAATGGCTCTACGGCTATTCGGGATAAAATTTTAGCATCCCTCGCGCGCTATCGCGCACTTCGGATTGGCAACAACCCTGCGCCTTCTGGAGACTATCAGCCCGTCCGGGGCTGACAGCGTTGGAAAGAAAAATACGCAAAAAATAGAGCGTAAAAACCTAAATTTAAGAACATGGATTAAACGTTTAACGCGTAAAACAATTTGCTTTTCTAAATCAGAAAAAATGCATGATACCGTCATTTATGCTTTTATCTGTTTGCTTAGGGAATAGTTCAGGATTAAACCTGTATTTAGTCATAAAATACCCTAATATTTATTTGAACTACTTTAGAAGTTACGCATTGACGACAGATTGAAATTCTGGATTCAAATGATTCAACTTTGGCATAAAGGTTCCAATGAACGAAGCTATCACATCTTTGAATAAATTTCGCTGCACGCTATAGCAATTATTAATCACTTCAGCAAATCTGAGTTTTTGTAGTTGAACAAACCCACAAATTGCAGCAAAAAGGTGGTTCTTTATAGCTCCTTTACTGCGAACCTGGAATCGCTCTATATTGCATACCTGCTTTATCGCTCGATGATACTGCTCAATCTGCCAATGCCTATCATGTTGTTCGGTAAACGCTTTATTATCAAAAACCATTGTTTTCTCTTTATCAGGTAGTGAGCTTATATAATGGCGAACTTGGTCTTTCAAGTTCGTCCGAAATAATTTTACAAACCCAAAATTCTTGAGCCAAACCATCAAGCCATCTTCTGGAATATCCAGCTGTTGAACCTGTAACCATGTCCCTTTTTCCAATGAGACCAAGCGGTTGCTTTCCAATGCAAAGAGCAAACCTATCTGATGATTTCTAATCAGTTTAAGATTACTCACACAACTGTACCAGCTGTCTCCCGTAACAAAATCAGGATCAAGCCCCCAAGCCAATACTTCATCCAGCATATCTTGAAAATAGTCATTTTTTGTCTTTCCTTCTGCTTTGTCGACCACTCGAAAATTAACGGGTTGATGCTTCCCTTGAATATCGGTGTAATACAAAGTCACAAGATTGATTCCTTTAACCGCTCGATGATGTTTACCTGACCAAAAATGGCTGACAAGTTCCATATACTGACTATAAGGTTTATCAAGGACACTATCGTCTACACTCAAGGTTCCTCCCTTTAAATTCAATGTGGTACTGGCTTCATTGTATAAGTCTCGTCCAGTATAAAGTTCGCGATTCAGAAATCGGTTTACACTATCATGTGATATCGACATCACTTCTCCTAATCGCCGACAACTGGCCTGTTTTGGCTCACTTAATAAAAAGCTAATATACATCGGTAAGGTGCAGCGGGCTGTTGATGGGCGTGTTATTTCTCTTATCAAGACTTGGCTTTCCGATGGCTTTGGTGTTTTCAATGTTCATAGTTTAGCATTGCCTGTCAATGCGTAACTTCTATACTTTACGAAACGCCATACCTGGCATAAAAGAAAACAGCATAAAGAATGACATCTTTTTGAAAGTGAGTGCCTTTGAAGCTGAGCATGTGATCCACCTTTTATTGAAATTGATAATTATGATAGCAGATAACGTCGGGAAGGGGGATTTATGCGACAGAACCCTCTAAAAAATATAACTCACAGTAAACATGGCGCGGCAGCTCTTCACTAAGGCACTTTAACAGCTAACCCCTACCATACACACCAACTAAAGGTTTTTGTAGGTCTTTAATGGGCTTAGATACCCCCAACAAGCGGTAGTTTAGAATTATTTTGTTCAAAAACTTGAGGGTCGAGTTATAGGTTAATTAAATTTTATACTGCCTTTTACACCGGGTGAACCACTGCTTCCATCTCTCCCTTGTGTATCACCAAACGAACCACTCCTGCCCGTTACTCTCGCGCTTCTATTCAGTTTACCCAGTCCGCCATATTGCCCTCTACCAACGAGATTTGCCTTGCCACCATCTCCTCCTTCTCCCGGTAAACAGAGCGTTACAAACTCATTCTTGTAAGCAGCTGGTACGGTCATAACGACTGAGCCCCCATTTCCGCCATTTCCGCCATTGCCGCCATTATCCCCCTTGCAGCCATTGCCACCATTGCCGCCGTTAGCACCATAGGATGAACTACCGCCACAAAATTTATATTCTCCACCATCTCCGCCATAGCCTCCTTGCTCTGAACGCCATTGATCGTCACCTTTGCTGGGGTCGTTGTAAGCATCCCCACCTTTACCGCCTTTACCGCCTTTATTGATAATAGTAAATCGGTTGATAAGTGAATCAGCTATTGTGATGTTTTTTATGGTGATTGAAATATCAGGGGATTTTAGTCCAGTCATTCCATTTGTCCCATTCATGCCTGATACTGAATCAGAACCATCTGTACCCGGTGTCGCATCGTACCTTGATATGGCGCCATTACACGTACCATCTGCTCCTTTCAATCCATTGATGCCAGCAACTCCTTTTTTCCCTTGTTGTCCACTTTGAGCATCTGCCGCATGAACGAGTATGAAAGGAAAGGGTAGCTCACCCACTACTTTTAGATTATCTATGGTAATCCCTCCTGAACCCATAATGTCTATATAGCCGCCCTCTTCTACCGTTATTGTCCCGTACTCTTCTCCGGCTACGCCAACTGGAATAACTAGTGGATTTTTCGCACTTATTGTTTTATCAGCCATTATCTTATACCGTTGTAATTGTTATCGAACCTGCAATACCGGGCTTACCATTCTGACCAGCTTTACCCGGTATATTTCCGTTAGTACCTGCTTTACCCGATATTGACAGTCCCTTTTCTTCTGGCAGTAAATCTAAACCTTGCCCACCTTCGGGGCCTCCGCTACCACCTTCGCCAACTATTCCTCCCTGTCCTCCCTGTCCTGCTACTCCTATATTTGATCTAGTCCATCTTTTCATACCTGAATTTACGGGTATTGTTAGTTCAATTTTGCAACCATTGCCGCCATTGCCGCCATTGCCGCCATCACTCCCATTGCCGCCATTGCCGCCATTACCTCCATTACCGGGATGAGCATGTTGAAGGTCACATGTAATAGGTTTTCCACCATTACCACCTGCACCGCCTGCTCCCCCACTGCCGCCCCTTCCACCATTCCAGCCGGCGCCAGGTTGGTCAATAATAGCTAACTGACCGGGATTAGTTATTTTATTTATCTTGATAGATAGATCGTGTGTATTGCCACCATCTGCACCATCATGACCTTTTGTCCCTATCTCCCCATTTCCTCCTGTTCCGCCACCTGCTGCATCAGCACTTGCATACATATCATCCCAAGGTATACATTCACTATCCGTACCCGGTCTACCTTGTAAACCAACCTCTCCATTACGCCCATCCTCCCCGTTTTGTGGCGCGTTACTTTTTGTAGGTAGTGTCATGATAGTAGGCATGTTCCCCCCCGCACTTTGTGATTCCTTAAATATCAATTCATCAATCTCTATCTTGCCATATCCAGTGCAAGATATTGTGTCACTATTACCCATTGATAATTTCTTATAGTGTACATTTATAATCTCACCATCTATTATTATGTCCATTTACCCTATTCTCCTAATTAGTTAATTAAGGTTCTGTCTCAAAAGTTTATCGTGCGTGTAAAAACCAGTTATAACCGGTCTTTATGCGGCTAATGAATAAAACTGTCCTGCAGGAGACAAACCATCTCCTCCGATCATTTGCCCTTTTTTGATCATTTTCATTAGCTCAATACCTGCTACTCGATGTTCAAGTTTTTCCATCCAATTGCCATCAAACTCTTACCTTCACCCAGCAGAACAAGGTTCTGTCGCAATAATTATCAAAAGCACAGACCTCCTAGTCTTCAGGCATAACTATCCTGCTAAAGCCATAAACTGCTTATAAGCAGGAATATTTTCCTCAGACAATTGCCCCTTTCGGATGATATGTGCCGTTTCAATTCCATCAATTGTTGCTTGGGCGGAGTGAAACGCTTTAAAGCCCATCATCGGTTTTGTTATCTTTTTGATAAATCGGTGATCCTGTTCGATGATGTTACCCGAATTCGTATAATAAGTGCATAACCCTCTGCAAGTATTGGCTAGACTAACACCTGTTGAATTAAGACAAGACATAGGTGTAAAGTAAAAAGCTACCAAACAATTTACAGAGGCTACAAATGAGCTATACACACCTATGTCCTGAAGAAAGATATTATATAGAAATTGAATTAGAAAAGGGAACTTCACAGAATAAAATAGCAGAAGCCTTAGAACGAAGCCAAAGCAATATTTCACGCGAGATTAAACGCAATACAGGTCAAAGAGGCTACAGGCATAAACAAGCAGAAGATTTTGCCCAAGAACGACACAAAAACAAGCCTAAAGAGGTTAAATTAACGGATGAAATAAAAGGCATTGTTAATGTTCGCATTGAGAATGACTGTAGTCCTGAGCAGATTGCAGGGCGGTCAAAACAAGAAGGTATAATTAGTCTTCATCATGAAACAATCTACCAGCATATTCTGGCGGACAAAAAGGCAGGGGGTGAACTATCGCGGACTAAAAATCATCACTTCGCTTAGGCTACGTTTCCCTGATTTTCAGCGTCCGCTCAAGCAACCATTGATGGAATTGAAACGGCACATATGATCCGAAAGCGACAATTGTCTGAGGAAAAAATTCCTGCTTATAAGCAATTTATGGCTTTAGCAGGATAGTTATGCCTGAAGACCAGGCTTCCTGCATTTTCAACAATACTTGCGACAGAACCATGCTTGTCTCCAAGATGAATTAAATTAGATGATGAATCGCCCCCAATAAATCGGGGGCTTTGTTCACCTGCCATACTCTCAGCACAAACTGCCAAGAGCATAAGAGAGATAACTTTACTTAGTAGCATGCGCTTTTCCGTAAGGTTCATATTCAAAAGATGATGTAGGCGTTAATGTTTTTGAATCAACACTCATTAAGTTACTTCTCAATCTGTCTGGGAATATGTAATCAATCTTTCCATCTGGGTGTATTACTTCCCACGTTTGACTGAAAGACTGGATGCGCTTTTTGTGCCCGGCTTTGACAATTTCCAAGCCACCATCTAAGTAAATTGCTACGTTATCCTGTAACTTCTTTCTATTGAAATAGCTAATTGATACCGTGTTGCCACCATTCTTTATAGATTCAAGTCGCCCACTGTCACCGTACGCATAGGATTCTTCACCATCACCTAGTAACCTGCCTAGCGCATCATGCTTAAACGTCACAGGTTTACCAGCGATTGTCCCAGTGGCGAGTCTGTTTGTTTTACTTTCAACGGTAAACTTGTTAGCTCCATTCTGCAAAAGATTGTTGTTAGCATCATACTGATAGCTTAAATCAAGTGTTGGACTTTTAGCATTAACCAGTCTCTTTCTCATATCGAATGTATATTGAGTAACTTTACCATCCCGAGTTTGCGATGTTATGTTGCCCGTATTATCCCATCCGTATTTTAGTGATGAAATAACTTTATCACCTTGAGAGAATGTATCTTCTATAGAGCGACCCCAGCCATCAATGGCTCGTTTCAATGAAACAGACTTACCATAATTTATCTGCTGTGGCTTTAATGTAATGCCATAATCACTAAACCCTATAGTTGCATCTGGAT
This sequence comes from Bathymodiolus japonicus methanotrophic gill symbiont, assembly GCF_019721995.1. Lineage (GTDB taxonomy): Bacteria > Pseudomonadota > Gammaproteobacteria > Methylococcales > Methylomonadaceae > Methyloprofundus. Next base: position 569 of record NZ_BLYC01000031.1, on the reverse strand, counting down.
TAACTGCTTTCGTCTCGCCAGCGTAAGATACGGTAGCTAATTCACCAGTCTTATTGTAACTATAAGTTACAGAAGATTTATCAGGGTAAGTCACAGATAGCGGGATAGCATTCGGGTAATAAAGGAATTCATAATCATACTGTTTTGCAGCAACATTCCATATTTTCTGGGTAATGTTCCCGTCATTGTCATAATTAACATTAATATGATTTCCTTTATCCTGAATTCCTGTGAGCCTGCCTAGGTTAAAGAACCCCTTGACCTGATCATCCCATGTGTAATGAACAGTACGTGCCATATCCCCCTCGGTGCGTGTTGCTGTTAATGCTCTTTCATGGATGTCATAAGTATAGGTATTATGTTCAATGCCTTTATTATGCACTATCAGCTTGCCCGAGCCATCCCAAGCAAATACTTCGTTACCTGAATCTGGCGTATAACTGCCAATCATTTTTCCATCAAAGTCAAAAGTGCGAGTTGATGTAAAGCCTCTGTTATCAACTTCTTTGATAATGTTTCCAAGCAAGTTTTTATAAACAGTCGACTGAGTTTTATCAGCTTCAACCTTA
>NZ_BLYC01000030.1 GCF_019721995.1 Bathymodiolus japonicus methanotrophic gill symbiont | reverse complement strand
TTTATTGAAGCTTAAATTTATTGCTGAAAACACACCAGATAGCATGCAGAAGTTTTGTATTGATTTAATAGAGAAAGAAATTGATAATAAAATCAAAGAGCTAACAAAGTAGTATGATTCGATATAGTCTCATATCATACTATATCATATTATTGCTATTCCCTAACCTCGTTACTGCTGGGAATAGCGAACCTATTTTTAATTCTATAAAACCTCACTCCATTACAATTATTGGCGAACAACACCGTCACCCTGAATCAATTGAGTTCTTTCAATCTTTAATAAAAGGTTACCTAAAAAAAGACTCTTGCCTTACGGTAGCTTTAGAAATAAATAGTAACCAACAGCCTATTATTGAAAAAATAGAGCGGGGGATGGCGGTTGCTTCTGATTTCGAAATATCACAAATTATTGACCAACCAGCATTACGGAGAATTATAGCACCCCAAAGAGTCAAGACAGATTTTTCAACAATCCTTATTCCATATTCCTAAGCCGCTTCATTCTGCTGTTCATTAGCTAAAATACTTTCTCTATATACATTCATTGGTTTTTTATAGTCCAGGGTTTCATGAAACCGTTGATGATTATAAAACTCAATATAGTCATCAACATCTTCTATTAACGCTCTAATTGAACCATATTCATTTAAATAAATACGCTCACATTTTGCACTTCGCCAAAACCGTTCAATACAAATATTATCCGTTGCTCGTCCTTTTCCATCCATAGAAATAGTAATGCCTTTGTTTTTTAGTCGTTGGGTATGAATTTCACTGGTGTATTGACTGCCTTGATCCGTATTAAAAATTTCAGGTGTTCCGTAGAGAGAAAGCGCTTCATCTAATACATCCATAACTAAAAAAGAATCCATTGTGTTTGATATTTTATGGGCGAGCACTGCTTTTGAGTGCCAATCAATAATCGCCGCTAAATAAACCATCCCTTCTTTGGTTTTAATATAGGTTATATCTGTACTCCAAACTTGGTTAGCGTGTGATATATCAAGATCTCTAAGCTTATAAGTATATTTTTTATGTTCTTTTATGGGGATCGTTGTATTGACTTGTTTTACCGCTAATACGGCTTTCAAGCCCATCTGCTGCCGATAACTCGCCACCGTGTTTAAACTGACTTTAAAACCACCTTCAAGCAACTGCTGGTGTACTTTAGCCGCACCATAAATAGGGATGTCTTTAAAAATGTGATTAATCTGAGTTTTGATCTCTTCTTTCTTTTTATTCTCTCTTTTTTTGTAATAGAGATTGCTTCTATTTAATCCTAATAATGCACACTGCTGTGTTAGAGGTAGAGTGTTAAGCTTGGGCTCAATCAACTGTTTTCTATCAGATGAGTCCAAGCTTTTTAGCTTTTTTTCGAGCCACTCCTTTTCAACCGTCATTTTTCCTACGATTTTTGTGAGCATCTCATTTTGTTCTTGAGCTGCTAACTACAGCGTTATGATGCGGAGCGAATAAAAGCCGCTATTGACTTTTTGCAAGACAATTATCAAGAGGTACACGCAGCAGGGCTAGGCAATTTCAAGGCTGTTAATCGAAAGTTAGACACACGTACATTAGGACAATTTTTAAAGAGATTCGGGTTGAAACATAAGCGCGTAGGAAAAAACCTCGCCGGGAATTACCAGATAACTGAGGACTCATTAATTCAAATGCAGGATATTAATAAACGCCGTAAAGCAAAGAAAATCAGTGTCTATAATCAGTCGCAGGCATGGTCTAAAAGCATAGATGGAATAAAGATGGCTGCCTAAAAAAGTCATCGAAAGTTTCAGAACTAATATGAGGGGACAATAAAGATAGTCCCTAAAGACCGGACTTATGCCACTAGCCAAATGATAATATTTTATTCAGCTATGAGTTTATTACAGGGTAAAGGTCTACAGCCCCACGTATTCATTAAAAAAGGGGACAGATAAACTGTTTATATAACACAACCTATTCATCTGTCCCCTTTCAGCAAACACGGGAATATCACTACCCAGAGGAGCCAACAGCACAACCCGAGGTTGGCTTGACTGAAAAGCGACATAACTTAGATTAATAAATAAATTAACACTGCAAAGGATATAGAGAAATGGACAAAAAAACACCCCTGTTGCACCCCGGGGAACGTGGAGAACTTGAAGGACTGATGAAACGCTTTGGCGTGGATGCCAGTTATAATGAAATTTCAAACGCGCCAGTAATAAAAGGCTCTTCAGGCGTAGAAGGAAATGAACTGAAAGACTTGATAGCGTACACCAAAGTTATTTGCAGGAACTACAAGCTTAGCAGGACGATTGTTGATGAACAGTTAGGATCTATCATTGAAAGCAATGTTATTAATCCCGTTAGAGATTGGCTTACAGGCATTACACGCACCAAGACAAATAACCCAGTCCATGAACTTGTAGATAACTTGCCAGTGGAAGATAAGGAATGGGTTAAGGTCGCCATGTATAGATGGCTAATACAATGCTGTGCAGCCGCTGATATGGCAAAGCATGAAGGTAAGCATCCAGATGCTATCCCCAAATATGAATGTGTGCTGGTGCTAGGTGGAGATCAAGGACTCCATAAAACTTCATTTATTAAATACCTACTCCCTGCGGAACTTCATAAATACATAAAAGACTCTGTTCGCCTAGATACAAAAGACCGGGATTCTATGCTTAATATTATTAGGTGTTGGATACCTGAACTTGCAGGCCTAGATCCTGCGTTGAAGAAGAAAGGGCTGCCCGAGTTAAAAGGATTTTTGGCAAAAGAGGTGGATGAAATAAGATTAACGTACGCTAGGAAACCTACAGTCATACGTAGGCATGTATCGTGTATGACTTCTGTTGAGGGAGAATATCCACCCAAAGGTGCTAGGTGGGATAGAAGGCTTCTACCCGTTATTGCTAAAGGTCGGTTAGATTATCCACGCGTTTCTAATTTTGATTATACAGACTTGTGGGCGTTTATCTGGCATGCCTATACACATGGTGGGCAATGGTGGCTTACGCCCGAAGAAGAGGCTCTACGTGCGGAAATCTTAGGCTATCCTGACAATAGGTCATTGAAAGATATAGTTTTGGAGGTGTTTGAGTTTACTGCTGACAAAACTGGTGAGGCACTTAGCAATAGAACAATAAAAATGACTAGCTCCGAGATAATAAATGAGTTACCTAAGAATATAATAAATAACAGATCGAACCAGATGGCTGTAAAAAAAGTGTTAACGGGTCTTAATGTGAAGCACAATAGGAGGACTTATTTTATGCCGCCTTTAAGTAAAGCTGATAGCTCAACCCATTAGAGTCAGATGAAAATCATGGAAACGTAGCTTAGCGAAGTGGTGATTTTTAGTCCCTGATAGGCGACAGGGCAATTTGCTGATTCGACGTGTGCTAGCAGCACGCTAGAGGAGCAAGAATTGCATTCCGAATAGCCGTCCAGCCAGTGAGGTAGTAATGACGAAGCGGCTTTTGTGCGTAGTCGTTGCGGACGCAGGGCGTTCAGGGCATCTCCCATCCGCTGCGTAGGTGAACGAATTATGGCGACAGGAGTCCCGGAATTTCGTGAGGTAGCATGGCGCGCCTGGATTCCCTTGTATTTTCTTATATAAGGGAATCTTCATATATCGAGTATACGCTAAAAAAAGTTACTTTCCCCTAGGGCTGAGAGTCTGCTAAATTAAAGGTCTACTCAAATTGCTCTGATGAACAAGCGATTGGTTATATTATACAGTTTAAGGGATTGCAGTAATTAAACCCAAAGGGAATCTATGGTTCCCCTTAGCCATGATAATTTATCCTAATTGAGCAAGAAATTGATTTCATTCACGTTTAATAATTAGTTGAAATGAAGTCATACGCGTGTTATCCCCAAAGAGGAGTAACTATAAAACCATAAATTGTAAATGTAATGTTTCGTATAAATATCCATAGGTTGTACATGACAGTAACCCTAGTCTTTGATTATAAAAGGATTATAGATATAGTACAATCTGTGTTATATTGTACACTAAATAGCGTTTTATTATGAAGTTTAAAAAGTTACTTCCTCCCTAGGGTAAAGAGTCCCCAGAATACTGTTGCTTGTTGCAATAAGCCAACCCTTTATTTTGGAATGGTTTACCGTTTAATCTTTGTTTTCTGCAACAGCTATAACAAACCACATACCACACACCCAAATTAGTCAATCGCTTATTGGCGGGCATGTAAGCCCCTTAAAGACCCACAAAAACCCTTAATTGGTGTATATGGTAGGGGTTAGCTGTTAAAGTGCCTTAAAAGCGATATAAAGCGCCTTAGCGAAGAGCTGGCGCGCCATGTGTACTGTGAGTTATCCTTTTTAGAGTACTCGGATTCAATTGTAAAAACATCAGGCGCGCCCAAGATAGAAGATTACAGATACGATAAAAAAGTTACTTACCCCCTGGGCGAAGAAAAAAAACAGGTTCATACGCTGAAAATCAGGGAAACGTAGCCTAAGCGAAGTGATGATTTTTAGTCCGCGATAGCCGTAGGGCCGTTGTTTTGTCGGAGTCTGAGCGTTAGCGAAGGTGGAGACAAAATAAAAGGCCATCCGACACGGCGTCAAGTCATTTGGAGCCTATGTTCCGACCCCTTGTTGGGTCGGGACGAGGTGACGAGGACGAATGGGGGCCGCCGGAGGCATAAGTGGTCGCGTTAAGTTTTTGCTGCTTGCTTGGGCTGGGATGCCCAAAACAAGCTTTCGCAAAAATAGCGACTCCCCGTACCAGGTTTACACAAATACGTATCTTTTGCGACAGAACCCGCCTGTGTGCTTTAACCCGCTGGGATAGATCGTGCCAATTCTAGGAGTCTCTGTCTCACCCCCTCATCCTTAGCCCCGTTTTTCTCAACATACAGTGTGTAATCTTTTGAATCCGTTACCCAAGAGACTAAAGATACAGCGGCCCCTGAATTACTCACATTAACTCTGTATTCCGCAGGTACACCGTGAACCTCTTCATTAATTAACTCCTCAGTCATTTGTATGCGACCTCCACTCGTAATATAATCAACTTCACTCAGTTTCACTACTCCCAAATCATCGAATTTATAAAAACGGTCTATATCTGTCCATTTTCCGTCATGATTAGAGCCTCCCGTGTGTGCGCCAAGTAGTTCCCCATCATCAAATGGCGTACCCTCTAAGTTTGCGGGTTCTTTAACCAGTTGGTTAGCGGCTTCGTCATAAGATAACATCAGATGTTTAAATCTAGGCTCAAGGACTCTAGAAATCGTACGTACATTTGATTCCTCAACTGACGCGTATCCTCGTTCTGCCATCTCTTCAACAGCCTTCTTTGTCAGATCTTTAAATAGTTGAGGTATTGGTTGGTCTTTATATGAAACTATTGAAACCCCCTCCTCCATCGTATCAAAAGAGGGACTTGCTAATGGATCATTTAAGTCTAACTCTTCCTGATCATGATCAGGATCAATCTCCACATGCACCTTTGGTTTGCTAGGCACCTCTGGGACATAATCAGTAAAGGTTTCTCTGACAACCTCAGCAGTCCGTGGTTGCTTAGTCTCACTTACTGGTATATCAGGTTTATTGCCCCAACCTGATAATGCATAAGCTGTACCAAATACCAACAGCAATGCAGGTATAATAATAACGTGTTCTTTGTAATATGCCATCTTCTCATCCTCTATATTTTTAATGAAACTAGGGAATCCTAGTTTCACATGGTCATTTATCTATACTAATTAAAAATTACAACTGTTACTCGATGTTCAAGTTTTTCCATCCCATTGCCATCAAACTCTTACCTTCACCCAGCAGAACAATACTTTAATGATGCTGTTGGCCCTAAGCGCCCGCTGAAAATCATGGAAACGGAGCTTAGCGAAGTGGTGATTTTTAGCCCCTGATAGGCGACAGGAGTCCCGGAATTTCGTGAGGTAGCATGGCGCGCCTGCACTACAAAAAAATAGGATTATTTTCTTATTCATACTTTCATATTATGTGTATTGATATGCCATAAACAACATGTATACTATAACTTTCATAAAGTATGAAAGTAGCAGCATACCTTCATACTTTCGTGTATTGAAAGGTGAGGCAATGAAAAAACCAGACATAAAAAGTTTAGACGGGCTAACGCCTGATGATGCTTTTACACAGACAGCACAGGCCGAGAGTGACAAGGGGCAAAAGGCAGCAAAAAAAACCTTTTCTCTACAGCAAAGGGATATTGACTATATCAATGCTCAAGCGGTGATAATGGCGCAAGAGGTTGGGAAAGTTGTTAGCGCAAGCGAAGCCCTAAGATATATCATTCAAAGAGACAGGAGCGCGAAAGTATGAAAGGTATAGCAATAGTTGGAACTAAGGGCGGAGTAGGGAAAACTTCTATAGCCCATCTTTTAGCGTTAGGCGCAGCATGGAAGAATACCCCTGCTTATTTAATGCACACAGACGACAGAGAGCCTATAGAGGTTAATGGGCGGCCTTATATGTATTATGATGCAAGACAACCCTTTTTATGGGGTTCTGTCGCATAAATCCCCCTTCCCGACGTTATCTGCTATCATAATTATCAATTTCAATAAAAGGTGGATCACATGCTCAGCTTCAAAGGCACTCACTTTCAAAAAGATGTCATTCTTTCGCTGAAAATCATGGAAAAGTAGCTTAGCGAAGTGGTGATTTTTAGTCCCTGATAGGCGACAGGGCAATTCGCTGATTCGACGGGTTCTGTCGCAATAATTATCAAAAGCGCAGACCTCCTGGTCTTCAGGCATAACTATCCTGCTAAAGCCATAAACTGCTTATAAGCAGGAATATTTTCCTCAGACAATTGTCCCTTTCGGATCATATGTGCTGTTTCAATTCCATCAATGGTTGCTTGAGCGGAGTGAAACGCTTTAAAGCCCATCATCGGTTTTGTTATTTTTTTGATAAATCGATGATCCTGTTCGATGATGTTATTCAAATATTTAACCTGTAATATGTCGATCATAGTGGCAAACCCAGCAAGGATTAACAAGAGGTTAATATTGGCTAATCCTGCATAGTTAGCGCCACTTTTATCCATAACGACCTTATCAGGAAAGCCATTATTGTTAATCGTTTGTTTGAAAAAGGCTGTTGCAGCCGCTGAAAATCATGGAAACGGAGCTTAGCGAAGTGGTGATTTTTAGTCCCTGATAGGCGACAGGGCAATTCGCTGATTCGACGTGTGCTAGCAGCACGCTAGAGGAGCAAGAATTGCATTCCGAATAGCCGTCCAGCGAGTGAGGTAGTAATGACGAAGCGGCTTTTGTGCGTAGTCGTTGCGGACGCAGGGCGTTCAGGGCATCTCCCATCCGCTGCGTAGGTGAACGAATTATGGCGACAGGAGTCCCGGAATTTCGTGAGGTAGCATGGCGCGCCTGTTGATATACGTTTCATCCATGCGCCACGATTTATTGGTTTCTCGTTTCTGAGATTTAGCTTTTACAGCAATGGCAGGAGAATAACGGATAACCCAACGGTTGAGCGTAGCATGATCCACTTCAACACCTCTTTCTTCCATAATTTCTTCAAGGTCGCGATACGAAACACCATACCTGACATAAAAGAAAACAGCATAAAGAATGACATCTTTTGGAAAGTGAGTACCTTTGAAGATGAGCATGTGATCCACCTTTTATTGAAATATGAGAATTATGATAGCAGATAACGCGGAGAATGGGGATTTATGCGACAGAACCCAATTAACACAATGGGTAGTGGGCAAAGTTGATATTATTTCAATAAACGTAATCTGGGCATATATGGACGAAAGTCTCTGTAATCCTAGTGGTGAACAAGTATATTCAAGAGCACAAGAAACACTATTCATTTAACGGCTATATATCGCCACAGGGCGCATTTTGCAAATTCTGCGGCGTGCGGGTGCACAATTTATATTAGGAATGATGTACGAACATGGTAAAGGTGTTGATCCGGACGACAAAGAAGCCGTTAAGTGGTACAGGATGGCGGCAGAACAAGGGCATCCTGGCGCGCAAAAAAATTTGGTAAGGGTAGAAAATGGACTGTAGCCTATGGTATTAACATCCTAACCAAGTCGAAACGCTGAGAAGCGTCTATCCGGGATTATCTCCTGATACTGATGAGACAGATTCTTAGTTTAATGGTAAATTAAAATGAAAAAATCAAAATTGTTCCGTTCACTGCCTATCGTGTTAACTGTAGGTTTAATGTCATTTAGTAGTGTTTCTAGTGCTAAGTTGTGGCAGTTTAGTAGAGCAAATTGCTTTCCGCCGGGAGGAGCTGATTATGGAAATGAGTCAATAACATTCATGAGCTCGGAGAAGAGATTGTCGAGGGTTTTTAGCAGGCACTATAAGCATGGAAAGATGAGACATCAGCTTGACACTGGATGGGAATATTTATGGAATAATAACGGGGCAGCCCATAGAGATAATACAGGTCAATCCTTATGGACTGTTGTGGGATTCCATTATTTGAAATCTGGAAATAATAAAACGTTCCTTTCTAAACGTAGCCAAACTGACAATTGTAATTTTTCTTTACCGTACTAAACTTAACAATTGTAATTTGTAACTACTCAGCGTAAATAATTAAAAAAGTTCTTGACAGGGTTTTAGCCTGGTTTTTGTGATTTTTAGTGAACTGCCCAACAGTCGATTAATCCACGCTTTATTGCTTCTATCGCTATAGTCATCACAAAATGTCCCCTTAAACATCTACGACCTCGAAGAGCTTTTTTATTCGCCTTACAATCGCTTAAAACAAGGAAAATTCGGGATTTAAAACCCATGAGATAATAAGCCTGTCCTTAAAGCAATACAGGTTACCCTTTGAAAATAGACTTCATCCGCTGAAAATCCTGGAAACGGAGCTTTAGCGAAGTGAAGATTTTTAGTCCGCGATAGCCGTAGGGCCGTTGTTTTGTCGGAGTCTGAGCGTTAGCGAAGGTGGAGACAAAATAAAAGGCCATCCGACACGGCGTCAAGTCATTTGGAGCCTATGTTACGACCCCTTGTTGGGTCGGGACGAGGTGACGAGGACGAATCGGGGCAGCCGGAGGCATAAGTGGTCGCGTTAAGTTTTTGCTGCTTGCTTGGGCTGGGATGCCCAAAACAAGCTTTCGCAAAAATAGCGACTCCCCGAGATGTTGATTCCGCAATCAGTCATGCCAAACAGTTACTTGAAACTGAGCGTGATATATCTCCTGCGCTAAAATCAGCACTGGAAGTGATTCTATTATTAATCACGGTATTACTCAATCGAGTGACACTGAACAGCAAAAATAGCAGTAAACCACCTGCAAGTGATCCCAACCGTAAAAAAGGGAATCGCAAAAAATCAGATAAGCCTTCTGGCGGACAAGAATCGCATGTCGGCACGACACTTCAAAAAATAGATGACCCGGATGAAATCGAGATCATTACCATTGATCGCCGTACCTTGCCAAAAGGGCGATACACGGCAGATGGCTTTGAAACACGCCAGGTATTCGATATTGATATCTCAAGGGTAGTGACAGAATACCACAGGCGCGCCATGCTACCTCACGAAATTCCGGGACTCCTGTCGCCGTAATTCGTTCACCTACGCAGCGAATAGGAGATGCTCCAGCCGCCCTGCGTCCGCCACAGACTGAGCACAAAGCAGCTCAGTCATGGCTACCACAAATGGCTCTACGGCTATTCGGGATAAAATTTTAGCCTCCCTCGCGCGCTATCGCGCACTTCGGATTGGCAAATTTCCCTGCGCCTTCTGGAGACTATCAGCCCGTCCGGGGCTGACAGCGGGCGCAACGGTTGATAAATGAAAAAGGTCAGTGTTTTATCGCTCCTTTTCCAGATGAGGTTACTAAGGCTGCGCAATATGGTAATGGGATAAAAGCCCATGTGGTTTATCTTTCGCAATATCAGTTATTGCCCTACAACCGAATACAGGAGTATTTCGCTGATCAATTAGGTATGCCGATTAGTGAAGGCTCTATCTATAATTTCAATGAACTGGCCTATGAGAAGTTGGCTGGGTTTGAAACTATCAGTAAAGAACACTTAGTCGAATCACCGTGCATTCATGCGGATGAAACAGGCATTAATATTAATGGTAAGCGCCATTGGCTACATGGGACGTCCAATGATCAGTGGACACACTTCTTTCCCCATGCCAAACGTGGCACAGAGGCAATGAATGACATTGGGATTTTACTCCATTTTCATGGGATTTTATGTCATGATCATTGGAAGCCCTACTATAAATATGACTGTACTCATTCGCTTTGTAATGCACATCATTTGAGGGAATTAACGCGCGCCTGGGAGCAGGATAAACAGGAGTGGGCGCTTGAAATGAAACGACTACTTGAAAAAATGAATGATGCCGTCAATGAAGCAGGTGGCATGCTACTACATAAAGAAGCAGAAAAATGGAAAGTACAATACAGAGAATTACTTGGCAAAGCGGAGATTGAATGCCCACCACCCGATAAGCCTAAAGAAGTAAAACGGGGGCGAATAAAACGCAGTAAAGCTAGAAACTTACTGGAAAGGCTGATTAATTATGAAGAGGATGTCTTGCGCTTCATGACAAATACCTGGGTGCCATTTACCAATAATGCCGCAGAAAATTCGATTCGGATGACCAAGGTTCAACAGAAAATATCCGGCTGCTTTCGTAGTACCAAGGGTGCAGAGATATTTTGTCGTGTCAGAGGGTATTTATCAACTTGCCGTAAACAAGGTCTAAGTGCAACTCAGGCAATGACCCTGGTCTTTGAGGGAAAGTTACCTGAATTTGCTTTATAATTTCATTGGGCTACTCAGCTTCGCTGAGTAGTTACTGTAATTTTTCTTTAACTTAACCTTAAAACGATGTAGCTCAGAGGATTACATCGTTTTAACTATCAATAGGATAGAACTATGAGTACATGTAAAAAATACGGGTTAACAGTGTTTTTTCTAGTAGGCTTGTTTTCAATTTTAGCTTATGCGAGATACACATTAACCGGGGACGAAGGTAATTCTGAAGAGGGAGGTGTAATTGAAAAAGTAAGTAAAGTTGAAAAAGTTTCACCAACTTTTGTTCCAGAAAAAATTCGTCATAACCCATCCCAAAAACCCCCTGAGGTATCAGAGAAGGTGCATTCGGGATATAAGGCGTGGGAGCCACCTTCAGATATGGAATATGCCTATACTGAATATCCTGATACTGAAAATTCAGATACTGAACATTCCGATGAAAATAAAAAGAATATAGAGTCAGAATTTGAAGCTATGGAAGAGTTCTTTGGGGGGCAGGAAGAGGATGTATCCTTCGCTCCAATGGAGGATTTTCCTATACCTGACTATGTTAAAAAGGAAACGGAGTTGTCTATACGACAAATGAAAGAACGGGGGTATGTTGATATGACTGAAAATAGTATAACTCCAATCCGAGACGAGATGACTCCAAAAAGTAAAAAATTTGAGAAGACCCATGAGGAAGCGGTTAAACTTTTAACGGTAGAACCCACTAATTTAGATGAAACACCCTTCGAAGGTAAAAAGGTGGTTTCCAGACAGGTGAGCGGGCTCTATGATGAAGGGAAGTGGACTACTTTAACAAGAGTTTATGAGTTTGACAATTTAAGCTTGGTTCAACTTTCGGAGGATGATTATCATACCGGAGGGGGTAAAGTGGTATTTACCGAAGAGGCAGTTAATGAAAATATTAATGGGAATCCTGCTATATACGAAGTGGGGATAAGTCCCAGCGGGAAAGCTACAACTTCCCTAGTATGGACAACAGATTCTAAATATTATGAATTAACCCTAGAGAAAAACGCATCAAGTAGTAAAGAAATGAAAGAGGAATTCTTAAATTTAGCACGTTCAGTACCTATAGATTAAGAATTTAGGTGGTTGTTCAAATCGTGATCTTCTTATTGAACAACTTGGGATGTTTATCCACATATACCCCGCATTCGTGACTGTGCGAGGTATTTTAATATAAAATCGGGGGTGGGTCGCTTTTGATAAGTATTGCGACAGAATCCAAAGGTTTAAAATAAATGAATAAAATATATACAGTGCAAGTATACCCTGGGAGTGGTTGCTACGGGTGATTGTGGTCTTAATTTTAAAACGTTATGGCATTACTGAAGGTGTGTTGGCATTTGTGGAACGCAAACTGGTTCTGTCGCAATAATTATCAAAAGCGCAGACCTCCTGGTCTTCAGGCATAACTATCCTGCTAAAGCCATAAACTGCCTATAAGCAGGAATATTTTCCTCAGACAATTGTCCCTTTCGGATCATATGTGCTGTTTCAATTCCATCAATGGTTGCTTGAGCGGAGTGAAACGCTTTAAAGCCCATCCTTGGCTTTGTTATTTTTTTGATAAATCGATGATCCTGTTCGATGATGTTATTCAAATATTTAACCTGTAATATGTCGATCATAGTGGCAAACCCAGCGAGGATTAACAAGAGGTTAATATTGGCTAATCCTGCATAGTTAGCGCCACTTTTATCCATAACGACCTTATCAGGAAAGCCATTATTGTTAATCGTTTGTTTGAAAAATGCGGTTGCAGCCTCTTCATCACGGCGCTCAGAAAGCATGAAATCAAGCGTATCCCCGCGACTATCAACAGCTCGGTATAAATAGGTCCACTGCCCCTTCACTTTGATATACGTTTCATCCATGCGCCACGACTTATTGGTTTCTCGTTTCTGAGATTTAGCTTTTACAGCAATGGCAGGAGAATAACGGATAACCCAACGATTGAGCGTAGCATGATCCACTTCAACACCTCTTTCTTCCATAATTTCTTCAAGGTCGCGATACGAAACGCCATACCTGACATAAAAGAAAACAGCATAAAGAATGACATCTTTTGGAAGTGAGTGCCTTTGAAGCTGAGCATATGATCCACCTTTTATTGAAATTGAGAATTAGGATAGCAGATAACGTCGGGAAGGGGGATTTATGCGACAGAACCGTTGAGCGTAGCATGATCCACTTCAACACCTCTTTCGCTGAAAATCCTGGAAACGGAGCTTTAGCGAAGTGAAGATTTTTAGTCCGCGATAGCCGTAGGGCCGTTGTTTTGTCGGAGTCTGAGCGTTAGCGAAGGTGGAGACAAAATAAAAGGCCATCCGACACGGCGTCAAGTCATTTGGAGCCTATGTTCCGACCCCTTGTTGGGTCGGGACGAGGTGACGAGGACGAATCGGGGCCGCCGGAGGCATAAGTGGTCGCGTTAAGTTTTTGCTGCTTGCTTGGGCTGGGATGCCCAAAACAAGCTCAGGCGCGCCATGCTACCTCACGAAATTCCGGGACTCCTGTCGCCGTAATTCGTTCACCTACGCAGCGAATAGGAGATGCTCCAGCCGCCCTGCGTCCGCCACAGACTGAGCACAAAGCAGCTCAGTCATGGCTACCTCAAATGGCTCTACGGCTATTCGGGATAAAATTTTAGCCTCCCTCGCGCGCTATCGCGCACTTCGGATTGGCAAATTTCCCTGCGCCTTCTGGAGACTATCAGCCCGTCCGGGGCTGACAGCGTTCGCAAAAATAGCGACTCCCCGACTTCCATAATTTCTTCAAGGTCGCGATACGAAACACCATACCTGACATAAAAGAAAACAGCATAAAGAATGACATCTTTGGGGAGTCGCTATTTTTGCGAAAGCTTGTTTTGGGCATCCCAGCCCAAGCAAGCAGCAAAAACTTAACGCGACCACTTATGCCTCCGGCGGCCCCGATTCGTCCTCGTCACCTCGTCCCGACCCAACAAGGGGTCGGAACATAGGCTCCAAATGACTTGACGCCGTGTCGGATGGCCTTTTATTTTGTCTCCACCTTCGCTAACGCTCAGACTCCGACAAAATAACGGCCCTACGCCTATCGCGGACTAAAAATCTTCACTTCGCTAAAGCTCCGTTTCCAGGATTTTCAGCGTTTGGAAAGTGAGTACCTTTGAAGATGAGCATGTGATCCACCTTTTATTGAAATATGAGAATTATGATAGCAGATAACGCGGAGAATGGGGATTTATGCGACAGAACCTTAATGAGCCCATCTCAAAATAAATCGGCTATGCAAGACCATATACCGCAATGGCAAGCCAGTAGCTTAACTCAGATCGAGTATTGCAAAGCCCATGATATCAAGCCGCATATTTTCAGTTATTACAAAAAGCAATTCAGCTCAGCGACCTCATCAGTGAAACAATCCAGCCAATTAGTTCCAGTAAAACTTGTTTAGGCGCGCCTATGCTACCTCACGAAATCCCGGGACTCCTGTCGCCGTAATTCGTTCACCTACGCAGCGAATAGGAGATGCTCCAGCCGCCCTGCGTCCGCCACAGACTGAGCACAAAGCAGCTCAGTCATGGCTACCACAAATGGCTCTACGGCTATTCGGGATAAAATTTTAGCCTCCCTCGCGCGCTATCGCGCACTTCGGATTGGCAAATTTCCCTGCG
The DNA here is from genome assembly GCF_019721995.1 of Bathymodiolus japonicus methanotrophic gill symbiont. Classification (GTDB taxonomy): domain Bacteria; phylum Pseudomonadota; class Gammaproteobacteria; order Methylococcales; family Methylomonadaceae; genus Methyloprofundus. The sequence continues at coordinate 26,754 of NZ_BLYC01000030.1, read as the reverse complement.
CCTTCTGGAGACTATCATCCCGCCCGGGGCTGACAGCGACTGAAGACACGCTCATCGGCTCAAGGTTATCTGCTGGTTTGTCAGTGATCAAAATAACTCATAGTAATGGTTTCAGCCTGGAAATCCTTGCCGATACGGAGCTTTCATCTTTAAAGCCATTATTAGAATTACTTAGGTCGGTATCATGATAAACGGACTGTCTGTTAATTACGTATACCTGGCGACAGGCGTGACTGATATGCGTAAATCGATTAATGGCTTGTCACTGATTGTTTCGGAACAGTTTGAACATGATCCATTTACAGGCGCGCCATGCTACCTCACGAAATTCCGGGACTCCTGTCGCCATAATTCGTTCACCTACGCAGCGGATGGGAGATGCCCTGAACGCCCTGCGTCCGCAACGACTACGCACAAAAGCCGCTTCGTCATTACTACCTCACTGGCTGGACGGCTATTCGGAATGCAATTCTTGCTCCTCTCGCGTGCTGCTAGCACACGTCGAATCAGCGAATTGCCCTGTCGCCTATCACTCGATGTTCAAGTTTTTGATATTGAGAAGGTAAAATCAGGTATTCTGAGGTTGTTGTAATTTTATCGGTGTAAGCCCATGTTAATGAATGCCCCAGCCACCTTTATCCAAAGCTATATTGACGATTTAAATGATGCGCTCAATCAGCTAAAACCCGGAGCCGCTTTGACACGGATTCAAGCCGCTTGGTTGGGCACTTGTTTAACGTGCATACTGCTAATGAACTCTGTTTGCTGGGCTAAGTTTGAGCGAGCAAGCCTTGGAGATTGCAAAGTAGCCGCATTATCCTGGGTGTTTCGTAAAGCAAGTATACCCTGGGACTGGTTGCTACGGGTGAGTGTGGTCTTAATTTTAAAACGTTATGGCATTACTGAAGGTGTGTTGGCCTTTGATGAATCAGACCGAGCACGATCTAAGTCTACAAAACGTATTTATAAGGTTTACAAGCAGAAACACAAAGGCTCCGGCGGGTATGTTAATGGACAAACGATAGTATTATTGCTGCTAGTTACCTCATCCATTACAGTGCCTGTCGGTTTTTTCTTTTATATGCCGGATCCAGCCTTAAAGCAGTGGGATAAAGAAGATAAACGGTTGAAAAAGAGCGGTATAGCAAAAAAAGATCGGCCTATTAAGCCTGAACGTGACAGTGCCTACCCGACCAAAACAGAGATTGCATTAGGCTTATTAAAAGAGTTTAAAGTTGCGCATAGCCTGATTAAAATTAAAGGCGTACTGGCTGATGCGCTGTATGGTGAAAAAGCCTTTATGGACGAAGCCGCTAAAGAATCTGGAGGCTCGCAGGTGATTAGCCAATTACGTAAAAACCAAAAAATTGAATATAGAGGTAGAATAAGGTCAGTCGAGAGCTACTTTAATTCGATTAACAAAGGCATTGATCAGATAATACGTGTACGTGGCGGCAAAGAGATTAAAGTGACTGTCAGCAGTGCACGATTAAAGGTGAGTTCTCACAGTAAAAAACGCTTTGTCATTGCCTTAAAATATGACGGTGAAAACGACTATCGCTATTTAGTGGCGACAGACCTGACTTGGCGCACACAAGATATTATTCAAGCCTATACGTTGAGATGGCTGATTGAGGTTTTCTTTGAGGACTGGAAGCTTTATGAAGGATGGGGGCGTGAGGCCAAACAATTAGATGAAGAGGGATCAAGCCGTGGCCTGATTCTGAGTCTTTTGTTTGACCATTGCCTCCTCCTTCACCCAGAGCAAATAGCCCGCATTGAAAGCAAACTACCTGCGTATACCGTAGGAAGCTTACAGCGCAAGTCTCAAATGGATGTACTGCTTGAGTTCATCACGTCATTGCTAGAGTTTCCAGATCCTGGTGATAAGCTGAAAGAGTTAGGTGAATTAATAAAGGATGTGTTTCAACTGCTGCCATCAGGAAAACATATGATTGGCAGAGATTTAGGGCGCTTAGGGCCAACAGCATCATTAAAGTATTGTTCTACTGGGTGAAGGTAAGAGTTTGATGGCAATGGGATGGAAAAACTTGAACATCGAGTATCAGGGACTAAAAATCACCACTTCGCTAAGCCCCGTTTCCATGATTTTCAGCGAGGGAAGTTTCCTTGCAAGCTACAATTTCGGAGTTTTCAAAGAAAGAATGAAACTCTATGGTTAAATTAGAATTTAAAAAACAAAGAGCTTCTGACGTGGGTTTTAATTTAAATTAAGTCACCTCTAAACTATCTATTTTTTTATGCAACCTAGAGAGGTGTTCTCCTGACATATCTAATAATGGCTCAAACATAAAAGAATTAATGTGGATATTCTCTGGTGTCATTAAGTTTACTTGTTCAATAAGCTTAATGTTGTCTGATTCAGTATCTATTGATTCAAAATAAACCTTATATTCTTTGATTAATTTATCTGTTTGATTCGAGTTGATATTTGCGACCAAATCTGGATTGTTTATTTTTGAAATAAGAAATTCTTCTGCTTTCAGCCTTATTGAAATAGACAGAACAATCTTTTTTTCTAAATCATTAAAAGAACCATTTTGAGTTATTTTAGTCGCCTCATTAAAAATCAGGTTTTTAACATTGTCTTCACTTTGGGTAAGATTTCCAAAATCTTGCCCTTTAAGAATTTTACCGAATATATCAATCAATGATTTAACTGTAATATTATCGGTATCCCTCTTAATGTGTAATAAAGATGTTAATTGCTTAAATTCTTCATCAAATCCGCAATATTCAGCCAAATTTCTCACAAAAGGTATCATGGCAATGAGTATTTCTTCGTTATTTTCTTTATGTATCTGTGCCTTCCATTTTTGGAAAGGATCTTTATACATTGATTCTTTTATCAAGCTAATACTTTCAGCGTTCTTTGAAATATGAAAGTTTGCTCCATTTAAGTCAAAGCGTTTCCAGATTGTTCGGTAGAAGTCGTAATTATGAGTTAGTATAATTTGTTTGAAGTCTCCTTCATGCAAAATATCATGTAGGTATTCTACGATGGCATATTTATTTTTATAATCAAAAGAATCGGCTATATCATCTACAATGAAAAGTGTTGGTATATTACCTTGTTTCCTGGCTTCGACTTCAAAAATAATATTAAGGATATAAAGCGCACGCTTTTCACCATTACTGAGAATATCAATAAGGTCTTTGCGATCAACTGAAACAGGCTCTCCCCCTTCATCTGAAAACTGAAACTCAATATTTGGTGTGTCACGTTTGAGGATTACATCTTGTTTGTTAGCTATACTTACTTTGAATGGAACTGAAAAACGACTATTGAATATATTTATAACTTCTTGCCATTTTGTCACTTGAGTAGATGCTGTATCGGTAATCTCTTCTATTCTTTTCTTGCCATTATCATATTCAGCCATAAGTAGGTTGAATGACTCTATGTGTTTTATAATATATGCTTTCCAAAGTTTTTCTTTAAATAATTCTGGATTAGTAAGCTCTGGAATTATACTCATATTATTAAGTAAAAACTCTCGAAAAGAGCGTAAATCTTGATTTGCTTTTAATTTAGTATCAATTTCTGTGAATGATTTTTTAAGTTTTGGGTCATCCATTATGGATCTCATTTCATCAGCGATTACTTCTTTAAGCTGGTCTTCTGAGGTGATTTCTTTCTTTTCTGTGTCTGCATTAAGATATATTGTATGGTCTGCTTTAAAAAATCCGTGTGTTTTTAATTGTCTTGCGATTTCTCCAGCTTGATAGTGATTAAATATCCCTTTACGAAAAAATGCAGAATTATCTAAAAGCGAATCATAATTTTTTGTGTATTCACTTAATTTATCTTTTAAATCTTTCGTAGATAAAAACTTTTCAACTTTTTCATTAAATATGTTTATATATGATATGTTAGCTAATAGACTTTCTTCTTCATTTACTTCTGTTCGTACTCGTTCAAGTGCTCTTAAAAAATTATCTTTTTCTTTTGAAAATACAATAGAAACGATGTCTTCAAGACCTTTATTTATTCCAGATGAGTCACGTAAAAGTTGGACAAAATCTTTTTCTTTGCTTTCTATAGTTTTTAATATTCTATCATATTCGGATTTTAGTGTTTTATTAACCATCAAAGTAGAGATTCGGCTTGATTCATAATCAGAAACATAAGGCTCAATGACAAATATTTCATCTACATTAATAGCATTACTATTTTCATCGGTGATTTTTTGAACAGGGTTTCTATCTGGATACATTCTGTCCTTACTTTGAATATTATCGCTGTAATCCTTAAAAGTACGAGCAAATGAGGTTTTCATCATGCCATTTGGTGCATAAATTAAATTTGCTTTCTTTTTTGAAAAATCAAATTCAGCATCGAAAGATCGAATGCCATAGCAATTTTTGATATGTACAGTAATTTTTTGCATCGGTAATACTCTATTTAAATATAACTAAAGTTTCGGACTTCAAAGAATCAATAAACAATCTAGTAACTTTATAGCACCCCAAAGAGTCAAGACAGATTTTTCAACAATCCTTATTCCATATTCCTAAGCCGCTTCATTCTGCTGTTCATTAGCTAAAATACTTTCTCTATATACATTCATTGGTTTTTTATAGTCCAGGGTTTCATGAAACCGTTGATGATTATAAAACTCAATATAGTCATCAACATCTTCTATTAACGCTCTAATTGAACCATATTCATTTAAATAAATACGCTCACATTTTGCACTTCGCCAAAACCGTTCAATACAAATATTATCCGTTGCTCGTCCTTTTCCATCCATAGAAATAGTAATGCCTTTGTTTTTTAGTCGTTGGGTATGAATTTCACTGGTGTATTGACTGCCTTGATCCGTATTAAAAATTTCAGGTGTTCCGTAGAGAGAAAGCGCTTCATCTAATACATCCATAACTAAAAAAGAATCCATTGTGTTTGATATTTTATGGGCGAGCACTGCTTTTGAGTGCCAATCAATAATCGCCGCTAAATAAACCATCCCTTCTTTGGTTTTAATATAGGTTATATCTGTACTCCAAACTTGGTTAGCGTGTGATATATCAAGATCTCTAAGCTTATAAGTATATTTTTTATGTTCTTTTATGGGGATCGTTGTATTGACTTGTTTTACCGCTAATACGGCTTTCAAGCCCATCTGCTGCCGATAACTCGCCACCGTGTTTAAACTGACTTTAAAACCACCTTCAAGCAACTGCTGGTGTACTTTAGCCGCACCATAAATAGGGATGTCTTTAAAAATGTGATTAATCTGAGTTTTGATCTCTTCTTTCTTTTTATTCTCTCTTTTTTTGTAATAGAGATTGCTTCTATTTAATCCTAATAATGCACACTGCTGTGTTAGAGGTAGAGTGTTAAGCTTGGGCTCAATCAACTGTTTTCTATCAGATGAGTCCAAGCTTTTTAGCTTTTTTTCGAGCCACTCCTTTTCAACCGTCATTTTTCCTACGATTTTTGTGAGCATCTCATTTTGTTCTTGAGCTGCTAATAGATCCTCTTTGTAATCTTTAACGGCTTTGGAGGGCTCCATTGCTATTTCTGCATTGTCTAAGAATATTTTTTTCCAGTTTTGTAGGTTCTTAGGTGTGATGTTATTTGCACTGGCAATTTCTTGCAGTGTTTTTTCATTCTTTAAAACTTCTAATACCAACTTGCTTTTAAATTCAGCACTGTAGACCGTTCTTTTTCTGCTCATTTTAATACTCCAATTTTTTACAAATAGTAACTAATTTGGAATAAGATTGCTTTGATTTCTTGTCTGGATTTGCTGGGGGATTATAATCATCATGATCATTTCAATAAAAGTATCACTGCTCGCTAAAGCACTATTTCAAAAAGATGTCATTCAGCTGTTCTTTTAGTCAGGATCGTTTGAGCGACCTAAGATTTAAGACACGAGTTTGAAGATCATGCTATCAATCTATAGCACCCCAAAGAGTCAAGACAGATTTTTCAACAATCCTTATTCCATATTCCTAAGCCGCTTCATTCTGCTGTTCATTAGCTAAAATACTTTCTCTATATACATTCATTGGTTTTTTATAGTCCAGGGTTTCATGAAACCGTTGATGATTATAAAACTCAATATAGTCATCAACATCTTCTATTAACGCTCTAATTGAACCATATTCATTTAAATAAATACGCTCACATTTTGCACTTCGCCAAAACCGTTCAATACAAATATTATCCGTTGCTCGTCCTTTTCCATCCATAGAAATAGTAATGCCTTTGTTTTTTAGTCGTTGGGTATGAATTTCACTGGTGTATTGACTGCCTTGATCCGTATTAAAAATTTCAGGTGTTCCGTAGAGAGAAAGCGCTTCATCTAATACATCCATAACTAAAAAAGAATCCATTGTGTTTGATATTTTATGGGCGAGCACTGCTTTTGAGTGCCAATCAATAATCGCCGCTAAATAAACCATCCCTTCTTTGGTTTTAATATAGGTTATATCTGTACTCCAAACTTGGTTAGCGTGTGATATATCAAGATCTCTAAGCTTATAAGTATATTTTTTATGTTCTTTTATGGGGATCGTTGTATTGACTTGTTTTACCGCTAATACGGCTTTCAAGCCCATCTGCTGCCGATAACTCGCCACCGTGTTTAAACTGACTTTAAAACCACCTTCAAGCAACTGCTGGTGTACTTTAGCCGCACCATAAATAGGGATGTCTTTAAAAATGTGATTAATCTGAGTTTTGATCTCTTCTTTCTTTTTATTCTCTCTTTTTTTGTAATAGAGATTGCTTCTATTTAATCCTAATAATGCACACTGCTGTGTTAGAGGTAGAGTGTTAAGCTTGGGCTCAATCAACTGTTTTCTATCAGATGAGTCCAAGCTTTTTAGCTTTTTTTCGAGCCACTCCTTTTCAACCGTCATTTTTCCTACGATTTTTGTGAGCATCTCATTTTGTTCTTGAGCTGCTAATAGATCCTCTTTGTAATCTTTAACGGCTTTGGAGGGCTCCATTGCTATTTCTGCATTGTCTAAGAATATTTTTTTCCAGTTTTGTAGGTTCTTAGGTGTGATGTTATTTGCACTGGCAATTTCTTGCAGTGTTTTTTCATTCTTTAAAACTTCTAATACCAACTTGCTTTTAAATTCAGCACTGTAGACCGTTCTTTTTCTGCTCATTTTAATACTCCAATTTTTTACAAATAGTAACTAATTTGGAATAAGATTGCTTTGATTTCTTGTCTGGATTTGCTGGGGGATTATATTCTTTATGCTGTTTTCTTTTATGTCAGGTATGGCGTTTCGTATCGCGACCTTGAAGAAATTATGGAAGAAAGAGGTGTTGAAGTGGATCATGCTACGCTCAATCGTTGGGTTATCCGTTATTCTCCTGCCATTGCTGTAAAAGCTAAATCTCAGAAACGAGAAACCAATAAATCGTGGGGCATGGATGAAACGTATATCAAATTGAAGGGGCAGTGGACCTATTTATACCGAGCTGTTGATAGTCACGGGGATACGCTTGATTTCATGCTTTCTGAGCACCGTGATGAAGAGGCTGCAACCGCATTTTTCAAACAAACGATTAACAATAATGGCTTTCCTGATAAGGTCGTTATGGATAAAAGTGGCGCTAACTATGCAGGATTATCCAATATTAACCTCTTGTTAATCCTCGCTGGGTTTGCCAATATTTTCGACATATTACAGGTTAAATATTTGAATAACATCATCGAACAGGATCACCGCTTTATCAAAAAAATAACAAAACCGATGATGGGATTTAAAGCGTTTCACTCCGCTCAAGCAACCATTGATGGAATTGAAGCGGCACATATGATCCGAAAGGGACAATTGTCTGAGGAAAATATTCCTGCTTATAAGCAGTTTATGGCTTTAGCAGGATAGTTATGCCTGAAGACCAGGAAGTCTGAGCTTTTGATAATTATTGCGACAGAACCTATTGAACACCTGGTAGAACTTATCGTAGCCTCTGCCATGCAAAATGATGAAGAACACTGGCAAGCATTACAAAAGGCTAATCATTCCCTTTTTGTTTTTTGCAAAGTATTTTTCGAGTTGAATCAAGCACATTTGAAGGTCATTAAAACCATCTTTTGTAAAGCCGAGGTAAACCTCTCTTTTTTTAAGATTAATTCCGCTAAAACAACCTATTGCTTCTACATCATCTGAATTTCTCCCCGTTCTAAAATCCAGCCTATTGCCCAGCTTATCTAGAAGCTCTTCTTTATCTCTATCATTTTTCAGATCATAGAGGATGACTGTAGAATTATTATTTGTGTATCTTTTCTTCAAGTTTCTAAAATTAGGGAATGCTGATTGGCATTTCACATTCATCTCATCATGAATATCATATTCATGACATACAACACTCACACCACGTGCATCAAAATTAAAAAGGCTAAATGATTGATCATCATTAAGATAACTGCTTATTTGATAACTAGGCCTTGCTAGGCTGTTTTTACAAAAATAATAAGTCTTAAATGATCCTAGGGTTTCAACATCCCGAATTAAACAACCGGCAACGGCCGATGAACAACTACCGATAATTAGCAATCCAATAGTAACCTTTAATCTTACTTGATTATTCCAATATAAAAACGAAGCGCGACTAAACATTAATTAACCCTAGCACATTAGAAATCATCGGCATATTTAGTTTTAGAACGATAACCTTCAGATTTTTTTATCTTTGTGCCGCTAGCTGAGCTAGAAGAAGCCCCTTCAGACCTTTGACCAGATTCACCTCTAGCAACACTATTATCTATTGTGGCGCGAGTATCTGCGGCCGCTTCTGACAATGAATCTTTCCAGCCCATACGAACCATAATAGTTTTCCCATCTGGGTCCATGCACTCGTCCAGCTTAATAATGCCAGATAATACTGATTCTGTTTCTGCCCCAATAAAGTCTGCATATTTAGTAATTTCTTCAGCATATCCTTCAGTTGATCCATCCCCCGATGTTTTCTCTACACTTTCCATTAGCTCTTCATTCAGCGTACCTGCTTTAACTTTTGTCTTAATCCATTCTGAAAAGTCGCGTTTACCTTTCATTTCAGCTTGCCGTCTTGCTTTATTTATAAGGCTACGCTTAGGTACAATAAATGATTGTTCTGCAAAGATAGAAAATGATCGAATCTTTCCATCTTCTGACATATTGGGGACCACACCTGATGTCGTCCCATTATCTGCCAAGTAATCATCACAAGAGCCAGCCATTACAGCAGTGGATGCTACAAGCAGTCCAAATAAAAGTACATTTTGTTTACCAATCATTATTGGATTTACTCCTTAGTTTTTCAAATTTTTGATTTATTTCTTTTTCAGTGCGTGAAACAGTGTGGCCTCTATTGTGAGAATATTTTTGTTTGGGGACTTTACCTGATAGCTTGTTGATCAGCAAGACGGACTTATTTGCAATCATATTAATGTGCGCCTGTATACCTGCCTTACCAGTAAGCTTATGACGATTAAAAACTACATTCCGCGATAAAACGACTCGTGATGTTGCTGGATCAATAACTTTAATGGCAATAGTTGCATTAAACTCATTACTTATAATTGTCATATCACCGACTTTTCGATGTCGTTTTTCAGGTGAGTAATGCATTACACTCGTAATAACTATGCGGTCGGCACCAGCCATATTACCAATTCGAGCTATTTCTGAAATATCACCATTTTTGGCAATAAACTCCATTTCACTCTTAATTTCTGGGAGACTTTCACGATCCAATATATTGAAGTAGTTAGATGATGAAAGTTGGCTTTCTATTGAGTCTTGCAAGCTCTCAGTAAATAATTTCGTATCAACATTTGTATTTTTTGCTTTATACGTTGGCAGCAATATCACAAGCGTTTTTTTACTCGTATCAATACCTTTGTCATATTTGGCAAGGTTTACACTTACAGTTACCAACACTCCTGTATCAATTGCCTTACTTGAGACGATATTGTATGAATGAATCATGCCCTTGGTTTTTGTTCTAATAGCCTCTGTCATGACTGTTGTTTCAAGAGCAGAACCATCATTACCACCTTTAGAGGTAGTTTTCTCTTCAGAAACCAGACTATCCATATTCATTGTTGATGTTGAAAACTGTTGTCCAAAAACTTGAGATATTGCCTGCTTAAGGGCTGTATTTAACGCTTGGGCAGAATTCGTCCCAGTACCTTCAACTGTTACTGAAATAATTTTTACTCCAGCTCCATCAGCCGTCGGTGTAACAGTACTATTGGTTTTTAGATTAGAGTCGTTCTGATCTTGGGCTGAAGATGGTGATTTAATCGTTTGAGCAGCTCTTGCTGCCATCTCTGAAAGGCTTGGCTTCCACCCCATGCGAACATAAACAGCCTTATCAACTTTGTCGACACATTCATCAAGCTTAATTATGCCTGAAAGAACCGAGCTAGTATTACTGGATATTTGATCTGCATATTTAGTAATTTCTTCAGCATTTCCTTCAGTTGATCCATCACTCGATGTTTTTTCTAGATTTTCCATCAATTCCTCATTGAATGTACCCGCTTTGATTTTTGTTTTAATCCATTCTGAAAAATTACGTTTTGCCTTTAATTCTGCCTGGCGCCTGGCTTTATTTATAAGACTGCTTTTAGGGGCAATAAATGATTGTATGCCATACATAGATAAAGATCTTAATTGGCCATTTTCTATACGAGGGACAATTCCTGAAATAGCATTAGCTTCAGCTAGATAATCATCACAAACATTTGCATACACATCGACTGAGAGAAGGAAGCCAAAGCTAAAAGCAATTATTATTCGTGTCATACTGAAGGCTCTTATTGTAAATGATTGGTAATCATGCCGGTCTGTAACCCGACCGGCTATTTTCGTAATTTATATTAAAAATCCGATGCGCCGGGCATATCGCTAATGTTATCTGGCATAGCAATATCCGCAGCCATCATCATATTGACAACAGCAGGAACTTTCATAAAGAAGTCTTTTGCGCCGGTTGCCGCAACTGGAGCTAGCTTAATTACGCCTACAAAGTTCGCCATTTGTGTCATTGGGGCATCTGCAGCTTTTGAGGCAACATCACTAACACCCTTTACACCTTCAAGGTATTTAACACCACCAATAACATACTGAAACATAGACTCAGTTAGCTTAGCTTTCTGCTCTTCACTCAAAGATGCAAGCTGCTCTTTATCCCCGCTAATCTTTTCCATGATCGAACCAGAAGCTTCTGCAGTTTCACCCAAGTTAAAACTTCCAGATACTGAACCGTCTTTTGTTATTGCTTCAACTTGTGCCTTTAAAGCTGCTGCATCTTCTTTATAACCAAGAGCTTCAGCCATTGTGATACTACTAAGGGCCAACAGACGCGTTCCAGTATAAACCTTCTTTTCAGCGCTATCACCCGTTGATGCCAGATCTCCCCAGTTGACATTAGAAGCGGCACTCCCCGTACTTACGCCAGGCACCTTGATGTCAGGTAAACCGAATGCATTAGCATTTGAGATTGGCAGAGCCAGGGCAAATGTCATTGCGATAGCACCTGAGGTTAGTTGTTTTTCAAAAACCTTCTTCATTTTAAATTTCCTCATAATTATTAAATTAACGAACACCTTTTTTTTGTAGTTGATCAACCACGATGGTTACAGCGGCTAGAGCGGACTTATTAAGAGCTTCGTTGGTTGCGTAATCTTCAGTTTCCCCAAGCCCATAAACTTGCTTTGCACTTACTTTTGCAATAGCTCTAGATTTACCGTTTTGGAACATATAGACTTGGTAATTAACACTCGCAGCCACCTTGAACAACCCTGTAGCAGCATCTGTAATTGGCAGGTCTAGATCAACTCTGCCCATGCCTAAATAACTCCACTCAGCATCTCTTACAGCATTTTTAATCGCCGATTTAGTGCGACCTTTAAGCACACCTTTATCTGTAGCCTGATCATAAATTTCATCCATGTAGGGGGCACCGTAATCAGAAAGATCATTGTATTCCATTGGTTCAAAGCCAGCATTGATTAGTGATTCTTCAATCGCGCCAGAGAGTGTTTCCTGATAACTTTCATCAATTTCCCATGTGCTAGCAGTGCGCTTTCGAGTAGTAGATCCACCTGATGCACGACGAGAAAAAGTTTTAGATCCTACCGAGTCGACTGTCTTATTGCCATTAGATGCAGCCTGTTCGGATACGCTATTAAGCCCTTCAGATTCTTTAACATCAACCCGCTTTTTATCATATCCCTTTGAAGATATTTTCACTCTAGCAATTAGAACACTGCCAAAATCAGAAGCCATACCCAACCCTTGATTTCCGCTAGCACTCAAATCATTAAATAAGGCAGTTACACTCCCATCATCGAAACTTACACGTAAAGAAACTTTATAGTTTTTTGCTTCTTTATCATTTTTCTCTTGAACAACTATCTCTTCCATTATCAGATCTTCAAGGTTTCTTAAAATCTCTTCTTTATTGGAACGATAAGTTGATTTTCTCGCTACCGAAAAACCGCCTACATATTTTTTCCAAGCTGAAATACGCGCTTTTGCCAAGCCTTTCTCTCGAGTATCGCTGTTATAAGATTTGTAAGGCAAACTTGCTCTTGCTGTAATCTCTTTTGCATATAATGATGTGGAAAACGTGACTATCAGCATTAATAATAATGCTTGTTTAGTTAGTTGATTCATAAGTAGCACCATTTATCTGAATTAGTTTAAAAGTTCTTCATGAACATGGAAAATGCTTCTTTTGTTTGGTTTTGATTCTTCGACGACTTTTTGTAAAAATCATCACTATCGTCAGGCATATTTAGTGCTTTAGCTATATTTGACAAAAGAGCCAACAATGTTTTTTCGTATTGTGTTTGGTCATTAATTTGCGTTCCTTTACGATAAAATCGACAAGGCATACTTTTTAAAGGTAAATCTAAGATACTATCTCCAAAACTATCTTCAACTGAAAAATTTAGACGAGCTGCATGACAAACAGTATTGCCACTACCATTAGCTTTTTCCTTCTGCAATTTGCCCAATTTCGCTAAATTCAATTTTATTGCAACATCTGGTTCAGGTAGCTCTATTACTCTATTTCCAGAACTAAGACGAGTTTTGAGTTTTCCGCCAACAATATGCCCTACACTAGATGGTAGCATTTGAATGCCAGTTTCAGTCATTAATACACCTTCGAACACCTGAGCTAGCTGCATAGTAAAATAATTCATAGCATCTTTACTATAGCCAATCACATCATTAACTTTAGTACTGCTACTGACTTCAACAATTTGCGCTCTACGAACCTTGTCACTAGGTAATGAATATTTCTTAGCGCGACTAAGTGCATCTGAAGCAAAATTTATTTTCAACTCATTGCTTACAAGCATCGCTTTTACAATGCCGTACATTTCTTTGTCGGAAATCTTGCCGTTCGATGCCGTGTCGTAACGAATATATGTTGGAACCGCGCCAACCAACTTGTTGCTATCTAAATCCATAAATAAAAGGCTTCCAAAGATAGCTATCGAGTTAAGTGTATTTTTATTCGTATAATGAGAGTTTACTGTTTCATCAACAATCAGGCGTTCATAAGTGATGGCTAAAGCAACGCCAATAGCATTAGTTCCCGGCTCTGCTTGTGTAAATTTAACCTTTCCACCTGCAATTTTTTGGCCCTTGAACACAGTACGACTAAATACTTCAAAGCATGACGTGTTATCACATGAATGATCATCAAACACTCTTGAAGAGTAAGGATACAGTGTATCCCTTTTTGCATAATCCCCCATAAAGCCGACACCAGCCCAATGAAAGTCTTGAGCACTTACTGATACTGAAAAAGCTAATAAAGATAAAAAGCTAATAATATAAAAGGATAAGCCTCTAGGATGAGTGCTGTTGATAAAATAACTCATCGACAATTAACTCCCATTTTGCAGCAACCAGCACAACTAGTTATCTCTTCGCTTGCCTGCAAGCCTCTTTCAGAACACCAACGCTCTGCTAGACCAACAGCTGTTTTTCTATGTTTATCAAGGTAACGGATCACAATATGGACATTACTGCTGGCTACTACTTCAGGTTCAGTCAATGCACAAACCCCAAAGCTTGCAGTCTGATCATTAATTATCACCTCATTACGTGGAGAAGAAGTACAACCAAATAAACTTAATACTGCAATAGCAAGTACCACATAAATAAACTTCATTCGCTGAAAATCAGGGAAACGGAGCCAAAGCGAAGTGATGATTTTTAGTCCGTGGTAGGCGACAGGGCAATTCGCCAATCCGAAGTGCGCTAGCAGCGCGCGAGGGAGGCAAAGAATTGCATTCCGAATAGCCGTCAAGCCATGTGTGGGAGCCTTAACGGAGCAGGGTTTTGCGCGTAGTTGTAGAGGGCCGCAGGGCGACCAAGGCATCTCCCATTCGCTGCGTAGGCGAATGAATGTTGGTGACAGGAGTCCCAGAATGTTGTGAGGTAGCATGGCGCGCCTGTGGTCTACCTATTTCTGTCTCTGTTTCAAAAACTATAAATTTATGCTCAATTGCAAAACCTGCTCGTTTCATTGCATGAAGGTTTTTTCAGAAAGGAATTGTCGGCAACGTTCTAGTTCCTGGGCTGCCTCTTTCGGTAATGATTACTCATGACATGGAGGAATCTCTTTTTCATCATCTGTGCTCCACTCTTTCAACCAACTGCTGACTTCTTTACCCGTTAAATGTCGTCCCGTTTCTTGATAAGACTTCCATGAATCTAAAGCTTCCTGTTTGAAATTTTCTCTTGCTTCTTCACGGTCAACATAATCTTTTATTGCTTCACGCATAATCCAGTGTGCTGAACGGTGACGTAAGTTTGCAAGATGTTGAATGCGATTTTTTTAAATTGTCATCAAGTTTGACTGATGTAGCCATGGAAAATATCCTTTATTATGAGGTAGTACCTTTTAGTACTGAAGTTTCCCAATTATTGAGTAGCTGAAATACACAATGCTGGTGTATCGAGGTTTATTTTAGGTGGTTTTGCCATGTTTATAGCAAACCCCTACTTAATTCCCCTTAGGCAATAGCATTTGAAACGAATGAAAAGACTATTTTTTTCATATAGTTGTAGCATAGTTTCAATTTTACCATAAATAATTATTGGGAAACTTCAGTTTTAGTAGTATAGCATGGAATTATTTTCTTACATCAGAATAAACTAATTGGTTCTGTCGCAATAATCATCAAAAGCGCAGACCTCCTGGTCTTCAGGCATAACTATCCTGCTAAAGCCATAAACTGCTTATAAGCAGGAATATTTTCCTCAGACAACTGTCCCTTTCGGATCATATGTGCCGTTTCAATTCCATCATTGAACCATATTCATTTAAATAAATACGCTCACATTTTGCACTTCGCCAAAACCGTTCAATACAAATATTATCCGTTGCTCGTCCTTTTCCATCCATAGAAATAG
Source organism: Bathymodiolus japonicus methanotrophic gill symbiont (assembly GCF_019721995.1). Lineage (GTDB taxonomy): Bacteria > Pseudomonadota > Gammaproteobacteria > Methylococcales > Methylomonadaceae > Methyloprofundus. Next base: position 11,331 of record NZ_BLYC01000030.1, on the reverse strand, counting down.
TGATGCCTTTGTTTTTTAGTCGTTGGGTATGAATTTCACTGGTGTATTGACTACCTTGATCCGTATTAAAAATTTCAGGTGTTCCGTAGAGAGAAAGCGCCTCATCTAATACATCCATAACTAAAAAAGAATCCATTGTGTTTGATATTTTATGGGCGAGCACTGCTTCTGAGTGCCAATCAATAATCGCCGCTAAATAAACCATCCCTTCTTTGGTTTTAATATAGGTTATATCTGTGCTCCAAACTTGGTTAGCGTGTGATATATCAAGATCTCTAAGCTTATAAGTATATTTTTTATGTTCTTTTATGGGGATCGTTGTATTGACTTGTTTAACCGCTAATACGGCTTTCAAGCCCATCTGCTACCGGATAACTCGCCACCGTGTTTAAACTGACTTTAAAACCATCCTCAAGCAACTGCTGGTGTACTTTAGCCGCACCATAAATAGGGATGTCTTTAAAAATGTGATTAATCTGAGTTTTGATCTCTTCTTTCTTTTTATTCTCTCTTTTTTTGTAATAGAGATTGCTTCTATTTAATCCTAATAATGCACACTGCTGTGTTAGAGGTAGAGTGTTAAGCTTGGGCTCAATCAACTGTTTTCTATCAGATGAGTCCAAGCTTTTTAGCTTTTTTTCGAGCCACTCCTTTTCAACCGTCATTTTTCCTACGATTTTTGTGAGCATCTCATTTTGTTCTTGAGCTGCTAATAGATCCTCTTTGTAATCTTTAACGGCTTTGGAGGGCTCCATTGCTATTTCTGCATTGTCTAAGAATATTTTTTTCCAGTTTTGTAGGTTCTTAGGTGTGATGTTATTTGCACTGGCAATTTCTTGCAGTGTTTTTTCATTCTTTAAAACTTCTAATACCAACTTGCTTTTAAATTCAGCACTGTAGACCGTTCTTTTTCTGCTCATTTTAATACTCCAATTTTTTACAAATAGTAACTAATTTGGAATAAGATTGCTTTGATTTCTTGTCTGGATTTGCTGGGGGATTATAAATACGAAATCCTGAAAAGGTCAGTCTTAATCCCTTCATAAACAGGGCTACTTTCTAACCTGGGGTTCTGTGGCAAGAACTTATCGTGACGGCAAAACTTGGTTATAACTGACCTTTATGCAGCTAATGAATAAAACTGTCCTGCAGGAGACAAACCATCCCCTCCGAACATTTGTCCTTTTTTGATCATTTTCATTATCTCAATACCTGCTAATGTTTTTTGGGCGCTATGGAAGTTTTTAAAACCCAACATAGGGCGAGTTATTCGTTTAATGTTCCTATGATCTTGTTCGATAATATTATTCAAATATTTACATTGACGGATTACAATGGGTTCCACTTTAGGGGTATCTGAGTCTTCCTTATTGATGCTATTAAGCGCTGCTTTATTGGAACCACTCTTATCAATATTGACTAATTCAGGGCGGCCATTTCTCTTAATGGCTTTCTTAAAAAAGCGCTTGGCTGCTTTCATATCACGCTTTGCGGTGAGTAAGAAGTCAATGGTATTGCCTTCTTTATCAACGGCACGATAAAAATATTTCCACTCTCCTTTGACTTTAATATAGGTTTCATCCATCCGCCACCGTCCATTAACAGGACGCTTCTTTTTATGAAATTCTTTCTCTAATTCAGGTGCATAATTTATCAACCACCGATTAAGGGTGCTGTGGTCAACATGATAGCCTCGTTCTTCAGCTATTTCCTCAAGATTGCGATAACTGAGTGGATAAGCCAAGTACCATCTGACATTTAGGAGAATGATTTCTTTTTCAAAATGACGCCATTTAAAACTAAGCATATGAACCTTATTTTATTCGAATTGAGACTCATGATAGCAGGTAACGCGGAGAAGTGAACTTTATGCGACAGAACCTGTTCAAGTACTAGCTTCATCATAGGAAGCTAAACTACATTTTTGATATAAGCAATGATGGGTAAGTTTCTTTTAAAGAGTAGACGCCTCAACTACGCAAAAAAAACCAAAACAACCTAAGTGATAATTCGTTTATATCTCATTGTATATATATTTATTGATTTCTTAAGAAAAAAAACCAAAAAAAAATCAAAACCATAAACCCTAAAACATTATTAAAAACAACCCCTTAAAGGGATTGTATTTAACTATAAATGCATTATATATAAACATAAAAACCAAGAAAAATAAAAACAACGTAAATGACAAAGGGTTTATATCTCATTGTATATATATATTTATTGATTTCTTAAAAGAAAAAACCAAGAAAAAGCAAAACAAATTAATAAGGAGAAGGCTTTAGAAGAAAGCTTAATCTATACCCTTTATAGCTGTATAAAATACATTTATAGTTAAAGACGCCCCCCCCCCTTAAGGGGGGGGGGCGTCTTTAACAGGTTTTTAAGGGTTTAGGGTTTTTGTTTTTAAGAAATCAATAAATATATATATACAATGAGATATAAACCCTTTGTCATTTACGTTGTTTTGCTTTTTCTTGGTTTTTGTTTTTATGTTTATATATAATGCATTTATAGTTGAGAATATTCCACTTAAGATATTGTTTTTAATAAAGTTTTAGAGGTTTTGGGTTTTGATTTTTTTTGGTTTTTTTTCTTAATAAATCAATGAATATAAATTACTTATCATTTGCGTTGTTAGGTAAAGCCATTCGTTACACTATTAACCAGTGGGGTAGCTTGATCCGCTATATTGATGACGGTAATATACAAATTGATAATAATGCAGCTGAACGGCATATCAAACCGTTTGTGATTGGACGTAAAAACTGGCTGTTTAACCAGACACCACGCGGTGCAAATGCCAGCGCACTACTTTACAGTCTTGTGCAAACAGCCGTTGCTAATAACCTGGAACCTTTTGATTACCTGAAATACCTATTAACTGAACTACCCAAGCTGGGTAGGCATTATGAACCAGAAGCACTGGATCAGTTTTTGCCCTGGAACTTGATTGAAAAAATTAAGCCTCTAAAGTAATTGGGGCAGCTTGTTTAGGTGGAGAGAATTGACGCTTACGATCATATGCTCAGCTTCAAAGGCACTCACTTTCCAAAAAAGATGTCATTCTTTATGCTGTTTTCTTTTATGTCAGGTATGGCGTTTCGTATCGCGACCTTGAAGAAATTATGGAAGATAGTTAATAACTGAAGTTTCCCAATTATTGAGTAGCTGAAATACACCATGCTGGTGTATCGAGGTTTATTTTAGGTGGTTTTGCCATGTTTATAGCAAACCCCTACTTAATTCCCCTTAGGCAATAGCATTTGAAACGAATGAAAGACTATTTTTTTCATATAGTTGTAGCATAGTTTCAATTTTACCATAAATAATTATTGGGAAACTTCAGGTTAATAAAACCCATGTTAAAAAATCAAACTAAAAATCATCACTTCGCTTAGGCTACGTTTCCCTGATTTTCAGCGTTGGATGCTTGAGGAACTGCTATCATCTAGTAAACCATGAGCTACATCATTGCGTAAATTACTCCCCAAAGGGTCGGTAAAAATCGATTTTATTTCAAATACCAAATCTTCACCAAACACTTCTTTACACTCAGGTAAGTCCATCAAACTACTTAGACATATTTCATGCTCAATGTGGTTGTTAGTTATAGGACGTGTATGAGCTCCAACTCGTTTTAATTCAACACGAATCATGTTTTCAAATTGGGGGCAAAGTAAATGAATAGCATTACCAAAATCACGATTAAAACCCAACCACAAAGCGTAAGCGGTTAAATTTTCTCTGCCTTTAGGAACTAATACCGAGCACTCACATAGAGAGATTAAAATAGGCAGGGTAACTGAATACTCATCATGAAGCTTATATAAAGCGGGTAAAATATGTCCTTCTGCAGCAAAAAATGTATTTATCCGAAAGTTTGTTTGAATTTGATGATTGAGAGCAGCATCCTCGCCATCAGAACTTATGCCAGGTACATTTGCAACACAACGACCATCTTGAGCTATTATTGTCGAGGTAATATCATTGATAATAGATGGATTTTCTATTAACTTTTGCGCAATTTCTTTGATATCTTTAAAACTAAGGGGGATATATACAGTAGAAAAATACAAGAGAGCTATTCTTAATGACTCTTTCCCCGATACGTGCTCTTTGGATTTTTTTATACTATCCGAAATATCAACCGGTGGTGATTCTAGCTCCACCATCTGAGCTCATCTCCTTACACACAAGTCTGATATAAGAGTGTAAAATCTCATTATTTAGTAACGATGACTGAGACTTGGGCAGAAATGGAATTTTGTAATTTAGATTTAGGTGAACTTGGGCTCAATCAACTGTTTTCTATCAGATGAGTCCAAGCTTTTTAGCTTTTTTTCGAGCCACTCCTTTTCAACCGTCATTTTTCCTACGATTTTTGTGAGCATCTCATTTTGTTCTTGAGCTGCTAATAGATCCTCTTTGTAATCTTTAACGGCTTTGGAGGGCTCCATTGCTATTTCTGCATTGTCTAAGAATATTTTTTTCCAGTTTTGTAGGTTCTTAGGTGTGATGTTATTTGCACTGGCAATTTCTTGCAGTGTTTTTTCATTCTTTAAAACTTCTAATACCAACTTGCTTTTAAATTCAGCACTGTAGACCGTTCTTTTTCTGCTCATTTTAATACTCCAATTTTTTACAAATAGTAACTAATTTGGAATAAGATTGCTTTGATTTCTTGTCTGGATTTGCTGGGGGATTATAGGTATTGAAGTAACTTTGGTTCAGGCAAAAGAAATCAACCCGCCTAAAGGGAAGTCACCGCTCATATGGCGCTTATTAAGCAATCGAAGGGTAGAAAGTGAAGATCAAGCCTGTGAGTTGATTGACTGGTATCGCTGTCGCTGGGAAATAGAAATGTTTTTTGATATTTTGAAAGTGGGCTGCAAGGTTGAAAAGCTTCAATTATCCAGTAAAGAGCGCATTGAAAAAGCCTTAGTCATGGCCATGGTTATTGCTTGGCGGGTGATGTATCTTATGCGCTTAGGTCGCATCTGTCCTGACTTGCCTGCTGAATTAATCTTTGATCCTTTAGAATGGAAATCATCTTATGGTTTATTGGACAAAAAGATACCCAAAAAAGTGCCTACACTGAATGCCGTGTTAAGAAATTTAGCGACATTGGGTGGTTTTTTAGGGCGTAAATCAGATGGTGACCCTGGTGCGAAAAGTATTTGGATCGGTTTTCAGAGGATTCAGGACTGCGTATATGGTATTCAAATGGCCAGAAAGCTAAAAGGCGTATTTTAGGACTTGTGTGTAAGGAGGTGCATTAAAGCGGCGATAGCGGCAAAAAACATTTTCTCGTGAAAAGCAATGTTTGCTTTGATGCTTTCTGATTCTGACATATTCAATGTTTCCTATATTATTTAAGGGGAAATTTGTTACTTTTTATTTTCTTGAATGCGAAGAGCTACAAGCCAAACATTTATAATAAACACCAAATCTACCATTTTTTTATGAAAGCATACCGCTACATACATGACAAACTTCTAGCTCTTCACCTTTATCCCATTTCCACAAACGAAAGGTAAAGACGATAAATAAAAGAACACCTAAAACCAGAATAATTAAACTAATCCAGCTTGATCCTGTTTATATATTTTCTGCTAAAACAAATAGATTTCGTGAAGCTGTCATGCGCTCATAAAATATTTGCCCTATAGTTTGAATAATCAGAGAACTAGCCATGCATATTATTGCTGGTGCATATAAACGGATAAGCATTTTGTTTTGTGGACTTATACCCAGTATATCTGTAAGCGTCAATTAAAGTACACATTCTAAACCAATATAAAAAATGGCAGACTAATACCTCCAATTAACTCAGGAGTAATTTATGAGTCCATCTCAAAATAAAGCGGCTATGCAAAATCATATACCGCAATGGCAAGCCAGTCGTTTAACTCAGGTCGGGTATTGCAAAGCCCATGATATCAAGCCGCATATCTTCAGTTATTACAAAAAGCAATTCAGTTCGCTCGCTCCACCAGTGTTACAAGCCAAGCAATTGGTTCCGGTAACACTGGTTGCAGAGGACATGTTGAACGGATCAGGCGTACCTGCTGATTCATCAGTTATCAAAGTGACTCATTCTAATGGCTTCAGTCTGGAAATTTGTGCCAGTACAGAACTTGCATCATTAAAGCCGCTACTGAAACTGGTTAGGTCTATCTCATGATAAACGGGCTTGTTGTTAATCAAGTGTTTTTGGCGACCGGCGTTACTGATATGCGTAAATCTATCAATGGTCTGTCACTGATTGTTTCGGAACAGTTTGGCCATGATCCCTTTGCCGGAAGTATTTTTGTCTTTTGTAACCGCTCTCGCGATAAACTGAAAATACTCTATTGGGAGTGTAATGGGTTCTGGCTTTATTATCGGCGCCTGGATAAGGGGAAGTTTCAGTGGCCAACCGAGTTAAACGAACATCCGTTATCATTAACCTTACGTGAATTACACTGATTACTGGAGGGTTTATCCTATCGGCAAGCGCAAGCTCATACCGCTATTTCTGGCTTAATAAATAATTGATTTGTTGCCGTTATTTTACGTGGAAAATATCTAATAAAACAGCCAGTTAAATGCTTATTTAACCCTGTTTGGTGGTATAATAAACACCATGAAATCACTTCCTGAAACACTGCCAGACGAGACGAATGTACTGCACAAAATGGTGCTGGACTATCAGTCGACAGTGGATCAATTACAGGAAAAACTGACATGGTATGAGGAGCAGTTTCGTCTGTTGCAACATAAGCGTTTTGGCACCTCCAGTGAGAAATGTCCGGGTCAAATGGAGTTGTTTAATGAAGCGGAGTCCATTCTTGATAGCTTAAAGCAGGATGATTCCGACCCTGAAGAAACCCTAAGCTATCAGCGTAAAAAGCCAGGCCGCAAGCCATTATCCAGAGATATCCCGCGCGAAGTTATCCGTTATGAATTACCTGAAGCAGAGCGTTTTTGTGCCTGCGGTCATGCATTGCATGAGGCTGGCGAAGACAAGTCAGAGCAGCTAGAAATCATTCCTGCCCAGATCAAAGTCATTGAACATATACAGATCAAGTATGGCTGCCGCACCTGTGAAAATGGCATTATCAGTGCACCAAAACCCGCACAGCCCATTCCTCGTAGTTTTGCCTCGGCAAGTTTATTAGCTTACATTATTGTCGCCAAGTTCATGGATAGCCTGCCACTTTACCGGCAGGAAACCATTTTCAAGCGCTTAAGTGTTGACCTTTCTCGTGCCACGCTATCTAACTGGGTATTAAAGTCCGCTGAATTGCTCCTGCCCTTTTATGATCGACTGCATGCTCTGCTGATTCTACAGAAGATCCTCCAGGCCGATGAAACAACCTTAAATGTGATTCGGGATGGTCGAGAGACGAAATCGAAATCCTATATGTGGCTCTATCAGAGTGGTGGGCATGAATCCGAGCACCCGATCGTTTTGTATGATTATCAGCCAACGCGGGCAGGAGCGCATGCTGAAAGCTTCTTGCGGGCCTTTTCAGGTCACTTGCAGGTAGATGGCTATGCAGGCTATCATGCACTGGCATCAGATGATTGTATCCTCGTGGGGTGTATGGCACATGCGCGGCGTAAATTCGATGAAGCGCTAAAAGCCCTCCCTAAAGAGAGTCGCAAGAATAAAATGGGGCTGGCTCAAACTATAATCCCCCAGCAAATCCAGACAAGAAATCAAAGCAATCTTATTCCAAATTAGTTACTATTTGTAAAAAATTGGAGTATTAAAATGAGCAGAAAAAGAACGGTCTACAGTGCTGAATTTAAAAGCAAGTTGGTATTAGAAGTTTTAAAGAATGAAAAAACACTGCAAGAAATTGCCAGTGCAAATAACATCACACCTAAGAACCTACAAAACTGGAAAAAAATATTCTTAGACAATGCAGAAATAGCAATGGAGCCCTCCAAAGCCGTTAAAGATTACAAAGAGGATCTATTAGCAGCTCAAGAACAAAATGAGATGCTCACAAAAATCGTAGGAAAAATGACGGTTGAAAAGGAGTGGCTCGAAAAAAAGCTAAAAAGCTTGGACTCATCTGATAGAAAACAGTTGATTGAGCCCAAGCTTAACACTCTACCTCTAACACAGCAGTGTGCATTATTAGGATTAAATAGAAGCAATCTCTATTACAAAAAAAGAGAGAATAAAAAGAAAGAAGAGATCAAAACTCAGATTAATCACATTTTTAAAGACATCCCTATTTATGGTGCGGCTAAAGTACACCAGCAGTTGCTTGAAGGTGGTTTTAAAGTCAGTTTAAACACGGTGGCGAGTTATCGGCAGCAGATGGGCTTGAAAGCCGTATTAGCGGTAAAACAAGTCAATACAACGATCCCCATAAAAGAACATAAAAAATATACTTATAAGCTTAGAGATCTTGATATATCACACGCTAACCAAGTTTGGAGTACAGATATAACCTATATTAAAACCAAAGAAGGGATGGTTTATTTAGCGGCGATTATTGATTGGCACTCAAAAGCAGTGCTCGCCCATAAAATATCAAACACAATGGATTCTTTTTTAGTTATGGATGTATTAGATGAAGCGCTTTCTCTCTACGGAACACCTGAAATTTTTAATACGGATCAAGGCAGTCAATACACCAGTGAAATTCATACCCAACGACTAAAAAACAAAGGCATTACTATTTCTATGGATGGAAAAGGACGAGCAACGGATAATATTTGTATTGAACGGTTTTGGCGAAGTGCAAAATGTGAGCGTATTTATTTAAATGAATATGGTTCAATTAGAGCGTTAATAGAAGATGTTGATGACTATATTGAGTTTTATAATCATCAACGGTTTCATGAAACCCTGGACTATAAAAAACCAATGAATGTATATAGAGAAAGTATTTTAGCTAATGAACAGCAGAATGAAGCGGCTTAGGAATATGGAATAAGGATTGTTGAAAAATCTGTCTTGACTCTTTGGGGTGCTATATTCCGTAAGGAATATTTTCGGCCTTAGCTAATTCAGGTACGCTCATATTTAAGGGGGGAAGCATTTTGTTAATGATGGCATCTTTTCTTTCTTTTGGGTATTGAGTTGTCATGGTTTTATTTTTCTTCCCCTTGTTTGAGTTATTATTTTTCAAATAAGGCGAAAACTATCCTGACACGGGGGGATACAGCCCCTTGATGTTTCCAGTGGGCAAGAAATGAACCAAGGGCAAGGCGAGGGGCGCAAGCTAAAGCTTGATTAAACCAAGCAATTCATGCTGTCAATAAGCATAATATTATGTCTGTTATTCATTTTTGCAAGAGCCTCACCCTTTTAATTAATGTTAAGAATGTATATTCTTAGCCACATTCTTTGAAAGCTCTGATATTTTAATTTTCCATTCTGGAGCGTCTTTATTGCTATACATTCGACAGTTACGTAATAATTCTTGAAGCTTTGGAAGCATTACCGATACATCATCGGATGAAGCTATCATTATGTCTCTAAAATCAGCTAAGGCTATAGGAACAATATGAATATCAATCTTTTGGTCATTTTTGAGATACCATTCACCAAGGCGAAAAGTATTTGCTGTGTTAGTATCAATACTAACGGCTAAAAATAGTCCAAACACCTGTTTACCAGATGAGGAAAAACATTCGACATACTTTGCTACATGACGACGTACAGGCTCACCTTCTGCTGCTTCCTGACGAGATGAGGTGGTTAATGTTACTTCAACGACTAATATCATATTATCGAATTCAAAAATTATATCAGACCCATTTCCTGGTGCGGTACCAACAGGTAAAAAATCTTGATCTATTTTAAAGCGTCTTGCTTCCCAAGGTTGGTTTACCAATGAATTAATAGCAAGGAAAGCACGCCAAATTGTCCATTCAAAATAAGCAGGGGCTTCTGATTTTGGAATTCCAATAGTATTGCCATTAGCTAATTCTTTTGATGATTTCCTTGTAATAAGCAAATCCATATATCCTATTATTTCTTCTATATAGTTCGATTGCTGTGTTGCATAATCTAATTCATTAAGTTCTGATAGTTGAGCTTCTATTTCATGTCTAATAATAGCTATATCGGCTGGCGTATCTGTATTTTTTTCATCTAAAGAGTAAGGATTTCCTCGGCTATTTAGCTGAGAGACTAAATCATTCAGGACTGCCATTGCTCCAACTGGTTCATCTGTAGGCAGAGTAGCACCTGAACATAATGATTGTATATATGATAAATCATTACTTGGTATGCTAGTGTCGTTGACTAATTCTTCAATAAATATTCGTTTTTCTGGAACAAGAGCTATTCCTTTTCCTTTGCTTTGTACTAAGCCTGTTGCTTTTAGGTAACGTAAATTTGTATCGGCATAATCTTTAAATGTTCCAGATTGTAAATTATATGTATTAGCGGCAGCATCTAGTGCTTCTTGATCAAATATTCGTTTTCTACTTGCTGTTTCTCTATCTGCTCTAAAACCTAAAATACGATCTGTAACTGTTGTCACACCATCATTTTTAGAAGTAATCTGTACTATTAATCCCATTTCTAAGAAATTAAGTTTACTTTCCCCAGTTCTTATTTCTAGCTCGATCATTATGGCTAAGGTATGCCGAAGTGGAGAAAACACCTCGCAATTATGCCTATTTTCTAAAACTGAAGGGATATAATAAGCAGCTAGTGAACGTAAAAAACATTCTTGCCAACCCGTTACAATTTCAGAGTTAATTAAACGCTTTCCATTTTCTGTAATTGTATCGGCTAATCCTAGTTCATCTTGAAACTTAGATTGTTGTCCTGTTAGCTTAGGATATAAGAATCCTAGTTTTGAAAGTACTGATCTCCATTTTCTTCCAACACTATAGGTTACATCACCTTTTGAGGAAACAATGCCATTATTTGCCAATAATTTACACAATTCCTTTTCTTTTTCTTCCCCTCTTAAATTCCCTTGTAGGGATGATGAACTTAACGCAATCAGCCCATCTCGTAAACGATACGGACTCCTTACTGTAGTATTTCCTAAGTACCAAATTATCAAATCAATATCCTATAAATAAGTATTCTTTAACTTCATTTTTGTTGTTATTAACCTGTGTCCTTGATTTCCTACTGAATAGCGATAATCAATTGAAATAACTTCTACATGTTGTTTATATTTTGCCATAAGAGCAACCATTTCATTTAAGGTAGGTAAGGAGTTAGATGAATAAGATACAATCAAAATACTATCTTTTAATTTTTTAAATAAATTATCAAAAGCATTAAATGCACCTACTCTAGTAGAGAACGGAGTTGGATAGCTCTTGAATTTTTTTGTTTTTGTATGCCATTGCATT